>DATMVD010000048.1:0-28793 GCA_035563535.1 Pyrinomonadaceae bacterium | reverse complement strand
GCTCGTCGGGTGGCGGCGGCGGCACCGGCGGCGGTGGCGGCAGCTCCTCGGGCGGCGGCGGCTCTTCGAGCGGCGGCTCGGGTGGCGGCGGCGGCACCGGCGGCGGACAGTAACTACATCACAAGTCGTTAAAGCAAGAGGCGCGCGGGCCAACGCTCGCGCGCCTCAGTTTATTTATCAGTAGGCAGTTGAAAGCGCCGCCGTCGAAGCCTTCGGATTAATCTTTCAACGTGCGTCGCGCGGAGCGGTTGCCTACTGCTTTCACTTCAGCCGGCGCAGGCTCCCCTCGCCGCTGATCTTGCGCCGCTCGACGTTTGCCACGCGCTCGGCCTGTGCGAAGACCCGCATCAAGTTGCCGCCTAGTATCTTCAGAACGTCCGCGTCCGTGTGGCCGCGCCGCAGAAGCTCGTAGGTGATGACCGGCAGGTCGGCCACGTCCCTCAGCCCCTCGGGCAGGAAGGGGATGCCGTCGAAGTCCGAGCCGAGGCCGACGTGGTCAACGCCCGCGACCTTCGCGATGTGCTCGATGTGATCGACGAGCATCGAGAGCGTCGTGTTCGGGATGGGGTTCGCGTCGTTGAGCTTCTTCAACTCTTCGTCCAGACGCTTCGGGTCGTCCTTGAACTGCGCGCGCAGTGCGTCGCGCTGCGCCCTCAGCTTCTCGTCGCGTTCGAGCCCCGCCGCGCGCACCTTCTCGTCGAGGAAGGCCGGGTAGAAGTTGACCATCACGACGCCGCCGTTGCGCGCGATGCGCTTCAAAAGCTCGTCCGGCACGTTCCGCTTGTGGTTCGAGAAGACGCGCGCCGAGGAGTGCGACGCGATGACCGGGGCCTTCGACACTTCGAGCACGTCCGACATCGTCTCGTCCGACACGTGCGACACGTCCACGAGCATCCCCAGACGGTTCATCTCCGCCACGACCTCTCTGCCGAACTCCGAAAGCCCCCCGTGCCGCGCCGTGTCGCAGCACGCGTCGGCCCACTCGTGCGTGTTGTTGTGCGTCAGGGTCATGTAGCGCACGCCGAGGCGGTAGAACTCGCGCAGCGCCGGCAGAGAGTTCTCGATGGCGTGGCCGCCCTCGATGCCGAACAGCACGCCGACCTTCCCCTCCTTCTTCGCGCGCCTGATGTCCGCGGTCGAGGTGGCGAGCATCAAATCCCGCGGGTACTTCTCGATCATCCTGTAGCTGACATCTATCAAGTCGAGCGCGCGCCGCGCCGACCCGCCCTGCGTCACGTAATTCTGCGCCACCCAATCCGGCCGCGCGTACTGCCTGTCCACGTAGATCGAGAAGAACACGCCCGTCAGCCCCGACTGCTTCAACCTCGCTATGTCCGTGTGGTACTTCCCCACCGACGACACCCCGATGTCATAATCCTCGTCCGCCATAATCGTCGGAATATCATTATGCCCATCGACTACTATGGCCCTCTTCTGCAACGCCACGGCCCGCCGCCACAGCCTCTCATCCCTCACCGGCGTCGGGCTCGCCTGCGCCGCCGGACTTGTCCCCGCCTGCGCCCCGACCCTCCCCGCCATCAACGCCGACGCCGCCAAGAGACACCCCGCCACGCCCACAAACACACCGACCCTCACAATCCTCTTCATCCCCTCACCCCAACTTTTTACTCAGAGATTCCCACCCGGAGAGCGCCCCGATTATAAAGCCTCACTCCCCCCCTGTCGCCTCCGCGCGCCACTCGGCAAGCCGCGCCCGTACAGTTTCGACACCCGGCGACTCAATCCGCTCAAGAATCTCAAGCGCCGCCTCGGCCTGGGCGAGGGCCTTCGCGCGGTCGCCGAGCTTGTCGAGCTCCACGCCGATGTTGAACAGCACGTCCCCCTCTCCGCGGCGGTCGCCGAGCTCGCGGGCTATGGCGAGGCGCTTCTCATAAAATTCGAGGGCGCGATGCGTCTCGCCCAGCGCCGCGTAGGCGCTGCCCAGATTGCCGAGGTCTTGCCCCTCCCCGCGCCGGTCACCGATTTCGCGTGATATGGCCAACGCCTGCTCGTGGAACTCGATGCTGCGGCGTACCTCGTCCAGACGGAGGTAGGCGTTGCCTAGACTGCTGAGCGCGACCGCCTCACCGCGGCGGTCGCCGAGCTCGCGGGCGATGGCGAGCCGCTGCTCGTAGAGTTCGATGGCGCGGTGCGTCTCGCCCAGATTTTTATAGGAGATGCCGAGGTTGCCCAGCACGCGCGATTCGCCGCTGCGGTCGCCGACCTCCCGCAGGACGACCAGAGCCTGCTCGCAATAATCAATGGCGCGGCGCGTCTCGCCGAGCACGGCGCAGGTCACGCCCAGGTTGCCCAGGTGTCTCGCCTCGGCGGTGCGGTCGTTGAGCCGGCGCGCGGCCGCCAGCCCCGCTTCGAGCCAGAGGATATCCTCGCGCGGGTGCTGACGCAGGTCGAGCACGTTCACCCCGACGAGCGGGTAACTGCTGCACTGCCGCGCGACCGCCTCGTCTGCGCCGGAGTGCAGGCACGCCCACGCCTGCCCCGTCTCGACGTTCTGCCGTTCGGCGTCGTAGCGTGCGAGCCCGCTTTTGACGCCTTCGCCGCCCTGCAAATAGAGCTTGTCGCACTCCGCGAGCACCGTCAGGTAGTGCCCCGCGTAACGCCTCTCCCCCGCCCCCCGCTCCTCTACGCTCAACTGGGAGTCGGCGAAGAGACGGGCGAGGTCGTGGAGGCGGTAGCGGCGGGTGTCGGGGTTGTAGATGACGAGGTTGCGGCGGAGGAGGTCGGTGAGATGTTTGTGGCCGGGGTCTTCGCAGACGGCCTCCTCGGCGCGGGCGTCGAAGGTGGCGGGGAAGACCGCGAGCTGTCGGAAGACACGGGCGGCGTCGGACGTCAGGTGCGCGTAGCTGAGGTTGAACGAGGCGGTCACGTCCAAACCTATCAACGGGTCTGTTCCGATAAGTTCGAGGCGCGTGCGCTCCTCGCGGAGTCGGGCGGCGTAGTCGGCGGGGTCGAGGTCGTCGGTGACGGCGAGGAGACTGGCCGCGGCACGGACGGCGAGGGGGAGGTAGCCGCAGAGGGAGCAGATTTGGTCGGCCGTCTCAGCGGGTACGCCCGGGGCGATGCCATCGAGGAGTTCGCGCGCCTCAGACGGTTCGAGTTGTCCGAGCGTGGTGCGCCGCATGCCCGGCAGCGCGATGGCGTTGCGCGAGGTGATGAGCAGAGCGGAGCCCACGGGCGGGAGCAGCGGGCGCACCTGCGCGCTGTCGGAGGCGTTGTCGAGGAGGATGAGGGCGCGTTTGCCTTCGAGCGTACTGCGGTAGATGTCTGTGAGTAGTGCCGCGTCGTCGGGCAGGCGCTGCTCGAGGCCGTGGAAGGCGCGGATGCAGGCGGCGAGGGCGTCGGCCGGGTCGCGGGGCGGGTCGTCGGTGCCGCGCATGTCGAGGACGAGTTGGGCGTCGGGGTAGGTGTCGCGCAGGCGCTCGGCGACGTAGTAGGCGAGCTCGGTCTTGCCGATGCCGCCCATCCCGCTGATGCCCGTGATGGCCGCGCTCGCGCCGCCGCGCAACGCCGCGAGCAGTTGTTCGATCTCCTTCTCGCGGCCGACGAAGTCGCCGACCGGCGCGCGCAGTTGATGCCGCGCCGTCAACTGTAACAACAGAGACTGATTGAGCGCGCTCTTATCCTTCACGCCCGAGAGCAGCACTCGGACATCTCCAAACGGCAACTCGCCTCGCGCCGCGCGCTCCAGGATCGGCGTCAGATACTCCTGGAAGAGCCAGTTGTGTAAGTCGGCCGTGACCCTGGCGGCAAGGTCGTCGGGGCTGGCAAATGTGCTGACGCCGTGCTCACGTCTGAGGTCGGCCTTCAGGGCTTCGAGCTTTGCGGCCCGTGCGGGGTTGGTCTCACGCAGGTCGCCGGGCACCGCCGCGTCGTCTTTGAAGTAGACGAGACAGGGCAGACCGCGGGAGCGCGCGCGGCGGTACTCCTCCTCCGTGATGCCGGAGCCGTAGCGCGCGGCGAAGATGCCGACGTAGACGCGGCTGCGGTCAACTTCGTCGAGCGAGGAGCGGCGGGTCGTCTCGTCGCGGCTGCCGAAGTATTCCATGCCGACGAACTTTGTTTCGCGCAGGCGTTGGAGGGCGCGCTCGACGGCCTCGCGTTCCGGCCGGAGGTCAAGCCAGGTGGAGCTGATGAAGACCGGGACGATCTGTAGAGGCATCGGGAGAAAGCTCCTCCGTCGGTAAAGGGTGGGGGCCGCGACGCGCCGGGCAACGATACAGTTCGTGAAGGCGGGATGTAAACAGTAGGCAGAAGGCAGACGGCAGTAGGCAGTACGCTCCGCGTGGCGGACGTTGAGAGATTACATCGGAAATGTCGTCGTCAGCGTTCTTAACTGCCTACTGCCTACTGCTCAGGTATTCGAGGGCGAGGTCGATGCCTTCCTGCAAGGTCTTGCGGGTGCGGAGGCCGGAGAGGTCTGTGCCGAGGCGGACGAGGGTGCGCGCGACGCCCGAGCGGATGCCGGTCAGGATCACCTCCGTGCCGAGGAGGCGCGCGGCGCGGGCGGCGGCGACGAGCGTGTCGGCGACGCGGGCGTCCACGTTCGAGACGCCTGTGATGTCGATGATGGCGACGGGGGCGCGCGCACGCTCCAGGCCCCGCAGCAGCGCCTCAAGCATCCAGCGGGCGCGCTTCTCGTCCACGTCGCCGACGAGCGGCATCAGCATCACGCGCGGGTTGAGCGGGATGAGCGGCGTCGAGAGCTGTGCGAGCAGCTCGTCCTGCACGCGGATGACCTCTTCGCGCAGGCGCGCGCGCTCGGCCTCGGCGCGCTGCCGCTCGATGACCTGCCCGATCTGGCTGCCGACGTGCGACATCATCTCCAGCAGGGGCTCGTCGGGCGGCCGCGGCTCGCGGCTGAAGAACTCGAGCACCGCGACCGTCTCGCCCTGCATCTGGACGGGGAAGGCGAAGGCCGCGTGCAGGCCCTCCTGCCCGGCGAGCGCCGCGCGCGGGAACGCCCCGTCGGCCGCGATGTCTTCGACCCACACGGGCTCGCCCCGCTCCCAGGCGCGGCCCGGGAGCCCTTCGCCGCGCCCGAACTCCCTGCGGCTCGACAGCCGCTCGAACAGGGTCGCGGCCGTCGCGGCCGCGCGCCACGACTCGACGAAGCGCAGCGCCCCGGCCTCGCGGTCGAGCGCCCACAGGAGCCCCAGCTCCCAGCCGAGCGCCTCGCACACGGCGCGCAGGATGCGCGGCACCGCCGCCTTAAACTCCCCGGCCTCCGCGAGCGCGCGCGTCACCGCGTACTGCGCCGCGAGGCGCGCCTGCGTGCGCTTGCGCGCCGAGATGTCGCGCGCGATGCCCGTGAAGTAGCGCCGGCCGCCGAGCGCGAACTCGCCGAAGGAGATTTCGAGCGGAATCTCCCGGCCCGACTTGTGCAGGCCCGGCAGCTCGACGCCGCCCCAGGAGATGTGCTTGACGCCCGTCTCGACGTAGCGCCGCATCCCCTCCTCGTGCAGGCGGCGCAGGTAGTCGGGCATCAGCATCGTCAACGGCCTGCCCGGCAGCTCGTCGGCCGCGTAGCCGAAGATGCGCTCCGCCGCCCGGTTCGCCGAGAGGATCGTGCCCGACGCGTCCACCGTCACGACCGCGTCCGCCACCGTCTCGACCACGGTGCGGCTGCGCGCCTCGGCCGCGCGCAACTCGTCCAGCTCCTGCTCAGTGAGAGACACCGATGCCTTCCTTATTAGGTTCTGTTCCGGGCTGTGCTTATGCTTTGAAGACTATCTGACAGGCCCGGCGAAAAGACAAGGGTTGGCCGAGTCCCGCCCTTCACTCGATGGATGAGACGTATTCGGCGGGGAGGCCCAGGCGCGCGGCGAGCGCCCTGAGCCGGGAGGCGTACTGCGGGTTGCGCTCGTGGGCCGCGGGCGGCGCGGGGAGGTTGAAGCAGAGGGCGGGGACGAAAGTGCCGTCGGGCAGTTGCGCGCAGACGGCCTCGGGGCGGTAGGCGCTGACCGAGGCTTCGGAGTAGAGCGCGTCCACCTCCGAAGGCTTCAGAGAGAAGAGGAGGCCGTGCGCCTCGCGGCCCTCGGCGGGCACGAGCGTCGCGCGCTCGCCGATGACCAGGCGGAAGTTCTCGACGCGCGCCGCGCGCCGCCCGCGCGGGCTCAGGCCCTTCCCGCGCAGGACGGCCTCGTCCATGAACAGGCCGTAGAAGAAGACTTCCACCCTTCCCTCTTCGTCTCTCTTCATCGCGACAGGGGCGCTCCCGCGTCAGCTCTGTGTGGGGGGCGACGCGGGGATGATGACGGTCGCGCCGTCCACGCCCGTGTTGCCCGTCAGTTGTTGGAAGGCCGTGACGGTTACAGAGTATATCTGCGGCTGGCCCGAAGCGTTCTGCGGCACGTCCCAGAGGGCCTTGAACTGGCTCGGCGCGCCGTACTGTGACTCCGCGGGCGGGACGAAGGCGAGCGGGAACTCGACCGAATAGGTGTCGCCCGACCTGATGGACGCGGACACGTCGAAGAGCGAAGGCTCCCAGGGCTCCACGCCGATGGGGCAGCCGCACATCATCGTCACGTTGGCCCTGACCTCCAACTGCGCGGGCGCTTGGCCCGACGCGGGCAGGAAGTGCGTCGGCGGGTTCAGTATCTGAACCATGAGGCCCGGAATCTCCAGGAGGAACCCGCCGCCCTGCGCGCCGCCGGTCACGTCCCTGCCGGGGCAGACCCACTGCGTGAGCGTGGCCGTGTTGGCCGACTGCGGCGCGGCGAGCGGGCCGTAGGCCGTCACGCGTATGAGGCGCGGCCCGTCCAGTTCGAGCGCGGCCGTGAAGACCGACGCGCCCCCGACCGGCAGGACTTCCGCCTGCGTCACGCGGACGCTCATCAGGTTCGACTCGCCCGACCCGCCCGCGGTCTTCCCCCGGGCCAGCAGCTCGCCCGTGCGCACGTCGTGGACGGTCACGAGCGCCCCGCCGATGTCGTCGCCCAGGTACTTCCCGCCCTTCGCGATCACCCTCACGTCGATCTGCGTCCCCATCAACAGCCCTCCCTCTCATCCTTAGTTAAAATAGGCCGGGCGGCGTTTTTGTCTGAGCCGTGCGGGGCCGTCGGGCGACGTGGCGGCGATACCAGCGGCGCCCGTGCCAGCCTTGCAGGTGCCAGCCGGCCTTCGACAGGGGGTCGAGTTCCTGAATCCAGAACCCCGCCGGCTCGCGCTCGCCGGTCTCGACCCGCGCGGCCTCGACCTCCGCCACGACGACGCCCTCGCCCTCGCTGCCTGCGCGGCGCGCGAGGACGTTCCCCTCGGCGTCGCAGACGTTCGCGCCGCCGCCGAGGCTTGTCTCGTACGGCAGGGGGAGCAGGGGCGTCTTGCAGCGGATGCGCCCGCAGTGCGTCGCCTCGACGACGGGGCAGCCGACGAGACGCGCGAAGCGAGGAGCCCAGTCGGTGTAGCGCTCTATCGAAGTTTGCAGGTAGCCGCGCAAAGGCATCCACCCCGGCGCGCCCCACGTGAACGACCCGCCCACGACGATGTCCGCCTTCCCGCGCAGGCGCGCCACCGTCCGCGTCCGGTTGAACTCCTGACACAGCGCGACGCCCGCCGTCAGGCCGCCCACCTCGATTAAACCGTCGTCCGTCCCGCCGACGTAGAAGCAGTTCTCCCACATCGTCGGGATGTCCTTGTCGTGCCTGCCCGCGACGCCTTCGGGCGTGACGAGCAAGAACGCGTTGCGCACCTCGCCGTCCGCGTCCCGGCACAGGAACGAGCCGCCGACCGCGGCCCCGTGCCGCCTCGCAAGACTTAACAGCAACTCCGTCGCGACCCCGTCCGGCGGCAACGAACGCTCCGCCAACACGGGGAAGAACCCCACCCCGGTCGTGAAGAACTCCGGCAGCACGATCCACTCCGCGCCCTCGGCGGCGGCCGCATCCGCGAGCCTCTCGCACGCCGCCAGGTTCGCGTCGATGTCACCGACGACCGTCTCAAGCTGTACCGCCGCCACGCGCATATCAATCCGGAACGATTGGTACGAAGGGCCAGCCGTCTTTGCAGCCTCTCAATCCGGTAAGAGAAGTCCCGACGCCCGTCACGACTCTCCCCTTCAACACTCTCTTCAAAGGCCGCTTCCCTATCACCTCCAAAACAGAAGCAGGGCCAACACAAACATGACTACGACGGACGCGGCGCAGCCCTCTTTGCGCTCGGCGGGCACGTCCGCCAGAGGGAGGCAGCTCCGGTGGTACTTCACATAAGTGTTGCCTTCCAGCACGCTCGTCCCCGTGCCCTCGAATATCCCTCTACTACAGTAGGCACACTTGGAAGCCCGGAAGGGGTGGCCGCACTTCTTACACTCCTGCCGTTCGTCGATACGTTCCGTGCCCACCTCCATGCCGGCAACTATCCTGAACGGGAAGTTGTCGGGGAGATACTCGGTGCGACAGACCGGGCACTGATACTTGTCCGCCTCATAACTGGCCGGACGCGGGGCCTGATACCAGGTCGAAGGCTGCTGCGCACGCGGGTACGCCCCGCACCGCGGGCACTTACCCGCCTCGGAGCTGACCTCATACCCGCACCTGATACATTTCGTCAGACGAGCCATAAGAGCCGCGCCGCAGGGCGGCGGTATTTATATCACCCGGCCGAATCAAATCAACATCAAAAGTTGCAGGGCGCGCGGGGGGTTAGATAGATGCCTCCCGCGCGCCCACGTTTTGAAGCCGGACTGACCGCCCGCTCTCAACTCGCCTGCCCGGCCTCCTGTCTGCGCCGCGTCGGGGACTTGTACTCCGACTTCTTCTTCAGGCCGAGCGCGGCCAACTCGTCCGAGTCGTCGCCGAACTGCGCCGTCACCTGCACCTTCGCGCCGAGCATGGCGTTGTGAAACTCCCACTCGCCCGCGTTCGCCGCGTCGCGCTTCGCCGCGGCCGCCACCTCCGCCTGTATCGCCTCGCGCAGCAGGTCGTCCATCCGGTCGCGTATCGTCTTGATGTTCTCAGTCTTATAAGCAGGGTTCGCCGGCGCGTAGTTCGTGATGCCCTGCAACGCTGCGAACGCCTCGCGGTCATCGCTCAGCACCGCGGACGCAATACGCCGCGCCTGATTCTTCGCCATAAGCTCTTCTCCTTTACATGAGGGGGCGTGAATGGTTTCGTGAGTTTGTGCGCTGAGGCTCACGTTCTTCCCTGCGGGATGCCCCTTGTTCTGCTGCGAGGTGCGCGGATTCTACGCCCCCCGCCCCTCCGCCGCAAGACTTTTTCTCACCCCCGTGAGGGCCGCCCTTCCCTTTGCAACGCGCGCTTCCTTTACTGCAACCCCTGCCTACCTTCCTGCAACGCCCGCATCCCTTATTGCAGCGCCTGTTTCCTTCCTGCAACGTCTGTTTGCCTTATTGCAACCTGTGCATCCTTTCTTGCAGGGCGCGCTTCCTTTATTGCAGCGCCTGTTCCTTCGCAACGTGCACCGCAATAAAGCATCACCGCCCTGCAACGGCGTAACAGCCCGTCACCATAAGCTACCAACGGCCCGCAAAAGACTTGCTGGCAGCGACAACCTTCTTTGTCGTCCCACTTTTCGTCATCCCTAACCTTTTCACCCTTATTCTCCACAACCCCTTCCTACGGCCCCCCCCCGCAACAGGGTGACTGCTATGCGTGCCTTTTCGGCAGTCGGCGACTCAAGCTGCTCATAAATCTCAAGCGCCGCTTCGACGTAAGCGATAGCTTTTGCGCGATCTCCGAATTTACCGAGCGCCAACCCGGTATTGAAAAGCGCATTCGCCTCGCCGCGTCGGTCGCCTATTTCGCGCGTAATTGTCAGTTGCTGCTCGTAGAACTCAACGGCGCGGTGCATCTCGCCCAAGCCGCTGTAAGCTACGCCTAAGTTGCCCAGCGCCGTCCCCTCGCCAACGCGGTCGCCTATCTCGCGTGAGATAGCTAACGTTTGCTCATAGAACTCGACGGCGCGTTGCGTCTCGCCCAAATCAGCGTAGGCATTGCCCAAGCTGCCCAACGCATTTCTCTCCCCGCGTCGGTCGCCGACCTCGCGGGTAATCGTCAGTTGCTGCTCGTGGAACTCGACGGCGCGGCGAGTCTCGCCCAAACTTTTGTAGGCGACGCCTAGATTGCCCAGCGCGTACCCCTCGCCGAGGCGATCGTTTGTCTCACGGGCGATTGTCAGGTGTTGCTCGTAGAACTCTATGGCACGACGGTACTCGCCTAAGTCGTCATACGTATAGCCCAAGTTGCCCGAGTGCGCCCCTTCAGATGCACGATCGTTAAGCCGACGCGCAGCCGACAAAGCGGCTTCGAGCCAAGAGATGTGCTCGCGTGGATGTTGGCGTAGGGTAAGTACATATACTCCGACATTAGGATATTCATTACATAACCGTGCGGCCGCCTCGTCTCTGCTTGAATGCTGGCGCGCCCAATCCTGTCCGACCTCGATGTTTCGCCGTTCGGCGTCAAAGAGCACAAGTCCCCTTTTGAAAGCGTCTCCGCCTTTTAAATAAAGAGCATCGCACTTACCCAACACTGTCAGGTAGTGCGCGGAGTGGCGCATATGGATCGCGTGGCGTTCATCGTCGTTCAGGCGCGAGTCGGAGAAGAGGCGGGCGAGGTCGTGGAGGCGGAAGCGTTGGGTGTCGGCGTCGAAATCAAGGAGGCTGAACTTGAGTAGATCGCCGAGCGCGTCCTGTGTTGCGTCCGCGTCCAGTTCCCAGACTGTCGCGGCCGCAGCAGCGTCGAATGTGTCGGGGAAGACGCTGAGTACGCGCCAGAGTCTCTGCTGTTCGGGGTTGAGCAGTTCGTAACTCAGCGTGAGCGACGCCTCGATAAGGGAAAGGCGCGTCTTCACGTCCGACAGGCGGCGCACGTAGTCGGCGGGGGTGAGGTTGGCGCGCTCGGCCAGCGCGCTCGCGGCGAGGCGCAAGGCGAGCGGGAGGTAGCCGCAGAGTTTCGCTATCTCGTCCGCGTGCTCGGCGATGCGTGGAGCTATCTTGAGTAGGAGTTGGCGCGCGTCTTCGGGCGACAGCGTCTCCAAGTCCAGCGCGAAGAGGCCGGGCACGTGGAAGTGTTGGCGCGAGGTGACGAGTAGCACGCAGCCTTCGGGCGGGATGAGCGGTTCTACCTGCTCGCGCCCCGCGGCGTTGTCCATCAGTAGGAGCGCGCGCTTGCCGTGCAGGATGGACAGGTAGAGCGCTTTCAACTCTGCTCCGCCTTCAGGAAGTTTCACCGTCGGATGATAGGCGCGTATGACGTGAGAGAGCGCTTCGGCGACAGAGAGCGGTTGTTTGTCTGCGCCTTTAAGGTCGAGGTAGAACTGCGCGTCCGGGTAGTGGGGCGCGAGCCGCTCGGCGAGCTTCAGCGCGAGCGCGGTCTTGCCGATGCCGCCCAAGCCTTGCAGGCCGGAGATGGTCACGCCGCCGCGCTCTATCCGCGACATCAACTCTTCGAGTTCCCGTACGCGCCCCGTGAAGTCGCGCGGCGGGGGCGGGAGTTGGTGGAGCGCGTTGACCGTCGGGGGAAGCTTGACAATGAGCGTTCCGCCATCGACTTCGCCGGTGACGACCGGAGGTCGTGAGGCGGGCGGGGGCTCGTTTTTGGGTGCGGGTTCGTCCTGCGGCTCGGGTGATTTATCTTGCCTGATGTATTCCCTGACGGCGACGACAACCGTAATGGCGAGGGCGACGAAGAAGAGAGCCCAGACCCAACGACGGTACGGTTTAAGCTCCTGGTCTAGGTCGGTCGCGATGAGATTGCCCGCGACGTTGCCGAAGAACAGAAGCGCCGCGACGGCGGCCGGAATAATCCAACGGAGTCGCGGGCGGCGTTGTCGAGTGGTTGAGTCTGACATCCGTTCGTCCTTCTGGTGAGTGACAGCGGTGCGTGATGTGACACGTCGAAGGCGCGATGAATCGCAGCAAGTTATATCATCTGTGCGCGGGCAGTTGAACGCCAAAGTTTATCGCGGCGGGGACGCGTCGGGCGCGGCCTTGCCGCGCGGGGCGGTTTCTGGTACACAAGGCAGCCATACCGCTATCGATTGTCAGAAGGTGAAGGGGTCTCAGGGGTTATGTCTTCAGCCACGACCAACATCGAGTCCGTCCTGCACGAGGAGCGGGTCTTCCCGCCGCCGCCGGAGTTCGCGGCGCGCGCGCACATTAAATCCCTTGAGGAGTTGGAGGCGCTCAGGCGTGAGGCGGCCGAAGCGCCCGAGGCGTTCTGGGCGCGCATGGCCGAAAGGGAGCTGCACTGGTTCCGGAAGTGGGACACGGTGCTGAAGTGGGAGGCCCCGCACGCCGAGTGGTTCGTCGGCGGGCGCATCAACGTCTCGTACAACTGCCTCGACCGACACCTCTCGACGTGGCGGCGCAACAAGGCCGCCATCATCTGGGAGGGCGAGCCGGGCGAGCAGCGCACACTCACCTACGCACAGCTCCACCGCGAGGTCTCGCGCTTCGCCAACGTGCTCCGGCGCGCGGGCGTCGAGAAGGGCGACCGCGTCGCGCTCTACATGCCGCTCGTCCCCGAACTGGCGGTCGCGATGCTCGCCTGCGCGCGCATCGGCGCGACCCACTCGGTCATCTTCGGCGGCTTCGCCTCGCAGGCGCTCATCGACCGCATCAACGACGCCGGCTGCAAGCTCGTCGTCACGGCCGACGGCGGCTTCAGGCGCGGCGCGGAGGTGCGGCTCAAGAACATCGTGGACGAGGCGCTGAAGTCCACGCCGACCGTCAAGACCTGCATCGTCTTCAAGCGGACGGGGAGCAAGGTGCACATGGAGATGGGGCGCGACTACTGGTGGGACGAGCTGATGCAGTCGGTCTCGGACGACTGCCCCGCCAGGGAGCTCGACAGCGAGCACCCGCTCTACATCCTCTACACTTCGGGGACGACGGGGAAGCCGAAGGGCATCCTGCACACGACGGCCGGCTACCTCCTACAGACGCACCTGACGACCAAGTGGGTCTTCGACCTCAAGGACGAGGACGTCTACTGGTGCACGGCCGACATCGGCTGGGTGACGGGGCACTCTTACGTCGTCTACGGCCCGCTCTCGAACGGCGCGACCGTCCTGATGTACGAGGGCGCGCCCAACCACCCCGAGCCCGACCGCTTCTGGGACATCATCCAGCGCCACCGCGTCAACATCTTCTACACGGCCCCCACCGCCATCCGCGCCTTCATCAAGTGGGGCGACCGCTGGCCGATGCGCCACGACCTCTCCTCTTTAAGACTGCTCGGGACGGTCGGCGAGCCGATCAACCCCGAGGCGTGGATGTGGTACCGCCACGTCATCGGCAAGGGGCGCTGCCCCATCGTGGACACCTTCTGGCAGACGGAGACCGGGGCCATCATGATCAGCCCTCTGCCCGGCGCGACGCCCACGAAGCCCGGCTCGGCGACCAGGCCGCTGCCCGGCATCGAGGCCGCCGTCATGTCGAAGGAGGGCGTCGAGGCCGGCCCGAACGAGGGCGGCTACCTCGTCGTCAAGCGCCCCTGGCCCTCGATGCTCAGAACCATCTGGGGCGACGACGAGCGTTATAAGAAACAATATTTCTCCGAGATCGACGGCGTCTACTTCGCGGGCGACGGCGCGCGGCGCGACCCGGAAGGCTACTTCTGGATCATGGGTCGCGTGGACGACGTGATCAACGTCTCGGGCCACCGCCTCGGCACGATGGAGGTCGAGAGCGCGCTCGTCTCTCACGAGGCCGTGGCGGAGGCCGCGGTCGTCGGCCGGCCCGACGAGCTGAAGGGCCAGGGCATCGTCGCCTTCGTCACGCTCGAAGGCGACCGCAAGGCGACCGACGAGCTGAAGGAGGAGCTGCGCCGCCACGTCGCGAAGGAGATCGGCGCGCTCGCGCGCCCCGACGAGATACGCTTCAGCGACGCGCTCCCCAAGACGCGCTCCGGCAAGATCATGCGCCGCCTGCTGCGCGAGATCGCCACCTCCGGCTCGGCGCACGGCGACACGACCACCCTCGAAGACTTCTCGGTGCTGGAGAAGCTGAGGGCGCATGATGACGAGTAGACAATAGTCAGTAGTCAGTAGTCAGTAGCGCTCCGCGTTGATGAGGTTGAGGATGAAAGTCGTAGGGTTCGGGCGACGATATTTTTCTACTGACTACTGACTACTGACTACTGTCTACTTATTCTGCGATTCCGCCCCCATTAGCACTTTATTCTTAGGCGGAGAGAATTCCGCCCTTTGAACGGAGGATGCCCCGATGTCCGCAAGCTTTGTTGAGCAGCGCACAGGCCCGCGCTACATGGTGCACATCAGCGTGCGCGCCGAGTGGGACGACGAGCGCTCGGGCGAGCACGTCGTCGTCGAGGGCGAGACCGAGAACATCGGCCCGCAGGGCACGCTCGTCCACCTCGAACGCCTGCCCGAGGTCGGCAGCCGCGTCCGCATCATCGTCCCCGACGCCGAGGGGCGCACGGTCGAGGCGGTCGCCGAGGTGCTCCGCCTGGAGCGCAACCCCGTCCAGCCGCTCGCCGCGCTCCAACTGCTCGGCGAGACCGACGAGTGGCGCGGCCTCGTCTGGGAGCCCGCCGGCATCAAGGAGCGCGAGGCCGACGAGGACTACTCGGAGTACGAGAACTAAAGAGCCGTGAACCGTAAACCGTAAACCGTGACAAGAAGGGCGTGCCTTCTCTTGTCACGGTTTACGGTTTACGGTTCACGGCTCTTTGGTGCATCATTGGCGCGTCCCACGGACTCACAGTCGAGAGGTTCTTTAACCCGACGCGGGCGGAGGGCGGAAGGCTTTGGCGAAACAGAAGACGGTCGTCCGGCAGGAGTCGCTCGAAGACGAAGAGGCCGCGGCCGCGCTCGCGCTCACGAAGGAGCGCACGCGCGTCGTGCTGCGGATGGCCTCGCGCTCGCTGCTCTGGGTCGCGGTGCTCGTCCTCGTCATCTACTACCTCTTCGAGACCGTCCGCTGGGTCTTCTACGCGCTGACGGGCGTGCTGCTCGTCGTCGTCCTCGCCGTCTTCTTCGCCTACCTCATCGCGCCGCTGGTGGAGCTCGTGCGCAAGGGGCTCGCCACGCACAACCGCAGGGGCGAAACGCGGCTTTTGCCGCGCACGGCCGCCATCGCCGTCGTCTACGTCGCCATCTTCGGCTCGCTCGGTCTGGGCGCGTGGGTGCTCATGCCGCGCGTCGGCACGCAGTTGGCCGAGCTGGCGCAGCAGGCCCCGACCTACCTGACCAACGCGCGCGAGCGCGCCAAGCGGCTCAACAGCCTCTTCGAGCAGTTGAACCTCCCGTCCTCTGTGCGCGAGACGGCGAACAAGGCCGTCTCGGACACCATCGGCGACGTGGGCAAGTACGTCACGGGCGAGGGCTTTTCGAGCGCCGTCCACCTGCTCGGCTACCTGCCCTACCTCATCCTCATCCCGATCCTCGCCTTCTTCTTCCTGAAGGACGCCGACAGCTTCCGGCACTCGGCGCTGATGATGCTGCCGAAGGGGCGCATCCGCTGGCGCGGCGACGAGCTGTTCCAGGACATCAACTCGACGCTCGCCGCCTACATCCGCGCGCAGCTCATCTCGTGCCTGCTCATCGGCACCATCTGCACCGTGGCCTTCGTCCTCTTCGGCGTGCGCTACGCGCTGGTGCTGGGGCTCGTCGCGGGGATGCTTGAGTTCATCCCCCTGCTCGGGCCGGTGGTGGTGGCGGTGCTCGCGGGCACGGTGGCCGGGTTCGACTCGGTGACGAAGGCGCTGGCCGTCCTCATCTTCCTCGGCGTGCTGCGCATCGTGCAGGACTACGTGCTCTACCCGCGCATCATCGGGAGCGGGATTCACCTCCACCCGCTGGCCGTCATCCTCGCGATACTGGCGGGGCACGAGCTGGCGGGCGTGGCCGGCATCTTCCTGGCCATCCCGGTCATCGCGGTGCTGACCGTCACCTACCGGCACTGGCTCGAACACCGCGGCAGCTCCGGCCTCGTCGCGGAACTCCTGCGCCCGGCCGAGTCCGCGGCCGCCCCCGCCGACGACTCGACGACGGCACAGCCGGCCGAGACCCCCAACTCGGCCGCCCCTTCGCCCGCCCGCTGACCCGGCGGCGGGCCTGTTTTAGTCAGACAGACACCGCGGCCTCACGTAAGCGGTTTACAGGCGCCCGGGACTCGCCCCGAGTCCGGGGCCGAGGCGTTGCTTTGCCCAGCTTTGTTCTGCTCGAACACCGAAGAGAGGGAGGGTAAGTATGGGAAGCAGACTCATTCGGCGGCCTTCGGCCGCGAAGCGTTTCGTCAGCCGGTCTCTGGTGCTCTTGCTGTTGCTCGGCTCTTACGTCGGCGCGCCCCGGACGGCGCGGGCCGCGAACGTCACGGTCAACGTGGACTACAACAGCCCCCGACAGACTCTCGAAGGCTTCGGGGCCTCGGCGACGTGGGTCGCCAACGACATCGACAAGTTCTCCGCCGCGAAGCAGACGCAGATACTCGACCTGCTCTACAAGACGGGGCAGCCCGGCGCGGCGCTGAGCTGGGTGCGCGTCGGCTCCTTCCTCTGTGACTTCAGCCCCTCGCCGGGCGTCTACGACTGGAACCACTGGGGCATCCAGAGCGAGATGCGCTGGCTCCAGCGTGTGAACGCGAGCTACGGCGTCAACCGCTACATGGTCTCCACCTGGAGCCCGCCCGCGTGGATGAAGGACAACAACTCCTGCACCAACGGCGGCCACGTCCTCCCGCAGTACTACGCAGACCTCGCGGCGCTCAAGGTGCAGTGGCTTCAGAACGCCAGGGCGCAGCTCGGCTTCGAGGCGCAGGTCGAGAGCGTGCAGAACGAGCCGAACATGCGCACCACCTACGACAGTTGCGAGTGGACGACCTCGGAGATCAGCAGCTTCGTCGCCAACAACCTCCAGCCCGCGCTGGCCGCGAGCGGCCTGACCGCGCGGATCATGGCCCCCGAGCCCGCCTACTACTCAAACTTCGACGCGAGCTGGGGCAGCCCCATCCTCTCCAACGCCGCCGCGCGCGCGGCCATCCAGATCGTCGCCACGCACGGCTACGGGCGCACCGACGACTTCTCCAAGCCCTGCGCGAGCTGCGCGACCTACAACAAGCCCATCTGGCAGACGGAGGACTCGAACCTCGACGGCCGCTACAACGGCAGCATCGACGACGGGATGACCTGGGCGGCCGAGATCAGCAAGGCGCTGGGCGGTGGGCGCTTCAGCGCGTGGTTCTACTGGTGGGTGATGGACTTGAACGGCGGCAACGAGGGGCTCATCCACGCAGACCCTTCGACCGACTCGTTCCAGGTGCCGAAGCGCCTCTACGTGCTCGGCCACTTCAGCCGCTTCATGCGCCCGGGCTCGGTCGTGCTCGGCTCGACCTCCGGCGACTCGACGCTGCTGGTGACTGCCGTCCGGCCGACGAGCGGCAACGTCGCGGTCGTCCTCGCCAACACGGGCAGGAACTCGCACACCGTGACTGTCAACCTGAACGGCCTGACCTCCCCGCCCGCGAGCGTGACGCCCCACCGCACGTCTGCGACGGAGAACCAGGCCCCGCTCGCCCCCGTAGGCGTCACTTCGGGCTCGTTCACGATCACCGTGCCCTCGAAGACGGTCGTGACGGTCGTGGGCTAGGGCGTTAGCAATTTAACCGGCTAGACGCGGCGGGCTGCGGGGCAGCCCGCCGCGTTTTACATGACAGGAGAATTTAAGTTGATAATTTTCCCGGTTTGAGGCTTAATGTCAGGCGTTCTGAGTCGGCCGCGGAAACATCTGTCTTACCCCGGACAGACCCGTCGGCTGGCCGGGATTAGAGTCTCAGTCTTCACCGACTCGACTTTCCAAGGCCGCCCATAACGTAATAGCGAACAAAGGACAGTTTAAGGAGTTTCCCCGATGCCGTCGCACCCCCGCAGACGCGTCCTTTGCGCCGAGCCCCACGAAGACACGTGCCGGCTCATCCGCCTGCTGCTCGAACGGCAGGGGCACGAGGTCGTCTCGGCCGACACCATCGCCGAGTGCGTCGGGCTGGCCGAGGCCGAAGGCTTCGACCTCTACATGGTGGACGACGACTACATCGACGGCACGGCCATCCAGCTCTGCAAGCTTCTGCGCCGGATGACGCCCGCCACCCCCATCCTCTTCTTCTCGGCGCAGGCGTTCCGCCGCGACCGCGAGCTGGCGCTCGAAGCCGGGGCCACCGCCTACCTCACCAAGCCCGACGACCTCTTCGAGATCGTCTCGACGGTCAACTCCATCCTCTCGGGCGGGGCCGACGGCACGGCCCCCGCCCCGCGCCGGAAGTCGGGGAGCCTTGACTGAGGCCGCCCGCGCGTTTACATTTAAGTCCCCCTTGGTTTTACTTCCCCCTCGCGCAAGCTTCCGCTCTCTCTCTAGTCGGGGTGTGTCTGCATGTCTGAAGGCAAGAGGCGCATTCTGTGCGCCGAGTCGAACAAGGACGTGGGCGACCTGATCGCCCTCATGCTCACGCGCAAGGGGTACGAAGTCGAGACGGTGCAGACGGCCGCCGACTGCCTGAAGGTGGCCTCGACCGACCGCTTCGACCTCTACATCCTCAACGACACCTACATCGACGCCGACAGCCTCGAACTCTGCCGCCAGCTCCGCGAGCTGGACCCCGTCACGCCCGTCCTCCTCTTCTCGCTCGAAAGCTCCGGCCCGCACCGCCAGCAGCAGGCCGTCGAGACCGGCGTCAAAATCTACAAGAGCAAGACCTCCGACTTCGTCTCGCTCGTCCAGACGATAGACAGGCTCTTGCAGAGCTAGTGCGTAAACCGTAAACCGTAAACCGTGACAAGAAGGGATTGAACCCCCTCTTGTCACGGTTTACGGTTTACGGTTTACGCTTTGCTGCTTCAGCCCGCGACGCGCTCGCGCTCCATCAGCTCCACGAAGCGGCGGAAGTGGTGTTCGGCGTCGTGGGGGCCGGGGGCGGCCTCGGGGTGGTATTGGACGGAGATGACGGGGAGGCTCTTGTGGCGCAGGCCCTCGACGCAGTCGTCGTTGAGGTTGCGGTGCGTGACCTCGACCTCTTCGGGGAGGCTGTCGGCGCGGACGGCGAAGCCGTGGTTGTGCGAGGTGATCTCGACCCTCCCCGTCGAGAGGTCTTTGACCGGCTGGTTGCCGCCGCGGTGGCCGAAGCGCAGCTTGTAGGTCGTCCCGCCGAAGGCGCGGCCGAGCAACTGGTGCCCGAAGCAGATGCCGAAGGTCGGCACGCCCTCCTTCACCAGATTGCGAATCTCCGTCACGACCCCCGTCATCGAAGCCGGGTCGCCCGGCCCGTTCGAGAGGTAGACGCCGTCTGGGCTCATCGCCAGCACCTCGCGCGCGGGCGTCGAGGCCGGGACGACCGTGACGCGGCAGCCCAGGGCGGCCAGCTCCTTCAGAGAGTTCAGCTTCACGCCGAAGTCGTAGCAGACGACGTGGAAGCGCTCCTCCCCGACCGCCGCGACCTCGTAGGGCTGGGGCGTCGTCACCACGCTCGCGAGTTCCCTGTTCTCCATCGGCGCGGAGCTGCGCGCCTTCTCGAGCAGGCTCCGCTCGTCCAGATCGACCGAGGAGATGCAGGCGCGCATCGCCCCCTTGTCGCGGATGTGCCGGACGAGGGCGCGCGTGTCCACGCGCTCGACGCCGGGCACGTTCCAGCGCTTCAGGTAAGCGTCGAGCGTCTCCTCCGAGCGCCAGTTCGACGCGACCCGGCTCGCCTCGCGCACGACGAAGCCCTCGACCCAGGGGCGGGCCGACTCCTCGTCGGCGCGGTTCACGCCGTAGTTGCCGATGAGCGGGTAGGTCATGCAGACGATCTGCCCCGCGTACGAGGGGTCGGTCAGGACTTCCTGGTAACCCGACATCGAAGTGTTGAAGACCATCTCGCCGCACGCCTCGGCGTGAGCGCCCCACGCGCGGCCGCGGAAGGCGCGCCCGTCTTCGAGCACGAGTAAAGCCGGCCTGTTCTCCTGCATCCTATTTCGTCACTTCCGTCCTCAAGATAAGAGTCGTCAGATCAGCTCTCCCCGGTGAACCGGCGCGCGCACGGCGACGGCCTCGACCTCCCGCCCGCCGCGGAGGAGCGGGACTTTATCCGGGTCGTCAACCTTCACGTACTTCAGGTGCAGTTGCGCCGTCGCGTACGCGCCCGCGCAGGCCGGCAGCACGGTCATCGCCAGCCAGCCCGCCATGAACCACGCGCTCGGCGCGAAGAAGGAGGCGACGACCGCCGGCACGCCGCACAGCCACACGCCCCAGCGCCACTTGATGTCCGGCCACACGAGCCCGAAGGCCGCGCCGGGCACCGCGTGGAGGACGGCGAAGCAGGCCGTCGTCACCAGCGGCGAGTAGCTCCCGTAGCTGGCCAGCGCGTAGATGAGCGGCAGCCCGGACAGCCCCAACGCCAGCGCGAGCAGGTAGGAGTAGGGCGGCGTGTCTTTGTATCTCGCGGCCATGAACGTTCCTCCCCTTGCGGCCAAAACCCTTCTCAAGGCGCCCCGGCGCGGCGCAGGTGCAGCCTGTGCGCCCCGTAGGCCCCGGCGCAGGCCGGCACCATCGTCACCAGGGCACACGCCAGGAAGACCCGCCCGTCCGGCGTAAGGAAGGGGGCGGCGCAGGTCGGCGCGGCGCACAGCCAGACGCCCCAGCGCCACGCGGCCCCCGGCCAGAGGAACGCGAACGCCGCGCCCAGGGCGAGGTAGCCGACGGCGAAAAGCACCAACACGACCGGCGTCGCGAAGGGGCGGCCCTGGAGCCTCATCACCGACACGAAGTCCGCCAGCTTGTACATGAAGGGAACCCCGACGAGCCCCACCGCCGCCGCGAACAGGTACGCGCCCCGCGGCACGTTTGTGTTCAGGTTGAACATAGGGCGAAGTCCCTCAAGCCTGCGTGCGCAGGAACTGCTGCGCCTCGTTGAGCCAGCGCTTGTCGGCGCGGTACTTGTAGGCGGGCGCGGTGCGCACGGCCTCGACGCAACGCTCCATCCAGTGCTTGGCCCCGCGCGCGTCGCCTAAGCCGGCGGCGGCGCGCCCCATCAGGTAGAGCGCCTCGGGGTCGGAAGGCCGCCGGTCGAGGAAGCGCTCCAGGGCGTCGCGCGCGTCCGCGAACTGGCTCGCGGCGAGGTAGGTCGCGCCGACCTCGCGCCAGACCTCGTGCTGCGCGTGCGCGTCGTCGCGCGTGACGACCTCGCCGAAGTGCGCGATGGCCTCGGGCAGACGCCCCTCCTCGCGCGCGATGCGGCCGAGCTGGTAGTGCGCGTCCGTCTCGTTCGGGTCGATCTCGACGGCGCGCTGGAAGCGGGTGCGCGCCTCGGCGTACTCCCTCCGCTGCTGGTGCAACAGCCCGAGGTTGTAGTGCGCCGAGGCGTCGGCCGGGTTGAGCGTCGCGGCCTCGAGGTTCTGCCGGAAGGAGGCGCGGGCGCGGTGCGTCCGCTGCGCCTCGACGAAGTAGGAGCGCGCCACGAAGAAGACAAGCAGCAGCAGGAACGGCGAGGCGAGCAGCGTGCTGAAGACGTAGACGAGAGGCGACCCGAGGAACATCACGAACGCGCTGAGGGCCGCGACGAGCGCCGCCTTCCACAACGCGACGCGGAAGACCTCGCGCACCGCCACCACCGCCCACAGCACGAAGAGCGTGAGCGGCTGGATGAGCAGCACCAGCGCCGCCTTCGGCAGCACGGCCGACATCGAGGCCAAAAGCGCCCGCGACTCCTCCTCGCTCGGCCCCTGCGGCGAGACCTGCTGAAGCGTCGCGTTGAGCGCGAGGAGCTGGTCGCGCACCGCCGCGCTCCACCCCGACACCTGATCGAGGTACGCGAGCGGCAGCGTCAGCAGCGAGGCCGCCGCCAGCGCGTAGAGCGTCGTCGAGGCCGCCGGCCCGTACTCCTGCCGCAGCACGAGCCCGAAGCCGCCGCGCCGCTCGAAGAGGTTCGCCAAAAGCACCGAGACCGGCACGTAGATGAGCCCCACGAGCAGCACCGCCCCGGCCGAAGAGAAGAGCACCCCGACCCCCGCCCACGACCCGAAGCGCGCGGCCAGGCCCACCAGCTCGCGCCACTGCCCCACCAGCGCGTGCGCCACCTGCAGCAGCACCGCCAGCAGCGCCGCCTGCCCCAGGGGCACGCGGTCGCGCACCTCCGCCATCCCGCGCGCGGGCGCGTAGAACATCATCAAAAGTGGTCTAAGCCAGTTCATAAAGCAGCAGGCGGTAGTAGGCAGTTAGTTTGCAATCTCGGGCGCGAAATATCAAATCCGTCGAAGGCGGTTTGAACATCCCCGGAGGGGATGCAGGTAATAGCCGGGGGTTAAGCGGTGCCGCGAGCCGTCAGGCGAAGCGGCGGAGCGCACCCCCCGGAATCGGCAACAAAAATATTCCGACCCCGAAGGGGTCGCACCTGTGCGACGTGGTGCGACCCCTTCGGGGTCGGATTTATTTTCTCGGCCGACTGGGGGTGGCGCTGCGGTCGCCTGCGGCTCCCTCGCTTACCCCCGGCTATTATGTTTATCCCCTTCGGGGATAACTGCCTACCGCTTTCCCTACTCCTGCTCGTCGTAGCGTTCGACGCGGTGGGTGGGGATGCCGGGGTAGTCGGTCTCATGGCGGATGACGCTGGCCTTCGAGAGCGGCCAGTAGCGGAAGAGCGCCTTGCCGTAGATGTACTTCTCGGGGACGAGCCCCCACATGCGCGAGTCCGAGGAGTTGTCGCGGTTGTCGCCCATCACGAAGTAGTAGTGCGGCTTGACGTAGGTCGGCGGCTCGTCGGCTGCGGCGACGTTGAGCGAGTGTTCGAGGTAGGGCTCTTGCAGCTCCCTGCCGTTGACGAAGATGCGCCCCGCCCTCAACTGCACGGTCTCGCCGGGCAGGCCGATGACGCGCTTGATGTAGCTCTTCGTCGGGTCGTTCGGGAACCAGAAGACGACGATGTCGCCGCGCTCCAGCTCCGGCAGGCCGTAGTAGATGAGCTTGTTGACGAAGATGCGCTCGCCGTCGTGCAGCCGCGGGAGCATCGAGGTGCCCTCGACCTTCACGGGCTGCGCGACGAAGACGAGGACGAGCGCCATGATCATCAGCGCGAAGACGAGGTCGCGGAACAGGAGGCGCGCCTCGCCCCAGAAGTGCGTCCGCGACTCGTCGCGCAGCCGCCGCACCTCCACGCCGCGGTCGTCCTCCGCCTGCACGTCGCCGAAGGCGGGCACCCGACCGTTCTTCTTGCCGAATAGGAGCATAGGCCGTTCGTCTGCGGAGGGCGCGTCCGCCCTCCGACCGAGGTTATCCGCCGCCCTCCTTAAAAGCAAGTGAGCAGTGAGCGGTGAGCGGTGAGCGGTTAAAAGAAATCTGGCCGCGCCCGCTTCAACTCAAAAACTGCTTATCGCTCACCGCTCGCCGCCCACCTTCAATCTTGACAGCCCCTCCCGCGCGTCTCTATTATCGCGGCGTAAACTGTTGTCGCCCTTAGACAAATCCTCTCCCGCGAGATTCGGCGGACATGAAAGCGGAGGCCGTAGAGCTGTGATCAAACTCGACATCGTGAACCGCGTGGCCGAGCGCACGGGCGTGCCGAAGATGAAGGCCGAGCAGGCGGTGGACGCCCTCTTCCATTCGATGAAGGAGGCTCTGGCGCGCGGCGAGCGCATCGAGCTGCGCGGCTTCGGCGTCTTCGTCGTCAAGCCCCGCAAGCGCGGCGTGGGCCGCAACCCGCGCACCGGCGAAGAGGTCGCCATCCCCTCGGGCAAGACCATCCGCTTCAAGCCCGGCAAGGAGCTACAGGCGCACGGCTTCGACTCCGAGCACGACGACGACATCCACGACACAGAGGCCCCCGAAGCCACACCCGCCGACGACGCGGCCGCCCGCTGAGAACGGGTGTTGGGTGTTGGGTGTCGGGTGCTGGTTGAAAGCAGTTCTTAACCAGCACCCGACACCCAACACCCAACACCTTCTTTATGTCTGAATCAGTCCGTGAAGTACCGACCTTTGTGACGCGCGGCGGGGCGCTCGGGGCGCGGGCGCGTGCGGCGGCGCGGCCGACGGCGCGCGAGTGGTGGAGGCACACGGCCCTCTTCCTGCTGACGGCGCTGACGGTGACCTGGGCCGGCACCAGCTACGCGCTCGCGAGCGTCGGCATCGACCCCGGCGTCGCCGACCCCGCGACCCCGCTCGACTACCTGATCTTCGTCCCGAAGTATCTCGTGCTCGCGGCGGCGGCCGAAGCCTCGTACGCGCTCGCGCACCCGCAGTTCATCTGGGAGGGCCTGAAGTTCGCCGGGGCGCTCCTCTCCATCCTGCTCGCGCACGAGTCGGGGCACTACGTCGCCTGCCGCCTCTACGGCGTGAACGCGACGCTCCCCTACTTCATCCCGATGCCGCCGCCCTTCATGGCCGGCACGCTCGGCGCGTTCATCAAGATCAGGTCGCCCATCCCCTCGCGCCGCGCGCTCTTCGACATCGGCGTGGCGGGGCCGCTCGCGGGCTTCCTCGTCATCGTCCCCGTTGCCTGCGCCGCGCTGCTGACCGCCACGCCCGCCACGCCGCTGCCGCCCGCCTCCGCCGACGTGGTCGTCCTGTTCTTCAACGACCCGCTGCTGCTGCGACTGCTGGCCGGGCCGCTCGGCGTGGAGGACTTGCCGGGCGTCGCGCCGAACCCTTTCCACTTCGCGGCCTGGATCGGGCTGCTGGTGACGAGCCTGAACCTCCTGCCCGTCGGGCAGCTCGACGGCGGTCACGCCGTCTACTCTGTCCTCGGCCGCCGCGTGCACTTTTACGCCGGGCGCGCCGCGTTCCTCGTCATGCTGGCACTCGCCCCGCTCGGCTGGCTCTGGCACGGCGTGCCGAGCGGAGCCCTCTACGTCCTCCTCCTCTTCATCATGCTGCGCATGCCGCACCCGCAGCCGCTCGACGACCGCGACCGGCTCGGCACCGCCCGTCACCTCGTCGCGCTCCTCACGCTCCTCGTCTTCGCGCTCTCGTTCCTGCCCTTCCCGCTGACCATCAGGTAAACAGAACCGCGAGCGGTAGCGAGCGGGTCGGTCGTGCACTGCGTAGCCTCTTAGTGCACGACCGACCCGCTCGCTACCGCTCGCGGTTCTGTTCTTCTCTTAGGCCGTCGCGGCGGCGGGCAGGAAGCCCCTGATCTCGCGGACGATGCGCTCGGCGGCCTCCACGTCCTTCAGCGCAATCATGAAGAACTTGTAGCCCTGCTGGATGCAGATGACGCCGTTGCCGAAGAGCCAGATGGCGTCCAGGACGGGGTTGCCGCCGAGGAGCCAACTGACGGGCGCGCCGACGATGGGGCCGGGCTGTAAGATCTGCGCGAAGATGGCTAGACCGGCGGCGCAGCTAAAGGCCCCGAGCAGCGGCGCGCCGACGTAGCGCACCATCTTGCGCTCGAACTCGACGCGCTTGCGGTCGGCCTCGTCCAGCTCGCCCGCGGCGACGAGGCGCTCGCGCTCGCGGAGGTAGTCGTCGAACTTCTGGCTGACCTTGCGCACGGCCCAGACCGGCAAAGCCGAGTGCGTGAACCAGTGCGGGTGCGCGCCGAGCAGGAAGCCGTCGAGGCCGGGGAACGAAGCGCCCGCGCGCACGCCCGCGGCGAGCGAGAGCGTGACGACGATGGCCTGCTTCGGGTTCTGCCGCGCCCAGTCGTAGGCGCGGTAGAGCCCCGCGGTCGAGGCGGCGGTCAGACGCGTCGCGCGGACGCCGAGCCCCGCGAAGCGTGCGCCGACGCCCGCCGCTTTCGCCGCGCCCTTGTAATACTTCTTCGCGCCGCCGATGATCTCCTCGGCGCGCTCGCCGGCCTTATGCCCGGCCTCGCGCACGCGCCCGCCGACCTCGCGGGCGAGGCGCGCGGCCTCCTCCGCGGCGCGCGCGGCCTGCTCGCGGGCCTCCCTGCTGCGCTCGCGCGCTTCGCCCGCGTGCTCGTTCAGGTCGAACTCCTCGCCGATGCGCCCGGCCTCTTCGCGCGCGCGCTCGGCCCCGGTCTTGACGGCGTCGGCGCCGCGCTTCGCGGCCTCGCCCGCCGCGCGCGCGCCCTCCTCGACGCGCTCGCGGATGTTGTACTTCTCGTCCAGGTCGCGCGCCTTGCGCCGCGCCGCCTCGCGCCACTCGTCAAGCTTGTCTCGGTAGTCGGCCATAAAATCTCCGGGTAGTCAGTAGACAGTAGTCAGTAGACAGTAGTAAAGCATTCGTCAATCGACCCGTGCGAGTCTTAGCGTCAGTGTTAATAACGCGGAGCGCTACTGACTACTGTCTACTGTCTACTCCCCTATGTTACGTTCAGCGCCGCGGCCGGGTTCTCCGAGACCGGCGCGCTGGCGGCGCGGTCGCGCCCCGCGCGCTTGGCCTCGTAGAGGGCGGCGTCGGCCGCCGCGCGCAGCTCTTCGTTCGTGCGCGCGCAGGCGGGAAGCTCCGCGACGCCGAGGCTCGCCGTGACGCGCCCGGCGGGGCCGAGGTCGAGCGCCGCGACCGCCGAGCGCAGGCGCTCGGCCACTTCGAGCCCGCGCTCCAGTGCCGTCTCGGGGAGGATGACGGCGAACTCGTCGCCGCCGATGCGCGCGCCCGTGTCGATGCCGCGCGTGCCCGACTGGATGACGTTCGCCACGCGCCTGAGCGCCTCGTCGCCCGCGTCGTGGCCGTAGGTGTCGTTCACGTCCTTGAAGTTGTCGATGTCCACGAGCAGGAGGCAGAACGGGCGGCTGTAGCGCTCGGTGCGCGCCGCCTCGCGCTCCAACTGCCGCTCGAAGCGGCGGCGGTTGGCTAAGCCCGTCAGGTGGTCGGTGAAGGCCGCCTCCTGGCAGGAGTCGAGGTACTGTTTGAGTTCGAGCAGCGTCCGCGCGCGCGCCCGCAGCAGGTCGAGGTCGGTCGGGTCGGTCAGGTAACCGAGCGCGCCCAGCTCCGAGCCGAGCCGCACGTCGCGCCCCTCGACGCGGGCGGCCGACTGGATGATGACGGGGATGAACTTGGTCTGCGGGTTCTGGCGCACGCGGCGGATCATCTCGTAGCCGTCCATGCGCGGCATCATCACGTCGGTGACGATGAGGTCGGGCTGGTGCAGCTCGACCGCCTGGAGGCCCGCGAGGCCGTCCACGGCCGTCAGCACTTCGTAGCCCTCGTTCTCCAGCGCGAAGGCCAGCAGCAGCCGCTTGTCCGGCTCGTCGTCCACGACGAGGACTCTGAGGTTTGTTGTCATAAACTAAAAAACAGTTCTTGCGCCCCCCGGGTCTTCGTGCTATCGTGCCCGCTAATCCAGGGGACGGTTACCTGAGTTCGTTTTGTCGGTTAACTTTTCCTCATCGAATAACGGGTTAAATTTTAGCTTTACCTCGCGGCTTTTGCGGCACCCGCGTCCGCTTTATCTCCCATCACGGTCAAGCAGGTTTACGGGGCGGTCGCCCCACCTCCGGTCTCAGACCGCGCGCGCCCGCGGGAGCCGCGCGCACACAGGCTCTTGAAAGTCCCGACCTTTTAAAAGAGGTTCCCCCTTCATGCCACACCGACGCGCCAGCGACCTTTCCGCGGCCGAGCGTGCCGAAATCCTACGCCACTCCGAGATCGGGAACTGTCTCTCGGAGGAGACCCTCAGGCTCCTGGCCGAGGGCTCTGAGGCCGTAGACCACCGCCGCCGCCGCTTCATCTACCGCACGGGCGACACGGCTGACACGCTCTACTGCATCGCGCGGGGCCGCGTCAAAATCTGCCTCATCGACCCCGTCACGGCGCGCGAGGCCGTCATCGACATCGTGGGGGTGGGGGCGCTCTTCGGCGAGTCGTCGCTCTACTCGGCCGGGGTGCGCGAGAAGTGCGCCGTCGCGTACGAGCAGGCGCGCCTGCTGCGCGTGCCCGCGGGGGTTTACAGGGAGGGGATGGCGGCGAACCGCGAGCTTTATGATTACACCTTCCGCATGGTTGGTCAACGGCTGTCGCGGGCCGAGCGCCGCGTCGCGGACTTCGCCCTCGACGCCATCCCGGCGCGCCTCGACAAGCTGCTCGCGGACCTCTCCGAGCGCTACGGCCGGCGCGAGGCCGAGGGCGTCCTCATAGATTTGCCGCTCCCGCACCGCGAAATCGCCTCCATCGTCGGCTCCACCCGCGAGAGCGTCACCGTCCGCTTGAACGCCCTGAAGCGCGCCGGTATCATCGACTTCGTAGACAGAAAAATCTTAATCAAGAATCAAGCGGCCCCGGCCGTCGTCTGAGTGGTAAATAGTAAATGGTAAATAGTGAATGGTATCTGTTCTCATCCATTTACCGTTTACCATTCACCATTTACCTTTTATGAAGTGTCCCATCTGCCACCGCCCCACGTCCTACGAGGGTAACCCCTTCCGCCCCTTCTGCTCCGAGCGCTGCAAGCTGATCGACTTCGGCGCGTGGGCCAACGAAGAGTACGCCGTCCCCGCCGAAGAGGCGCCGCCCCAGCCCGAAGACTCGCCGCAAGGCACGACCACCCCGGAAGAAGAGTCGGGCGGGGTTTAGATCGGTTATGCACACCACTCTCGACCGTTTAGAGGCGGGCTCTGCCCGCCGGCCCGGGTTTCATCGCAGCTTGGGCCGGCGGGCAGAGCCCGCCTCTAAACGGTAGTTGGTAAACGCAGCGCGTGCCGCCGTCCCGGGCGTTCGTGTAGAATGCGGCCCGAAGGAGTTTGAAGGGCATGCTTCCGAGACTCTTCCTGAAGACACTCGCGCTCGTCGTACTGGCCGCGCTCGCCGCGTCGTGCGAGCTGGACGGCGCGTCGAAGAAGCGCGCCGAGGAGGCGCGGCGCAGGGCCGGCGCGGCGGACGGCACGCGGCGCACGAACCGGCCGATGCCCCCCGCCGCCACCGCGCGCAGCGTGGCC
>DATMVD010000047.1:0-38617 GCA_035563535.1 Pyrinomonadaceae bacterium | reverse complement strand
CCTTGGGCGGGACGGGGCTCTTCCTCGTCAACGGCCAGAAGCGCCAGCCCGGCGCGCCGTTCGCCGAGCCCTGCGCGCCCAACACCCCGACGCGCGACTACCGCGCGGCTTACATCCAGTTCGACATGACCGTGAACCGCGCCGGCTGGCACGACCGGCAGGCGAGGATTACGACTCTGGAGGACGACGCCATCGCGACGCGCGACGGCGCGCGGGCCCCCGAGCCCTTCTTCTTCCGCGCCAACTCGGGCGACTGCGTGCGGTTCGCGGCCACCAACCTCGTCCCGCACGTGCTCAACCTGGACGACTTCCAGATCTTCACGCCGACCGACACCATCGGTCAGCACATCCACCTCGTGAAGTTCGACGTGACCTCGTCGGACGGCGCGGGCAACGGCTTCAACTACGAGGACGGCACCTTCTCGCCCGAGGAGGTCATCGAGCGCATCCACGCCATCCGCAAGCAGAATAGCTGCACCGGCGTTGACAGGGGCGACCCGCGCGACGGCACCTTCACGTGCCCCGTCGCCAGGGCGCACCCCGTGCTCGGCACGCTCGGCGCGCAGACCACCATCCAGCGCTGGTACGCCGACGACACGCTCAACAACAACGGCGTGGATCGGACGCTGCGCACCGTCTTCACGCACGACCACTTCGGCCCCTCGACGCACCAGCAGACCGGCCTCTACGGCGGCCTCGTCATCGAGCCGAAGGGCTCGCAGTGGCGCGACTCCGAGACCGGCGTCATCTTCGGCGGCGCCGGGATAGCCGGCCGCGCCGTTGACGGCGGCCCGACGACCTGGCGCGCCGACATCCTGACGGCCGACCGCTCGAAGAGCTATCGCGAGTTCCTGCTTGAGTTCGCCGACTACCAGCTCGCCTACGAGGCGGGCGGCGGCATCGACGCCGCGGGCAAGGCCGTCCCCGACCCGGCGCGCGCCATCAACCCGCCCGCCAAGGAAGAGGCCGACCTGCCCATCAACGTGAAGAAGGACGACGAGTGCCCGGGCGGCGTCCCGCTCCCGTGCCCCGAGGCCGTCTCGGCCGCCGACCCCGGCACGATGTCGGTCAACTACCGCAACGAGCCGGTGGCGCTGCGCGTGCGCAACCCCGCGACCAACACGCAGGCGGCGGGCGAGGCGGGCGACCTCTCGCACGTCTACCGCTCGAACGTGACGCGCGAGGACACGCGGCTTAACTCGCAGCCGACCTTCTACCCGGCGCTCTCGAAGGACGTGCGGCCCGGCGACCCGTTCACGCCGCTGCTGAGGGCCTACGAGGACGACAACGTCCAGATCCGCATCCTCGTCGGCGCGCACGAGGAGAGCCACAACTTCGAGGTGCAGGGCATCAAGTGGAAGTTCGAGCCCGGCACGCCCAACGACCCGGCGGCCGACGCCAACAACAACTCGGGCTTCCGCAACAACCAGATGATGGGCATCAGCGAGCACTACGAGTTCGTCGTGCCCAAGCTGCCCAAGAACTTCCAGGGCGATTCGGCCGACTACCTCTACCGCCCGGGCGCGAGCACGGACGACCAGTGGAACGGCCTGTGGGGCCTGATGCGCACCTACAAGGCGACGCGGACGGACCTCCAGAAGCTGCCCTCAAACACGACGGGCGGCGCGCCCTTCGTCAACCCCGGCGACTTCAACGGCGTCTGCCCGAAGAGCGTGACGCCCCAGTCCTACGACGTGACGGCCATCCTCGCGCGCGACGTGCTGCCGGAGGGGACGCTCGTCTACAACAAACGCACCAACAACGGCGGCCAGCTCCACGACCCGACGGCGATCATGTTCGTCCGCACGACCGACATCGACCCGTACACGGGCAAGCTCAGGAAGGGCGTCCCCCGCGAGCCGCTCGTGCTGCGCGCGAAGGCGGGCGACTGCATCGAGGTGACGCTCAACAACAGGCTGCCGTCCACCGGCGCGCTCGACATCCCCGGCTTCAACACGCTGCCGATGATCGTCGAGAACTTCAACGCCAACCAGGTCAGGCCGTCGGCCGAGGTGGGGCTGCACGCGCAGAACCTCTTCTTCGACGTGACGCGCTCGAACGGCGTCAACGTCGGCTTCAACCCGGTGCAGACGGTCAAGCCGGGCGGGTTCACCAAGTACCAGTGGTACGCGGGCGACGTGACCTCGAACGGGAGCAACGTCGGCGTCTTCACGCCCATCGAGTTCGGCGCGACGGGCCTGACCTCGTCCGACCCGATCAAGCACTCGAACAAGGGCCTGCTGGGCTCGCTCATCGTCGAGCCGGCCGGGTCGAGCTGGACGGAGGACTACGGCTCGCGCTCGCAGGCGACCGTCTACAAGGCCGACGGCACCAGCTTCCGCGAGTTCGTGATGGTGTTCCAGAACGACGTCAACCTCCGCTACGACGGCTTCGGCGCGAAGACCGACCCGTACTCGGCTGCGGTGCTCGGCGCGACGAAGACCATCGCCGTGCCGAACATCGCGGGCGAGGACGACTCCGAGGACACCGCGCAGAAGGCGGTCAACTACCGCACGGAGCCGCTCTGGAAGCGCATGGGCTACGCCCCCGACACGCCGCTCAACAGCGACCCGGACCCGGGCGATGACCCGGACCCGCGCACGCCGACGCGCGACTACGACTTCACGAACGTGCTGTCGAACTCGCAGATCGGCGGGCTCGACCCCGAGACGCCGGTCTTCACGGCCACCGCGGGGCAGGACGTGCGCGTCCGCATGCTCCTCCCGGCCGGCCACTCCCGCAACGACGTGTTCATGCTCCACGGACACATCTGGGAGGAGGAGCCCTACACCAACAACTCGACGGTGATCGGCTCCAACCCGCTCTCCGAGTGGAAGGGCTCGCAGTTCGGCATCGGGCCGGGCAGCCACTTCGACTTCCTCCTGAAGCACGGGGCGGGCGGCGCGTTCCGCGTCCCGGGTGACTACCTCTACCGCACGTTCCAGAGCTTCCAGTTCGACGGAGGCATCTGGGGCATCTTCCGGGTCGCGCCGGCCTTCAAGGAAATAGAGCCGCCGCCGCCCAGCGGTTGCTACTGTCCGAAGGGGTCGTACTGCACTGACTTGTACTGCCCGGTGTACGAGCCGGCGGCCACGTCAGCGCCCACGGCAGAGCCGGAGGCCAACTGAAGCCGCCAGTAAGCGTGGCGTGAGAGGTGGCGGGGCCGTTTCGGCGGCCCCGCCACCTCTCACTTCAAACCGTACCCGTTAGCTCCTGGACAAGACGCCGCCGGAATAAAGTTCTACACGGCGGCGCGAGTCGGTGTTTTCAGCACCCCAAAGACCAATGTTCTGATTTCGCCATCAGGTTTGCTCAACGCATTTTTTCGAGTTCTTCGACATCTTTCCGCACCTGTTCTAAAAGTTGGCGGTTGACTTCGGGCAGGGCTTTTTGAGCCTGAGCCTTCAGGAGCGCGTCCAACGCCCGCCCGTAATTTTCCTTCACCCCCGCGAGATGAGTTTGGCGAGTCTGCCCGTGCGCGGTTTTCGCAAGTTCCTTGTGGACGTTGCCGGCGTGCCGGTAAGCAATCGCCAGGTCGCGCACGTTCGTGTTGGCGGGATCGTTAGCGAATTGCTTTTCAAAAGTCTCGGCACCTTTCTGAAACGCCGCGAGCGCGCCGGGGAGGTCGCGCTGCTTATGCCGCGCGATGCCGATTCTTATGGAGAGGATGCTCACGTCGCGGTCGTAGCCGCGATTCAGAGGGTCTTTTCCTTGCAGCTCGATAATGATCGCCAGCGCCCGTTCCAGAAAGCCGAGGGCTTCGGCGGGTCTTCCGAGGTTGGAAGCCGAGATGCCGAGCCGCGAAAAAGTTTTCGACAGGTTGTGCCGCGCCTGCGCGTTGGCGGGGTCGGCGGCGATGACCCCCTCCAGGACTCGTCGGGCTTTTTCGGATAGCTCGAACCCCCGCGCGTCGTCAACTTCCTCGTAGATGCCGCTGGCCTGTTCGTAAAATTTCCAGAGGTCTTGTTTGAGGGTCGTGTCGTTCGGGAAGCGCGCAGCGAGCGACTCGGCGATTGCCACGGCCCGCGCCATCTCCGCCTCGGCTTCCGGCTGACGGCCCTCCCACGAAAGCGAGACCGCCAAGGAGACCAGACCTTTGGCGAGAACCCGCTCGGTCTCCGTGTCGCCGGGGTGTGCCCGGCGCAACTCTTCGAGCTTGCTCGACGCACGCTGGAGCGGCGGGATGGCCTCGGCGTACCTGTTGCGGTTGAGGTAACTCGTCGCGTCTTCCGTCTGCGCTTCGAGAAATGCCCTTTGCAGTTCGAGCGAGCCGGGCTGTTCGGCGACCAGCTTTTCGTAAATCTGCAAGGCTTCCGCGCTGGCACGGAAGCCGCCTTCGACGTCGCTCTGCGTCATTTTTCTGAGGGCGAGCAGCCGCAAATTATCCGCCAGCAGCCGGCGGTTCTGCGCATCATTCGGATTGATCTCCAACAGCCGCCGCCGAATCCGCTGCGCCTTTTCGAGGCTCACGATCGCGCCGCGAAAATCGCTCAGATTCGGTCTGCGCGTGTCGCCTTGCAGCCCGCCGACTTGCTCGTAGGCCGCCGCGAGTTCCGCCTGCAAAACCAGATCATCGGCCGACTCGCCCGCGAGCGAGTCGAGGTACTTGAGCGACTGCGCGACGAGGGCCTGACGCGCCCCGGTCGAGCCTTCGAGGCGTTCGATCTTCGGCGCGATGTCGGTCAGCAAGGCGTTCGAGAGTTGGCGCACGTCGCTGAACCGCCGCTCGGCGCGGTCGCGCTCGCGGCGCGCGACGCCGGCCTGCCACAGCGCGAGGGCGAGGCCGGCGACGAGCGCGGCGGCGACGAGCGCGGCGGCCGTGACCGCGGCGCGGTTGCGCCGGACGAACTTGCCGGCGCGGTAGGTGAAAGAGTCCTTCTGCGCGCGGACGGGCCGGCCGTCAAGATACCTCTGGATGTCTTCGGCGAGTTGGCCGGCGGAGGCGTAGCGACGCGAGGGCTCTTCGTGGCGCGCCATCGCGACGATGTTACCGAGCTCGGCCCCGGCGGAATTCCGCCGCCCGTCCTCGTGTCTTTCGTCGCCGTCCCCGCTCGCGTTCGGCGGATTCGTCTCGGCCGTCCTCCCGGAAGTTCGTGAGAGCCATCCGCCGGGGAATCCCCGCGGGGGCGGCGAAGTGCGCGCGCCGCCCAGGAGGTCGCGGAGTAGGACGCCGAGGGAGTAAACGTCCGAGGCCGTGGTGATCTGCCCGCCGGCGACCTGTTCCGGCGAGGCGTAGTCGGGCGTGAAGGCGCGCAGCCCGGTCTGCGTGTGCTCGCCGCCGCCCTCCGGGTCGAGCAGTTTGGCGATGCCGAAGTCGAGGAGCTTCGGCGTGCCCTCCCCGGTGACGAGGATGTTCGAGGGCTTGATGTCGCGGTGGACGACGAGGTTCTGATGCGCGTAAGAGACGCCGTGGCAGACTTCGATGAACAGCCTCAGCCTCTCCTCGGTCGGCAGGCCCCGCCGGTCGCAGTAGTCGTCAATCCTGACGCCTTCGACGTACTCCATCGCAAAGAACGGCTCGCCGTCGGCCGAGACCCCGCCGTCGAGCAGGCGCGCGATGTTCGGGTGGTTGAGCGAGGCGAGTATCTGGCGCTCGCGGCGGAAACGGCGGGTGAGGTCGGGGTCGGCGAAGCCGCGCCGCACGAGCTTGAGCGCGACCTTCTGCTGGAACTCCCCGTCGGAGCGTTCGGCGAGGAAGACCGAGCCCATCCCGCCGCGGCCCAGCTCGCGCAGAATCTTGTAAGGCCCGATCTGCCGGTCGCCCAACTGCTCCCCCGGCAGGCCGGCGAGCAGGTCTGCGGCGAAGACGAAAGCCGGGGCTTCGATGAAGTCCTCGGACGGGGTTGAATGGGCGAGTAGCGACTCGACTTCGCGGCGCAAGTCGGCGTCGCCGGCGCAGGCGCGGTCGAGCAGCGGGCCGCGCTCCGCCGGCTCGTGCTTCAGCGCGGCCTCCAGAAGTTCTTCGACCTGCCGCCACCGTTCGGCGTTCATAAACCTTCCTCCTCGGGCTCGGCGCCGCCCGCGCCCTCCCCGCTCAGCTCGCGGTGCAGCCACACCTTGGCGATCCGCCAATCGCGCATCACCGTCTTGTCCGAGACGCCGAGCGCCTCGGCCGTCTCCTCGACGCTCAGCCCGGCGAAGAAGCGCATCTCCACGACGCGACTCTTCCGCTCGTCAACCGCGGCGAGCCTCACGAGCGCCTCGTCGAGCGCGACCAACTCCGCCGCCACCTCTTCGGGCGCGATCCGCGCCTCGTCGAGCGACAGCTTGCTCACGCCGCCGCCGCGCTTCGCCGACGCGCGCGCGCGCGCGTGATCCACGAGGACGTGCCGCATCAACTGCGCCGCCAGCCCGAAGAACTGCGCGCGCGTCTGCCAACTCACGCGGCGCTGATCGACGAGGCGCAGGTAGACCTCGTTGACCAAGGCCGTCGGCTGCAAAGTGTGATCGGGTCGCTCGCGCCGCAGGTGGTCGAGCGCCAGCCGCCGCAGCTCGTCGTAGACGAGCGGCATCAATCTGGCGAGCGCGTCCCGGTCGCCATCGCTCCAACTGAGAAGAAGCGCAGTGACCTCGTGCGGGGGTGAGTTACTCACGCGGCCTCCTAAGAAGAAGCGGATTTTACCCCCGGCGGGGGACACGGCGAGAAAAATTTTTCGGCGTGGGAGTTTCCGCGCCGGGTTTCCGCTTTAGCAGGTCGGAGGAGCAGTTCCGATCATCGGGCGAACCGACTCACGCCCGCGCCCCGCGCGTCGTTTCCCGGCCCACTTCCTCCTCCGCACGCAGGACGCGACGCATCCGGCAGCCCCAAAGGAGATTGACCATGCGCAGCCCCATCCGACCTCTTCACTTTCTCGAAACAGTGTCAGTCCGCGGCCGCGGCCCCTCGCCACGGCGCCGCGCGCCCGCCCTCCTACTCGCCCTACTGTTGTTCGCGCAGGCGGTCGTGCCTCCTGCCTTCGCTGCCTCGCGCACCCCTTCCCAGCGCGGCGCGACCGCCGGCAGCGGTCTCGCGTCGCGCGGCGCGGCCGGCGGCCCCGCGCGCATGGACGCCTCCGCGCCCGCGGCGGAAGCGTTCGGCGTCGTGCTGACGCCCCTCAACACCGCCTTTAACGACCACGCGGGCGTCGAGTACCACCAGCATTCGAGGAGCGTCGTCGTCTCGGCCAACTCGCCGACGGGGCAGCCGCACAACTTCGAGCTGCTCGACGGCGGCGGCGCGCATCACGCCTTCTCGAACGTCGGCGGCCTCGGCGGCGCCCTGAAGCTCGCGGCGGCCCGCGACGATGGGCAGGGCGCGAGCCTCGGCGGGTTCCAGACGGGCGAGCTGTTTACGGGCACGGGCGAGCCCGGAGTTATCGCGCGCGTCTCGCCCGACGGCGGGTCGGTGCAGAACCCGTGGGTCACGCTGCCGGGCGAGGCGGGTCTGCCCGCAGGGCTTCACGTAGACCGCACGGGCGTCTTCGGCGGCGACCTCGTCGTCGTCACGGAGGCGGGCGGCGTGTGGCGGATCAACGCGGCGGGCGTCGCCGCGCAGGTCGCGTCACTCAACACCCCGCTGGCCGGCGTGACGACGATCCCCGACGACGCGGATAGGTACGGCCCGTGGGCCGGAAAGATTCTGACCGGCGCGAAGGAGCAGGGGGCCGTCCACGCCATCGACGCGCAGGGAGGCGCGAGCCCTTACCCGCTCGGCGTCAATCCCGAAGAGATCGAGATCGTCCCGGCGCACGAAAACTTTTTCGGCCTCGACCCGGCCGACGGCAGACTGTGGGGCGCGCCCGCAGACGCGTTCGCGGGCCTCGTCGGCGACGTGCTCGTGGCCCAAGGCTCGCCGGGCGTGCTGGCGCGCGTCCGCTGGAACGGGACGGAGTTCGAGGCCGGAGAGATCGCGCGCGTCGCTAAGTGGGGGCAGATAACTTTCGCGCCGGCCGGGGTGGCAGAGGTTCGCGGCGTCAAGCAGGTCTACGACCGTGTCGCCGTCGTGCGCCGCGCGCCCGTCATCAACAGCGGCCGCGTCGAGGGCGCGCTCTGGCAGTTGACCGCCGAGACGGTCGCGCTCGACGGGACGGACACCATCACCTCAGACCTGCTCGTGCCGGGCAGCCCGACCGTCAAGGTCGGCGCGGGGCGGCCGAGCTTCGCGGGCGTCATCGAGGGCGTCGAGGACTCGCAGCCGACGGGCTACTCGGTCAGCATCGGCGGCAACGCCGCGCTGCGCCACCTCATCACGCGCACCAACCCGATGGAGCCGGAGCCGGTGGCCCCGCCGCCCGCCCCGGCCGGCGCGCGCGACGTGTCAATCACGGGCGAAGGCCAGGGCGTCGGCGACTTCTCCGCGCTCCGCGACCTGAGCCTCTCGGGGAAGGCCGGCGCGGTCTCCGTCCCGCCGGGCACCTACGGAAGCTTCACGCTCGGCGGGCGCACGGCGCTCGTCCTCGGGTCTGAGCACTCGGCCGAGCCGGCCGTCTATAACCTGCAAAGCCTGACCCTCGCGGGCGGCAGCGAGTTGCGCCTCGCCGGCCCCGTCGTGCTCACGGTCATGGGCGACGTGTCGCTCACGGGCTCGACCGTCGGCGCGGCCGACGACCCGCGCCGCCTCCTGCTCAAGGTCGCGGAAGGCGCCGTCAAGGTCGGCGGCGGCGGCGTGCTCTACGGCGTGGTGCGCGCGCCGCGCGGCGCCGTCGAGATCGCCGGTCAGGGGCGCGTCCGCGGGACGGTGATGTGTGACCGCCTGACCGTAGGCGGCAACGGCGTCTTACAGGTAACGGAATCGGACGTGCCGCCGCCGCCGGTCAACCGCCCCCCGGCCGTGGACGCCGGGCCTGACCAGTCCGTCCGCCTGCCGGCCGACACGTTGAGCCTGAACGGGACGGCCAGCGACGACGGGCTGCCGCGCGGCGGCGCGCTCGATGTCGTGTGGAGCGTGGCGAGCGGGCCGGGGCCGGTCGGCTTCGGCAACCCCGCGAGCGCCGCGACGACGGCCACCTTCGTCGAGCACGGCGCCTACGTCCTGAAGCTGACGGCCTCCGACGGCCAACTGACGCGCAGCGACGAGGTACGGGTGGAGGTCGCCCCGCGCAACCAGCCGCCGACGGCCGGCGCCGGCCCCGACCAGACCGTCACGCTGCCCGACTCCGCGGCGCTTAGCGGCACGGTGACGGACGACGCGGCACCGGGCTTCCCCCTGAGCGTGTCCTGGGAGAAGGTGAGCGGCCCCGGCGCCGTCGCCTTCGGCAGCCCCGACCGCGCGACGACGGCGGCCGCCTTCGACGCCGACGGCACATACGTGTTGCGCCTCACGGCCTCGGACACCGAGCTGTCCGCCTCCGACGAGGTGACAGTCACGGTGCTCCCGCGGCCGAACCGCCCGCCGCAGATTACGAGCACACCTGTCGTGGAATTCACGCCCGGCCAGGCCCCGCCCGGCGACGGCGAACTGGTCGACCTCGCGCCGTGGTCGGTTCAGCAATTCGGCTCCGGGGGCGCGCACTGGGTGAAGGACGCCGCGAACCACAGCGTCACGCAGCTTCACAACTCCGACCCGACGATGTTGCTCAGCGACTTTAACCTCGGCGACGGACAGATGGAGGGGACGTGGCGCGTCGAGACGACGAGCGATGACGACCTCATGGGCTTCGTCTTCGGCTACCAGGGGCCGGGGCGTTTCTACCTGTTCGACTGGAAGCAGTCCGACCAACCCGACGGGCTCGGTTTCGCCGAGCGCGGCATGAGCCTTAAGGTCTTTAACGCGGCCACGCCCCCCGGCGGGGCCGACTTCTGGCCGACCGACGGCAACGGCCCGCGCGTCCGCACGCTCTACCACAACACGGTCCCGTGGGAAGACTTCACCGACTACCATTTCACGCTCCAGTTCCGGCCGGGCCGCATCCGGATCGTCGTCAGGCAGGGCGAGGCCGTGCTCGCGGACTTCACCGTCAACGACGCGACCTACGCCGACGGCCGCTTCGGCTTCTACAACTACTCGCAGGAGGCGGTGAAGTACTCCGGCTTCCGCCGCGCGTCGCTGGCGCGCGGCACCTACGCCTACGACGTTGAGGCCGCCGACCCCGACGGCGACGCGCTCACCTACTCGCTCGACGCCGCCCCCGCCGGCATGACCATCGACCCTGTGACCGGCCTCATCACCTGGCCGGTGACGCCGAACGAGGCGGGCCGGCACAGCGTCGCGGTGCGCGTGCGCGACCCCGGCGGCGCGTCCGACACGCAGAGCTACACGCTCAACATCATCAACCCCGCTGAGGGGCCGGCCTTCAAGGTCTACACGCTCGACGCCGACTTCGACCAGGGCAGCTTCATCAACGTCACACGCGGCACGCCCGACCAGTTGCAGCTCGACGAGACGGCGCGCAACTTCAATTTCATCTGGGTCGCCGTCTCGTCTAAAGGAACCATCGTCAAGATCGACACCGAGACCGGCGCGGTGCTCGGCGAGTACTTCACCTCCCCGGCCGGCCAGTGGCGCAACCCCTCGCGCACCACGGTCGATCACAACGGCAACGTCTGGGCCACGAACCGCGACGGCAACAGCGTCCTGCGCGTCGGCCTCGCAGAGAACGGCCAGTGTGTTGACCGCAACGGCAACGGCCGCATCGACACCTCGCGGGGCTTCGGCGACGTGCGCCCGTGGACGAACGCGGGCGGGGCCGACACCGGAGGCGGCGTCTCGACAGCCGAGGACGAGTGCGTCATCAACTACACGAAGGTCAGGTCTTCCGGCACGCGCCACGTCTCCGTCACCAAAGACAACGACGTGTGGGTGAGCGGCACGTTCGGCCAGCACTTCGACCTCATCGACGGCAAGACCGGGCAGATCAAGCGCACCGAGTCTAGCGTGGGCTTCGGCGGCTACGGCGGGCTGATCGACCGGAACGGCGTCATCTGGTCGGCGCGGCCCTTGCTCCGCTGGGACACGTCGAAGCCGCTCACGGGGCCGAACGGCGGCAACTGGAACGGCTACTTCCACGACAGCTACGGCCTCTGCATCGACAGCAAGGGCAACGTCTGGAACACCTCGCTCGGCGGCAACCTGATCTACAAGTTCGCGCCCGACGGCACGCACCTCGGCACGTTCAACCACGGCTCCAACTGGGCTCAAGGGTGCGTCGTCGATAAGAACGACGACGTGTGGGTCGCGCATTCGCTCTACGACTCCTCCGTCGGCCACATCAAGAGCAACGGCGTGTTCGTCGGGAACGTCGCCGTCGGCAGCGGCCCGACCGGGGTCGCCGTGGATGCCAAGGGGAAGATTTGGGCGACGAACCACAACAGTTGGAACGTCTCGCGCATCGACCCGAACCTCGGCCCCGTCGGCGCGGACGGCGTGACGCGAGTCGGCGCGGTCGATTTCACGTCGCAAGCCCTCGGCGGCTACCTCTACAACTACAGCGACATGACGGGCAGCACCCTGTCGGGCGCGCCCGAACAGGGCACCTGGACGGCGGTCTTTGACAGCGGGCGCGCGGGCGCGGAGTGGGGGCGCGTCGGCTGGACGGCGCGCGTCTGCGGCGACGGGTTGCTCACCGTCTCCGTCGCCACCGGCGAGGACGGCTCGAACTTCAGCCAGCCCGTGACGGTCTCGAACGGCGACGACCCCGACGTGCCCGCCGGGCGCTACGCGAAGGTGAGCGTCAAGTTCGAGCGCGCCGCGAGCGGCGAGAGCCCCGTCCTCTACGACCTGACCGTCGCCACGGCCGGGTTCGAGCTTGACGCGCCGGCCAACGCCGCGCCGGAGGTGAACGCCGGCCCCGACCAGACGCTTGAGGGCGTGACGAAGACCGCGCTCGACGGCTCGGCCTGCGACGACGCGCTGCCGAGCAACCGGCGGCTCTCAATCTCGTGGAGCAAAGTGAGCGGCCCCGGCGCGGCCACCTTCGCCCGCCCGAACTCCGCCACGACCGAGGTCACGTTCGACGCCGTCGGCACCTACGAGCTGAAGCTGACCGCCGCCGACTCCGTCCACGCGCGCAGCGACGCAGTCCTCGTAGAAGTCCTGCCGGGTAATGGGCCGCCCGCCGTCAACGCCGGCCCCGACCGAACGGTCACGCACCCGGACGCCGCCGCCCTTCAAGGCACAGTCGCCGACGACGGACTGCCGCGCGGCGGGTCGCTCCTCGTCACGTGGAGCAAAGTCTCCGGCCCCGGCGGCGTCACCTTCTCCGACGAGCGCGCCGCCTCGACCACGGCCCGCTTCGGCGCGCCGGGCACCTACGTCCTGCGCCTGACGGCCAGCGACACCGAGTTCGCCGCCCACGACGAACTGGCCGTCACCGTGGAAGGCACCAACCAGCCGCCCGCCGTCAACGCCGGCCCCGACCGCACCATCACGCTGCCCAACACGGCGTCGCTCGAAGGCACGGCCGCCGATGACGGGTGGCCGGAGGGCTCGCCCCTCTCTGTCTCGTGGGACGTGGTGAGCGGCCCCGGCGCGGTCGGCTTCAACAACCCGAACCAGGCCGCGACCGCCGCCTCCTTCGCCGAGCCCGGCGACTACGTCCTCCGTCTCACGGCCGGCGACTCCCTGCTCTCCGCCTCCGACGAGGTTAGCGTCACGGTCAACCCCGCCGTCCCGCCGCCCGTCGCCTCCCTCGGCGGCCTGCCCGACGGCGCCGAGGTGACGACGCGCGTCGCCGTCACGGGCACCGTCAGCGCCGGCAGCAACTGGCAACTCCAATACGCCCACGGCGACGGCGGGGGGGCCGTCTGGACGACCCTCGCCTCCGGCAACACGCCGGTTAACAACGGCCCGCTCGGCGTCTTCGACCCCACGCTCCTGCTCAACGGCACCTACACGCTGCGCCTCGTCGCCACCGACGCGGCCGCGCAGACGACCGCGGCCTCCGTCAGCCTGGTGGTGGCCGGGGAGCAGAAGATAGGAAATTTCAGCCTCTCCTTCAGCGACCTCCGCGTACCCGTGGGGGGGCTGCCCATTGAAGTCACCCGCACCTACGACAGCCGTGACAAGCGTAACGGCGATTTCGGCGTCGGCTGGACGCTCGGCATAAAGAACGTCCGCGTGGAGAAGAGCGGCGTCCTCGGCGAGGGCTGGGAGCAGACGCGGAGCGGCGGCTTCATCCCCACGTACTGCCTCCAACCTCGGAGGCCGAACTTCGTCACGGTCACTTTCCCCGACGGTAAGGTTCACAGGTTCCAGACCGTCACCGGCCCCCAGTGTTCCGCGCTGACGCCGATCCAGTCCACCACGGTCGGGTTCGCGCCGCTGCCGGGCACGCGCGGCTCGCTCATCGCCCTTGCCGGCGGCGACGCCCTCGTCACCGGCGAGGCTCCCGGGCCGGTCGAGCTCAGAGACTTCGACGGCCTCGACCTCTACAACCCCACGCGGTTCCGCTACACGGCCGAGGACGGGACGGCCTTCGTCATCGACCAGGCGCTCGGCGTGCTCTCGGTCGCCGACCCGCACGGCAACACCCTGACGCTCGGGCGCGACGGCATCGCCCACTCCAGCGGTAGGAGCGTCACCTTCACGCGCGACGCGCAAGGGCGCATCACCGGGATCACCGACCCGTCGGGCAACGCCCTGACCTACGCCTACGACGCGCGGGGCGACCTTGTCGCCTATCAAGATCGGGAAGCTAACCAGATCACCTTCACCTATAACTCGGCGCACGGGCTGCTCGACATCAAAGACCCGCGCGGCGTCCGCCCCGTCCGCAACGAGTACGACGACGCCGGCCGCCTCATTAAGCACGTTGACGCCTTCGGCAAGCAGATCGTCTATACGCACGACCTCGACGGGCGGCGCGAGGTCATCACCGACCGGCTCGCCCGGGTGACGGTCGTCGAGTACAACCAGCGCGGCAACGTCGTCAAGACCATCGACCCGCAGGGCAACGTTAAGACCGCCACCTACGACGACCGGGGCAACAAGCTCAGCGAGACCAACGCGGCCGGCAAGACCACCTCATACACCTACGACGCGCGGGACAACCGCACCGCCGTCACCGACCCCCTCGGCAACGTCACGCGCTTCGCCTACGACTCGCGCTCGCAACTGCTGACCGCCACCGACCCGCAGGGGCGCGTCACTTCCCACTCCTACTCTCCGGCCGGCGCCCCCCTCTCGACGACTGATCCGCTCGGCAACACCACCACCAGCACCTACAACGCCGCCGGCTTGCTGGAGACGACGACCGACGCCGACGGCCACGTCGCCCGCTACGAGTATGACGCCGACGGCCGCGCCGTCAGGGAGATCGACCCGTCCGGGCGGGTCTCGTCCTACACCTACGACGCCAACGGCAACCGGCTCAGCCAGACCTTGACGCGGACGGCGCCGGACGGGACCGCCCAGGCGCTGACGACCTCCTTCGGTTACGACCGCCTCGGCCGCCTCACCCGCGTCACCCTCCCCGACGGCACGACGGCCGAGCACGTCTACGACAGCTCCGGCCGCAAGGTGGCCGACGTGGATCAGCTCGGCCGCCGCACCTCTTACGAGTTCGACGAGATGGGCCGCCTCGTTCGCACCACCTTCCCCGACGGGACGAAGGCGGAGACGGCCTACGACGCCGAGGGCCGCCCCGTCAAGGAGACGGACGCCGCCGGCCGTGAGACCGCCTTCACCTACGACTCCCTGGGCCGACTGGAGAAGGTCACGCACCCCGACGGCACCTTCACGACCACCACCTACGACTCCATCGGGAGGGCGACGGCGGCCTTCGACGAGCGCGGCCACCGCACCGCCTTCGAGTACGACCCGGGCTGCGGGTGCGCCGACCGGCTGACGAAGGTGACCGACCCGCTCGGGCACGCCACCACCTTCACCTACGACGCGAGCGGCAACCGCGTCTCCATGACGGACGCCCGCGGCAACACCGTCAAGTTCGAGTACGACGAGCTCGGCCGCCGCACCCGCGTCGTCTTCCCCGACGGCACCTCCGCCTCCGCCGATTACGACGCCCTCGGGCGCCCCGTCAGCAAGACCGACCAGGCGGGCAAGACCACCCGCTACGAGTACGACAAACTGGGCCGCCTTGCGAAAGTCCTGGACGCGCTCGACCAGGCGACGACCTTCACCTACGACGAGGTCGGCAACCTCCTGTCGCAGACCGACGCCAACAACCACGCCACGCGCTTCGAGTATGACCGGATGGGCCGCCGGGTCAAGCGCACCCTGCCGCTCGGCATGTCTGAGACCTACGCCTACGACGCCTCCGGCCAACTCACGAGCCGCACGGGCTTCGACGGCAAGACTACCACTTACGCCTACGACGCGATGGGGCGGCTGCTCAGCAAGACGCCCGACCCCTCGCTCGGCCAGCCGGCCGTAGTTTACGCCTACGACGCGCAGGGGCTGCGCGTCTCCATGTCGGACGCCAGCGGCCTCACCACCTACGCTTACGACGCGCTCGACCGCCTCAAGAGCAAGGCGACGCCGCAAGGCACCCTCACCTACGCTTACGACGCGGCCGGCAACCTCACCTCGGCCCGCTCCTCGAACGAGCGCGGCCTCTCGGCGGAGTACGCCTACGACGCGCTCGACCGCCTCACCGCCGTCACCGACCTCCGGCTCGGCGCGGGCCGCACCGTCTACGACTACGACGAGGTGGGCAACCTCTCCGGTTACGCCTACCCCAACGGCGTCCGCACGGCCCACACCTACGACAGCCTGAACCGCCTGACCGGCCTCGGCAGCGGCAAAGATTCGACGCTGGCGAGCTACGCCTACGCCCTCGGGCCGGCAGGCAACCGCCTCTCGGTGACCGAGCTGAGCGGCCGGCGGGCGTCCTACACCTACGACGAACTCTACCGGCTGACGGGCGAGTCGGTCTCCTCCGACCCGCACGGCAAAGACGGTTCGGTCAGCTACACCTACGACGCGGTCGGCAACCGCAAGAGCCGCCGTTCGAGCCTCCCCGGGGTGGCCGACGCCGCGCACGAGTACGACGCCAACGACCGGCTCGCCTCCGACGCCTACGACGCCAACGGCAACACACTCTCCTCCGGCGGCAAGACTTACAGGTTCGACTTCGAGGATCGCCTCACGGAGGTCAACGGCGGCGAGGCACGCTTCGTCTACAACGGCGACGGGCAGCGCGTGGCGAAGACCGCCGGCGGCGTCACGACCGAGTACCTCGTCGACGACAACAACCTGACGGGCTATGCCCAGGTCGTCGAAGAGTTGCAGGGCGGCGACGTGCAGCGCGTCTACACATACGGCCACAGCCTGATTAGCCAGAACCAACTGCTCGGCGGCGAGTGGTCGGCCAGCTTCTACGGCTACGACGGCCACGGCAGCGTCCGCTACCTGACCGACGCCTCGGGCGCCGTCACCGACACCTACGATTATGACGCCTTCGGCACCCTCGTCCACCGCGCCGGCACTACGCCGAACAACTACCTCTATGCCGGCGAGCAATTCGACGAGCACCTGGGGATGCTCTACCTGCGCGCCCGCTATCTGAACCTCGACACCGGCCGCTTCTTCACGCGGGACGTCGATGAGGGTAACGGCTTTGACCCCGTCAGCCTGCACAAGTACCTCTACGCGAACGCCGACCCGGTGAACATGTCCGACCCGTCCGGTTATCGCTCCATCGGCGAGATGGCGGCCACGTTCAGGATCTGGACCATCACCGCCATGGCCGGCCTGGCGTCGCGCCTGGTCGCCGCCACGTGCCTGCGCGGGAGTATCGCCGTGATCCTCGCCGCGGGCTTTACCTCCGGCCTCTACTCCGGCCTCGACTCGCTCAGCGACGGCGGCGACTTCTTCGTGCCGTTCGCCAACGGCTTTGGTGCCGGGGCCACGTTCGCCGTCGTCTTCCTGACCTTCCCCGAGCTGCAAGCACTCTTACCCATCCTCACGCTCTACGGCATCAACGCCGCGGTCGAAGGGGTGGGCGAGTCAGTGGGTAAAGGGAACTACGTCCAGGCGGCGCTGCGCCTGGGCTCCGCGTTCGCGATGCCCTACCTCTCGGGCAGGCTCCAACGCTTCCTCGCCGGGCGCCAGGTGGCGCCACAGACGAACAGCAAGCCGGCGCCCGCCCCCAGTAGCGAGGGGCCGCCGCCCCCCAACCGGGATCAATGGATCAAGGATTTCCTCCAGAGCGTCACCAACAGGGCCGAGAAGGCGATCGGCGGAAGGGGGCCGGTGCCCGGCACCCACAAACACAAGTACGCCGAAAATCTAATTAATCGCTTCCAAAGCAAGTACGGCGACCACGGGCTCCGGACGGAGACCTCCTGGCTCAATAAGCTCCGGGCCGCGTTCGGGCAGAGGGGGTCAGCAAGGCCCGACGTCTGGGACGCCTGGGGCGACAAAGGCTATGACTTCAAGTTCATCATTGACCCCGCGAGGCAGAGGATGTCCTTACGCCAGATAGAGAAGACCATGCGGAACGGCCCGCTTTACCTCATGGGTGTGGAGCCGATCTTCCCCAGGTGAGCCTGACGCCCGCGGGGAAAGGCAAAGTTCCCGCCGACCAGGCCGCGTCGAAGCCCTTGTGCCTCCTCAGGCGCAAGGGCTTCGACGCGACCTTGAATCCGCCCGACCTCTGCGATGGAAAACGGAAGCAGATTATGAAGAATTTGCAGGAGTCTGCACTTGGCAGCCGTTCGCGGCGTCAACGCGCCGAGCGCTTGAGCGACCAGTAGTTCGGCTCGTTCTCAAGCGGCGTCAAAGCCGCCTCGGCCGCGCGCGCTTCCGCAGAGTCGCGCGCGAACTTGCCGCCCTTGACCGCGAAGCGGTAAACCCCGTAGGGCTTCCCGCCGAGCGAGAGTTCGACGCGGTATGCGCCGTCGGCCTTCAAAAACTCGCCCGCCGGGAATTCCGAGGTGCGGGGCGGCGCGGCCGGCGGGTCGAAGCTCAGCTTGTAACCTTGCCACTGCGGCCTCAGGGCCAGCGCGGAGGTCGCGCCGCCCCCGCCCGCGATCTGCTTCCCGTCGGCCTCGCGCACGAGCCTCAGCTCGTACTGAATCTCGCGGGGCCGCGGCCCCGCGTTCTCCTTGTCGCGCAGCCACACCCAGAGCTGCGTGTAGCGGTCGGGCTTCGGGAAGTAGAGTTCGGCGTAGTCGGCCCACGGCCCGTCGAGCAGGTAGACCGTCCCGGGACGGTAGAGGTCTTTGCCCTCGGCGGTCGAGACGGAGAAGGGGAAGCGCTGGAAGACCTCGTCTTCGAGGGCGAACTCCAGAGTGTAGTCGCCGGGGGCGAGCGCCTTGATGGCCTGCGGCCCGCCGACCACCTCGTAGCGGCTCAACTCCCAGAGGCCGGCGACCTTCTCCGCGTACCAGACGAAGGTGTTGAGGGCCTGCCCGTTCGAGCTCTTCAAAACGGTCGAGAGCTTGCCGCCGTCGTAAGGGTTGTAGGCGTAGTTGGTCTCGCCGCGGCGCGCCGGGTCCGGCAGGCAGGTGGCGTAGAGGCGCCCGAGCGAGAGGCGTCCGCCGGGCCCGACCTCGACGCCGTCGAGCAGCATCTTCATGCGGACGCGCGGCGCGCCGCACCCCGCCTGCGCGGAGGCGCGCTCCGCCCAGCCCGCCGCCGCGAGCGCGCACACCACCGAAAGCCAGAGCGCGGGCGAAAGCCCCGCCCGCAGAGAGAACCGAACCGTCTCGCGCCTAGACATAAGGCGACTCCTTTCCCTGACGACCCGCCTCTGACGCCGCGGACGCGCCCGCCCGCGGGTAATGTTTTAATAACGGCTTCCAAGGAGCGTCACTATGCTCCGGAGGTGATTCTACTCTGCGTCAGACCCGGCGCAGAAGTTTACTCACGCGTACTCCGCCAGTTCTGCCCAGCGTTCGAGGTCGCGGGCCAACTGCTCCGCCAACCGCTCCCGCTCTTCGTAGAGCCGGTGTACGACGTGGGCATCACTCGCGTTGGCGGACAGCTCCCGCTCTATCTCGGCGCCGCGCAGCTCGGCGGCCTGAATGCGGGTCTCCGTCTCCTCCAACTCTCTACGCTCTTTGAACGACAGCTTACGTTTGGCGGGCGGGGTCGTGTCGCCGACGCGCGCCTCCGGTCGCGCCGCCGCAACAGCGTCGGCCCGGGGAGGGGCCGCATCCTCCCCCTCCGTCCGTCGCGCTTCGAGAAACGCTGAATAGTTCCCCGGGTACTCGCGCAGGCGGCCTCCGCCCTCGAAGCGGATGACGTGCTCCACCGTGCGGTCGAGGAAGTAGCGGTCGTGGCTGACGACGATGAGGTTGCCGGGGAAGCCGTCCAGGTAGTCTTCCAGCGTGATGAGGGTCTGGATGTCGAGGTCGTTCGTCGGCTCGTCCAGCAGAAGCACGTTCGGCGCGCCCATCAGCACGCGCAGCAGGTAGAGCCGCCTGCGCTCGCCGCCCGAGAGCTTCGCTATCGGCGCGTATTGCATCGCGCCGTCGAAGAGGAACCTTTCGAGCATCTGCCCCGCGGTGACGAAAGACCCGTCGGCGGTCTCGACCCGCTCGGCGACCGCGCGGACGTAATCTATCACCCGCTCGCTTTCGTCGAGCGCGCGGCTCTCCTGGTCGTAGTACCCGATGCGGACGGTCTGCCCCACTTCGAGCGAGCCCGCGTCCGGCGCGACCCGGCCGGCGATGATTTCGAGCAGCGTCGTCTTGCCCGCGCCGTTCGGGCCGATGACGCCGACGCGCTCGCCCGGCGTGAGGGTGCGGCTGAAGCCGCCGATAAGTACCCTGCCGTCGTACGCCTTCGTGAGGTCGCGCAGCTCCAAGACCTTCTTACCCAGCCGGGTCGTGCCGACCGACACGTCGAGCGCGGCCGCAGCCTTCTCTTTGGGCTGTGCGATGAGATTTACGGCGCGCTCCACGCGGGCCTTCGACTTCCGCGTGCGCGCCTTCGCGCCGCGCCGCAGCCACGCCAGCTCGCGGCGAATCAGCATCTCGCGCTTGTGCCCCTCGGCTGCGCGCGCGCTCTCCTGCTCCTCCTTCTTCTCAAGGTAGTAGGCGTAGTTCCCGTCGAAGGTCTGCACCGAGCCCCTCTCCACTTCGAGGATGCGTGTCGTCACGCGGTCGAGGAAGTAGCGGTCGTGCGTGACCAGCAGGAGCGCGCCGCCGTAGCCCTTGAGGTAGTCTTCGAGCCAGGAGATGGTCTCGGCGTCGAGGTGGTTGGTCGGCTCGTCGAGGATGAGGAGGCCGGGGCGTTCGATCAGCGCGTGCGCGAGCGCGACGCGCTTCCGCTGCCCGCCGGAGAGCGAGCCCATCCGGGCGCTCGTGTCGTTGATGCCTAAGCGGCCGAGCACCGTCCGTGCGTTCGTCTCCAACTCCCACGCGCCGGACGCTTCCAACTGGCGTCCCAACTCCGACACGCGGTCTAAAGCGCGCTGCTCGTCACCGCCTTTGGCCGCGAGTTCGCCACAGGCCAGCTCGTAGTCCAGCAGCAGCTTCATCCTTGCGTCGCTGGCGGCGAACACGGCCTCCAACACGGTCGCCTCCGAATCGTGCGGCGGGTTCTGCGGCAGGTATCCGACGGTGACGCCCTCGGCGAAGGTTATGCGCCCTGCGTCCGGCCGCTCCTCGCCGGCGACGAGGCGGAGGAAGGTGGTCTTGCCGGAGCCGTTAACGCCGACCACGCCGACGCGGTCCTGGCTGTCGAGGCCGAGGCTGACGTTCTCCAGAATCGGCCGCAGGCCGTAGTCCTTGCTGACCGCTTCGACGGATAGGATGTGCATTAACTTCTGGCCGCGCCCCTCACTGCGCCCTCGCTCCCTGAGACGTGATTCTGTTAACGGCTTCCGCCGCGGCGAGCCTCACGACCGTCGCCTGATCCCTTTGCAGTTCGTTCAGCGCGGGCAGCGCCGCCCTCGCGTCGCCGCCCAGCTTCCCTAAAGCCGTGGCGGCGGCCGCGCGAACTAGCGGCTCTTCGTCCTTCAGCAGCCCGGCCAGAGCGGCGACCGCCGTCCGTGCCTCGCCCCCGATGTTGCCCAGCCCCTTCGCGGCGCTGAGGCGCACGAACCTGTCCCCATCCTTTAGCGCCTCGGTCAACGTCGGCACCGCCGCTTTCGCCTCGGGGCCCATCTCGGCCAGCGAGTCGGCGGCGTACCGGCGGACGTGCTCATTGGCGTCGCCCAACGCCCCCGTCCACACCGGCACGGCCTCTCCCGGTCCCAGTCCGATGCGCCGGAGCGCACGGGCCGCGTTCATCCTGACGACGAACTCCGGGTCTTTCAAAGACTCCTTCAGCGCGGGCACGGCGGCACTGGCCTCGGGCCCGATGCCGCCCAGCGCCTCCGCCGCGACTTTGCGCGCGGACGGACTACCGTCCTTCAACAAAAGAATCAACGCGGGGGCCGCCGGCCTGGCGTCACCGCCGAACCGCCCGAGAGCCTCGGCCGCATCCCTGCGGACGCCTTCGTTCTGATCTTTCAACAGTTCGGTCAAAGACGGGACAGAAACTTTCGCCACGCCCCCGATTCTACCCAGCGCGCGGGCCGCCGCGCCCCGCGCCCAGGGGCTTTCGTCTTTGAGCAGCCCTGTCAGTGCCGGGACGGCCGGCTCTGCCTCCGCGCCGACCTGCCCTAACGCGAAGGCCGCGTTGCCGCGCACCGAGCTGTTGCCGTCGCCCAAGGCCCCTGTGAGGGCGGGCACGGCGGGGCTCGCCTCCCGCCCCATCCGGCCGAGCGCCTCGGCCGCGACCTTACGTAAGTCATCGTCCGGGTCCTTGAGCGCCGCCGCCAGGGCGGGCACCGCGGCCTTCGCCTGCGCCCCGCGCCCCTTTATCTCCTCGGCGGCGGTGAGGCGCTCCCGCCTGTCGCCCTCTTGCAGGCGCCGGACGAGGGCCTGCGTCTGCGCATCACTACCCCCTTGAGCGAATGCGGCGCTGACGAGACAGGAGGCGGCGAGGCAGACGAGGAGGGGAAGAACGGCAAGTCTGACCTTCAACATTTCAGCCTCCTCTGCGTGTGCCTGAGTTTCGGGTCTGAAGAATATCACTACCGAGCTGTAATCCGCTCCCTAGCCGGTAAATACCCGAAGTACTGCATCAGCACGAAAACGCGATTCTTCTCGCGCCGCCGCAGAGCCTCGCCCTCGGCTGCGCTCCAGGAGCCCGCGAGGCCGAAGAGAAAAAGTGTGAGCCGGAATAAAGTCAGGTCCCTCCAGCCGCCGCCAGGGCGATGAGGATTGACGCGACCACGATCCCCGCGACTATCGCGATTCGCGCCCCCTCCGACAGGTTGTGGCCTTTGACGCCGGTGACCTGCGGGTAGGCAACTCGATTGGCCAGGCCCGCCTCGTCGACGACGGTGAAATAATCGGCGGTCGCTTCCCCGACGTACCCTTTAAGTCTCGTCTTGTCCCGAAGCTTGACCTCGACGCGTGCCCGCGGGCCGATCCCTAGTTTGGCTATCCCCGCCTTGACCCGCTCGGCGGGGCGGGCTTCCTCTTCAGCTTTCGTCCCCGCCGCGGCCGGCCGGGCGTATGCCGCCTGCGTCAACAAGGCGGCGACCGCGAGCGATAAGAACTTCCTGAACATATCCCCTCCTTGACGTGCGCGACTGCCTGCCGGACGCCGTGCGTCTGCCGGCGGGGCCCCTTTAGATGAAGACCGGCCGCTACTCGGCCTCGTAGACGATCTCCCTCTTGCGCCCGGACAGCCTCGCCACCAATCCCGTGACCGCGCCGACGACTGCGCCGCCCGCCCCGAACAACAGGACGGGGAGCCCCGCCTCGCCGCTCTCGTGCGTGCCGCCGCCGGCCACGCCCGCGCCGACGGCCGCCCCGGCGCCCGCGCCCAAGCCTAATCCGACCAGCGCGGCCTTACCGGCCGACCTGCCGCCGACCCTGTAGACCTTGCGGATGCGCCCGCGCTCCAACTCGACCGGCGCGTCTTTCCGCGAAAGAGTCAGCGCCGTCTCCGAGACGTTAACCAACTCGCCCTCGACCCCTTCGCCGGTCTGCATGTTGACGGCGAGCTTCGTCCCGGGAGCGAGGGCGCGGAGCGCGGACCAGTCTCGCCCCCCGCCCGAGACCTGCGCGGCGGCCGCGGGCGCGTAAGAGAGAGCCGTGGCGAGTGCGATGAAGAGAGCGATAAGCCTTTGCGTCATGAAAACCTCCTTGATGAAGACCCGTACGGAATGATTAGAAGCCGCAGCCGCCGAGGGCCGGGCGTATAATTTGCGGAATGTTTTGGACTGCATTGTCACCCCTTGAGCGTTGAAAAATTTTCACCTTCGATTCGCAAGAGGTGTGTCATTAGCGGAGAGCGGGAGTAGTCAATAATCAGGGGGCGCGGGACCCGCGGCCGCAGCAGCGCGGTGACAGATGAAAGGGTAAGTTTGCGGGACGAACTCGGCTGTCGCCGGGGGTTGCGGAAGTCTCAAACTGCACCGGGTTGTCGAGCACGCCTGACGTTGCTGATAAGGAACCGGCTCCTCCACGCCCCGCCGGTCTTCGCCATCGAGCAGTATGGTACGACCTTCACGGTCAACATCCCCGGCGCGGTGCGCGTGCCGTACGAGGCCGACGGCCGAGTCCGCGTCTTCCGCGCCACCGGCGGCGAGACGGTCAGCGCGCGCACGGCTTTCGGGGCGGACGCTCACGGTCGAACTCACCTGGTCGGGCGGCGAGCGCCTGGTCATGAGCTACGAGGTCTCGGCCGACTCGAACACCCTCGTCTACAAGCGCGCGGTCGCGGACGGTGCGCTCGCGCGCCCCGTCGAAGTCACCTCCGAGTACCGCCGGTTGACGGCGAAGGCGACGAGAACATTCGCCGGTTACGAAATCCCGTAAGCCCCCACCCTGTTCACCCCAACGACGCCGCCGGTTTAGACGGAATCAATACGCGCCACTCATAAGCGCCTGCTCCCGCGGTGTACGCAAGGGGATGTTAACGGAACAACGGCTGCTGTATAGTCGGTTCTCACGCGGGGAAACTCAGAAGGAGAGGCTTACGGCGGACGAACAGGTCGGCGGTGGCTCGGGCCCGTCCGGCTGCGGAAGGACGCACCACTATCTCTTTTAAGCGGAGCAGAAGATGGCCGAGGTCTTCATCACGCGCAACGACAGTATCGAAGAGGCGATCACGGAAGCGCTCGGTCACGTAGAGCTTGGGCCGCTGGTGTGCGGCAAGCTGGTGGCCGTGAAGCCTAATGACACCTGGGCCTCGGAGGAGGATAAGACAGGGGTGACACAGCCGGACACGCTCCGCGCCGTGCTGCGCCACCTGAAGCGCTTCGGGCCGCGCGAGTTGGTCGTCACGGGCGGGGCCGGCGCGGCCGAGACCGACGAGGTGTTCCGCGTCGCGGGGCTGATGCGCGTCGTCGAAGAGGAGGGCGCGACCTACTTCGACCACAACCGCCCGCCTTTCAGGGAGGTCACTCTTGAGTACGAGCCGGGCGCGGACGTGCGCGGGCCGCAGGCGTCGGTGATGGTCAACCCGCGCGTGCTGGAGTACGAGACGCTCGTCGCCCTCAACCAGTTGAAGCTGCACAGCACGGCGACCGTCACACTGGCGCTGAAGAACATCGCCATGTCCTACCCGGCGGCCGACTACTACGGCCACCCGCGCTCGAAGGAGAAGCACCGGCACGAGTTCTACGAGGACATGCACTCCTTCATCGCCGCGATGGCGCGCCGCTTCCACATCGACCTCGCCGTCACGGTCGGCCACCCGGCGATGATCGCTACGGGGCCTCTGGGCGGGCACGCCGTCGAGACCGGACTCGTCATCGCGAGCACGGACGCCGTGGCGGCCGACGCGGTCGGGGCGAAGCTCCTGGGCTTCGGCGCGCAGGCCGTGCGCCACCTGTGGGAGGCGGGCCGCCTGGGCTTGGGCGAGACGGACACGGAGAAGATGGGGTTCCCGGCGATGTCGATGCGCGAGGCGATAGAAGCCTTCACCGAGGCCGCCTACGGCGAACGCCTGACCTTCGAGAGCCCTTAACCCTTCAGCCGGGCGGGGCTCCCTTTCGCGCCGCGCCCTGTCGGCCTATCTCCGGGAAGGTAGTCACACACGTCAAAGCACGGAGACATCCTGATGGACGAAGCGCGGAAGCAGCACCTCGAACTCGTCGCGGCCAGTCTGACGCAGGCTTACTACAAGGAGCATACGTCGCCGAACAGGGACTACCGCGAGTTGCTCGACACCTACACCTACATCCTCGACGCGCTCGTCGAGAAAGACTCGCTGCCGCCCGGCCACTCGCCGCTGCGCGCGAGCGACTCGCTCGCGACGCCCGAGGCCGACGAGTCCGCGACCTGACGGGCCCCTCGTGTTATGGAGGCCGTCATTCTGATAGGCATTCAGGGAGCGGGCAAGTCAACCTTCTACAGGGAGCGCTTCTTCGACACGCACGTCCGCGTGAGCCTCGACCTGCTGAAGACTCGCCGCCGCGAGCGGACTCTGCTCGAAGCGTGTCTCGCCACGGGGCAGCCTCTGGTGATCGATAACACGAACGTCACCGAGGCCGAGCGGGCGAGGTACATCCCGCTTGCGAAGGCGGCGGGGTTCCGGGTCGTCGGCTACTTCTTCGCCCCCGACCCGCAGGGCTCGCGGGAGCGTAACGACAGACGTGAAGGCATGCGCCGGGTGCCGCCGGCCGGGCTCTTCGGCACGCTGAAGCGGCTTGAGCCGCCGCGCGCGGCGGAAGGGTTTGACGAGCTGTTCGCGGTGAGTCTGTCCCCCGCGGGAGAGTTCGCGGTTAAGCCGTGGGGCGGCGCGGGCGGCGGCGGCTCCGGGGCGTGACTGCTCACGCGCTTTTTTCTTACCGACTTTGAAAAAGCGCAGGCGGTCCGCGGGACGGTGCGGGCGTAGCCCTTCGTCACCCTCGTCACCCTCGTCTCGCCCCCCGGCACGCAATGGCCCAAAAGGTCTGCGATGTCGTAAGGGTGGTCGGTCTTAGTTTGCCAGACGTTCAGGACGGGACTCCTTCATAGAATAAAGAGTTTAATCCCGACGACCATTTACACGAAGGAATCTACACCCTCCGCCGCCCTGTCGCCCCGAGGGGCCGACTTCAATCGGCCGGCGATTCTCCTTTCATTGAATTGCCACCTTTGTTATACTCACCCCGCGCTCGCTTTCACCGGTTGATAACTCTAAACGCCCTATTCTCGACAAAGGGACTCAGGCTCCTCCTCTAAATCCGCCCTGAGCCCCACATGATCTAATTGTCACCCTAGTGGGGGTTTCTCACATGCCCGTGTCCAATCAGCTACACCTCGCGAACGAGAATAAAATTCTCGCAGCGCTGCCGCATGACGAGTACGACCGTCTTCTTCCGCATTTGGAGCGGGTGCACCTGCCTCAAAGTAAGATACTCTGCGAGGCCGGCGACACCATCCGCTACGCTTATTTTCCGCTGAACGGAATGATTTCACTGCTCTCCATTACGGAAAATGGGGAGACGCTCGAAGTCGCCATGGTGGGCAACGAGGGATTGGTAGGGATGTCGCTGGCTTTGAAAACCCAGATCGCGCCTTACCGAATAAATGTGCAGCTCGCCGCCGACGCGATGCGGATAAATGCTTTGGCGCTTAGAGGGGAACTGCTGCGGGGCGGCAAACTGGAGGAGCTGGTCCTCAGGTACACGCATTCGGTGATCGTTCACATCTGCCAGTCGGCCGTGTGCGGCCGCTTCCACTCCGTGGACAAGAGACTCTCTCGCTGGCTGCTCATCGCCCGCGACCGGGTACATTCCAACAACATTAATTTCACGCAGGAGATCATCTCTCACATGCTGGGCACGCCCCGCACGGTCGTCACGTCCGCCGCCGGTAACCTCCAGGACGCCGGGCTCATCCGCTACCGCCGGGGCAGGATCACTATCCTTAACCCGCAGGGCTTAGAAGCCTCCGCCTGTGAGTGCTACTCCGTCGTGAAAAAAGAGATCAATCTTTCTTACGTCGCGTAAAGCCCGGCCCCGCCCACGCCTTCCTCCCTCCACGCCGGCCAAAAGGCCGCCCGCTATGTCTGCTTCCGACACAGTCGTTTCCCCGACTCTGTGAAAATCTTACTGAGTTAGCAGTAAGACCGACAAAGATTTTCCATCCCTGTATAGTTCGCATCTCTGGGGGAAACCTCGTCGGTTTTGCTTGTGCGTTTCTGATCGGATTTACTCGGGGTCGGTCGCTCATAAGTTGTTCGCCTTCGACCCCGGCGGCTTTTGTTCTCTGAGGAGGGTGAAGGATTGCAGACGGAAACAATCAGTCAACAGCTTCGCTGGCACGTCGTCTACACGAAAAACGGCGAAGAAGATCGGGCCGACAGTAATTTACAGGTGGGGCACATCGAGACGTTCGCGCCGAAGATGAGGGCGCGGCGGATCGACAAGTTCACGGGTAAGCCCATCTCTACCGTGAAGCCTTTATTCCCGCGCTATATTTTCGCCCGCTTCAACACCAGCGAAGACCTCCACAAAGTCTGGTACACGAGGGGCGTCCACAGCGTCGTCAGCTTCGGCGAGCAGCCGAGCCCGGTGGACGACGAAGTGATCGAATTCATTAAGTCGCGGCAGGGCGAAGACCACCTCGTCAAAATCGGTGATGATTTGCAGGCCGGCGACAAGGTCGTCATTAACGAAGGGCCGCTGAAAGACCTCGCGGGCGTCTTTGAAGGCGCGGCGAAAGAGCGGGATCGCGTCTCCATCCTGCTCTCGACCGTGAATTATCAAGGGCGCGTGGTGATCGAGCGCGCTGCGGTCAAAAAGGCCGACTGACGGAGATAACTTAATCGCGTTTCGGGCATCAGATTGTCTTGCCGCGGGAGCGCCCCGCGGCAGCCGGCTGTAAACATAACGGCGCAGCTTGACCGGGCTACTGCCCTGGCCCCGGCTCACTAGGTTCCCGCTGTCGCCGAAGCAATTCAACAGCAATTCAACCTTTCACAAGTCACTTGCCGCCAAGTGTCGTGCGGTAGCTCTGCCCCGCGCCGGGTGCAAACACTCCGAGCGGCGCACCGGATACGGCAGCCGATCTGTCTGACAGCGTCCCGCGGTACACCTATGTCTCAACAGTATGACACCGACGAGAAGGGCCGCGCCCACACGTTCCGTGGGGCGGATTCTTTGACGTCGCTGGCGGGATTCTTATTCATAACTCTGTTCGCCTGCGCCGGCCTCTACCAGCTCGCGCCGCCGCGCGCGGCCCGCGCCGACGCGCCGCCCTCCGAGTTCTCATCCGCGCGCGCGATGAAGCACCTTGAGGTGCTCGCGCGTGCGCCCCGTCCGCGCGGCTCGGCAGAGCACGAAAGAGCGCGGGCTTACATCTTGCAGGAGTTGAGCGGGCTGGGTCTGGCCGCGGAGACGCAGGAGACGGAGGTCGTCAGCAACATCACGGCGAGGCTGAAGGGCACGGGCGTCGGCCGGGCCGTCCTTATCGCGGCGCACTACGACACGGTGCGACATAGCCCCGGCGCGGGCGATGACGGCGCCGCCGTCGCCTCGATGTTGGAGACCGCGCGGGCGTTACGAGCGGGCCCGGCCTTGACGAATGATGTCATCTTCCTCTTCACCGACGGCGAAGAGGCGGGGCTGCTCGGGGCGAAAGCTTTCGTCTATAACAACCCGGCCTTCAAAGACGTGGGGCTGGCGCTCAACTTCGACGCCCGCGGCAACAGCGGCCCCGTCCTGATGTTCCAGACGAGCGAGCACAGCGGCTGGCTCATCAGGCAATTCGCCGCCGCCGCGCCCCACCCGGTGGCGAACTCCTTCATGTCGGAGATCTACGACCACCTGCCGAACGATACGGACTTCACCATCCTGAGGGAGGGCGGCGCGCCCGGGTTGAATTTCGCCAACATCAACGGCTACGCCCATTACCACTCCGACACGGACACCGTCGCCAGCCTGAGCGAGCCCACGCTGCAACACCAGGGCTCGTACATGCTGGCGCTCGCGCGCCACTTCGGCGGCACGAACCTCGCCGAGGCGCGGACGGGCGGCGCGGTCGTCTACTTCAACACGCTGGGCGGCAGGTCGCTCGTCTACCCCCGCAGTTGGGTCGCCCCGCTCACGCTGTCGGGCCTCCTGTTGTTCGTCGGCGTCGTCGCCCTCGGTTTTCGGCGGCGGCGGCTGAGCTGGGCGGGCATAGGTCAGGGGTTCCTCTCCGTCCTGCTGGGGTTGATTGCGGTGCCGGGCGTGGTCTCGCTGGCGTGGTCGCTCATCCCCAAGACGCCGGAGAGCGAAAGGCAAGTGATCGCCAGCGGGGCGCGCTTCGACACCGACCTCTTCACCCTCGGTTTCGTCTGTTTCGCCGTCGCCGTCACTTCGGCCCTGTATAGCTGGTTCGGCAGAAAGACCGACCTGGCGAGTCTCTCAGTCGGCGGCCTGGTGTGGTGGCTGCTCCTGACGCTGGCGCTCCCCCTCTACATGCCGGGCGGCAGCTACCTCTTCATCTGGCCCCTGCTCTTCAGCCTGGCGGGCCTGGCTTACACGCTGCTCTCGGCCGAGCGCCGCGCCGGCGGCCTCGACCAAACGGTCGTGCTGTTACTGTGCGCCGCCCCGGCCGTCGTCTTGTGTGCCCCGATGATTTACCTGCTGTTCGTGGGGCTGGGTGTTAACAAGGCAGGCTTCGTGATGGTGCTGGTGGTGCTGCTGTCGGGTCTACTCATTCCCCATCTTCGGATCAAGGCCACGCCCCACAGGTGGCTGCTGCCCGGCCTGTTGGCCTTGGCCGGTATAGGTTTTCTGTTGGCGGGCAACTCCGCCCCCGATGTTCAGAAAACTTACCCGAGACAGGCGTCGGCGGTCGGCGCGGGGAAGCAGCTACGCTCCTTCCCGGAGGATGCTGAAAATGAGAAGACTCTTCAAGCTGTCGGCGCTGGCGCTTTTGGCCCTGGCCGCCCTCTGCCTGCCGGCCTGCCGGGGTCGTGACGGCGTGCAGTCCAGGGCGGACGAAATCGACCGGCTGGTGACTGCCTATTCCGAGAGGGGGCAGTTCAACGGCGCGGTGCTGGTCGCCGAGGCCGGCCGGGTGATTTATAAACGCGGCTTCGGTTTCGCCGATTTCGACAACAAGGTCCCGAACGCGGCCGACACCAGATTCAGGATCGGTTCGCTGACCAAGTCGTTCACCGCGCTGCTCGTGCTGCAACTCGTCGAGCGGGGCGACCTTAAATTAGACGGCGCGGTCTCCGACTACCTGCCCGACTACCCGAAGCAGACCGGCTCGAAGATCACCGTCCGTCACTTGCTGACGCACAGCTCGGGGCTGCCCGATTACAACTCTTTCCCGGGCTTCTTTAAAGAGGTGCAGGGCGGGCACTACAGCGACGCCGAGCTGGTCGAACAAATTTCACGGTACGAGTTGAAATTCGAGCCGGGCACGGGCGTCAGTTACAGCAACGACGGCTACCTGCTGCTGGGCGCGATCATCGAGCGGGTCACGGGCCGGCCGTACGAGTCGGCTCTGGAAGAGAACATTTTCGCCCCGCTGGGCATGAAAGATTCGGGGTACAGCCGCCAGGACGCGCACGCGCGGCAACGCGCGCCGGGCTACCGCAAAAGCCTCTCCGGTTATGAAGAGACGCCACACTACCGGGAGTCGCCGGCGAGCGGCATCTATTCGACCGTCGGGGATTTGTACCTGTGGGATCAGGCTTTGTATGGCGACCGGCTGTTGTCGGACGAGTACCGGCGGCTGATGTTCGAGCCGAACGCCGAGGGGCTCACCTACGGCTGGAAGGTCGGCGAGGCGACGGTCGAGCCGGCGCACCGCAGGCTGAAGGTAATCGAACAGGACGGGCAGGTCTTCGGCTACAACGCGCTCATCGTCCGCCTCGTGGACGACAGGCATTTGATCGTGCTCGTCAGCAACGTCAGAACCGTCAAGTTGCGCGACATGAGCGACCAACTCGTCAAGGTGCTGTACGGCCGGCCTTATGAGTTGCCGAAGCAGTCAATGAGCGACGAGCTGGCGTCGGCACTTCGTGAACAGGGCGTGGCGGCCGCCCTCGCCAGATACCAGTACCTCAGGCAACACCACGCCGAGAGCTACTATACGGATGAGGCCGAGATGAACGACCTCGGCTACATGCTGATTAAAAGCAAAAGGTTCGACGAGGCGATTGAGGTTCTCAAGTTGAACACGGCCTTGTATCCGCAGTCGGCGAACGCATTCGATAGCCTGGGCGAGGCTTACCTGCTTCACGGGGACAAAGAACTCGCCCTCCTCAGCTACCAGAAATCGGTCGAGCTGAACCCCCGGAATGCCGCCGCCGTGAGGGTGATTGAAGAGCTGAAGCGGCAGTAGGAACAGAACTCGTCGTCTCCGGCGCGGTGATTAAATCGGGCCGGTAGCGACGAGCAACTGGGGCGCGGCGCGGGGCATCTGAAGCTCTCTGAACCGCGCCGCCTCGACGGCAACCGGCACCCGCGGTGGATTGGTTTTGACCCGAGCGGGTGACCGGCACGAAGACATCTCGACAGGAGCAGTTTTGGTTTAGGCACGGGTCTCACCCGACCACCACGCGCCTTATAAACCGTCTGCACCTCACTCAAAAAAAACAATAGTTCAGATTGAGTTCGCCACTCGACGTGCGGTAGCTCTGCCCGGGAGTCAACCGCGAGCCGGTATCGTTCGCCTCATATCATCCCGCAGTCGCAGCGCCCGAGTTAGACACGACGAACAATTCAGCCTTCGACCGACCGGAAAGCGCCGACCCGTGTGTCCGGACGCTCGAAGCGCACGCCTTCGACCCAGTAAAGAGGCTCTTATGTCCCTGACGACGACAAGTACTTTCGACCAATGCGCAGAGCCCGCGCGGGCTCTGCCCCATCTGGTCGAACTCCTTCGCTGGCGCGCACAGACGCAGCCCGGTCGTCTCGCCTTCACCTTTCTGCCCGAAGGCGAAGGGGCGGAGGAGCATCTGAGCTACGCGGAGCTTGACCGGCGGGCGCGCTCGGTCGCGGCCCTGCTCATGTCGCGGGGGGCGGCCGGCGAGCGCGTGCTGCTGCTGCTCCCGCCCGGCCTCGATTACATCGCGGCCTTCTGGGGTTGCCTCTACGCCGGGGCGGTGGCGGTTCCCGCTTACCCGCCCCGCATGAACCGCAACCTGCTGCGGCTCCAGGCGGTCGTCTCCGACGCGCGCGCCGCGTTCGCCCTCACGTCCGACACCATCCTCGCCCGACTCCGCCCGCTGCTGGCCGGCGCGCCGGAACTCTCGGCCGTGCGTTGGCTCTGCACGGACGAGGCGGCCGACGAGCTGTCCGCGCAGTGGCGTCAGCCGGAGATCGACCCGGACGCGCTGGCCTTCCTTCAGTACACGTCGGGCTCGACCGCCGCGCCGAAGGGCGTGATGGTCACGCACGCCAACCTGCTGCACAACCAGGCGATGATTGCGCGCGCCTTCGGCCAGAGCGCCGACTCGGTCATCGTCGGCTGGCTGCCGCTCTACCACGACATGGGGCTCATCGGCAACATGCTGCAACCGCTCTACGTGGGCGGGCGCTGCGTGCTGATGTCGCCGGTGGCCTTCCTGCAAAAACCCTCGCGGTGGTTGCAGGCCATCACGCGCTACCGCGCGACGACGAGCGGCGGGCCGAACTTCGCTTACGAATTGTGCGTGCGCAAGATCGACGAGGCCGAGCGCGCGGAACTGGAGCTGAGCAGTTGGGACGTGGCCTTCAACGGGGCCGAGACGGTGCGGGCCGAGACGTTGGAGCGGTTCGCGGAAGCGTTCGCGGGGTGCGGGTTCCGGCGGCGCGCCTTCTTCCCGTGCTACGGGCTGGCGGAGGCGACGCTGCTCGTGACGGCGGGCGGCGGTACCGAGGGGGCGCTGCTCAAGAGTGTGGAGAGCGGCGCGTTGGAGCGCCACCGCGTCGCCGCGGCCGACGGACAGTCGGGCACGTCGCGGCTGGTCGGCTGCGGGCGGCCGACGGATGAGCAGCAGGTCGTCATAGTCAACCCCGAGACCCTGACTCGCTGTGCCCCGGACGAGGTCGGAGAGGTCTGGGTCGGCGGCCCGAGCATCGCCGCCGGCTACTGGGGCCGTGAAGAGCTGACGGCGCAGACCTTCGGGGCCTACCTCACGGACACTTCGGAAGGGCCGTTTCTGCGCACGGGCGACCTGGGCTTCCTCGGCGACGGGGAACTCTTCATCACGGGCCGGCTCAAAGACCTCATCATCATCCGCGGGCGCAACCTGTACCCGCAGGACATCGAGCGGAGCGTCGGCGAGAGCCACGCCGCGCTGCGCGCGGGCTCGGGTGTGGCCTTCTCGGTCGGCGTCGCGGGCGAGGAGCGCCTCGTCGTCGTGCAGGAGGTGGGCCGCAGGGCGTCGTCAAAGGACGCGGACGAGATTATCGAGAACATCCGGCAGGTGCTGGCCGAGGAGTACGACGTAGCCCCTTACGCGGTGCAACTGGTGAAGACCGGGGCCGTCCCGAAGACTTCGAGCGGCAAGCTGCAACGGCGCGCGAGCCGCGAGCAGTTCCTGCGCGGCGACTTTGAGGTCGTCGCCGAGTGGCGCGCCGGGGCGTCCGAAGGGACGGGTAGCGTCAGGCCGGCGGGCGAGACTTTCGGACCGTGGCGCGATTCCGAGGGCGCGCCGTCCTCGGAGGAGATCATCGCCTGGCTGCGCGGAGAGGTGGCGGCCCGGCTCGGCGTCGCGGCCTCGGCGATTGAGGACGCGCAGCCGCTGACGCGCTACGGCCTCGACTCGCTGGTCACGGTCGAGCTGATGCACAGCATCGAGACGAACACGGGCGTGGCGCTGCCGCCGGCGCTGCTCTTCCAGACCCCGAGTCTGCGCGAGCTGACCGCTTACATCCAAGAGCAGACCGCGCTGGCGCGCGAGCAGGCCGAGACGCAGCAGGCCGTCGCTGCAACCGACGGCGCGCCCACGCCGGCGGCCGCGGAGTTCGCTTCCTCGGAGGCGGTCGAGTATCCGCTCTCGCACGGCCAGCAGGCGCTCTGGTTCTTGCAGCGCGTCTCGCCCGAGAGCGCGCACCTTAACGTCGCGACCGCCCTGCTCGTCCCCCGCGCGCTCGACGCCGCCGCCTTGCGCCGCGCGTTCGACTCACTCGTCCTGCGCCACGAGGCGCTGCGCACGACGTTCACGACGACGGCACAGGGCGAGCCGCGCCAGCGCATCCACACTTCGGCGGCCCTCGACTTCGAGTCCGCGGAGTGTGCGGACGAAGGGGCGCTTCAGGAGCGTTTAGAGTCGGAGGCCGGCAGGCCCTTCGACCTGGAGCGTGACGCGTTGCTGCGCGTGCGCCTCTTGCGGGCGGCCGACCGGCGCGTGCTGCTCGTCGTCGCGCACCACATCGTCGTCGATTTCTGGTCGCTGGCCGTCCTGCTCGAAGACCTCGGCCGCCTCTACGCGGCGGAGTTGAAGGGGGCCGCGGCCGAGATGCCGTCGGCCGGGTGGCAGTACCGCGACTACGTGCGCCGGCAGCGCGAGATGCTCGAAGGCGAAGAGGGCGAGCGGCTCGCCGCCTACTGGGCCGGGCAGATGCAGGGCGAGCTGCCCACGCTGAAGCTGCCCTTCGCACGCACGCCCGCGCCCGCCGCCCTGACGACGGCCCCGGCGGCGGCACACATTTTCCGTCTCGACGCCGACCTGACCCGGCGGCTGCGCGAGCTGGCTCGCCGCCACGACGCGACGCTCTACGTCGTGTTGCTGGCCGCGTACGAACTGCTGCTGGCGCGTTACACCGGGCAGGAAGAGCTGCTCGTGGGCGTGCCGATGGCGGGGCGCACGGGCGCGGCGCTGTCGCGCACGGTCGGCTACTTCGTCAACCCCGTGGCGCTGCGCGCGCGCGTCGGCGGCGGCGAGACGTTCACGGAGCTGCTTGAGCAGGTGCGGCAGGCGCTGCTCGGCGCGATGGCGCATCAGGAGTACCCGTTCCCGCTGCTGGTGCAGCGCGTGCAGCCGGAGCGCGAGGCCGGGGGGATGCCCCTGTTGCAGACGGTCTTCGTCCTGCAGCAGTCGCAGTCGTCGGAAGGCGAAGGGCTGGCGGCGCTGGCGCTCGGCGCGGGCGGGGTGCGTGTCGGCGCGGGCGGGTTGGAGTTGGAGACGGTCGCCGTCGGCCGGCGCGGCGGGCAGTTCGAGCTGACGGTGATGCTGGCCGAGAGCGCGGCCGGGCTCCTCGGCGCGTGGGAATACGACGCCACGGTCTACGCCGAAGAGGACGTGCGGCGGATGGCCGAGTGCTTCGAGGTGCTGCTGCGCGACATCGTCGCAGAGCCGGGGCAGGTCGTGAGCCGTCTGCGGCTGATGGGCGATGGGGAGCGGCGCAGGCTGCTCGCCGAGTTGAGCACGACGGCGGGCGACGCCGCGCCGGACAGACTCACGCACAGGCTGTTCGAGCAGCGGGCGGCCGACGCCCCGCACGCGCCGGCCGTGGAGTGCGGCGGCGCGAGCCTCACGTACGCGGAATTAAACCGGCGCGCCAACCAGCTCGCGCGCCACCTGCGCGCGCTCGGCGTTAGCGTCGAAGAGCCGGTCGCCATCCTCCTGGAGCGATCCGCGGAGATGGTCGTGGCGCAACTGGCCGTCCTCAAGGCCGGCGGCGCATACGTGCCGCTGGACAGGAACTATCCGCCGGAACGTCTCGCCTTCATGCTGGCCGACTCGGGCGCGCGCGTGCTGCTGACGCAGTCGCGTCTCGCGTCGCTCGTCCCGCAGGAGGCCGTTGACGGGGCGTTGAGGGTCGTCGCGCTCGACGCCGACGCCGCACTCTTCAGCCGGCAGAGCGAAGACGACATCACGGACGACGCGGTCACGGCGGAGAACCTCGCCTACATCATCTACACGTCCGGCTCGACGGGGCGGCCGAAGGGCGTCGCCGTCTCGCACGGCGCGCTGCTGAACCTGATCGGCTGGCACCGGAGTGCTTTCGCCGTCAACGCCTCCGACCGCGCCACGCTGCTCGCCGGGGTCGGCTTCGACGCGTCGGTCTGGGAGCTTTGGCCTTACCTCACCTGCGGCGCGAGCCTGCACGTCCCCGACGAGCAGACGCGCGCGGTCGCGCCGAGGCTGCGCGACTGGCTCATCTCCGAGCGCGTCAGCGTCAGCTTCCTGCCGACGCCGCTGGCCGAGCAGGTGCTCACGCTCGAATGGCCCGCGGACTGTGCGCTGCGGCTGCTGCTGACGGGCGGCGATAAGCTGCACGCCTATCCGCCCGCGGGGCTGCCCTTCGACGTGGTCAACAACTACGGGCCGACGGAGAACGCCGTCGTCGCCACTTCGGTCAACCTCGCCTCCCTGGGCGACCGCGAAGGCGCGCCGCCCATCGGCCGCCCCGTCTCGAACACGCAGCTCTACGTGCTCGACCGCGCGGGGCAGTTGGCCCCCGCAGGCGTCGCCGGCGAGCTTTACATCGGCGGCCGCAGTCTGGCGCGCGGCTACCACGGCCAGGCCGACCTGACGGCCGAGCGGTTCGTGCCGCACCCGTTCAGCACGGAGGCGGGCGCGAGGCTCTACCGGACGGGCGACGCGGGGCGTTACCGGGCCGACGGCCAGATCGAGTTTTTGGGACGCCTCGACCATCAGGTCAAGGTCAGGGGCCACCGCATCGAGCTGGGGGAGATCGAAGTCGTCCTCGCCCGCCACGCCGCCGTCGGCGAAGTCGTCGTCAGCGCGCAGGCGGAGGAGGGCGGGGCTCGCTTAGTCGCCTACTTCGTCGAGGCGGCGGGGCAGAGCACGACTACTGCCGCTCTGCGCAGCTATTTGAAGCAGCACCTGCCCGAGTTCATGGTTCCTTCCGTCTTCGTCCGTCTGGTGGAGATGCCGCTGACGCCGAACGGGAAGGTTGACCGCCGCGCGCTGCCGCCGCCGCCCTCTGTCGAGGCCCAGCCGGAGCGCGCGCACACCGCCGCGCGCACCCCGCTCGAACAACTGCTGTGCACGATCTGGGCCGACCTCCTCGGGCACGAGCGCGTCGGCGTCCACGACGACTTCTTCGACCTCGGCGGCCATAGCTTGCTCGCCGCGCAGGCCGTCTCGCGCATCCAGCAGGCTTGCGCCGTTGACCTGCCGCTGCGCGACCTGTTCGAGCACCCGACCGTGGAGCAACTGGCGGCGCGCCTCGCGCCGCTGATGGCCGAGGCCAAGGAGCCGCACGCCCCGAGCCCGATTGAGCGGCTCTCACGCGACTACGCGCTTCCGCTCTCGTCGGCGCAGCGGCGGCTCTGGTTCCTCGACCAGCTCGAGCCCGACAGCCCGCTCTACAACATCGCCGCCGCCGTCCGCCTCCGCGGCGCGCTCGACCTCGGCGCGCTCGAACAGAGCCTGCGCCACATCATCGAGCGCCACGAGAGTCTGCGCACGTCCTTCGCCGTGCTCGACGGCGAGCCCGTCCAACTCATCGCGCCGCTCGTCTCGTGGAGCCTGCCCGTCGTCGAGCTGGGCCACCTGCCGCAGCCTGAGCGCGAGGCCGAGGCCCGCAGGTTGATGAGCGAAGAGGCGCGCCGCCCCTTCGCGCTGACCGACTCGCCGCTCCTGCGCGCGACGCTGCTGCGGCTGACCGACGACGAGCAGATTCTGCTGTTGGTGATGCACCACATCATCTCCGACGGCTGGTCGATGGGGCTCTTCGTCCGCGAACTCTCCGCGCTCTACAACGCTTTCTTACGGCCCGGCCCGGCGGACGACGAAGCCGCGACGGCCGAGTTGCTGCCGCCGCTCTCGATTCAGTACGCCGACTACGCCTCGTGGCAGCGCCAACATTCGAGCGCCGCGACGCTCGAACCCCAACTGAACTACTGGCGCAAACAACTCGGCGGACAACTGCCGGTGCTGGAACTGCCCGCCAAGGCCCGGCCGCCCGTCGCCACCCACCGCGGGGCGACCGTCACGAAGACCCTGGAACGCCAGCTCAGCGCACGGCTCGTCGAACTCGGCCAGTCTCACGGGGCGACGCTGTACGTGACGCTGCTGGCCGCCTTCAACACGCTGCTGTGGCGCTACACGGGCCAGACCGACCTGCTCGTCGGCACTCCGGTGGCGGGGCGCAACCGGCTCGAAACCGAAGAGCTGATCGGGCTGTTCGTTAACACGCTGGTGTTGCGCACGGACATTTCAGGCGACCCGACCTTCGGCGAGCTGCTGGGCAGAGTGCGGGAGACGGCGCTCGAAGCGCAGGCGCACCAGGACGTGCCCTTCGAGATGCTGGTCGAGGAGTTGCAGCCCGAGAGGGACTTGAGCCGCCCGCCGCTGTTCCAGGTGATGCTGGTGGTCGAGAACATCGCGCTGACCGAGCTGCAGCTCGAAGGGGTGGTCAGCGAAGAGTTGAGTGTCGATAGCGGGACGGCGAAGTTCGACCTGACGCTGTTCGCGCGCGAGGTGAAAGAGAGACTGGTGCTGTGCGCCGAGTACAGCACGGACTTATTTGAAGAGGCGCAGGTCGAGCGGCTGTTGGAGCACTACACGAGGCTGCTGGAAGGGGCGGTGGCCGAGCCGGAGCGAAGGGTCTCTGAACTGGAGATGCTGAGCGAAGGCGAGCGTCATCAGGTAGTGCACGAGTGGAACGACGAGATGGCGCGCGCCTACCCCGCGGCCTCCTGCCTGCACGAGCTATTCGAGCAGCAGGTCGCGCGCACGCCCCTGGCCGTCGCCCTGCGCTTTGAAGCGCAAGAGCTGACTTACGCCGACCTCGACGCCCGGGCGAATCGACTGGCCCACCACCTGCGCTCTTTGGGCGTCGGCCCCGAGGTGCTGGTCGGCGTCCTGCTGGAGCGCTCCCCGGAGATGGTCGTCTCG
>DATMVD010000046.1:0-6083 GCA_035563535.1 Pyrinomonadaceae bacterium | reverse complement strand
CCTGCTGGCGCTGATGGCGGCGCGGCCGGGCGCCGGGTTCGTGCGGCTCATCCACTCCGTGACCGACCCGCTCTACAGGCCGTTCCGCGGGATCGTGGCGAGCCCGACGGCCGAGGGCGGCTACACGCTCGCCCTGCCGATAGTGATCGCGATCATCGTCTACGCGCTGGTGCACGCCGGCATCAACGGGCTGCTGCGGTTAGTCGCACACCGCAAGACCGAGATTTAACCCTCCCACATGTGTCAGCCAGGTGAGGCGTTATGAGTGAAGAAGTACAACCCGGAACGGCCAGGTCAACCCCCGTAGTGCGGCGCTTCGTCATCTACGGGGTCGTGCTGCTCGTCGCCTTCCTGCTCGGCCTCGTCCCGATGTGGCTCAAGGCCCGCCGACACGCCGGCAGCCTCGCCGCGGCGGAGCGCCAACTGACCCTCATCGGGATGCAGCATAGTCTTGCGTCGGCGGCCATCGACGCGCGGCGCGGCGAGTACGAGCCGGCGCGCCGGGCCGCGAGTCAGTTCTTCACGTCCGCCCGCGCGGAGATCGACGAGGGGGAGGCCTCGGCCCTGACGCAGGCGCAGCGGCAGGGGGTCGCGCCGCTGCTGGCCGAGCGCGACGAACTCATCACGCTGCTGGCGCGCGGCGACCCGGCGTCGGCGGACCGCCTGTCGGAGCTGTACGTCAAGTACCGTGCGGCGTCGGGGCAGCCGCCACGCTAACCAGACGGCGAAGGATTCGGATGCTTTGACAGGTGACCCGTGAGGACAGGTGGGAGGTGTATGTCCCGCCCGGTGCGCCGCCCTTTCCGGCTCAAACCCCATCCTTAATCGAACGTCGCCGCTTCACCCGCGCCCTGCCGCAGGAGCAGCCTGACCGTCCCCAGCAGGGCCCCGGGATCCAGGGGCTTGGCCATGAAACCGGCGCAACCGGCGGCGACGGCCTCGGTCCGGTACTCCAGGCGGTCGTAGGCCGAGACGATGAGGATGTTGGTCTCCGACGGCGTGACGTGCCGCCTGATCTCGGCGACCGCCGAGAGGCCGTCCATGCCGGGCATCCCCAGGTCCATGACGACGAGGGCGGGTCGCTCCCGGACGGCCGCCTCGGCCGCCTCGCGCCCGTCGGCGGCCTCCAATACGGCGTAGCCGTCCGCCTCGAAGAGCTGCCTCAGCATGCCCCGCAGGTCTTCGTTGTCGTCGGCGATCAGGATGGTCGGCAACAGTCTCACCCCTCACTCTCACCCCGGCGGCCTGAGGCCGGTCGCCGTGTAAGTCCTCGGCTCCACGCCGTAGTATGCGCCCCGGCCGGGGCGGTCATTCACGTCACGTCACCCGCCGCGCTTCGACAGGCTTGAGACGACGGCCGCCAGCTCCGTCAGCTCGACCGGCTTCGTCACGTGCATCTGATACCCGGCCCGCAGCGCCTGGAGTCGGTCTTCCGTCCGCGCGTAAGCGGTCAGCGCGATGGCGGGCACGTTGCCGCCTTGTACGGCGGCGAGGGCCCTCACCCGCCGTATCAGCGCGTAGCCGTCCTCGTCCGGCATCCCGATGTCGCTGACGAGCACGTCGGGCGGCGACTTTCGTATCTCCGAGAGGGCTTCGGCCGCCGACCCCGCGGCCGTCACCTCGGCCCCGCACTGGCCCAGGCCCGCCTTGAGCAGCTCGCGCGTGTCCGCCTCGTCGTCTACGACGAGCACGCGCAGGCCGTCGAGCCGGTCGGGGCAGTCGAAGGCGGGCAGCGTCTCCCTCGCCGCCGGGTGAACGCGCGCCTCCACCCCCTCCTGCGAGTAGACGGGCGCGACGGGGAGCAGCACGGTGAAGGTCGCACCGTGACCCTCGCCCCCGCTCTCGGCCTTGACGGTGCCGCCGTGCAGCTCGACCAGGTGGCGGACAATGGCGAGGCCGAGGCCCAGCCCGCCGTGCTGGCGCGTGGTGGTGCCGTCGGCCTGGCGGAAGCGGTCGAAGACGTGAGGCAGGAAGTTTTGAGCGATGCCCTGGCCGGTGTCGCTCACGACGATCTCGACGTGAGAGTTGACGCGCTCCATCCTGACCTGCACGCGCCCGCCGCGCGGCGTGAACTTGATGGCGTTCGAGAGCAGGTTCCAGACCACCTGCTGCAAACGGACGGGGTCGCCCGAGACCGTCACCAGCCCCGTGTCGATCACCTTCTGCAAACGCACGCCCTTCGCTTCCGCGGCCGGGCGGACGGCCTCGACCGCGGCCTCGATGAAGGAGTTCGGGTCCACGGGCCGCACGTCGATGCGGAGCTTGCCCGTGACGATGCGCGACACGTCGAGCAGGTCCTCGATGAGCTGCGCCTGCGCCCGCGCGTTGCGCTCGATGGTCTCAAAGGCGTTGGTGGACGACTTGCCGTCGAACTGCCCCGTGCGGAGCATGTGCGCCCAGCCGAGGATGGCCGTCAGGGGCGTTCTTAACTCGTGCGAGACCGTTGCGAGGAACTCGTCCTTGAGTCGGCTGGCCTCACTCGCCTCGCGGTACAGGCGCTCCTTCTCGGCGGCCGACGCTTCGGCCTGGGCGCGCGCGCGCTCCGCCGCCTCGAAGAGCCGTGCGTTGTCCATCGCGACCGCCGCCTGCGCCGCCAGCCCCTCGACGATGCGCCTGGCGCGCTCGGTGAAGACGTTCGCCCTGGGGTGGCCGAAGAAGAGGCCGCCGTAGACCTCGCCCGAGCGGGAGATGACGGGCACGGCGAGGTAGCTGGTCACGGGCAGGTGGCCCTCGGGCATGCCGTAGTAGGGCGAGTTCTTCCCGTAGCGCGCGTCTTTCTTCACGTCTCCGATGAGGAGCGCGCCCTCGCCGCGGAAGGTCGGGCCGAAGAGGTCTGTGGCCCGCGGCATGGGGAAGTGCGCGAAGGCTTCGGCGGGGACGCCCGAGAGCGTGTAGAGCATGTAGGAGGCCCCGTCCTCGTTCAGCACGTTGTAGAAGAAGGAGCCGAAGTGCGCGCCGGTCAGCTCCGTCGCGGCGTCCGTCACCCCCTGCACAAGTTTGTGGAGGTCGAGTTCCCCGGCGAGCGTCTGCCCCAGCCGGTACATCGTCTCCGCCTCCTCGCGCGCCTCCTGCTCCAGACCGAGGAGTCGCTCGCGCTCGGCGGCCGCGCGCTTCTCCTCGGTGGTGTCTCTGACTTCGACGACGGTGCCGACGGGGACGCCGCCTTCGCGCAGCGGGCTCGCGGTGAAGGCGACGGAGTAGAACGAGCCGTCTTTGCGGACGAAGACCTCCTCGCCCTGCTCCTGGTTGTTCTGGGGAAACGCCCGGTCTATCGGGCACTCTTCGAGCGGGTAGGGCGTGCCGTCGGGGCGCGTGTGGTGGACGAAGTAGTGCAGGGGGCGGCCCTGGACTTCGGCGAGCGTGTAGCCGGTCAGCTTCTCGGCGGCCGGGTTCATGTAGGTGCAGTGCTGGCGCGCGTCCATGACCAGGAGCCCCACGGTCGCGTTCTCGAAGACTGTTTCGAGCTGCGCCCTCGACTGGCTCAGCTCCGCCTCGGCGCGCTTGCGGGCGGTGATGTCGCGCGCGATCTTCGACGCGCCGACGACGCGCCCCTCGGCGTCCCTCACGGGCGAGACGGTGAGCGAGACGTCGATGAGTGTGCCGTCCTTACGCCGCCGCACCGTCTCGTAGTGATCGACCTGCTTGCCGCGTCGGATGCGCGCGAGGATGGCCGGCTCCTCATCGGGTCGGTCTTCGGGGATGAGCATCGTCACGGGTTGGCCGACGGCCTCCTCCGCGGTGTAGCCGTAGAGCCGCTCGGCCCCTGGGTTCCAGCTCTGGATGACCCCGTCGAGGTCCTTGCTGATGATGGCGTCGTCGGAGTTCTCGACGATGGCCGCCGCCTGCCTGAGCCTCGCCTCGGCGCGCCTGCGATCGGTCACGTCGCGCGTGATTTCGAGGACTGAGGCGACCTCGCCGCGCGCGCCGCGCACGGTCGCCCAGCGCGACTCGACGACGATCTGCTCGCCGTCCTTGCGCGTGTGCAGCAGCTCGCCCTCCCAGAAGCCCTCGCGCCGCAGGCTCTCGTAAATCTCTTCGAGCGGGACGGGCGGCACGGTCTTGAGCAACTCGTGCGGGGAGCGACCGAGCGCTTCCTCCGGCGTGTAGCCGTAGGTGCGCTCGGCCCCGCGGTTCCAGAGCGTGATCCGGTTCGCGGAGTCGCGCAGGAAGATGGCGTCGTAGGCTTGGCCGATGACCTCCGCCTGCGCGCGCAGCGTCTCCTGCGCGTGCCGCTGCTCGGTGATGTCGCGGGCGATCTTCGAGGCCCCGATGATCGTGCCGTCCGGCTTCCTGATGGGCGAGACCGTGAGCGAGATGTCGATGAGTGTGCCGTCCTTGCGGCGGCGCACCGTCTCGTAGTGCTCGACGGGCTCGCCCCGCCGGATGCGGGCCAGGATGCCGGGCTCCTCGTCCAGATGGTCTTCGGGGAAGAGGATGGTGACGGGCCGGCCGATGACCTCGTCGGCCGTGTAGCCGAAGATGCGCTCGGCGCCACGATTCCAGCTCGTGATGACGCCTTCGAGCGACTTGGTGATGATGGCGTCGTCGGCCGAGTCTACGACCGCCGCCAGCCAGTAGGCGGCGACGTTCGGGCTCAGCGGGCGCTCGACGGAGTCGGCGGACTCGGCGGCGGGCAGAGAACCTACGGGCGTTTCCTTGGGCATAGGCGGACTAATAGACACTCGTCTCCGTGGCCGCTGAACTTTCGGGGAAAGTGTGTTGGGGCTTACGAGTATAACTTGGCAGGCCGAGTATTCCTAAAGCCCCCTTGTTCGCGCCGCCCGAGCCCGGCGGGACGGGCTCTCGACCGCCCCCGGGAAAAGCCTTAGTACACGCTTGGCCGACGGGTTGATCGGAATCTCTTTCCGGTCTTTCGGGTGATACCCGCCGACTATTCGTCGAGGGCCGCCGCGGCCGCCTCCCGGAGCGTCATCTCGCGCCCGCGCGCCCACTCGCGTTCGAGCGTCGCCGGGTCGAGCGTCGCGCGGAGCTTCGCCACGTAGCGGTCGCGCAGCGACTGCTCCAACTTGTCGAGCGGATCGCCCGCAACTTCACGGAGCGCCTCGGCCGCCCCCGCGAGCAGCGCGGCCTTCTCCCCTGCGCCCTCGTGGAGCGCCACCGCCGCCAGCCCGTCGAGCGACATGGCCGTTATGAAATGGTCTTCGAGCTCCAACGCCATCGCGAGCGCCTCGCGGTAGTAGACCGCGACCGCGGCGAAGTCCCCCTCTTCGAGCGCCACGCCGCCGAGGTTCGTGAGCGTGACCGCGTTCACGTTCGCGTGGGCGTGCCGCCCCATAGCTTCGAGCGACTGCTCGTAGTAGGCGCGCGCCGCCCGCCAGTCGCCCATCAGGCGCGCCACCTCGCCCAGCCCCGTGAGGCTGACCGACAGGCTGAAGCGGTCGCCGCTCTCGCGGGCGTTGGCGACGGACTCTTCGTACACGTCGCGCGTCGCGCGCAGGTCGCCGGCGACAAACAGCGCCCCCGCGAGGCCGGTCAGGGCGACGCCGAGCGCGACCCGGTCGCCGGAGGCCCGGGCCGCTTCGACGGCCTCGCGCCCGAAGGCGGCCGCCACGTCCCCGCGACCGAACTTACGCTCACACGAACTCAACCCATTCAGCAGCCGCGCGCGCACCGCCGGGGGGAGCCCCTCCGCTTCGAGCGCCCTCGCGAACCACGTGCGCTGCTCCGAGTGGCCGTAGCTCTGTGCGAGCCAGAACGGCCTGACGCTGGCGACGAAGGCCCCGCCCTCCGTCGGCTCGGCGGCGAGCAGAATTGCCATCGCGGCCCTCACGTTGTCGTGCTCCCGGGTGAGCCGCCGCACCCACTCGACCTGAGTCCCGCCCCGTATCTCCGGCTCGGCCTCCTCGACCAGCCGCTTGAAGTAGCGCGCGAACTCAAGCCGCGCCGCGTCGGCCTCGCCGCGCGCCTCCGACGCTTCGAGGGCGAACTCGCGCACGACCTCCAGCATCGTGAAGCGCGCCTCGCCCTCCCCCCGCTCCCGCCGCCTCAAAAGGCTCTTCTCCACCAGCGAGGAGAGCGCGTCGAGCACGTCCCCGCCGCAGACCGCCTCGGCCGCCTCCAGC
>DATMVD010000045.1:0-55077 GCA_035563535.1 Pyrinomonadaceae bacterium | reverse complement strand
AGCGCACAGGCCGCCCCCGCCGCGCCGCCGCCCGCGCCCCCGAAGCAGACGCCCTCGCCCGCCGCCGGCAACGGCAAGCGCGCCGTGGACTTCGTCTGCGAGGACGACGTGCGCCGCGCCATCCAGAAGGGCGAGAAGATTTACACCAACGCGCGCACCATCATCACGCCCGCCGCCCGCGACATGGGCGAGGCGGCCGAAGTCTTCGCGAAAGCATGAAAGGCCGTGAACCGTAAACCGTAAACCGTGACGAGATAAAAACCGCTCTCCTTCTTGTCACGGTTTACGGTTTACGGCTCACGGCTCACGGTCTTTATGTTCCTGGGAAAAGTAGTCGGCACCGTTTGGTCAACGAAGAAGACGCCCGACCTTGAGGGCGTCAGATTTTTGGTCGTGCACCCGATTGACCTGGACAAGGAGCCGACGAAAAACATAGTCGTGGTGGCCGACCGCCTGGGCGCGGGCGTGGGCGAGGTCGTGATGTGCGCCTACGGGAAGGCCGCGCGCACGGCGGTCGGCAACCAGGAGATGGCGATTGAGGCCGCGGTCGTCGGCATCGTTGACCGCGTGGACGTTCAAGAGGACATCGCGCGCTCCGACGAGCTGATCGAGTCGGCGCGCGAGCTGAGAGGAAAGTGAGCGGTGAGCGGTAAGCAGTTTTAAGAAACTGCGCCGCGCCCGCCTTAACCCAACTGCTGCTCACGGCTCACTGCTTACTGCTCACTGCCTTATGGCTGACGAGGAACTCATCTACCGGATCACGCGCGCGGTCTACGGACGCCTGGGCTCGCAGGCGGACGAGCGGACGGTCGAGGCGCTGGTGATGGACGTGTACCGCGCAATCGAGCCGGCGCTTCAGCCGGAGGGCGGCGCGAAGGGCGCGGCGGAGGGGCGCGCGGACAGGCTCATCGTGTCCGTCTTCGGCACCGACCACCCGGGCATCGTCGCGGCCGTCTCGCAGATTCTGGCCGAGGCCGGGTGCAGCATCATCGACATCAACCAGACGGTCGTGCAGGGCAAGTTCGCGATGGTCATAGTCGCCGACATCGCGCGCGCCCGCGAGTCGGTCACCGCGCTCAAAGACCGCTTCCGCGGCGAGGGCGAACGCCTCGGCGTCCACATCTACGCCCAGCGCGAAGACCTCTTCAACGCGATGCACAGAATTTGAAGGCCGTGAACCGTAAACCGTAAACCGTGACGAGATAAAAACCGCCTTCTTCTTGTCACGGTTTACGGTTTACGGTTCACGCTCCTGTCACGGTTCACGGTTTACGGTTCACGGCTCTTATGCTGCCTGAAATCTCTCGCAGGTGTCTCTCGTGCGGCGCGGCGGTGCGCGCGGGGTCGCGGTTCTGTCCGCAGTGCGGCAACCGTTTCGAGGCGGAGGCCGCGCCGCCGCCCGCGGCCGTCGAGCGCGAGGCGGTGCCGCCGACGGGCGAGTCGGCGCGCCCCTTGGAGGAAAAGGCCGCGCCGCCGACGAAGGATTGGACTCCGCCGACGAAGGAGTTCGCGGCCTTCGTGCAGTCGCCCGAAGCGGGCGCGCCGCCGCCCGCGTCGGACGCGCCGTTGCCGGCCGCGGCCGAAGCCTTCGAGGCCGGGCCGGAGTCGCCGGCCGCGAGCGAGACGGAGGCGCGCGAGGAGGAGGCGGAGGAGGAGGCGTCCGAAGAGGCGGGGCGCGCGGGCGACCTCCGGGGGCGCGTGGCGCGCGTGCGCGAGGGGACGCGTGCGCGCGTCGGGCGGATGCGCGAGGAGGCCATCGTCGTCTTAGAAGAGACGCCGGACGACTCGGGCCTGCGCTTCGTCCTCGCCGCGGCGGCGCTCTTCGTCCTCTTCCTCGTCCTGCTCTTCCTGAGCACGACCGTCCTGCGTTGAGAGCCGGAGGGGCATGGAGTACACACAGGCGGAAATCCTACAGACCGTGCGCATGACCGAGATGGAGCACCTCGACGTGCGCACGGTCACGCTCGGCCTCTCCCTGCGCGACTGCGTCCGCGCGGGCGTCGCCGAGACGGCCGAGGCCGTCCGCGAGAAGATCGAGCGCACGGCCGCGCGCCTCGTCCCCACAGTGGACGAGATAGGCGAGGAGTACGGCCTGCGCATCGCCAACAAGCGCATCTCGATCACGCCCGCCTCGCTCGTCTTCGACCGCGCGCGCCGAGCGGAGGAACTTTTGCCGCTCGCGCGCGCGATAGACGAGGCGGCCAAGCGCGTCGGCGTGGACTTCATCGGCGGCTACTCCGCGCTCGTCCACAAGGGCGAGACGGAGGGCACGCGCGCCTTCGTCGATTCCGTCCCCGAGGCCCTGGCGACGACCGAGCGCCTCTGCTCTTCGTTAAGTCTGGCGACGACGCGCGCGGGCATCAACATGGACGCCGTCCGGCGCACCGGCGAGATCATCAAGGAGATGGCCGAGCGCACGCGCGACCGCGGCGGCCTCGCCTGCGCCAAGTTCGTCTGCTTCGCCAACGCGGTCGAGGACAACCCCTTCATGGCAGGCGCGTTCCACGGCGTCGGCGAGCCCGAGGCCGTCATCAACGTCGGCGTCTCCGGCCCGGGCGTCGTCAACCACGCGGTGCGCCACGCGCCGCCGGACGCGCCGCTCGACGAGATGGCCGAGCTGATTAAGAAGCTCTCATTTAAACTCGCGCGCGCGGGCGAGCTGGTCGGGCGCGAGGCCGCGCGGCGTCTGGGCCTGCGCTTCGGCATCATCGACCTCTCCCTGGCGCCGACGCCGACGCCGGGCGACTCGGTCGGCGAGATTCTCGAAGGGCTCGGGTTCGAGCGCGCGGGCGCGCCGGGGACGACCGCGGCGCTGGCGCTTCTGACCGACGCGGTGAAGAAGGGCGGCGCGATGGCTTCGAGCGCGGTCGGCGGGATGAGCGGGGCCTTCATCCCCGTCTCCGAGGACGCGGCGATGATCGCGGCCGCGCAGGAGGGGGCGCTCACCATAGAGAAACTTGAGGCGATGACGAGCGTGTGCTCGGTCGGGCTGGACATGATCGCCGTGCCCGGCGACACTTCGGCCGAGACCATCGCCGCCATCATCGCCGACGAGATGGCGATAGGCGTGATGAACAACAAGACGACCGCCGTCCGCATCATCCCCGCGCCGGGGAGGAAGGTCGGCGACCTCGTCGAGTTCGGCGGCCTGCTGGGCAGCGCCCCCGTCATGCCCGTCAACGGCTTCTCCCCGAGCGTCTTCGTCCGGCGCGGCGGGCGCATCCCCGCGCCCATCCACTCGCTGCGCAACTGACGCGGCCGGGCGCGCGTCGGTTAAAGGAGGTACCAGATGAAAAGACTCTTCTTCGCCTCGCTCCTCTTCGCGCTCGCGCCCCCGGCGTGGGCGCAGGAGCATTCCGTCGAGTTCCGGCAGGGCGACGCGTTCCGCGGCCCCGTCAAGAGCGCGCGCATTGAGTCGGCCGCCTTCGTCCGGCGGGACGGCCGGCTCGTCGAGGGGCCGCGCCGTCTCGTGTCGGTCATCAACTACGCGCCCGGCGGGAAGCGCCGGGAGCAGGACAGCTACACGCCCGACGGTCAGCTCATCAACAAGACCGTCTACGTCTACGACGACGCCGGGAACGAGGTCGAGATGTCGATGTTCGACGGCCGGGGCGGGCTGCGGATGAAGAAGGTCTACCGGCCCGCCGCGGGCGAGACGCTGACCTACAACGGCGACGAGAGCCTGCGCGAGCGCAGGGTCGTCGTCACGCGCCCCGACGGCACGCAGGCCGAGGTTCTGACTTACGACGGCAGCGGGGCCCTCGTCGAGAGGGCGGTCAACGTGCGCGACGGGAAGACCTCGGTCTGGAGCACGTACCGCGCGGACGGCTCGCTGAAGGAGCGGGCCGTGCACGCGCTCAACTACGGCGGCCCGCACCACACGGAGAAGGAGACCTACGCCCCGGACGGCTCGGTCGCGGGCCGCAGGGTCGCGACCTCGGACTCCGGGACGAGCGACCTGCGCGCGGCCGAGGAGAAGGGCGACGGCGCGCCGCCGCGCAAGACGCGCGACACGCGCGAGTACGACTCGCGCAAAAACCTGATTAAGAACGTCCAGTACACGTGGAACGCGGAGGCGGGCGAGTACGAGCCGTCCCTCGTCTACTACTCCACCATCGAGTACTACCGCTGAGCGGCGCGGAGGTGCGTTCGATGAAGGCGTTGCTCATGGCGCTCTGCCTGCTCGCGGCGTGCGCCGCCGCCGCCGCGGGCGATGACAGGAAGGGGCCGCGCCCGGACTTCTCCGGCACGTGGCGCATCGACCGCGGGAAGAGCGACTACGGCGAGTGGGCCGACAAGCCGCTCGCGAAGGCCGACTCGACGCTCGTCGTCGAGCACAGAGACCCCGAGCTGAAGATCAGGCGCACGCTCAGCCTCAACGGGCAGGAGGAGGTCAAGGACTTCGCCTACTACACGGACGGGCGCGGCGAGACGAACCAGGCGACGCTCGGCGTCGGCGAGGTCAGGTCGAAGACGAGGTGGGACGGCGACAGGGTCGTCTCGGAGGCGCAGCTCAAGCGGCGCGGTCAGGGCGGCACGTACGAGCTGACGGTGACGCAGCGTTGGCAGGTCTCCTCCGACGGGAAGACGCTGACGAACACGACGAGCTTCAGCAACGAGCTGGGCGCGCAGCGGCTCAAACTGGTCTACCGCCGCGCGGACGGGCGCGCGGATAACGTTCCGGGAGGTGAGAAGGATGGAAGCGCTGGGGATGGTCGAGTGCCGGGGCCTCGTGGCGATGATCGAGGCGGCGGACGCGATGGTGAAGGCCGCCAACGTGCGGCTCGTCGGCTACGAGAAGATTGACGCCGGGCTGGTGACGGCCATCGTCCGCGGCGAGGTGGGCGCGGTGCGCTCGGCCGTGGACGCGGGCGCGGCCGCCGCGCGGCGCGTCGGCGAGGTCGTCTCGACGCACGTCATCCCGCGCCCGCACGCGGAGGTGGGCCAGGGGCTGCCCGTCATCGACACGGGCGAGACGACGCGCAAGAAGATTTCCGGCTCGGTCAGGGCCGAGCGCGACGAGGAGAAGTGAAGCCGTGGGCGAGGGCACGCAGACGGCCGTGCGCGCCGAGGCGGCGGAGGCGCGGCAGCCGGCCCCGGGGTTCTCCCGCGGCGGGCCCGGCGCCGCGGAGGGCGCGTGCCCGAGCTGCGGCACGGGGTTGGTCGGCGACTACTGCCACCGCTGCGGCGAGAAGCGGCCCGAGTCGCGCGACCTGACGCTCCGCCACTTCCTGCGCGAGGCGGCGCAGGAGCTGACGAGCCTCGAACACTCGAAGCTCCTGCGCACCCTGCGCGCGCTCCTCTTCCGGCCGGGCCGCCTCTCGGCCGAGTGGGTCGCGGGACGCCGCACACTCTACGTCAAGCCGCTCAACCTCTACCTCGCCGTCTTCGCGCTGAGCCTCTTCGCCTTCTCGGTCTACGAGCCGCTCTCGGTCTACAACCTCCAGATGTTCGTGGAGCAGGACGCCACGGGCCGGTTCGCGAAAGCGTTGGACGACCTGGCCGCGTACGGGCGGATGACGAAGGCGGAGTTCACGGGGAAGGTGAACGAGAGGTGGCACGACTACATGTCTTTGTCGTCGCTCGTCATCGCGGCCGCCTACTCGCTGCTGCTCCAGGTCGTCTTCCTGCTCTTCGCGCGCCGCCACTTCGTCGAGCACCTCGTCTTCGCGCTCCACTTCGTCTCGTTCTCGTCGCTGCTGGTCGTGCTGATGTGGCCGCTCTACTTCCTCACCGGCATCAAGCCCTCGCCCGCGAGCAACGCCCTCGCAGTCGTGATCTGGCTGGCCATAGCCGCCTACATGTTCCTCGCCGTCCGAACCTTCTACCGGACGGGGACAGCCCCCGCCGTAGTCCTCACGCTCGTTCTGCTGGCGGGGTATTACGTCATCTACCTCGCCGTCGTCTTGGGCAGCATGGGGGCGGCCCTGATCAGCGTCCTCGGAGTTTGAAGGGGCGCGCGCGGGAGAGGGCTGTCGTTATGAGCGTCGAGGTCAAGACCGCCGGGGCGGGAGAAGCCGAAGCCGAAGCCGTAGTCGCCGCCGCCGACCTCTGCCCCGAGTGCGGGGGGGCGCTCGCGGGCGACTACTGCCACCGCTGCGGCGAGAAGCGGCCCGAGTCGCGCGACCTCTCCGTCCGGCACTTCTTCTCGGAGGCGGCGCAGGAGCTGACGAGCGTCGAGCACTCGAAGGTCTTCCACACGCTGTGGGCGCTCCTCTTCCGCCCGGGCTTCCTCACCAGCGAGTGGAGGGCCGGGCGGCGCCGGCGCTACCTGAAGCCGCTCAACCTCTGCCTTGCGCTCGTGGCGCTCAACTTCTTCGCCTACTCGGTCTACGAGCCGGTCTCGATGTTCGACATCGGGAAGTTCGTCAGGGAGAGCAAGCGCGAGGACACGGACAAGGTCTTCGACCGGTTCGCGGCGCGGAAGGGGACGAACAGGGAGGAGCTGTTCAAGCGGCTCGGGGAGAAGTGGGCGCGCTACACGTCGGCCGCGGCGCCGCTCTTCGTCGGCGGGTTCGCGCTCGTGCTCCAGGCGGTCTTCCTCCTCAAGCGGCGCTACTTCGTCGAGCACCTCGTCTTCGCGATGCACTTCGCCTCGTTCTCGACGCTGCTGGTGATTCTGCTCTGGCCGGTCTACTACCTCATCGGCATCAAGCAGGGCGGGGTCAACGCCTGGGTCGCCCTCTTCAAATGGGTGCTCGACATCGTCTACATGTTCTTCGCCGTGCGCGCCGTCTACGGCCTCGGCGCGGGCAAGAGCATCCCCGCCTCGATCGTGCTCGTCGTCGGCTACTTCCTCAGCTACCTGCTCGTCTTCGGCGGAGCCCTCATCGCCGCCATCGTCGTCACCGCGTTCTCGTAAAGTGCGGTAGTCAGTAGTCAGTAGCCAGTAGGAAGACAGGAGCGGCGCGCTCGACCCAAGGGCTGAGACGCGCCGCTCCTGCTTTTCTACTGACTACTGACTACTGCCTACTGCTGAGGGCGTTGAAGAGGAGCGGGTAGGTGGCGAGCGACTGCGCGCGGTACTGGGGGCGGAAGCCGAAGAGGTAGACCCGGCCCTCGCCGACGCCGACCTCGACGAGCGCGGCCTTGCCGCGGAGGCGCTCGGCCCCGAGGAGCCAGCCCGAGAGGAGCGGCGTGCCCGCTTCGGGGTAGCGCGCAATAATCTTCACGCGGACGAGGGCCAGCGGGTCCGACTTGATCTCGAAGACGGGCGAGTCCTCGACCCACGCGACGGACTCGCGCGGCATCCCTTTGGCAATCGGGTGCGTCGTGTCGAGGACGGTGCGCAGGATCGAGCCGGGGCAGTAGAACTCCGTCCGCTTGAGGTCGGCCGTCACGTCGCGGACGGGCAAGTTCAACTGCTCGATGGCGAAGTCCGACGCCTCGTTCAGCGTGACGAGCGTCCCGCCCTGCTCGACGAACTCGCGCAGGGCCTTCACGCCCTCCTTCCCCAAACCCCCCGTGAACTCGTCCGGCATCGAGCCCTTACGGTAGCCTTCGAGTATCGCGCGCGGCGACTGGTCGGGGATGATGATGGAGTCGAACTTCGCGCGCAGGTTCCCCCGGCGGACCTCCGCGTCTTGCAGCGAAGAGTAAGTCTTGCCGTTCTGTTCCAGAATCCAGCGCGTCCAGCCCTCGTCCATCGAAGGGACGTGCGACTTGTAGAGCGCCACGCGAGGCGCTGCGGGGCGTTGCGACGGGCCGGGCAAGTTCGCGCGCTCGGAAACGACCGGGTCGCCCATCCTGACCGGCTGGTAGACGGGCTCGACCGGCACGTTCATCAGCAGGGGGAGCGTGTGCGCCGTCACGTCGTAAGGCGGCACGGGCCGGCCGGACTCGTCGCGGAGGTCGGGGTAGCGTTGGGCTTCGAGTAGTGCCTTGGCGAAGGCGCCGTAGGGCTGCGCCATCGGGACGAAGATGTCCGCCCCGTGGCCCCGGCGCCGCCCGGAGCCGGCGCGCGGCAGCAGCCTCGTCTCCACCCCCGCGCGTTGCAGGATACGGAGTAGCTCCCCGCTGTTCTCCGACTCGCCGATCCTGAAGGCGAACAGCTCGCCGGGCCGGCGGGGCCGCACGGCCTCCTGGCCGATTGAGTAGAAGCGGCGGAGCCACGCCTCGCGGTTCTGCGCGGCGTGCCTGAGTAATTCAAAGGCCGCGGCCGTCATGTAGTTGGTGATGTCGCGCAGGCGCCACTCGCCGCCGGGCCAGACGACGGGGAAGTTCGGGCTGGCCTTGCGCGCGTCGTAGCGCTCGCCCCCGCGCAGTTGCTCGGGCTTCACCGTGATGGGCGTGGCGAGGCTGGCCGAGGCCGTCTCGGAGAGGATGCGCACGCCGCCGTGGTAGTGCGAGTAGGCGCGCGCGGGCGTCCACGCGTCGTAAGTCGAGTCCCAGGTGATGCCTTTGAAACCCGCCTTGAGCATGTTATCCGCCATGAAGCGGCCCAGCTCCGTGTAGCCTTCGACCAACTGCTTGGGCACGTTCGGCTCGACCGGCCGCATGTAGGGCGGAAGGAAGAGGCGCGAGCCGTAAGCCCCCTGCTGGTGTATGTCGTGGACGATCTGCGGGCGCCAGGCGTTGTGAACCTTATCGACGGTGAGCTGCGTCTCGACCTGCGTGAAGGCGTACCAGTCGCGGTTGTCGTCGTGGCCGACGTAGTGGTGGTAAAGCTCGGGCGGGTTCGTCCCCTCGAAGGGGGTGCCGAGTGTGCGGTCGTACCAGCGCTTGACGATGTCCACGCCGTCGGGGTTGAGCGAAGGGACGAGGAGGACGATGGTGTTGCGCAGAATCTCAAGCACCTCGGGCTCGTCCGAAGAGGCGAGGCGGTGTGCGATGAGCATGCCCGAAAGGTACGAGCCGACCTCGGTCGAGTGCACGCCGCACGTGATGAGCACGACCGTCTTGCCGTTGCCGATGTAGCCCTCGGCCTTCGCCCCGCGCCGGCCCGCGATCTTGCGCGGGTCTGCGAGCAGCCGCTGGATGTTCCTGTAGGTTTCGAGGCGCTGGAGGTTCTCGGGCGCGCTGATGGTGGCGAGGACGAAGGGCGCGCCGAGCGTCGTCTTCCCCAGCTCCTCGAACTTCACGCGCGGGCTCGTCCGCGAGAGGCGGCGGAAGTATTCGACCGTCTGCGCCCACGAGGCGAGCTTGCGATCGTCGCCGGGGCGGAAGCCGAGCACCTCCTCGGGCGCGGGCACGGACGCGAGCGCGCCCCGCGCGTGCGGCGCAGGGCCGGCCAGCGGTGCGAGCAGGAAGAGGAGCAGCAGCAGCGCGCAGGAGAGAAAGTGCTTCGGCATCGTCGTCTACGTCGAGTCCTGAAAGGGTCTGTTCAGAGCGTGGGAGCTGCGAGTGTAGCGGGGCGGAAAGGCAAAAGGCAAAAGGCGTGAACGGTGAACCGTAAACCGTGACAGGTAAGAACAGTCTTCATCTTGTCACGGTTTACGGTTCACCGTTCACGCCTTAATTGACAGGCGGCGGCGCGGCGTTGGATATTGTTCGGGCGCTTCGCCGCCGTCGGAACGTGCGGCGCGGCGCGTTCGAGTCTCCCGCCGCCGAAAGTTTCAGACTGTTAAGGAGCTTCCTCATGTACGGCCCCCGGTGCGAGCACTGCCGCCAGGACAACCCAGCCGGCGCGAAGTTCTGCGAGGCGTGCGGATTCCCGCTGGGCGACGCCGCGGGCGGGCCTTCCGCGCGGCACGCGTCGGCCGACGACATCCCCGCGCCGCCCTTCAAGGGCGCGGGCGACGTGCTCTCGCCGATGCTCGCCGTCTACCGCAAGCACTTCACGCTCGTGGGCGTCATCGTGCTGGTGACGACGCTGCCGCAGACGCTCCTCCAGTACTTCATCTTCGTTACGACGGGGGCCTCGTACGGCGGCGGCGGCGGCCTCGCCGGCACGCTCCCCTTCGGGATGAGCGCGGGCGACTTGCTCCTGTGGGCACTGACGATAGCTGCCTGGGCGCTGATGTCGGGCTCGCTCGTCTACGCCGTCGTGGACTTGCAGCGCGCGGGGCGCTCGTCGGCGGGCGACTGCCTGGCGCGCGGGCTGCTGGCGCTGCCGAAGGTCTTCGTCGTGACGCTCATCTACACGCTCATCACGGGCGTCGGCTACCTGCTGTTCGTCGTGCCGGGCGTCATCATCGGCATGATGTACGCCGTCTGCGTCCCCGCGGCGGTAATCGAGAAGCGCGGCCCCCTCGACGCGCTGCGGCGGAGCTACGCGCTGACGAGCGGCTACAAGTGGCTCATCTTCATCACGTACTTCCTGTGGTGGCTGCTCATCTTCGGCCTCAACTGGGTCGTCGTCGGCAGCTTCGCGCGCGCCGGGCTCGGCCTGCTGCCGACGATGCTCTTGCAGGCGGCCGTGGCCGGGATGCTCAGCTCTTCGGGCTACGTGCTGACCGTCTACATCTACCTCGGCCTGCTGCGCGAGCGCCGGAGTGGCTTCCGGACGCGCACCTTCACTCCCTAGCCAACAGCCGACAGCTAACAGCTTCTTATCACTTATCACCTATCACTCATCACTTTCCCGCATGGCATACACGGCACAGATCACGCGCGCCAACCCGACGCTCATCGTCTTCCTGCTCGACCAGTCGGGCTCGATGGCCGACCCGTTCGGCGGCGAGGGCTCGGGGCGCAAGGCCGACTTCGTCGCCAACGCGGTCAACCACGCGCTGCACGACCTCGTCATCCGCTGCACCAAGACCGAGGAGGTGCGCGACTACTACCACGTCGCCGTCGTCGGCTACGGGCGGCAGGTGGGCGTCGGCCTCGGCGGCGCGCTCGCCGGGATGACGGTCGCGCCCGTCTCGGCCGTGGCCGACAACCCCGCGCGCATCGAGTCGGGCTACCGGCGCGTGCCCGACGGCGTGGGCGGCTACGTCGAGACGCCGGTGCGCTACCCCGTCTGGGTGCACGCGCACGCGGAGGGCGGCACGCCGATGTGCCACGCGCTGCGGCGCGCGCGCGAGATCGTCGAGGGCTGGCTCTCGGCGCACCCGCGCGGCTTCCCGCCGACGGTGCTGCATCTGACCGATGGCGAGTCGAGCGACGGCGACCCGACGCAGGACGGCGAGGCGCTCACGTCGCTCGGCACGGACGACGGCCGCGTGCTCCTCTTCAACTGCCACGTCTCTTCGAGCCGCGCGCGCAAAGTCGAGTACCCCTCGGAGGAGTCGGCGCTCAAGGACGGCTTCGCGCGCACGCTCTTCCGCATCTCCAGCGTCCTGCCCGAGAACTTCCTCGGCGCGGCGCAGCAACTCGGCGTCCCCGCGGCCGAGGGCTCGCGCGGCTTCGTCTTCAACGCCGACCCCTCCTCGGTCGTCCAGTTCTACGAGATCGGCACCAGCCTGACCGGTATGCCCCCGCACATCTGGATGGGGGAGTGAATGCAAGTAGTCAGGAGACAGTAGTCAGTAGACAGTAGCGCTCCGCGTTGCGGAGGTCGAGGATGATAAACGCAGGGTTCGAGCGAAGAAAGGTTCTTCTACTGACTACTGTCTACTGACTACTGACTACTCTCTTCAAACATGAGCGACCGCTTTCGCGTTCAAATCCGGCACTTCTTACTTCCCAAGGAGGGCAGCGGGCCGGAGGAGTGTGAGGACGCGGTGGCGTTCGACGCGGGGGCTCTGAGGTTCGCCGTGGCCGACGGGGCGACCGAGGCGTTCGACGCGCGGCGCTGGGCGGCGCGGCTGACGAAGGAGTGGGTCGGGGCGGTGCGCGCGCCTCTGACCGCCCGCGAGTTCGGGCCGTGGCTGAAGGAGCAGGGCGGGTGGCTGCACGCCTCCTGGGAGGGGCGGAAGCTCCCCTGGTACGCGGAGGAGAAGCGGAGCGCGGGCTCTTACGCGGCCCTCGTCGGACTGCGGCTGGAGGCTTCGGGGCGGAAGATGGGCTGGCGCGCGGTCGCGCTCGGCGACTCGTGCCTCGTGCAGAGGCGGGGCGGGGAGGTGGTCTCGGCCTTCCCGCTCGACACGCACGAGGCGTTCACCTCGACGCCCCCGCTCGTCCCTTCGAGCGAGAGCCTGCGCGAGACGGCGCTCGCGCGCCTGGTCGAGCGCGAGGGGCGCGCCGAGCCCGGCGACACGTTCCTGCTCATGACCGACGCGCTCTCGGCCTGGTACTTCGAGATGAGCGCGCGGCGCGACCCCGCCGCGGACGAGTTTGATTCTCTGCTCGCCGCGTCGGAAAATGTCTCGCTTTCCGAACTCGTCCGGCGCGAGCGCGCCGCCGCGAGGATGAAGGACGACGACGTGGCGGTGGTGAGGATTGAAGTAGTCAGTAGACAGTAGCCAGTAGACAGTAGCGCTCCGCTTGAGGAAGTTGAAAATGACGGCCGCAGGGTTCGAGCGACTAAAGTTTTTCTACCGTCTACTGACTACTGTCTACTGACTACTGTTTTATGCAGAACGCGACGACAAACTTCTGGCCCACGGCGCGGCACTACGCGGAGGCGGTGCAGTGCCCCCTGGTCTGCTTCGAGGAGCCGTCGCTGAAGCGGATGCTGCCGGCGGTTGACCGGCTCGGCATGCCGCTCGTCACGTCGGGGCAGTTCGCCTACGTCTTCAAGCTGAACCCGGGTGACGCGGGCGGCGAGACGCTCGCCGTGCGCTGCTTCCGCGGCTTCCTCGGCGACCGCGAGGAGCGCTACCGCGCGCTCGACGCGCACCTCAACGCCAACCGCATCGCCTCGCTGCCGCGCTTCAAATACCTTTCAAAGGGCATCCTCGTCGCGGGCCGCCGCTACCCCGTCCTCGTCATGGAGTGGGTCGAGGGCTCGACGCTCGACGTTTATCTGGACGAGGCCGTCGGGCGGCGTGAGGCGCTGCTGCACCTCGCCGACGAGTGGGTCAGGCTCATCAGCGCCCTGCGCGAGGCGAACGTGGCGCACGGCGACCTGCAGCACGGCAACATCATCGTCGAGGGGGGCCGCCTGCGCCTCGTAGACCTCGACGGCATGTACGTCCCGGCGCTCAGCGGGTTCAAGGCGAGCGAGGTCGGGCACCAGCACTACCAGCACCCCGCGCGCGACGTGACGCACTTCTCGGCCGACACCGACAACTTCTCCGCGCTCGTCGTCTACCTCTCGCTCATCTCCTTGGCCGAGCGGCCCGAACTCTGGCGGGAGCACCACGACGAGAACCTCCTGTTCGCGCGCGCGGACTTCGCCGCACCCGAAGCCTCCGCGCTCTTCCCGAAGGTCGAGGCCATCGGCGGGGAGCACGCGCGGCTGGCCGGAGCGCTCAAGGCCGCCTGCGCCGACGGCCCCGAGTCGGCCCCGCCTCTGACGGAACTCGTTGACGTGCCGCGCTCGTCGCTCCCCGGCTGGATGAACGCGCCCGCGAACGTCGAGGTGCGCGCGCGCACGCGCGAGGTGGTGCGGGCCCCCGCGCCGCGCGAGCCCAACTGGCCCACGCCCAGGAAGTGGCGCGAGGCCCCCGCGACGCCCGCGTCCGCGACCGTGCAGGGGCTCTTCAACTCGCAGGGCGGACAGCCGCCCGCGCCGGTCGCGCCGCGCGACCCGGCCGACCTGTGGGGCAACACGCTCCACTTCGCCAAGAGCGCCTTCGGCGACTCGTACGGCTACATCTGGTGGATACCGCTGCACAACTTCCTGCTGCGTTACGTCTGGGCGGCCTTCGGGGCGGAGGGGTTCGCGTCGATGATGCTGACGCTCGTCGCCCTCTTCGTGCTGCTGCTCTTCTACGGCCTCTTCCGCGCGGTCTACTACGCAGAGACGGCGACGACGGCGCTGCCCGCAGGGGGCGCGCCCGCCCCCGGCATCGGCCCGGCGCAGCCCGCGTCCACCCTCTTCGCCGCGCCCACCCCGGCGCCGCCCCCGCCGCCGCTCTTCGCCCCGAACGCGGCGGCGACGCCGCCCGCGACCGTCGCCACACGCCCCGTCCTCGGCAACCGCAGCCTCGGCATCTACCACCTGCCCGACTGCGACTGGGCCGCGCGCGTCCCGGCGCGCCAGCGCGCCGACTTCGACTCGCCCGCCTCCGCCCTCGCCGCCGGCTACCGCCCGTGCCGCGTCTGCAAACCCTGAAGAGCCGTAAACCGTAAACCGTGACAAGAAAGAGCGTGTCTTCCTCTTGTTACGGTTTACGGTTTACGGTTCACGCTCCTGTTACGGTTTACGGTTCACGGCCTTTAAGTGTAAAGTAGCGCCACCGTCCCCTTATCAAGGCTCTTCCCTTAGTCTAAAAAGAATCTGTCGGAGGTCACTTCTGATGTCGTCTGACGCACTCGACCCTGCCAAGCATCAGGTCGCCGTGACGAACGAGTACCCGGACGTCGTCGGCTTCAAGCCGGACGGGCCGCACCCGGTCGCCTACCGCCCCTACATCGCGCCCGAGACCACGCTGCCCGAGCTGACGGTGCGCGCCGTCGTCGTCGGCACGCTCCTCGGGATGGTCTTCGGGGCCTCGTCGCTCTACCTCGTGCTGAAGGTCGGCCTCACGGTGAGCGCCTCGATCCCCGTCGCCGTCATCTCGATCACCCTCTTCCGCATCTTCTCGAAGATGGGCGGCCGCAACGCCACCATCCTCGAGAACAACGTCGTGCAGACGGCCGGCTCCGCCGGCGAGTCGATAGCCTTCGGCGTCGGCGTGACGATGCCGGCCATCATGATCCTCGGCTTCGACCTGGAGCTGACGCGCCCCATCCTGGTCGCCCTGCTCGGCGGGCTGCTCGGCATCCTGATGATGATCCCCCTGCGGCGCGCGCTCATCGTCCAGCAGCACGGCTTCCTGAAGTACCCGGAGGGGACGGCGTGCGCCGAGGTCCTGAAGGCCGGCGCGTCCGACGAGTCGCGGGCCGCCGCCTCCGAGTCGCACCGCGCCGAGTGGGAGGCGGCGGCCGGCGCGGGGCAGGCGTCGAACGCGGGCGCCAAGACCATCTTCGCCGGCTTCGGCGTCGGCCTCCTCTACACGACCCTGATGAAGGCGTTCTTCACGTGGAAGGAGTACCCGACGAAGGTCTTCGGCGACCCCTTCAACAAGGCGTCGGTCTCCATCGAGTCGAGCCCGGCGCTCTTGGGCGTCGGCTACATCATCGGGCCGCGCATCGCGGCCATCATGGCGGCGGGCGGCGTGCTCGCCTACCTCGTGCTCATCCCGCTCATCGCCTTCTTCGGCGAGTCGCTCGGGAGCACGGTCGTCCCGCCCGGCACGCAGCCCATCAGCGCGATGGGGCCCGACGACATCCGCAACGACTACGTCCTCTACATCGGCGCGGGCGCGGTCGCCGCGGGCGGCATCATCAGCCTCGTGCGCAGCCTCCCGACCATCTGGCACGGCCTGAAGGGGGGCTTGGCCGACCTGCGCGGCGGGCAGGCGGCCTCGGCCTCGGCGCCGCGCACCGACCAGGACCTGTCGATGAAGTTCGTGCTGGGCGGCATCGTCGTGCTGGTCGCGGCCATCATGCTCCTGCCGCAGCTCCACCTCCAGTTCAACCTGCTCGGCGCGCTGCTCATCGTCGCCTTCGGCTTCCTCTTCGTCACCGTCTCTTCGCGCCTGACGGGCGAGATCGGCTCGTCGTCGAACCCCATCTCGGGCATGACGGTGGCGACGCTCTTGCTGACCTGCTTCATCTTCCTCGTCATCGGCTGGACGGGGCCGTCCAACTACGTGACGGCGCTCTCCATCGGCGCCATCGTCTGCATCGCGGCGTCGAACGGCGGCACGACCTCGCAGGACCTGAAGACCGGCTTCCTCGTCGGCGCGACGCCGTGGCGGCAGCAGATCGCTATCCTCATCGGCGCGGGGGCCTCGGCCCTCATCCTCGGGCCCATCCTCATCAGCCTGAACAGCGCGGCGACCGTCTACGTGCCCGCCACGCGGATGCAGCTCCCGGCGGACGTGCGCGCCGACGTGCGGCAGCTCTCCGAGGCGCGGGAGGGCGTCCCGGCCGACCAGGGCATCAACGACCCGGCGCAGTACCGCGTCTGGTACAAGGTGGACGAGAGGGGCTCGCGCGCGGGCAAGTATCTGGTTGACGACACGGGCGCGCCGAGGTACTTCGTCGATCCCGGCATCAACGGCACCTACGCGGCGACCGAGGGCGGGCGCGAGGTGGACAAGTTCGCCGCGCCGAAGGCGACGCTGATGAGCTACATCATCAAGGGCATCCTCAACCGCGAGCTGCCGTGGGGGCTGGTGCTGCTCGGGGTGATGATCGCGGTGGTGCTGGAGATGGCGGGCATCCCCTCGCTCGCCTTCGCCGTGGGGGTGTACCTACCGCTCTCGTCGTCGTCGCCGATCCTCGTCGGCGGCCTGGTGCGCTGGGGCGTGGACAAGTACCTGCGCCGCCGCCTGGCCGGGCGCAACATGACCGAGGACGAGCTGGTCGCCGAGGGCGACAAGAGCCCCGGCGTGCTGATGGCCTCGGGCTACATCGCCGGGGGCGCCATCGCCGGCATCATCATCGCGTTCCTCGCGGCCGCGCCGTGGTTCGCGGGCTTCAACCGGAGCATGACCGCGTGGGGCGAGCACAACCCGTTCCACGCCGGGCCGTGGTCGGACGTGCTCGGCCTCATCCCGTTCGTCCTGCTGACCCTGTTGCTCTACGCGGTCGGGCGCGAGTGGCTGCTCAGGGGGCGGCGCGCGGCGGAAGAGCGCTGACCGGGGAGTCCTCGCTTGACCCCGCGCGCGCGCGGGTGGAACAATGGCTGACTGCGGGGCGTCTAACGTTCCGCAGTCAGCCGTTCTCTTTTGCGCCGTACTTACGACCTGTAACTTCAGCGCAGACCTCCCCGAGCCGCCTTGCCGAAAGAGCTACCCGAGATGAACAGACGCACCAAGCTTAAGACTTTCACGCTCGCGCTCTGCCTGCTCGCCGCCGCGGGCCTCCCGGCGCGCGCGCGGTCGAACGCGCAGGCGAGCGCCGCCGCGCAGGGGTCGCCCACGGAGGTGGTGCGCGCCTTCTACACGGCGCTCAAGGAGGCGCGCTTCCGCGAGGCGCTGCTGATGACCGTGCTGCGCCCGGCCGTCGAGGCGATGAGCGCCGAGGAGCTGAACGAGTTCAAGGCGGACTTCGCGCGCCTGCTGCCGGCCGTGCCCGCGGAGTTCCGCATCACCGGCGAGAGCCTGGCCGGCGAGGAGGCGACCGTCTTCGTCGCGACCGGCACCGAGAGGGAGCCGAAGGTCGAGCCGGTCAACCTCGTCCGCGAGCGCGGCGCGTGGCTCATCGGCGACCGCGCGAGTGCCGACGAGGTCAGGAAGCGCGGCAAGAAGTACCTCTTCGAGGAGCGCATCGCCGTGCACGAGCAGGAGGCCGAGAACATGCTCAACCGCATCCTGGCCGCGCAGGTCGCCTACTCGCTCCAGCACTCGGGCGGCTACGCCGACCTGAACGGGCTCGTCAAAGCCGGCTACGTCCCGCAGGACATCCTCGGCGCGGAGACGACCGGCTACCGCTTCTCCGTCCAACTGGCCCCGGACTCGAAGTCCTTCGCCGCGCGCGCCGAGCCCGAGCGCTACGGGCGCACCGGCCGCCTCTCCTTCTACCTCGACAAGTCCGGCCTCCGGAAGAAGGACGTGGGCGGCAAGCCGCTCCCGCCCCCGAAGTAGGCGCACGCCCGCACCGAGACGATGAGCCGCGCACTCAGGCTGACGAAGTGGCTGGCCCCTCTGGCGGCGCTCTTCGCGCTCGCCTGCGCGCTCTTCGCGCCGGCCGAGGCCGGGGTCGCGCGCCGCACGCCGCCGCAGAACGCGCGCGCGCCGCGGGAGGAGAGGCCGCCCGAGCCCGAAGAGTCGGTCGTGCGCGGGCGCGTCGTCTACGACGACACGACCCGGCCCGTGCGGCGCGCGCGCGTCATGCTCATCAAGGAGAACAACGTCGGGCGCAGCGAGTACGCCGCGCTGACGGGCGCGGGCGGCGACTTCGCCATCCGGGGCGTGCGCGCGGGCACGTACTACGCCTTCGTGGACGTGCCCGGCGTGCTCTCGCCCGTCGGCTTCGTCAGCCTCGAAATGCTGCGCGCCTCCCCGGGGACGTTCGACCTCGGCGAGGGGCGTCGGTTCTTCGACCTCGTCGAGGTGGATGGGAAGCAGGACGTGAACGTGACGGTGCACGCGCGCCGCGGCGCGTCCATCGCGGGGCGCGTCACGCACGCCGACGGCGACCCGGCGGTCAACGTCAGCGTCAGCCTCCTGCGCCGCTCATCGGACGGCCGCGTCCAGAGGTACCTGCCGGGCTCGACCGCCGCCGCGCTGTCGGGGCTGCGCACGGACGACCGCGGCATGTACCGCCTGACGGGGCTGCCGCCGGGCGAGTACCTCATCGGCGTCAACGAGGCGGTCAACCACGGCTCGCCGGCCGTCGGCGCGCGCTCGGTGGGCGAAGACCTTTCGGGGCTCTTCCGCGGGATGTTCACGCCGCAGCTTTTGATGACCTTCTACCCTTCGGCGACGAGCCTGAAGGAGGCCGGCGTCATCAAGGTCGGGCCAGGCGACGAGCGCGGCGACGCGGACGTCCGAATCCCCGAGCGCGACCTGCGCGTCGTCGGCGGCGTCGTGCGCGCGCGCCGCGGCGGCCGACCCGTCAGGCTCGCGGGCGTCACCATCAAGCGCCGCGACGACCCGCTGGCCGCGGACGTGCCGCTAGTCCATTACTACGAGGGCTCCGAGTACGGGCCGAACAGCACGACGACCGACGACGAGGGGCGCTGGTGGCTCTCCGAGATTCCCGACGGCTCCTACACCATCACCGTCAGGCCGCCCGAGGAGTACGAAGAGACCCCCGCCGTCGCCTCCGTCAACATGAACTCCTCCGTCGCTAACGCGAACGCCGTCGCCGGGGTCACGAACACGAACACCTCCGAGTACCGCCCGCCGAGGCGCAAGCGCTCTTACGCGCCGACCCGCGTCAACCTCGAAGTGTCGGGCGGCGACGTGACCGAGTTCGTCGTCGAGGTCGCCGAGGGCGCGCGCGTCAACGGCACGGTCACGGTCGAGGGAGGGGAGCCGCCGCGCTGGGGGGGCGTCACCATGCTGCGCGTCGGCGAGGCGGGAGCCGCGCCCGACAACGCGGGGTTGCAGTCCGGGAGCATCGAAGGCGGCAGGTTCGCCGTCGAAGGGCTGCCCGCCGGCAGGTACGTCTTCCACCCGAGCGTGAGCGACACGGAGGGCACCTACCTCAAGTCGATCACGTGGAACGGCAGAGACCTTCTGCGCGAGCCACTGGAGCTGGCCGAGGGCGTCTCGGTCGAGGGCGTCCGCATCGTCTACGGCCGCAACTCCGCGACGCTCGACGTGACCGTCCGCGCCGCGGGCCGGCGCGAGCCCTCTGGGCTCTTCGTCGTCCTCCTGCCCTTAGACCTCTCGACGTGGTCGCCGCTCGCGCAGTCCGTCTCCTGCGTGACGAACGAGGCGGGCGCGTGCTCTATGTCGTCGCCGCCGGGCGAGTACCGCGTGCTGGCGATGCGGACTCCGACCCGACCCGACGCCTACGAGCAGGAGGTCAGGCGTCGTGCCGCCAACGCCCCGCGCGTCTCGCTGCGCGAGGGCGAGGCGGGGCGCGTCGAGTTGGACGCGCCCGACAACTGACGCGCGGCGGAGTTAATGATTGCGCCCCGCACGCGCGTGCGGCTACAATCTGGCGCAGCGGTCGTTAAGGGTCTCACCGCCGGAAGGGCAAGGCCGCCCGGAGCGCCCCCGCATCCCACGCAGTTCAGCTTTCGTACCTCTCCCAACGTCCGCCGGCCCCGAAGGGTCGTGCGAGGAAGCGATGCCGGAGCGACTACGCACAATAGCGAGCCGCCTGCGCGAGTTCATGGGCAACCGCCGGAGGGCGCCCCGCCGGAAGGTGCGCCTCGCGGTCTTCGTCTCGCTGCTCGACGCGGCGCCGGGCGCGCCGCCCGCCGGGGGCGTGGCGGGCCACACGCGCGACGCCAGCGAGAGCGGCCTCGGCGTCGTCCTCCCCGTCATCCGCCTCGGCGGCCGCTACCTCGTCGGCGAAGGCGTCACCCTCCGCCTCACGCTCAAGCTCGGCGAAAGAAGCGCCCGCCTCTACGGCACCCCCGTCCGCTACGAGCGCCTGGAAGAAGGCCAGGACGGCCAGACCGGCCCCGGCTTCCTCCTCGGCATCCGCCTCCACGAAGACGGCGACCGCGCGATGCTGGCGGAGTATCTGAAGGGAATGAAGTAAGAGCGTAAACCGTAAACCGTAAACCGTGACAAGAGAAGGCAAGACCTTCCTGTCACGGTTTACGGTTTACGGTTCACGCTTTAAAAACTATCCAGCCGAACTTCTCGGGGACGTGGAAGGCGGGCTCGGGCGTGTGCGTGGGCTGCCATGTGACGTAGCCGCGGGAGGGGTCGCGGCCGACGCAGCGGAAGAGGTTGCAGCGCCAGCGCTCGCCCGCGCGCGGGGTGCGGCCGAAGGCCCGCCAGGGCACGCGCAAGGCGGAGGTGACCGAGCCGGGGCGGACGCGCGCCGCCGCCGTCATGCCGGAGCTGAAGTCCCAGTCGGTGTCGCGCCCCTCCGCGGTGACCGTCAGCGCGAGGTCGAGCCACTCGCCCGTCGGCGCCACCTCGAACTCGTAGTAGTGTCTGATGCGCCCGGCCTCGGGCGTGATGAAGAGCTCGCACACGTCGCGCTCCCACAACCGCATCGTCTTGCGTCCGAGCCGCGGCGCGCCCGACACGACGAGCGGCTCCTCCTGCGGGCAGTCGAAGCGGACGGTCAGGCCCGCGGCGTCCCACACGACCCGCGCCTCGGCGCGGCGCGCGGGCGGCGCCTCCTCGCCCGACCAGTAGCGCGCGATGTGCGCCGCGCGCGCGCCGCGCCACGCCTCGTCCTCGAAGTCGCCCGCCGCCACGGCCCCCCCGACCCGCAGCGCCTCGACGACGTTCGTAATCTCGTAACCCCCGGCGACCATAGGAAAGAAGTACTGAGGACTGAGGACTGAGTGAAGAACGAGCCGACACTCAGTCCTCAGTCCTTTATTAATTCGATGCAGCGTTCGAGCAGGCGTTCGGGCTCCTCGTCGAAGATGACGGCCGCGCGCGACCTCTTGGGTAGAAGTTTGATTAAGCGTTCCGCCTCGTCGGCGACGCCGCCCGTGCCCGTGAGACAGCCCACGACGCGCCCCTCGTCGTGCGCGATGGTCAGCTCGTTGAGCGTCCCCATCCCGCCGCGGAAGATGAGCACCACGTCGCACGAGCGCACCAGCACGACGTTGCGCCCCTTGAGCCCGAAGCCCGTGTAGACGAGCACGTCCGTCCCTTCCAGAGGCAGGCCGTAACGCTCGACGTGCTCGCGCGCGTCCGAGGCGGGGGAGACGCCGACGTGCAGCCCGCCGGCCGCGTGCGCCGCCGAGCCGGCCGCGTGCGGCAGCCCCGTCGTCCCGCCCGTCAACGTCACGCACCCGCGCGCGGCGATGGCGCGCCCCAACGCCTCGGCCTTCGCGCGCAGCGCAGCGCCCGAAGAGTCCGGCGCGGCCTCGCCGGCCGAGCCCATCACTCCGACTTTGATTCGCATGACACGGAGGCCAAACGGAAACGTGTTATACGCAGCAGCCTGTGATTAAGCAGCCTTCGAGCGCTTCTTCAGTGAAGAGAGGTAGCCCGGCAGGTCGGAATATCTGATGAAATGATTGCCAACAATTGGCAATTGTCGTTCGAGCCCTTCGTTGACCATGACGAATGTCACGGGCCTCTCAAGCGCATCAGCCATTCCCACTTCATATAAAACCCACTTGTTCTTCACTGAATTATCTGTCAGGAGAACAATGACTTCGCTAGACTTATTGATGGCTTCGCGGATTCTACGCTGCACGTAGTCTGTGTCAACAGACTCGGCGCGAGTGGCTTTTTTAGTGATGGCATACTCTACACCCACATCCGTGAGTCTGCGCTTTAGGTCTTCTGCCAGCAACGAGTCTTTGGCTGAATAGCTTATGTAGACCCGGTATTTCATAACGCCGCCTTTCTAGCCCTGCCCAAGCGGTTCTTGATTCTTTCCGCTAATTCTACCAAGAAGGTATTGAAGTCGTTAAGGTCAACTGCCTTGATGCCTCGTAACGGGGAGAATACGTCGTCGGAAGATAGGTTGTTCAGGACAGGAGTAATGCGCTTCCCCTGAGCATCTGCAATCGCTACTTCGTAGATGACCCAATCTGAGGTGACGCTATTTGCTGAGAGCAACACGATAGCCTCTTTCGAGGCGCGAATGCCGCGCCTAATAGATCGCCGAATTTCGTCACCGCCATGAATGTCCTTGAGGTCTAGCCACGTCTTCGCGCCGAGGGCTTCTATCTCTTTAGCGATTTGTCTGGCAATCCACTTCTCCTTCGACGAGTGGCTGATAAAGACGATATACGCGGAAGGCTCCGCCGCCTTAGTAGTTGCCTTCAGCGTCAGTCGCTTACTGGCCTTCTGCTTCGCCGCGGGCTTGCCAGATTTACGCGAGATCGCGCGGTTGGCCATAATGGGTATTTACAGCAAAGCCACTACGCGAAGCAAGCTTACTTCCTCACATTCGGGTGAGTACGGCTTGCGGAGTCGTGCTATGATGCGGCGCGTTCGCCCAGCCTCAAGAATCAATCTGTCCCGGAAAGGAGAAAGCGATGGGTTGCATCATGGACATGCTCTCCGTCTTGAAGATGAGTGGGCCGAAGGGGCCGATCCCCGAGGGGATGAAGGTGACTGCCCTCCAGGGGCCGGACACGCTTCAGCCAGCGAACCCCGGGCCCGTGCTCGGCGTCGGCAGCTTCACGCTCTGGCCGATGAGTTACATCGACAACCGCGTCAGCTTCGGCATGGTCATGTACGACCCGAGATGGAAGGTCGTGAAGACGGTCGAGAAGCCCGGCGCCCGCTACATCTGCCAGATCACGAAGAACGGCGAGGGCGACCAGGGCTCCGTGACGTTCTCAGGGCAGGCCAACCAGTCGGTGACCATGTCCCTCGACGAAATCTGCCAGATGCTTTCTTGAGAGTAGACAGTAGTCAGTAGTCAGTATGAATACGAAGCGGCGCGCTCGGACTGATGACCGGGACGCGCCGCCTCTGTTTTTCTACTGACTACCGACTACTGTCTACTTTTCTCCTCCTTGTCCCACCAGCGGCGCGTGAGGAGCCAGAGCAGGCCGGGCAGGAGGAAGAGGAGGCCGGTGGCGACCGCCGCCGCGCGCGGCGAGACCCCGAAGCGGTCGAGCGCCTCGCCCGTCGCGTAGTTCGACGCGGCCAGCGCCAGGGTCAACAGCATCAGCTCGGCGGCGAAGACGCGGCCGCGGAACTCGTCCTCGACCGACGACTGCAACAGCACCGTCGAGAAGACCCACAGCACGCTCCCGCCCGCGTGCGCGACGGCCAGCCACACCAGCGCCAGCGTGAAACTCTGCGCCCCCCCGAACAGGCAGTAGAAGACGCCCCCGACGAGGAACGAGACGCCGATGGCGCGCTGCATCTGCGGGCGCGTCTCGCTGTAGAAGCGCCGCGTCAGCACGGGCCCCAGCGCCGTGCCTATGCCGCGCGCCGCGTAGAGCGCGGCCATCCCGAGCGCCGCGCCCCCGACCGCCCCGTGCAGACTCAAACGGAAGACCTTCTCGCCGAAGACCGGCAGCAGCGTCAGGATGCCTCCGCCCAGACCCCACGCGGGCTTCACCAAAAGCAGCGCCAGCACCCGCGGCCGCCGCCAGACGTAGCGCAGGCCCTCAAGCGTGTCCGTGACGCCGAGCGCCTTCGCCCAGGTGAGCGGCCGTTTGGGCCGCGGCCGCCTCGCCGGCAGGCGGACGCGCCAGACGAGCACGGCCGAGACGAGGTAGGTCACGGAGTCGATGACGAAGGCGGCGTCGGTGCCGAACCAGTCCGTGACGGGGCCGCCCGCGGCCGCGCCGAGCGTGAGCATCGCCGACCAAGTGACCGAAGAGATCGTGTTGGCCTTGACGAGGTCGCGCTCCGCCACGACCGAAGGGAGCGCGGCCGAGCGCGCCGGCTCGAAGAAGGCCGAGAAGGCGAGTTGCAGGACGGTGAGGAAGTAGATGAGCCAGACCTGTTCGGCGCTCCGGACAAAGAGGAAGCCGAGCACGACGAGCGCGCGCAGAACGTCCGAGACGATCATGATGCGGCGGCGGTCGAAGCGGTCGGCCAGCACGCCCGAGAGCGGCCCCAGCACGACGCTCGGCAGGAAGCGCGCGACGAGCACGAGCCCGACCGCCCGCCCCGACCCCGTCAGCTCCAGCACCAGCGTGAAGAGCGCGATGGTGTTGAACCAGTCGCCCAACTGGCTGACGACCTGCCCGAGCCAGAGGTGACGGAAGTCGCGGTTCGCGCGCAGAAGCTCCACGTAGCCCCCGCGCCCCGCCCGCCCGCCCCGCTCGCCCGCCGCCTCTTCCAAAACTTTACCGCCGCGCCCTTCCTTCAAGTTGCCGACGAGAGTGCCCGCGCCCTAAGTGCGTTGTCAAACTTAGACAATCAGGTCAGTAACGCGCGCTACCGCGCGCGTTACTGACCGCCATGGCGTCCGAAGCCCATTCATTCTGCCTCCGCAAATCATCCTGACCCGTCATGTTGACTTCGCACGCGCGGCGCGGACGTGCGGGGTAACGGTTTTTAAGCCAAAAACCGAAGCCGGGCGGCGGCACGTGGGTTGTTATTAGTGACGGCGCGGCCCACGGGGGCGCGGCACGCGCGCCCCTTCGGACTCACCGCACGGAGGACGAAAGGCCGCACCAATTTCCGACGCGCCGGAGCGTCAACTTTGAAAGGGGGCGTAGAGAGTTGAAGGTCGAGGGACGCCCCCCACATTTCTCACCCAGCCCGGCGGGCGAGTGCCACAACATGCCCGCCGTTTGCCCCCAAGCCCGTCGCCGGTGGCGAGTGCCGATTTGCTCCCGGCACCCGCCCCCGGCGACGGACGGTTTTGAAAGGAGTACTGAGTGTTGAGGACTGGGGACTGAGTTCAAACACTCTCCCCGCTCGGTCCTCAGTCCTCAGCACTCAGTACTTACCCTTTCGGAGGCGCGAGTGATTCGCATCGACATGTCTGACTACGGCCGCGCGGCGGGGGCTTACTGGGCCGTGCTGGCGGCGGGTGGGGCCGCGGCGCTCGGGTGGGGCGCGTACCACTGCGTCTCTTTCACGGGGACGGAGTGGGCGCAGCTCGTCGTGCTCGCGAGCCTCGTCGTTATCTCGGGCATGTTGCCGGTGAAGATTCCGGGGACGAAGGCGGTAGTGACGGCGGGCGACTGCTTCGTCTTCCTCGGCGTCATCTTCCTCGGCGTGCCGGCCGGCATCGTCCTCGGCGCGCTGGAGCTGTTCACGGGCTCCCTGCGCATCTCGAAGCGCGGCTCGACCTGGGTCGCGATGCCCGCCTGCATGGCCGTCACGGCCTACTTCGCGGGCGAGAGCTTCTACCTCGCGCTCGCCGCGCACGCGGGCCTGACGGAGCGCCCGCTCGGCTTCCGCACGCACGTCTCGCTCGAACAGCTCATCCTGCCGCTCGTCCTGATGTCGCTCGTCCAGTACGCCTTGAACAGCGTGCTGGTCGCCGCCCTGCTCTCGCTCAAGAGCCGGCGGCCCTTCTGGCGCTGCTGGCGCGACGGCTACCTCTTAAGCTCCTGGACGTTCTTCGCGGGCGCGCTCGCGGCCGGCGTCGTCTACGTCGCCATCAGCCGCTTCGGGCTGCTCTACGTCATCCTGAGCGTGCCGGTCATCGCCGCCACGCTCGCCACCTACCGCGCGTACTTCGAGCGCGTCGCCGAGAAGACGCGCGAGGCCGCCGAGGTCTCGCGCCTTCACCTCGCGACGGTCGAGGCGCTCGCCACCGCCATCGACGCGAAAGACCAGACGACGCACTTCCACGTCCGCCGCGTCCAGCTCTACTGCGAGCGCATGGGCGAGCTGATGGGGCTCTCGCCTTCGGAGATCAAGGCGCTCAAGGCGGGCGCGCTCCTCCACGACATCGGCAAGCTCGCCGTCCCCGACCACATCCTCAACAAGCCGGGCAAGCTCACCGAGGCCGAGTTCGAGCGCATGAAGGTGCACACGACCGTCGGCGCGCAGATACTCGAACGGGTCAACTTCCCGTACCCCGTCGTCCCCATCGTCCTCTACCACCACGAGCAGTGGGACGGGCGCGGCTACCCCGAAGGGTTGAAGGGCGAAGAGATTCCCCTGACGGCGCGCATACTCAGTGTCGTGGACTGCTTCGACTCGGCGCGCGAGGAGAGGCCGTACCGGCGGGGGATGACTTCGGAGGAGGCTTGCGCGATGCTCAGGCGCGGCGCGGGCGGCCACTTCGACCCGCGCGTCGTCGAGGTCTTCCTGCGCCGGCTGCCGCACTTCGAGGAGGAGATCGTCAAGGCGGGGCTCGACAACCGCGGCCTGACGAACGAGGAGTGGGAGCACCGCGACCTGCTCGGCGAAGAGGCGGAGCCCGCGCAGGCGTCGAACTCACCGTCGGCCGTCCACCGCTCCGACGCGCCGCACTACCTCAGCCAGATCACGAACGCGCACCGCGAGGTCTACGCGCTCTACGAGATCGCGCGCACCTTCGGCTCGTCGCTCGACATCGAAGACACGGTCTCGGTGCTCGTCAACAAGGTCGGCCACGTCGTCCCGTTCGATTTGTGCGCCGTTTATTTGTACGACGAGGAGAAGGGCTACGCGACGGCCGCGCACGTCTCGGGCCGCCACGCGGAACTCCTGCGCGGGCGCGCCGTCGCGCCCGGCGAGGGCGTCGTCGGCTTCGTGCTGGCGAACCGCCGCTCGTCCTACCTCTTAGACCCGATGCTCGACTTCGCGGACGTTGAGCTGCCCGAGGGCTGCCGGTTCCGCTCGATGGTGGCGCTGCCGCTCGCGAAGGACGAAAGGCTGGTCGGCGCGCTCGCCGTCTACTCGGCCGAAGCCGGGCGCTACACGGACGACCACCTGCGACTGCTCGACACCGTCGCGCGGCTCGCGTCCGACGCGCTCGCCAACGCGATGAGCCACGCGCAGGCCGAGTCGAACGCGCTGACCGACACTCTGACGGGGCTGCCGAACGCGCGCGCCATGTACGTGCGCTACGAGCAGGAGGCCGCGCGCGCGCGCCGCACCGGAAGACCCTTCCAGGTCGTGATGCTCGACCTAGACGACTTCAAGCAGGTCAACGACAGTTACGGACACAAGACGGGCGACCGCATGCTGCGCGAGGTGGGCCGGATTCTACAGGCGCAGCTCCGCGAGTACGACTTCCTCGCGCGCTACGCGGGCGACGAGTTCGTCGCCATCGTGCAAGACCTCTCGGCCGAGCAGACCTCGGAGCTGCGCGAGCGCATCGAGCGCGCCGTCTCCCGGTTCTCGCTGCACGTCCGCGGCGACAAGCACGCGCGCGTCGGCATCTCGGTCGGCTCGGCCTCCTACGGCGTCCACGGCGAGACGCTCGACCAGCTCCTCATCGCCGCCGACGAGGCCATGTACTCGGCCAAGTCCTTCCACAAGCAGCGTTCCCCGGAGGAGAAGGCGGCGCACCCCGGCGACGTGGGAACCGGCGACCTCGCCTCGACGGCCATCAACTAGGGCGGCGCTTCCCCACGCCGAACGTCGAGAGGCGGGCCGGAGCCCGCCTCTGCGACCGTTTGGGGTTAGACTGCGTGCCGGTTTACGGCTGGCCGTTGCCGTCAATCCTCATCCCGGCCCCGGCCTTGACGTTACTCTTGACTTTCATCTTCCGAACTCCTTCGTCAGCCGTTGTCGTCCATCCTGGCGCCGGCACCGGCCCTGACCTTTGTCTTGACTCTCATCTTCCGGACTCCTTTCGGTGAAACGGAGGGGCGGCGTGGTGGGCTACTCCTCGAACCCGCCCTTGGTGGCCCGGGCCCTGTACGAGCCGGCCTTGACGTTGCTCTTAACTTTCATCGTCTGAACTCCTTTTCGGGGAAGGGGGAGAACTAAGGCTCTTCGTCGAAGCCGCCCGAAGTGCCGCGCACCCTGTATGAACCCGCCTTGACGTTCGTCTTGACCTTCATCTGCTCGACTCCTTTCCGCGGGAGAGCGGGGAACCGCTCAAGGGCTTTGAAGTTTTCGGTGGGCGTTCAGGTCAACGGAAGCGAGGTGTGACTGTGATGGCTCGGACGCGGCGGCGAGATGCCTTCGCCCCGGAGACAAAAATTCTCCGTACGGAATCTCGTCCGTCATTCAAAGTACTGAACGCAGGTTGAGCTTATGAGGCCCTGTGTTGGGGCACGAACGCAGCAAAGGGCGACGGGTCAGGCACGCATCCTCACTCGTCGCCCTCAGCTTATTCGCAGTGTTATGAAGCCGGGCGTGTGAAGAAGAGTTTCGCCACCTCGCATGAGAAGCCCGGCAACATGGGCGACCCAAGCACGTCTCCGTCGTAGACCGTCGCCGCGTGCTTGAGCGCGTCACCCTCGCGGCGGTACACATCGACGAGCCGCCGCATCCAGTCCACAATCCAATACTCCGAGACGCCCCGCCGCGAGTAGAGCGCGAGCTTGGCCACGCGGTCGCGCTGCACGTTCGCCTTGCCGGGCGAGAGCACCTCGACAACTATCTCGGGCGCTCTTGTGAAGTGTCCCGCCTTGTCGAGTGAGCCCGCCAACCGCTCACGGCTGACCCAGATTACATCCGGGGCAACGTCATCGTCGTCGGAGAACACGAGCCCCGGATTGACCAGGGCCACTCCCGCCCCGGTCTGTTCGTTCCAAGTCTGAAAGTAATGGCCTAACTGTGTACAGACAAACTGGTGCTCGGCGCTCGGCAGCTTAGACACGTAGAGATCTCCTTCGATGATCTCGTACCGATTGCCGTCGTCAGGCATCAGCAAGAGGTCGGCGGAAGTGTACTTCCTGGCGGTTTCCATTTCGGGATTCCTCTCTACGGTTGGCGGCCCGTGTCGGCATTCTAGCGCGAAGAACGTCAGCCGCGAAGAGCCGTGAACCGTAAACCGTGAACCGTGACGGGATAAAACTGCCCTCTTCCTGTCACGGTTCACGGTTTACGGTTCACGGCCTTTTCACGGTTCGCGGCTGACGTTCTTCTTGACTTTCCCCCGTCCGGTCGTTTTCAATCGAATAAGGCGTGGCCGGCGTGGGCCGGCGCGCCCGTGCCCCGTTTGAAAGCCTCCGTAGCTCCACCAGTGAGCGGGACGTACGCCCCGACCCCCGCAAGGTTTAAGCGAAGCAAGGAACATGTCTGTCTCTTCCCAGGTTTCGGAGAAGGCCGCGACCGTACTCGTGGTCGAGGACGACGAGCGCGTGCGCGCGGGGCTGCGGCGCGCGTTCGAGTCGGAGGGGCACAAGGTGCTCGCCGCGGGCGACGCGGCCGAGGCCCTGCGCGAGCTGCACCGGGAGGGCTGCGACCTCGTCGTCATGGACGTGGAGCTGCCCGGCGTGAGCGGGCTCGCGCTCTGCCGCCTGCTGCGCGCGCAGGCCGCGACCCGCAGGCTGCCCGTCATCATCCTCTCCTCGCACGACCGCGAAGAGTACAAGGTCGAGGCGTTCGCCGCCGGGGCCGACGACTTCGTCGTCAAAGGCCCGACCTCGCGCGAGCTTCTCTCGCGCGTCGGCGCGCACCTGCAATCGGCCGAGCGCGAGCGCCTGCTGCGCGGGAGCAACCGCGAGCTCTCCTTCATCGCAGACCTCGGGCGCGGGCTGCTCCACGCGCTCTCGCCCGCCGAGGTCGTCCGCCGCGTCGCGGGCGCGACCTTCGAGGGCGCGGACACAGCCCTGTCGGCGGCCGTGCTCGTCCGCGACGCGGGCAGGCAGGCGCGCGCGGCCTCTCCGCAGGAGAACGAGGGCCTGACCGTCTGCGTCTTCGACCGCGAGGGGAGCGCCGAGGAGGACGCCTCGCTCGTCCACGTCGAGCGCCTGCGCGCGTGGCTCGCCACGTCGCCCGCGGCGTCGAAGCGCGTCGAAGACCCCGCACAGTTCTTCCTGAAAGACGGGACGCACTCGGTCGAGTTCGCCGCGCCGCTCCGCTTCGAGGGGCGGGCCCTGGGCGCGCTCGTCGTCGGCTACGACCGCCGCGCCGCCTGCGGCCAGACCGAGGAGCGTCTGGTCGAGGCCGCCGCGCAGCAGGCCGCCCTGGCCGCGCGCATCTCCACTCTGTACGAGGCCGCGCGCTCGGCCTCCGTCCACCTCGCGCGCGAAGTCGAGCGGCGCACGGCCGAGGCCGAGAGTCAGCGCCGCTTCACCGAGGCCATCATCGACAGCCTGCCGGTCTCGCTCTACGCCATCGACCGCGACTACCGGGTCGTCGCCTGGAACCGCAACCGCGAGCTGGGCGGGCAGGGCATCCCGCGCCGCGACGTGCTCGGCCGCAACATCTTCGACGTGCTGAAGCGCCAGCCGCGCGAGGCGATGGAGCGCGAGTTCGACGCGGCCTTCCGCACGGGCGACATCCAGCGCATCGAGCAGGAGGCGCGGGGCCGCGACGGCTCGGCGCGCCACTGGCTCGTCAGCAAAGTCCCGATGCGCATCGACGGCAAGGAGGTCTCGCACGTCATCACCGTCGGCGAGGACATCACGGCGCGCGTGCAGGCCAACCGCGCGGTGGCGCGCACCGAGCGGCTCGCGGCCGTCGGCCGCCTGGCCGCGGGCGTCGTCCACGAGATCAACAACCCGCTCGCGACCATCTCGGCCTGCGCCGAGGCCCTGGAGTCGCGCGTCTCGGAGGGCGCGTACGGCGAAGGGCCGGACGTGGAAGACCTGCGCGAGTACCTCCAGCTCATCCGCGGCGAGGCGTTCCGCTGCAAGCAGATCACGAACGGCCTGCTCGACTTCAGCCGCGCACGCTCGGTCGAGCCCGCGCCCGTCAACGTCTCGGAGGTCGTCGAGTCGGCCGCGCGCCTGCTCGCGCACCAGAAGCGCGGCGCGTCCATCAAGATCGAAGTCGAGGCGTCGGACGCGCTCCCGCTCGTCTCGGGCGACATGGGGCAGTTGCAGCAGGCCGTCATCATCCTCGCCGAGAACGCCATCGACGCGATGCCGCGGGGCGGCACGCTCACGATGCGGACGCTCTGCGAGGAGGACGGGGAGCACGAGTCGGTCGTCGTCGAGGTGAGCGATACGGGGCAGGGCATCCCCGCGGAGATTCGCGAGCGGATTTTCGACCCGTTCTTCACGACGAAGGAGGTCGGGCGCGGCACAGGGTTAGGACTCGCCGTCTGTTATGGTATTGTTACCGAGCACGGCGGTCGCATCGGCGTGGAGTCGGCCGTGGGTCGCGGCAGCACGTTCCGCATCGTGCTCCCCGCGACTAAAACCCCTGACGGAGACCTGCCCAGTTGAGCGAAAATCGACAGCCCGCGCGCATCCTCGTCGCCGAAGACGAGGCGAACCTCCGCCTCGTCCTCCAGAAGGAACTCCAGCGCATGGGCCACGACGTGAGGGTCGCGCCCGACGGCGAGGCCGCCCTGAAGCTTCTCGAAGAGAGCAACGTGGACGTGCTGCTCTCCGACATCTCGATGCCGCACATGGACGGCATGGAATTGTTGCGCCGCGTCCACCAGCGCCCGAACCCGCCCGAGGTCATCATGCTCACGGGGCACGCCACCGTCGAGTCGGCCATCGAGGCGATGAAGCTCGGGGCCTACGACTACCTCTCCAAGCCTTACCGGATTGCGGAGCTGGACGCGCTGGTCAAGCAGGCCGCGGAGAAGAGAAGGCTGCGCGTGGACAACGCGCGGCTGCGCACCCTCGTCGAGCGGCAGACGGCCACGCCCGAGATCGTCTTCGTCTCCGACGCGATGCGCGAGGTGATGCGCCTGGTCGAGCGCGTCGCGCCGTCGGACGCCTCGGTGCTGATTACGGGCGAGTCGGGCACGGGCAAGGAGCTGGTCGCCAACGCCATCCACCGCCTCTCCCTGCGCAGCGAGGGCTCGTTCATAGATTTGAACTGCGCGGCCTTCCAGGAGTCCCTGCTGGAGTCGGAGCTGTTCGGCTACGAGGCGGGCGCGTTCTCGGGCGCGAAGGGGCGCAAGCTCGGGCTGTGGGAGCTGGCCGACAACGGCACCATCTTCCTCGACGAGGTGACGGAGCTGCCGCCGCCCTTGCAGTCGAAGCTGCTGAGGGCGATCGAGACCAACTCCTTCTTCCGCGTCGGGGCGGTGCGCAAGGTGCAGGTCAACGTCCGCATCGTCGCCGCGACCAACCGCGACATCACGGAGGTCACCTCCGACGGCCGCTTCCGCGCAGACCTCCTCTACCGCATCAACAGCTTCCAGATCAACCTGCCGCCCCTGCGCGAGCGCCCCGAGGACATCGAGCCCATCGCGCGCCACCTCCTCACGCGGCTCGCCGGCCCGCACGCGCCCGAGCTGACCCCGGAGGTGCTCGCGGCGCTCAAGTCCTACGCGTGGCCCGGCAACGTGCGCCAGCTCCGCAACACCCTGGAGCGCGCCGTCCTGCTCGCCAACGACGGCCGCATCACGACCGGCGAACTCCCGCCCGAGATCGTCACGCCCGCCCTCGCCTTCCGTCCCGCCGCCGCGGCCGCCGCGCCCGCCGGCGGCGACGCGCAGGGCGCAGCCCCGGCCGTCCCGCCGCCGCTGCGCGAGGTCGAGCGCCAGCAGATTCTCGCCGCGCTCGAACAGACCGGCTGGCACCGCGGCAAGACCGCCGAGATGCTCGGCATCTCGCCCTCCACGCTCTACCGCAGACTCAGAGACTACAACCTGACGAAGAGGCAGTAAGGCAAACGTCGGGCGAAGAGAGAGTACTTCTCACGCTCACGTCAGAAGGCGCACGCCGAACGCTGGCGGAACGTTGAGAAACCAACTCTCCCCGTCGCGGGCCGCGCGGGTGCGGCGCTTTGATTGGCGGAGGGCGCGTCGCGCGCGGCCCGGTGGGCGGCCCGGCCTCTGCGCCGCGTGAGTCAGGCCGTGATAGCCGCCAGGGCGTCCTTGAGCTTGTCGAGGTCATCCTTGATGAGCTTCTGCGCGTCGCGGAGCCTCTGTGTGTTTTCTTCAAACTTGTCTGTCCGGTCGAACTCTCTAAGCTTTCTCGCCGCCTGGTTAAACGAATCCTCCGCCGCCACGATGCTGTCCTTCGCCGCGCCAAACTTCTTCGCGGCGGCTGCGGCGGCCCCCACCTTGTTCTTTGCCGCGCGCGCGTCGGTGAGCGCTTTGCCGAGTCGTTGGCGCGCGGCTTTCTGATTCTTCTTCTCCATATCGGTGATGGTGTTCGGCATTACGTCGCGCAGAAGGTCTTCAAGCTCGAGTTCGAGGTCTTCGGCGGCGTCTTCCATCTGGGTGACGGCTTCGCCCGCCTGCGCCCCGCTGACTTCGGCGGCGCTGACGCAGCCGAAGAGGGGGCCGCTGGGGAACAGGGCGAAGGCTGGCGTGCCCAGGCCGACCGGCCCGGCGGCCTGTAAGGCGCTGGAAGGAGACCGGCCCAAGTCCTCCACGCCAGAGATTCTTACGTCAAGCGCCGCCACCTGAGCTGCCAGATTCGGCAACGCCTGCTCCAGGTCTACAATCCGTTCGTGCTCTGACTTTCCCGATGTCATATCTACCTCCATGTGTTTCAAGTCTGCTGCCGCTCATGGGCGGACCATCGAGGAGGCCAAACCTGACCCGACCCACAAGTCACCGTCGCCGGAGGCTATGGATAGCCCGTCCGACGCGCGGTAGGTGTGCTGACTGTCGCCCTCGGGTACGCTCGTTTCGGAGGCTGGTGTCACATGACTGGCGAGTCAGTCGTGAGAACGTATGCCTCGCGGTTTAAGGTCGGGCGAGGTGGCTGAGGCGGGCCGCCTGGAGACGGCCTCATAAATAACTACGCACGGTTTCAAGCGGCGGTTTTCCTGCGGCCTTATGAGCCACCGGCCCGGCCTTCCACTTCAGTCTGCGGCTTCGGGAACAGCAGCGAGGCCGCGACCGAGAGCCCTATCACGCCTGTGATGATGCCGAGCGAGAGCGTGATGGGGAACTTGCCGCCGTAGAGGTCGTTGAGCCAGACCATCTTCAGGCCGACGAAGACGAGCACCACGGAGAGCCCGTACTTCAGCATGTGGAACTTGTCCATCGCGCCCGCGAGCATGAAGTACATCGCGCGCAGGCCGAGGATGGCGAAGATGTTCGACGTGAAGACGATCAGCGGCTCGGCCGTCAGCGCGAAGATGGCGGGGACGGAGTCCACCGCGAAGATGATGTCCGTCGCTTCCAGGAAGAGCAGCGCGACGAAGAGCGGCGTGGCGTGTATCACGCCGCCCTCGCGGACGAAGAAGCGCTGGCCGTGCAGCAGGGGCGTGACGGGGACGAAGCGCCGGAAGAGTCGGACGAGGAGGTTCTTCTCAGGCTCGACGCCCTTCTCGGGCGCGAACATCATTTTGACGCCGGTGACGAGCAGGAACGCGCCGAAGAGGACGACGACCCAGTGGTACTGCATCAGCGAGCTCCCCAGCGCGATGAAGACGGCGCGGAAGGCGAGCGCGCCGATGATGCCGTAGAAGAGCACGCGGTGCTGGTACTTCGCCGGCACGGCGAAGTAGCCGAAGACCAGCACGAAGACGAAGACGTTGTCTACGGAGAGAGACTTCTCGACGACGTAGCCGGTCAGGAACTCGAGCGAGACGCGCCACGCCGCGGCCGCCGGGTCGAAGCCCGGGATAGCCATCAGGCGCGCGTCCAGCGGGAACTTCCAGAGCGCGTACTGGTAGAGGAGGAAGTTGAAGACGAGCGCGAGCGTCACCCACACGACGCTCCACGTCGCCGCCTCTTTGAACGAGACCTCGTGCGCCTTCCGGTGGAAGACGCCGAGGTCGAGCGCGAGGAGGAGGAGGACGAAACCCGTAAAGCCTAAGTAGAACCACCAGTAATCCGCAAAGGGGAAAAGCTCAGCCATCACCCGAATCCTTTCACGGTCGAACGCCTGTTGACGCCGGCGCGCGAAAAGAAAAAGACCTTTCGCGCGCCGCTAGGGCCGCGAAAGGTCTGGGTCAACGAGCTTTCCGAAACTCTCCCGGTGAACCGGATGCCCGACCGCGGGCAACGTACTGACGGCTTCACCAGACCCGCACGGCGGCGGGCGACCTACTCCCCTTTCGTCAAAAACATCCTAAGAAGGCCGCCACCACACTGTCAACAAAGCCCCTGTTGAATTTCTGTCACGCGTAAGTGTACCCGACGACCAGCTCGACGAAGTCCTCCGGGCTCTCGAACTCGGCGTGCCAATAGGGCAATACCGCCTCGACCACGTCCTCGGCGGTCGCACCCTCCGCGTCCAGCGCGGACAGAATCCGCAGGCAGCGGGGGTGGTGCCCCTCTTCCGGCTCGTCCCCGGCCGAGAAGACCTCCTGCGGATCCATGAGGAGGTATCTGCCCGGCCACGCGCCGACATCGTCGAAGAGCCGCGCGACCAAGCGCTCGCCGTCCGGCCCCCGCGCGACGCGCGCGAGCAGCCCCCGCCGTTCGTCGAAGGCCGACAGCGCCCGCGCTTTGTCGGCAGCGAACTTTACTTCGTGCCAGGACGCGCCGCCGTCGTAACTCTCTTCGACCAGCCTGATGTCGTGCGTGCGGAAGAAGAACCACCAGGCGAGCGGGACGGCCCAGCGCGAGTCGTAGTAGAAGTCGCCGCGACGCTCCCAGGCCCCCGCGTCGCCGCGGTCGCTGCTGAAAAGGTAACCCCGGTTAGCCATGACGGTTCTGTCGGCCGGTAACTAAAGAAGGCAGCCGGGAGGTCTTTCACTCCCCGACTGCCTTACGCCTTAAAGCCTTCCGCACGCCCCTCTCACCCGCCGCCGCCGGTCGCGGTCTTCTGCGGGTTCTTAGGTTGGGAGAGGGCGCGGCGGGCGCTGTCGGCCTTGTCGCGGTTGCCGGTGCGCTCGTAGAGGGGGACGAGCCGTTCGAGGACGGCGCTGGCCCCGGGCTGGAGCCGCAGCGCGGCCTCGTAGTGCTTGACCGCGTCCTTGTCCCGCCGCTGGTCTTCGAGGATGCCGGCCAGCTTGACGTGCGCGTCGTACTCGTTAGAAGCCTTCGCGAAGTTCTTGTAGGCGTCGCCGTGGCGGCCCAGGCGCGCGTTGACGATGCCGAGGTTGTTGAAGATGACCGGCTCGGCGGGCGCGAGCTTGGCCGCCTGGTTGAGCCGCTTGAGCGCGCCCGCGTAGTCGTCCGCGAGGTAGAGCGAGTAGCCGAGGTTGGCGAGGACGACCCAGTCCTTCGGCGAGACCGTCAGCGCGCGCCCGTAAGCCTCTGCCGCCTGGCTGTGCCAACCCAGGCGGTCGTAGGCGAGGCCGAGCAGGTTGTTGGCCTCGGTCAACTGTGGCCCCACGGTCGTCGCGGCGGTCTGCAACTCCGCAATCGCCTCCTGGATGTAGCCGTGCTGGAGCAGCGCGCGCCCCTGCGAGACGGGGTCGGCGGGCACCCCGACGATGAGCGGCACCCACATCTTCGGCCGCAGCCCCCCGGCCGTCTCGCCCGCCGCGGGGCGGACGATGCGCACGCCCTCAGGCGAGGGAGCGACGACGGGGTTCTTGAAGGGTTCGGGCGCGGGCGGCGTCCGCGCCGTCTCGTTTGTCGGCGCGGCGGGCGTCGTCACGGGCTCGACCTTTGGGGCCGGAACGGGCGCGGGCTGCGCGGCCGTCTGAGTCTGCGGCTTCGACTCTTTCGACTCTGCGGCGGCGGCCTCCTGCCTGACCTCGTTCTGCGTCGCGGCCGTCTGCGGCGCCGGGGCGGACTTCTTCGCCGTCTCGGACTTGCGGCCGCCGCCGAAGAGTCTGGCGAGCGCGCGGAAGGGCGCGGACAGCGCGCGCGCAAAGGCGTTGCCCTTGCGCTTCTTCGGCTTCGAGTCGGCGGCCTCTGTTGGGCCTTCGGAGGCTTCCGTCTCCCGCCCCTCTTCGACGCGCGCGGGCGGCGCGGGCGCGGCTTCGCTCGCGGCCGGCGCGGTCGGGTCGGCCGCGCCGGAGCCGAGCGCGGCCTGCGGCACGAGCACCGCGAAGGATAGGACGAGCGAGATGACGAGCAAAGTCGTTCTGCGTTTGGACACGGGCGAAACCTCCAGCGCCGCGGGCCGCGCCGTCCGGACTTTCGAGGGGAAAGGCTTTCAGGCGGGGCCTTCCGAGGCGCTCGAATTATAAGTCACCAGAACCCCCATGTAAAAACGCACGCGCCACGCGCCCGTTCATAAAAGAAGGCGGGCCGGGGCGTCTCCCCCGGCCCGCCTCTGAGGCGTGTTAGGCCGCAAGCGCCGGCCTACTTGCCGGTGTTGAAGTACTGGATGCAGTCGCCCTGGTTCTTGAACGGGCCGGCGGGCGGGTTGAAAGTCGCCCAACCGCCGTTCTTGCACTGCGCCTTATTCGACGGCGTGCTGTAAAGCTCGAAGTCGTAGGTCGTCGAGTTGCTGCCGACGCCGACGGTGAAGGCGTCAACGTTGCCGATGAAGTTGTCCCACGCGCCCGCGCCGAAGCCGGCGACGATACGCAGGCCGCCCAGCCCGGTCGAACTGTTAACGATGGTCGCATCCGGGTGAGCGGCGATGTAGGTGTCGAGGGTGATGAGCGGCGGGCCGAAAGTCCCCGCGCTCACAGCCCACCAGCCGCCGGCGAGCGCATCCCACGTCTGCCACTCGTTAAGCTCGACGCACAGCGGGCCGCTCGTCGGGCACTGGTTGGGGACGGTGTCGCCGCTGTAGCCCCCGTTCTGATAGACCGGCTCGAAAAAGAGCTGGTCGTCGACGGTGCCGTTGTTGTCGTTGTCGATGTTCAGGATGATGTAAGGGGCCTGCCCGCCGGAGCCGAACTGGGTGACGTAAGTGCTGTAACTGAGCGCGGTCAGGTCGCTCAGCTTTGTCCCCCCGTACTGCGGCTGGCGGAGCTGGGCGGCGCCGCCGCCGTTCGGGCCGACCGCCAGTTCGGCGCTGCCGGTGCCGAGCGGCGGCGTGCCGGGGCCTTGCTCGAAGGTGACAGTCTGGCCCGTGCCGCTCGTCTGGATTTGCCAGCCTTGCAAGTTGGCCGGGGTCACGACCGCGGTCGTGGAGGCCGCGAGGGCAGAGCCGAAGGGGGCGATGGCGAGGGTGACGGAGATTCCGACTAGGAGCATCGAAAGCGTCTTGATTTTCATCTTCTTTCCTCTCAATGAGCTTTGGTTGGGGGGCAAGAGACGGCGCCCTTGGGGGATTCACTGCTGAGCGGCGGCGCCGCGGGCCGGAATCCGCGGCCCGCGGGCGGTTACTCGTGTCGGGAAGGGCGTGACGGAGCGCGCAGTTTGGAGGCTGCCGGGGGCACCCGTGGCGGCGCGGCGGCCCGGCGCGAAGCGCCCCGCACGGCGGCTCTCACGTCTGCTGTTTTCCGAAAGTTGGTTCGTCGGGCGTGAGCGATCAGGTGACCGCTGCGTGGCACTTAGGCTGCGAGCGCGGCGCATCCTATCCGGCCCGGAACAGGCTGTCAACCGCCCCGCGTACAAAGCGGCGCGAAGACGGAAGACGAAAGGGGACGGGAACAACGTCCCGCCCCCCGCTTGGTGGTTGAAGGTTCGCGGCAGTCTACTTGCCGGTGTTGACGTACTGGACGCAGTCGCCCTGGTTCTTGAAGAAGGTGCCGTTGGCGCGCGTCAGCGTCTGCCAGCCGCCGTTCTTGCACGCGTCTTTGTCGTTGGCCAGCGGGCAGCCGGAGGCGCCCACGAGCGTCCCCGTCGGCGTGCCGGGGCAGAGGTCGCTCGTGTCGTTCACGCCGTCGTTGTCGTCGTCCGGGTCACACACGTCGCCCTGCGCGTCGCCGTCGGCGTTCTCCTGGCCGGGGTTCGGCGCGGTCGGGCAGTTATCCGCGGAGTCGGTCACGCCGTCGTTGTCCGCGTCCGGCCCGACGCACGCTCCGCCCGGCGAGGTCTGCCAGGGCGTGTAGTCAACGCCGGGGCTGACCAGCGCGCCCGAGCCGGGGCCGACGGGGCCGGGGCCGTTGGGAGCGCCCCACCAGTTGCACTCGCCGTCCACGAGCGCGGAGGGGAAGGCCGACGTGAGCGCGGGGTGTACGGCGATGCCGAAGACGGCCGGGCCGACGTTGAAGTCGTTGTCGTGAACCTCGGCCGTCCCGAAGGAGGGGTTCGCCTCGAAGAAGACCGCGATGGCGTCGTTGATGGGCGAGGGCGTCAGGTCGGTGACGCCGCTGAACGAATTGTTCTCGACCACGGCGCCGGGCGTGTCGCCTTCGAGGCCGACGGCGTGCGCCCAGCCCCCGCCCGTCAGCGTGCTGAAGGTGTTGTCGCGAATCTCAAGTCCGGAGACGTTCAGCGTGTTGGCGACCGAGACGCCGTAGGCGCCGCGCGTGGTGCTGACGACGTTCGTGATCGAGTTGCGCTCGACGCGGGCGTTCTGGCTCGGGTTGGTGCCGCCGTTGACGCCGATGAGGACGCCCTTGGCAGACCTGTTGCTCTGGATGTTGTTCATCCGGTTGTCAGACACCTCGACGTTGTCCGGGCCGTCGTGGGCGGGGTTCGTGCTGCTGTTCTCAAGGTAGACGGCCTGCGCCGTGCCCTGGCCGCCGGGGTCGGGGCTGGTGACGGTGTCGATGATGTTGTTGGTGACGACGGCCCCGTCGCCGCCGTTCGTGATGGTGATGCCGAAGGAGGCGCCGGCCGTCACGACGTTAGTGACGGAGAAGCCGTCGATGGTCACGCCGGACGCCCTGACCGTGAAGACGGCGACGCCGGCCGTGAGGTTGGTGCCCTGCACCCTCGACTCGGTCGCGCTGGCGAACGTGCGGCCGGAGACGGCGACGCCCGCCTGCGCGCCGTTGATGGTCAGGCCCGTCTTCGTGGCCGGGACGTTAACGTTCTCGTTGTAGTTGCCGGCGCAGACCTGGATCGTGTCGCCGGCCGCGGCGGCGTTGACCGCCGACTGGATGGTCGAGTGGGTCGCCGTCGGGCATTGCGCGTTGTCGTCGTCCACGACGAGCGCGGCGGCGGCCCTCGAAGTCCGTGCGCCGGCCGCCGCGAGACACGCGAGCGCGAAGAGAGCCAGGAGGGAGATCGTAAGCTTGGTCTTCATCATCTTTCCCTTTCACTGAGTCAGGTGGTTGGGGGGCGAAAGAGACGGCCCCAGTGAAAAGAAGGAAACGTTCGGGCGAGGCGGCAGCGAGCGAGGGTTGTTGCGAGGCGGGTCTGAAGGGCGAGGGCGCCGGGGGATTTCGCTCCCGCGGCGCCCTCCTGAGTCCGGCCGGATTACTTGCCGGTGTTGACGTACTGGATGCACTGGCCCTGGTTCTTGAAGGAGGCGCCGGACGCCGTCTTCACGCCCTGCCAGCCGCCGTCCTTGCAGTCGTCCTTCGACGTGGCGACGCGGTAGGGCTCGAAGTCGTAGGTGAAGCAGGAGCCGCCGTAGCCGATGGAGAGGTTGTCCGAGGCGGCGACCAGCGCGGGGTTGCCGCTGCCCTGGTTGAGGCCGAAGCCGCCGAGGATGACCGCGTCGGGGTTGTTCTGGACGATGGCCTGCCACGTCACGAAGGTGTCGCGGTTGGGCGCGACGTTGATGGGGTTCGAAGACCACCAGATGGCCGAGCCGCCCATGTAGGCGTCCCACGTCTGCCACTGGCCGCTCACGACCGCGCCCTGCGCCGTGTTGTAGACGGGCTCGAAGACGAGCGTGGTGAAGCCGCCGGGGGTGTTGAGGCCGTTGATGTCAACCTGGATGTTGAGCGCCGTCACCTGCTGGGCGCTGCCCGCCGTGCGGTAGGTCGAGTAGCCGATCTTGTCGATGTCGGAGAGGTTCGTGCCGACGTGGTCGTAGTTGAAGAGCGTGGCCTTGTCGGCGCCGGTCGGCGTCACGATCTCGTAGCTGCCGACGCCGGACGGCGGCGTGGCCGGGCCGACGCGGGTCGCGCCGTCGCCGGCGGCGCGCTTGTAGAGCACCCAGTTGTCCGTGGGCGGCGTGTTCTCGGGCTGCTCGGTGATGTCGTCGCCGGTGACGACGACGCGGTCGCAATCGACCAGCGCCGCGCGGTTGGGCGTCGCCATGACGAAAGAGACTGTGAGAATTAAGACGGCGAACAATGTAATCTTCTTCATGCTTCTCCTTGGCTCGAACTTGTTTGGGACAAGAGTTAACTCGTGGGCGCGCCACAGAAGAGCGCCGCGCCCGTTGCGTGCGGACTGCTATAGCGTTCAGTTTGAGACGGGGAATGTGGCCGGAACTGACGAGCCTGACCCGTGCTTCTACGCGGCTATTCAAACGGGGCGCAGCCGTGACTGTCTGAACGCGCCCGCGGGAGACCTGTACTCTGACGGCTGCGGCATCCTATTGGAAGTGGCGCCGACTGTCAAACGCCCGCATCAAGAGATGCGGCGCAGACGCCGCGGAATGCGCGGGGCCGCGCGCTTCGCCGAGTCGCCTCCGAGTAGTTCCGTTGGTTGAAATGACGATTGCGCCGGGTCTTCCAAGGGGGCGGCGGGGTCAGCCGGCGCTCTGCTCGAAGGCGCGGCGGAGGTCTTCGGGGAGGGGCACGGGGCGGCGGGAGTCTAAGTCCATCGCGACCTGCACGTGCGTGGCGCTGGCGCAGAGCGCTTGGTCTGAGGCGCGGCGCAGGCGGTACTCGAACTTGACGGAGGTGCGGCCGACGCCGGAGGCCCACACCTCGACCAGGGCCTCATCGCCGTAGACGAACGGCGCGAAGAACTCGGCGCGCACGTTGACGGTCGGGAACCCGAGCCGGCGCTCCGACATCAGACGCGGGTAGGGCACGCCGCACCGCGCGGCGAAGAACTCCTCCATCGCCGCGTGGCAGTAGTGGAAGAGCGCGGGGTAGTAGACCAGCCCCGCCGGGTCGCAGTCGCCGAAGCGGACGGTGATGCGCGTTGAGAAGGGCATAAGTGCCGTGAACCGTAAACCGTAAACCGTGACAGGAAGGAAACTGCCCTCCTCTTGTCACGGTTTACGGTTTACGGTTCACGCTCCTGTTACGGTTCACGCCTCTTTCAGCTTCTTGCGGTCGATCTTCCCGCGGTCGTTCTTGGGGAGCGAGGGGACGAACTCGACCCAGCGCGGGTACTTGTAGAGGGCGAGGCGCGACTTGACGAACTCTTTGACTGACTGCGCCAGCTCTTCGCCGGGGGCGTGGCCCTCGCGCAGCACGAGGAAGGCTTTGGGCTTGACGAGCCCGTCTCCGGGGTCGTGGCCGACGACCGCGGCTTCGAGCACGGCCTCGTGCTGGAGCAGGCAGTTCTCGATCTCGGCGGGCGCGACGAAGACGCCCGAGACCTTGAGCATGTCGTCGGTGCGGCCGTGGTACCAGAAGTAGCCGTCCGCGTCGAAGTGGAACTGGTCGCCCGTCGTGCACCAGTCGCCCGCGAAGGTCTGCTTCGACTTCTCGTGCGCCTGCCAGTAGCAGAGCGCCGCCGAATCGCCCTTGATGCGAAGGGTTCCCATCTCGCCCGCGGGCAGGGGCCGCCCCTCCCCGTCAACGACCTGCGCCTCGTAGCCCTCGACGACGCGGCCGAGGCTGCCGGGCTTCACGTCGCCCGGGCGGTTCGTGATGTAGATGTGGAACATCTCGGCCGAGCCGATGCCGTCGTAAATCTCGACGCCGAAGGTCTCGACCCAGCGGCGGTACAGCTCCTCGGGCAGCGCCTCGCCCGCCGAGAGGCACATGCGAAGGGAGGATAAATCTCTCCGCGCCGCGCCCTCCACGTTGAGCATGCCGTTGATCATCGTCGGCACGCTCGTGAGGATGGTGGGGCGGTAGCGTTCGACGACCTCGAAGAGTTTCTCGGGCGTCGAGCGCTCGGAGAAGAGCGCGGTGGCGCCGCCCGCGGCGAAGGGGAAGAGGAGGTTCGTGCCCGTCGCGTAGCCGAAGAAGAGCTTGGGGACGGAGACGGTCAAATCATTTTCGCTCACCCCGAGCACGCCCTTCGCGTAGCACTCCGTGTTGAAGGGCAGGTCGTGCTGCAAGTGCACCGCGCCCTTCGGGTGGCCGGTCGAGCCCGAAGTGAAGAGCCAGATGGCTATGTCGTCGCGGTGAGTGTCGGCGGGTACTAACTCGTCCGGCTGCGCGCTCAGGACTTCGGCGAACGAGTGAAAGCCCCCGCTCTCTTCGCCGACGACCAGGACGTTCTGCAAGTGCTTCGCGCCGCGGGCGGCCTGCGTGAAGTTCTCCAAAAGGGACTCGTGGATGACGGCGACGCGGGCGCGCGTGTATTCGAGGTAGTAGCGGTAGTCGTCCGCCGGCAGCAGCGGGTTCACCATCGTGATGACGCCGCCCACGCGGTTGATGCCGAACCACGTCCAGACGAACTCCGGGCAGTCGGGCAGCACTACGAGCGCGCGGTCTTCCACCCTCAGCCCCAGCTCGCGCAGCGCGCGCCCCGCGCGGTTCGACCGACGCGCCGCCTCGCCGTACGTGTACGTCTCGTCCCGGTAGTACAGGCAGACCTTACCTTCGCGCCCCTCCTCCACGTTGTGGTAGAGGAAGTAGTCGCCCATGTTGAAGCGCTCGGGGAACTCGACTCTCATAGGTCTCTATTCGCCGCCACCGCCGTCGCCGCCACCGCCACCTCCGTCGCCTCCGCTGTCGCCACCGCCGAAGTCGCCACCGGCTCCGCCGCCGCCGAAGTCACCCCCGCCGCCGTAATCCGATGAGGAACTGTAAGCGCCTTCGGACGACGAGGCGTAATCCGAGTGTCCGCCGTAATGGGTGTGCGCGAGACCGGAGCCGCCGTCGTAAGACTCGGAAGACGAGCCCGACCGTGTCGCCCTGTGTCGGCGTCCCCGCATCTCTTTCTTTTTGCGCGCGACGGAGCGGGCGTACCGGACGAGCACGCCGTATAGGACGATCAGGAACAGCAGTGCGAAGACCCAGAACATGCAGTTTCGTCAGCCTCCTTCAGCGTCCGGCGAAGGGGCAGCCGCCCGCGCCGTGGGTCGAGTCGAGGTAAGTGCGCGCCTCCCAGAGTTCGGGGAAGAACTTCTTGTCGAGCGTGGTCTTGAGATACCCCACGCCCTCGCTGCCCCCCGTGCCCTTCTTGGTGCCGAGCATCCGCTCGACCATCTTAACGTGGTGGTAGCGCCAGAGCGCGAAGAACTCGTCGTGCGCGACGAGCGCCTCGGAGAGCTGGTACTCCTCGTAGCGCTCCTCGAAGTGCGTGACGACTTCGAGCGCGGCGCGCACCCGGCGGCCGTAGCGCCTGCGCCGCTCCTCGTCCGCCAGAGAGGCGTCGTCGGGCGGGGCGTCCAGCCCCCGCCGCGAGAGCAGCGCGAAGAACTCCTCGCCGAGCGCGTGCGCGTCCATGCGCGCGCGCAGCCTCTCGGACGCGAACTCGTCGTCGCGGAAGGCGCGCAGGATGGCGTCGTCCTTGAGGCCCGAAGAGAACTCTATCTCGCGGAACTGCATCGACTGGAAGCCGCTCGCGGGGTTGAGCTGGTCGCGGAAGCCGAGGAAGTTGATCGGCGTCATCGTCTCGAGGATGTGGATCTGCGTGACGAGCAGCTTCTCTATCTCGGCGACGCGCGAGAGGGCGCGCGCGGCGACGGGCGCGCGGTCTGCCTGCATCGCCGAGAGCGCCGCGTCGATCTCGTGGAGCACCTGCTTGAACCAGAGTTCGTACGCCTGGTGGACGGTGATGAAGAGCAGCTCGTCGTGGTGCGCGGGGTCGGACAGGCACCCCTGCAACCCGATCAGCTCGGGCACGCGCAGGTACTTGTTATAGGATAAAAGCTCCGTCACGGCCAAACCTTTCTGCATGCGGAATTTGTCATTTGTTCAAATATTATGGGCGGAGTAAACCGTTACCCTTGTCACACTAGCTACCCCGCTTACCCCCACATCACGTGTAAAAGCTGTTCCCCCGTGATGAGTTGTGCAGCGAGTTTAATTGACTCCGGCGCTGCGAGTACGCGAGGCGTAAAGCACAGGACGCTACTAGGCGGGGAGGTTCCTCGTCTCCTTCCGCGTCCTCTCCGATTGACTCCGCCCCCTCGCCCCAGATGCAGTAACGCTCCTCCTCGCTCAAGCCCTGGTAGCGGCGGGCCTCAGTCTGTGCCTGCCCACGCTCATCCTCGCCAAGACTGTTCCACCAGCGAGCAGCTAATGGATCAACGCCGTGTTGGTAGATTAATATCCCTTCTGCGGCCTCGACGAGCACCAACTCGTCGCCGTGGCGCAGGCCGCGCGTCTTGGAGAAGCGCGGCGGGATGGTGAGCTTACCTTCGGCGTCAACGGCTTGCTTTTCCGTTATTCAGCTCCTCCTCACCCCGCGACCCGGACGCGGCGGCAAACCCCATGGGCCGTCATAATACAACACTACAGACCTACCCCGGAGTGTTCGCCCGGACTCGCCGTGATTCAACCACGGAGGGAACAGGCTCGCGACGAACCTCGCCTGCCCTACCGCGTCTCTGCCGTCCAGCCTTTTGACTTGCCCTTTCTTCATCATGTGCAAAGATTCGACCCCTTCCAGCGTGCGCTCGGCCGTGTGAAACGAGCGGAAGGCTTGCATCGCTCGCCACCTCCTGCGGATAGCCCGGTGGTCTTGTTCAATCACATTATTGAGATACTTCACTCTACGCAGCTTACAATCGACAGGCAAGACTCGCTCTTTGATTGAGGCGGCGAATGCCTCCGGGTAGGAGGCATGCTTATCAGTTCCGACGGTGAACGGCAGCCTCCGGTGATCGGCCCTCATTATCTTCTTGAAGAAGCGTTTCGCGGCGGAAACGTCGCGCCTTGCGGAGAGCATGAACTCAAGCGTCTGCCCGGCGGAGTCTACAGCGCGGTAAAGGTACTTCCACTCCGCCCGACTTTCACGTATGTCTCATCAAGGCGGTAAGACGTGCCGCTCATCTTCAGGTGAGGCCGCATCCGCTTGTTGATCTCCGGCGCGTATTTCTGCACCCACCGCCGGACTGTCGTATGGTCCACCGAGAGTCCGCGCTCGCTCATCATCTCCTCGAGGTCGCGGTAGGAGAGCTGGTACCGGCAATACCAACGGACGCACAAGAGGATGATGGTGGGCTCGAAGTGACGCCACTTAAACGGGGACTTAGGGTGCTTCAAGAGTGTGATCCCCAGATGGTGACGACTGAGCTGAAGGCCGGATTATAGCGCTGGGTGCAATTCCTGCAACACTGCCATTTTTGCAACGCGATCTCTCCCGCGCCCAGTAGCCTGGGCGGGTGAGACGGCACGAACACGTTCAGGTGTGATAACTGATTAAGGTGCGGGCGGCGACTTCAGACACGGAGTCGCCGCCCGCACCTGACCTCCTCTCAAGGGGCAGCAGTGCCAATTCGCACACTGTTCATCCTTATTATTCGCTCAAAACCGCCGCCCCGTCGCAGACCTATTTCTTAAAGTTTAACCGAGAACAGTTTATGCGTTGTCACAATTTCGCCATGAACTCTTGAAGTTTTCCCCATTGACATATTCGAAGTACCTGTTACTCTGCAGCCTGCAATCAAAGTACAATTTTATTGCAATATAGTCATCCATTTCCCCACGCTGACTATCTCCCAAAACTATAGGTAAGAGTGCAGCCGCCTCGCTGTTGTACGCATTCTCCTATCAGCGAATCGCCGGCTACAATCTCGAAATCTGTCTTGAAGGTTCAAGACTTCTACCGGTCATCCTCCAATCACAGTAAAAGAAAAACTCCGCCGCTACTTGCAGGTAGCGACGGAGCCTTGTTGACAACACAACTTCCGTCGCTCATCCGGCGCAGAAGATGTATCGCCTAGCAGCCCACATCTTAAGCCAGAGTGCGCGACGGTTCAAGAAGGAGTCCGTATGAACCGCACCTCGTGTCCTCGACTTACCCTGTTCCTGAGCCTGTTCTTCATCGCACTATCTTCAATCTGTTTTCAAGGGATTGCCCGCGCGCAGTCGTTAGACGACGGCGTCATCCCAGTCTCCAATGAATTGGAGGATCAGGCAACGGCCTCTTCCGATTCGAGTTCAACATCAACTACTCAGAATCAGACGCCGACGCCGGAGCCCTCTACTCAAGAAACGAATACAGCCACGCCGCAAGCCACACCTCCGCCGGTTTGCGACGAGACCATGTACTGCCAGCCCGCCCCGACACCGACGCCGTGTTTAAAATGTATTGATCCTCCGCCAACTCCTACCCCGCCGCCGCCGCCGCCGCCGCCGCTTCCGACCGCCCCGGTATGTCTGGAGACGGTGACGGCCAATGTGGTCGCCTTAGACCAGGTCTACACCTACAACCGCTTCGGCGCTTTCAATCCGGCGGGCATGATTTATGCCCTGCGTCGCGATGTCGTCGGCTCCGGCCCCGGCAACGTCCGGCTCCGGGCGGGCAAGCGTCCGCGTCCGATTGTCTTACGCGTTAACGAAGGCGACTGCTTGCAGGTCAACTTCACGAACCTGCTCACCCCGAGCAGACCGAATAATAATTCCACTCTGACGCGCACCGCCTCCGTGCATGTCAATGGACTTGATTACGTCGATGGCGTGCAGTCGGATGGGGCGAACGTCGGGCGCAACGCGTCGTCGCTGGCCGCGCCCGGCCAGACTCTCTCCTACAAATGGTATGCGGCCAAGCAGGGGCAATATTTGATGTATTCGATGGGCGCGCCCGCCGGCGCCGAGGGCGATAACGGCCAGGCCGGGCTCGGACTCTTCGGCTCGGTCAACGTCGAACCGAAAGGCGCGAAATGGTATCGCTCGCAAGTGACGGCCGCGGAGCTGGCGGCGGTGACGCTGCCGGAGAGAAACCGGAACGGCACGCCGAAGATCAATTACGAGGCGGTGAACGCGGACGGCGAACCCATTCTCAACATGTTGAGTCCGGGCGGCGAGATCATCCACACCGATCTCAATGCGCTCATCACGGATTTCGTCGAAGACTGCACGGACGCGCCGCCGACCAGCATTTGTGGCGAGCCTTTCCGCGAGTTCACGGTGCTCTTCCACGACGAGATCAAGGCCGTGCAGGCATTCCCGGAACTCGAAGAGGAGTTGTTCCACGGCGTGCGCGACGGGTTCGCGGTCAACTACGGCGCGTCCGGATTAGGCTCGATTCTGCTGGCTAATCGCAAAGGCATCGGCCCGTCGAAGAACTGTAAGGAGTGCAAGTTTGAAGACTTTTTCCTGGAGTCGTCGGTTAACGGCGACCCGGCGCTGCTCGTGAGGAAAGATGCTTCGGGCAAGGCCGTCGAGGCGCTCTACCCGGACGACCCCTCTAACGTGCATCACTCCTACCTCGGCGACCCCGTGCGTTACCGCAACATGCACGTCGGCAAAGAGACGCATGTTTTCCACCTTCACGCGCATCAATGGCTGCAAAGCCCGCGCGACGACAGTTCGACCTATCTGGATTCGCAAACCATCTCGCCCGGCGGTTCTTTCACCTACGAGATTAACTACGGCGGCTCGGGCAACCGTAACCTGACGCCCGGCGACTCGATCTTCCATTGCCACCTCTACCCGCACTTCGCGCAGGGCATGTGGGAACTCTGGAGAGTCCATGACGTGTTCGAGTCGGGCACTGCCTCCCGCAACCTGCCGGATGCGGAGATTGCGGGCGGCGTCCCGACACCCGCCATCGTGCCCTTAAAAGACAGGGCGATGCCGCCGATGCCGTCGAATGAATTTCCCGGCTACCCCTTCTATATCGGCAGAAATTACAACCAACCGTTCGTCGTAGGGCATCGTCCGCCGCAGCCTCCGCTCGACATAGAGTGGGACGGCGGACTGCCGCGCCATCGCATCTTGAGCGCGCAGGTGATAGACGGCGAAGCGGCCATCGAGCCGCACCTGCTGCTAGACCCGGTTGCACAACGCGTGCTCAACACCTACGATGCGAATGACCCTGATCCGGCCGCGCCGGCCTTTCCGAGCATCACGGCGCGTCGCAGCACCCTTCTCCAGTTTGCGCGCGAGCTTGTCTCGGCCAAACTCGAATTCCTTCCGCACGGCGGCACGGCTCTCGAACAGACGGCGATGCGCTTTCATGAGGGGACGATAGCGCAGATGACCGTGCACGTCCCGAGCCTTAACGAGCCCTGCAAGTACTGCGAGACAATTGAGAAGCTTAATCCTTGCGGTGAGACGGCGAACTGTGAAGTCGGCACGACCCCGTCCTCGTCCGCGAGTGGTGAGCCAGCGATTCCGCCGAGTTGCGACTTTGCTCCCTGTCTCCCGCCGGAGGACGGGTTCACACAGTCTGTTTCGAGCGTGCCGGTCGTGACCAAATACGGATGGCCTGCGCGCGGCTACCCCTCGTACACGCCGCAGGGCACGCCCGGCCTCTTCCTCGTCAACGGGCAGCCGCCGGTTGCCGGCGCGCCCTTCGCCGACCCGTGCGCCCCCGGCACGCCGGTGCGCAACTACCGCGCCGCTTATATTCAATTCGACATGCCTGTCAACCGTTCCGGGTGGCACGACCGGCAGGCGCGCATCACGACGCTTGAAGATGATGCGATAGCGACGCGCGACGGCGCGCGCAAGCCCGAGCCCCTCTTCTTCCGCGCGAATTCCGACGACTGCATCAACTTCAGCGCCACCAACCTCGTGCCGCACGTCCTCAACATCGACGATTTTCAAATCTTCACGCCGACCGACACCATCGGTCAGCACATTCATCTCGTGAAGTTCGACGTGACTTCGTCCGACGGCTCGGGCAACGGCTGGAACTACGAGGATGGAACGTTCTCGCCCGGCGAGGTGCAGGAGCGCATCCACGCTAATAATGCCTTTCCCGGGAGTACTAAACTGACGGAGAAGCCGCATCCCAAGTTCGGCTCCGGCCCCGACTTAGACCGCAACGGAATCGGCGACTACAAGGGCGCGCAGACGACCGTGCAGCGCTGGTGGGCCGACACGTTGCTCAACAGTAGCGGCGTTGACCGGACGATCCGCACCGTCTTCACGCACGACCACTTCGGCCCCAGCTCACACCAGCATCACGGACTCTACGGCGCGCTGGTCGTCGAGCCGACCGGCTCGCAATGGCAGACGCTGGACGGTCGTCCGATGGGTACGCGTCCCGACGGCGGCCCGACATCTTACGCCGCCAACATCATCGTCGGCCCGACCACGCTGCCGACCACCGGGCGCAGTTTCCGCGAGTTCAACCTGTCGATTGCCGATTTCGCCATCGTCTACACGGCAGACCTTCAGCCCGTCAACCCGCCCGGGCGTAAAGAGGCTCCGCTGCCCATCGGCATCGAGCCGACGCAGATGCCGCACCCGGAAGCGATTTCGGCCGCCGATCCCGGCACCCAACTGATTAACTATCGCAACGAGCCGATTCCACATCGCATCGCGCAGAAGGATGCCGCCGGGAATTTCGTGCGCGACGCTAGCGGCTTCGTCAAGCAGAAGACGGACCCGTCCGGCGACATGTCGAACGTCTTCAACTCTCACCTGCACGGTGATCCCTTTACTCCGATTCTCCCGGTCTTCGAGCGCGACCGCGTGCAGGTTCGCATCACGCAGGGCGCACAGGAGGAGCAACACGTCTTCAACCTGCACGGCTTCAAGTGGCTCTTCGAGCCGTCGGCGCCGAATTCCGGTTATCGCAACGGCCAGCAGATCGGCATCTCCGAACATTTCGAGTTCGAGATTAATCCGCTCCCCGTGCCCGACGTGGACGTGCCGGGCGTCGGACGCGGCTTCCGTGACCACCTCTACTCATCCGCGGCGACCGACAACCTGTGGGACGGACAGTGGGGCATCATGCGCGTCTACAATCCCCTCATCGGCGGCTTTGTCACCGACGAGAATGGGGATCAGCGGAAACTTGAGCCCCTCAAGGATTCCTCGGCCGACCCATCGACGCCCAAAGCTCCCGAGCCGCCGTCGCCGTCGGCGACTATAGGCGTCTGTCCGCCCGGCGCGCCGCAGCGCAATTATTCCGTCAGGGCGTGGCTCGCGCGCGACCTCTTGCCCGGCGGCCAACTCATCTACAACAACCGCTTCGGCATCAAAGACCCGAACGCCATTCTCTTCGTCGATGTGAACGAAGAGGCGCGCCTCCGCGCGGGACAGAAGAAGCCGGAGCCTTTGATACTGCGCGCGGCGGCGGGCGAGTGCATCAACGTCACGCTCGCCAACAACCTGCCGAACGTACTGCCCGAGTCGCCCAGTTGGAACTTGATGCCGATGATCGTCAACAAGTTCAACTTCAATCAGGTGAAAACGTCGAACCGCGTCAGCCTGCATCCGCAGCTCGTCTCGTTCGACACCTTCACCGACGACGGCGCGAAGGTCGGCTTCAACCGCGACTCGACGGTCGGCCCCGGCCAGAACATCACCTACCAGTGGTATGCGGGCGACCGCATCCAGAACATGGCGACCGGCGAGTTGGTCCCGGCGCCCATCGAGTTCGGCGCGACCAACCTGAGAGACATGGGCGATGTCATCAAGCACGCCTCCCACGGAGCCATCGGCGCGCTCATCATCGAGCCGGAGGGTTCGACGTGGGCGACTGACACCAACCGCAACGCGAGCGCCTACGTCATGGCACCGGGCGGGGCGGTGCTCTTCCGCGAACACGTCGTGCTTTATCAAGACGACCTGAGCGTGCAGAGGAACGGGCAACCGCTTCTCAACATCGGGCGGGAGGACGATTCGGAAGACTCCGGCATGAAGGCGTTCAACTATCGCACCGAGCCGCTCTGGGGACGGTTGGGGCTAGGCATCGAGCAAGTCCCGGACGGGCTGAACGACAAGGATCAGACGAACGTGCTCAGTTCGACCCAGTATAATCCGGGCTGCGCGGGCGCGTGCGGCGACCCGGAGACGCCGGTCTTCACGGCGCGCGCGGGCGAGCCGGTGCGGTTCCGCGTGCTCCACCCGGCAGGACACCCGCGCCAGCACGCCTTCACGCTCCACGGCCATCACTGGAACTTCGAGCCGTGGATTCTCAACTCGACGAAACAGGGCAACAACCCCGGCACGTTTGAGATTGGTTCGGAGAGCGGCATCGGGCCGACGCGCCACGTCAACATCCTGACGACGGCCGGCGGGCTGTTCAGCCGGCCGGGCGATTTTCTCTATCGGACACAGGAGAGCTTCCAGTTTAGCGGCGGAGGACTGTGGGGCATCTTCCGCGTCACGCCGAGGTAGGACTCTTCGACTCGCGGGGCGAACACGCTACGGCATGTTCGCCCCGCTTTTGTCCCCGGAAGACGAACGCCACACGAAAACCCTCCGGTCGGGAGAACTCAAAATGCACACTGTGTTGACGGGGCGGGAGACAAGGGTTTCGGCAACGCTCCGCCTGCTGCTGTTCATTCTGGCGACGGCGAACTTCGTGCAGGCGCAGACTATTTCCCCGAAGGTTGCCAGGCGGCCGGCCGCAGACCGACGCTCCGGCGAATCCGGCCCGAAGGCTCCGGCCTCTCTCTCTCAGCGTTTTGAGAAAGAGGGCGTCCGTGTTGACTTCACGGTCGTTGCAAGGACGGGGCAGGGCAGTCCGACCAGCGGAGTCGCGGCCGGGGCCGACGCCACCGCCACCTTTCGCATTACCTACGCGGACACGGGCCAGCCCGTCACGGGACTACATCCCAACGCGTGGTTCAGTGCGCGCCGCGACGCGCGCGCGCCGAGCGAGGCCGAGTGTAAAGACAAGATTCGCACGTTCGCGGGAGGGCTGCTCAGCGTGCGCCCCGAGATCAACCTCAACAGCTACTACATACTGACCCTCAACGACGACAACACGATCACGTTCATCAACCCGCAAGTGGCATTCAGTCGAACGAAACTAGAAAGTATCGTCCCCCTGCCGGGAGCCGGGGCTGACTGGGTTCTCTCGAAGAACAAAGAATTTCTCTACGTCACGCTCCCGCAGCAGTCGGCCGTCGCCGTCGTCAACACCATCACCCGTAAACTCGTCGGCACGATTCCCGTCGGTCGCCGGAACAAACCAATGCGCATCGCGCTCGACCCGGATGGCCGCTTCGTCTGGGTCGGACTGGACGGCTCGCCGGAAGTGGCCGTGATAGATTCGACGACCCGGCAACTCGTCGCCACCGTCCCCGCCGGGGCGGGACTTCATCTCATCGCCTTCACACAGGACGGACGCTACGCCTACGTCACCAACAGCGCCGCCGATACCGTTTCCGTCATCGACGCACAAACCTTCAAAAAGATTTCTGATATTCCCACTGGCAAAACGCCCGTCCCGGTAGCCTATAGCAGCCTCGGCGGTTTCATCTACGTCGCGGCCATCAACGGCACGGACATCGCCGTCATCGACCCCGCGCGCCGGCAGGTTGTAAAGAACATTCCGGTCAAGCGCGGCATCGTGGCGCTGCGCTTCGAGCCGGGAGGCCGCTATGCTTTCGCCCTTAACCAGACCGATAACACTGTCTCGGTCATCGACGCCGCGACCAACACCATCATCGGCACCGCCGGCGTCGTTAAAGGCCCCGATCAAGTGACCTTCACCAAACGCTACGCTTACATTCGCGGCACGGAGTCCGAGAAGTTTTCCTTAATCGAACTGGGGATGGTCGGCAAGGGGAAGATTGCGCCGGTTGACGTACAGGCCGGTCAGAAGCCGCCGAGCACGCTGCCGGGCGAGATTGGCGTGTCCGACATGATTGCGCCGACGCCGGAAGGCAACGCCGCCATGATCGCCAACGCGCCCGACATGATGCTCTATTACTACGTCGAGGGCATGATGGCTCCGATGGGCACTTATACCAATTACAAGCGACGCCCGCGCGCCCTTATGATTCTTGACCACAGCCTCTCGGAGGTTGCGCCGGGGGTCTATTCATCACCCGTGAAACTGAGAACCGCAGGGCGCTTCGATGTCCCGTTCATTATTGACCAGCCGCGCATGGTCAACTGCTTTGAAATCCATGTCGGCGACTCGCCCGACGCCGAATCGCCGCATAGCGGGTCTTCCATCGCTGTTCAGCCGATGTTTAAAGATGAACGCTTACACGTCGGACAGGCAGTGAAGCTGCGTTTCAAGATCACTGATCGCAGCAACGGCCAGCCCGTCAACGGACTCACTGACGTGCACGTGCTTATCTTTGAGCCGCCGGGGATCTGGCAGGAACGCCAGTGGGCTAAAGCCGCAGAGCCGGGGATCTATGAGGTGACCCAAGTGTTCCCGCGCGCCGGACTCTACAACGTGCTGGTCAGCGTCCCTTCGCGCGGCGTCAAATTTGGTGATTTACCATTCACGCCAGTTCCGGTCAACGACAAGACGAAATCCGACGCTACGACCCGGAGCAATAATTTCAGCCCCACGGAAAAATCAAAAACTCGCTAGGTGTTTAATCCCATAGTGTGATGGTGCGGATTAAGCTTAAAGCGACCCGGCTGCCGAAGGAGGGCGTCTACGAGCTGGAGGTCAACGTCCCGCAGGACGGCCTCTACATGGTCTTTGTCGAGAGCCGGTCGCAGGGCGTCGGCTTCAGGCAGTTGCCGCACCTGTCGTTGCAGGCGGGCGCGGGGTGAAAGGGCAGGGGAGATGAGCTTTCGGACTTTGCTTTCGTCCGCCGCGCGCGCGGCCTTACTGTTGACGGTGACGCTGGCCTTCGTCGCACCGGCTTACGCGCGGCACGACGGCCACGGGCCGGCCAAGCCGCGCCAGACGGCGGCGCGCTACACGTGCCCGATGCACCCCGAGATGAAGTCGGCGAAGCCCGGCTCCTGCCCGAAGTGCAAGATGGATTTGCGCCCGTCGCGCGAAGGGGTAGCCGCGACTGAGACGCACGGGGCCGCGCACGGGGGGAGCGCGGCCTCCGACAACTCCCGCATGAGCATCCCCGACGTGGAGCTGCTCGACCAGGACGGGCGCAGGGTGCGCTTCTACACCGACCTCGTGAAGGGGAAGGTCGTGGCCGTCAACTTTGTCTTCACCACCTGCACGACCGTCTGCCCGCCTTTGGGCGCGACCTTCGCGCGCGTGCAGAGGGAGCTGGGCGAGCGCGCCGGGCGCGACGTGCGCCTCATCTCGATCTCGGTTGACCCGGCGACCGACACGCCCGAGCGCCTGAAGGCGTGGGGCGGGAAGTTCAAGGCCGGCCCCGGCTGGACGCTCCTGACGGGCGCGAAGCCGCAGGTGGACGAGCTGCTGAGAGCGCTCGGGGCGGCGACCGCCAGCCCCTCCGACCACACGCCGACGGTGCTCGTCGGCAACGACGCGAGGGGGCAGTGGACGCGCGCCTACGGGCTCGCCCCGCCGTCCAAGCTCGTCCAGCTCATCAACGACGCGGCCGAGGGCCGCCTC
>DATMVD010000044.1:0-45689 GCA_035563535.1 Pyrinomonadaceae bacterium | reverse complement strand
GGAGAGGGCGGGGCGGCTGGCGCGGCCGAAGCACTGGCTCGACTTCGCGCCGTTCGTGATGGCGCACGCGCCGCTGAAGATGTCGATCGAGGAGGCGCGGATGGAGACGCGCCGCGCGTGGGAGGCCTCCTACAGCCCCGAGCGCAACCGGCAGGCGGTCGAGTCGATCAAAGATCACCACATCAAGTACCGCATCAGCGTCTTCGTCGCGCGGCTCTTCTTCCGCGGCATCTACTTCCCGCAGATGACGCGGCGCGCGTGGCTGAGGCTGCTCTACGAGAACCGCCGGACGATCTCCTCGCTCGCGCGCGAGGGGTTCTCGAAGTGGCGCGCGTCGCGCCGTCGCGCGTCCGAAGTCTCGGCCGCCGTCACGACCCCGGCCGCCAGCAGCGGCGACTAGAAGGTTTCCTTAACCGAGCCCCTATTCGAGCTTCCCCCGAAGTCGGACGAAGCGGTGTGCCTTTTCGACCGTAAAGCCCACGCCACAGGAGGTCGCGAGATGAAGGTTCTGCTGGTCTACCCGGAATTCCCCGACACATACTGGAGCTTCCGCCACGCGCTCAAGTTCGAGGGCAAGCGCGCGCCGTTCCCTCCGCTCGGGCTGCTGACCATCTCGGCCATGCTGCCCGAGACCTGGGAGCGTCGCCTCGTGGACATGAACGTCCGGCGCTTGAAGGACTCGGACATCGAGTGGGCCGACATGGTCTTCGCCGGCTCGATGATCGTGCAGCGGGAGTCGCTGGAGAGCGTCGTCGCGCGCTGCAAGGCGAAGGGCAAGCGCGTCATCGTCGGCGGCCCCTACGTCTCGACCAGCGCCGAGCAACTGCCCGCCGCCGACCACATCTTCGTCGGCGAGGCCGAGACGACTTTCCCGGAGTTCATCAAAGACCTGGAGCGCGGCGAGCCGAAGCGCTTCTACGAGGCGGCCGAGCGCCCCGCGCTGACCTCCACGCCCGTCCCGCACTTTCGACTGGCCGAGCTCGACCGCTACAGCGCGATGAGCGTCCAGTACTCGCGCGGCTGCCCGTTCCAGTGCGAGTTCTGCGACATCATCGAGATATACGGGCGCGTGCCGCGCACGAAGACGAACGAGCAGATGCTGGCGGAGCTGGACGCGCTGCGCGCGACGGGCTGGCGCGGGCTCGTCTTCATCGTGGACGACAACTTCATCGGCAACAAGCGCAACGTCAAACGCCTCCTGCCGGAGCTGATCGACTGGTCCGAGCGGCACGGCCGCCCCTTCTCCTTCATCACGGAGGCGAGCGTCAACCTCGCCGAGGACGACGGCCTGTTAGACATGATGCGGCGCGCGAACTTCCGCCGCGTCTTCCTCGGCATCGAGACGCCGGTCGAGGAGAGCCTGAAGGAGGCGCAGAAGGGGCAGAACACGCGGCGCGACCTTCTGGAGTCAGTCCACAAGATTCAGTCGTACGGGATGGAGGTGATGGCCGGCTTCATCGTCGGCTTCGACAGCGACCCCGAGGACATCTTCGACCGCCAGATCAACTTCATACGCGAGAGCGCCATCCCGCTCGCGATGGTCGGCCTGCTGACGGCGCTCCCCGACACGCAGCTCTGGCGTCGCTTGAAGAAGGAGGGGCGTCTGCTGAAGGAGAGTTCGGGGAATAACACCGAGGGCTCGCTCAACTTCGTCCCGCGCATGGACACGGGCAAGCTCGTCGAGGGCTACAAGCGCATCCTCTCGACCATCTACAGCCCCGCGGAATACTACCAGCGCGCGCTCGACTGCCTGTCGCACCTGACGCAGGGGCCCGAGCCGCGCAAGACGCGCCTGACGAGCGACATCGCCGCCTTCGCGCGCATCGCCCTCGTCCTGGGCATCATCGACGGCGCGCGCCTCGACTTCTGGCGCTACATGAAGCGGACGTTGACCGAGCACCGCCAGAACTTCGCCCACGCCGTCACACTCGCCGCGATGGGTTACCACTTCAGGAAACTAACGAGGTCTTACGTGGAGTGAATGTGTCTGAGCCCCGAAGGGGCGTAATGTGAAAGCCAGGGGCAACGCCCCTGGTCAGCGTTGGCAATAGGACAAAGAGCCCTGAAGGGGCGGAATAACATCGACCGTTATTTCGCCCTTTCAGGGCTCGACATTTTTACCCGACGTTACCAGGGGCGGCGCTCAGGCTGCGCCTTCGCTCTGCCCCCGGCTATCTCATTTCGCCCCTTCGGGGCTTCTCGACCTTACTGCGGGTTCGGCAGCGCCCCCGTCGAGCCGCACTGTCCCGCGCCGGCGCCGAAGGGGACGGCGAGCGGGCCCTGTTGAATCGCGCAGAGGAAGGTGTACTCCTTCTTCGCGTTGGCGAGGCCGGTGTAGCCGCTCCCGAGCAGCCCGTAGGCGTCCTCGGTGTTGACGGCCCAGTACGTCCAGTGCAGGGAACTGACGGGCACGCCCGGGTCGTTGGCGGGCGTCCGGTTGTAGCTGCTCTGGATGAAGTTGACCATGTCCGTGAAGTACTGCCCCTGCGAGCCGTTGCCCGAGTAAAAGAGGTCGGCGTCGGTCTTGCCCGTCCCCACCTCGCCGATGAAGACCGGGGCCTGCGTGTAGCCCGTGTGGCCTGTGTTCCCCCAGGGGTACGACGCGTGCCCCGGCCAGACCGGGTTGACGCCGCCCGCGAGGTTGGGGAAGGCCCAGAACTTCTTCCACACGTCCGCGAGGCTCGAAGACGAACAGCCGCTGCGGTAACAGGTCGAGGCGTTGAACCACGCCTGCCGGTACTCGACCGGGCCGTAATCGTGCCCCGAATAGACGAGCTGGTTGTTGACCGGCGGCCCGAGGCCCGACGCGTTACCGCCCGCGTTCAACACAATCGGCGCGCCCGGGTGCCCGGCGTTGCCGTTGACGCCCAGAAGATTCCCGCCCCACCAGTACCAGTCGTAAGGCCCCGCGGCCATCGTGCCCGCGGCCGTCGGGTAGGTGCTCACGCCCTCGACGAAGATGAGCGGGTACTCCCACCCGCGCGTCAGTGCGTCGCCGAGCATCGTGTCGGCCGCGCGCTGGGCCGCGAGCCGCCAGTCCTTGCAGGTCGAGGTCGCCACGCAGGCGGGCGCGAAAGGGTTCGGGTTCGGGTTCGTCCGCGGGTCGATGCCGTCGCCGCTGCCCCACGTCGCGCCGCTCAGGTAGGGCGTGCGCGAAGGCGTGTGCGGCTCGTTGCGCAGGTCGTAGCCGAGGATGACGGGCAGCCCGTCCGAGGCGTAGTAGTTGACGGTGACGGTGTCCGTGCCGCCCATCGTCTGCGGGATGCCGTGCGCCCAGCGCTGGACGCTCACCCAGTCGGCGATCCACTTCTGCTCGGAGTAGTTGTTCTTGCCCGAGACGACGTACCACAGCCCGTTGCCCTCGGCCGAGTTGCCGGCCGTCGAGCGGTGGTTGTCGAGGATGACGTGCAGCCCCTTCGAGCCCGCGTAGTTGACGATGAGCGCGAGGATGTCGCGCGCGCGCTTGTTCCCGCACGTCGGGCAGGCGCTCTTCGTGTTGGCGTTCGGGACGGGGTTCAGCTCCCACATCGCGTTCGAGAAGGGGATGCGGATGGTGTTGTAGCCGTACTGCCTGATCTGGTCGATGATGACCGTGTAGTCCTTCGTCCAGAGCCCGTGTGCGATGTTGTCCGAGGTCTCGAAGCCGTACCAGTTGATGCCCGAGATGCGGAACTCCGCGCCGCTCGGGGCGATGATCTTGTTGCCGCTCGTCGTCCAACCTGCGGACGCGTTAACGCTGGCGAGCAGGATGAGCAGGCAGGCGGCGGCGAGACTGCGCGGCCGCAGGCGCGAGGCGCTCTGTTGCATGTGTGTCCTCCGTGTCCGGTTCGTTCGGGGTTAGAGCCTCTGAGGGTTCGGGGAGGGGCATCATATCCCCGCCGGAGGTTAAGTCAAGCAAAAAAAACAGGTCAGAACCGCCCGCGGTAGCGGGTGGGCGTGGCGTATGCGGTGCGATTGCTGACAGCGTGCCTCTCATCAATCAACCGGCCGTCGGTGTAAGGCCCACCCGCTATCACGGGCGGTTCTGACCGTTATGCCGTGTCGCGTTTGGGCCGGGCGGTGGTACGATAGCGTCTACTTCAAACACAAGGGGGGCGGCGGGTTGGCCGACGAGAAGGGGCAGTTGAGCGAGGCGGAGATGCGCGAGAACGTCATCAGGCTGGCCTTCGGCGGCGACGAGTCGCGCTTCCGAGAGTTCTGCGAAGTCGTGCGGCAGGCGATACCCGTAGACACGGCGGTCGTGCTGCGCGGGAGCGCCGTGACGGGCGAGCGCTGGAAGGACGGCACGCCGTTCGACGGCGACGGCCCCGGCACGAGCGACCTCGACCTCACGCTCGTCGGCACGGAAGTTCTCGGCGAGTACATCCTCGACGGGTTCTACCTGCCGGGCATCCACACCAAGCCGCTCTCCGACAAAGACCCGGACATCGCCCCCAACCTCATCCCCCTGCGCGACAGGTTGGTGAGCATGGTGGGCCGACCCGTAAACATCCAGGCCACGCGCGACTTCGTCATGCAACTGCGCGGCGAATGGATGGGTCAACCCTACCTGACGCTGATCGGGAAGGTCGGCGAGTCTTGAGCTTCAAACTGCTCAGCTACAACGTCCGCTACGGGGGCGTGGGGCGCGAGCCGCAGCTCGCGGCCGTCGTCCGTGAAGCCGACCCCGACCTCGTCGTCTTTCAAGAGGCGACCGACCCGCGGGTCGTCGAACGCCTGTCGGAAGAGACGGGGCTGAAATATCGCGCGGCGCACGGGGGGAACTCCGTCGCCTACCTGAGCCGCGTCCCCGTCAAGCGGCACGAGTGGCACAGGCCACGCGGCTCGCGCCGCCACTTCATGGAGATCGAGCTTGAGGGCCCGGACCTGGTCGTCTTCGGCATACACCTGAGCGCCGTCCACTCCTTCTGGACCGAGCGGCGGCGGATGCGCGAGCTGCGCTCGCTGCTCGCGTGGGTCGAGGCGCGCAGTCACGGCTTTCACGTCATGGTCGGCGACTTCAACACGCTCGCGCCGGGCGAGCTGCTCGACGCGCAGAAGCTCCCGCCGCGGCTGCGCGCGCTCGTCTGGCTGAGCGGCGGGCGCGTGCGCTACCAGACGATCCAAATCCTGCTCGCCGCCGGCTACACGGACGCCTTCCGCCGCCTCCACCCCGAAGACCTCGGCTACACTTTCCCGACCTGGGACCCGCACGTCCGCCTCGACTACGTCTTCACGCCGAAGCAGTATGACGAACGGGTCACAGACTGCCGCGTGTTGACCGACAACCCGAAGGTCAGAGAGGCGTCCGACCACTTCCCCCTGCTGGCCACGTTGGAGACTTGATCGGGCGGCTCTCAGGGATTAAAAGGAGACGGCATGATTCTCTCTGCGAGACTAAGGACGGCGGCGCTGGCCCTCGCCGTGGCGCTCTCGTTCTGCGCCACCGTCACGCACGCGCGGCAGAAGTCCCGGGCGCGCGCGAAGAAGGGGGCGGCCGCGCAGAAGAAGGCAGAGGCCCCGCCGGTGAGCGAGGTCGCGCGGCTGCGCGAGCAGTTGGTGCAGGCGACCAAAGAGTACAAGGCGAGCCTCGAACAACTCGTCAAGCACTACGAGGCGAACGTGAAGCGCACCGAAGAGCGTCTCGACAAGACGCGCGAGCTTTACAAGGAAGGGCTCATCTCGAAGAGCGCGCTGGAGGCGGACGAGCAGGCCGTCAGGACGGCGCGCGCCGAGGTCGCCAAAGTGGAGGGTCAGCTCAAGAGCGCCGACGTGCAGATCGCAGAGACGTTGGTGGAAGCCGAAGCGGAGGAGGCCGCCGCGAAGGCTCTGGCTAAAGCCAAGGCGGCGCGGCGCGCGACGGGCGGGCTGTTGACGACGACCGCCTACATACGCTACGGCGGCTCGCGCGCGTGGTCAATCAACGAGGCGGGCGCGGTCATGCAGTTCTTCACGCGCAGCTTCGGCCGCCAGCTCCCCGTCAGCTCGTTCGGCCAGTCGCCCGTGCACGACCGCTGGGGCTACGCGCACCACAACGCGATGGACGTCGGCGTCAGCCCCGACAGCGCGGAGGGGCGCGCGCTGATGGAGTACCTGCGCTCCTCCGGCATCCCCTTCACGGCCTTCCGCTGGGCCATCCCCGGCACCGCCACCGGCCCGCACATACACATCGGCCGCCCTTCACACAAGATTACGCCGCGTTGATTGGCAGGCTGAGTTCAACGACGAAGCCGCCGCCCGCCACGTTTGAAGCTTTAACCGTCCCGCCGTGGAGCCGCACGGCGCGCTCGGTGATGGCGAGGCCGAGCCCCGTCCCGCCGGTCTCGCGCGTGCGCGAGCTGTCCAGGCGGTAGAAGGGCCGGAAGATTTCTTGCAGAGACTCTTCGGGCACGCCCGCGCCCTCGTCGCGCACGGTGATGACGGCCTCGCCCCCGCCGTCCTCGCGCCGGCACCGCAGCGAAATCTTCACCGCCGTCCCCTCCGGCGTGTAGCGCACGGCGTTGCGCACGACGTTCTCGACGGCGCTCTGTAAAAGCTGCCGCGTGCCCTTAGTCTCGCACGGGTCGCACTCCTCGACGACGACCGAACAGTTACGGGCCTGCGCCTCGAAGTCCGCGTCCGACCCCACCTCGCGCACGACCGCGGCGAGGTCGAAGCTCTCCGAACGCAGGCCGTTGCCGTTGCTCTCCAGACGGCTGAGTGCGAGCAGTTGGCCGATCATCTCGTTGAGCCGGTTGGCCTCGCGCTCGATGCGGTCGAGGTAGCCTTCGGCGGCCGGGCCCGCGCGCTTCCGCGCGAGGTCGAGCGCGACCGACAGTCGCGCGAGCGGCGAGCGCAGCTCGTGCGAGATGTCGCGCAGCAGGCGCGTCTGCGCCCCGACGAGCGTCTCGATGCGCGCGGCCATCTCGTCGAAGTCGTGCCCCATCGACGCCAGCTCGTCGCGCCGCCCGCCCAGCCGCGGGCCGACGCGCGCCGACAGATCGCCCTCCGTCACCTGCCGCGTCACCTCGCGCAGCTTCACGACCGGCATGACGATGTAACGCGCGAGCAGCCAGCAGAGCGCGCCCGCGGCCGTTAACGCCGCGAGGACGCGCACGAGCAGAGCCCAGGCGTTGTCCGAGAGTATCCAGAAAGGCGGGTGCCGTCCGTGCCTCGGCCCCATCGGCATGTAGGTCACGAACGCGTAGCTCCCGCCGTCGCGCGCCGGGATGGGGCGCACTTCGAGCATCCCGCCGCCGATGTCTCGGAAGAAGGGCCGGCCCGTCCGCGCGACCTGCGCCGCCACCTCGCGCACGGGCGCGTCCGCGCCCGCGCCCGTCAACTCCGTGCCGTTCGCGTCGAACAACTGGTTGCGCGTGCCCGTCTCGCCCTTCACGTGTTCCAGGTATGCTTCGAGCCCGGTCGCACCTTCACGTTCGTACGCGGACGCGGCATTGCGCCCGTAGCTTGAGAGCACGGCCTCGATGAACTGCGGCGGGCGGAAAGAGTCGGGCGAGCGCGTGAGGTGGGTCGTGACGGCGAACGTGGTGATGACCACCACCATCGCCAGCCAGAACCAGAGAAAGACTTTCAGAAAGAGACTGCGCACGCGAACTCCAAGAGAATTTGAAATTTCAATTGTTAGAGCGGGTTGCGGTTGAGTTTCTCCTACCGTTTAGAGGCGGGCTGCGCCCGCCGCGTGCTGCGCTGGGGTTCGGGCAGACGGGCGGAGCCCGCCTCTAAACGATTCGTCAACTGTTTCGCATAACGCTCTAAGCTTCCGCCGGGCGCGCGTAGACGTAGCCGACGCCGCGGACGGTCTTGATGCGCTCGGCCTGGCCGGCGCGGTGGCCGAGCTTCTTGCGGAGGTGGCTGATGTGCATGTCGATGCTGCGGTCGAAGACCGACAGCTCGCGCCCGAGCACCGTGCGCACGAGGTCTTCGCGCCTGACGACGAGCCCGGCCGAGTTCAGGAGCCGGACGAGTATCTCGTACTCGACGTTCGTCAGCTCCGCCGCCTCGCCGCCGCGCCAGACCTGGCGCGTGCCCGTGTCAACTTCAACGTCGCCGACTTTGATGCGCGCGGGCGCGCCCGGCTCCGGCGGCTGTGCGGCGGCCTCTATGCGGGCGGGGCGCGCGCGGCGGAGGATGGCCTGGATGCGCGCGAGCAGCTCGCGCGGGTTGAATGGCTTCGGGAGGTAGTCGTCCGCGCCGATCTCCAGGCCGACGATGCGGTCGATGTCGTCGCCGCGCGCCGTGAGCATCATGACGTGCACGTCCGACCCTTCGGCGCGGAGCCGGCGCAGCACCTCGAAGCCGTTCATGCCCGGCATCATCACGTCCAACACGACGAGCGAGTGCTCGCCCGACAGCGCGCGCTCCAACCCCTCGACGCTCCGGTTCGCGACCTCGACCGCGAAGCCCTCTTCGCCCAGAAGCTCTGCGACCAGCTCACACAGCTCGCGGTCGTCGTCAACAATCAGCACCTTCTCCATCTGCCCGAAAACTCCCCGCACATTCTAGCCGAAGCCGCTTCGGCGCGTCGTAAAGAAGTGTCCGCGCGCGTTGACAAAACTTTACGCGGAGTTGGCCGACTCTTTACACACGGCTCTGCGGGTTTCGCATATAAGTACGTGCGGACGCCCCGGGCAAGGGAGGCCGTACGCGGGTCGGCCTCCCTTTTTCTTAACCGCACGGCGCGCTTTACAAAACTTTACAAGAGGGTGACGAACTCTTTACTACGTCTGCCGAGCCCGCGGCATCGAAAGAGTCGTACAGCGTAAAGAGTCGCCGGAAGTCCCTTCTTCCGCGGGCGAGACGGCGGCTCAGGCAAAGGACGGCGGACTCGGAGGCGGTCACGGTGATGAGGCGTTTATTCTTTTCCGGTTTTCTCACTTTAACTCTTCTGGCGTCGGGCGGCTTCTTTAACGCGCGCGCGCAAGCGCCGCAGCAGACCTCGAAGGACGGCGCGGGCGCGGTCGATGTCGAGCGCATCGTGCGCGCCTTCACGGCGAAGGAGACGGAGTTCCGCCGCGCGCTCAACAACTACACCTTCAAGCGCGACGCGCTCGTCCAGACCATCGGCTTCGGCGGGCAGGTCACGGGCGAGTACAACCGCGTCTCGCAGTTCGTCTTCAACGACGCGGGCGAGCGCTTCGAGCGCATCACGCGCTTCCCCGTCCCCACGCTGACGGAAATCTCTCTCACGCAGGAAGACCTCGAAGACCTCGGCGGCGTCCAGCCCTTCGCGCTCGAAGCCTCGAAGATTGACCTCTACAACTTCACTTACGTCGGGCGCGAGCGGCTCGACGAGCTGGACACGCACGTCTTCGACGTGGCCCCGAAGGTGATGCCGAAGAAGGTGAGCGAGCGCTTCTTCCAGGGGCGCGTCTGGGTCGATACGGGCGACCTCCAGATCGTCAAGGTCAAGGGCAAGGGCGTGCCCGAAGGCAAGCAGCGCTTCCCCGTGTTCGAGACCTACCGCGAGCAGATCGACGGCAAATACTGGTTCCCGACCTACACCTACGCCGACGACGCCCTCGTCTTCCCCGGCGGCCAGACCGTGCACATCCGCATGAAGGTCACGTACACGGACTTCAAGCCCTTCCGTGGCCGCGTCCGCGTCATCGAGGAGGGCGAGCCCGGCGTCACGCCCGAGCAGTAGTCATAACCCGCATGTCCACAGGGGAAGCAATTCTAAATCCGACCGCGGTCGCGGCTGATGGCGCACTGACGCCCGAGCGGGCCTCCGACTTCGCGCTGGCGCAGAGCGCGGCCCGGGGCGACATGCAGGCGTTTGAGGAGCTGTTCCGGAAACACCGGCGGCTCGTCTACAGCCTCTGCCTGCGCATGACGCAGGACGTGGCGGAGGCCGAGGACGTGACGCAGGAGGTCTTCGTCCTCCTCTTCCGCAAGATCGGGGGCTTCCGTGGCGAGGCCAACTTCACGACGTGGCTGCACCGCCTGACGGTCAACCAGGTCCTGATGCGCTTTCGCAAGAACAAGTCGCGGCGCGAGGACTCGCTCGAAGACGAGAACGTGCAGCCGCACGAGTCCGTCCGCCCTTCCTCGCCGAAGGCTTCGCAGATGATCGACCGCATGACGCTTGAGAGCGCCATCGCGAAGCTGCCGCCCGGCTACCGCGCGGCCTTCATCCTCCACGACATCGAAGGCTACGAGCACGAGGAGGTCGCGCGCATCCTCGGCTGCGCCGTCGGCACCTCCAAGTCCCAACTCCACAAGGCCCGGACAAAGCTGCGCAAGCTCCTCGCCTCTCGCTGAAAATCAGGTCAGTACCGCCTGCGGTAGCGGGTGGGCCTAAGGCCGACGGCTTGACGGTTGATGACAGCGCGCGTCTCATCAATCGTCATCCGGTATGCGTTGCGCCCACCCGCTACCGCGGGCGGTTCTGACCGCTATCTCGTACGAAGTCCATTTAAATATGTCGGAACAGTTTCGTTGACGGGTCGTATGCCGCACAGTAATATATTGCTATGGCATATATCGGCTCAGACATTCTCGCGCGCGAGTTGAAGAAGGGGAGCGCGGAGCTGCTCATCCTCTCTCTGGTCGAGCACCAGCCGCGCCACGGCTACGACATCGGCAACCTCATCGAGCAGCGCTCGGGCGGGGTGCTGCGCTTCAACGTCGCGTCGCTCTACCCTTTGCTCTACCGCCTTGAGCGGCGCGGCTGGATTCAGGGGCGCTGGGTCGAGCAGCCCGGCCAGCGCCGCCGCCGCTACTACAAGCTGACGGCCGACGGGAGGAAAGTCCTCGCCGCGCAGCGCGACACCTGGCGCGAGTTCGTCGAGGCCATCGGCCGCATCACGGATATGGAACATGCCTGACTGGAGCGGTGAAGTCAGACGAAGGCTCGCGGGTCTGAAGCTTAAGCCCACACGCGAGTCGGAGATCGTCGAGGAGCTTTCGCAGCACCTCGACGACCGTTACGAGCAGTCGCTGCGGGGCGGCGCGAGTCACGAGGAGGCGTACCGCGCCACCTTGCAGGAGTTGACCGAGAGCGACCTGCTGGCGCAGGGCCTCAGCCGCGTCGAGCGCCCCGTGCGCCTTGAGCCGGTCGTGCCGGGCACGCCGAGGAGGTTTGGGATGTTAAGAGACTTCGGGCACGACCTTCGATACGGCGTGCGGACGCTCTGGAAGAACAAGGCTTTCACGGCCGTCGCCATCGTCGCGCTCGCCCTTGGCATCGGCGCGAACAGCGCCATCTTCAGCGTCGTCAACACGGTGCTGCTGCGCCCGCTGCCTTACGCGGACCCGGAGCGGCTCGTGATGGTCTGGGAGGACAACTCGAAGATCGGCTACCCGCGCGACACGCCCGCGGCGGCCAACTACGTGGACTGGCGCGACCAGAACCAGGTCTTCGAGGGCATGGCGGCGACCGCCGACCGGAGCTTCAACCTGACGGGCGTGGGCGAGCCCGAGCGCTTCGACGGCAAGCGCGTCTCGGCCAACTTCTTCAAGCTGCTCGGGGTCGAGCCGCAGCTCGGCCGCGGCTTCATGCCGGAAGAGGACGTGCCGGGCTCGGACAAAGTGGTCGTCCTCAGCCACGGCCTCTGGCAGCGCCGCTTCGGCGCAGACCCGGGGCTCGTGGGGAAGAGCATCACGCTCAACGGCGAGCCCCACACGGTGGTCGGGGTCATGCCGGCGGGCTTCCAGTTCATGAGCAAGGACGTGGCGATGTGGGTGCCCATCGCCTTCACGCCGCAGCAGGCGGCCAACCGCGGCAACCACTACCTGAAGGTCGTCGCGCGCCTCAAGCCGGGCGTGACGGTCGAGCGCGCGCAAGCCGAGATGAGCACCATCGCCGCGCGCCTCGCACAGCAGTACCCGGAACAGAACACAGACCTCGGCGCGACCGTCGTGTCCCTGCACGAGGAGGTGGTCGGGAACATCCGGCTGGCGCTGCTCTTGATGTTGGGGGCCGTGGGGCTCGTGCTGCTGCTAGCGTGCGCGAACGTGGCAAACCTGCTCCTCGCGCGCGCGGCCGTGCGGCAGAAGGAGATTGCTCTGCGCACGGCGCTCGGCGCGAGCCGCCTGCGGCTGGTGCGGCAGTTCCTGACCGAGAGCGTCCTGCTCGCCGCGCTCGGCGGCGTGGTCGGGCTGCTGCTGTCCTTGTGGGGCGTGACGCTTCTGAAGAGCTTCATCCCCGAGAACATCTCGCAGGTCAGGGCCATCTCGGTTGACGCGCGGGTGCTCGGCTTCACGTTGCTGGTGACGCTCCTGACGGGCCTCATCTTCGGGCTGGCCCCGGCGTTGCAGGCTTCCAAGTTCAACCTCAACGAGACTTTGAAGGAGGGCGGGCGCGACCCCGCCTCGGCCCGCGGGGGCAACCGCATACGTGGACTGCTCGTCGTCATGGAGGTGGCATTCTCGCTCATGCTGCTCGTCAACGCGGGGCTCTTAATCAACAGCTTCATGCGGCTGCGCAGCGTTGACCCCGGCTTCCGCACAGACAACCTCCTGACGATGAGCGTCGCGCTCCCGCCGCAGAAATATCCCGATCAGGCGCGGCGCTCGGCCTTCTACACGGACATGATCCGCCGCGTCGAGGCGCTGCCCGGCGTGCGCTCGGCGGGCGTCACCAACTGGATACCACTCCTCATGCAGGGCGACTCCATCGGCGTCACCATCGAGGGACAGCCCGCGCCGACGGGCAAGCCGCACATCATCATGACGCGCGTCGTCAGCCCACACTACTTCGACTCGATGGGCATCCGGCTCCTCGAAGGGCGCGTCTTCGAGGAGGGGAGGGACAGGGTTGACTCACCGTGCGTAGTGGTGGTCAGCGAGGCGGTGGCGCGCAAATACTGGCCGGGCCAGAGCCCCCTCGGCAAGCGCCTCTCGCCGGGCAGGGTCGAGTCGGAAGACGACTGGTGCCAGGTCGTCGGCCTCGTGAAGGACGTGAGGCAGGTGGAGCTTGCGACCGAGTCGAGGCCACAGATGTACTTCAACTACGAGCAGGCGGGCTTCTTCGCGCCGCGCTACCTCGTCGTCAAGACGGAGGGCGACCCGCTCGCGCTCGCCCCGACGGTGCGTAAGACCGTGTGGGAGGTGGACAGGGATCAGCCGGTCTCGGACGTCAACACGATGGAGGGTGTGCTCTCCGAGTCGCTCGCGTGGCAGCGCTTCAGCACGCTGCTGCTCGGCGTCTTCGCGGGCGTGGCGCTGCTGCTGGCGGCGGTCGGCATCTACGGCGTGATGAGCTACACGGTGGCGCAGCGGACGCGCGAGATAGGCATCCGCATGGCGCTCGGCGCGCAGAGGTGGGACGTGCTGAAGCTGGCCGTGGGACAGGGTCTGAGGCTCGTCGCCATCGGCGTCGTCATCGGTCTGGCGCTGGCGCTCGCTCTGGCGCGCGTGATGTCGAGCCTCCTCTTCGGCATCAGCGCCACAGACCCCGCGACGCTCGTCACGATCTCTCTCATCCTCGTCGCCGTCGCGCTCCTCGCCAGCTACATCCCGGCGCGCCGCGCGGCGAAGGTAGACCCGCTGATAGCCCTTCGGTATGAGTAGGACTGAAAGCCCCGAAGGGGCTAAATGAGATAGCCAGGGGCAGAGCGAAGGCTTGAGCCTGAGCGCCGCCCCTGGTCACCGACTATGAGATTGAGCCCTGAAAGGGCGGAATAATCACCGACATTACTCCGCCCTTTCAGGGCTCAACTGTTTCTTCCGACCGTTGACCAGGGGCGTTGCCCCTGGCTTTCATATTCCGCTCCTTCGGGGCTTACGTTGCTATAGTCCTTACTCGTACTTCAACGCGACGAGCGGGTCAACGCGGGTCGCGCGCCGGGCGGGGATGTAGCAGGCGATCAGCGCCACGACGCCGAGCACGACGACGATGGCCGCGAAGGTCAGGGGGTCGGTCGCGCCCACCCCGTAGAGCAGGCCGGACATCACCCGCGACAGCGCGAGCGACCCGGCCAGGCCGACGCCGATGCCGACGAGCGTGAGCGACAACCCCTGACGCAGGACGAGCATCAGCACCCGGCCGGGCTGCGCGCCGAGCGCCATCCGCAAGCCTAGCTCGCGCGTCCTCAACTGCACCGAGTAGTTCATCACCCCGAAGATGCCGACGGCCGCGAGCAGCGTCGCCAACCCGGCGAAGATGCCGAGCAGCAGCGTGTTGAAGCGCTGCCGCGCGACCGTGTCGGCCATCACCTGCGTCATCGTCCGCACATCCGAGACGGGCTGGTCGGGGTCGATGGCGGCGATCTCGCGCCGCACGGCCGGGGCCATCTCGGCGGGGTCGCCCGCGGTGCGCACGACAATCGTCATGAACTCGTAGGTCAGGCCCGGGTGCGGGTAGTAGACGAAGGGCTCGGCCTCGGCCATCAGGTTGTCGTAGCGCACGTCGCCGACGATGCCGACGATCTCAGTCCACGCGGGGTCTTCGGCCATGAAGACCTTGATGCGCTTGCCGAGGGGGCTCTCTCCGGGGAAGAACCTCTTCGCGTACGACTCGCTGACGAGGACGACCCTGCGATCCTCCGAGTCCTCGACGTCCGTGAAGAGCCGGCCCTGCTTCAGGGGGATGTTCATCGTCTTGAAGTACCCCGAGTCGGCCACGCGCACGTTCGTGCTCGGCCCCATGCCGGGCGGCGCCGGGGGTTGGCCCTCTACGTCAAAGCCGGTCGCGGAGCCCAGCCCGCCGTAGAGCGGCAGGAAGTTCACGACGCCGGCCGAGCGCACGCCCGGGATGGCGCGGATGCGCTCCAACGCCTGCCGGAAGAAGGCCACGTACTGCGGGTCGTCCTTGTACTTCGAGGCGGGCAGGCGCAAGACCATCGTCAGCACGTTCTCGGTCTCGAACCCGGTGTCTATCTTCCGCAGTTGCGCGAAGCTCTTGACCAGCAGGCCCGCGCCGACCAGAAGCATCAGCGCCAGCGCGACCTCCCCGACCACGAGCGCGCCGCGCAGGCGGCGGCTGCGCGACCCGTGCGCGTCCGCGCCCTTGCCGCCCTCCTTGAGCGCGTCGTTCAGGTTCAGGCGCGTCGCTTCGAGCGCGGGCACGATGCCGAAGAGCAGGCTCGTCAGAAGCGTCACGCCGAGCGTCCAAGCCAGCACCGTCGTGTTGATGCCGACGTTCTGCAAGCTGACCAGGTCGCGCGGGCTGATGGCCACCAGCGCCCCGATGCCCCACCACGCGATCAGAAGCCCCAGCCCTGTCCCGAGCAGCGAGAGCAGCAGGCTCTCCGTCAGCAGTTGCCGGATGACGCGCACCCTCCGCGCGCCCAGCGCCGTCCGCAGCGCGATCTCCTTCTCGCGCGCGGCGACGCGCGACAGCAAAAGGTTCGCCACGTTCGCGCACGCTATCAGCAGCACGAGCCCCACGGCCCCCAGCAAGACCCACAGCGCCGGCCGGATGTTGCCCACGAACTGCTCGCGCAAAGGGATGACCTCGGCCGTGTAGTTCTTGTTGAAGGTCGAGTCGGCTTCGAGACGCTTGTGGATGGTCTTCAGCTCCGCCTCAGCCTGCTCGAAGGTGACGCCGGGTTTGAGCCGCCCGACCACCGAGAGGAAGCGGCCCCGCTCGTTCGCCACCTGCGCCCCCCCCGGCTGCGGCATAAAGAGCACCATCCAGACCTCGGCGGGCTTGCCCGTGCCCGACCTCTGCTTGATGTGCCACTGGAAGCTGGGCGGCATGATCCCGACCACGTTGAAGGGGTTGCCGTTGAGCGTGATGGACTTGCCGACGAGGCCGGGGTCGCCGCCGAAGCGACGCTTCCAGAAGGCGTGGCTCAGGACGACGCCGGCCGAGCCCATTTTGATGTCGTCCTCGACGAGGACGCGGCCGAGGAGCGGCTGGACGCCGAGCACCTTGAACAGCTCCGGCGTGGCGAGCTGCACCGCGACCTCTTCGGGGTCGCCCGCGCCGGTCAGGTTGAGCCTCTGGTCGGAGAAGGCGGCCATGCTCTCGAAGCTCTGCCCCTGCGCGCGCCACTCGCGGAAGTTGGCCCGCGAGGTCGTGTTCATGTGCCGCCCCTCGGGCGACACCTCCCACAGCATCACGACGCGGTCGGCTTCCGAGTAGGGGAGCGGCCTGAGCAGCAGGTCGTTGACGACCGAGAAGATGGCCGTGTTCGCCCCGATGCCCAGCGCGAGCGTGAGCACCGCGACCACGGTGAAAGCCTTGTTCCGGGCGAGCATGCGCGCGCCGTAACGTACGTCCTGCAAGAAAGTCTCCATCAAACCACCCCCGCGAACCGTGTAGGCCGTGTCCCTGATGCTGTCGAAGTTGCCGAAGCTCATCCGCGCGGCGCGGCGCGCCTCCTCCGGCGACATCCCGCGCGCGAGGTTCTCCTCGGTCTCCATCTCGACGTGGAGCCGCAGCTCCTCGTCGATGTCGCCGATGACCGACTCGCGCCCCGCGAGCGCGCGCAGCCGCGCCCATAAAACGTTCAACCACCTCATCGCCGTCCGAGCCCCTTAAGTCGCCTGCCGCACCTTGGCGATGGCGAGCACGAGCCTGTCCCAGCTCGCCTCCTCCTCTTCGAGCTGTTTCCGGCCCGACCTCGTCAGCGAGTAGAATTTCGCCCGCCGCCCCGTCTCGTTCGTCTCCCACTTCGACGAGACCCAGCCCCTCTGCTCGATGCGGTAGAGCGCCGGGTAGAGCGAGCCCTGCTCGACGTTGAGCATCTCGCCGGAGGTCTGCCGGATGCGCTGGATGATGCCGTAGCCGTGCAGCGCGCCCAGGCTGAGCGCCTTCAGGATGAGCATGTCGAGCGTCCCCTGAAGCAAGTCCGCCTTCTGTTGTGTCACGTGAGTTAACCCTCCCGCGCGGTCGCGCATGCCTAGAAAGTCAAGGCATGGTAGACGCGCGATGCCTAGCTTGTCAAGGCATTACGCGCGCCAGGCCGTCAGGGTTCCGTCGGACGTGAGGTGGGCAGGTGTCGAGGCCGCTTCGGCTCCTGTTTCGGGAGACGCCGGCCACGAAAACTGTGGACAAAGTTCCCGTGACGTGTTCCGGAGTTTCGTGCGAAGGATGAGGCCCGGGCCGTTCACTGCTGTTGTTGCTGCTGCGCCGCCGAGTGCTCCGCCTCGGGCGGACGATTTAACGTCGCGATGAGGCGGAGCGCCTCTTCCGAGTCGGGCTCCTCGGCTGGCTTCACCTGCACGGCGACGCTCAGCTCGCTCTCGGCCGCGCCCTTGAAGACGCCGCGCGTCGGCGGCACGTCCGCGTAGTCGCGCCCGACGGCGACGCGTATGTGGCGCTGTCCGGCCAGAAGGTTGTTCGTCGGGTCGAAGCCGACCCAGCCCAGCCCGGGCAGCAGCGCCTCGACCCACGCGTGCGTCGCGTCCTGCGCCGAGCGGTCGTTGTACTCGACGCGGTGGAAGAGGTAGCCGCTCACGTAGCGGCAGGGCACGCGCAGGGAACGCGCGAGCGCGATCATGATGTGCGTGTAGTCCTGGCAGACGCCCTTGCGCGCTCCGAGCGCCTCGTCAATCGGCGAGTCGGCGCTGGTGCTCTGCGGCACGTAGTCGAAGGCGTTGTAGATGGCCGCGTTCATCTCGCGCAGCACGGTCAGCGGGTCGTCGCGCCGTCGCAGGTCGAGCTCGCGCGCGAAGTCGAGGAGCACCCCGGTCGGCCGCGCGAAGTGGCTGGGCATCAACATGTCCCAGTAGTCGCCGCCTTCGACGAGCGCGTCGAGCTCGCCCCAAGCTCCGGGCGCTAGAGCCTCGGGCGGCTCCTCGCGCGGGAGCGTCTCGATGACCGACTTCGCGTCGATGACGAGCTGCGTGTGGCGGCCCGGGATGTCGAAGTGGTGGACGGCGTTGCCGAGGTGGTCGCGGTAGGAGGTGGCGCGCGCGGCAGGCTTCAGGCCCAGGTCGAACTTCAGGCAGCGCTGCGGGCCTTCGGTCAAAGGCTGCATGCGCAGCTCCATGATGCTCTCGGCGATGGGGGCGCTGTAGCGAAACTTGGTGACGTGGTTGATGGAAAGGTGCATGAGCTTCGGTAGAACTTGACCCCTTGACTTTAGAACTTAAGAGGCGAGCGCGCTCTCGACCGGGTAGGCGACGTAGGTCTGGAGGACGGCCTCGTGTATCTGGGCGCACTGGCGGCGCACGTCGTTCAGGTAGGTGCGCAGCCCCGTATCCAGAATCTCGTCAATCTGTCCGAAGGAGAGCGTGGCGCGCAGGCGGCCGGCGAGCCGGTTGACGCGCCCCGACTTGCGCGTGCCCGTCGCCTCCGCGATCGACTGGAACGACGCCTGTATCGCCTCGGCCGCGAAGCGCACGGAGCGCGGGCAGTCCGGGTTCAGGAGCAGGAACTCGACGACGCGCTCGGGGCGCAGGTCGGCCGTGTAGACCTTGCAGTACGCCTCGAAGGCCGTGCACGCCTTGAGCAGCCCGACCCAGTCGAGGTAGTCGCGCTGCGGCGCGTCCGCCGAATCGTTCCGCATCATCAGGTCGTTCGTGTAAACGTCGAGCAGCGTCGAGGTGGCCGCGGCGCGCTCGATGTAGCGGCCGACCTGTATGAACTGCCAGCCCTCGCCGTGGTTCATCGTTGCGTCGGTGATGCCCTGGAAGAGGTGCGAGCCCTCCTTCACCGAGCGGAAGAACTCGTGCGTCGTGACCCGCCAGATTTCGTCGAGCCGCGTCTCCTTCACTTGCAGGAAGAGCCGGTTGAGCTGCTCCCACATCTCCGAGCTGATCTGCTCGCGCACCTGGCGCAGGTTCTCGCGCGCGGCGGCGATGCAGGCGACGATGGAGGTCTCGTTCGACATGTCGAAGGTCATCGCCTCTGTGATGTGGTAGGCGTCGCTCGTCCCCGTCAGAAGCGGCGGCGCGTGCATGCCGTCGAGCAGCCGCCCCCAACGACGCTGGACCGCCGCCTCCGACTGGTCGAGCATCAGGTTCAAGCCGATGTCTATCAAGCGCGCGGTGTGCTCCGCTCGCTCAAGGTAACGGCTCGTCCAGTAGAGGCTGTCTGCGACTCTCGATAACATATCATTTGAAGTGATGAGTGATAAGTGATAAGAAAAACTTGTCTTCACTCATCACTCATCACTCATTCAGAACCCACGTGTCTTTACTGCCGCCGCCCTGCGAAGAGTTGACGACGAGCGAGCCGCGGCGCAGCGCGACGCGCGTGAGGCCGCCGGGGACGATAGTCACCTGCTCGCCGTAGAGGATGTAGGGGCGGAGGTCAACGTGGCGCGCCTCGACCCGGCCGTCGATGAGGCAGGGGGCCTGCGAGAGCGCGAGCACCGGCTGCGCGATGTAGTTGCGCGGCTCGGCCTCGATGCGGCGGCGGAACTCCTCGCGCTCGGCGGCGGTGCTGTGCGTCCCGATGAGCATCCCGTAGCCGCCCGACTCGCCGACGGCCTTGACGACCAGCTTGTCCAGATTGTCCAGCACGTGCTGCCGCTGCGCGTCGTCGCCGAGCAGGTAGGTCTCGACGTTGTCGATGACCGGGTCCTGGCGCAGGTAGTAACGGATGATCGCGGGCACGTATGCGTAGACGGCCTTGTCGTCGGCGACCCCCGTGCCGACGGCGTTGGCAAGCGCGACGTTGCCGGCCCGGTAGGCGTTGAAGAGCCCGGCCACGCCGAGCGCCGAGTCGGCGCGGAAGGCGAGCGGGTCTAGGAAGTCGTCGTCGATGCGCCGGTAGATGACGTCTACGCGGCGCGGGCCGGCGGTCGTGCGCATGTAGACGACGTTGTCGTGCACGAGCAGGTCGCGCCCCTCGACCAGCTCGATCCCCATCTGGCGCGCGAGGAAGGCGTGCTCGTAGTAGGCCGAGTTGTAGACGCCGGGCGTGAGCAGGACGATGGTCGGGTCCGGGCGGCTCGCCGGGGCGAGCGCCCGCAGCGTCGAGAGCAGCGCCGCGCCGTAGTGGTCTATCGGGCGCACGCCGTAGTTGCCGAACAGGCGCGGGAAGACCCGCTTCATCACCTGCCGGTTGGCGAGCATGTAGCTGACGCCCGACGGCACGCGCAGGTTGTCTTCGAGCACCACGAAGCGGCCGTCGCGCAGGCGGATGAGGTCTGTGCCGACGACCGAGACGTAGATGTCGCGCGGGACGTTCACGCCGCGCATCTCGCGCCGGAAGTGGCGGCAGGTGTAGACCAGCTCGGCCGGGACGACGCCGTCCTTCAGAATCCGCCCCTCGTGATAGATGTCTTTGAGGAAGAGGTTGAGCGCCGTGATGCGCTGCGTCAGGCCGCGCTCAAGCGTCGCCCACTCCGGGCCGGTGATGATGCGCGGCAGAAGGTCGTAAGGGAAGATGCGCTCCGTCCCCTCCTCGCGGCCGTAGACGGTGAAGGTGATGCCCTGGTGCAGGAACGAAAGGTCGGCGGCGTGCTGGCGGCGGTTCAGCTCTTCGCGCGGTATCTCTTCCAGGCGCTTGTAGAGCGCCTGGTACTGCGGGCGGCACTGGCCGTCGGCGCCGAACATCTCGTCGTAGGGCGCTTCGGCCGGGAGCGTCGCGTTGAGTGTTTCGCCTGGCATCGTCCCTCGAAGAGAAAAGGCGGCGCCCCGCCTGTCGCGCGGAGCTCTGCGGCACTGCCTGAAGAGTAGAGGAGAGTCATGCTAATTAACCGGCGGTCTAAAAGCAAGCCCATTATATTTATGAGGCGATAAGGGGAGTCGGGGCGCGACGGCCGGGCGGGGCGGCGGAGTGCGCAACTTGCGTCTTGACAATATTCGTTATGACAAGTATACTGTCTGGCGTGGCGAGCAGACTACAGAGGGAGATCAAGCAGACCAAGCCGTTCGTGAGCCTGGAGGAGGAGGTCATCCTCAACCTCGCGCGGACGGCCGAGTACCTGGGCTCGCGGGCGGCCGAGGTCTTCAAGCGCGCCGACCTGACGGGCACGCAGTACAACGCGCTGCGCATCCTGCGCGGCGCGGGCCCCGAGGGGCTCTCGTGCCGCGAGATCGGAGAGCGGATGGTGACGACCGTGCCGGACGTGACGCGCCTGCTCGACCGGCTCGAAGCCCGCGGCCTCATCTCGCGCGAGCGCCCGGCGCACAACCGCCGTCAGGTCATCACGCGCGTCACCGACGAGGGGCTGCGGCTGCTCTCGGAGCTGGACGCGCCCGTCAACGAGAGCAACCGCCGCCTCGCCGGCCACCTCGGCGAGAAGCAGTTGAAGACCCTAAACCGTCTGCTCGAAGCGCTGCGCGGCGAACAGGCTTAAATTTTTTGGCTTCACGCTCGGGCGAACAAGTTTATTTATAACGTCCCCACGGGCGTCAGATTCGGAGGAGAGAGATGAAGAGACTGAGGAACGCAATCCTGGCCGCGGCGCTCGCGGCGCTGTCGGCGGCGACTTTCTACGGCGGCGCGGCCGCGGTCGAGGCGGGCGCGCAGGCGCAGGCGGCGAAGGTCGCGTACGTGCCCATCCCGGCCGGCGAGTACAAGATCGACCCGGCGCACAGCGTCATCGGGTTCGCAGTCCGGCACATGGAGATCGCCTGGGTCGAGGGTCGCTTCAAGGACTTCGAGGGGACGATTCGTTACGACGACAAGGACGTGACCAAGTCGTCGGTCGAGTTCACGGCGAAGGTCACGTCCATTGACACGGGCGTCGAGGGGCGCGACAAGCACCTGCGCAACGCGGACTTCTTCGAGGTGGAGAAGTATCCGACCATGACCTTTAAGAGCACGCGTGTCGAGAGGAAGGGCGGCGACGCCTACGTCCTCCACGGCGACCTGACTCTGAAGGGCGTGACGAAGGCCGTGCAGCTCCCGTTCAAAGTCGCCGGGGCGGTCAAAGACCAGAGGGGCAACACGCGCTTCGGCGTCGAGGCGCAGGCCACGGTCAACCGGCGCGACTTCGGCATCAACTTCGGGGGCGACATGCCCGGCGGCGGGCTCGCCATCGGCAACGAGGTCAACATCACGCTCCACCTCGAAGCGCTGCTGCCCGCGCCGAAGCCGGCCGGCGAGTAAGAGAGCGGACGAAGGTCAACAATTTGCGCCGGGGCGGACGGAACTCTCTGACGCCCCGGTTTTCCTACGTCGTAACGAACAAGGCGAACCGGCACGCGCCGGGGGAGGAGATGTAAGCGATGATAAAGGTGAGACCCGGGGGCGAGCGGGGCAAGACGAGCACGCCCTGGCTCGACGGCAACCACACGTTCTCTTTCAACCGTTATTACGACCCGCGCTGGATGGGCTTCCGCGACCTGCTCGTCATCAACGAGGACTTCGTCGCGCCGGCTTCGGGCTTCCCGCCGCACTCGCACGCGGACATGGAGATCATCACCTACGTCATCGAGGGCGCGCTCGAACACCGCGACTCTTCCGGCGGCCACGGAGTCATACGCCCCGGCGAGGTGCAGAAGATGAGCGCGGGCACCGGAGTCACGCACAGCGAGATGAACCCGTCGGCCGAAGAGCCCACGCACCTCCTGCAAATCTGGATACGCCCCGAGCGCGAAGGGCTCCGGCCGTACTACGAGCAGAAGGCTTTCACGGAGGAGGAGCGGCGCAGGAGGCTGCGGCTCGTCGCCGCGCCGGAGGGTGCCGAGGGGTCGGTCACGCTCTACCAGAACGTGACGCTCTACAACGCGCTGCTCGGGGCGGGGGACGAGGTCAGGCACGAACTCGCACCGGGTCGCCACGCGTGGCTCCAGGTCGTGCAGGGGAGCGTGAGCCTGAACGGCCACGGCCTCAAGGCGGGCGACGGCGCCGCCGTGAGTGACGAAGAGTCTCTGACGATTACGGCCGACGAAGAGTCCGAAGTGTTGCTCTTCGACCTGGCTTAATAAAGCGCGGCAGGAGCCCGACCGTGAGGGAGGGCGTCGTTCAGACACGACGAGGGATGATGAAAGACCCGCCGTCTTTCATCATCCCTCATTCCATTGGCGGGGTTCGTCAAACCTGCCCCGGCTCGTCCTGCTCAAGCGCTTGAAGGACGAAACCCGCCTCCAACAGTCGGGAGAGGATTAACTCCGCGTTCTCTTCGGCCGTGCGGCCGACCGTGTCGATGACCAGCTCGGGGCTGAACGGCGGCTCGTACGGGTCGTCGATGCCCGTGAAGTTCTTCACCTTGCCCCGGCGCGCCAGGGCGTACATGCCCTTGGTGTCGCGCGCCTCGCAGACCTCGAGCGGCGTGTCCACGTAGACCTCGAAGAAGCCTTCGCCGCCGACCAACGCGCGGCACTCGTTGCGCGTCGAGCGGTAGGGGCTCACGGCCGCGCAGATGACGCCCCCGCCGTGGCGCACGATCTCCGAGGCCACGAACCCTATGCGGCGGACGTTCGTGTCGCGATCCTCCTTGCCGAAGCCCAGACCTTTCGAGAGGTGCGTCCGCACCACGTCGCCGTCGAGCAGCGTCGCCTGCCGCCCGTGCTCAAGCAGCTTGACGGAGAGTACCTCGGCCGTCGTGGACTTGCCCGCGCCGCTCAGGCCCGTGAACCAGACGCAGAAGCCCTGCCGGTGTCGCGGCGGGTGCGCGACGGAGAGTATCGAAGCGACCTCCGGGCGCGTGAACCAGCGCGGGAGCTGCCGGCCGCGCCGCAGGTACTCCTCGCGCACCTGCGTGCCCGAGATCGAGGCCGTGCGCGCGTGCGGCGCGACGCGGGCGGCCTCCTCGTAGCGGCCTTCGTCCGGGAGGTAGACCATCTCGGAGAAGGGGAGCGGCTTGACGCCCAGCTCCTCGGCGTGGCGCGCGACCAACTCCTGCGCGTCAGAAGGGCCGTAGAAGGGGCGCTCCTTCGAGTCGAGCCCTGGGCTCGCATGGTCGCGCCCGACGATGAGGTGGTTCGCGCCGTAGTTGCGCCGGATGAGCGCGTGCCAGACGGCCTCGCGCGGGCCAGCCATCCGCATCGCGAGCGGGAGCAGTGCGAGCAGCGTCGCGGCCGGGTCATAGTAGCGCTCGGCCAGAACCTTGTAAGAGCGCACGCGCGTGTAGTGGTCGATGTCGCCCGGCCTTGTGAGTCCGACCGCCGGGTGCAGCAGCAGCGTGCCGCCCACCTCGCGCGCGGCGCGGGCGGTCAGCTCCTCGTGCGCGCGGTGCAGAGGGTTGCGCGTTTGGAAGGCCACGACGTTGGCGCGGCCGAGCCGTGACAACGCCGCGCGCGTCTCGGCCGGGCTCAGGCGCAGCGCGCGGAAGTCGTAGTGCGGCGGGGGCGCGAGCGCGCGGACGGGGCCGCTGACGTAGAGGCCGCCCCACGTGTTCATCTCCGCGACGGTCGGGTGGCGCGGGTCGTCCGTCCCGTAGGCCAGGCGCGCCTCGCGCGCGCGATCCCACTCGTATACCTCCTCGACTCGCATGACCGCGAGCGGGTTGTTGTACGAGTCGGTCAGCACCGCCTCGTCGTCGAGCGACAGCTCGGCGTCGCGGCCGACCGCGAGCGTGACGGGCAGGGGGAAGAGCGTGCCGTCCGCCAGGCGCATCTCTTCCAGCACGCGCTCGTAATCCGCGCGCCCCATGAAACGGTCGAGGGGCGAGAAGGCCCCCGCGGCGAGCATCTCGAAGTCGCAGAGGTTGCGCGGGGTGAGCCGTATCCGCGGCAGACCCGACGCGCGCCCGCGCAACTCTTCGCGCTCTCCTTCCGCGGCGAACAGCTCGACCAGCCTGCCGCCGTAAGGGGTGATGAGAGGCCCCACTGTCTGCGTCACACCCATTCTCAGGCAGACCTCCGTCTATTTCGAGCTTCGACGTACATGCGATGAAATAAAGCGTTATTAGCGTGAGCTTACCGACTCCCGTTTAGAGGCGGGCTGCGGCCCGCCGGGGCGTGACACATCGTGGCGAGCCCCGGCGGGCCGCAGCCCGCCTCTAAACGGGTGGTGGACTGATCGGCAAACTGCTCTAAATGACATAGACCGGATGATTGCAGGCAGTATAACAGAACGCACACGACACCTGCGGCGTCGGACAACTGTCAGTACGTTCTTCAGGTCTGCTCGAATCAGCTCTGACAGAATCAGAAGGCCGAGGCGTTGTCGGGTTGGCTTTGCGGCTTGATGCGCAGGAAGACGGACAGGAGCAGAGGCTCGCCGGGCTTCGAGCGCACGCGGTAGATGGATTGGGGCATCGGGTCGGAGCGGGTCAGCAGCCGCTTGCCTTCGGCGGCCCTCTTCTCGGCCGCGGTCATCGGCGAGCCGGGCCCGCCGACGAGCTCGATGTTGTCCACGGCCGCCCCCCACCTCTTCTCGTACGCAGAGACCTGTTCCTTCGGGAGTTTGAGCGCGCCGGGGCCGAGAGACAGTTCGGCGAGAGGCTTGTCGGTGATGAGTACGGTGAGAAGCTCGCCTTCGTAGTCGGGGCGACTCTTCTGAATCGTGTAGAAGGGCGGCTTGTCCTCGGAGGAGGGGATTTCGATGACCCGCCCCGCCTTCACGAGGTTGTCGCCGCCCCTGATGGCCGTCGTGGGGAAGATGAGGTACGGGTCGCCCAGCGAGCGATCCGCGTAGACCTCCCGGTCGAAGACGTAGAGGTATCCGGAGCGTGGGGCCTCGACGGTTATCTGCACGCGCTCGCCTTCGCGTAAGGGTTCTTCCACGCTGACCCGCTCGGGCGTCCACTCGCCCTGCTGGCCGTGGATCAACTGCCTCACCTCGTCCGCCGCGTTCGAGGGGCGCAGTCGCCAGACGGTGATGCCGACGACCGCCTTGCCGGCGGCGGTCTCCACGCGCGCCGTCTTGTTCGCCCCGGCCGGCCTGTACGCGGGTCTGCGACGTGGGCCGGTCGCGGCGCGGCCGGGCGGCCGCTGTTGCATGAAGGCCGTGTCCCACAGCCCGCGCGTCGCGTCGTCCTTTTCCTGCGCCGCCGCGCCCGCCGCCGTTAACAGCACGAGCAGACAGACTATCTTCGCTTCCATAAAAACGGCTCCCGCTTAACGCCACTCGCCCTGGAGGGTGAAGGCGGCCCAGTAGTAGGGCGAGCCCCAGCGTCCGCCCTCAAGCATCTCGACCTGCGCACGGCGCAGCGCCGCGGCGGGGCGCTCCCCGCCCTTCAACATCCTCGTGTAGAAGCGCGCCATCAGTTCGGAGGTGGCGCGGTCGTTGACGTTCCAGAGGCTCACTACGACGCGGGGCGTGCCCGCGTACATGAACCCGCGCGTCAGACCGACGAGCCCCTCGCCCCTGACCTCTTTGCCGAGCCCGGTCTGACACGCGGAGAGCACGACCAGCTCGGCCGGCAGGCTGAGGTTATAAATCTCGTTCGCGCGGAGGAAGCCGTCCTGCGGCCGTCCGTCCTTATCGACCAATGAGAGGACGAGGGCCGAGAGGCCCGGCCGCTCGCTGTCGATGTACCCGTGGGTCGCGAAGTGCACGTAACGGTAGCGGCCCAGCTCGGGGCTCGTCGCCGTCGCGCGGCTGGCCTTGAAGTCTACGGCCGCGAGGTTCGCGCGCGAAGGCGAGGCCGCGAGAATCTGCTCGGCCTCGCGCCGCGTGTAGGGGAGGCGCGGGACGTTGGGCCGACCTTCGGGCTGTCCGTCCCCTGCCAGGTGAACGAGCTGGCGCAGGGCGGCGACCTCTTCAAAACTCTTCGGGGCCGTGAGCGGCGCGCGGGGCCTTGCGGCGGCCGCGACCCGCCCGTCGCCGTCCGTGAAGACCGGGTCGGCCAGCACCGCCAGAAGGTTCTGTGCGGGCCTGCGCCCCTGCAGCTCACGCCGCTGCACTGCGAGCGTCGAGGCCGAAGGCAGGCTGACGACCTCGTGGCCGACGACGAGCGGGCGCGCGGCTCGCCGGCCTGGGGCGCTGCCGCCTTCGGGCGTCGGCTCGGGGAGCATGGCGAACGGGACGTATTGCAGCGCGCCGTCGGCCACGATCACAAGGCGCTTCGTGCCCAGCTCAGAGGCGATTGGGGCGAGCACGATCCGGCTCAGCTCGGCCGCGGCGCGGGGCAGTTCCGCGTCGGCCCGCGCCGCGAGGGCGCGCCGCCGCTCGGCCGTCTCGCCTTTGTGGGAGGGCCGGCTGCGCGCGGTCAGCAGCTCGTAGACGCGGCGCGCCGCCGCCTCCACCTCTGCGCGCTTCGGCAGCTCGCGGCTCGTGAGCCTCTCTTTCGTGACGGCCCACACGTAGCTGCGCTCGTCGCCGAGCGCATACTCAAGCAGCAGCGTGTCCGGGTCGAGCAGTTGACGCTGAACCTCCGCGAGCTTGAGCGGCTCGGGCTGCACGAGCGCGGCGTAGCGCGGGCTGTTCCTGCGAATCGCGCCCCGCACCTGCTCGTAGTCGGCTTCGAGTTGGGCGATCTCCTTTTTGAGCGCGGCGAGCTGCTCCGGCGTGTTGCGCTGCGTGACGCGCTGCGCCTTAGCCGCAACCTGCCGCGACAGCTCGCGCTCGCGCGCCGTGAGCTGCGGGTCTACCCCCTGGCGGATGTCAACGCCGGCCTCGGTCAGCAGCTCAAGCAGGTTGCGCGCCCGCGCACGCTCGCTCGCTTCGAGCGCGAGGGCGTCGAAGCCTTCGGCGGGCTTGAGCCGGTGCATGTCCATCAGCAGGTCGATGTGGAAGCGGTAGGCGTCGTGGCGCGAGGCGAGGTAGGCCGAGCGCATCTGGCCGCTGGTGACGCGCGCGCGGACGCGCTCGATTGAGGCGATGGCCTGCTCCGCGTGTTCGCGCGCCGCCTGTAAGTTGCCCAGGGCGCGCTCGGCGCGGGCGATGCCTTCGAGCGTGAGGCCGACGCCGTTGAGGTCGCCGACCGCCTGGAACATGGGGAGCGCGCGGTTGAAGTTCTCCAAAGCCTTCTCGGGCTGGCCGAGGAGGTTGTAGGCGTGGCCGAGGTTCCTGAGCGACATGGCCTCGTTGCGCGGGTTGCCCGCGGCGTGTTGCAGCGGGAGCGCCTGCTGGTGGTACTCAAGCGCCTTCGTGGGCTGCCCCGAGGCGGCGTAGGCGGAGCCGATGCGGTCGAGCGTGTCGGCCTCGCGCCCGCGGTTGCCGAGGGCGCGCTGTATCTCAAGCGCGCGGTTGTAGAAGTCGAGCGCCTGCGTGAGGTCGCCCATCCTGTAATAGGCGTTACCGATGTTGCTGAGTGCTGTGGACTCGCCGTTGCGGTCGCCGATGGCGCGCGACAGCTTGAGCGACTCCTCCAGATGCCGCAGCCCCTCCTGCGGCTCGCCGAGCATGTTGTAGGCGAGCCCGATGCTGCGCAGCGTCACGCTCTCGTGCTGCTGGTAGCCGAGCGGCCTTAAGAGCGCGAGGGACTGCGACCAGTAATCCAGCGCCTTCTGCCAGTCGGCGAGGTTGAAATAGACCGTCCCGATGTTGTTCAGGCTGCTGGCCTCCGCCGGGCTGTTGCCGCTCTCCCTCGACAGTGCCAGCGCGCGGTTGTAGTGCTCGAGGGCTTTCCCGGGCTCGCCCAGGAGGTCACTCATCCCGCCGAGAAAAGTTTCGGCGGCGGATTCGAGCCTGCGGTCTTCGAGGGCGCGCGCCTGCGAAAGGGTTTCGCCGAAATGTTCCAGCGCCTTGCGGGGTTCGTCCACGCGTGCGTAGGCGATCCCGATGGAGAGGCGCGAGAGAGCCATCCTGTAGGCGTCACCGGCGGCGCGGTAGAGCGGGATGGCCTGCTCGAATTTCTCGACCGCCGCGCGCCGCTCGCCGGCGGTCTGCCCCGAGCGGAGTTTGCTCCCCTCCTGGAAAAGCCTTTCGGCGTCGGCGTGCTGCCTGTCGGCCGGGGTCGCCTCGCGTAAGGTAAGAGGACTGATCTCGTAGCGACCCGCCTGGGCCTGCTTGTTCGGAGCGCGCACCACCACGAGGTAATCGCCCGCCACCTCGGCGAGGAGGGTAAGCGGCTCCGGCCCCCAGAGGCCGTTCGGGCTGTCGGCCGCCGAGAGCTGCCGGCCGTCGGGGCCGGACACGAGCACCTCCACGTCCACGCCCTTCTGCTCGACGAGCGCGCGGAGGAACTGCCCCGCCGCGAGGTTGATGCCGTAGGAGTGAGCCTCGCCGCCTTTCAACTCCCGCTCGACCGGGGCGAGCGCCGGGGGCGCGCCCGCGTCTTGCGGCGAGGACACCCGCGCCGCGAGCCGCAGGGATGAAGGGAGTGAAGTGGCGCACGCGCCTTCGGCGAGACACGCGCCCGGCGTGAACGTCAGGAGCCCGATGAGTGTGACTCGGAAGAGCGCGGCCGGCGAGACGGCCCGCGACGCACTTCGGCTGCCGGTCGATCTCGGAGCGAAACACGTCAAGCACAACCGGCGGCGGGGTCTACTCTCTCTCATGGCGTTACCTCCCGAATCAAGGGTCAGGCTGACGAATTCTGAATCACGCGGGACGCGCGGCGGCACGGGCGTCGCGCGTGATTCATTTACCGAGTGTGCGCCCGGAATATCGTGTGCGCAGTCGCTCGGCGTCACCCTTCAGGCGCGTCCCCTTGTCTTCTTCGCGCTCTTCGCGCTCCTCGCGCCCTTGGCGCTCTTCGTACTCTTCGTGCCCTTTGTGCTTTTAGTGCCCTTCTTGCTCGCGCTCTTTGTGCCCTTCGCGCCCTTGGCGCTCTTCTTGCTGGTGCCCGTTGCGCTCTTCACGCTCTTCGCGCTCTGCGCGCCCTTGCCCTTCCCCCCAAACCCGGTGCCGCCGGTCGCCTCGGCCTGCCACGTCCCGGGGTCATCTTTTATCAAGGAGGAGGGGCTGCTGCACGTCCCGCTCCACGTTTCCGGCTTCGCCGGGGGGAAGGGAGGGGTCGTGCTGGAGCCCACAGTCCAGACCTGGTTTTGAATAGTGGGGGTAAAGCTCGGCGGGTTCGTAGTGCTCGTGCCCAAGGTCGTGTCCCCTACGCTCTTGGGGGGTTTGAGCGTGTACGTCGTCGTCCCGCCGCTCTGGGTCACGAAGATTCTATAGCCCACCAGTAATGCGCCGCTGTTGGATCCGCTCGTTATTTTCCAGTGTGCCATCTCTCACCTCCGTCGTTATCGTCCAGTTCATGTGACGCCCGCCGGATGACGGCCGCCGCCGGGTTCAAAATAAGGACGGGGCGACCGTTTGGGGGCAAGCTCGGCGCGTGCGAGGCCGTGGCCCCGCCGCGCGTTCCTCGTTGACGACCGGCTTGTTCTCCACCTTGCTCGAACACTCCCCCTGTCAGTGGTGTTGCAGCTTGAGGGCGTGCGCCAGGACGTCCCCCCGCGCGCGGACGATTGTCTCGCGGCGCTCTTCGTCCTTCGAGACTTCGGGCGGCACCCTCGCGTGTGTCTTGAGAAAGTTTTGCAAGGCCGGCAGCTCCGCGTCGGCGACCTGCCCGCGGTCGTCCGGGTTGGCGAAGCGCTTGAGCGCCTCAAGCTCCGGCCGCTCCTCGGCCGACCAGACGAGCCAGACCGTCTCCGTGCCCTCCTCGCTGTCGAAGCTGAACCAGCTCTGACCCGGAATCTGCACCTTCCGGTCGGGCGTGATGTACGACGAGCCGTCGTTGGCCGTCGGGGAAGGGAAGAGGACGTTGAAGGCCGCGCCGCCCTGCGCCGTCGGACGCTCGTTGAGAATGTAGAGGTGGCCGCTCTGCCCACTCCGGAAGTTGAGACGGACGCGGTAGTCCTTCTCGAAAAGAATCTCCCCGGCGAGGTCGAACGGCCGCTCGTACGGCTTACCGTCGCGGTACTTCTGCACGGTCACGGAGTACGCGAGCGCGCGCTCGGGCGCGGCGGGCGCTCCGGCCCGATTCTCCGAGGGCACTTCGGCCTTGCCCGCCGGCGCAGTCGCACGCCGGGTGTAGGCCCACACGCCGACGGCCAGCAGCAGCGCCGCGGCCACGAGCACGAGCGCGAGCGGGCGTGTGCTCCTCTTCGCGGCGGGCTCGGGTGTACTCCTCGCCGCGATGCGCGTGACGGTCTCGGCGTGTGCGGGCAGTTCCTCGCCCGACAACTCGGGCCGCTGTGGCGCGAGGCGCACGGCGGTCTGCGTCTCGTCGGTCGTCAACTCGCCGCTCTCCAGACGCCGCTTCAGAGACTTCAGCTCACGCCCCATCTCTTCGGCGCTCGCGTAACGCTCCCCGCGGTCTTTGCGCAGCGCCTTAGCGACGACGCTTGAGAGTTCGGCGGGGACGCCCTCCGAGACCCGCGCGAGGTCGGGCGGCTCGCGGTCGAGCACCGAGACCAGCACGTCGCCCGACGTGGCCCCGCCGAAGGGCGGCCGCGCGGCGCACATCTCGTAGAGCACGCAGCCCAAACTCCAGATGTCCGTGCGCGCGTCCACCTGTAGGCCGCGCGCGTGCTCGGGCGACATGTAGTTGACCGTGCCGACGAGGAGCCCCGTGGCGGTCTTGAACAGGCGTTGCGTCGCCGCCTGCGTGTCGGCGGACGCGGCCCCGTGCGGCGTGTACTTGGCGATGCCGAAGTCGAGCACCTTCACGTAGCCGTCCGGCCGGAGCATGACGTTCTCGGGCTTGATGTCGCGGTGGATGATGCCGGCCGCGTGCGCCGCCGCAAGGGCCGAGGCGACCTGTATGGCGACATCGAGCGCCTCCGCGACGCCGACGGGCCCGGCGTGGAGCCGCTGGCGCAGCGTCACGCCGTCGATGAACTCGGAGGCGATGTAGTGCAGCGGCCCCGCGCGCCCGACCTCGTAGACCGTCATGATGTTCGGGTGGTTGAGCGCGGAGGCGGCCAGCGCCTCCTGCTCGAAACGGCGGAGCGGGTCTTGCCCTTCGCCCGGCTCGGCCGAGACCACTTTCAGTGCGACGGGCCGCCGCAGCTCCGTGTCCCGCGCGAGGTAGACTTCGCCCATCCCGCCGCGGCCCAGCAGCGACTCGACCACGTAGCGCCCTACCCTTCGGCCGCGCGCGAGCGCCTCCCCTTCGGCGTAGAAGCGGGCCGCCACGTCGAGGGCCTGCCCTTCGATGAAGTCGCCGGAAAGACCGTGCGCGGCCAGCAGCGACTCGACCTCACGGCGCAGTTCCGCGTCCGAGCCGCAGGCTTCGGCCAGGAAGTCGGCGCGCTCTTCGGGAGCCCGCCCGAGGGCTTCGTCGAGGAGTCTGTCTATCTGCTGCCAGCGTCCGGTGTCCATAACGTGTCAGGTCGCTCTGAAGTCGGCGCGAGGTCGCCGCGAGAATCCCACACATTAAGTAAGGCGTTGGGGGCGGGGAAAACCTGCCACCCGCGGCGTGAAAAATTATTTGCCGTCCGCGGTTCCGGAAAGTTCTCGGTAGAGCCAGGCTTTAGCCTTGGCCCACTCGCGCATGACCGTGGTGGGTGAGACCTTTAAAACCTCCGCCGTCTCTTCGACGGAGAGTCCGCCGAAGAATTTCAGCTCGACGATGGCGACCTTGCGCGCGTCGAAGGCGGCGAGCGCGTCGAGCGCCTCGTCGAGGGCCAGCAGGTCGGCGTGCGAGTCCTGCGGGAGTCCGTCGGCCTCGCCGAGCGTCAACAGGCGGGCGCCGCCTTCGCGCTTGAGGGGCGGGCGGCGGCGGGCGAAGTCGACCAGGATGCGGCGCATCATCTGCGCCGCGACCCCGAAGAAGTGAGAGCGGTTCTGCCAGCGCACCGCCTTCCAATCGACGAGCCGCATGTACGCCTCGTTGACGAGGGCGGTGGGCTGGAGCGTGTGGCCGGGCCGCTCGCGCGCCATGTAGTTCCTCGCCAGCCGCAGCAGCTCGCCGTGCACGAGCGGCATGAGCTGCTCCAGCGCGGCCTCGTCGCCCTCACACCAGGAGACGAGCAGCCGTGTCACTTCATGTGTCGGGGGCGGGTCCGTCATAGGTAGCCGCGGCGAGGAAGCACGAAAGAGAGCGCGACGCAAAATATCACACCCCGCCCGCGTTCTCCGAAGAATTTGAAGGCCGCCGGTAAATATTTACGGCCGCCTCGGGACTTTGACGCTCCTTGCAAAACTAATTTCTTGACTTTTTGCAGCGGTCGGTTTATACCCTCGCTGCAATACTTTCATCACCCAGGTCGCTCGCTCTTTTCGGCCCGCAGGCACCACTCTTCAAGGCGGGGTCATCGGCTCACTCAACCTACGGAGTAAACATCAGAAACCTCCTTGGAAAGCTTCCGCCAGCTCTTTAACCCACCTCTCCGGTAGCTCTGACGCCTTGCCATTATCGGGGAGACTCCACTCGGCCGGGGGCACCCAGGTCGTAAACATCAGTCGTCAACATCTTGCCGCGGCGCGTGCAGGAGCGGCGTTTCCGTCTCACATAGAAAGGAAGGACTGTCAATGCCTATCGCACCCACCTACCCGGGAGTCTACGTTGAGGAGATACCCAGCGGCGTGCGGACCATCTCCGGCGTCGCCACTTCCGTCACGGCCTTCATCGGTCGCGCGCTGCGGGGCCCGGTGGACATGCCCGTCGTCGTCAACAGCTTCGGCGAGTACGAGCGCATCTTCGGCGGCCTCTGGGCCGGGAGCATGATGAGCTACGCCGTCCGCGACTTCTTCCAGAACGGCGGCGGGCAGGCGGTCATCGTGCGCGTCGTCAGCGGCGCGGCCCCCGCCCGCGTCGCGCTGCCGACCGGGGCCGCCAGCCCCGACAACAACCTCGTCCTCGAAGCCGCCAGCCCCGGCGCGTGGGGCGGGGGGCTGAGCGCCACGGTCGATCACAACACGGGCGACCCGATGAACCCCACGGCCCCGGCCGACCCGACCCTCTTCAACCTGACGGTGTCGGAGGCGGGCGGCGCGACCGAGAAGTTCCTGCGCGTCTCGCTCGACCCGGACTCGGCCAGCTTCCTGCCGCGCGTGTTGGAGAAGTCTTCGGCGCTGGTGCGCGTGCCGCTCGGCGCGGGCGGCGACTACGACGTGCCCGACGTGAACGAGCGCCCTCTTGAGACGCTCACCGCCACGAGCCCCTTCGACCCCGAGCCCGTGACGGCCACCGGCGGCATCGACGGCGGCGACATCGGCCCCGACCAGTTCATCGGCGGCGCGGGCGACACCTACGAGTCGGACAAGCGCGGCCTCTACGCCCTCGAGCGCACCGACATCTTCAACCTGCTCTGCATCCCCCCGCCCGTGCGCGGCGGCAACACAGACCCCACCGTCTACCAGGCGGCGGCGGCCTACTGCGTGAGGCGGCGCGCGATGCTCATCGTAGACCCGCCGGCCGAGTGGGGCACGGCGCCCGCGCCCGCCGCGGCCGTCATCGCCGGCCTCGCCGACCTCGGCATCTCGGGCACGAACGCGCGCAACGCCGCGCTCTACTTCCCGCGCGTCGTCGAGGCAGACCCGGCGCGCGACCGCCAGCTCGACGTCTTCGTCCCGTCCGGGGTGGTGGCGGGCGTGATGGCGCGCACCGACGCGCAGCGCGGCGTCTGGAAGGCCCCGGCCGGCCTCGACGCCTCGTTGAACGGCATCGCGGGGCTCCAGGTGAACCTAAACGACCAGGAGAACGGGCAGCTCAACCCGCTGGCCGTCAACTGCCTGCGCTCGTTCCCCGTCAACGGCCGCGTCGTGTGGGGCGCGCGGACGCTGCGCGGGGCCGACCAGCTCGGCGACGAGTACAAGTACGTCCCCGTCCGCCGGCTCGCGCTCTACATCGAGGAGAGCCTCTACCGCGGGACGCAGTGGGTCGTCTTCGAGCCGAACGACGAGCCGCTCTGGTCGCAGATCCGCCTCAACGTCGGCGCCTTCATGCACAACCTGTTCAGGCAGGGCGCCTTCGCGGGCAAGACGCCGCGCGACGCATACCTCGTCAAGTGCGACCGCGAGACGACGACGCAGAACGACATCAACCTCGGCGTCGTCAACATCCTGGTGGGGTTCGCGCCGCTGAAGCCCGCCGAGTTCGTCATCATCCGCGTACAACAGCTCGCCGGCCAGGTCGAGGCATAAGGAGGACGAAAGATGGCCCAGTTCACCGTCAACGCGCAGCGTTTCGACCCTTACAAAAACTTCAAGTTCCGCGTCCGCTGGGACGGCCGCTACGTGGCGGGCGTCAGCAAGGTCGGCGGCCTCAAGCGCACGACCGAAGTCGTCAAGCACCGCGAGGGCGGCGACCCCTCAAGCTCGCGCAAGTCGCCCGGCCGCACCGAGTACGAGGCGATCACCCTGGAACGGGGCGTCACGCACGACACCGAGTTCGAGCGCTGGGCCAACAAGGTCTGGAACTACGGCTCGGGGCTCGGCTCGGAAGTCTCGCTCAAGGACTTCCGCAAGGACGTCGTCATCGAGCTGTACAACGAGGCCGGGCAGCTCGCCATCGCCTACAGGGTCTACCGCTGCTGGGTCTCGGAGTACACGGCGCAGCCCGACCTCGACGCCAACGCCAACGCCGTCGCCATCCAGTCGATCAAGCTGGAGAACGAGGGCTGGGAACGCGACTACGACGTGACCGAGCCGTCGGAGCCGTCCTTCTCCGAGCCGGCCGCGTAAGTAGGGGGCATGCGCCAGCTTTCGGCCACGGAGTTGCTCGACGCCTGGGAGCGCGCGCTCGCGGAGAGTCCGCCGGGGCGCGCGCTCACCTTGCTCGCCGCCGCGACGGGGCTGGAGCGCAACGGCCTCGCGCTCCTCACTGTCGGCGAGCGCGACCGCCTCCTGCTCGCCCTGCGCGAGCTCATCTTCGGCCCGCGCCTCGAAGCGCTCGCCGACTGCCCCGAGTGCGGCGAGCGCCTTGAGATGAGCTTCGAGGTCGCGGACGTGACGGCCGAGGGAGGCGCTCCGGCGGCGGGCGACGAGTTGGTACTCGCGGCCGAAGGCTTCGAGGCCGAGTTCCGCGCGCCGAACTCGCTCGACATGCTCGCGGTCGCGCGCGCCGCGGACGTGGAGGAGGCGCGCCGCGCCCTCTTCGCGCGCTGCCTGCTCGCGGCGCGGCGCGGCGAAGAGGAGGTGCCGGCCGGGCTTCTGCCCGAGGAGTTCCTGGGGCGCGTGGCCGCCGCGATGGCCGACGCAGACCCGCAGGCCGACGTCGAACTGGCGCTCGAATGTCCCGGCTGCGGTCACGGCTGGGGCGAGCCCTTCGACATCGGCTCGTTCCTCTGGGGCGAGCTGGGAGCGTGGGCCACGCGCACGCTCGGCGAGGTGCACGCGCTCGCGCGCGCGTACGGCTGGGGCGAGCGGGAGATTCTCTCGATGAGCCCGTGGCGCAGGCAGCTTTATCTGGCGATGGTGAGCGGATGAGCGACTTCCTAAGCAGGCTTGCGCGGCAGGCTCTTAACGCCGGGGCGGGCGTGCGCCCGCGCCTGCCCTCGCTGTTCGAGCCGACCTCGGCGGGCTTCGCGGCCGCGGCCCCGCTCGAAGAGGCCGCGGCGGAAGAGGCGACCTACGGCACGCCTTCGCCCGGCCCGCGCGACTCTTCGCCTCTGCCCGACTCGGCGCAAGCGCCCGAAGTCCGGCCGACGGGCGAGGCGCGCGGGCCGCACGACGCACGGCAGACGCGCGAAGCGGTGCTCGAAGCCGTGCAGGAACAGTTGCAGGCGCGCGAGGTCCTGCGCGGCCCCTCGCCGCTCGACTTCGACGCGGATCCCCGCGAATATAACCTGCGCCCACGCGCGAGCGAGCAGAGGTTGAGGACGCCCGGCGCGCAGCCGCTCGCCGAAGCTCACGACACACTTCCCGCGGCGGACACGAACCTCCCGCGCCCCGCCGACCGCGCCGCGAGCCCCGAAGCCTCAGACACCTCCGAAGCTCGACAAACTTCGCCACAACCCTCCGCGAAGAACGCGCGGGAAGTATCGGGCGACGCGTCGGGCCAAGACCGACCCGCCGCCGTCTCGACCGGCAAACGTTCTGCCAAACGCCCCGACAGGCACGCGCCGCCGCAAGCCACTGAGGCCGAGCGTCCCGCGGCAAATAAGGCGGGGCGACCGGCGGCAAACGCACAGCCTGCTTCCGAAGACCCCTCGGCCGAAATTCCTCCGGCGGACGAAATAACTCGCGCCGCACGACGCGCCGCTCGCGCCTACGACGAAGCGACGCGCGACACGCCCGACGCGGCCGGGCGCGACACGCTTAACGAGGCCGGGCGCGAGCCGACTTCGTCGGCGGCTGGTCGCGCCTCGTCATCGACGCACACGACTCGGCCGACCTCAAACGTCATCACAGAACACGGCCGCGACGAAGCGACCGCGAGCGAGGGAGGTACGGCGGACTCTCCGTTGTCACGCGCCGGGGCGGATGCGGCAGGCGACGAGCGCCGGACTTCAAAGCCCTCACACGGCCGAAGCGCGCACGAAGGGCGTGCCCCGGATTACCTCGACAGGCTCGTGGGGCGCGAACTCGAAAGCGTCCGTTCGTCGCTCGTCTCCCGCGCGGGCGCACTCGACGACGCGACCCGAACCGCGCCCAACGACGAAGGGGCGGCCTCCGTGGACGCGCCCGGCCTATCGCCCGATGTTCACGCACCGGTTTCGTCAAGGCAGACGCGCGCAAACGCGAGGCTCAACTTGCCCGGCGCAGACGCGCGCACATCCCTTGTAGAAGAGGCGTCGGGTTCGCTCCTCGAAGGCAGACGCGATCCCCGCGGCGTGGAGGTTGAAGGCTCGCGCGCCGAACCGAAGTCCAGCGAACGGCCGACCGCTAACGCTCCTTCGGCGCGACTCAAGGCTGAACAGGACGTTGGGACGCGCGCGCGAGACGGCCGCATCCCCGCCGCGCGCGAACGCGGCGCGCGCGCCCCAACGGAGACCAACGCCGCGCGCGAAAGGGTCTTACGCGAAGCGGCCGTGCGCGAGACGGCTTCGCACGAGACGGCTTCGCATGAACCCTCCGCAGCCGAATCGGCGACGGGCGAGACCACGCCGTCTGAAGTCTTCACAGGCAAAGAGGCTCCGCCCGAAGCCTTGAGGCGCGCAGGCACGGCGCGCCCCGCCGCGGCGGGCGACGCGTTTACGCAAGCATCGGCCGCGCTCGAAGCAGCGGCGGGCAGAGGTGTCGTGCTTGAGGCCGCTTCGCGTGAGGCCGAGGCTTTGAAGAGCGCGGGGCGTGCCGCCCGGCCGCGGTCGCGGGCCGCGCGCGAAGGCTCCGAGAGTGTTGAGACAACGCGGCCGCGAGCGGAGGAGGCGCGCGCCGACGTGCGGCATGAAGTCGAACAGCGCGTGCGCCGCGCGGCCGCGCAGGTAAGCGAGACGCCGACGCAGCAGTCAGAGCAGGCGATGCAGACGACGACGCGGCAGCCCGACCGAAGGTCGGCGGACGAGTCGAACCATGCCGCGGCAGAGAATGAGTCTCGGCCGGTCGTGGCCGGGTATTCGAGGAGGGCTGCTGTCGAGCAGTCGAAGCTTGTGGCAGAACAGTCGAGACAGGCGGCGGAGCAGTCAAGACAATCTGCGGAACAGTCGCAACAGCAGCGTGCGGCCGTGCAGTCTGAAAGCCGTGCGGCGGAGCAGTCGGTTCGCAGGGCCGTCGAAGTTTCGAGTCGTGCGGCGGAAGCTCCGAGAAGCGGCGCGCAGAGGCTTTCAGAACAGAGAACGTCCGGGCTCTCCGAACAGAGGGCGGCGGGGCTTGAGGAGTCGAGGTCTGCGGGGCGGGGCGCGGTCGTTAGCCGTGCGCAGCAGCAGGCCGTCACGCCGGAGTCCGTCGCGGCGATTGCGCGCGCCGCGGCCGGTCAGGCCGAGAAGAAGGCCGCCGCGGCGCAGCCGGCCGAGAGCACGGGGCCGCCCGTCATACGCATCACCATCGGGCGCGTGGAGGTGCGCGCCGTGACGACAAACGCGGCGCAGCCGCCGGCTCCGCGACCCGCACGCGCCGCCACTTCGCCCTCGCTGGAAGAGTACCTCAAGGGGCGCAACGGGGGGCGCGTATGAGCACGGCGCTCGCCATCGCTTCGGTCACGGCCGTCCTGAAAGACCTGCTTCAGAACGGCGTGATCGACCACGACCTGACTTCGAGCGTCGGCGACGTTCTGGTGTCGGCGCTGCCGCCCGACCGCGTTGACATCTCGGAGGCGACGGGCAAGAGCCAGCTCAATCTCTTCCTCTATCAGGCGACGCAGAACGCCGCATGGCGCAACACCGCGCTGCCCTCGCGCGACTCCGAAGGGAACCTGCTGACGAACCAGCCGCTCGCGCTCGACCTGCACTACCTTCTGACGGCGTACGGGTTGAAGGACTTGCACTCCGAGATTCTGCTCGGCTACGGGATGCAGTTGCTGCACGACACGCCCGTCCTGGCGCGGGCGGCGATACGGCGCGCGCTCGCGCCGCCCTCGCTCGTCGGCGACGGCGGGCTGCCGCCCGAGCTGCGCGCGCTCTTCGACTCGGAGCTGGCCGAGCAGGTCGAGCAGATTCGCATCACGCCCGAGACGCTGAGTACCGAAGAGGTCTCGAAGCTCTGGTCTGCCTTCCAGGCGCGCTACCGGCCGACGGCCGCCTACGTCGCCTCGGTCGTGCTCATCGAAGGCCGCCGCGCCACGCGCCCCTCCCTGCCCGTGCGCACTCGCAAGATTTACGCAGTCCCGTTCCGCCAGCCCGTCATCGAGCGCGTCCAGTCTCAGGCCGCCGCCGCCGCGCCCGTCGTCTCCGACCAGCCGATACTCGCCGGCCACAACCTCGTGCTCGCGGGCCGCGGCCTGCGCGGCGATTTGACGTTCGCGCGCGTCGGGGGCGTTGACGTAGAGCTCGACCCCGCGCGCGTCGAAGACACGCGCGTCACCTTCGCGCTCCCCGCGGGGCTGCGCGCGGGCGCGCAGGGCGTGCAGGTCATACACCGCGCCCTGATGGGCTCGCCGCCCGAGCCGCACGCGGGGGCCGAGTCGAACCTCGCGGCCTTCGTGCTGCGCCCGCGCGTCGTGTCGCAGGGCGCGACCGTGACGGGCTCCGCGGGCGGCTTCATGTCGGGGACAATCGGGCTGACGGTCGTGCCCGCGGTCGGCGCGGGCCAGCGCGTGCGCGTGCTGCTTAACGAGATCAACGCCCCCGCGGGTCGCCCGCCGCGCGCCTACGGCTTCGACGCCCCGCCGGCCTTCCAACTGAGCCCACCTTCGAGCCCGCCCGACGCGACGAACGACCTCTTCGTCCCCTTCGAAGGGGTCGCCGCGGGCGAGTACCTTCTGCGCGCGCAGGTGGACGGGGCCGAGAGTCCGCTTGAGAGAGACGGCGAGGGGCGCTTCGTCTCGCCGAGGGTGGTGATCGCATGAGAGAGACCGAAGGCGGCAACTGGCACGAGACGAATCAGCACTACCTGGCCGCGCGGCTCGCGACCGTGCGCGAGCGCCTCGCGCTCCACGCCGCGGGCGCGTGCAGCCACGGCCGTGACGTGGGGCAGGGCGCGGAAGGCGCGGAAGACCCGCTCGGGCTTTGGTCGCCGCGCGCGGACGCGCCGGGGGCTACGCCCCCCGCGCTAGAAACCCTGACCTCGGTCTTCTCGCTCTCGCCCTTCGAGTGCGAGCTGCTGCTGCTCTGCGCGGGGATGGAGTTGGACGCGGACTTCCCACGCCTCTGCGCGGAGGCGCAGGGCGACGCGCGCCGCAGCTACCCGACCTTCAGCCTCGCGCTGGCCGCGCTGCCCGACCCGCACTGGGATGCGCTCACGCCGGCCGCCCCCTTGCGGCGCTGGCGGCTCGTCGAAGTGACGCAGGGCCCCGAGCCGCTCGTCCACAGCCCGCTGAAGATTGACGAGCGCGTGCTCCATTACCTCGCGGGCGTCTCCTACCTGGACGAGCGCCTGCAAGGCATAGTCGAGGCGGTCGCCGCCCCTTCGGAAGAACTCCCGCCGTCGCACGCCGAGAGCGCGGCGCTCGTCGCCGGGCTCTGGGGCGCGGAGGCCGAGGGCGGCGTGCGCCCCGCCGTCGCGCTCTGCGGCAACGACGCGGCGGCCAAGCGCGCGGTCGCGGCCGCGGCCTGCGCCGAGCGGGGCCTGCGCCTGCACGCGCTGCGCGCGGCCGACCTGCCGCAGACGGCCGCCGAGCGCGAGGCGCTGGCCTGCCTCTGGGAGCGCGAGGCGATACTGCAAGGCGGCGCGCTCCTCGTCGAGGCCGAAGAGTCGGAGGCCGCGCCCGCGGTCGTCTCGTTCGTCGAGGGCGTGCGCGGCTTCGTGCTCGTCGCCTCGCGCGAGGCCCTGCGCGCGCGCCGCCGCCCGGCCGTGCGCGTGGACGTGAACCGGCCCGCGGCCGCCGAGCAGCACGCCCTTTGGCGTCGCGCGCTCGGCCCGGCGGCCGAAGAGTTGAACGGGCAGCTCGACGCGCTCGTCTCGCAGTTCAGCCTCGGCACCGACGGCATCCGCGCCGCGAGCGCGCAGGCGCGCGCCGCCTACGCCGCCGACGCGCAGGTCGCCTCGGCGCTCTGGGACGCCTGCCGCGCGCACGTCCGCCCGCGCCTCGAAGACCTCGCGCAGCGCATCGAGCCCGCCGCGGCCTGGGACGACCTCGTGCTGCCCGCGCCGCAGAAGCGCGTGCTGGCCGAGATCGCCGGGCACGTCCGCCGCCGCGCTCTCGTCTACGACGGGTGGGGCTTCGGCGCGCGCGGCGAGCGCGGCCTCGGGCTCTCCGCGCTCTTCGCCGGCCCGAGCGGCACGGGCAAGACGATGGCGGCCGAAGTGCTCGCGGGCGAGCTGCGCCTCGACCTCTACCGCATAGACCTCTCGCAGGTCGTCAGCAAGTACATCGGCGAGACGGAGAAGAACCTGCGCCGCGTCTTCGACGCCGCCGAGGAGGGCGGGGCCATCCTCCTCTTCGACGAGGCCGACGCGCTCTTCGGCAAGCGCAGCGAGGTCAAGGACAGCCACGACCGCTACGCCAACATAGAGATCAGCTACCTGCTCCAGCGCATGGAGTCGTACCGCGGCCTCGCCATCCTCACCACGAACCTGAAGCCCGCGCTCGACTCGGCCTTCGTCCGCCGCCTGCGCTTCGTCGTCCTCTTCCCGTTCCCCGACGCCACGACGCGCGCCGACATCTGGCGTCGCGTCTTCCCCGCCGACGTGCCGACCGAGGGCCTGGACGCCGCGAAGCTCGGCCGGCTCAACGTCGCGGGCGGCCACATCCGCAACATCGCGCTGCACGCGGCCTTCCTCGCCGCCGAGGCGGGCGAGCCCGTCCGCATGGCGCACCTCCTGCGCGCCGCGCAGACCGAGTACGCCAAGCTTGAGAAGCCGCTCACGGAGGCGGAGAAGGGGGGCTGGGTTTGAGCGAGGAAGGGAGGCACGCCGTCGAGCGTCCGGCGGCCATCGAGCTGCACGTCGAAGAACTCGTCCTCGAAGGCTTCGCGCCGGCCGAGCGCCACGCCGTGGCCGACGCCTTCGAGCGCGAGCTTTCGCGCCTGTTCGCCGAGCGCGGGCTGCCGGCCGCACGGGAGGGGGCGGGCGGTGCGTCTTTCGACGTTGACGCCGGCTCGGTGCGCCTCGCGCCAGGCACTCGCGCAGGCGCGGCCGGCGCACAACTCGCGCGCGCCGTCTACGGAGGGCTGACGCGTTGAAATCCGCGACGACCCAAGCGGCCCCGGCCGCCCCGCAGCAGCAGGCGACCCCCGCGCCGGGCTCGCGCCTGCTTCAACGCAAGTGCGCCTGCGGCCGCGGGGCCGGGATGAGGGGCACCTGCGAGGGGTGCGGGAGAGAACATCTGACACTCAGGCGGAGCCCGAGTGCCCCGGCCGCGTCCGCGACCGCCCCGGCCGTCGTCCACGAAGCCCTCAGTTCGCCGGGGCGTCCGCTCGACGCCCCGGTCAGGCGCGAGATGGAGACTCGCCTCGGCCACGACTTCTCGCGCGTGCGCGTCCACACCGGCGCGCTGGCCGCGGAGTCCGCCGAGAGTGTCGCCGCGCTGGCCTACACGGTCGGCTCAAGCATCGTCTTCGGCCGCGGGCAGTACGCGCCGGAGACGACCGCCGGTAAGAGGCTGCTCGCGCACGAGCTGACCCACACGGTACAGCAGGCGGAGTCCGTCGGCGCACTGTCACCGAGCCTGAAGGTCGGCGAGCCGACGGAGTGGGCCGAGCGCGAGGCCGACCGAGCGGCCGAGGCCGCCGTCGCGACGCACGATCACGAAGGCGCGCGGGACGAACGTCCGCACGTCACACACGCGGGCCCCTACGTCGCGCGGCAGCCGAAGAAGCTCGCCACCGTCGAGGAGCAGATCCTCCGCGAGTTGACGAAGAAGGTCGGGCCCGAAAACCCCGAAGGGGAGAAGGCGTGGCTCGACGGCCTGCGGACACTCTTCCAGGGCGTGCCGGCCGCGAAGGCGCGCGCCCTCTACGAGCGGCTCCGGCCGGAAGACTCCAAGGACAGCTTCGCCGTCTACTTCCGCCGCCAGCTCCCGCCTGAGGCGCGGCTGGAACTGCTGGGCATCCTCAGGGAGAAGTTCTCCGCCGAGGCCGCCAAACCCGCCGCCGAACCCCCGAAGGCCGCAGACCCCGCCGTCGAGGGCGAGTTCGCCAAGCGGACCGTCACGGAGATCATGAGGGACGAGAAGTACCTCGACAACAACTTCAAGATGATTCAGTTCTTCTCCGCCGAGCTGGCCATCATCCACTACGCCGACGGCGGCAAGTACCGCCTCGGCCTGGTGCCCGAGCACATACAGGACCCGGTCGCGGGCGTCGATTACCACAGTCAGGATCACATACCGGTGCAGACTGCCGAGCGGGGCAAGATGGGCTACGTCCCGCGCGGCCAGTCGCTCCCGGACTGGGACGAGCCGGGGAAGACGGCCGGCGACGTTCTGGCGCAGAGGACGCGGGCAGTCTACTTCAGGCGCGACGCGGCCAGCGGCAGAATCCTCCCGACGCAAGTCAACAACGTGACCGCCCCGAAGCTCTGCCAGATGCTGCGCGAGGCCGAGGCCGAGTACGTCAAGGACATCGAGGCGTTCGCCGAGGGCGGCAAGAAGGTCTTCGAGAAGCTGAGGATCGTGCTGGAGATAGCGGGGCTGTTGCCCGCCGGGCCCGCGGCGGCCGGGCGTTCGGCGGCGAAGGCCGCGGAGAAGGCCGCGGAGTCGGAGGTGCCGGCGGCAGCGGCGGCGCTCGCCACGCGGGCCGTGCTCAACCGGGGCGCGGCCATCTGGACAAAGGCGATTACCGAGCTTCTGTCGAAGGGCGGGGGGGAGATCAACCAGTTGGTCGTCGAGGGGGTCTCTTTCGGGAGTGTCGAGGTCACGCAACACGGCCCGAAGGTGTTCCTCAGATACTTCTTCATCGAGAACGTCGGCAGGGTGCCCGAACGCGGGAGGCTCATGCAGGAGGCTCTGGAGCTGGGCATGCAGAGCGCCGTAAAAAACGTGGCGGCCGAGCAGGGTCAGGTGATGGTCTCGATGGTCCAGAACCCGAAGCTGGCCGTCTTCCTGGAGTCGCGCGGGTACATCCATGATTCGTTCATGGTCGGCAAGAAGACCTGGATCGGGTTGGTGAAAACTATCAAGCCCTGAGTGGAGGGACGAACCGGCTTCCGGCCGGCAGGGGGTGCGAGCGGAGAATGGGTCGGCGGGTGCAGACGAGCGTGGCGTCGGCGTTGAAGGCGCGGAGGACTCCGGCCGGGGCGCAGATCGCGCGTGCGGTCTACGGGGGGCTCAGGCGTTGAAGGCGCTGAGGTCAAAGGCGGCCGGGGCCGCGCCTCTCAGCCTCTCCGCCGCGAGGCCGTCGCTGCTGCAACGCAAGTGTGCGTGCGGCGGCGGCGCGGCCCGCTTCGCGGGCGAGTGTGGAGGTTGCAGCAAGAAGCGTCTGGTCGGCGCCCAGGCGGCCGCGGCGCACACGCCCGAGCCCGCGCGCCGACGTGAGGGCACGCCTGACCGCCTGACGGCGCTCGCTTCGACCTCGACGGCGCGCCCTTCAAGCTCGTCGGCCGCGGGCTTCGGACACGACTTCGGCCGACTGCGACTCTCTTCGCACGCCGGAGGCGGGCCGGCCGAGGGCCCGGGGCGCAGGAACAAAAATCTGGGCCACGCGGTCTGCGTGCCCGAGCGCGGCGCCGTCGTTTCTAAAGTCCATAAGGAGCACTGCGCGGGCGACTGCGTCGCGCAGCACGAGCAGGTTCACGTCAACGACATGGAGATGTGTTGCGGCCGCTACGGCCGCTGCATGGTGGAGAAGAGTAGCAACGTCGATGAGCGCAACCGCTGCCGCGAAGCCTGGATGGACTACGACAACAAGACCACCCCCTGGTCGGAGTGCAACGCCTACACGGCCGAGGAGAACTGCCTCACGGAGATCATCGAGAAGCATTGCAGGGTCTCCGTGGCCGAGCCGAAGGTCAGCTTAGAGTGCTGCAACGACCTCGAAGAGAAGCAGCTCAAATTCGTCAGAAGTCAGAAGCAGAATTATTGCCCGGGGACGCCCAGGCCCTGCCCGTTCACCGAGAGCGGAGAGATCATCAAGATTTGAGTGACGCTTGCCGGCCCAGCGGGGAAGACGCTCGATGAGGGATGTAAGGCCACAGTTCGCAACCAGCCACGGCGCACGGCGCGCGCCGACGCTCACGCGCGCGCCGTCGCGGCTGATGAGCCGCAAGTGCGCCTGCGGCGGCGGCGGCGCGGCCGGCGTGAAGGGGAGCTGCGAGGAGTGCGAAGGTAAGAAGCTGACGCTGCGGCGGAGCGCGTCGGCGCACGGCTCGCAAGGGTCGGCGCAGGGCGCGCAGGCGACCGCGCCGCCCATCGTCAACGAAGTGCTCGGCTCGTCCGGCCGCGCGCTCGAAGCGCCGGTCAGGCGCGAGATGGAGTCGCACTTCGGGCACGACTTCTCGCGCGTGCGGGTGCACACCGACGCGCGAGCCTCGGAGTCTGCGCGCTCGGTCGGCGCGCTGGCCTACACCGTCGGCTCCGACATCGTCTTCGGCGCGGGGCAGTACGCGCCCGCGACCGAAGGCGGGCGCAGGCTGCTCGCGCACGAGCTGGCGCACACCGTCCAGCAGGCCGGCCCCGTGCGCCTGTCGAGCGAAGAGTTGAGCATCGGCGATGCCGCGGACGCCTCCGAGCGCGAGGCCGACGAGGCGGCCGAGGCCGTCATGCGCCGCCGGCCCTTCGGCGTCAACG
>DATMVD010000043.1:0-51414 GCA_035563535.1 Pyrinomonadaceae bacterium | reverse complement strand
GACGCGCGCGTCACCGGCGCGGTGGTGATGAAAGTCACCGTGGCCGAGGCGGGCAACGTGGCCGCGGTGAAGGCCCTGTGCGGGCCGCCGCAGTTAACCCGGAGCGCGGTCGAGGCCGCCTCGCAGGCGCGGTACGAGCCGCTGGTCGTCGGCGGCAGGGCCGTGCCGTTCACCGGCGTCGTCATCTACCGCTACACTCTCCGATGAGGCCGCAGGGGGTCATCCGGCACAAGCGGGACGGGCGCGAGCTGTCGCGCGACGAGATCGCGTACTTCGTGCGCGGCGTCGTCGGCGGCGCGTGGGCCGACTATCAGGCGTCGGCGCTTCTGATGGCCGTCTTCCTCAACGGCATGACGGAGGCCGAGCAGCAGGCGCTCACCGAGGAGATGCTGCGCTCGGGCGAGCTGCTCGACTTCTCCGACCTGCCTCTGCCGAAAGCCGACAAGCACTCGACGGGCGGCGTCGGCGACAAGACTTCGCTCATCCTCGCGCCGCTGGCGGCCGCCTGCGGCGTGGCCGTGCCGATGGTCTCGGGGCGCGGTCTGGGCCACACCGGCGGCACGCTCGACAAGCTCGAAGCCATCCCCGGCTACCGCGTCCGCCTCGAGCTGCCCGAGTTCCGGCGCGTGCTCGGCCGGGTGGGCTTCGCGATGATGGGGCAGACCTCGACCATCGCCCCGGCCGACAGGAAAATCTACGCGCTGCGCGACGCGACCGAGACGGTCGAGTGCGTCCCGCTCATCGTCGCCTCGATCATGTCGAAGAAGCTGGCCGCCGGCCTCGACGCGCTCGTGCTCGACGTGAAGACCGGCACGGGCGCATTCATGCGCGACGAGGCGCGCTCGCGCGAGCTGGCCCGCGCCCTCGTCCGCACCGGCAACCGCTTCGGCGTCAGGACCGAGGCGCTCATCACCGACATGAACCAGCCGCTCGGCGAAGCGGTCGGCCACGGCCTCGAAGTCGCGGAGTGCGTCCGCGTCATGCGCGGCGAGGTCACGGACGCGACGCGCCCCGTCCGCGACCTCTCGGTCGAGCTGGCGGCGCGCATGGTGGCTCTGGGGGGCGCGGCCGCCTCGCTCGAAGAGGCCCGCGGAGGCGTCACGCGCGCGCTCGAATCGGGCGCGGCGCTCGAACTCTTCCGGCGCAACGTCGAGGCGCAGGGCGGCGACCCGCGCGTCTGCGACGAGCCGGGGCGTTTGCTGGATTTGACGCTGCGCGAAGTCAGAGTAGAATCGCCGCGCGCGGGCTACGTGGCGGGCGTGGACGCGGCCGAAATCGGGCGCGCTCTGGCCGGCATCGGCGGCGGCCGCGCGCGCATCGAAGACGAGGTGGACGCCGCGGTCGGCTACCTCGCGCGGGCGAAAATCGGCGACGCCGTGAAGGCCGGCGACGCGCTCGGCCTGCTCCTGTGCCGCGACGGCGCGGGCGGGGAGGCGGCGGCCGCGCGCATCGCGGCGGCCTACGAGGTCGGCGCGGAGCGGCGCGCGCCCGCCCCCGAACTCATCAGGGAAGTCATCACCCAATGAAGTTGCGACTCCTGCTTTCGCTGGTTTTGGTGTGCGCGCTCGCGGCCTCGGGCGCGTCGTGCCGACAGGACGGGCGCGCGGCCGACGAGCGGGGTAAAATCCACGTCGGCATCGTCTTCGACATCGGCGGCAAGGACGACCGCTCCTTCAACGCGGCCGCGTGGGAGGGCGTCAAGCGCGCCGCGAAAGATTTCCCCATCGTCCTGCGCGACGTGGAGCCGGGCAACCCGACCTCCATCGAGCCGGCCATGCGCGCCTTCGCCGAGCGCAACTACGACCTCATCATCGGCGTCGGCTTCGCGCAGGCCCCGATCATGGAGGTGGTGGCGAAGGACTACCCGAACATCAACTTCGCCATCGTGGACGGCGCGAGCCAACTGCCCAACGTCGCCTCGCTCGTCTTCAAGGAGCATCAGGGCTCCTACCTCGTCGGCATGATCGCGGCGCGCGCCTCCCGGACGGGCACCATCGGCTTCATCGGCGGCATGGACATCCCGCTCATCCACCGCTTCGCGAAGGGCTACGAGGAGGGCGCGAAGGCGGTCAACCCGCAGGTTCGCGTCATCAACAACTACGTCGGCGTGACGGACGCGGCGTGGAACAACCCCGGCAAGGGCAAGGAGCTGGCGCTCTCGCAGATCGGCAAGGGGGCCGACGTGCTCTTTACGGCCGCGGGCAACTCCGGCCTCGGGGCCTTCGACGCCGTCGAGCAGGCGGGCCGCGACGAGGCGGGCCGCGCGCGCCGCTTCGTCATCGGCGTGGACTCGAACCAGAACATGGTCAAGCCCGGCTTCGTCCTGACCAGCATGGTCAAGCGCGTGGACAACGCCGTCTACCAGACGGTCGAGGACGTGGTCAACGGCCGCTTCAAAGGCGGCTTCCACGTCTTCGGCCTCCAAGAGGACGGCGTCGCCTACGCCCTCGACGAGTACAACCGCGCGCTCATCCCCGCCGACGTGCTCCGGGAGGTCGAGGCCGCGAAACAGAAGATCATCAGCGGCGAGATCGAAGTCACCGACGCGATGGCGAACTGAAGCGGGCGCCCGACGCCCGGCACCCTTTCATGCTCGAACTGAGAGACATCACCAAGCGCTTCGGCGACGTGCTCGCCAACGACCACATCAACATCGTCGTCAGAACCGGGACGATTCACGCCATCGTCGGCGAGAACGGGGCGGGGAAGTCCACCGCCATGCGGATCGCCTACGGCTTCTACGCGGCCGACTCGGGCGAGATTCTGGTGGACGGCGAGGCGAGGCGCGTCTCGACGCCGCACGACGCCATCGCGCTCGGCATCGGGATGGTGCACCAGCACTTCATGCTGGTGGACACGATGACCGTGGCCGAGAACATCGTGCTCGGCGCGGAGCCGGGGTCGGCCGCCGCCGTGGACACGCGCCGCGCCGCCGAAGAGATTCGCCGCCTCTCCGACGAGTTCCGCCTCTCCGTCGACCCGCACGCGCTCGTCGAGACGCTCTCGGTCGGGCAGCAGCAGCGCGTCGAGCTTTTGAAGGCCCTCTACCGCCGCGCCAACATCCTCATCCTCGACGAGCCGACGGCCGTGCTCACCCCGCAGGAGGTCGAAGAGTTCTTCGGCATCCTGCGGCGGATGCGCGAGCAGGGCAAGACGGTCGTCATCATCACGCACAAGCTCTCCGAGGTCTTGGCCATCTCGGACGAGGTGACGGTGATGCGCGACGGCCGCGTCGTCGGCCGCGTCGAGACCGCGGGGACGAGCGCGGCCGAGTTGGCCCGCATGATGGTCGGGCGCGACGTGCTGCTGCGGGTCGAGAAGCCGGAGGCGCGGCCCGGCGCGACCGTCCTGAGCGTCAGCCGCCTGACGGTGACGGCGGGCGGCGGCGAGCGCGGCCTGCGCGACGTTTCTTTCGAGGTGCGCGCGGGCGAGATCGTCGGCGTGGCCGGCGTCGAGGGCAACGGGCAGACGGAGCTGATCGAGGCGCTGGCGGGCCTCGTGCCGGCCCCGCGCGTGAGCGGGCGCGTCGAGTTCGACGGGCGCGACGTGACGCGGGCCGGGGCGCGCGAGCGCCGCGAGGTGGGCATCGCTCACATCCCCGAAGACCGCCACCGCCGCGGCCTCATTCTGGACTTCGATCTGGCCGAGAACTCGATCCTCGGCGTCCACTACCGGCGGCCCGCCGTCTCGCACGCGCCGCTGCTTGACCTCGGCGGCATCCGCGCCCGCGCGCTCGAAGTGATCCGCGACTTCGACGTGCGCCCGGCCAACCCGGACCTCCCGGCCCGCGCTCTCTCGGGCGGCAACCAGCAGAAGCTCATCATCGGCCGCGAGTTCGAGCTGCGGCCCAAGCTGCTGCTCGTCTCCCAGCCGACGCGCGGCGTCGACATCGGGGCCATCGAGTTCATCCACCGCAAGCTCGTCGCCCTCCGGGACGAGGGCTGCGCCGTCCTGCTCGTCTCGGCCGAACTCGAAGAGGTCACCTCCTTAGCCGACCGCCTGCTCGTCATCTACCACGGCCGCATCGTCGGCGAGGTCGACCCGCGGGCCTCGACCCACGAGGAGATCGGCATGATGATGACCGGGGGGAAGGGAAGTAGCCGGTAGCCGGTAGCCGGTAGCGCTCCGCGCCGAGGATGCTGACGCTGAAACTCTGACGGCTCGACACCGAAGGTCTTCTACCGGCTACCGGCTACTTGAATCTTATGCATCTTCTCCGCCAACTCGCCTTCCCGCTGCTGGCCGTCGCCGCCGCGTTCTTCGTCGGCGGCATCGTCGTGCTTCTCATCGGCGACGACCCTTTCGAGACCTACGCGCTGCTGATCGGGAGCGCGCTGTCGTGGCCGGACGGCATCGGGCGGACGCTCTTCTACGCGACGCCGCTCATCTTCACGGGCCTCGCCGTGGCCGTCGCCTTCCGCTGCGGGCTCCTGAACATCGGGGCCGAGGGGCAGCTCTACGTGGCCGCCTTCGCGGCCGCGTGGGTCGGCATCAAGTTCGGCGGGACGGTCTTCGGCGAGGGCGAGAAGGCCATCAACTATTCGTGGGCGAGCCTGCCGGCCGTCGTGCTCGTCCCCCTGTGCGTCTTGGCCGCGGTGGCGGCCGGGGCCGTGTGGGGCGGCGTGCCGGGCTACCTCAAGGCGAAGTTCGGGGCGCACGAGGTCATCACGACCATCATGCTCAACTTCATCGCCGCCGCCCTTTGCAGCTACTTCACGCAGTACCACTTCAAAGCGCCGGGCGACCCGATCCTTGAGACCGTCCCTGTCGGCGAGGCGGCGCGCGTCGCGCGCCTCGGCAGCTTCATCCCGGGGCTGCCCGAGCGCATCCCGCTCAACGTCGCCTTCCTCCTCGCCATCCTCGCCTGCGTCGCGGTCTACTACTTCCTCTGGCGGACGAAGTGGGGCTACGAGATACGCGCGACGGGCGCGAACCCGACCGCCGCCGAGTACGGCGGCATCTCGACGACGAAGCAGATCGTGCTGGCGATGGCCGTGTCGGGGGGCTTGGCCGGGATGGTGGCGATCAACGAGGTGCTGGGCTACCGTTACCTCTTCTACGAGGGCTTCTCTGACAACTACGGGTACACGGGAATCGCGGTGGCGCTGCTCGGGCGCAACCACCCGGCCGGCGTCTTCTTCGCGGCGCTGCTCTTCGGCGCGCTCAGCCGCGGCAGCATCGCCGTGGACGCCTTCACCGAGCGCGTCAGCAAAGACCTCATACAGGTCTTGCAGGCGCTCGTCATCCTCTTCGTGGCGGCCGAGGTCGGCGCGCGCGCCCTCTTCAGCCGCTACAGCCTGCTCAGGCGGTCGAAGGTGTGAGGGGGGAAGTAGACAGTAGACAGTAGTCAGTAGCCAGTAGCGCTCCGCGCCGCGGCGACTGACGCTTAAACCCTGAAGATTCACCGGCGAGGTTTTTTCTACTGACTACTGACTACTGACTACTGTCTACTTGCTTATGGAACTGCTGAACATTTCGCTGCTGTTCTCGGCCGTGCGTCTGGCGACGCCGCTGCTGCTGGCGTCGCTCGGCGGGTTGTACTCGGAGCGTTCGGGCGTCATCAACATCGCGCTCGAAGGGCTGATGCTGGCGGGGGCGTTCACGGCCGCCGCCGTGACGCACTACGCGGGCAGCCCGTGGGCCGGGCTCGTGGCGGGCATCCTCGCCGGGATGGCCGTGGCGGCCATCCACGCCGTCGCGTGCATCAAGTTCGAGGCCGATCAGGTCGTCTCGGGGACGGCCATCAACGTGCTGATGTTCGGCGTGCCGGCCTTACTCTCCGGCGCCTTCTTCCTCTCGTCGGGTTCGACGCCGCAGATACCCCGCGAGAACCTTCTGCCGTGGACGCCGGTGGTCGTCGCCTTCCTGCTCGTCCCGCTGACGTGGTACGTGCTCTACCGGACGCCCTTCGGGCTGCGGCTGCGGGCGGTGGGCGAGAACCCGGGCGCGGCCGACGCGGCCGGCGTCAGCGTGACGCGGATGCGCTACACGGCGGTGCTCCTCTCGGGCGCGCTGGCCGGCATCGGCGGGGCCTACCTGTCCATCGGCCAGTCGTCTCTGTTCACGCGCAACATGACCTCGGGGCGCGGCTTCATCGCGCTGGCCGCGCTCATCTTCGGCAAGTGGCGGCCCGTCCAGACGATGCTCGCGTGCCTACTCTTCGGCTTCACCGAGGCGCTCGCCATCCAGTTGCAGGGCGTGCCGCTGTGGGGCGGCGAGGAGATTCCGAACCAGTTCATCCACATCGTCCCGTACCTGCTGACGATCATCGTCCTCGCCGGCTTCATCGGCCACTCACGCGCCCCGCGCGCGCTCGGCATCCCGTACCAGAAGGAAAGATGAACAAGAAGTAGTCAGTAGACAGTAGTCAGTAGCCGGTAGCGCCCCGCGCTCGGGCCGCCGGCGCTGACAAGCTGACGAAGCATTAGCGACTGTCTTCCTACTGACTACTGACTACTGACTACTGACTACTTGCTTATGGGCCTCTCGCTCAAACCCGAACACCTGAAGCGTTACAAGGACATCGCCGCGCTGCTGATGAAGTACGGGCGGCGCGACCTCGTGCGGCACGCGGGGCTGGAGGAGGCCATCGAGGGCGTCTCGTTCGAGGGCGAGGAGCAGGTGTCGCCCGCGAAGATGGAGGAGCTGTCGGCCGACATCGAGAAGATGGGGCCGACCTTCATCAAGCTCGCGCAGTTGCTCTCGACGCGCGCCGACCTCCTGCCGCAGCCCTACCTCGACGCGCTCGCCCGCCTGCAAGACAAGGTCGAGCCGTTCTCCTTCGCCGAGGTCGAGCGGATCGTCTCCGAGGAGCTGGGCGTGCGGATGTCGAAGGCGTTCTCGGAGTTCGAGTCGCAGCCGATGGCCGCCGCCTCGCTCGGGCAGGTGCACGGCGCGCGGCTGCGCGACGGCCGCGAGGTGGTCGTCAAGGTGCAGCGCCCCGACATCCGCGAGCAGATGTCGAAAGACCTCGACGTGCTGGCCGACATCGCCGCCTTCTTCGACTCGCACACCGAGGCGGGCCGCCGCTACGAGTTCTCGACCATCCTCGAAGAGTTGCGCAAGAGCCTCATGCGCGAGCTGGACTACCGGCAGGAGGCGCGCAACCTCACCACCTTCGCCGGCAACCTGCGCGACTTCGACGAGATCGTCGTGCCCCACCCCGTCGAGGACTACACCACCTCGCGCGTGCTCACGATGGACTACGTGCGCGGACGCAAGATCACGGAGCTGTCGCCGCTCACGCGCATCGACCTCGACGGCTACCGGCTCGCCGAGCGGCTCTTCCAAGCCTACCTCCGGCAGATTCTCGTGGACGGCTTCTTCCACGCCGACCCGCACCCCGGCAACGTCTTCCTCACCGACGAGCGGCGCATCGCGCTCATCGACCTCGGCATGGTCGGCCGCGTCAGCCCGCGCTTTCAGGAGAACCTCATCCAACTGCTCTTGGCCATCAGCGAGGGGCGCGGCGAGGAGGCCGCCGACCTCGCCGAGCGGATGGGCGAGCCGAAGGACAAGTACGACTCGCCGCTCTTCCGCCGGCAGGTCTCCGAGCTCGTCCTCCAGAACCAGAACGCGCAGCTCGAACAGATGAACTCCGGGCGCATCGTGCTCCGCATCCAGCAGATCGCGGGCGAGTCGAACTTCCGCCTCCCGGCCGAGTTCACCATGATCGCCAAGGCGCTCCTCAACCTCGATCAGGTCGTCCACACGCTCGACCCGAAGTTCGACCCGAACTTCGTCATCCGCAGCTACGCCGACACCATCCTCCAGCAGCGGCTGCGCAAGAGCGTCTCGCCGGCCAGCCTCTACGGGACGGTGCTGGAGCTGAAGGAGTTCCTCGACAAGTTCCCGGGCCGCGTCAACCAACTGCTCGACACCGTGACGACGCGCGGGCTGGAGGTGAAGGTGGACGCCATCGACGAGGTGCGACTCATCGAGGGCATCCAGAAGGTGGCCAACCGCATCACGCTCGGGCTGCTGCTGGCGGCGCTCATCGTCGGCGCGGCGCTGATGATGAGGGTCGAGACCTCGTTCACCATCTTCGGCTACCCGGCTATCGCCATCGTCTTCTTCCTAATCGCCGCCGTAGGCGCTATCATGTTGGCCTTTAACATACTCTTCAAGGACGAGAAGAAGAAGGAGTAGCCGGGAGCAGTAGACAGTAGACAGTAGTCAGTAGTCAGTAGCGCTTCGCGTGATTGACGCTGACGCCGACACCCTAACGATACGACGCCGAAGGTCTTCCTACTGACTACTGACTACTGTCTACTGTCTACTTGCTTATGGATCAACTGCCTCCGGAGACCCTGTACGAGCGCGCCGAGCACGCGGCGCGGGTGGTGCGCGCGCGCGCCGGGCGCGAGCCGCGGACGGCGCTCGTGCTCGGGAGCGGGCTGGGCGCGTTCGCCGACGAGGTCGAGGAGGCCGAGGCGATCCCTTACGCCGAGATACCGGGCTTCGCGCGCCCGACCGTCGAGGGGCACACGGGCCGCATGGTGGTCGGCCGCGTCGGCGGCGCGGACGTGGCCGTCATGCAGGGGCGCTTCCACTTCTACGAGGGCTACACGCTCGAAGAGGTGACCTTCCCCGTCCGCGTCCTCGCGCTGCTCGGCGTCAAGTCGCTGGTGCTGACGAACGCGGCCGGCGGACTCAACAACTCTTTCAGCGAGGGCTCGCTGATCGTCATCGGCGACCACCTCAACCTGATGGGCACGAACCCGCTGCTCGGCCCCCACGACCCGCGCCTCGGCGTGCGCTTCCCCGACATGACCGAGGTCTACGACCACGCCTATCAGGACATCGCCGTCGGCGAGGCGCGGGCGATGGAGTTGGAACTGCGCCGCGGCATCTACGCCGCGCTGACGGGGCCGTCCTACGAGACGCCGGCCGAGATACGGATGCTGCGGCTGCTGGGCGCGGACGCCGTCGGCATGAGCACCGTCCCCGAGGCCATCGTCGCGCGCCACATGGGCCTGCGCGTCCTCGGCCTCTCCTGCATCACCAACATGGCCGCCGGGGTGCTGGACAAGCCCATCAACCACGAAGAGGTCATCGAGACCGGCGAGCGCGTCCGCGAGACTTTTGCTGAACTGTTACGCAGAGTCATCCCGAAATTGCAGTAACAAGTTTCTCCGAGGCGTCTGATGATTATCGGGATTTGTGGCGGTACCGGCTCCGGCAAAACTACTGTTGCTAACCGGATTCTCGAATCGGTGAGCAAGGACGAGGTCGTCTTCCTCCAGCAGGACTCGTACTACCGCAACCTCGACCAGCTCCCGCTCGACATCAGGAACGTCGTCAACTTTGACCACCCGGACGCCATCGACAACGACCTGCTCATCAGCCACCTCCGGGCGCTCAAGGAGGGGCAGGCGGTGGAGCTGCCGCTCTACGACTTCAAGACGCACTCGCGCCGCCCGGAGACCCTGCGCGTCGAGCCGCAACCGATCATCATCATCGAGGGCATCCTCATCTTCGCCGAGCCGCGCCTGCTCGACGAGATGGACATCAGGGTCTACGTGGACACGCCCGACGACATCCGCTTCATCCGGCGGCTCCGCCGCGACGTGGCCGAGCGCGGGCGCACCGTCGAGTCGGTCATCGAGCAGTACCTCGCCACCGTGCGGCCGATGCACACGCAGTTCGTCGAGCCGTCGAAGCGCTCGGCCGACGTCATCATCCCCGAGGGCGGTCACAACCTCGTCAGCATCAGCCTCATCTCGGGGCGCATCCGCGAAAGGCTCGCCGACGCGCGCCGCACGCGCGCCGGTGGGGCGGCGGTCGGCGTCGGCCTGCGCGTCGAGCAGGGAGGGTAAGTGAGTAAGTTGGACTTAGAAGAGATCATCAGGCTCGCCACCGACGCGCGGCAGTGCGCGCTGGCGCGCTACTCGAACTTCTGCGTCGGCGCGGCGCTCGAAGCCGAGGGCGGCGTCTACACCGGCTGCAACGTCGAGAGCGCGGCCTACGAGCAGACCATCTGCGCCGAGCGCGTCGCCATCTGGAAGGCGCTCTCCGAGGGCCGGCGCAAGTTCAAACGCCTCTGCGTCGTCGTGGACACGGAGCGCCTGACTCCGCCGTGCGGCGCGTGCCGGCAGGTCATCTGGGAGTTCTGCGGCGACATCCCCGTCGTCCTCGCCAACCTGCGCGGCGACACGGAGACGTTCCAGATGCGCGAGCTGCTCCCGCACCCCTTCGACGCGGGCTTCCTCGAAGAGACCGGCGCGGACAAGAAGTGAAGCGGGAGGCGTGACCGGCCACGCGGGCTGTTATGCGATTCGGGGCCATCCTCGTGGCGCTCACGCTCTTCGGCACGGCCGCGGCGCAGCGCAAGAGCAAGTGGGTGCGCGTCTACACCTTCGACGACGCCGTCATCGAGATGGAGGAGATACAGCTCTCGTTCGGCAACTTCGGGCGCGTGAGGTTCCGCACCGTCTTCAAAAAGCCGCGACCGCTGCCAGGAAAGCCGGGCACGAAGTTCAAGACCGTCGTCGAGGACTTGGAGATTCAGTGCAGGGAGCAGGAGTACCGCCTCTCCTCGACGGTCTACCTCGACGCGAAGGGCGCGCCCGTCCACGTCTACAAGGCCGGCGGCGATGAGGAGTGGCAGGAGCTGCGGTCGCTGATGATGCAGCGGCTCCTCGACTCCGCGTGCCGGATGATAGAGAAGAAGAAACTGTAACCTTCCTGATATGAGCAGACATTCCCTTCGGATACTGGCCGCCTGTGTTCTGGTCGTGCAGACGGTTCTGTTCGTCGCGCCGCCTTCGGCCGCGGCCGTGCAGAGGCCGCGGCGCGTTGACCTCATCGTCAGCGGCGGGACGGTCGTGACGATGGACGCGCAGAGGCGCGTCATCGAGGACGGCGCGGTCGCCGTAGCCAACGGGCGCATCGTCGCCGTGGGGACGCGGGCCGAAGTCACGGGGCGCTACACCGCGCGCGAGACAATCGACGCGCGCGGCAGCGCCGTCATCCCCGGACTCATCAACGGCCACACGCACGTCCCGATGTCGCTCTTCCGGGGGCTGGCCGACGACCTCGACCTCAACGAGTGGCTGACGAAGTACATCTTCCCGGCCGAGGCGAAGAACGTCACCGAGGAGTTCGTCCGCGCCGGCACGCAGCTCGGCCTCGCCGAGATGATCCGCGGCGGCACGACCACCTACTGCGACATGTACTACTTCGAGGACGCCATCGCTGAGGAGACCGAGCGCGCGGGCGTGCGCGCCCTGCTCGGCGAGACCGTCATCGACTTCCCCGTGCCCGACAACAAGACCTGGCCCGACGCGATGCGCTACGCCGAGCGCTTCGTCGCGCGCTGGAAGGGCAACAAGCTCATCACCGCCGCCATCGCCCCGCACGCGCCCTACACCGTCTCGGAGGCGCACCTGCGGGAGGTGCGCGCCTTCTCCGACCGGACGGGCGCGCCCGTCGTCACGCACGTCGCCGAGACGCGCAAGGAGGTCGAGGACGTGACGCGCGACCACGGCGCGAGCCCCGTCGAGTACCTCGCGCGCATCGGATTCCTCTCCCCGCGCACGGTCGCCGCACACACGGTTCACCTGACCGAGAACGAGGTCAGACTGCTCAGGCAGCACAACGTCGGCTCCGTCCACAACCCCGAGTCGAACATGAAGCTCGCGTCGGGCGTCGCGCCCGTGCCGCAGATGCTGAAGGCGGGAGTGGCGCTGGGGCTCGGCACCGACGGCGCGGCGTCGAACAACGACCTCGACATGTGGGAGGCGATGGACTACGCGGCGAAGCTGCACAAGCTCTCCTCGAACGACCCTAAGGTCGTCACGGCCGAGGAGGCCCTGGCGATGGCGACCATCAATGGTGCGCGCGCGCTGCACATGGAGCGCGACATCGGCTCGCTCGAAGAGGGGAAGCGCGCGGACATCGTCGTCGTCGGGCTGGACTCTCTGCACCAGACGCCGCGCTACAACGTCTACTCGCACCTCGTCTACGCGACGAAGGCGTCGGACGTGCGCACGGTCGTCATCGAGGGGCGCGTCGTCATGCGCGAGCGCCGCCTGCTCACCCTCGACGAAGCCCTCATCAGGCAGAAGGCGCGCGCCATCCGCGAGCGCATCAGCCGGAGCCTCAGCTCCGGAAGGTAAAAGGCAATAAAAGCCGTGAACCGTGACGGGAGAAGACGGATGTTCTTCCTGTCACGGATTACGGTTTACGGTTCACGGCCTTTTGCCTTCCTACATCCCTTCGGGGCATAATGTGGGCCAACTTGTTATCTCCTCAGGCGAGCGTTAATGCTCGCTTTTGAATTTACGGAGTCGTTAATAGTGAATTCATCTCGGCCGGTATCCCCTATCCGTCTGTCCGTCGGCATCATTCTATCTCTGTCCCTCGGCGTCGCCCTCTCGCGCGCGCAGACGCAACCGCTCGAAGCGCAGGTCACGACCCAGGCCGCCGACGCGCAGCCCACGCCCGACCCGGCCGCGGCCGAGGCGGAGGCCACGCAGAAGCGGCTCAACCGCGCCCGCGCGCTCGCGGCCATCGGCAAGTTGGCCGCGGCGGCGGCGGAACTCGAGAGCCTGCGGGCGGCGACGAAGGAGGAGGCGGTTAGGGACGTGTCGCGCCTGCTCCTGATGGCCATCTTCGTCGAGATGCCCGACTACCAGCGCGCGGCCGGGCTGCTCGAAGAGGCTTTCAAGGCGCGCCCCGCCAGACAGGCCGGCGACGCCGCGACCCACTTCTACTTCGCGCTCGCGGGGCAGACCGTCAACGCGGTGCGCACGCACCTCGAACGCTACCGCTCGTTCGGCGTCAACGTCGCCGACGCCTCGGAACTCCCGCCCGACGCCGCGAGCGACGTGGAGAACCTGCGCGTGCTGCTCGAACGCGTGGTCGAGCAGGCGCGCGCCCTCCGCGCCGAGCAGTTGAAGGGCGGCACGGACGGCACGCGCGGCCTCGACGCGGCGGCGCTCCTGGAAGACGCCGCGACCGTGCGCATGCGCATCGCGCGCCACGACCAGGATCGAGCGCGCTGGCAGTCGGAGGTCTCAGAGGCGCGCCAGCACCTCTTCGCCTCCGAGACGCGCATCGCCAGCATCAGCGCCATCCCGGCCGCGCGCCCCGCGCCCCCGCCGACCGCGGCCGCGTCGAAGACCGGCGCGCCCGCCACTTCGCCGAACAACGCCCAGAGGACGACCGCACAGCCCGCCGCCGGGCAACGCACGAACGCGACCCCCGCGAACGCGACCCCGCCCGACGCACAGCCTCCGGCGCAACAGCCCCCGGCCGCGAGGGCCGATAACTCTCCCGTGGCCGTCGGCTCTTTGGTCGCCAAGGCCCGGTCGCGCGCGCAGCCGACCTACCCGACAATCGCCCGCGCCGCGCGCGTCACCGGCAGCGTCACGGTCTTCCTCGTCGTCAACGAGAAGGGCGAGGTCGAGTCGGTCATCCGCGCCGAGGGGCCGCAGCAGCTACAGCAGGCCGCCGTCGAGGCCGCGCGCCGCTGGAAGTTCAACCCGACCGAAATCGACGGCAGGCCCGTCCGCGTCACCGGTTACCTCAGCTTCAACTTCACGCTGTAAGAGAACAGTAGGCAGTTAGTCCCCGGAGGGGACGAAGACAATAGCCGGGGGTAAGCGAGCCGCAGGCGAGCGCCACCCCCGGTCAGCCACGCAAGATGAATCCGACCCTGAAAGGGTCGCACCTACGTTACGGCGTGCGACCCTTTCAGGGTCAGAACGTTTGCTACCGATTTCCGGGGGCGGCGCTCAGACGCTATGCGTCTTCGCTCTGCCCCCGGCTATTATCTGTATCCCCTTCGGGGATGAACTGCCTACTGCCATCTGCCAACTGCCTACTTCCTTCATTCGTCGCTCGACGGCGCGGGCTCGTTCCCGGCCTCGCGGATGGCGCGGGCGGTGTCCGTGAGGGCGAGGAGGAGCAGGCCGGAGACGAAGAAGAATATGAGCGAGAGGATTGCGTAGCGGAACGAGCCCGTGCGCGCGACGACGACGCTGAAGACGAGCGGCCCCAGCCAGGAGGTGCCGCGCTCCGAGACCTCGTAGATGCCGAAGAACGAAGCCTCGCGCCCCTCGGGGATCATCTGCGAGAAGAGCGAGCGCGAGAGCGCCTGCGACCCGCCGAGCACGACGGCGATCACGCCCGCCATCACCCACGCCTGCGCGCGCGTCTCGAAGAAGCCGAAGGCGTAAATAACGATCCCCGCCCAGATGACGAGCGAGACGATGATCGCCCGCTTCGTCCCCAGCAGCCGCGCGACGCGCTCGAAGAGCAGCGCCCCGCCGATGCCCATGAACTGCACGAAGAGGAAGATGCTGAGGACGAAGGTCGGTGCGTCTGGGTTGTCCAAGCCCCCCTCGAACAGCTCGGCGGCGATGAAGACGGCGGCCGAGCCGATGACCGTCTGGATGCCGTCGTTGTAGAGCAGGTACGCGACGAGGTACTTCAGCGTGTGCGGCAGGCGGCGCAGCTCGCGGAAGGTGTCGAGGAGTTCGGCGAAGCCCGCGCTCAGATAGCCCTTGCCGGGCGGCAGTCGCCGCGGCATGTTGCGCGCGCGCAGGCGGCGGAACGCGAAGAAGGCGAAGAAGCCCCACCAGACGCCCGCCGACAGGAGCGAGAGGCGGACGGCGAGCCCGCTGGCCTGGCCCTCGGTGTACCCGTAGGGCGCGAGCAGCCGCGGCGCGACGCCGACCATCAGGAAGTTGAGCGCGAGCAGGAGCCCGCCGCCGAGGTAGCCGAGCGCGAAGCCGCGGCTCGAAACCTTGTCGCGCCGGTCTTCGGTCACGATCTCCGGCAGGAAAGAGTTGTAGAGGACGACGGCCCCGCCGAAGCAGAGGTTGGCGACGACGAAAAGCGCCCCTCCCAGAAGGTAGAGCTTCCCCGTCACGAAGAAGAGAAGGCACGTCGCCACGACGCCCGTGTAGCAGAAGACGGCCATCAAACGCTTCTTCAGGTTCGAGTAGTCGGCGATGGCCCCGACAATCGGCAGGAGCAAGACCTGCGAGCCGACCGCGACGGCGACGAAGAGCTGGTAGAAGGACTGCGCCGTCACCTGACCCAGGAAGCCGAGGTCGAGCACCACGCCGGTCTTGCCCACGTCGGCCTGCGCGAGCGCGATGAGGTAGGGGCCGAGCAGCGCGCCCACGACCGTCGTGTAGAAGGCCGAGTTGGCCCAGTCGTAGAGCATCCAGCCGAAGACTTCGCGGGGGTCGTTGACGGGCTGTCCGTCCGGCCCCGTCTCGACCGCGGACTCGGCGCGCGGCTCATCGGTTGAAGGGGTCACTGTGCGGCGTCCTCTTCCTTCAGGATTTCGAGGATCGTGGGCGTGATGTCCGCGAGCGTGCGGACGCGGCGCGCGACCCTCTCTCTGCCCCGCCCCCAGGCGAGCGTCGGCACGGGGTTGAGCGTGTGGTTGCGCGTCGAGAGGTCTTCGACGTTGCCGTGGTCGCTCGTGAGCAGGACGGTCGTGCGCGCGAGGTCAACCAGCGAAAGAGTTGTCCGGACGAAGCGCGCCAGCTCTTCGAGGATCGTGAGCGCCTGCCGCTCGTCCTGCTCGTGCCCGGCGCGGTCGGCGATGAAGTGCTCGTAGAGCGTGAAGCGGTGTCCGGCGGCGAGGCGCGCGAGGACGGCGGCGGCCTCCTCGGGCGTGCGCTCGTTGACGCCGACGCCGCGCCCGGCGAGCGGGCGGTTGGTGAAGTCGTGGAAGAGAGCGCGCCCCTCCTTCAAATCGTCGAAGGTGCGGAAGGGGAGGCCCGCCGTCTCGACGGCGACCGTCGTGGCCGCGACCCAGCGCGGGCGTTTGACGAAGAACTGCGGGGGATACGCGTTGGAGAAGAGGTCGGGGCCGGGCCCGAGCTTTTTGAGTTGCAGGAAGAGCGAGTGCTCGCGCAGCACCTCGCGCATCCGCTCGTTGGGGAAGCCCTGCTTGTGGTAGCCGAGCAGGCCGGGGACGTTGACGCCCGTCAGGATGGTCGTCTGCCCCGAAGCGCTCTGCGGACGCCCCTCGACGCCGAGCCGCGCGTCGGTGCGCGCGAGCATCCCGCCGAAGGGCACGGCCAGCTCCTCGTCCTCGAACACGGCGAGCGGCGCGGCCCGCTCCCCCAGCACGTAAAGCGGGTTGTGAAGCCCCCGCGTCCCGACGCCGAGGCCGTCCACGAAGATGAGCAGAACCGACATCGAATGGATAAGTAGCACAAACAGAACCGCGAGCGGTAGCGAGCGGGTTCGTGTTACACTGACGACACCCGCCGGATAACCCGCACCCGCTCGCCACCGCTCGCGGTTCTGTTGCCATGCTCCCTCTGGCGTTCCTCATCACGTTTCGCTGTTACGGCACGTGGCTGCACGGCGACGAGCGAGGCTCTATTGATCGGCATCATAATGTTTACGGGACAGAACTGATCCCACCCAACGAGCGTTGGGAGCAGCACAACACCCAAAATCTGCGGCATGAGCCTGTCATCCTCGACGCCAGTAGGCGCGCCGCGGCCGAGGCTGCCGTGCGGGAGACTTGCGAGGCGCGCGGATGGCTATTACGTGCCGTTAATGTCAGAACTAATCACGTTCACGCGGTCGTCTCCGCCGACTGTCGCCCGGAACCGGTGCTGAAGGCTTTCAAAGCCAACGCGACACGCATGATGAGAGAGCGTGGCTGCTGGCCGCACCGGCACAGCCCCTGGGCCGAGGGCGGCAGCCGGCGTTACTTGTGGACTGAGCGGAGTATTGAAAGGGCCGTCGCATACGTCGTGGACGGCCAGGACGTCCCGCTGCCCGACTTCAATCAGTACCGTGAGCGGTAGCGAGCGGGTGCGGGTGACATCAATCGCGTCTCTGATGTCACCCGCACCCGCTTTTGAACTCATGAGCAGAATACACGTATATTCACTGCACGTTTGAAAATTTGCTCGTTCATCATCTCGGCTTTCGTCTAAAAATAACAGTACCGCGAGCGGTAGCGAGCGGGTGCGTGCTGCGACGCGCGGCCCGCCCCACGTAACGACGACCCGCTCGCTACCGCTCGCGGTACTGTTTTCGGAGGTGGAATGTTCACAGTCAAGAATCCCCGCGTGTGCCTGCTCGTCGCGCTGCTCCTGTTTTCGAGTGTCAGAGTCGCGCCGGCACAGAGCACACCGGCGGCGAAGGCCGAGCCGCGGCCGTACTTTTACGAGCCGTCGATCTCGCCCGACCGGAGGGAGATCGCCTTCGTGTCGGGCGGCGACATCTGGACGGCCCCGGCCGAGGGGGGCGAGGCGCGCCTGCTCGTCTCGCACCCGGCGACCGAGCTGAAGCCGCTCTACTCGCCCGACGGCCGCCGGCTCGCCTTCGTCTCGACCCGCACGGGCAACGGCGACCTCTACGTGCTCGACTTCGCCTCGGGGGAGGTGCGGCGCGTCACCTTCGACGACGGCGTCGAACAACTCGACGCCTGGTCGCACGACGGCCGCTGGCTCTACTACTCTTCGACGGCGCGCGACATCGGCGCGAGCAACGACGTGTACCGCGTCCCGGCAGAAGGCGGCACGGCGATGCAGGTCTCGGCCGACCGCTACGCGAACGAGTGGGCGGCGGCCCCCGCGCCCGACGGCTCTACGCTCGCCTTCGTCGGCCGCGGCTTCGGGCAGTGGTGGCGGCACGGCCGCGCGCACATCGACGAGTCGGCCATCATGCTGATGCGCGAGCACTCGACCTCGAAGTACGAACAGCTCACAGACGGCGAGGCGAAGGAGGTCTGGCCGATGTGGGGCGAGGGCGGCAAGAGCCTCTACTACATGTCCGACCGCGGCGGGGCCGAGAACATCTGGAAGCTGAACGTCGGCGGGCGGCCCGCGCAGTTGACGAAGTTCACCTCGGGGCGCGTCCTCTGGCCGAGCATCTCCTACGACGGGCGCACCATCGTCTTCGAGCGCGGCTACGGCATCTGGCGCATGGAGACCGACTCGGGGCGCGCGGCCGAGGTGCGCATCGCCCTGCGCGGCGCGCCCTCGGGGCCCGCGGTCGAGCGCGTGCGGCAGACGGATCAGTTGCAGGACCTCGCGCTCTCGCCCGACGGCAAGAAGGTCGCGTTCGTCGCGCGCGGCGAGGTCTTCGCCGCGTCGTCCGCGGACGGCGGCGACGCGGTGCGCGTGACGACGACGCCCGCTCCCGAGTCGCAGCCCGTCTGGTCGCCCGACAGCCGAAGGCTCGCCTACGTCTCGGAGCGCAACGGGCACGGCCAGCTCTTCGTCTACGACTTCGGCACGAACGCCGAGACGCAGTTGACTAACGCGCCCCAGCCGGACGACACGCCGCGCTTCTCGCCGGACGGCAAGTGGCTCGCCTTCCTGCGCGCGGGGAAGGAACTGCGCGCGCTCAACATGGAGTCAAAGCAGGAGCGCGTGGTCGCCGCGGGCAGCTTCTCGCGCCCGCCCCTGAGCCCCGACCGGCCGTACGCCTTCTCGCCCGACGGCAGGTGGGTCGCGTACATGCCGGTCGGCCAGAAGCTCTTCCGCAACGTCTACGTCGCGCAGGTCGAGGGCGACGGGAAGGGGCGACCCGTCAGCTTCCTCGCCAACTCGGGGAGCAACACGGTCTCCTGGAGCACGGACGGCACCTTCATCCTCTTCGACACGGGGCAGCGGACGGAGGCGGGGCAGGTCGCAAGAGTTGACCTCATCCCGCGCACGCCGCGCTTCCGCGAAGACCAGTTCCGAGACCTCTTCAGGGAGGAGACGCCCAAGACCGTCTCGCCCACTCTGCGGCGGCAGGAGATCGCGCCGCAGACCACGCCGACGCCGACGCCCTCGCCGACGCCGACCCCGGCAGAGCCAAACACACAACCCGCGCCGAGCCCGACCCCGGCGCGCCCCGAAGGCGCTGCGGGGAGGGGACAGCCCGGGGCGGAGAAGAAGCCGGTCGAGGTCGTCTTTGAAGGCATACGCCGACGCCTGAGCCTCCTGCCGGTGGGCGTGGACGTGTACTACCAGACGGTGAGCCCGGACGGGAAGTACCTCCTGATGCTGGCGGGCGCGGTCGGCCAGCCGAACATCTACCTCTACCCGCTCGACGAGCTTTCGCGCGAGCCGGCGGTCGCGCGGCAGCTCACCTCCACGCCCGGCTTCAAGGTGGACGCGCAGTTCTCGCCCGACAGCCAGCAGGTCTTCTACATTGAGAACGGGCGCATACAGGTCGCGCCGCTCGACCAGCGGCAGCCGCCGCGCGCGCTGGCGGTGGCGGCCGAGCTGGACGTGGACTTCGCGCGCGAGAAGATGGAGGTCTTCGAGCAGGGCTGGGAGCTGATGCGCGACAACTTCTACGACCCGCAGTACCACGGCGTTGACTGGCGCGGGCTGCGCTCGGAGGTCGAGCCCTACGTCGCGGGGGCGCGCACGACCGACGAGCTGCGGCGTCTGATGCGTCTGATGGTGGGCGAGCTGAACGCCTCGCACCTCGGCGTCTCCGGCCCGTTAAGCGCGGTGCAGGTCAACACGGGGCGGCTCGGCCTCGACTTCGACCGCGCCGAGTACGAGCGCACGGGCAGGCTGCGCGTCAGCGAGGTCATCCCGCTCGGCCCCGCGGCGGTCGCGCGCGACGCCTCGGCCCACGACCGGGCGCGGGCGGTGAGGCCGGGCGAGTACCTGCTGGCCGTAGACGGCCGCGCCATCGACTCGCGCACGAGCCTCGAAGAGCTGCTCAACTACAAGGTCGGGCGGCGCACCACGCTGACGGTCGCCTCCTCGGCCGAAGGCGCTGACAGGAAAGAGTTGGACGTGCGGCCGGTCAACCTCAACACGGAGAAGGGGCTCCGCTACCGCAAGTGGGTTGACGAGCGGCGCGCCTACGTCGAGCGCGTGAGCGGCGGCCGCCTCGGCTACGTGCACATGTACGACATGTCTTCGGCGTCGCTCTCGCAGCTCTACCTGGACCTCGACGCGGAGAACCAGTCGAAGGAGGGCGTGGTCGTGGACGTGCGCCATAACAACGGCGGCTTCGTCAACGTCTACGCCATCGACGTGCTCGCGCGCCGCAGCTACCTGCGGATGACGCCGCGCGGGTTCGCGGCGGCCCCGGCGCGGCCTTACCTGGGCCAGCGCGCGCTAGAGCTGCCGACGGTGCTCGTCACGGATCAGTACTCGCTCTCCGACGCGGAGGACTTCACGGAAGGCTACCGGAGTCTGAAGCTCGGCAAGGTCGTGGGCGAGCCCACCTCCGGCTGGATCATTTACACCTCGGACATACAGCTCCTCGACGGGACGGTCTTCCGCCTGCCCTTCATCCGCATCGAGACGGCCGAGGGCGTCAACATGGAGCGCAACCCCCGCCCCGTGGACGTGCCTGTCGAAAGACCCTTCGGCGAGAGCTACACGGACCGGGACTCGCAGCTCGACGCGGCGGTGAGGGAGCTGCTGGGAAACAGGGCGAGCGAGAAGTAAAGATAACAAGGTCAGAACGCGTCGCGCATCTGTCTCAGCGCCGACGGCGACGGCGATGAGGTCGGCCGGGCGCTGACCTTCTCCCACTCCTCGCGGGAGAGGGGCTTGAGCGGCGCGAGGTTCTTCGCCGACAGCTCGGAGTTCAGAGTCGAAAGCTCCTTCGAGGTCCAGGCGTCGAAGTCTCTGACCACGTCGGCCAGCTCGCGGGCGAGGGCGTCGGTGCGCTCGACCTGCGTCTGCGAGGGGCGGCCTTCGTAGAAGACGACGTTGGCGTACAGCTCGGTCAGGAACTCGCGCAGGCGCTCCTCGCCGGTGATGGCGCCGCCCTCCTTGGTGGCGACGATCTTCCGGCGCAGCTCGTCCACCTGCGCCGAGGCCGCTTGCAGGCGCGCGCGCAGCGGGTCTCCCGCGGGGAGCTTCGACGCACGGTCGTCCAGCGCCAGCCGCAGCCCGTTGATCTTGTCCACGGCGAAAGACATCTCGCCGAGCTGTCTGTGCAGCTTGAGCGCGAGGTCGAACTGCTGCCGCCGGTCTTCGGCCGTGTGCGTCGAACGCGGGTCGGGCGCGACCTTCAGCTCGGTCGTGTAGACCTCCTTGTCCTTCGTCATCTTCACCGTGTAGGTGCCGGGCAGCACGCGGGGGCCGTAGGCCGCGCCGAAGGCCGCCGTCGCCGCCGGCGGCACCTTCGGCGGGTCGAGCCGCATCGCCCAGGTTATGCGGCTCAGACCCCGGCGCTTGCTGCTCGGGATGACCTTCAGCAGCTTGCCCGCGGGGTCGAAGACCTCGATCTTCAGGTCGCCGAAGATGTGCCGGCGGCGCTGGTAGTATGTGAGGACGGCGTCGGTCGTCGGGTTCGGGCCGACGAACTCGGCGTCGCCGACGGGCCAGCCTCCGCCGCCCGAGATGGACTGCACGGTCGGGCGGCTCTCGATGAAGAAGGCGTCCTTCGCCAGCGCGTCCGAAGTGAGCGCGCGCAGGGGCGTGATGTCGTCCACGATCCAGATGCCGCGGCCGTGCGTGCCGATGACGAGGTCGTGGTCGCGCGGGTGGATGACGATGTCGCGCACGGGCACGGAGGGCAGGTCGCCGCCCTTGTACTGCGCCCAGCGCCCCCCGCCGTCGAGCGAGACCCACAGGCCGAACTCGGTGCCGACGAAGAGCAAGTCGTCGTTGACGAGGTCCTGCCGGACGACGTGCGCGAAGCCGCGCACGGGCGAGCCCGCGGGGATGAGCGCCGTCCACGTCTTGCCGAAGTCCTCGGTCTTGTAGACGTACGGCTTCATGTCGCCGAAGGTGTGCGCGTCGAAGGTGACGAAGGCCGTCCCCTCCGCGAAGCGCCCGGCGTCGATGTAGGAGACCCACGCGTTCTTCGGGATGCCGCGGACGTTCCCGACGACGTTCGTCCAGGTCTTGCCGCCGTCGCGCGTGACCTGCACGTTGCCGTCGTCCGTGCCGACCCAGATGACGTTGCCGTTCTTGGGCGACTCGGCGATGGCGTAGATGGTCGTGTGCATCTCGGCCGCGGAGTTGTCCACGGTGACGCCGCCCGACTGCTCCTGCTTCTGCTTCTCGGGGTCGTTCGTGGTCAGGTCGCCCGAGATGCGCTCCCAAGTCTGCCCTCGGTCGCGCGAGCGGAAGAGGAACTGCGAGCCGAAGTAGATGGTGCCCTTCTGGGTGGGCGAGAGGTGGATGGGAGTGTTCCAGTTGTAGCGGAGCTTGCCCTCCTTGTATTGCGGGAGCGGCTTGATGTCGCGCGTCTCGTGCGTCTTGCGGTTGATGCGCGCGATGCCGCCGCCCTGGTACTCGGCGTAGAGGTAGTCGGGCTCGGTCGGGTCTGCGAACATCCAGAAGCCGTCGCCGCCGTACATGTTCTCCCACTGCGCATTGGTGATGCCGCCCGGGTGAGCGGACTTCCCGACCCAGGAGGAGTTGTCCTGCAACCCGCCGTAGACCTGGTACGGCCGCTCGTTATCCACGCTCACGTGGTAGAACTGCGAGATGGGCAGGTTCTGCGCCTTCCACCAGCGGTTGCCGCCGTCGTAGCTGTACCAGAGGCCGCCGTCGTCGCCCGCGATGAGGTGATCCGTGTTCGCCGGGTTGATCCAAAGGTCGTGGTGGTCGCCGTGCGTGCCGCCCGTGATGTTAGAGAAGCTCTTGCCCCCGTCGTTGCTGACTATGAGCGAGAGGTTCGGCTTGTAGACCTTGTTCTCGTCCTTCGGGTCAACGATGAGGTGCGAGAAGTAGAACGGCCGCCAGATCATGTTCTGGCTGCGGTCGAGCTGCGTCCACGTCCTGCCGCCGTCGTCGGAGCGATAAAGCCCGTCCTTCGGGATGACCGCCTCAATGGCGGCGTAGACGACGTTCGGCTTCGACGGCGCTACCGTGACGGCCACGCGCCCCCAGGGCTTCGGCGGCAGGCCCTTCGCGCTCGCCTCGGTCAGCTCCGTCCACGTCGCGCCGCCGTCCGTGGACTTGTAGAGGCCGCTCGCGCTCGGGCTCTCGGGCGTGTCGCCGCCGGAGCGGAACGTCCAGCCCTTGCGGCGGAAGTCCCACATCCCGGCGTAGATGGTCTTCGGGTTCGACTTGTCCATCGACATCATCGAGCACCCGGTCGAGAGGTTCGAGCCCTTCAGAATCTTCGTCCAGGTCTTCCCGCCGTCGGTCGTCTTGTAGACGCCGCGCTCGTCCGAGTCGCTCCAGAGTTTGCCGGGCGCGCAGACGTAGACCGTGTCGGTGCTCGAAGGGTCAACCAGAATCTTCGCGATGCGCTCGGAGTCCTTGAGGCCGACGTTCGTCCAGTTGTCGCCGCCGTCCACGGACTTGTAGACGCCGTCGCCGACCGAGACCGAGTTGCGCGTCCACGACTCGCCCGTGCCGACCCAGACGACCTTCGGGTTCTTCGGGTCGATGGTGACGGCCCCGATGGACTGGACGGGCTGCTTGTCGAAGACCGGCTTGAAGGTCGTCCCGCCGTTGACCGACTTCCACACGCCGCCCGAGGCCGCGCCGACGTAGACGGTGAGCCGCTGCCCCTCCTGCACGGCGTCGAGCGCCGCGACGCGGCCCGACATCTGCGCCGAGCCGATGTTGCGCGCGCCGAGCCCCGAGACGGTCTCGGAATCGACCCTGACCGGCGCGTTCGGCTGCGCGCCCGCGGGGCGCGGAGTCTGCGCCTGGGTTGTAAGGGAGGCGGCGAGTGTTAAGCCGAGCAGCGTTGACGGGAGCCAGCGTGAATGTCTTCTGTTCATGGTTGGGGAATCCTCTTAGTCGGTCGGTGGCTTGGCGGCTTCGGCCTTCGCGGGCGGGTTTGCCGTGGCGGGCTTCGCCTCCTCGGGTTTCTTCGGGGCCGTCATCGAGGCGTCGGGCGCGGCCGTCGGCTCGGGCCTGGCCGCGGGCCGCCTGAAGCGCGAGTCGTCGAGCGCGACGTTGGCCTCGATCTTCTCGTAGGTGATCTTCTGCCGGTTGGGGCTGCCCTTCACGCCGCTCTCGAAGGAGAAGGGGAGGTACCAGCCGCCGACCTCTTTGTAGTCGCCGAGGATGGTCTCGTACTCGCGCTCGGCCCCGCGGATCATGCGCTTCGTGTCGATCTTGATGGGGACGAAGTAGTCTGTGTCCATGTAGTAGAAGCGCACGTCGCCGTTCGCCAGCGTCACCTTGAGCTTGTGGGCGTCCGTGCCCTCGACCTCGTCCATCCCGACGTACTCGACCTTCACGCCCTTCGCGCGGTAGTTAACGAGCGGGCCGTCGATGTCCGAGTCTTCGATGAGGGTCTTCAGGTCCTCCTCGCCCACGGCCTCGGCGTCCTTCTTGCCGTTCCAGGGCTCTACCTTCCAGCCGTCGCGCCCGTCGTAGGCGTAGACGCCGGTCATGCCCTGGATGACGAACTCCTGGCGGACGAGGTTGGGGCGCTTGTTCTCTTCGACGTACTGCGCCTCGAAGCCGCCGCCGCCGGTGTACTTGCCGACGCGGCGCAGGGATTTGACGGCCTGAATCTTCTCCATGCCGCCGACGGTCTTGATGAACTTCTCGACGATCTCGTCGGCGGTCTGCGCCGGGGCGTGCGCGGCCAGCGCGGCGACGCAGGCAAGCGCCAGAAAAAGTTTACGCATGGTGCTCTCCCGTGTGTGTGGTGCAGAAGTGTGAACGGCCAGTGACGACGGCCAATAGTAGTGCAGCCCGTGCGCGAAGTCGATAGCAATCCTCGGGCGGGCGGCGCGCGCGCGAAAGTTCTTTCCGTTTCGTCACCGGAAAGTGCCGACTCGTAACAGGCGGGGGCGCTCAGTCGCCGCGCCCGCCCGCGCTGAGGGCGTCTTCGGGGTCGCCGAGCGCGGGGCGCTGGCCCGCGTCCTCGGCCTGGGGCAGTCGGCCCTGCTCGCGGTAGAGGCGCAGCTTGTTGTGCAGGGTCTTGAGGCTGATTTGCAGAAGCTCGGCGGCGCGCGTCTTGTTGTTGTCGGTCTTCTGGAGCGTGCGCAGGATCATGCGCCGCTCGACCTCGTCGATGGGCGTGCCGACCGGGAGCGTGATGGTGTCCTCGCCGCGGCTCTGCGAGCGCTGTTCGAGCGGGTAGGGCGCGAGGTGGTGGCGCTCGATGACTTCCGAGGAGCAGATGATGACGGCGCGCTCGATGACGTTGCGCAGCTCGCGGACGTTGCCGGGCCAGGAGTGGGACTGGAGCGCCTCGACCGCCGCCGGGCTCAGGAGCCGCGCGGGCCGCCCGTGCCGCTCGGCGAGCTGCGCGACGAGGTGCTGCGCGAGCAGCGGGATGTCCTCCTTGCGCTTGCGCAGCGGCGGCAGCTCTATCGTGATGACGTTGAGGCGGTAGAGCAGGTCTTCGCGGAAGCTCCCCTGCCGGACTGCGCCCTGCGGGTCGCGGTTCGTCGCCGCCAGCACCCGCACGTCCACGGTCAGCTCCTGCGAGCCGCCCAGCCGCCGTATCGTGCGGTCTTCGAGCACGCGCAGGAGCTTCGCCTGAAGCGAGACCGGCATCTCGGAGATTTCGTCGAGCAGCAGCGTCCCGCCGTTCGCCAGCTCGAAGCAGCCCAGGCGGCGCGCGGCCGCGCCGGTGAACGCCCCGCGCTCGTGCCCGAACAGCTCCGACTCCATCAGGGTCTCCGGGATGGCCGAGCAGTTGATGGCGACGAAGGCTTTATTTTTGCGCGGGCTCAGGTTGTGTACCGTGCGCGCGCACAGCTCCTTGCCCGTGCCCGACTCGCCCGTGAGTAAGACCGAGGCCGAGGAGGGCGCGACCTGCTCGATGAGCGCGTAGATCTGGCGCATCGGCTCGCTCGCCCCGACCAGCTCGCCGAAGGCCCCGCGGTCGCGCAGTTGGAGCCGGAGCGCGAGGTTCTCGCGCCGCGCCTCGGCGTACTCGTAGGCGCGCTCGACGACGAGGCGCAGCTTGGCGAAGTCGATGGGCTTTTCGAGGTAGTGGAACGCGCCCTCCTCCTGTATGGCCCGCAGGGCCATCTCGACCGTGCCCTGGCCCGTGAGGAGGATGACGGCCGTCTCCGGGTGCAGCTCGCGCAGCTCGCGCAGCAGCCCGAAGCCGTCGAGGTTCGGCATGTACACGTCCGAGACGACGACCGACGGGCGGAACTCCTCGACCTTCGCGAGCCCCAGCAGCCCGTCCGGGGCGACCGCGGTCTCGTAGCCCCAGCCTTCGAGCAACTCGCTCAGAGACTCGGCTATCACCGGTTCGTCATCGACGATGAGGACGCGCCCCTTAGACATAGGACTCTGAGTGTAGCAAGTTAAGGCGAAAGGAAAAAGGTTCGAGGGGCCGTCGCGCGCGGCTACGGGACTCGGTAATAGTCGGCGATGGCGCGCGCCAGCGAGCGCGCGTTCGACTCGGCGGGGACGATCTCGGCGCGCAGGCCGTACTCGGCCGCGGTCTCGGCCGTCACCGCGCCGATGCAGGCGACGCGCACGCCCGAGAGCAGCCGTCCCAGATCGCGCGTGTCGAAGAGCTGCGCGAAGTTGTGGACGGTCGAGGAGCTTGTGAAGGTGACGCAGTCCACGCCGCCGCCGACGAGCAGGGCCTCGGCGCGCGCGCGGTCGGTCGTCTCGGGGCGGGCGGTGCGGTAGGCTTCGACCACGTCGCAGCGCGCGCCCGCCTCTTCCAGGGCGCGCGGCAGGAAGTCGCGCGCGACGGCCGCGCGCGGCAGCAGGAAGTTGAGGTTCTCGAACTGCTCGCGCCCGCCGAGGTAGGCTCCGAGCGCCTCGAAGACGCCCTCGGCCCGCGACTTCTCGGGGACGACATCGACGTGGACGTGCGCCTCGACCAGGCGCGCGGCCGTCGCCTCGCCGATGGCGCAGACGTGCAGCTCGTCCAGCTCGCTCACGTCCTTGCCCGCCGCCGAGAGACGCGCGAGGAAGTGCTCGGCGGCGTTCGCGCTCGTCAGGACGAGCCAGTCGTAGCCGAAGAGGTTCTCAATCGCCTCGTCGAGCTGCGCGTAGGAGGCGGGCGGGACGATCTCGATGGTCGGGCAGGCGACGACGCGCGCGCCGTACGACTCGAGCTCGGCGGCGAACTCGGCCGCCTGCTCGCGCGCGCGCGTGACCATCACCGTGCGCCCTTCGAGGGGGTTAGATTTGCCCGCGCCCATCTGCCCTCGGCACCTGCGCGTTCGACTCCCTGAGCAGCTCGCCCGCGCCGCGGTCTAAGAGCCTCGCGGCCAGCTCCTCGCCTGCGCGCACGGCTTCGCCCGCGTCGCCCTCAAGGCTCTCGCGCAAGACCCGGCTCCCGTCGAGCGCGGCGACGAGCCCCTGTATCTTTAACCTTCCGCCTTCGACGGTCGCGTGCGCGGCGATGGGCACCTGGCAGCCGCCGCCCAGAGAACGCAGCAGCGCGCGCTCCGCGACGACCGCCGCGCGCGTCCGCGGGTCGTCGAGGCGCGAGACCAGGGCGTTAGCCTCCTCGTCGTCCGAGCGCGTCTCGATGCCGAGCGAGCCCTGGCCGACGGCCGAGAGCATCTCGGCCTGCTCGATGGCCGCGCTGATGCGCCCGCCGAAGCCGAGCCGCCTGAGGCCCGCCGAGGCGAGGATGAGGGCGTCGTACTCGCCCGCGTCCAGCTTGCGCAGCCGCGTGTCCACGTTCCCGCGCAGGTCTTTGACCCGCACGTCGGGCCGCAGGTGCTTGAGCTGCGCGACGCGCCGCAGGCTCGACGTGCCCACGACCGCGCCCTCCGCGAGACCCTTCAGAGAGTCCGCCTTCGTCCCCGAGCCCGAGCGCAGGACGAGCGCGTCGCGCGGGTCTTCGCGCTCGGGCGTCGCCGCGATGGCGAGGCCCTCGGGCGTGACCGTCGGCAGGTCTTTGAGCGAGTGGACGGCCACGTCAACGCGGCGGTCGAGCAGCGCGACCTCCAGCTCCTTCGTGAACGCCCCCTGCCCCCCGATGGCCGAGAGCGGCACGTCCGTCCGCACGTCGCCCTGCGTCTTAAAAATCTCGATGCGGACGCGGACTTCCGCGTCGAGCGCTTCGAGCCGCGCCTTCACCCACTCCGACTGCCACAGCGCGAGCTTCGACCCGCGCGAACCGATGATGATCTCTTTCATACGAAAAGACGTAAACCGTGAACCGTAAACCGTGACAAGAAAAAGCCGGCGGTCTTCATCTTGTCACGGTTTACGGTTCACGGTTTACGCTCTTCCTCCTCTTCGAGGCCGAAACTCTCGCGCCAGGCGCGCACCTCGGTCTCTTCGCCGGCGTCGTAGGAGCGGCGCATGCGGTGGATGACGGGGTGCGAAATCTTGTTGACGGCCGACATGAGCATCTGTTCGATGGCCTGCTCCTGCTCGGGCGTGAGCGGGCCGAGGCGGCTGCGCTGGCGCTCGAACTCCTCCTGCGCGATGCGGCGCAGCTTGTCCTTGAGGGCGCCGACCGTGGGGCCGATGTCGAGCGCGCGCAGCGCCTGCTGGAACTGCATGACCTCCGACTCGACGATCAGCTCGGCGCGCTCGGCCTCACGCTCGCGCTCGCGGATGTTCGAGGCGACGACCGCTTCGAGGTCGTCCACGTCGAAGACGAAGAGGTTCGAGAGCCTGGCGACCGCGGGGTCTACGTTGCGCGGGACGCTGATGTCGATGAAGAAGGCGGGCCGGTTCTTCCGCGCCGCGCGCGCCCGCTCGGCCATCTCGGGCGTGATGAGGAACTCGCGCGCGCCGGTCGAGCAGATGATGATGTCGGCCAGCGCCAGCGTCTCTTCGAGCGCGTCGAACTCGACGGCCTCGCCGCCGAACCTGACGGCGAGCTTCTGCGCCGTCTCGTAGGTGCGGTTGGTGACGAGCACGCGCGCCGCGCCCGCGCCGGACAGGTGCTGCGCGGCCAGCTCCGCCATCTCGCCCGCGCCTACGAGGAGCACCGTCGCGCCCTTGAGCGAGCCGAAAATCTTCCGCCCCAGCTCGACCGCGGTGAAGCTGATGGAGACGGCCGAGGCGGCGATGCCGGTCTCGGTGCGCACGCGCTTGGCGACGCGCAGGGCGTGGTGGACGAGCTTGTGCAGGACGCGGCCGGCCGTGCCCGCCTCGACCGCGAGGGAGTAGGCGTGCCGCACCTGACCGAGGACTTGGGGCTCGCCGACGACCAGCGAGTCGAGCGAGGAGGCGACGCGGAAGACGTGGCGGACGGCGGCCTCGTCGGCGTGCGTGTAGAGGTGGCCGCTGAAGAGTTCGACGGGCACGGAGCGGGTGCTGCTGAGAAAGTCGCTCAGGCGGCCGACGGCGTCCTCGCCCTTCTGCCGCGCGGCGGCGGCCAGAATCTCGACGCGGTTGCAGGTGGAGACGATCAGGCCCTCGCGCACGACCTCGCCGTCCACGAGCGCGCGCAGGCTCTCGGCGCACGCCTCGTCGCTGAACGCGAGCCGCTCGCGCACCTCCACAGGCGCGGTCTTGTGGTTGAGCCCGACGAGAACTATCGACATCGCTTACTGACTGCCGTGCCCCTCCTCCACAATTTTAATCAGCGCCTCCAGCCTCCGATCCGTGCCGGCCGTCTGCTCCGCCAGCGCTTCGACCTTCAACGAGAGCCTATCAACCGTCGCCTCCGTCTGCTCCTGCCTAGCGGTCAGTTTGCTAATCGAGGCGCTCAGCGCCTCGTTAGTCTTGGCCTGCGCCTCGTTAATCTTGGCCTGCGCCTCAAAGGTTTGCATCATCACGCGCATGATGTTCGCTTGGGTGTCCGCGAACGAGCTTTGAAAGTTGGTAAGCTGAGTAACGGTGTCGTTCAGTCGGGCGACAGTGCCCGCCAGTCCGGCGACACTGTCTGACAGTCCGGCGACGTTGTCTGCCAACTGTGAAACCCGTTCGCTGGTTCGCTCCACACTAACTTCGAGTTTGGCTTGGCTCTTGAGAAGAACATCAATCGCCCGTTCGAGTTCTTCGTTAGTCATCTTTCATTGCTCCTTTCGAGTTGACGGAACGGGCAGCGGTTAAGGGCAAGCGCATAAGGCTTAACGGAAGACGTGGAAGCCGCCGAGGACGATGGCGCCGACGAAGGTGCAGAGGACGAGGGTGAAGCCGCCGACGCCGAGCCAGGCGGCCTTGCGCCCGCGCCACTGGACGCGGTAGTGCAGGAGCGCGAGGTAGACGACCCACGTCAGCAGCGCGAAGAACTCGGTCGGGTCGTTGTGGAACATGCGGACGCTGCGCGCGCGCGACCAGATGACGCCGGTGATGATGCCGAGCGTGAGCAGCGTGAAGCCGACGCTCGCGGCCGTCGAGGCCACGTCGTCCACGGTCGTCAGCGAAGGCAGCCGGTGGAAGATCGCGCTGAACTTCTTCAACCTTAGCTCGCGCTCCTGCCACAGGTACATCACGCTCGCCGCAAACGCCACGAAGAACGAGGCGTAGCCGAAGATGAGCAGCGTGACGTGGACGGGGAAGAGCCACGAGCCGCTGCCGTCGGTCACGGTGCTCGGGTCTTTGGTCGTGTTCGGGGAGACGAGTTGGGACGCGAGGACGAGCAGCGTGACGACCGGCAGCAGGAACGCCCCGAGCGCGCGCAGAGGGTAGCGGTAGGTGACGAGGAAGTAGGCGACGACCAGCGTCCAGCCGAGGAAAGAGAGCGCCTCGGTCGTGCTGAAGAGCGGGTAGTGGCCGTCGCGCACCCAATCAACAATGAGGGCGGCGGTGTGCGCCAGGAAGGCGAAGGCGACCGCGTACAGGGTCGTCCGCTCGGCGGCGCGGCGCTTGTTGACGAAGGCCAGGACGGCGTGGATGGCGGCGATGACGTAGCCGGCCAGGGCCGCGTAGTGAACCGCGTAGAAGTAGGGTTTCATCGCTAAACCGGGCGCGCGTGGGACGCTCGACCGCATTGTAATTGAAGGGGAGGGGGGCGGCAACCTACTCCCGCCGCGAGGCTTTGAAGCGGGGCGCGCCGCGTGAGAAACTAGCCCGCGAAAAGTAATCTTCACTTCAGACGGTTCGAGGAGAAAGGGAAGTGCCGACCCGCGAAGAGGCTTGGGAGCTGCTCTGCGAGTACACGAAGGGGAAGAGCCTGCGGCAGCACGCTTTGGCCGTCGAGGCGGCGATGCGCGCGGCCGCCGGGCGCTACGGCGGCCCCGAGGCGGACGCGGACGAGTGGGGCATCACGGGGATGCTGCACGACTTCGACTACGAGATGTTCCCGACCGCCGACGAGCACCCCTACAAGGGCGCGAACATCCTCTGCGGGCGCGGCTACCCCGACCGCGTCATCCGCGCCATCATGGGGCACGCTACCTACACCGGCGTCCCGCGCGACACGCCGATGGCGCGCGCTCTCTTCGCGACCGACGAGCTGTGCGGCTTCCTCGTCGCCTGCGCGCTCGTCCGTCCCTCGAAGAGTCTGGACGACCTCGAAGTCTCCTCGGTCAAGAAGAAGTTGAAGGACAAGGCGTTCGCGCGCACCGTCAACCGCGACGACATCCGGCAGGGCGTCGAAGAGCTGGGCGTTGACCTCGACGAGCACGTCCGCTTCGTCATCGAGGCGCTCAAGCCCGTGCAGGAGAAGATCGGATTAAAAGGCGGATAAAGCCGTAAACCGTAAACCGTGAACCGTGACAGGTGAAAGCAGGTTTTATCTTGTCACGGTTTACGGTTCACGGTTCACGCTCTTATACTCAGGTGTTTCTCGCGGGCGGCGAGGGGAGCAGTTCGGGCGCGGGGCGGCCCGTGAGGATGGGGACGAGCGTGAGCGCCGCGAGCGTGATTAGCGAAGCGAGGAGCGCGGTGGCCGCGGCCTGTAGCGGGCGGCGGCGCGGGGTGTGGCGGTAGACGAAGACGGCGGCGTACGCAATCGCCCCGAGCGGCGCGAGCAGAGTTAAGAGGGCCGCCCAGAGCGGGGCCTCGCTCCCGCCCCACGGCGCGAGCAGGAAGTGCCAGGCCGCGTAGAACGCCCCGACGCCCGCGGCGGCGGAGAGCAGCGAGGCGGCTATGAGAAGCTTCCAGCGCAAACGTCTAAGGTTCCTTGATTATCGAAAGGGGCCGCGGCGAGGGCGAGAAAACGCGTTGAAGCATAACACAGCGCCTGCCCGCCGGCCTTAAATTTGTCGGAAGCTCATCCAGGGTTCAGGACAGTCAAACGAAACGATGGTTGCCAGGAGCACACTCCTCTTTCTCTCGCGGCGCGAGGGCCTCAAGGACTTCGCCACCCGGTTCAAGCCCTTCCGCCGGATGACCGAGCGCTTCGTCGCCGGCGAAGACATCACGACGGCCGTCGCCGCCATCCGCGAGCTGAACGCGCGCGGCTGCACCGCCACCTTCGACCACCTCAACGAGGGCGTCACGAGCGCCGCCGAGACCGAGGGCGAGGTGCGCGAGTACAAGCGCGTGCTCGCCGCCATCGACGAGTCGGGCATCAGGTCGAACGTCTCGATCAAGCTCACGCAGTTCGGACTGGCCTTCGACCCGGAGCTGGCCTACCGCAACGCGCGCGCGATAGTCGAGGAGGCCGCGCGGCGCGGCAACTTCGTCCGCGTGGACATGGAGGACTCGGCCGTCACGCAGGTCACGCTCGACATCTTCCGACGCCTGCGCGCGGAGTTCGACCTCAACACCGTCGGCATCGTCCTGCAGTCCTACCTCCGCCGCACCGAGGCTGACGTGCGCGACATGCTCGACATCCCGGCGCGCATCCGTCTGTGTAAGGGCGCGTACAACGAGCCGCCCGAGGTGGCCTTCCCCGACAAGAGGGACGTGGACGAGAACTACGTCCGCTGCATGAAGGTCCTGCTCCGGAGCGGCGTCTACCACGGCATCGCCACGCACGACGAGAACATGATCCGCGCGGCGAAGGAGTTCGCCGCGGCCGAGGGCATCGGCAAGGAGAAGTTCGAGTTCCAGATGCTCTACGGCGTGCGGCGCGACCTTCAGGAAGGGCTGGCGCGCGAGGGCTACAACGTGCGGGTCTACGTGCCGTACGGGAAGACCTGGTACCCGTACTTCATGCGCCGGCTGGCCGAGCGCCCCGCCAACGTCTGGTTCGTGTTGAAGAACTTCTTCAAAGGCTAGGGTCGTTATGAGCGAAAGCTGGACGTGGATTCTGTGGACGATCCTCGGCGTGGTGCTCGTCATCGCCGAGGTCTTCACGCCGGGCTTCGTGCTGCTCTGGTTCGGCGTCGGCGCGCTGGCGGCCGCGCTCGCGGCCTTCCTGGGCGCGGGCCTCGCCGCGCAGTTCATCCTCTTCATCGCCGTCTCGGCGGCGCTCACCGCGCTCTCGCGCACCATCTTCGTCAACTACTTCACCGCGCGCGATGAGCCGGACGGCCTGCGGACGGGCGCGGCGGCGCTGCCCGGCCAGGTCGGCACCGTGGTCAGTTCGAGCCAGGGCGCTCTGAACGAGGGCGCGGTCAAGGTCTTCGGCTCGGTCTGGACGGCCTACCCGGCCGAGGGCGAGTCGCCGCTCGAAGCCGGCGACCGCGTCGTCGTCGAGCGCCTCCAGGGGGCCTCCATCTACGTCCGCCGCGCCGGCTCCGTCCCCGACTGGCGCGCCCGCGAGCTGCCCGAAGGCGAAGCGAAGAGTTAACCGCAGAGGCACGGAGACGCGGCCCGTTGAGTATTACTCAACGGGCCGCGTCTCCGTGCCTCTGCGGTTAAACTTTCTTTCCCTGCTCGGCGCTTTTGGCTTAGAGCCTCTCGGTCGTGTCGTCTTCGTGGCCGATGGTGTCGTCGGGCTCCTGCGCGGGCAACTCGACGGTGATGCGGTCGGTGTCGGGCGGGGGCAGGTCGTCGCCTTCGAGGCGCGCCAGGACGACGGTGATGTTGTCCTCGCCGCCGCGCTCGTTCGCCTCGTCAACCAGGGCCTCGCAGGCGCGCTTCAAGTCGCCATTCGACTCCTGCACGATGCGGAGCATGTCCTCGCCGCGGAGTTTTCCGGAGAGCCCGTCGCTGCACAGCAGGAGCACGTCGCCGCGGAAGACCTTCACGCGCCCCGTCACCGGCTGCAAATCGGGCTGCGCGCCGAGCGCCTGGAGGATGACGTTGCGGAACATGTGCGTCTCGGCCTCCTGCTCGCTGATCTGTCCGACGTCCACCAACTGCTGGACGAGCGACTGGTCTTTGGTGGCGAGCTTGATGGAGCGGCCGCGGATGACGTAGCCGCGGCTGTCGCCGACCTGGAGCAGGCCGACGCCGTCCGGCGTGACGGCGGCCGCCGTCAGCGTGGCGCCCATGCCCGAGCAGTGCGGGTCTTCCTGGCTGCGGCGGTGGATGGCGAAGTTGGCGTAGTCGGTGGCGTTCCTGAGGCACTCGACGAGCGGGGCGTCCTCCGGGCAGGTGCCGTCGCCGTCGTCCTCGCCCAGGAGCATCTCGCGGACGGTCTCGACGGCCATGCGGCTGGCCACGTCGCCGGCCAGAGCGCCGCCCATCCCGTCGGAGACGACGAGGACGAGGCCCTTCGGCCCGACCTCGAAGCGGCTCAGGCCGTCGGGGATGGCCTCGCCGTCCGAGCCCGTCCACGCGCCCTGCCCCGACAGGTCGAGCACGAGGAAGTTGTCCTCGTTGCCCGCGCGGACGCGGCCCACGTTGGTCTTGGCGTAGAGCTCTACGAACATAAAGAGGTGAATGGTGAATAGTAAATGGTGAATGGTGAAGAGCGGGCAGGTCTTTGCCTTACCATTTACTATTCACTATTTACGATTTACTCAAATCTTGCCGAGTGCCTGATCCAAGTCGGCGATGATGTCTTCGGTCTCTTCGAGGCCGACCGAGATGCGGACGAGCCCGTCGGTGATGCCGAGGCGCGCGCGCGTTTCGGGGAGCACGGAGGCGTGCGTCATCGTCGCCGGGTGCGAAATCAGCGTCTCGACGCCCCCGAGGCTCTCGGCCAGCGTGCAGAGGCGGACGGATTCTAACACAGTGCGCGCGTTTTCCAGCGAGCCCACGTCGAAGGCCACCATCCCGCCGAACCCCTTCTGCTGCCGCTTCGCCAGTTCATGCTGCCTGTGCGAGAGCGAGCCGGGGTAGTAGAGCTTCTGCACCTTCGGGTGCTCTTCGAGGAAGGCGGCGACCGCGCGCCCCGTCGCGTCGTGCTGCTCCATCCGCACGGCCAAAGTCTTCGTCCCGCGCAGGACGAGCCAGGAGTCGAACGGCGAGAGGATCGCGCCGACCGCGTTCTGGATGAAGGCGAGCTTCTCCGCGTCCTTCTCGTCGTTGAGCACCACGACGCCGCCGACACTGTCGGAGTGGCCGTTCAGGTACTTCGTCGTCGAATGCACCACGATGTCCACGCCGAACTCAATCGGCCTCTGGAGGTACGGCGACATGAAGGTGTTGTCGCACACGACGCGCGCGCCCGCCGCGTGCGCCACGTCCGAGACGGCCTTCAAATCGGTGATCATCATCACGGGGTTCGTCGGCGTCTCGACGAAGACCATCCGCGTGTTCGGCTTGAGGGCCGCCTCGACGTTGAGCGGGTCGGTCGTGTCCACGTACGAGAACTCGATGCCGTAGTCCGCGAGCACGCGGCTGAACAGGCGGAACGTCCCGCCGTACGTGTTGTCGGAGACGACGACGTGCTCGCCCGCCTTGATCAACCTGAGCGTCGCGTCAATCGCCGCCATCCCCGACGCGAACGCGTAGCCGAACCGCGCGCCTTCGAGCGCCGCGATGTTCCGCTCGACGGCCAGCCGCGTCGGGTTCTGCGTCCGCGCGTACTCGTAACCCCCGCGCGGTTTTCCCAACCCCTCCTGCTGGTACGTCGAGGTCTGATAGATCGGCACCGTCACCGCCCCCGTCGTCGGGTCGGGCTCGTTGCCTGCGTGAATGGCTGTTGTCGAGAAGCCCATAGTTAGTAAATGGTGAATGGTGAATAGTGAATGGTGAATGGTGAAGGCAAGCGGCTCTTACCATTCACCATTTACCATTCACTATTTACTAATCAAAGATTCCCTGGCTCATGTAGCGCTCCGCCCCGTCGGGGAAGAGCGTGACGACGCGTTTGCCCGCGCCGAGACGCCCGGCGACCTTTCTGGCCGCGGCGGCCGCCGCGCCGGTCGAGCCGCCGCCGAGGACGCCCTCGGTGCGCGCGAGTTCGCGGACGGTGGCGAACGCCTCGGCGTCGGAAATCGCGATGACCTCGTCGGCCGCGTGGCGGTCGAGGTTCGGCGGGATGAATTCGCGCTGGCCGATGCCTTCGAGCCGGTAGGGGCCGGGCTCGCCCCCGCCTAATATCGAACCTTCGGGCTCGACGAGCACGCAGTAGACTTCCGGGTTAACCTTCTTGACGGCGTGCGTGATGCCCGTGAAGGTGCCGGCCGAGCCGCAGCCGAGGACGAGCGCGTCAACCTTCCCTTCGGCCTGCTCGATGATCTCGCGCGCGGTCGTCTCCTCGTGGAAGCGCGGGTTGGCGGGGTTCTCGAACTGCTGCGGGATGAAGCTGCCGGGCGTCTCGGCGGCCAGCTCGCGCGCGCGGCGCACCGCCCCCTCCATGCCCTCCTCGGCCGGGACGTACTCGACGCGCCCGCCGAGCGCCTCCATGATCTTCATCTTCTCGCGCGAGTACCCCTCGGGCACGCAGAGCACGACGCGGTAGCCGCGCGCCGCGCCGACGAGCGCGAGCCCGATGCCGGTGTTCCCGGCCGTCGGCTCGATAATCAAAGAGCCGGGTTTCAAGACCCCGCGCCGCTCGGCGTCCAGAATCATCCCGAGCGCCGCGCGGTCTTTCACAGACCCGCCCGGGTTCATGTATTCGAGCTTGGCGAACAGCTCGGCCGCGGGCGGCGGCGCGAACCGCGCGAGGCGCAGCAGGGGCGTGCCGCCCACCAGCTCAAGGATGTTCTCGACGGCTTTGGGCGGCGGCATGTCTCGCCTTCGATCCGTTAAAAAAGTTGGTGAAACCATTGGCTTGGAAGATGGGCGCATGGTAGCCCGCCCGACTGGCCGTGTCAAACAACAGCCCCGGCCGCACAAATTGTTTGACAGGCACGGTCTTTAGGATTATATGTGGGTTGCTCCTTTCGCGGCAGGGGCCACCTGGCCCCTTCGGACCGTTGAAGGTTCAAGGGTTTGACTAGAGGGCCCGAGCGTGGAATTTCGCTACCTCCAGCTTGGGTGCTTGTTCCAACAAATCTTCTCAGCCATTCACTGGGCACGGTTTGAGGGAGCAGGTGATGCAAAAACCCATTAGCCCCCTTCCGTTCGGCGGAGGGGGCTCTTCTCATTTTCCTCATCCGTCATGTTTCTCTCGATTCTATTCCCGTTCGCTGACTCCAGGTATTTTCTCGACGGGAGGGTGAGCCTGCTTGGGAGGCCGCTGTGGCCCTCCGTCTCCCCGGACATCGACTTCGTCCGCTCCTTCGGGAGCATCAGGAAGCGGAAACTGGGGGGGATGCGCGGGTGGATCGGCGAGGGCGCGCTCTGCGAGGCCAACCGCGCTCTCAGGTTCCTGCGCCCGCCCAAGTTCAGGGACGCCGCGTCGGGCGTCGAGATCCCGATTACCGTCGCCTTCCGTCGCTTCTACTTCGATGGGCTGGCGGTCGGAAAGTTGGAGGTCGGGTTGACAACCCTCGACGTCCCCCCTTTGAACAGGAGGCAGACCGGCGACTTCATCAACCACTGCCTCAACCTGCCGGTGACGATCCCGCCCCTCTCGCCGAAAGCCGTCGTGGCGGAGCAGGCCGGGGAGGCCGTCACGACCGTCCTGGGGCGGGCGGGCGGGCCGCTGGCAAGGTTTTACGCCGCGTGCAGCATCTCGCACCCGCCGCCGGTGAAGCTGGATAATTGGTCGGTGGCCGCGGGCACCCCGCTGCTCTTCGTCGTCCACAAGCACACCGAACGCATCAACGTCCCCTACTTCGGCAAGCGCCTGCCGGGCGGCGGCCTGACGAACTGCGAGTTGACTTATCACGAGATGCCCTACGGGGGGAGGACTTTGCGCATGTGGGTGCTGGCGCTCTCGCCGTCCGCGGCCTACCGGAACGTGCGGGAGATCAAAATCTGTCTGCTGCGCCTGCACGCCGAGCACGAGGTGATGAGGCTCGTCCTCCAGAACATCGCGACGAACAAGATCAACGCCTCGCCCCGCACCCCCGCCTCCAACATGCTCCAGCGGTACCTGAATGAGGCGACGCGCCGCATCTCCCGCCTCGGCTCGCAAGCCGACAGCCTCGCGACCGGCGACATCTCGGAACTGGCGCGGGAATCCGAAGACCTGATGAACCCGGGCGAGCGCGACGCCCTCCTCGACTCCCTGAAAAACATCGACGTGCGCCGCACCATCTTCAGCAAGGTGCAGGACTACGTCAACACGGGCATCCAGATACAGAACCAGTTCTACGGCAGCACCACTTACACCCAGGAGATAAACGAGACCATGGAACAGAACAAGTACAAAATAATCGGTGGCTCGCACGGCGCCGTCGGCGACCAAGCCGTGAACTATGGAAACATCTACAACGACTGGAAGCAGGGCGGCGGCGACTTGCAGACATTGGCCCAGCAACTCGACACGCTTCGGGCTGAACTCGGCAAGCAGGCGAATCAGGCGTCGGATTACAAGGCCGTGGCCGCGGTCGCGGAGGCCGCCGAGGCCGCCAAAAAAGAGGAAGGGCCGACGGTCTTCGAGCACCTTAAGAGCGCGGGGCAGTGGGCTTACGACATCGCCCTGAAAGTTGGCGTCCCCGTGGCGGTGGAGGCCCTCAAGAAGGCTTTAGGGTTTTAGCAGAAGGGAGCGGCCGTAGACATCTCACCCCGCCCGCCCAGCAAACTTGCCAAGCCCCGACCCTCGATAGGGGCGCCGGCCTCCCCGCCGAATGTTTAAGTTGACATCCGGCGGGGGGCCAAGCTATGTTGTAACCCCGTGAATCACACGGGCTCACCTGTTCCGAATCCCACGGTCGTCGCAATCATCCCAGCACGGTACTCTTCGAGCCGGCTCCCCGGAAAACCCCTTCTGGAGATACAGGGCCGCCCGATGGTCGTCCGCGTCGCGGAGCGCGCGCTCGCGGCCCCTTCGGTTTCGCGCGCCGTCGTCGCCACCGACGACCGGCGCATCTACGACGCCGTGACGGCGGCCGGGCACGAGGCCCTGATGACCAGCCCCGAGCACGCCTCGGGCAGCGACCGCCTGGCCGAGGCCGCCGCGCTGATAGAGTGCGACGTGGTCGTCAACGTGCAGGGCGACGAGCCTCTGATCTCGCCCGACACCATCGAGGTCGCCGTCGGCGCGCTGCTGGAAGATGAAGCGGCGGCGGTCTCGACCACCTCCGAGCCCATCGAGACGGCGGCCGACGTGCTGAGCACCGACGTGGTCAAGGTCGTGGTGGACGCGCGCGGGCGGGCGCTCTACTTCTCGCGCTCGCCCATCCCTTACCCGCGCGAGGCGGCCAGGGCGTACGGCTCGCTTGCCGCGGCCCTGGAGGTCGAGCCCGGGCTGCTGGGGACGTTCCGCAAGCACACGGGGCTTTATGTTTACCGCAGGGCCTTTTTGTTAGAATACGCGCGTTGGCCACAGACGGCGCTCGAACGCGCCGAATCGCTCGAACAACTGCGCGTCCTCGAACGCGGGCACGCGATACGCGTGGTCGAGGCGGCGTCCCCGTCAGTCGGCGTGGACACGGAAGACGACCTGCGCCGCGTGCGAGAGATGTTGAAGGAGCCGTCATGAGTGACTGGATCGGACTCGGCATCATCGTGCTCGTCGCCGTCGGCGCGCTCGTCGGCCTGTCGTACCTGGGCAAGAAGCCGAAGCCAATGACGGCGGAGGAGTACGAGCAGCGGGTCGCCGAGGCGCGGGGGATAACCCGGGGGGCCGCGATTGTCGGGATGACCGCGCTCGACAAGTTCGTCAACCCGAACGCCGTCAAGGCCGTCGAGGTGCAGCAGGACTTGAAGGCGGGCTACTACGACGACCAAGAGGAGGAGGGCGAGGGCGATGAGCCCGGAGCCGAGAAGAAACGTCTGCGGCCGACTGACGAAGGGGGAGGGGATGCCTAAATACATTTTCGTGACGGGCGGCGTGGTGTCGAGTCTGGGGAAGGGGCTGGCGGCCTCGTCAATCGGCTGCCTGCTCGAAGCGAGGGGCCTGAGCGTGACCTGCATCAAGCTCGACCCTTACATCAACGTAGACCCCGGCACGATGTCGCCCTTCCAGCACGGCGAGGTCTTCGTCACCGACGACGGCGCGGAGACCGATTTAGACCTCGGGCACTACGAGCGCTTCACGCACGCGAAACTCTCGCGCTCGAACAACTGGACGACGGGGCGCATCTACCTCTCCGTCATCGAGAAGGAGCGGCGCGGCGACTACCTCGGCAAGACCATCCAGGTCATCCCGCACATCACCGACGAGATCAAGCGGGCCGTCCGTGCGGTCGCCGAGAAGGACTCGACCGACGTCGTCATCGTCGAGATCGGCGGCACGGTCGGCGACATCGAGTCCTTGCCCTTCCTCGAAGCCATCCGCCAGATGGGGAACGAGGAGCGGCAGAACGGGCAGAACGGCGCGGTCTTCGTCCACCTGACGCTCGTCCCCTTCATCGCCGCCGCGGGCGAGCTGAAGACGAAGCCGACGCAGCACTCTGTGCGCGACCTGCGCGAGATAGGCATCGCCGTGGACATCCTGCTCTGCCGCTCAGACCGCACGCTCCCGCGCGACATCCGCTCGAAGATCGCGCTCTTCTGCAACGTCAAGGAGCAGGCCGTCATCGCCGCGCAGGACGTGGACACCATCTACGAAGTGCCGCTCGCCTTCCACGAGCAGGGACTGGACGACCAGATCGTTTCCGCTTTGGGCTTGCAAGACCGCGCGCCCAACGCCGACCTCACGCGCTGGCGCGAGCTGGTGGCGACCATCCGCGACCCGTCGAAGGGCAGCGTCACCGTCGGCATCGTCGGCAAGTACGTCGAGCTGGAGGACTCCTACAAGTCCCTGCGCGAGGCCCTGACGCACGGCGGCGTGGCGAACAACCTGCGCGTGGACGTGCGCTGGGTCGAGAGCGAGAGCCTGATGGACGAGGACTACGAGGAGCGCCTGCGCGACTACGACGCCATCCTCGTCCCCGGCGGCTTCGGCAAGCGCGGCGTGGCCGGGATGATTCGCGCCATCAGCTACGCGAGGCGTTCGCGCACGCCCTACTTCGGCATCTGTCTGGGGATGCAGACGGCCGTCATCGAGTACGCGCGCGCGGTCTGCGGCCTGAGCGGGGCGGACTCGACCGAGTTCGACGCGGAGACTTCGCACCCGGTCATCTTCAAGCTGCGCGACCTGGTGGACGTGGAGGAGATGGGGGGCACGATGCGCCTCGGCGCGTGGACGTGCAGGCTGTCGGAGGGGAGCCTGGCGAGGGAGGTCTACGGCGGCGCGGCCTCCGTCAGCGAGCGCCACCGCCACCGCTACGAGTTCAACCCGGAGTACCGGAGGCAGCTTGAGGAGGCGGGGCTCGCCTTCAGCGGCATCTCGGAGGACGGGCGCTTCGTCGAGATGGTGGAGCTGCCGCGCGAGGCGCACCCGTGGTTTCTGGGCTGCCAGTTCCACCCCGAGTACAAGTCGAAGCCGCTCGCGCCGCAGCCGCTGTTTGCGTCTTTCGTCCGGGCGGCGTACCGTAACCGCATGCGCGACGACGTGGCGGTCGAGGGCGCGGGCGAACAGGAGCCCGAGCCGCTCGCGCACGAGCGCGCGCAGGTTCTGGCCGGCGACGACTGAGGAGAGACACTTCACAGGAGGCTTCAGCGATGAGCGAAAATTTGGGTCTGGGGACGATGACGGGCGAGCACACGAAGCCCGAGGTCGAAAGTCCGAACACGAAGATTCACGGCGAGGTGCCGGAGGGCTCGCCCATGCCCGGGGCGGAGCGTGAAGAGCCGACCGAGGTCAAGGGGGAGGTAAAGCCGAACACCGAGTGAGGCTCGGGCAGGGTCTTTAATCGCAAAGAGCGCGCTGAAGACGCGAAGGACGCAGAGAAAATTCTTTGCGCTCTTTGCGGCCTCTCCGCGCTCTTTGCGGTAAAATCCCGGGGCAAGGTTCAAGCACTCCCCTACGCCACGCATATGCTCCAGTGCCCGAAATGTCTCCGGCAGTTCGACGCGGGCGAGACCGTCTGCCCACACGACGGTACTCCGCTCGGCGCGGAGCCGACCGTGGCCGGCCGGGGCGCGGGCTCACACCCCTCGGACGCGCTGGTCGGCGTCGTCCTCGACGACAAGTACCGCCTGGACGAGCGGCTGGGGGTGGGCGGGATGGGGGCGGTCTACCGCGCGACCCACCTCCTGATAGAGCGCCCCGTGGCGGTGAAGGTCTTGAGCCCGCGGCTCGTCGCGGACGACACGGCGAAGGAGCGCTTCCGGCGCGAGGCGCGCGCCGCCGGCCGCCTGCAACACTCGAACGCCGTCGCCGTTACCGACTTCGGCGAGACGCACGACGGCGTCGTCTACCTCGTGATGGAGCTTCTGGAAGGCAGGCCCCTGCGCGAGGTGCTCGCGCGCGAGGCCCCGCTCGACCCGGCGCGCGCCGTCTCGCTGATGCTGCAAATCGCCGCCGCGGTCGAGGCCGCGCACGAGGCGGGCATCATCCACCGCGACCTCAAGCCCGGCAACATCTTCCTCGTCCAGCGCCCCGACTCGCCCTACATCGTCAAGGTGCTCGACTTCGGCATCGCCAAGATCGCCGCCGACGACGAGGGCAACCTGATAGACACGCTGACCGGCACGGGCGTCATGATCGGCACGCCGCGCTACATGTCGCCCGAGCAGTGCGACGGCGCGCAGCTCAGCCCCGCGTCCGACGTGTACTCCCTGGGCGTCATCCTCTACGAGATGCTGACGGGGCAGACGCCCTTCAGCGGCGTGTCGCCGCTCGCGCTCGCGCTCAAACACTCTTCGGAGAGCCCGCGCCCGCCGCGCGAGCTGGTGGCGACCATCCCGCCCGCGCTCGAAGCGGTCGTGCTCCACGCCCTCGAGAAGGCGGCCGAGGCGCGCCCCCCGGACGCGGGCGAGTTCCGGCGCGAGCTGTTCGAGGTGGCCGAGCGGCTCGGGCTCGAACACTCGGCGGGCTTCAGCGCGCCGACCATCGAGACGCTGCGCGACGCGGGCACCGAGACCCCTTCGGGGCGACTCGTCATCGACATCGAACGGCTCCGCCGCAGCCGCGCCGCGCAGACCACTGAACTCGGCCTGCCCACCTCCGAAGGCGAGACGCCCGAAACGGCGGGCCGCCCTTCGGGCGCGCGCCGCGAGGCGGACGCGGGCGACGGCGGCTCACACCGTCCGGCCCGGACGCCCCCGCTCTCGACCCACGCCCAGAAGGAGGATGAGGGCACGCCCGCCGGACTCGCGCCGGAGGCCGGACGGAAGTCCGCGCGCGACTGGAAGGATTTGGTTACGCACCCGCTCTCCTTCGTTGTCATCATCTCGGCGGCGCTGCTGCTCGTCTTCGGCGCGGTGCTCCTGCGGCGCTCGCCCTCGCGCAGGGGCGGGCCCGCAGTAGTTCAGACGAACGGCGCGGGCGACGAGAGGGAGGCCGCGCTCGGCCGCACGCTCTCGACGGGGGACGGCGCGCCGCTCGGCTCGCTCGTCCAGCAGCCGCGCACCGCGGCCGACTTCTACGAGAACGGCACGTACTTCCTCTCCATCCGCAGCTACGACGCGGCCGTGCGCGACCTGCGGCAGGCCGTCGAGCTTCAGCCCGACTTCCCCGAGGCGCACAACCGCCTCGGCGTCGCGCTGATGCGCAAGGGCCAGTTCCGCGACGCCATCACGGAGTTCCAGACGGCCGCCGACCAGCGCGGGGGGAAGTACCCGACCGCGCTCTACAACCTCGGCTTCGTCTACCAGCAGCAGCGCGAGAAGGAGAGGGCGGTCGAGGCGTACCGCGCGGCCATCGCGGCCAACGGCGGCGACTACGCGGACGCCTACTACCAGATCGGCAGCGTCCTGATGGAGACGCCCGACCGCGCCGCCGAGGCGGCCGACGCCTTCCGCAAGGCCATCGAGCAGAACAAGGGGCGCGACCCCGAGGCGTACTACCGGCTCGGCTTCGCGCTCGTGCAGCAGAAGGACTACGCGGGGGCGGAGGCGGCCTTCCGCGAGGCCGTCAACCAGCGCGGCGGCGACTTCGCCTTCGCCCACTACAACCTCGGGCTCCTCTACCAGCAGACCGGCAGAACCGAAGAGGCCATCAAAGAGTTCGAGACCTACCTCGAACAGGCCCCGCGCGACGAGAACCGCCACCGCGCCGAGAACACACTGCGCGACCTGCGCCGCCGGGCCGCGCGCGAGAAGGGTAAGCAGAAGTGAGTGAGAAGTTGAATCAAACAGCCGTCGAACCCTTCGAGGTCGGCGGCGCGACGTTCGGCGACGGGCGGCTGACGCTCATCGCCGGGCCGTGCGTCGTCGAGTCGCGCCCGCACGTGCTCTTCATGGCGCGCGAGTGCCTGAAGCGCGCGCAGGACGCGGGGCTCGACTACGTCTTCAAGGCGTCGTACGACAAGGCCAACCGCTCCTCGGGCTCCTCGTACAGGGGGCCGGGCATGAGGGAAGGGCTCGAAGCCCTGCGCGCGGTCAAAGAGGAGACGGGCCTGCCCGTGCTGACCGACGTGCACGACATCTCTCAGGTCGAAGAGGCGGCGCGCGTCGCAGACGTTTTGCAGATACCGGCCTTCCTCTGCCGACAGACCGACCTCATCGTCGCGGCGTGCGAGACGGGCAAAGCGGTCAACGTCAAGAAGGGGCAGTTCCTCGCGCCCCACGACGCGCGCAACATCGTCGAGAAGGCGCGCGCTGCCCGGTGCCGGAGACTCCTGCTGACCGAGCGCGGCTACACGTTCGGCTACAACAACCTCGTCGTGGACATGCGCTCGTTCCCCATCATGCGCTCCTTCGGCGCGCCCGTGGTCTTCGACGTGACGCACAGCCTGCAACTGCCCGGCGGCCTGGGCAGTGCAACGGGCGGGCAGTCCGAGTACATCGAACCGCTCGCGCGCGCCGGGGTGGCGTGCGGCGTGGACGCCGTCTTCATGGAGGTGCACGAGGCTCCCGAGCGAGCCCTCTCCGACGGCCCCAACGCGCTGCCGCTCGCGCGCATGGCCGCCCTGCTCAAGACCCTGCGCGACCTGCACGAACTCGTCCGGCGCGGCCCGACAGAAGCTTCCGAGGGCGCGGGCGTAGGACTGTGACTCCGACTATGACAAAGACGCTGACCACCTTCTTCCTTATCCTCTGTGCCTTCATCTTCCCCTCGGCCGTCCGCGCGCAGCAGACGGGCGCGAACCTGCCCGCGTGGCAGGTCACGTCCTTCGACGTGAGCGTCAACGCCTCGGGCGCGTCCGCCGCCGACCGCTCGATCGCCGCGCGCGCCACCATCAGCGCGCGCAACGTGGGCGGCGCGGCCGGCCGCACCCTGACGCTGCGCCTGAACACGGCGGCGAAGATCGAGTCGGCGTCGGTCGGCGGACAGACGGCCTCTGTCAACCCGGGCAAGGACGCCGCCGCGCAGTTGCAGACGGCGCAGATCGCGCTGCCCGCGCCCGTCCCCGTCGGCGGCAGCGTGACCGCGACGCTCGACTACCGCCTGCCCGTCGCGGAGAACACGGGGCTCGCCGCCGTCACGCCGCTCGGCTTGCAGTTCCTCCCGCTCTCGCAGTGGTACCCGTCGCCCAACTCGCCCATCGCCCCGCGCGGCGCGGACTACGCGCCCGTGAAACTCACTTTCACCGGACTGCCTTCGGGCGACGCGGTCGTCTCTTCGGGCAAGGCTTCGGGCGCGGGCTTCGAGCAGCCGCTCAACGCGCAGCCCTTCTTCCTGACGGGCCGCTGGGAGACGGTCGAGGGGACGGGCGACGCCCGCGGCGTCACGGCCATGCTCCGCCCCGGCGCGACCGCAGAGGAGAGGAAGAACGCCGAGGCGCTGGTCGCACTCGCCGGGGCGGCGCGCGCCTTCTACGCGACGTTGCTCGGCCCCGCGCCCGACGCGCCCGTGCGCCTCGTCGGCGTGCGGCGCGGCGCGGGCTTCGAGATGGGCGGCACGCTGCTCCTCAACAACGCGGCCTTCACGCGCCGCAAGCTCGACTCGGTCACGGCGACGCAGGTGGCGGACGCGGTCGCGCGCCTGTGGGTCGGCGGCACGGCGGGTGTTGCGGGCGAAGGCGCGGGGGCTCTGCGCGAAGGGCTGCCGCGCTACCTCGCCGCGCTCTTCCTTGAGAAGCAGTTCGGCAGGCCGGCGGCCGAGGCCGAGTGGATGAGGATGGCTTTGCTCTACGCGCCCGTCGCCGCGCGCGACGCGCCGCTCTCGAAGCTGACGCCTTCGTTCGACACCTACTTCAACTCCGCGACCCACAAGGGCGCGCTCGCCTGGCGCATCCTCGCGAACGCCGTGGGGCAGGAGGCATTCCTCGGCGCGCTGCGCGCACAACTCGCGCAGGGCGGCCCGCAGGCCCTGACGCTCGCGGGGCTGCGCGCGCGTCTGGCGCAGGCGGGCGGCGACCGCGCGAGCATCCTGATGTCTTCGCTCTTCGACCTCCAGACCGACACCGACCTGCTCGTCGGCCTCCCCGTCGAGCGCGCGGGCGCGTGGGTCTCGAACCTGCGCAACACCGGCTCGTTCGACGTGGAGGTGACGGTGCAGGCGCTCACCGACCGCGGCGAGCGCCTGACGACGACGGCGCGCATCCCCGCCAAGGACTTCGGCGAGGCGCAGTTCAAGACGGCCTCGAAGATCGTCCGCGTCGAGGTTGACCCGGAGAAGCTCTACCCGCAGACGAACTTCGCCAACGACGTGGTGCCGCAGGGCCCGGGCCTCGTCGAGGCCGTCGAGCAGGCGCGCATACAGCTCGGCCAGCAGCCCGCGCGCGCCGAGTCGCTCGCGCGCGAAGTGCTGGCGCGCGCGCCCGCGAGCGAGGAGGCGCGCGTCGTGCTCGCGCGCGCTCTGCTCGAACAGAACCGTCTGGACGAGGCCGAGCGCGAGTTCAACGCGGCGTCGGCCGCGCCGCTGCCCGTCCCGGCGACGCTCGCCTGGGCCGACATCGGCCTCGGCGAGATCGCGCTCAAGCGCAACCGCGCGGCCGACGCCGTCAGGCTCTTCGACGCGGCCGCGCGCGCCGAGGCCGAGTACGCCTCGACGCTCGCCGCGCGCGCCGCACGCATCCGCGCCGAGGCGGCCGCGGGCGCGCCGCCCGTGGACGAGCAGATCAAGGCCGCGGTCGCGGAACTCGACAAGGCGATTCAGACCGGGCGCAAGGCGGAGATTGATGCGCTGATAGTCGGCGGCGAGCTGACCGGCTTCGCCAGGGGTCTCTCGGGCATCCCGCCCGAAGCGTGGCAGACGCGCGTCCTGCGCACCGAACAGCTCGACCCGAACCGCGTCGCGGCCGACGTGTTGCTCTCGACGCGAGTCACGGGGCGCACGTCGGAAGGCCCCGCCGTCTACGTCTTCGCGCGCACGCCCGCCGGCTGGAAGCTCGCCGAGATTCCCATCTTCGAGGTTCGCTGAAGGATGGACGAGAGGGACGAGGTCGAAAGTCGCGCGGCGCGCGTGAGGCTGCTGCTGCTGGACTGCGACGGGGTGCTGACCGACGGGCGCATCACGCCGGTCGAGGGCGGCGAGGAGCTGAAGAGCTTCCACACGCGCGACGGGCACGGGCTCGTCATGCTCCACCGCGCGGGGCTGCGCTCCGGCATCATCTCCGGGCGCAGGTCGCGTCTGGTCGAGCTGCGCGCGGCCGACCTCGGCGTCTCATTCGTCCGGCAGGGGGCGCACGACAAGGTCGAGGCGTTCGAGTCGCTCCTGGGCGAGGCGAACGTCGAGGCGTCGCACGCGGCCTACGTCGGCGACGACGTGGTTGACATCCCGCTCATGCGCCGCTGCGGGCTCGCCGTCGCCGTCGCTGACGCGACCGGGGACACGCGCGCCGCCGCGCACTACGTCACGCGGCTCCCCGGCGGCTTCGGCGCCGTCCGCGAGGTCTGCGAGCTGATCCTCAAGGCGCAGGGCCGCTGGGACGAGCTGATGAGGGGATACTTCGCCTGACCTTCACCTTTTAGCCTTCCGCTTTGCCCCCGCCTTCTTTCCCGCCTTCTTCGCGGCGCGGCGCTTCGCCTCCGGAGCGGTCGAGGCCGAGCCGAAGTGCTCGCGGCAGAGGTCAACGAACTTCTGGCAGACGGGCGAGAGGTAGCCGCCGCTCAGGCGCGCGAGCCCCATCTCCCAGTTGATGCGCGCCCCCTCGATCCACCAGCGCACGACCCGCCCGCGCTCCACGTCCTCGCGCACGACCGACAGGGGCACGATGCCGACGCCCATGTCGGCCGCCACCATGTTCTTGATGGCCGCCTGCCGGCTCAGCTCCATCGCCACGGTCGGCTTCAGGCCCGCCTCGGCGAAGAACTCGTCGATGAGCCGGCGCGTGTTGCCGCCGCGCTCGCCGAGGATGAGCTTCTCGCCCGCCAGGGCGAAGGCGCTCACCACGCGCTGGCCCGCCATCTTGTGGCGCGGGCTGGCGATGGCGACGAGCTGATCCTGGCTGAGCAGCTCGGTCTCGACGTTGCGCGCCTGGACGGGGAGCGAGATGAAGGCCGCGTCGATCTCGCCCGCGAGAATCTTCTTCACCAGCTCCTCGCTCGTGCCCGACGTGACCGAGACCTCTGCGTTCGGGTGCGCCTTCTTCAGCGCCTTCAGGATGGCGGGCAGCGAGTCGGCGCTCACCATCCCCGAGGCGCTCCCCAGGCGCAGCCGCCCGCGCTCGGCCCCGGCCAGCTCGGCCAACTCCGCGAGCGCCGCGTCGTGCTCGCGCAGGATGTGCTGGGCGCGCGCCAGGAGGCGTTCGCCCGCCTCGGTCAGCACCACCCGGCGCGGCATCCGCGTGAAGAGCGGGACGCCGACCTCGCGCTCCAACTGCTTGATCTGCATCGAGAGCGCGGCCTGCGTGTAGTGGATGCGCTGGGCGGCGGCGGTGAACGTGCGCGCGTCGGCGATGGCCACGAAGGCCTTAAGCTGTCTGATCTCCATCTGGCGCTCCGGTATCAGTGATGGTTATCATAGAAATAAAATCTTTTAGTTTTGATTATAAACAAACTTCCGCTAGGATTGCACAAAATTTTTTCGGGCGCGGGGCCTTCACGGCCCGCGCCCCCGCCGACCGACAGTCCCCGATGAAGGCCAGGCGCCGCCCAGTCAAACTCCACTCGAAACGGAGACGCCCGCCGGCGCTCGCCGCGCGCACGCTCGTGCTCGGGGTGGACGGCGGCGGCTCCAAGACGCGCGCGGTCGTCGCCGACGGCGGGGGCGAGGTGTTGGGCGAAGGGCTGGCCGGGCCTTCCAACCCCCTGCGCGTGGGCGTGGGCGAGGCCGTGGCCGCCATCCGCGACGCCGCCGACAAGGCGTGCACCGAGGCGGGCGTCAGGCGCGTCGAGATCGTCGCGGCCGAGGTGGGGCTGGCCGGGGTCAAGCGCGCCGACATCCGCGAGACGATGCGGGCGGCCGTCGCGGAGCTGGGCATCAAGACCGTCGAGGTCGTGACCGACGCCGACATCGCGCTCTACGGCGCGACCGAGGGCAAGCCCGGCCTCGTCATCGTCGCGGGGACGGGCTCGAACTGCTGCGGCATCAACGCGCGGGGCCGCCGCGCGTGCGCGGGCGGGTGGGGGCCCCTGGTCGGCGACGAGGGGAGCGGGGCCTGGCTCGCGCGGCGCGCTTTGCAGGCGGTCGCGCGCGCGACGGACGGGCGCGGGCGGAGGACTTCCCTGGTCGAGGCGGCGTGCGACTACTTCAACGTGGCGGCCGCGGACGACCTCTCGACGGCGGTCTACGCGCCGAGCGTGACGAACACGCGCATCGCGGGCTTCGGCGGCCGCGTGGTCGAGGCGGCGAAGAAGCGTGACGCGGTCGCGCGCGAGATCGTCGAGGAGGCGGGGCGCGAGCTGGCGCTGGCGGCCGCGGCCGTCATACGGAAGTTGAAGATGGAGCGCGAGCGCTTCCAGGTCGCGTACGTCGGCGGGGTCTTCGCGGCGGGCCCTCTGATACTCGACTCGCTGACGGAGGAGGTGGCGCGCGTCGCCCCGCGCGCCTTTCTCGCGCCGCCGGTGCTCGCGCCCGCCGAGGCCGCCGCGCGCATGGCGGGCGAGCAGTTGCAGCTCGCGCTCGCGGGCTGAAGCACGAGGTCGATGTCCGACGAACTTCAGACTGAGCTTCCCGTCACAGAGCAGGAGAACCCACGGACGCGCGGGCTGAGCGGCCTGCCGACGGGGGAAGTGCTGCGCCTGATGAACGAGGAGGACGCGGGCGTCGCGGCGGCGGTCGGGCGCGTGCTGGCCGATGTCGAGAAGGTCGTCGAGGGCGTCGTCGAGAGGCTGAGCGCGGGCGGGCGGCTCTTCTACGTGGGGACGGGCACTTCGGGGCGGCTGGGCGTGCTGGACGCTTCGGAGTGCCCGCCGACGTTCGGCGTGCCGGCGGAGCTTGTGCAGGGGATCATCGCGGGCGGCTACGAGGCGCTCCACCGGGCGACAGAGGCTTCGGAGGACGACCGGGAGGCCGGCGCGCGCGACGCGTCGGCGAGGGGTGTGACGGGCCGGGACGCGCTGGTCGGCATCGCCGCGTCGGGGAGGACGCCTTACACCATCGGCGCGGTCGAGTTCGCAAGGAACCTCGGCGCGTTCACGGCGGCCCTGACGTGCGTGCCCGGCTCGCCCATCACGCAGTCGGCGGAGGTGTCGGTCGTGCCGGTGGTCGGGCCGGAGGTGCTGGCGGGCTCGACGCGCCTGAAGGCGGGCACGGCGCAGAAGATGGTCTTGAACATGATCTCGACGGCGACGATGGTCAGGCTCGGCTACGTGACGGGGAACCGCATGACGAACCTGCGCCCGAGCAACGTCAAGCTGCGCGCGCGCTCCGAGCGCATCCTCGCGGCCGAGGCCGGAGTGAACGAAGAGGCCGCGCGCGAAACTCTTTCTGCGGCGGGCGGCGACCTGCGCGTGGCGCTCGTGATGTCGAAGACGGGGCGCGGGGTCGAAGAGTCGCGCGCCGCGCTCGAAGCCTCCGGCTGGGTCGTCGCGCGCGCCGTCGAAGAGCTTACACGCGGGCGTTAACAGGGACGCCCGCGCTCCCGGCGATGCGCGGCCTTATCCTATTCGCCCCGCCGCGGGACTGATTTGTCCCGCGGCGGGGCGAGTCGGTCTGAGCGCGACTCTGACTCATCTCACGCCGAAACGGACTTGTTTTGTCATAAGACAGACTCGTCTTACGACGAAACAGACTCGTTTTGTCATAAGACAGACTCGTCCAGCGACTAAACACACTTGTCTCACAACCAAACGAGCTCGTCTTGAGGCCAGGCAACTTGTCTTGCCGCAAGACAGACTTGTCTAAAGGCTAGACAGACTTGTCTAAAGGCTAGACAGACTCGTCTTGCGGCAAGACAAGTCTGTCTAGCCTCAAGACGAGTCTGTCTTATGACAAAACAAGTCCGTTTCGTCACAGTCCCGGTGAGGATAAAGGCTTCATTCACACGATTTTACGGCGTTTGACGGGCTAGCTGTTTGCAAATGGGTGTGACTGTTTAGAGGCGGGCTGTGCCCGCCGGCCCGTGCTGTGGGTCTTGAGCCGGCGGGCACAGCCCGCCTC
>DATMVD010000042.1:0-3317 GCA_035563535.1 Pyrinomonadaceae bacterium | reverse complement strand
GGCACGACCGCCCTGACGGCGCGCGTCCGCTGCCCCTGCGGCAGGCGCCAGGACGTGGACCGCGGCGACTGGCAGTGGTTCGGCGTCGCCCTCTGCCCGGCTTGCGGCCGCGGCCTCCTCGACCACTCGATGAACGTGGTGGGCCGCCCGGAGGCGCTCTCGATGATCGAGGAGCGCAGGCCGACCGAGGGAGAGCTCCGTGCGCTGCGCCACATGGAGATGGCGCTCAGGGACTTCGTGCTCCGCTACGAGGGGCACCCCCGCTGGTACTGGTCGCCGCCGACGAACCGGATGGCCGGCGAGGTCGGCCGCCTGCTAGCGGAGCTCGACGAGTCGCGCCGAGGCCGCGGCGCCCCGCCCGTTGTCGCGACCGGCCGCGCCTTCCTCGACGAGGAGGACGAAAGCGCAGAGGCCGGAGACGTCGCCGGCGATGAGGAGTGGGGCGAGGGCGATGAGGAAGATGAAGATCCCCCCGTCGAGGGGGGCGAGTAAGGCCGTGCGCGCACGCCGCCTCGCCTTCCGGCTCACGGCCGCGGCCGCCAGCGCGGGCCTGGCCGGCTGCCTCGCGCTGTGGGCCAGGGCGAAGCGGGACGGCCGCCGCGCCGCCCTCGCCGAGCTGAGGCTGCTGTGCACGCGCAGGAGGCTGCGGACGGCCCGCGCGGAGCTGCAGGAGGCGGACGAGTACCTGGCGGCGACGGGCGAACTCCTCGAGTGCTACGAGGAGGCGTACGGGCCGCTCCCCTTCAACCCCTTCGCGACAGGCGTCGCCGGCGACATGGGCGAGGAGTGGCAGGAGGTACTGGAGGAAGTCGGACTCGGGGAGGACTGACCGTGCGGATCGAGCAGCTCACCTACACCATTCAAGGGCTCTCGCCCATCTTGCTCAACAACCCGCGCGGCATGCTCGCGCAGAGCGGCGCCACGCCCTCGCGCCAGAAGCGTATCCCGACTCCCGAGGAGGAGGCGGAGGGTGGCACCTACCGCACGGCCGAAGGGGTCTTAGCCGTCCCCGCCATCGCCGTCCGCAACGCGATGATCACGGCGGCCGCCGGCTTCAAGTACAAGACCCGGAGCTGGAAGGGCTTCGTCTCACACATAGAGATCCGGCCCGCCGAGCTGCTCGCCCTCTACGACTCGCAAGGCGAGCCGGTCACGGAGTACGAGATCGACCTGCGCCGCGCTGTCATTAAGGGGCGCGGGGCGGTCGCGCGAGCCCGCCCGATGGTCAGGGACTGGCGCGCCACCTTCACCTTCGTCGCCGACACCGAGATGCTCCCGCACGACAAGCCACAGGAGCTGCTGCGGATGTTCCTGGCGGACGCGGGCGCGCGCATAGGGATCGGGGACTACCGGCCGGAGAAGACCGGCTGGTTCGGCCGCTTCACCGTCCTCGAATGATCTTCATCTCTCACGGCCCAGCCACGCCCGGCACCGCAGGGCCAGGCACGGCGCCGCGTCGCACGGCCAGGCACGGCACGGTTCATAAGGCTCTTATCGACGACCCCCGCGGCGTGGCCACGCGAGCCCTGGCAACGCACGGCAAGCCACCGCACGGCACGGCACGGGCCCCCTCCGGGGGTGAATGAAGTATGAAGCAGCAGAAGCAGTCGGACATCCGGACGCTCCCCATCGGGCAGCTCGTCGAGGACTACCGCCTCTACCCCCGCGCGGAGGTCGACGGCTCGACGGTCGAGCAGTTCAGGGAGGCGCTGCGGGCGGGCGCGAAGTTCCCGCCGATAAGGGTCTGCGCGAAGACGCTGAGAGTCATCGACGGCTTCCACCGTAAGACCGCCTACGAGCGCGAGCACGCCACGCACGTCATCTGCTCGCTGGAAGAGGTCGTGGACGACGTGGACCTGTTCCGCCGCGCCGCGGCCGCCAACGCCGGTCACGGCCGCCGCTACAGCGTCGACGACTACGCGACGGCCGTCCGCTTGGCCAAGCGCCTGGGACTGACCCGCGAGCAGATCTCCGCAGACCTGCTGCTGCCGCTCGAGCGCGTCGAGAAGTTGGAGCGGATCTCCGCGGGCCGGGGCGCGCCCGCACCCCTGGAGCGCAACGTCCCGAAGCCGAAGCCGGCGAAGGCCTCGAAGCTGGTCGAGAAGTCGATGGACACCATCTCGCAGCTCACCTGGACCACGAGCCTGCTGCGCTGCATCCGCGAGGGGCACGTCAACGAGAAGTCTGAAGAGCTGCGCCATCAGCTCGAGGAGCTGTCAGAAGTCTTGGGGGAGTACCTGAGCCGGCCCCGGCAGCAGGAGACGGCCCGCACTCACCCCCAGTACACACGCCTGTACCCGCCCGACCAGCAGGCCGTGAAGGCCGCCTGAGGCTGGTAGAGGCTCAACCGCCACCGACCGAGAGGAGCAGAACGATGAGCGAGAAGCTGAGAGAGGGCGCGCCCGACGCGGCCGCCGGGCAGGGGCAGACTCAGACGCAGGCGCAGGACGCGGGCGCCGCGGAGGCGAAGGCCCAGGCGCCGGCGCCGTACGCGCTGGCCGGCGAGGCCTTCACCGGCTGGTTCAACGACCGGGTGCGCAGGCTCACGAACCCGACCGTGCTGCTGGGGACGAAGCTGGCCAGGGTCGTCGGGCTGCACCAGGACGGCCGACTGGAGTGCGAGATCGAGACCGAGGCCTTAGAGCCCGAGCGGCAGTTCGTCGCCTTCGAGGCCTCATACCTCGACCAGCTGGTGCGCAAGATCGCCGCCATCGGGCTGTGAGCCCGGGGAGGATGGGCCGTGCAGGACTTGACGTTCACCCTCTGGATGCTGCTCTTCCCCCTGGCGGCGACCGCCAACACTTACCTCTACGAGGTCAAGCTGCGCAGGCGACCGACCGACCGTGCGCGCGCTCTGTCGGCCGCCCTCGACCTCCTGACCCGGCTGGCGGTCGGCTACCTGCTCTACGGGAAGTGAGGTGACGCGGTGAAGCTCTACAAGGTCTTAGACCTCTCCTACTCGGACGACCTGGCGCAACACCTGAAGGAGGTGCGGGCCTACCACGAGGGCGACGGCTGGCACCTGCTCACGGTCGTCTACGCCGCGGGCAGGTGGCTCTACTACCTGGAGCGGGAGGCGGCCGCCGGGCCGCGCCCGGCCGACGACCGGGCCGAGGTGGAACACCTGGCGCGGCGGCTCGATGGGCTGCTCGGGCCGCCCCGGCAGACGCGGGTCGGGGGCGTGACGGCGCGGGCCTCGGGCGGCGAGCAGGGGCTGGCGGCGCTGGTCAGGAGAGTCGGCGCGGGTCCTTCCCGGGCTATCCGAAGTGAGGGTGACGCGCGACCTCGACTAGTCGCCAGCTACAGAAATTAAATTC
>DATMVD010000041.1:0-8064 GCA_035563535.1 Pyrinomonadaceae bacterium | reverse complement strand
ACGTCGTGCAGGACGAAGACCGCCCGGTAGCCCGGCGGGAGCTGGGACACCGCCTTGTCCAGGGCGATCCGGTCCACCACCGGCATCTGCGCCGGGTTCTCGGTCCCCCGGACCACCTGCTGCGGGCCCTCCCCGTCCTCGGTCACCTGCTCGACGCGCACGCCCCGGCGCCGGAAGTGCATCAGCACCTGGTTGACGGTGAGCCGGTGCAGCCAGGTCGTAAACGCCGACTCGCCGCGGAAGGAGCCGGCCTTGCGGTAGAGCTGGATGAAGACCTCCTGGGCCAGGTCTTCGGCCTCGGCCGTGTTCGCAGTCATCCGCAGGCACAGGCTGTAGACGCGGCGCGAGTGGCGCGAGTAGAGCTCCTCGAAGGCCGCCATCTCTCCAGCTGACGCCGCCTGCGTCAGCTCGTAGTCTTCGGCGCTTTCGATCTCGAACTCGGGTCTCGTCACGTCTTCGAACGCCCGGCCCAGCAGAAGGTCGCCCGTCCTCAATTCACAACTCTCCAGTTTGAAGGTCACGCCGACGCGCCCGCCTTTTGTCGAGTTCGTAAAGCCCGCCCGGCCGGGGTTGCGGCCCGTCTTCACGAGGGACTCGTGGGCCGCCGCCGGGTCTATCCGCGACTGTGATGCGGGGCGCGCCGCGCGTCGTTGCCCTACCCCGCCTGAAATCAACGTTTTCCGCCGCCCGCGCCCGCCTTTTTTCGAGCTTTTTCTCCGGCCCGGCCCGGCCCCGAGATTCTAACACACGCCCCCGCGCACAAATCACTGCGCGCTAGACGCTCTCGGCGCTGTAGCGCGCGAGCAGCCCCGTGCGGACGACGTGCCGGTGCACGCGCACGAAGAGCCAGCAGGAGAGCAGCACGTACAGAAGCGCGAGCAGCGTCCCCCACCCGAGCGCCGCCCACGACACCGCGCCGCCCGCGACGAAGGCGCGCACCCCCTCGAAGACGTACGAGGGCGGGAGCGCGCGCCCCACGCCGCGCATCCAGACGGGCAGCGTCGAGAGCGGGTAGAAGACTCCCGCGAAGGGCGAGACCAGCGCCGGCAGAGGCCACACGAACCACTCCGACGCCGGCCCGAACCTCAGCACCACCGCCGCCCCGACCACCCCCAGAGCGATGCCGAACAGGAAGAGCACGAGCAGGAACGGCACGAGCAGCGCGCCGTACGCCGCGAACGAGAGCCCGAACAGGACGGACGCCAGCACCAGCATGACGAGCAGCCCGACCGCACTCGTCGCGACGCTCGAGACGACGAGCCCCGCGAGGTACTCGGAGGTCTTGAGCGGCGAGGCGAAGAAGTTGAGGAAGTTGCGCGCCCACACGTCTTCGAGGAAGGCGGTCGTCACCCCGTGCATCACGCGCGCGAAGAAGTCCCAGAGCAGCACCGCGCCCAGGAGCGCGGGCACGAAGTTGTGGCCGGGCGCGGCCACCGTGTTCAGGTAGCGCGTGATGAAGCCCCACAGGATGATGTCAACCGCGATCCAGGCGAACAGCGGCAGCACGCGCGCCGGGCTCCCGCGCAGGAGGTAGAGCTGCCGCAGGAAGACGGCCGCCGCGCGCCCCGCCCTCATACGGCCCCGCCCCGCACGAGCGTCAGGGGCTCGCGCGCCACCGCGATGAAGAGGTCTTCGAGCGACCCGCGCCCGTGCTCCGCGGGCAGCCGTCTGGGGTCGCCTTCGAGCAGCACGCGCCCCTTCGAGACGAAGAGCACGCGGTCGCAGACCTCCTCGACCTCGTACATGTTGTGCGAAGTCCACAGGACGCCGCCGGAGCCCTCCGCGGCGAACCCCCTCATGCGCGTGCGCGTCTCGCGCGCCGAAGCGGGGTCGAGCGACGCGGTCGGCTCGTCCAGCAAGAGGAGGCGCGGGCGGTTGAGCATCGCCTTGGCGAGAGCCACGCGCGTCTGCTCGCCCGACGAGAGCACGCCGGCCTTCGCGTCGCGGAAAGGTAGAAGGTCGAACTCTTCGAGCAGCTCCTCGATCCTCTGCGACAGGCGCGCGACGCCGTAGAGCATTCCGAAGACGCGCAGGTTCTGCGCGACGGTGAGGTTGCCGGGCAGCGGCGCGTAGACGGCCGCGAAGTTCGTGCACGAGAGGGCGCGCGAGCGCTCGCGCCTCACGTCCACGCCCTCCACCCGGATGGCGCCGGCCGACGGCTCGAGCACGCCGAGGATCATGTTGATGGTCGTGGTCTTCCCCGCCCCGTTCGGCCCGAGCAGCCCCACGATCTCGCCGCGCGCCACCTCGAACGACACGCCGTCCACCGCCACCGTGCCGCCGTAAGCCTTGCGCAGCCCCGCCACCGACAGCACCTTCGGACGAAACTCACTCATCGTTTTGGCCCGAGTGTACACGACGGCTTAACAGTACCGCGAGCGGTAGCGAGCGGGTGCGGGTGACATCAACGACGCGATTGATGTCACCCGCACCCGCTCGCTACCGCTCGCGGTACTGTTACTTCTTCGCGAGGCTCTTGCTTAGCTCCTCGGCGCTTTTGCGTATCTGCTCGCTGAGGGTGATGATGCCTGCCAGGTCGCGGCCGGCCTTGGTGGACTGTTCGAGGTCAACCACGTTCGGCCGCTGGAAGACGGGGTTCCAGACGAAGCTGTTCACAAGCCCGTCGAGCCTGACGACTGCCTCCCTCAGGGCCTCCGGCGTCTCTATCTCGGCGGCCCTGTCCCGCTTCTTCCCGTCCTCGACTTCGGGGAGCGAGAGGTAGCCCTTCAGGCGCGCGGCGCGCTTCCTGACCTCGCCCGACTCCTTCCTGACGCGCGCGAAGTCGAGCGGCGCCTTCGGGTCGGCCACGCCCGCGAGCGAGTAGTTGACGAGCTGCAACTGCTTGAACTCCTCCGCCACCGCGCTGTGGTCGGGTCGCGCGACGCGCGCCCTCATCGGTCTGCCCCTATTCAGCTTCTCCAGGTCCCAGAGCATCCTCTGGCGCGCCTCCATCTCGGCGCGCGCCGCGACGCGCTCCGTGCGCATGTTCTGCGCAGGCGCGGGCGCGGGCGCGGGCGATAGGGCGACGAAGGCGAGGGCGGCGAAGGCGTAGAGCTTGAGACGGCGTGTGTGGTCCGGCATATCCCCTCCCGCGAGCGTTGACGAAAGAGACGGGGGCGGCGTACGTGCGAGGCCGAAACGCAAAGGATGTCGAATGGTACGGCCGGCGGCCACGGATAGTCAACAAAATCCACGCCGCCGTCCGACCGCCGTTCGACTGAAGCGGCCGCGACTCTTATACTCCGTTCACGATGACAAGGAAGATTCGCGCCGCCACCGTCCAACTCCACCACGCGCCGGGCGACAAGCAGGCCAACCTCGAAAAGGTGCGCGGCTTCGTCCGCGCCGCCGCGCGCCGGGGCGTCGAGCTGATCGCCTTCCCGGAGATGTGCGTCACGGGCTACTGGCACGTCCGCAACCTCGCGCGCGAGGAGGTGGACGCGCTGGCCGAGCCCGTCCCCGAAGGGCCGACGACCGAGGCGCTCCTCTCGCTCTCGAAGGGGCACGGGATGACGATAGGGGCGGGGCTGATCGAGCGCGGGCCGGACGGCTCGCTCTACAACGCCTACGTGGTCGCGATGCCGGACGGGCGCGTCGAGCGCCACCGTAAGCTCCACGCCTTCGAGGGGCCGCACATGCGCTCGGGCGACTCCTACACGGTCTTCGACACGCCGCACGGCTGGCGCGTCGGCGTGCTCATCTGCTACGACAACAACATCGTCGAGAACGCGCGCGTCACGGCGCTGCTGGGCGCGGAGGTTCTGCTCGCGCCGCACCAGACCGGCGGCTGCCGCTCGCGCAGCCCGCGCGCGATGGGGGCCATCGACCCCGCGCTGTGGGAGCGGAGGCTGGAAGACCCCGCGGCGGTCGAGGCCGAGTTCCGCGGGCCTAAAGGGCGCGGCTGGCTCATGCGCTGGCTGCCCGCGCGCGCGCACGACAACGGGATGTATCTCCTCTTCAGCAACGGCGTCGGCGTCGACGACGACGAGGTGCGGACGGGCAACGCGATGATCCTCGACCCCTACGGGGAGATTCTGGTGGAGACGGGCAGGGCCGACGACGACATGGTCGTGGCCGAACTCGACGCCGAAGTCATCCCGACCTCTTCGGGCCGGCGCTGGCTCGCGGCGCGGCGGCCCGAACTCTACGGGCCGCTCACGGTGCGCACGGGCAGAGAGCGCGACACGCGCTCCGTACGCTTCGGCCTTGAGTGATACGAACTCTCGGACGGCCCCGCCGTCGCGGCCTCGCCGCTGAAACCTTTTCGCGCGCCGCGTCACTGACTCTGCGTGGGGACGACCCGGGCGTTCAGTCGGAACTTTTATCCCGCCCCTTCGTCTTACACTTTCATAAAGCGTCTCCTTCATCCTGCGGCCGAGATAGTCGCCCCGAATCGACCGCCGGCGGTGTTTTCATTTACACGGGGCGACCCGGCCTCCTGAAAGTAGAACGGGGCTGTCGCCACTTGCGATGGCGACGGCCCCGCGCGACTAACATTTCAGACGACGCCCGCGAGCGCGCTGAAGATGTGTCGTCTCGACAACCCACATCTTAGCGCACCCCCGGCGTCGCCACAACGACGCGTTTAAAGAAGCCCTGCGGGGGTGCGTCCTCCCGCACAAACAACCATTCATCGTCACGCGCGCCGCCCTCCCCAGGGGCGCGGGCCGCGGGGACGTGTGTCTTCGAGGGGAGGAGTAAGATGAGAACCAAGCTGTCGGCCGTGCTCTTCGTCTTCCTTGCAGCCTTGGGCGCGCGCGCAGTCGCCCGATTCGGTCAAACAGTTCCAAGACCGCGGCGCGGAGCGCTACGCGCGCGGCGACCTGGAGGGGGCCATCTCCGACTTCACGGCCGTCATCGAGATGAGTTCGAGCCTCTCGAAGAGAGGGGCGGGGCGCAACAACTGGTCGGCCCCCGGCGGGGCGGACGACGGGTTCGCCAACGCGCGCGTCCTCGACCCGCAGGCGGCCGCCGCCTACCTGAACCGCGGCGTGGCGCGCCTGGCGAAGGGCGACTACGACGGGGCCATCCGGGACTTCGACCAGTCGCTCTTCATCAAGCCGAGCCTCGTCTGGGCCGCTTACGCGCGCGGGACGGCGTGGCTTTTCAAGGGTGAGGCGGGGCGCGCGTTGGAGGATTACGACAGGACGCTGCGGCTCGACCCGCGCTTCGCAGTCGGCTACGCGGGGCGCGGCAACGCGCGGCTCGACAGGGGCGACGTGGCCGGGGCGTTCAGGGACTACGAGGAGGCGCTGCGGCTCGCGCCGCGCGACGCGCGCGTCTACTTCGGCCGCGGCGACGCGCGGCGGATGACGGGCGACGCGGCGGGCGCGCTCGCGGACTACGAACAGGCGATGCGGCTCGACCCGGGTTACGGGGACGCATACTGCGGGCGCGGGATGCTGAAACTCGCGGCGGGGGACGCGGCGGGCGCGGCCTCGGACTTCACAAAGGCGCTGGGTCTGAACCCCCTGATGCCGCTGGCCTACGCGAACCGAGGCATGGCCCTCCTGGCGCAGGGCAGGAAGGCGGAGGCCGAGGAAGACTTCCGCCGCGCCCTCGAATACGCCCCGGGGCTGCGCGGGCAGATCGAAGCCAACGTCGCCCTGCTCAACAAAGGGAAGCGTTAAGCCGCAGCGCCCTAGTCGGGCGACCGGACGACTTTAACAGACGGAAGGGGCGCGGAGGCCCGGCCGATTCGATTCAGGCCGGGCCTCCGCGCCCCTTCCGTCTATCAGTCGGCGTACGCTCAAACGCCCCCTCGGGCCGCACTCTTTGACAAACTCCGGGGACGTGAAATACTAGCGTGCGTTAGCGCCCGCTATCATCCTGGAAGGGTAATCGGACATTGTTAGACCAATGCGTCGCCGGTATCGACATCGGCGGGACTAAGATAGCGCTCGCCGTCGCCGACCTCGAAGGCCGCGTCGTGGAGAAGACGCGCTTCCCCGCGCGCACGGGCGAGCGCGGGCCGCACGCGATCATCGAAGAGGCGCTCGCCGGAATCGAGCGCCTGCTGGGCCGGACGGGCTCGCGCCTCGCGGCCGCGGGCATCGGCTGCGGCGGCCCGCTCGACCGCAAGGCGGGGCTCATCCTCTCGCCGCCGAATCTGCCCGGCTGGGACGAGTTCCCCGTCGTCCGAATAGTCGAAGAGAGGCTCGGCGTGCCCGCGCTGCTCGACAACGACGCCAACGCCGCCGCGCTCGGCGAGCACCGCCACGGCGCGGGCCGCGGCTACAAACACCTCGTCTACATCACGCAGTCCACAGGCATCGGCGGCGGCGTCATCGTGCGCGGCGAGCTCGTGCACGGCGTCTACGACGGCGCGGGCGAGGTCGGGCACATGACCGTGCTGCCCGACGGCCCCGAGTGCGGCTGCGGCGGGCGCGGCTGCCTCGAAGCGCTCTGCTCGGGGACGGCCATCGCGCGGCGCGCGCGCGAAAGGCTGGCGGCGGGCGAGGCGAGTTCCCTCTCGTCTCTCGGCCCTTCGGGGGTCACGGGGGGCGCGGTGGCCGAGGCCGCGCGCGCGGGCGACTCGCTGGCGTCGGCGGTGTGGGACGAGATGATTCACTACCTCGCGGTCGGCGTCGGCAACCTCTTCAACGTGCTGGCCCCGGAGGCGGTCGTCATCGGCGGCGGCGTCTCGGAGGCGGGCGAGCAGCTCTTCGGCCCCCTGCGCGAGCGCGTGCGGGCGCGCGTGCGGATGCTGCCGCCCGAGAAGATCAACATCCTGCAAGCCTCGCTCGGCGGCGACAGCGCCCTGCACGGGGCCGTCATCCTCGGCCGGGCCGCGCGCGAGCGTCGCGCCGAACAGACGAGCTAAATGAAAAGTTCAAAGTTCAAAGTTCAAAGCTCAAAGCTTCTGTTACTGCTCCTCTGCCTGCTCCTTTCGCCGCAGGCCGCGGGGGCGCAGACCCGGGCGCGCGGCGGCAAGACGCCTTGGTGGAAGCACGCCGTCTTTTACGAAATCTACCCGCGGAGTTTTAAGGACTCGAACGGCGACGGCGTAGGCGACCTGAACGGCATCACGTCGAGGCTCGACTACCTCGCGCGCCTCGGCGTGGACGCCGTCTGGATCACGCCCTTCTACCCTTCGCCGCAGGTGGACTTCGGCTACGACGTGAGCGACTACGAGAACGTTGACCCGCAGTTCGGCACGCTCGAAGACTTCGACCGCCTGGTCAAAGAGGCGCACCGGCGCAGGATTCGCGTCGTCATCGACTTCGTCCTCAACCACACCTCCGACCAGCACCCCTTCTTCAAGGAGTCGCGCTCTTCCAAGACGAACCCGAAGCGCGACTGGTACATCTGGCGCGACCCGAGGCCCGACGGCTCGCGCCCCAACAACTGGTCGTCGTCCTTCGGCCCGGTCGCGTGGACGATGGACGAGAAGACGGGGCAGTTCTACTACCACTACTTCTACCCGCAGCAGCCCGAGCTGAACTGGCGCAACCCGGAGGTCGAGAAGCGCATGCTCGAGACCATCCGCTTCTGGCTCAGGCGCGGCGCGGACGGCTTCCGCCTCGACGCGGTCAACTACCTCTACGAAGACCCGCAGCTTCGCGACAACCCGGTGCTCCCCGAGCTGCGCTTCGGCAGCACGACCGAGCACGAGCAGGAGAAGAAGTACAACCGCGACCTGCCCGAGGTGCAGGACGCGATGGTGCGGCTGCGCGCCTTCAACGACTCGGTCAACCCGGAGAGCGTGCTGGTCGGCGAGGCTTACGTGCCGAAGTGGGAAGAGCTGATGCGCTACTACGGCCCCTCGGACAACGGCGTGCACCTGCCCTTCAACTTCTTCCTCGTGATGGAGCCGGCGCGCACGCAGCTCAGGGCGCAGGTCTTCCGCGACGTGATCGCGCAGAGCGAGCGCGCGCTGCGGGGCCGCTGGACGACCTACGTGCTCTCGAACCACGACATCCCGCGCCACTACGACCGCCTCGGCGACGGCACGCACAACGACGAGATCGCCAAGCTGCTCGCCGTGATGCTCCTGACCCTGCGCGGCACGCCCTTCCTCTACTACGGCGAGGAGATCGGCATGGTGACGACCGAGCCGAAGAC
>DATMVD010000040.1:0-44268 GCA_035563535.1 Pyrinomonadaceae bacterium | reverse complement strand
CGCGCCCCCGCCCGTCAAGGTGCTCGGCGCGGAGATCGAGGCCAAGCCCGACGGCTCGATGTACCAGATGACGCCCTACAAGGAGGCGGGCTACTGGGTCGCCTACAGCCGCACGGGGGGCGACTCGCCGTTGGTGATGATCACGATGCAGAAGACCCCGTGACGTAGGGCAGGGGGAAGGAGGTCGCCGCCCGCCGGGGCGGATGCGAGGAGCTTGCGCCGCCACACTGTTTCCTCCTGAGTGTGGCTGAGGGGCCGCCGCCTTATGCGTCCGGGCGTAGGGCGGCGGCCCCATTTTTCTCCGCGCGCCGGGGCGTAAGTGTTTTCACCTACGCCGCGTGAGTAATCGTACTGTGGCGGGCGGCGACCCTGAAGCCTATCCTGTCCCTGTCGCTGCCTGCGCCGGTGAGGGACGGAACATTCTTCGCCGGGCGGCGGGGAGTTTTACGTCAAGGGGTTTTTGATTTGCGCCCGGAAGCACTCTTCACATCGGAGCATAACATCTTGTCACAGTTCGCCGGAGCGGGCCCGACGGTGCTCCTGGCCGAAGATTCCGAAGACGCGCGACACGTGCTGAGCCTTGAGCTTCGGCACAGCGGCTGCCGCGTCCTCGAAGCCTCGGACGGGCGCGAGGCGGTCGCGACGGCGCTCACGGCGCGCCCCGACCTCATCCTGTTGGACCTGCACATGCCGCTGCTCGACGGGCTCGCGGCCGCCGAGCAGATACGCGCGCACGTCGAGCTGGACGCCGTCCCGATCATCGCCGTCACGGCCTTCGACACCTACGGCATCCGGGAGGCGGCGCTCGAAGCGGGGTGCCAGGACTACCTGCTCAAGCCGCTCGGCCCCGGCGCGCTCGAACGGGCGCTGCGCACCGCGCTCCCCGGCTTCGTCTTCGAGCGCAGCGAAGCGCACGACGAGTCGGACGGGCGCGAGTAAGAGGGCCACACCCACCTACGGGCCAACCGGCAGACCGTCGCGCGCAGCTTCCGCCTGCGTTGAAGGGGCTTCGTCAGTCGCCGCCGTCGCGCGCCGCCCGCGTGAGCTTCTCCACCAGCACTTCGAGGCGGTTGAAGTCAATGGGCTTGCTGAGGAAGTGGTCGCAGCCGGCGAGGGCCGCGCCCGCGCGCGAGTCGGCGCGGTCGAAGGCGGTGACGGCGATGATGGGGAGGCGCGCGAACTCCTCGCGCCCGCGGATGCGGCGGATGGCGTCGTAGCCGTCCACGCGCGGCATCGACAAGTCCATCAGGACGAGGTCGGGGCGCGACTCGACGACCGACTCGAACGCCTCGCGCCCGTCCGAGGCTTCGAGGACGCGGCACCCCCAGCGCTCAAGCTTCCAGCGCACGACGACGCGCGTGTCGGCGTTGTCGTCCACCACCAGCACCGTCGGCATGTGACCGCCCCTCATAACCTCCACGAATCTCACTTCGGCCTCCGCGCCGGCGCACATCGCCGGGGCGGCCGCGCCCGGATTGAAGAGACAGTTTACCCCCTGACGAAACCGCACGCACAGCCTACGCCACACCCGAACGCCTCCCCAAGCGAGTTAATACTCAAACGCGATAGGTGTTTCCACTCAAAAGGGCAGCGCCCACCGGCCGACCGCTCTGCGCAGAGCGGGCTGCCTGCTGACGCTGCCCCGGAACAGACGTGCCTGATTGTTGTAGAAGGTTGCGGGCGGCGCGGACTTTTGACCGGCCGCCCCGCCGCCCCGCCTCAGTAGGTGGTCTTCAGCCAGTTCTCCTTAGGCCAGAACAGCACGCCAGCGCCCGCGCCCTCCGCGCCCGTCAGGAGCGAAGGCAGTTGGCTCGGGTCGTGCGGGGCGTAGGCGTAGGGGAGCACGGTGAGCCCGTTCCAGGAGAAAGCGATCTCCGGCGCGGGCACCGGCGCGAGCGGGCTGCCCGCCGTGGTGCTGTCGCCGCGGAACGTGACGCCGCGCAGGCTGTAGAGCGTGTCGAGGGCGAGAATCTTCCCCGTGTACTCCGGCTGCGAGGCGCTCACCTGGTTGTTGCGCAGCGGCGAGAGCACGTCCACGAACTGCGACTTCTCAAGCAGCACCGCGCCGCTCTCGGTCGAGATGGAGCCGTTGAGCGTCACGTCGAACGAGTAGGTCGTCAGCTTCGACCGGTCGGCCGAAGACATCGCCGCGACGCGGGCGTTGCGCAGGTCTTTGGCGGCCAGCGCCTCGGCGTTGTTCATGTAGACGCTGAAGACGTGCGCGTTGCCGCCGCGCAGGCGCGGCAGGCGGTCCTGCATGTTCAGGTAGTAGTTGTGGTGGAGCGTCAGCCGGTGGTTGTTGTTCGACGAGTCGAACTCGTTCGCGCCGACCAGGTGCCCCTTCTTCTGCGAGCGGCTGACGGCGATGATGTCCTCCACGCTGAAGCCCGCGGTGCGCAGGAAGTTGTACATCGGGTAGGCCGAGCGGTTCGCCTCCAAAGCCTCGATCTGCTTGCGGACGAAGCTCGACGGCCCGCCGTCGTCGCCGAGGAACGAAGACCACGAGATGGTCACGTTCTTCGACCCGCCCTTCACGTCCACCACGCCGTCGTAAGCCTTGGTGAAGGTGCAGTGGTCGATCCAGACGTTGTCGCTCGTCATGTCCACCGTGATGGAGTCCCAGTCCTGCTTGTCGAACTTGCCCTTCGAGGACTCGTCCCACTCCCACAGCTCGTCGAACTTCAGGTTGCGGATGATCAGGTTGTTGGCGCGCTTCACGTTGAACTCGGCGTGGCGGATGGTCGCGCCGTTCGCGGAGAAGATGGTTAGCCCCGTCTTGTCTTGGATGTCGATGGTGCTGACGCCCGAGGCGATGAGGACGGGGTGCGTGAGCGGCGCGGCCGCCGCGCGCAGCGCGCCCGTGCGCGCCGAGGCCGGCACCTCGTTGTAGCCGAGGTCGAGGTCGTTCATGATCTCGATGACCTTCACCGTCTTGCTGCCGAGCGCGGCCACGAGGTCGTTGGCCGTGTAGACCTTGCGGTAGTTCGGGTCGGTCTCGGGCAGGTTGCCGCCGCCGGTCGCGGCCTGCGCGAAGCCCTGGAGGTTGTAAATCTGTCCGGGCAGTTGATCCGTGACCGTGAGCGTGGCGGTGTTGCTCGCGGCCGTGCCCGCGGCGTTGCTGACGACGACGCTGTAGCCGCCCTCGTCCGTCTCCTGCACGTTCGAGAGGCTGAGCGAAGAGGTGGTCGCCCCCGGGATGAGCGAGCCGTCCTTGTACCACTGGTAGCTCAAGGGCGCGGTGCCGGCCGCGATGACGCCGAACAGCGCGCTGCCGCCCGTGACGACCGTCTGCGTCGCGGGGTGCGAGGTGATGGCCGGGGCGACCGGCCCCGTCTCGACGGTCAGGACGGCCGTCGTGCTCGTCGCCGAGCCGGCGGCGTTGCTGACGACGACGCTGTAGTTACCCGCGTCACCGCTCTGCACGCCGTTCAGGTTGAGCGTCGGCAGCGTAGCGCCCGAGATGGGCGCGCCGTTCTTCCGCCACTGGTAGCCGAGCGGGGCCGTGCCCTCGGCGGAGACCGAGAACGAGACGTTCGCGCCCGCCGGGACGGTCTGCGAGACGGGCTGCGTCGTGATAGACGGCGCCTCGCCCGCGTTGCCGCCGCCGCTGGAGAGCGTAACGTCCGCTTCCTTGATGATGAAGCTGTAGTCGGCTCCCGACCTGCTCAGGTAGAACGCGGCCGTATCGAACTGCGTGAAGGTGGCCGCCGCCTGCGTGGCGGAGTACGACATCACCACGCCGCCCGAGGCGTCTTTCAGCGTGTAGCTGACGAGCATGCCGGCGCCGGTGTTCTGGAGCGCGAGCGTGCCGCGGTAGTCGGTGTTGGCGAGCATCCCCGTGGAGGGCGTGCCCGTCGCGCCGGCGGTGAACTGCGTGTAAGGGCTCGTGCTGTTCAGGAGCGAAGGGCTCGCCGTCCCCGTGCGCGCGTACAGTCTGACGGGCGTCGCCGCGGTCGAAAGCCCGGCGTAGGTCATGGCCGCGTAGCCGCCGTAGAGGTTGAAGACGTTGGACGAAGGGTTGTTGCTGCCGAAGTCGCCGCCCACGCGCGCGTTGGTGTTCGGCGAGCCGCTCGCGGTGAAGCCCGTCCCGCTTGTGGCCGCCGGGTTGGCGACCGAGCGCAGCAGGCCGACCGAGAAGGTGGTCGAGCCGGCCGACGCGGTGTCGAAGCCGGTGAAGTTGACGACGAAGTCGAACGTGAGCGTCTGGCCCGCGGCGACCGTGACGGGCGTCGCCGACGAGTTGGTGAAGTAGTTGAGCAGCGTCCGGCTTGAGGTGACGACCTGCGTCGCCCTCCCCGTGGTGGCGGTGAAGTTGCTGCTCCCCGAGGAGGTGAACCAGGCCGCCGAGTCGGGCAGACTCTGCCCCGCGCGGGTGCCGTCGGCGAACCGCTCGCGCAGGAGGACGGTCGAAGGCACGACGACGGTCAGCGTGGCCGGGTCGCTGGTGGCGACGCCCGCGTCGTTGCTGACCTCGACGCTGTAGTCGCCCGCGTTCGAGAGCTGGACGTTCGAGAGCGTCAGGCTCGCGCCCGTAGCGCCCGCGATGTCGGAGCCGTCCTTCTGCCACCGGAAGTTGAAGGGCGCGGTGCCGCCCACGGCGACGCTGAGCGTGAGGCTGTCGCCGACGTTCGCGGTCTGCGAGGCGGGCTGCGTCGTGATGCTCGGCGGGACGATGTGCGTCACGGTGAGCGCGGCGCCGTCGCTCGTCGCCGAGCCGGCCGCGTTCGAGACGACCACCGTGTACGTGCCTGCGTCGCCGTCCTGCACGTTGGAGACGGAGAGGCTCGCCGCGTTTGCGCCCGGGATGTCAGAGCCGTCCTTCTGCCACTGGTAGCTGAGCGGTGCGGTGCCGTTGGCCGCGACAAAGAAAGTAGCGCCCGCGCCGGCGTTGACCGTCTGCGGCTCGGGCTGAATGCTGATGGAGGGCGGGGTGATGACCGCGAGCGCGGCGCCGCCGCTCGTCGCCGAGCCGGCCGCGTTCGAGACGACCACCGTGTAGACGGCCGCGTCGGCGTCCTGCACGTTCGAGAGCGAGAGCGTGTCGGAGTTGGCACCGGCGATGTCGCCGCCGTCCTTCTGCCACTGGTAGCCGAAGGGGGACGTGCCGCTCGCCGCGACCGTGAAGCTGACGTTAGAGCCGAGCGGGGCGGACTGCGCCGCGGGCTGCGTCGTGATCGTCGGCGGAGTGATAACTGCGAGCGTCGCGCCGTCGCTCATGGCCGAGCCCGCGGCGTTCGAGACGACCACGGAGTAGACGCCGGCGTCAGCGTCCTGGGCGTTGACAACCGAGAAGGTCGCTGACGTGGCGCTGGGGATGTCTGCGCCGTCCTTCTTCCACTGGAAGGTGAAAGGCGCGGTGCCGCCCGCGGCGACGGAGAAGGTGGTCGTCTGTCCGGCGTTGACAGTCTGCGAGGCGGGCTGCGTGATAATCGAGGGCGGCGTGATGACCGTGAGGGTGGCCGGGTTGCTCGTCAGGCTGCCCGCCCCGTTCGTCACCGTGACGGTGTAGCTGCCCGCGTCGCCCGCCTGCACGTCCGACAGGCTGAGCGTGTCGGCGGAAGCGCCCGCGACGGGCGCGCCGTCCTTGTACCACTGGTAGCCGAGCGGCGCGGTGCCGCCGGCCGCGACGTTGAAGCTGACGTTGGAGCCCGCGTTGACGGTCTGCGAGGCGGGCTGCGCCGAGATGCTGGGGGGGACTTGGACGAAGTTGGCGGCGACGGACTTGTGACCGTCCATCGTGAGGGAGACGGGGTTGGACGCGCCCGACACGGAGCCGCCCCAGCCCCCGAACTCCCAGCCGGGCGCGGGCACGGCGTTGAGCGTCACCGGCTCGCCTTCGTGGAACATGTCGCCGCCGGTGCTCGTCTGAATCGAGCCCGCGCCGGTCGTCGCCGTCGTGAGCTTGAAGACGGGCCTCGCCGCGAACGCCACGGCAGAGGTCGCGAGCGGCGCCGTGTCCGCCTGCTGCCAGGAGAGCGTCGTCGGCCCGCCGAAGTCGGCGGCCTGCGCCGAGCCGGCGAGCCCGATCTCTTTCTTCACCCGCCCGAAACGCTCGGTCTGGCCCGCCCCGGCCATGAAGTCGGCGCCGCTCACGGAGCCGACCACGTCCACGACCCACGAATAGGCGGGCGCGTTGATGCTCGTGCTGATCTGCCCCAGCCCGATGAGATTGGTGTTGGTCGCCGCGGCAGCAGGTGCTCCCGGCTCGACGCCGAACAGAGAGACCGCGCCGCCCGCCGCGTCGTCAACCTTTCCGGTAAAACTGACCACCACGTTATACGTGCCGGCGGCGGGCAATTCGCTGCCGTTGAGATAGAAGAGCTGTGTCGTCGTCTGTACGGATTGGCCCGACGCTCTTGCCAGGGAACCCGGCACGGGGAGCATCGGGACGCCTCCCAGACTTACCGCCGCGATCTGATTATTTTTGATTAAAAAGTCATTGTAAGAGACCGCCACCACCAGCGCGCGATCCGCGCCGCCGCCGATGGTGTGTTTCCAACTGATCTCGCTCGTGTTGTTCTTCGCCTTCGAGGCGGTGGCGTTGTCGAACGTGATGGCCGCCGAGGCGTTGGAGACCGCCGTTAGCAGGATAAGAATAAGGAGCGCGCCCTGAAACCCCCGTGAGAGTGGCCGAAATGTCCGCCCCTTCGCGGGAACCTTCATTGAGGGGTTAGAGATTTTCATCGAAGACCTTTCCGCCCGTCTGACAGGCTTGGCTGAGATTGTTAACGAGACAGACTGAGACCGCCCCACCCGCCGTCGGTGGAAATGAAACCGCCCAGTTTGGTCGAAAATGTAGGGTGAACGCCCGACCTGCGAAGGCCAGGCGCGCAACGTGCGGTTAACTGCCGTCGGGCTAATTCGTAAGGGTCAATTCCGTGAAAAGAATCTGGAAGAATTCCTTCAAAGATTTTGCCACATTTGCCAAAAGCGACACATTGGTAACATAACTAGAAGAGTTCGTCAAGCAAATTTTCGGTTAAGTTAAGATTATTGCTGATAATCGCTTCTCAATGAGGAAGAAAGAGTGAAATGGTAAGACCTTTGGAGGCGGCCGCCCTTAATTTGCTTTAACCAACTAATCTGATTGCCGCATCTTTAAGGCTTTTATCTCTCAACACTTAAATCACCTGACGGCCGGCGGTGACTCAGGCGGCCGCCTCTTCTTCGGCCTTCTCTTCGGCCGCGTCGCCACCTCGTCGGCGGCCGTAAAACCTCTCGAACAGTCCGTGGACGCGCTCGGACTCTTTAGCCAGCAGCGGCGCGGCGCTCGCGAGGATGAGCACGTAGAGCGCGGCGAAGGGCTGAAGCGCGGCCGCCAGCCCGCCGGCCTGCGCGAGGTTGGCGATGATGATGGAGAACTCGCCGCGCGCCAGCAGCGTGAACGAAGTGTTGAGCGAGCCGACCGGCGAGAGCTTCGCGCGCCGCCCGACGATCAGCCCGGCGACGACTACCCCGACGAGCGAGAGCAGCGCCGCGCCCGCCGCCAGCCACGCCGCGCCGCCGAGGCTGAACGGGTCGATGGAGAGCCCGAAGCTGAAGAAGAAGACCCCGCCGAAGAAGTCTCGGAACGGGACGATGAGACGCTCCATGCGCTCGCTGTGCTCCGTCTCGCCGAGGATGAGCCCGAGGAGCAGCGCGCCGATGGATTCGGCGACGTGGATCGTCTCGCCCAAGCCCGCCAGCAGGAAGAGCGACGCGAAGACGACGACGACAAAGACCTCGTTCGAGGAGATGCGCAGCAGCCGGTTCAGGAGCGGCGTCGCCCAACGCCCCACGACCATCAGCCCGACGATGAAGCCGAGCGCGACGCCGCCCGACCGGAGCACGCCGCCGACGGAGGTCGCGCCGCTCAGCACGACGCCCGAGATGAGTGAGAGGTAGACGGCGAGGAACACGTCCTCGAACATCGTGATGCCGAGGATCAACTCCGTCTCTGGGTTGGCCGTGCGCCTGTAGTCGAAGAGGACTTTGGCGACGATGGCGCTCGAAGAGATGGTCGTCACGCCCGCCATCACGAGCGTCTCGCGCAGCGGGAAGCCCGCGAGGTAGGCGTACAGGAGCCCGGCCGTGAAGTTGATGCCGACGTAGATCGTGCCGCCGACGAGGATGGAGCGCCCGGCTTCGATCAGGCGCGTGACGTTGGACTCCAGCCCGAGGTAGAAGAGCAGGAACAGGACGCCGACGCGGCCCATGAAGGTGATGAGCGAGCTGGTCTCGACGAAGCGGAAGTCGAAGACGCCCCACTGCGGCGCGTGCGGCCCGACCGCCATGCCGATGAGGATGAGGAACGGGACGTTGGAGACGCCGAGTCTGTGGGCGAGCATGACGGCGAACGCGACGAGCGCCAGCGCCAGTCCGACTTCGAGGATGACGTGATCCATCGACTCACCCGGCCTCGCCCGTGACCAGCAGGCGCTTGAGCGCGGCTATCGTCCGCCGGTCGCCCGCCGCGATGAGCGTCGCGCCTTCGTTCAGCACGGTGTCGGCCTCCGGGTTGGTGCGCTTCGTCTGGTCGGGCTCGATGATCGAGACGATTGAAGCGCCGGTGCGCGTCCGCACCTGTAGGTCGCGGATGGTCTGGCCGACGCAGGTCGCCCCCGGCTCGATGGTGAACCATTCGAGCACGAGGTCTTCGAGCACGACCTCCGCCATCGGCAGACTCCGGGGCACGTAGGTCAGGCCGCCGATGATGCCGGCGATCTGCCGCGCCTCGCCGTCCGAGAGCCTCAAGACCGAAGCCGGGCGGTCGAGCTTCTTGCGCGCGAAGTGATAAAGCTCGCGCGTGCCGTCGTCGTGGATGACGATGACGAGGCGGTCGCCGCTCGTCGTCTCGACCTGAAACTTGCGCCCGACGCCGGGCAGGAATGCTTCGCTGATGGTTGACATGAATTTCTGACTCTTAAAGCGGCTCAACGCTGCGGCGCGGGTCTCGGCGGCACGCCCGCGCCGCACCTCTCGCAGCTCACGACGGCCGTCAACTTCTCCTTCGGCACGACCTGCTTGCGGCCGCACCTCGGGCACTGCCGCGTTAACATTTCGAGCATCGTCCTCGCCGTGGTCGCGGCGATAAGCCAACCGAAAATCATCTCGCCCTCCCGCCGCTCATCAGCGCGGCTCACCTCCGGCGGCGGTCGCCCATCTCCAGCCACGCGTACCAGCCGAACAGAACCGCCAGCAGCGCCGCCGCCACGACGAATGACTCGAAGTCCATAACGCCTCCGCCCCGAACGCTCTCGACGACCAGATTAGAGAATGGGGCGTCGGCGAAACAGCGTGACAACACCCGATTCGTCCAGGTGTTTTCACGTGGGCCGTTATTGCTGTTCCTGATTGAGTGTGAGGTGGGGGGTGGGGCCCGCGTCAGTCGGACGGGCCGCGCCCGAGGACGTGGCGCGCGATCTCGACGCGGTTGCCGAAGCCCTTCTTGGAGAGGATGTTGCTGATGTGCCCTTCGACGGTGCGGACGCTCGAACCGAGTTCGGCGGCGATCTCCTTGTTGCTGAGGCCCTCTGCGACGAGGCGCGCGACGCGGGACTCCGCGGGGGTGAAATCTTCGTCCGGCCCCGAACGGGTCGGAGGACTCTCCGCGCCCCTGGCGGTGCCGACCATGCGCGCGAGTTCGGCGCTGGTGCGTTCGGCGCGGCCGAGCAGGTTGGCGACGACGGCGAGCAGCTCCTCCGGGTCGAAAGGCTTCACGAGGTACGCGTCCACGCCCGTGCGGATGCCCGCGATGCGATCCTTGCGCTCGCCCTTCGCGGTGAGGAAGACGACGGGGATGAGTTCGGTGCGCGGGCTGGAGCGCAGGGCGCGCGCGAGTTGGTAGCCGTCCATGCGCGGCATCCGTATGTCGCTCACGACGAGGTCGGGCACGCTCGCGCTGACCGAGACGAGCGCCTCCTCGCCGCTGCGGGCGGTCGCCACCTCGTAGCCCTCTTCGCGCAGGGTGACGGCGACGGCGCGCAGAAGCTTCGCCTCGTCGTCCACGACCAGTATCCGCTTAGCCAACTTCCCCCACCTCCCGGTTCAGAGCGTGCGCCTCGTCGCGCCAGACCGGCAGGCGCAGTGTGAACGTGCTGCCGCGCCCGACCCGGCTGCTCGCGTTGATGGAGCCGCCCATCCCCTCGACGAGCACGCGCGCCAGATAGAGCCCGAGCCCGATGCCGTGCGCCTCGTGCTCGTCCGCGCCCGCGCGGCCCCTGTAGAAGCGCTCGAAGATGTGCGGCAAGTCCTCCTCGCGGATGCCCGGCCCCGTGTCTTCGACCTCTACCGAGGCGTGTCCGCCCCCTTCGCTTCGCGCGCGGAGCGTGACGCGCCCGCCCTCGGGCGTGTACTTGACGGCGTTCTCGACGACCGCGCAGAGTGCGCGCCGCAGCGCGCCTTGGTCGGCGCGGACGGGCGGCAGGCCGGGGGGCACATCGACGACGAGCTGCTGCCCGCGCTCCTCGGCGGCGGCGCGCTGAATCTTCTCACAGTCGCGCAGCGTCGCCGCCACGTCAACGCGCGCGGGACGTATCTCGACGCCACCCACCTTGACGCGCGTCAGGTCGAGGAGGTTGTGGACGAGGTCGATCTGCCGCTCGCATTCGGCGGCGATGTCTTCGAGGTACTCGCGCCGCTCCTCCTCGCCCGGGTTCTTCTTGAGGAGGACGCGCGTCAAAGTCCTGATGGTCGTCAGCGGCGTGCGCAGCTCGTGCGAGACGGCGGCGAGGAACTCGTCCTTGACCGAGTTCGCGGCCTCCGCCTCGCGCCGCGCCTGCTCGCTCAACGCGAGCGCACGCTCGCGCGCCGCGCTCAGAGAGCTGATGACGAGCGCCGCCAGCGTGAAGACGCCGAGCTGGAGCAGGTCCTCGCCGTAGACCCTGAACGAGTAGGCCGGGGGGAAGAAGAAGAAGGCTCCGAGGACGGCCGAGAGCGCGGTGGCGAGCAGCCCGGCCCCGAGCCCGCCGCGCCACGTGCTGAACATGACGGCGGCGAGGTAGACCGGCGTGATGTTCAACTCGACGTAGCGCGTGGCGAGCATCGTCAGCGCGAAGACCGCCGCCACCGACCAGACCCCGACGAGGTAGCGCCGCAGTCTCGCGCCCACACTCTCGCCCGCCCTCCCGAGCATTCAGGCCCTCCGTGAAGCTGTCCGCTTCAGTCCCATAGTGGATTGCGTTTGAGTGTGACCGTTTAGAGGCGGGCTCTGCCCGCCGTCGCAGGCCGCGGTGCTTGCGACGGCGGGCCGCAGCCCGCCTCTAAACGAACGCCGAATCGGTCATACTCAAATGCAAACAGCTATAACGTACAAGGCGGTGCGTCGCCTACATGAAGTTGCGCGTGTGTAGTTCGGAGATGGCGCTCGCTTCGCCGGGGCCGAACCCGAGTTTGAGCAGGCGGCTCGTGCGGTCGGCTGCCATCTCGCGCTTGAGGGCCTGCACCTTCCCGAACCCTTCGGCGATCGCGCCGGGCTCCCAACTGCCCGCCGCCAGCAGGACGAGCGCGTCGAAGACCTCCTCGTTGAGCCCGGCCGTCTGCGCCAGCGCGTCGTGCCGCCGCTCGGCCGCCGCCGCGAGCCGCCCGCGCAAAGAAGGGTCGAGCGCGACGGCGTATTGCAGGTGCCCCACGCCGAAGGCCACGTGGCGCGCCTCGTCCTGCGCGGCGAGCCTGGCGACCTGCCGCGTCACGGGGTCGGGCGCGTGCCGTTCGAGGAACCACAAAAGGTTGAGGAATGTCCCCTCGCCGAGGACGGAGAGCAGGAAGGAGGCGAGCGTGAAGTCCGGCTCGTCGAAGAGCGTCTTGAGCGACTGCTGCCCGCCCGCGGTCGAGAGCCCCAGCGCGCCCTTGCGCCGCAGCGCGGCCCGCCGCGTGAAGACCTCGACGTGGCGCGCCTCGTCGGCGACCTGGATGGCGAGGAGCTGCATGACCTCGCGGAAGTGCGGGTGCACCTGCGCGAGGAACTTCGCGGGCACGAGCAGCGCCGCCGTCTCGTTCTCGACGAGGTAGGTCATCACCTGCACGACGGCCGACTCGACCTCCTCCGGCAGCTCGAAGGGCGCGTCCCAGTCGATGGCCGTCGCCGGGTTCCACTGCGCGGCCAACGCCTGCCGGTAGAGGCGCGGGACGTTCTCCGCCCACACCTGCGCCTTCGAGTCGAGCCGGAAGTTATATTCGGGCGCGCCGGCCTCGACCAGTGCGCCGCGCGCAGCCAGCCCCCAACGCGCCGGGGGGCGTTCGACCACCGCGCCCGGCTCGCGCGCGTCCGCCCCGCCCGCCGCCTCCGCGCCGCGCAGTCGGCTGCCTGCCGCCGCGCCGCCGACGACCCACGCCACCAGGGGCGAGCCGCCTTCCGCCCCCGCTTCGTCCCGAGCCCTTTCAACTTCCGGCAAGGCGAACTCGTGCCCCTGCGCGCGACACCAGCCGCGCAGGTGTACTGCGAGGTCGGGCGCGCTCCCGCGGACGCAGAGCCTCCCGCCGGGCGGCAGGTCGGCCAGGGCGCGCTTGAGCAGCAGGTGCGCGCCGCGGTCGAGCCCCAGCGCTTCAATATCTATAACCGTCGATGGTGATGTTCCCGTCCGCGTCATAGAATCCCGCCTCGTCCACCGCGCGTTCGAGCGCCTCGTAACCTTCGAGCCTGCCTTCGCGCCACGCCTTGAGCCCTTCGAGGTCGAGGAGCGGCCGCACTTCGGGGTCGTCGTAGGACATCCCCAATAACAGTTCGCGGAAGCGCGACACGAGCCACGGGGGCGCGCCCGGGCCGGCGGTGAAGTTGCAGTGGTCGTATGCGTCGGTCTGCGTCAGCACGCGCGTCGCGCCCGGAGGCAGCGTCCCTTCGGAGACGAAGAGCAGATGGTTGCCATCGATCATGCAGGCGGCGTCCGCCGCGCCCGAGAGGAGGGCGCGCGCCGCCTCGCGCTCGCCGCCGATGTGGTCGCCGTGCTTGCCGCCGAGCAGGTCGTGGTAGACGACCTCGAACCCCTCGCCGGGGACGAGCCCCCGCGCGCGGAGGTGCGAGAGCGGCAGGAGCGTGGCCTGCGGCGAGTCTACAGCGCCGACGGCCACGCGCCTGCCGCGCAGGTCTTCGATTGACCCGACGCCCGAGTCGCCGCGCACGACCACGACCGACGTGAGGTCGCGGTCGGTGTCGCGCATGGCGACGGCTTCGACCTCCACCCCGCGCGCGGCGGCCAGCCTCCGCGTCCGCACCCACGCGAGCGGAGAGTTCCATGCGACGTGGAAGTGCCCGGCGAGGTGCGACTCGACCTGCCGCTCGTAGTTGGAGTAGAGGACGTAGTCGAACGGGAGGCCGTTGCGCGAGAAGTACGCTTTGAAGCCTTCCCAGATCGTCACGACCTTCGGGTCGTAGGCGACCGCGCCCAACAGAAGAGTATCCGCGTCACTCATGATCGTCTCCGTCCCTTTCCCTCAGCCGAAGAGCGGAAGGCCGCACACGGCCTTGCCGATGAAGTCGTAGAGCGCGTCGGTCGTCGGGGCCATCACGGTCGCGGCGCGCGCGTCGCGGAAGTGGCGCTCGACGCCGACCTCCCTGCGGAAGGCCGCGCCGCCGCAGACGCGCATCGCGAGGTCGGTCACCTCCGTGGACGCCTCGCCCGCCGCGGCCTTGACCTCGAGCACGCGCAGCATGGCGTCCTCCCTGCCCGTTTCGAGCGCGGTTAGAGAGTCTTCGAGCAGCGCGCGGCACATGTCCGTCTTGATGCGCATCCGCGAGAGGTACGCGCGGACGGTCGGCAGGTCGGAGAGTGCGCTCCCGAGGTGCTCAAGCTTCGTGCCCGCGACGTGCGCGGCCGCCTTCCGCGTCGCGGCCTCCATCGTCCCCACCGAGAAGCCCGCGCTCATCAACTGGAAGTAAGGCAGCACGACGCCCATCATCACGTCGAACCCGCCGCCGTCCGGGCCGAGCATGTTCTCGCGCGGGACGAGGACGCCCGCGGCCGTCACGGGCGAAGAGCTGTTCCCGCGCAGGCCCAGCCCGTCGAACGGCGCGGGGACGGAGAGCCCTTCGGCGTCGGCCGGGACGAGCCAGACCGTGCTGTTGCCCTCGGCCCCCACGGGGCGGCTCGACCAGACGTACGAGTCGGCCTCCCCGGCCGACGTGACCCAGCTCTTGTGCGCGTCGAGGCGGACGCCGCCGTCCGCCGGTGCGGCCGTGCCGACCGGAGCCCAGAAGTGGCTGCGCGACCCCTGCTCCGAGAAGGCGAGCGTGGTGACGTGCTCGCCCCGCGCTATCGCCTCGCGGACTTCGCGCGGCCCGTGCGCCTCGACGACGGCCGTGGCCGAATAGTGCATGCAGAGAACCATCGCCGTGGAGGCGCAGGCCGCGGCCACACGCTCGACTGTCTGCGCCGCCGCGCGGTGCGACTCGCCCAGGCCCCCCACCTCGCGGGAGCTGACCAGCCCCAGAAGCCCCGCCCGCCCGAAGGCTTTGAGCGCGGCGCGCGGGAACGCGCCCGCGCGGTCTACCTCCGCGGCCGCGGGCGCCACCGCCTCCGCGACGATCTCGTCAACGACGCGCGGGTCAAACGCCTTCGCGCGCGACTCCACTTCGCTCATGCGCCTCTCCTTCTATGAAAGCCCCGAAGCCGCGCCGCGGCGCGGTCGCTCGACCGGCCGGCGGAGCGCGACACGCCCGCCGGCGAGTCCGGCGTCGTGAGCAGGTTTATCTGATTCGCGGGCGCCGGGCCGGCCCCGCACGAAGGAGGGGCTAGGCGGCGGGCCGCGAGCGGTCTGAGTCGTGTCGCAAAACTTGCGCCCACTGCGAGGCGCGGGTTCAATTCTTCGGCATCACGTCCCCCATCTCTTTGAAGGCGTATCCGACGGCGGAGCCGCCGGGTCAAACTGCACGCGTGCGCAGATGTTACATACGCGGCCCCGAAAGCGACAAGCCGGCGGGGCGAAGAACGCCCGGGCCTCGCCGCGCATATGACCCTCGGCCTTCACGTCCGGAAGGCTACCAGGTCGCGCCGCCGCGTGGGTGGCGGCCCCGGCCTTTAACTAGCGCGCGCAGCCACAGCGCGCCGACGGCGGCGAACGGGAGGAGGTAGATGAGCATGTCCCAACGGCCGTAGCCGGGTGGCGTCACCTCCACGTCGGTCGCGGCCTCGCCGCCGCCCTCCGCGCTTTGGAGCCGGACGCGGACGCGCCAAAGCTCCTCGGCGTCGAAGGGCACGAGCGCCTTGAACTGCACGCGCCCGCCCTGGTCTTCGCGCTCGGCGGCGTAGATGGCCTCGGGGAGCCTGCCGCTCACAGGATGCACGCCTATGTCGATGCGTATGTCGTCGGGGAGTCGGCCGCCGCGCGCCGGCTCAAGGATGAAGAAGAAGGTGCCCGTGCCCACGTCCGGGTCTGACCAGACCGACAGCACGCACGGCCCGAGGGTCTTATCGACGATGATGGGGTACGGCGGCCCTTCGTGCGCCAAGGCGTCGGTGCCGACCGCGAGCAGCAGCCCGGCCGTCAGCAGGAGGGTTCCGAGTCTCGCCCTCACGAAATCCGATCTGTAGTCGCGCGCACGCATCAGTTCGCCAGGAACGTCCCGCGCATCTCCATCGGCTGCGACATCAGCCAGAGCCCGGAGGCCCACAGCGCGACACACAGGGCCGCCCACACGGCGAAGACGCGCCAACGCTTCGCGCCCGCGTCCTCTTCGGCGAGGCGGTAGGTCAAGAGCAGCGAGCCGAGCAGCCCCAGGCCCAGGAACCCCAGCTCGACGGGGTAGACGACTCGCTCGGGGAGTCCGGTGAGGTGCCACGCGGGCTCTCCGAGGAGTCCCGCGGCCGCGCTCTGCGCGACGGGGATGAACGTGAGCAGCCCCGTCAGTAAGTGGAAGCCGTAGTGCGCCAGCCAGACGCCGAAGCCCAAAGGGATGAGCGCGTAGGAGTAGCGCACGATTGTCTGAAGCACGCCGCCGCGGCCCGCCCGGCGCGCCGTCAGCAGGCCCGCCGCGCCGAGCAGGACGACGGGCTCGGCGACGAGGAAGAGCGCGAAGATGAGGCCGAGCACGGGCGCTTCCCTCTGTGTGTGAAGCGTCGAGGCGAGCCACCCTTCAAGCGCGTAGACGGGACTCACCATGCCGAACGCGTTCAGCAGCGCGCCGAACGTGAAGACGACGGCGAGCGCCGAAAGGTCTCTGCGGCGCGAGAGGAGGCCGACGCCCGAACGCACGGGGTCGGTCAACAACTCTCCGGCCGGGAGGCGGCCCGTGATGCCGACGTTGTCGTGCGGGCACGCCTGCACGCAGTCGAGGCAGAAGGTGCAGTCGAGGTTCCCCGTCTTGCGCGGCTGGAAGAGCGCCAGTTCGCAGCCGCGCTGAATCACGACGGGCGACTCGGGGTGTTCGCGCCGGCCGCGGATGCAGTCCTTCGTGCGGCAGCCGTCGCAGACTTGCAGGTCGCGCACCTTCACTTCGAGCGGCGAGACGGTCGAGGCGACGAAGTTGAACTGGCCGACGGGGCAGACGAACTTGCAGAAGGGGGCGTGCCTGAAGAACGAGTCAACCGCGAGCGCGCCCGCGAAGTATGCGACGACGAGCCACGCCGTCCAGAAGGGCGAGCCCCAGAGGTCGAACAGCTCGTAGGCGAAGAGCACCCCGACGAAGAGGGCGAGCGAGAGCCACTTGTTGCGCAAGAGTCGGGGCCAGTTGCGCCGGGGGCGGACGAAGCGCCGCGCGAGGTTGCGCGGCAGCATGAAGGGGCACGCCATGCAGAAGAGGTTGCCGGCGAGGAGCAGAGCGAGGACGAGCGCGCCGCGGAAGTGAACCCACGTGAGCGTCGTCGCAAGGTTCTTCGGCGCGAGCTGCGGCCCCCACAGGCCGTGGAGAATCATCAGGACGGCTACGACGAAGAGGGGGATTTGCAGGACGGTGCGCGCGTGGCGGCGGCGCAGGAGGCCGCCGACGAGGGGGACTCGCAGAAGGTCGAAGGGCCGCGAGTCCGGCGCGAACTGCGGCGGGTTGGACGGTCGCTCGTACAACAACTTTCTCAGTCCGCCCGGACGCCCTTCACGTCGAATTGGCGCTCAAGCCTCCGCCCGTCGGGGAGCGCGGCGTGGACGGTGACGACCCAGTCGCCGGCCATCGTGAGTTCGAGTGTGGCGCGGTAGCGCCCCGGCTCAAACTCCTTCGCTTCGGCGAAGACCGGCGTCATCCCCGCGTGCGTCATGTTCCCTTCGAGCCGGGCGCGCGCGCCGCCCAGGGGCTTCGACGAGGCGGCGTCCGTCATCCTGATGTGGAAAACCGCCGGCCCCACCCTGGGCGGTCGGGGAGAAATCTCGTGCTCGACGAGCACGTCCGGCGTCGCTTCCACCGGCCCTTGACACCCGGCCGCGAGTGCGAAGGCCGCGCACGCCAGCGTCATCAGGAACAGCCCGCAAGCCGCCGGCCGACCCCTCGCCCGAAGGCTCTCGCTCCGGAAGGTCACGCGGCGGCGGTCGCCTCGCGGCGTCTCACCGCGCAGGTGCACAGAGGGTTCGCCTCTTCGGCCGCGGCCGGGAACATGTGGTGGTACATGGCGACCACCATCGGGGCGAAGACGATTGCGTTGTAGAAGAGGTGAATCTCGACGCGCGCGGTCGGGAAGGCGATCTGCAAAAAGCTGAGCGGGATGGGCGAGCCGAACAGGTTGTGGCCGAAGAGCACCTGCCCTTGCAAGAGCGCGTGCTCGATGTGGTGCCAGAACTGTATGACGAGCGCCGCCGTCCACCACTTGCGCGAGGGCCCCGCGAAGCCCTTGCGCAGCACCCAGAGGCCGACGAGCATGACGACCGCGTAGCCGTAGTGCAGCACCTCGGAGCCGACCACCCACGGATACCAGAGGCCGAGGACGCCGCCCGCCTGCGGCCGCGGCCACCCCAGCGCGTAAATCTGGACGGCCTGCGCCAAGTGCTCGGCCCAGTGCGCGAGGACGACGACCGTGAAGAGCTGGAGCGCGCGCTCGTGCCAGCGCGTGTTGAGCCTGTCGTGCAGGCCCGTCCCGCCCGCCTGAGTCACGCCGACGGCGTGCACGCTTGAGCTTGAAGCGGCCATGATGCTTCCCCTTACTCCTCCGACTTAAGTTGACGACGTTAGGGTGAACCGTTCTTGTGACATCCCGTGTCCGGCGGTGCGGGCTGGATGTTATGCCAACGGCCGACGAGAAGCAACGCACATTACCGCACAGCGCGCCGCCGCCTGTCATGGGAGCGAGGTTGGGGGCACGGCTCAAACTAAAGTTTGACGGCGGCTTCCAACCTCGCTCCCATGACAGGCGGCGGGCTCGCGTGTTAAGGTGCGCCGTCCGGTGCAGCAACCCGGCCCCTTTAGAAGTGCCACCCCTCTAAATGAGAAGCGTTTTAACCAGGCGCCTGCGCTGCGCCCTCTGCCTCTTTCTGTCGGCGCTGGCCGCGGCGGCGACCGGCTGCCGCCGCGCCGACCTGCCCGAAAAGGGCTCGCCGCAATACCTGAGCGCGGTGCGCGCCTTCTACGTCGGCCTCTCGGCCCTCCAGGTCGGCGACGACGTGCGCGCCGAGGAGAAGCTGAAGGAGGCGACCGCGCTCGCGCCGGACGAGCCCGCGGCGTGGGCCGACCTCGGCCTCCTCTACATGCGCCAGCGCCGTTTCGACGAGGCCGCGCAGAGCCTTGAGAGGGCGCGGCAGCTCGCGCCCGAGAACGCGGGGCTCTACGTCCTGACGGGGCAGTTGGAGAGCGCGCGCGGCAACTCGGCCGAGGCGGCCGGACACTTCCGCCGCGGCTCGGAACTCGACCCGCGCAACCTGAAGGCGCTCTACGCGCTCGGCCGCGAGGTCGAGCGCGTGGGCGAGGGCGGCGAGGAGGAGGTTCTGCGGCTGCTGCAAAAGATTCTCGAAGTGCAGCCCGGCAACCTCTCTGTGCGTCTCGACGTGGCGCGGCTCGCCGCCAAGCGCGGCGACGCCGAACTCTTCGGGCGCTTGATGGGCGGCTTCGCCGCGGACTCCGCCGCGTGGCCGCCGGAGGCGCAGGAGCAGTTGAAGGCCGTCGAGGCCGCGGCGGCTTCGGGGAACACGCGGGCGGCGGCCCCGCGCGTGCAGTTCCTCCGCAACGTGCTCGTGCGCCTGCCGGAGTACAGGCAGAGCCGCCTCGCCGTCGAAGACCCTCCGGAGATTTTGAGCGAGCCCCTCACGCGCTTCGTCACGATGGAGTCGCCTTCGCCGCGCCCCGCGCCGCCGGACGAGGCGCTGGCCTTCAACGCCGAGCCTCAGCAAGAGTTCGTCGGAGGCGCGTGGGCGTGGGGCGGCGCGGTCTCGCTCGACGGCGAGGGCGCGCCCGTACGACTCTTCGCCGACGGCCGCACGGCGCAGCTCGCGGGCGGCGTGAAGCTGGCCTTCCCCGGCGGCCCTTCGTCGGCGTCGCCCTCCCCGAACGGCGTCGCCGCGCTCGACTTAGACTACGACTTCAAGACCGATCTGGCGCTCGCGGGCGAAGGCGGCTTCCGCCTCTACCGTCAGGAGAACCCGACGAGCTTCGTTGACGTGACCGCGGCGGCGAAGCTTCCGGCCGGCATTGCCGAGACGCCTTACGTGGGCGCGTGGGCCGCGGACATCGAGGCCGACGGCGACTTAGACATTCTGCTCGCTGCGAAGGACGGCGCGCCGGCGGTCTTGAGGAACAACGGCGACGGCAGCTTCGCCGCGCAGCAACCCTTCGCGGGCGTCACGGCTCTGCGCGACTTCGCGTGGGCCGACCTCGACGGCGACGGCGACCCGGACGCCGCGCTGCTCGACGCGCAAGGGAAGCTCTACGTCTTCACGAACGAGCGCACGGGCCAGTTCCGGCCGCGCGCCTTGCCGCAGAACCTGAGCCGCGCCGACGCGCTCTGCGTCGTCGATATAAATAACGACGGGGGGTTCGACCTGCTGCTGCTCAACGGCGCAGTCTTCACGCGCGTCTCAGACAAGGACGAGGGCGCGGGGTGGGACGTGGGTACGCCCGAGCGTTGGGACGGCGTGCCGGGCGGTCTCGCGCCGGGCGGCGCGAAGTTGACGGCCGCAGACCTCGACAACAACGGCGGCCTCGACCTTCTGCTCTCGGGCTCACAGGGCGCGCGCGTCTGGCTCAGCGACGCCGCGGGAATCATGAAGCAGCTCGCGCTCCCCGGGACGATAGCCGACGCGCGCGCCGTCTCGGTCGCGGACGTGGGCGGCGACGGGCGGCTCGACCTTGTCGGAGTTGGTAAAGACGGCGGCGCGTTCGTGGCGGCGGGGCGCGGCTCGAAGAACTACCACTGGCAGTTGATACGGCCGCGCGCCGCGAACGCCACCGGCGACCAGCGCATCAACTCGTTCGGCGTCGGCGGCGAGATGGAGATACGCGCCGGGCTGCTCGTGCAGAAGCAGCTCGTCACGGGGCCGCTCGTCCACTTCGGCCTCGGCGACCAGGCGGGGGCGGACGTGGTGCGCGTCGTCTGGCCGAACGGCTCGGTGCGCGCCGAGTTCGAGCTGAAGGCCGACACCACAGTCCTCGCCGAGCAGCGTCTGAAGGGCTCCTGCCCCTCGCTCTTCGCCTTCGACGGGAAGCGGATGCGCTTCGTCAAAGACTGCGCGCCGTGGAGCCCGGCGATAGGGCTGCGCATCAACAACTACCAGACGTTGAGGGTCGGGCAGACGGAAGAGTGGGTCAAGGTGCGCGGCGACCAGCTCGCCCCGCGCGAAGGCTTTTATGATTTACGCATCACGGCCGAGCTTTGGGAGACGTACTACCTCGACCGCTACCGGTTCGCGGTCGTAGACCACCCGGTCGGCACTGAGGTCTTCGTGGACGAGCGCACGGCGCGCCGCCCGCCCGCGCTCAAGGTCTACACCGTCGGACAGCCGCGCGCGTTCGCAGGGGCCTGGGACGACGCGGGGAAGGACGTGAGCGAGGTCGTGGGCAGGCTCGACGGCCGACACCTCGACACCTTCGGCCGCGGGGCTTATCAGGGCGTGACGCGCGACCACTTCGTCGAGCTCGAGCTGGGCGAGGACGCGCCGCGCGAGGGGCCGCTCTGGCTCGTCGCGCACGGCTGGCTGCACCCGACCGACGCCTCGATCAACGTCGCCATCAGTCAGGGCTCGCAGCCGCCGCCCAAAGGTCTCAGCCTCGAAGTCGCCGACGGCCGCGGCGGGTGGGCCGTCGCGCATCCCGACCTCGGCTTCCCGTCGGGGAAGAACAAGACGATCCTCGTCGGTCTTCAGAACGTCTTCCGCGAAGGCGCGCCGCGCCGCCTGCGCCTGCGCACCAACATGGAGGTTTACTGGGACGCGCTCGAATGGGCGGCCGGGGCCGACGACGCGCAGACTAAGGTCGTGAGCCTCGCGCCCGCGGCGGCCGAGCTTCGCTTCCGCGGCTTCTCAGAGATGAGGAGCGCGGACAACTCTTCGCCCGAGACGCCCGACTACGAACGCGTCGCCTCGACGGGGCAGCGGTGGCGCGACCTCGTCGGCTACTACACGCGCTTCGGCGACGTGCGCGAGCTTCTGGCCGAGACGGACGACCGCGTCGTTATCGCCAACGCGGGCGACGAACTCCTCCTGCGCTTCGCGGAGCAGGCGGCGCCTCCCGCGGGTTGGGCGCGCGACTACGTCCTGATCGGTAACGGTTGGATCAAGGACGGCGACTACAACTCGGAGTTCTCGAAGACGGTGCTGCCTTTGCCGTCGCGCGACCGGGAGTATTACACTACGCTTCCGTCACGTCTCGAAGACGACCCGGTCTACCGACGCCACCCGCAGGACTGGGAGAACTTCCACACGCGCTACGTCACGCCGCAGGTCTTCAAGGGAGGGCTGTGGGCGAGGTAGGCGCGCGTGTTCTGCGCCGCGTCAGCGACGCCTGACTCTCCCGGACGTGTTCAGGCGTCGCTGACGCGACGCACGCCCTTCATCTCGACCAAACCCGGCCTTTCAAGGCCGGGCTAAACTCATGCGCCGCTGACGCGGCGTGTGATGCAGTCGCTTTAAAATGCACACGAGTCCCATCGCACGCGGCCTGCTCGTCCTCTTCTTCGTCGCGCAACTGGCGACGCCGTTCGCCATCAAACGCTGGCACGGCGTCGGCGCGGCCGGCGCGAGCGAGCGCGCGAACCCTACCGCGCTCGGTCGCCACGGCTTCCGTCTGGAAGAGGTCTCGAAGCAGGCCGGCGTCAACTTCACGCACAGCGCGCCGACGCTCGACGCTAAGCTCGCGCACATCATGCCGCAGGTCGCCTCGATGGGCGCGGCCGTGTCGGTCGTGGACTTCGACCGCGACGGCTGGCAAGACCTCTACGCGACGAACAGCGGCGAGGGGAGCCTGAACGCCCTCTACCGGAACAGACGCGACGGGACTTTCGAGGACGTGGCCGGCGCGCTCGGCGTCGCCGACGTGAACCGCGCGGAGACGGGCGTCTCGATGGGCGCGGTCTGGGGCGACTACGACAACGACGGCTACGAAGACCTCTTTCTCTACAAGTGGGGCCGGCCCGAACTCTTCCACAACGACGGCGGCAAGGGTTTTACGCGCGTGACCGACAAAGCCGGCCTTCCGGCTTGGGTCAACGCGAACACGGGCCTGTGGTTCGACTACGACCGCGACGGCCGTCTAGACCTCTTCGTCGGCGGCTACTACCCGGAGGACGTGAACCTCTGGCGTCTGAAGACGACGCGGATGATGCCGGAGAGCTTCGAGTACGCCAGGAACGGCGGGCGCAAGTACCTGCTCAAAGGCCGCGGCGACGGCACGTTCGAGGACGTGACGGCCGCGGCGGGCATCGACACGCGCCGCTGGGCGCTCGCCGCGGCGGCGGCTGACCTGCGCGGGACGGGCTACCCAGACCTCTTCATCGCCAACGACTACGGCGTCTCGGAACTCTTCTTCAACGAAGGCGGCAAGCGCTTCCGCGACGTGGGCGAGCAGACCGGGGTGGGCTTCGCGCCGAAGAGCGGGATGAACATCTCCTTCGGCGACGTGCTCAACCGCGGCGCGCTGGCCGCCTACGTCTCGAACATCTCGGAGGACGGCGTGCTCGTGCAGGGCAACAACCTCTGGGTGCCGCGCGAGGGGACGCGGGGCGACGGGCTCAAGTACAACAACCTCGCCGAGGAGATGGGCGTGGAGCTGGGCGGGTGGAGCTTCGGCGCGCAGTTCGGCGACCTGAACAACGACGGCGCGCTCGACCTCTACCTGGTCAACGGATACGTCTCGCTCGAGAGGGGCTCGAACTACTGGTACGACTTCTCGAAGATCGCGGGCGGCAACTCAAGCATCATCTCGGACGCGGCGCACTGGCCGCCGATGAAGGGGCGGAGCCTCTCGGGCTACCAGCAGAAGCGCGTGTGGGTCAACGACGGCGCGGGGCGCTTCGCGGAGGTGGCGCAGGCGGTGGGCGCGCGCGACACCTTCGACGGCCGCTCGGTCGTGTTGGCCGATCTGTGGAACCGCGGCGTGCTCGACGTGGTGGTGGCGAACCAGCGCGGGCCGCTCCTGATTTATAAGAACGCGGTCGCGCCGGAGAACGCCTGGGTCGGGTTCGAGCTTGAGGGCACCGAGAGTAACCGCTCGGCCGTGGGCGCGCAGGTGCGCGTCTACTGGGCGGGGCAGGAGCAGGTGCAGGAGGTCTCGGGCGGCAGCGGCTTCTGCGCGCAGAACCAGCGGCCTCTACATTTCGGACTCGGCAAGGGCGCGCGCGTCGAGCGCGTCGAAATCCGCTGGCCCTCGGGCAAGACGCAGACGATTGAAAAGCCCGAGACCGGCCGGGTGCATCGCGTGAAAGAGGCTTGATGCGCCGCTGACGCGGCTTAAGACGCCGGCGCTTTATCCAAACGTCATGAGTACAACGACAGCACAGGCCGCGACGCTCGCGCCCCCGGCCGCGGGGGCGAAGGCCCCGCCGAAGCTCTTCGGCATCGACAGCCGCTTCGTCGCGCCCATCTTCATCACGTTCATTCTGCTGGTGGGCCAGTTGACCTACGGCATCCTGGAGAGCTACGCGATGACGGCGCTGGCGATTGTGACGGCCGTCGCGCTCGAACTCGTCCTGGGCCGGCTGCTCGTGGGCCGTTGGCCGCACCTGGCGAGCGCGTACATCTCAGGCATCAGCGTCGGCATCCTCACGCGCAGCCCTTACGCCTGGCCCTTCGCTTTGTGCAGCGCCATCTCCATCACGTCGAAGTACGTGCTGCGCGTCGGCGACCGGCACGTCTGGAACCCGTCGAACTTCGGCATCGCCGTGATGCTGCTCATCGCGCCGTGGGCCTACTCGACGCTCTCGGTGCAGTGGGGCAACAACATCTGGCCGATGCTCGTCATCTGGGCGCTGGGCGCGGTCATCACGTACCACGTGGGCCGCATCCACATCACCGCGACTTACGTCGTCTCGTTCTTCGCCCTCGCGTACGTGCGCTCGCTCGTGACGGGCCACTCCTACTGGGCCGAGGCCGCGCCCATCACGGGGCCGATGTACCAGCTCTTCATCTTCTTCATGATCACCGACCCGAAGACGACCGTGCGCTCCTCGAAGTGGGCGCAGGCGTTCGTCGGCTTCCTCGTCGCGCTGGCCGAGATGTTCCTGCGCCTCGCCGAGAACGTCCACGCGCCCTACTACGCGCTCTTCGTCGTCGGGCCGGCCGCGAACCTCGTCGAGATATACCTGACCTCGCGCCGCGCGAAGGCCGCCAACTGAAAGCTCTTAATATAGACAAGGTAGACACCCCTGAGATGCGCCGTTCCCCTCTCATCGCAGCAATCGTCCTGTCGCTCGCCGCGCTCGCCGCCGGCTGCAAGCAAGACCCGACGCAGAACCCCTCGGCCGCGCCGCAGAATCCTGACGGCACGGCGGCGGCCGCGGTCGCAGGGGCCACGCCGGGCGCGAGCCCGACCCCGACGCCCGGCACAGCGCCGCGCCCCTCCGGGCCAATCGAATACGTGGACGTGACCGCCGAGGCGGGCATCCGCTTCAGACATAACAACGGGGCCGCGGGCAAGAAGTACCTGCCGGAGACTCTGGGCGCGGGCGCGGCCTTCCTCGACTACGACAACGACGGCTGGCTCGACATCCTGCTCGTCAACTCGACGAGCTGGCCCGAGAACAAGGGGCCGGCCACCTCTTCGGCGCTCTATCGCAACCAGGGGGACGGCACCTTTAAAGACGTGACGCGCGAGGCGGGGCTCGCCGCCAACTTCTACGGCATCGGCTGCGCGGCGGGCGACTACGACAACGACGGCAACGTGGACATCTACATCACGGCGGTCGGCCCCGACCGCCTGTACCGCAACCTCGGCGGCGGCAAGTTTCAGGACGTGACGCGGCAGGCCGGAGTCGGCGACCCCGGCTTCGGCACGAGCGCGGCCTTCTTCGACTACGACCGCGACGGCCGTCTTGACCTCTTCGTCGCCAACTACGTCGAGTGGTCGCCCGAATCGGACGTGCACTGCACGCTCGACGGGACGAACAAGTCCTACTGCACGCCGCAGAAGTACAAGGGGCAGAGTTCGACGCTCTACCACAACCGCGGCGACGGCCGATTCGAGAACGTCACCGACCGCGCGGGCCTGAACGACCCGACGAGCAAGGCGCTCGGCGTGGCGCTGCTCGACTACGACGACGACGGCCTTCTAGACCTCTTCGTCGCCAACGACACCGAGCCGAACAAGCTCTACCGGAACAAGGGCAACGGGACGTTTACGGACGAGGCTTTGACGGCGGGCGTCGCCTTCGGCGAGTCGGGGGCGGCGCGCGCCGGAATGGGCGTGGACGCGGCCGACTACGACGGCTCGGGGCGCGAGAGTCTCGTCATCGGCAACTTCACGTCCGAGAGCATGGCGCTCTACCACAACGACGGCGGCGGCCTCTTCACGGACGAGGCGCGCGCCTCCGGCATCGGCAAGATGTCGGAGCAGTCCTTGACCTTCGCCACCTTCTTCTTCGACTACGACCTCGACGGCCTGCTCGACATCTTCGCCGTCAACGGCCACGTCTCCGACGACATCCAGAAGGTGCAGCCGCGGGTGCGCTACGCGCAGCCGCCGCACCTCTTCCGCAACCTCGGGCGGAAGAAGTTCGAGGAGGTGACCGGGCGCGTCGGGCGCACTCTGGGTCGCGCCATCGTCGGGCGCGGCGCGGCCTACGGCGACTACGACAACGACGGCGACCTGGACCTCCTCGTCACCGCCAACGGCGGCCCGGCGCGGCTTTACCGGAACGACAACGCGAACCAGAACGACGTGCTGAAGGTGAAGCTCGTCGGCTCGCGCTCGAACCGCGACGCCGTCGGCGCGCGCGTCACCGTCAACGGCCCGAACAACTTCAAGACGCGCAACACCGTGCGGACGGGTTCGAGCTACGCCTCGCAGAGCGAGCTGACGCTCACGCTGGGCCTGGGCAGGCCCGACGGGACGGAGCGCATCTACACGCTCGACATCGTCTGGCCGTCCGGCGAAAAGGCGTCGGTGCAGCAGGTCAAGGCCAACCAACTGCTCGTCGTTCAGGAGGGGCAGGGGGTGACAAGGACGGAGCCGATCATCTTCGCGCGCGCCGCGCCGACGCCGACCCCGACGCCCGCGCCGCAGGGCCAGTGACGACGGCTTAGGGCGGCTTGCGATTCAGATTACCTCTCGTTTAGAGGCGGGCTGTGCCCGCCGGTTCGGGCTTCGATGCAACGCGCGGCGGCGGGCGGAGCCCGCCTCTAAACGAACGTCGTTAGGCTCATGCGAAAACCGTTCTAGTGTCGGTGACAAACGGGGAAGTTATATGAAGTCGTCTCGTTACCTCTTGCTCGTCGCGGTCGCCGCGGCGGCGGCCGTCTCGGTCTCTTCGTCCCGGCTGCTTAAGGCGTCGTCGCAGGCACCCGCCGCGAGGAGCCCGCGCGAGGAGGCGTACCGCGCCAACAACCTCGGCGTCGCGCTGCTCGAACAGTTCAAGCACAAGGAGGGGGCCGAAGCCTTCCGCCGCGCGCTCGGGCTCGACCCCAGGCTCGCGCTCGCGCGCACAAACCTCGCCATCGCGCTCTACAACGTGCCCGACCTCGCCGCGGCGCAGAAGGAGGCGGAGGCGGCCGCCGCGGCACAGCCCGCCGCGCCGCAGCCCCACTACGTCCTCGGCCTCGTCGCGCGCCAGCAGAACCGGATTGACGACGCCGTCGCCGCGTTCCAGCGCGTGCTGAAGATAGACCCGCGCGACGTGGGCGCGAACGTGCAGATCGGCCAGCTCTACCTGCAGCAGCGCAAATTCCCCGAGGCGATGTCGGCGCTGCGCGTCGCGCTCGAAGAGGAGCCGTACAACGGCACCGCGCTCTACAACCTCGCCACCTCGCTCATCCGCGGCGGGCAGCGCCCGGAGGGGGAGCGCCTGATGCAGCAGTTCCAGGCGCTGCGCGCAAGCGGGGCGGCGACCACCGTCGGCACGAACTACCTCGAACAGGGGCGCTACGCGGAGGCCCTCGCCTCGACCGGCGCGGAGCCAGACCTCGTGGACAAGCGCACGCCCGAAGTCTCCTTCGCGGACGCGACCGCGGCCGCGCTCCCCTCCGGGACGGAGGCGGGCGGCGCGCTCCTGCTCTTCGACTTCGACGGGGACGGAGACCTCGACCTCTTCACGGGCTCGCGCAAACTCTTCCGCAACGACGGCGGGAAGCTCGCGGACGTGACCGCCGCGTCGGGCCTGCCCGCGGAGGCGAAGGGCGCGGTGCTCGGGGCGGTCGCGGGCGACTACGACAACGACGAGAGGCCCGACCTCTTCGTCGTCTCTACAGACTCGCTCGCGCTCTTTCACAACGAGGGCGGCGGGCGCTTCAAAGACGCGACCGCGGCGGCGCGCGTCCCCGCGCGCGCGAACGCCTCGGGCGCGGCGGCGTTCGTGGACAGCGACCACGACGGCGACCTCGACATCTTCCACGCCGCCGGCCTGCTCCTGCGCAACAACGGGGACGGCACCTTCGCGGACGTGACGGCGGCGTCGAAGATAACCCCGACGAGCGGCCGCGCGGTCGCGGTCGTCCCGACCGACTACGACAACCGGCGCGACGTAGACCTGCTCGTCGTGGGCTCCGACGCATCGCCCGCGCTCTGGAAGAACCTGCGCGACGGGACGTTCCGCAACGTCGCGGCCGAGGCGGGGCTCGAACTGAAGGGCGGCGGACTCGGCCCCGTCGCCGCGGGCGACGTGAACAAGGACGGGTTCACCGACTTCTACTTCTCGCGCGCGGAAGGGGCGGGCGAGTTCGCGTTGAGCGACGGCCGAGGCCGCTTCCGCATCAACGCGTGGCCCTTGTCGCAGGCGGGCGAGCCCGCCGCAGCGCAGTTCCTCGACTACGACAACGACGGGTTGTTAGACCTCGTGACCCTCTGGCGAACGCCGAAGGGCGGCGCGCTGCGCGTGCTGCGCAACACGGGCGACGGCTGGGCGGACGTGAGCCCGCAGGCCGTGAAAGGAACGTTCGGCGGCGAGACGGAGGCGGGTCAGTTCTCTCTGGCCTCGGGCGACGTGGACGGCGACGGCGACGTTGACCTGATTGTCGGCTCGGCGACGCAGGGCAAGGCGGGGCGGCTCAATGTTGCGCGCAACGAAGGCGGCAGCCGCAACCGCAGCTTGCGCGTCGGGCTCGCGGGCAAGGTGAGCAACCGCGGCGGCGTCGGCGCGAAGTTGGAGCTGCGCGCGGGCAGCCTTCAGCAGAAGCTTGAGAGCTATTCGGCGAGTCCCGCGCCCGCGCCCGCCGACGTGATCTTCGGGTTGGGGCAGCGCGCCTCGGCCGACGCCGTGCGCATCCTCTGGCCCTCGGGCGTGGTGCAGGCCGAGACGCAGTCGGCGGCCACTTCAAAGCCGGACGCGGGCGTCGCGTCGGGCGCGCTGAAGGTGGAAGAACTCGACCGCAAGCCCTCGTCCTGCCCGTTCCTCTACGCCTGGAACGGAGAGCGCTTCGAGTTCGTGACGGACTTCATGGGCCCGGCCGAGACGGGCGCGTGGGCCGGCCCCGGGAAGTACAACACGCCCGACCCGGACGAGTACGTCCGCATCCGCGGCGACCAGCTCAAAGAGAGGGACGGCCGCTACGAGCTGCGCGTGACGAACGAGCTGGAAGAGGCGCTCTTCGTAGACCGTCTGCAACTCCTGACGGTCACGCACCCCGCAGGTCTGGAGGTCTACCCGGACGAGGGGCTGCGCGACGCGCCGCCCGACTTCAAGCTCTACGCTGCGAAGGGCGCGCGCCCGCCCGCGGCGGCGACCGACGGGCACGGCCACGACGTGCTCGCGCGCCTCGCCAGACTCGACCGCACGTACCCGGACGACTTCAAGCTCCTCCCGATCCGCGGCTACGCCGAGCCGCACGAGCTGACGCTCGACCTGGGGAAGGATGAAGGCGTCGCCGGACGGACGCTCCTGCTGCTGACCGGTTGGACTGACTACGCCTGGTCGAGCGACAACGTGGCGGCGTCGCAGCGCGGGCTGGAGTTGAAGTTCCCGTCGCTTCAGGTCAGGGACAAGGATGGAAAGTGGCGGACGGTCGTCGGTAACATCGGCATCCCGGTGGGTCGGCCGCAGACGCTGGTGGTTGACCTGACGGGTAAGTTCCTCTCCGCGAGCCGCGAGGTGCGCATCGTGACGAACATGCGCGTCTACTGGGATCGGGTTCAGGTCGCGGAGGGCGTCGGAGACTTCCCCTCGAAGCTGACGCGCCTCGACCCGGCCACGGCCAGCTTGCGGTGGCGCGGCTTCTCGGCGGAGGTGAGGCCGGACGGGCGCGGGCCGCTCACGTACGACTACGCGCGCGTCTCGCACGCCTCGCCCTGGCTGGCCTTCACGGGCAGCTTCACGCGCGAGGGCGACGTGCGCGAGCTTTTGAAGGTCTCGGACGACCTGTTCGTCGTCTCGCGCGCGGGCGACGAGATAAGTCTGTCGTTCGACGCCTCGGCACTCCCCGCCCTGCCCGAAGGCTGGACGCGCACGTTCCTGCTCTACGCCGACGGCTTCAGCAAGGAGATGAACATCCACTCCGCGAGCCCCGACGAGGTCGCGCCGCTGCCGTTCCACGGCATGAAGCGCTACCCCTACGACGCGACCCGCGAGCACCCTCTGACGCCCGAGCGCCGGGCTTACGTCGAACGCTACAACACGCGCGTCGTCACCAAGCCCCTGCCGACGCTCGTCCGGGGCGGCGGGAATTAGCGCGCGTCCGACCGGCACGTGACGCGCCCGGCCTCGTGAGGAGCTGCTTTGACGACTCAGGAAGCCCCGACCATAAATGAGGTGAGCGGCGCGCGTCGAAGCGCCGCCGTACCCTACCGGGCCTTGGCGCTCATCGGTCTCGGCGGGCTCTTCGCGGGCGTCACGGGGCCGCTCCTGAGCACCTTCATACCGCCGCTCGTGCGCGACGCGGTCGGCGAGCACCGCGCGTTCATCGGCGCCGTCATGGCCATCGACAACGTGCTGCTGCTCGCGCTCGTGCCGTGGGCGGGGCCTCTGTCCGACCGCGCCAGCGCACGCGGGCGGGGCCGTCTGCCCATCATCATCGCCGGGTTCGTACTCTCGGCGCTCGGGATGGCCGTGCTGCCTTCGTCCGCCGGGTTCGGCCTCGCCTTTCTGATCGGCGCGATAGTCGTCCTGCACGCGGGCATCAACGTGCAGCGGGCGCCCTTCCAGGCCCTCCTGGCCGACCTCGTGCCGTCGCGCTACCGGTCGCTGGCGACCGGCTCCGTCACGTTCCAGATGTGCGTCGGGGCCATCGCCTTCCTGATGCTGGGCCGGATGCTCGGGATGCGTGGGGCGTTCCTGATCGCGGCGGGGAGCGTCCTCGCCATCGCCGGGGCCTTCGCCCTCGGGCTGCGCGAGACGACGCCGGCGGAGTCGCGGCACGCCGAGGTCACATACCGTTCGCTCGCGGAGGCCGCGTGGTCGGCCGTCCGCGGCGCGGTTCCGGGCCTGCGTCCCGTCTTCCTCGCCACGCTCCTGCTGCAACTGACTTTCCAGACGTTCGCCACCTGGTACGCGCTGCACGGCACCGAGCGCTTCGGCGTCCGGCCGGAGGACGTGACCACGGGGTTCATCGCGTGGGCCGTCGGCGGCGTTGTCGGCGCGCTGCCGGCGGGCTTCGTCGGCGTCCGCGTCGGGCGGCGCAACGCCATGCTCGTCGGCTTCGCCGTCATGACCGCCTGCCTGCTCGCGCTCGACCGGGTCACGCAGATCACGCACGCGGTGCCGCTGCTGGCGCTCGCCTCGGCCAGTTGGACGCTGCCGACGGTGAACGCCTACCCGCTCTTCGTCGAGCCTATCCCGCCGCACCGCCGGGGCGTGCTGGCGTCCCTCTTCCTGCTCTGCATGGCGTTGGGCGGCGCGGTCGGCGACCCTCTGAACGGCCGCCTGTTCGACCTCCTCGGCGGCTACCGCGCACTCTTCCTCCTCATGGCCTGCTACACGGCGCTGGCCTTCGTGACGGTGCTCTTCGTCCCGCGCGGGGCCGGCGAGGCCGACACCGGGCAGGGCGGCGTGCCGCGTCTACAATGACGGGAGAGTCCGCCGCCTAACGGCTCGGGGCGGCCGAGAGCGTCAGGCGCGTTGACCAGGGCCGCCCTTCCGTCTGCGGCTGAATCTCGACACTCAACACGACCTCGACGGCGTTGTCCGGGGAGCCGAAGGTGCCGGCCTTCGAGATGGGAGCGCCGCTGAGGACGGCGAACGGCGAACGATGGTTCTGAGTCGTCAGGAGAGGCGGGCGCGTGTCCGGCGTGCCCGCGAGCGCTTCGCCGGGCCGGACGGTTTGGAGGGCGTCGGCGTGTACGAACTTTCCGGTGGCCCTAAGGCCGGAGACCGCCAGGCGCACGTCCAGGGCGTCCTGTGAGTCGAAAGACGCGCGCAGGTCGTAGCCGACGTTGGAGCGGAGTTGGAGCGGGAGTCGCACGCGCGCCTTCCCGCCGCCGGAGCCCGAGATCGAGAGGGCGACCGTCGTCGGCCCGATGTCGTCAAACGCGACCCGCGCCCCTTCGCCCGAGGGTTGACCCTCCGGCACGGAGACGACGACCGCGCCGCTCACCTGCCCGCCGAGCTTCACGGAGGCCGCGCCGGTCTGGGCGCGCGCCGCGCCGGACGAGAGGAGCAGACACGCCGCGGCGACGCAGGCGCGAAAAGGTGTTGCCATAAAGGTCTGTCGCGCCTTGAAGGCCACGGCCTCCGCGCGCGGTCTCAGTTTAATGGGTTCATAAAAGTACGAATGCGGGGCCGCTTCCCCCGCGGCCGTCAATTTGAGCGCGGGGTCTGCGCGACGCGACTTGAAAGGCGCGTGTGACAGAACGTCAGCCCGCTGACAAATTGTCAGGAGCTTCTGACAGCGAGACCTTCACGCCCCTCCCAGACGCACCGAGGAAAGCTCGGAATAGCACAATACACGGCCTTCCGGGCGCGCCCGCGCCGCGCGAGACCGGGTCGCCTCCGGCACGCGTCTTGTTAACTTTCTCCGCGGCGTCACACTCCTGCCCGTCTCGTCGGCGACACGAAGACCGCGCCTGTCGATTAAAACTACTGAGCCCCGCCTCGACACTTGAGAGCCTTACGCCCGAGCCCTGGATTCCATCTCATCGCGTGCCTGCTGTGCGTGCTGTGTGTGCACGCCTCGGGCGGCGTGGCCGTCGCGCGGCAGAACGCGGCGCGGCAGGGAACCATGCGGATTACGGTCAACGAGGTTCCGCTCACCGGCCTCTTCAGCTTCCCGCAGACGCGCGGCGACCGTCTGCTCCTCCCCCTGTTCAGCATCGCTCGCGCGCTCGGCGATCTGGTCTCGCTCGACGCCGCCGCGCGCACGGTGCGCGTGCAGAGGCAGACCGGCGTCAGGGCGGAGTTCGACTACGCGCAGAGCCTCGTGCGCGAGAACGGCGCGACCGTCCTCGTCCTCTCCGGCGCGGGGGAGGTGGACTTCCCGCCGCAGGCCGAGGCGCTCATGCTGCCCGTCGAGATCACCTCGGCCCTGCTCGGCGTGGAGGTTCAGATCGACGCGGCGGCGGGGGTCGTGAGCGTGAGGCGGGGCGGGGCGCTCGCCGCGCCGGTCAGCAGGGCGAAGCGGCGCGGCCCCGTGGAGGTCTTCAACGCCGAGTACGACTACAACCTCGACCGGCACGCGGCGGGCTACAACCACAACCTGACGCTGAGCGCGGGCGGTCGGCTGTTCGACGGCCTCTTCTCCTTTACGGGCAACCTCGGCGGCGCGACCCGCCGGGGGTTCGCCTCCTTCAACACCGGCACCTTCGCCTTCGAGCGCCCGAGCGGCCAACGCCTGACGGCCGGCGACGTGGGCGTGGCGAACGAACTGACCTTCATGTCTTCGTTCGTGCGCGGCGTCTGGGCGCAGTCGCCCGTCGGCTCGGCGCGCGTCGGCGCCTTCGTCGGGCGTTCGGCGGGCGGCATCTTCGCGCCCACGCCCCTCGAAGAGCTACAGGCGCGCGACGAGACGGACGCCCCCGCCGCACGGCGCCCGCGCGTCCAGACCTTCGACACGAGAGTCGCGGGCGCGTACGTGACCTTCGGGGCCCCGGCGGCCGGGCGGGCCTCTGCGAGTGCGCTGCAACTCTCCTCCGGCGTGATGTCGTTCGAGAGCGGCTCGCGGCGGGGGCGGCTCGTGACGGGGGGCCTGCGCGCCTCCTCAGAACGCTTCGGGCTCCAGGCGGACTTCGGCGCGGGGACGTTCTCGGGCTTGCAGCAGGACGGCGTCGAGGTGGACGGCGGCGGCGCGGCCTTGGACGTGTCGGGCTCTTTCAAAGTCCGCGACGATTTGACGGTTCAGGGGCGCTACACCTTCAACGGCGAGAACTTCATGACGGCGCAGGCGGGCGGCCCCGCCTCGCTCAACCTCAAGTCTTTCGGCGTGACGTGGGCCCCGCGGCGCTGGGTCACGGCCTCTTTCACCGACACGGCCTCCGCCCGTCCGAACCGGCGCGACTCGAACGAACGTTTCACCACGGCGGCCCTCAGCCTCACGCCGTCGCGCTACCTTTCGAGCCTCTTCGTCTCGCACACGCGTTACCGCACGGAACAGATTAGAAGCGGCTCCCACACGCTGCTCAACGCGACGAAGAGCTTCGAGCGCTGGCGGCTCTTCGTCAACGCGTCGCGGATCGCGGGGCTCGGCCAGACGTACAGTTACGCGCAGCTCGGCGCGAACCTGCGCGTGCGCGAGAACGACACCCTGCAAGTCAGTCAGACCTTCGGCAGCAAGGGGGCGCTGGGCGGGACGTTCGACTGGACGACGCAGGCTTTGGGCACGAAGCGCGTGAGCCTCGGCGCTGGGTTCGGGTACGGCCGGAGCGCAGGCTCGAAGCTCCACCTCTACGAGCGGCTGAACGCCAACGTCAGCCTCCCGCGCGGGCAGACGCTCCAACTCTCCTACGGCCATCTGTCCTCGGGCTCTCAGCTCCACGTCAGCGTGCGCGGCCCCCTCTTCCTCAAGCGCGGCGCGCCCGCGGAGGCGGCCGGGGGCGCGGCCGAGCTGGACAGGTACGGGAGCGTCTCGGGCCGCGTCTACCAGGACTTGAACTTCAACGGGCGTTACGACGCGGAGGTTGACCGGCCGCAGGCGGGCGTCCGCGTGAGGGTGGACGGGAACCTCTCGGTGGATACCGACAGGGACGGCCTCTACCGCATCGAGAACGTCACGGCCGGGGCGCACACCGTCGCGCTCGACCTGCTCTCGGTTCGCGCCGACCTGACCATCCTCGGCGACGAGTCGCAGGCCGTCAACCTCGGCGGCGGCTTCGACACGGAGGTTGACTTCAGGACGGCCCGGACGGGGCGCGTCGCGGGCGCGGTGTGGCTCGACCTCAACGGCAACGGGGCGCAGGACGAGGGCGAGCCGGGGCTCGCGGACGTGCGCGTCGTGGACAGCGCTGGGCGCGACACGCTGACGAACGAGGACGGGCAGTTCGTCATCAGCGACCTCGCCCCCGGCCTCCACGTCCTGGTCGTGGACGTTAAGACGCTGCCCGACGAGACAATCGTCCGCGCGCTCTTGAAAGAGTCAGTACAGCAGCACGCGGGCGGCTCGCTGCAAGTCTCCGTGACGGCGGGTGCCGAGACGGGAGATATCAGGTTCGCCGTCTCCCCGCGCCCGCCGGAGCGCAAGCAGTTCTGAAAATTCGCACTCGAATCGCCGCAATTCACATTTGAATCGCAGCGATTCGCATTGCAATCGCTTCAAGTGCAGTTGCACTTGAAACGATTGCAACTGCACTTGAAACGATTGCAACTGCACCTGAAGCGATTGCAACTGCACCTGAAGCGAGTGCAGTTGCACTTGAAGCGATTGCAACTGCACTTGAAGCGATTGCACTGCAATCGCCTTGATTGCAACTGCACTTGAAGCGATTGCAGTTGCACTTGAAGCGATTGCAGTTGCAATTGGGTCAATTGCAACTCGAATTGAGACGATTCGCGTTGCAATCGTCTCAATTCGAGTTGCAATGGGCGCGATTCGAGTGCGAATTATCGTAATTCAAGTGGTAATCGCGGCGGTTCGAGCGCGGGTAAGCGTTGTGCGCGCAAGGTTTACGGTCGTCCGGGCTTAAACGAAGGCTATGCACCTTCTCCGCCGCGTCAGCGGCGTCTGAATTTAGCCCGGCCTTTCAAGGCCGGGAGAGCCGAACATTAACAAACCGCCGCGTCGCGTCAGCGACGCCTGAACCTGTCCGGCGCGTTCAGGCGTCGCTGACGCGACGCGGCGGTTTTTTGTTCATGCGTTACCCGGCCTTGAAAGGCCGGGCTAAATTCAGACGCCGCTCTGCGGCGTTTTACGCACACGCCTTCATATAACTCAACAAGCCGTGCCTCTGTGTCTCCGTGGTGGAATTTCAGTTTTGAGCCGGAGAGGTGTTCGCCCTCTCTCCGACGACGAGTTTGGTGACGCCTTCGGTGGCTTTGCCGTGGCCCTGGAAGTTGACCTTGTAGCTGACGGAATACTGGCCGGGCGGGAGGGGTTGGGGGACTTCGAGCCGCAGCGTCAGCTCGGAGTTGGCGAGGACGGGGAGCGTCTCGCCCTCCGGCATCTCGGCGACGACCTTGCCCGCGGCGTCCGTGATTGAGAGCGAGGCGACGGGGCGGACGACGCTGTTGCCCGCGTTCTTGAGCGTCGGGTTGACGACGACGCCCTCGTCGGTCGCCGCCGCCTTCAGGCCGACGAGCGAGCCGTCGCGCGTGAGGTGCGGGACCTTGATGTAGAAGAGCGAGGCCATGCGGTAGCGCAGGAGCATCTGCCGCTCGTTCTTGTTGAGCTTGATCGTGTCCGGGCGCTGCTCGACGACGAGCGCCGCGAGGTGGTCGCCGGGGGTCGCGTCCTTCGGCACGGTGACGGTGACGCGGATCGAGTGGGTCTGGCCCGGGTGCACGAGCACCTCGCCCGGGCTGTAGACGAGCCAGGGCGAGGCCGAAGCCGCGCGCGTCCCCGCCTTGAAGAACTCCAGCCCGCCCTCCGCGTTCAGCGTCCAGTCGTTGAGCGTGGCGAGGATGCGCGACGCTTGCGCGTTGGGCCGGGCCGTGTGGTAGTCGAGGTTGACGACGACGGTCGCCTCCGAGCCCGGCTCCATCTCAAGCTCGAAGCGCGCCGGGGCGAGGGCGATGCCGTCCCGCGCGGGCGCTTGCGCCGCGGCGTCCTGGGTCTGCGCGGACGCGGCGGCGCAAGGCGCGAGCGCGAGCGCGAACAGGAGGGCGAGCGCGCGGAGCGTTTTTGAAGACGTGGCGGGTGCGGCTTGTGTGTTCATCGTTCTGTGGTCTTGGCGGCGGCGTTCAGCAGGGCGCGTTCGGCCCGGCCGAGATGGTGAACGTGAGCGTCGCGTTGAAGTTTCCGGTGGCGTAGAACTGCGGGCGGATGGCGAGGATGGCGTCGAAGACGTAGCCGTTGTCGGGCTCGCGCTTGGTGACGCTGTTGCCCTTCGTCAGCTCGGGCCCGCTCAGGATGACGGTCGAGGCCCCGACGTTGGCGAGCGAGCCCGTGTAGGCCGTCCGCCCGCTGGCGTTCAAGGTGAAGGAGGCCGAGGGGTCGCCGGTGAAGGGCGCGCGGAAGACGTGGTTGGAGTCGTTGCACTGCCGCGCCTTCGCGCCGAGCGAGCGGAGGTTGCGCGCGCCGAAGCCGATGTCGGAACGCTGGACGGCCTGCGGGTTCGAGTCGAAGCTGCCGTTCACGGAGACCGAGACCTGGTAGGGCGACGTGCTGCGGATCGAGATGGGCACGACCACCCTCACGATGTTGTTGGGGTTGGCGGGCGAGATTTCGCCGAAGTCCACGTTGACGACGAGGTTCTCGGTCACGTCGGAGGTTCCCGTGACCGAGCCCCCGCGCGCGCCCGTGATGGTCGGCAGCCCGCCGCTCCCGATGTCGAACTGCTGCGCGCGCGCGGACGCACAGAAGACCAGCAGCCCCAAGAGGAGCGCGATTCTGACTGTGCGTCGGTGCGTCATAGAAGCGGCCTCAGAGGGGAAGCGTCGGGCCTTTGCCTGACGCGCGTATGCGCGAACAACGGTCGGGCCGCGGTTCGCGCATACGCCTCTTGGAGTTGAGGGCAGGCCCTTTCGGTGTCGGGGGTTCAGGGAGCGGCGATGGTGAACGTCGCCGTCGCCGTCAGCGAGCCTTCCTCGTAGAACTGCGGCTTGACGGAGAAGACGGCCGGGACGGTCAGGCCGTTGGTGTTCGCGCGGGGCACGGCGTTGAGCACGCGGGGGCCGCTCAGCACGGTGGTCGAGGAGGAGAAGTCGCCGAGGTCGGAGCGCGCGGCGGTGTACTCGAAGCGGCCGCTCGTCGCGTTGGCCGCGCCGTTGGCGGCGTTGGTCGGGTCGCCCGAGGTGTTGTCGGTATCGACGCCCGTCGTGTGGACGCCCACGGCCGAAGAGCGGCTGAAGGAGCCGAGGCCAAAGCCGATGTCGGAGGCGACGATGCGGTTCGCGGTCGAGCCGGTGCTCGACACGGTCGCGCTCATCGAGAGCACGTAGTTGGTGTTGCTGCGAATCTTGAGCGGCACCGAAGCCTTGACGAAGCTGTTCGTGTTGGCCGGGCCGAGTTCTCCGAGGCCGATGACGACGGCGAGCGTGCTGTCGGCGACGCCGTCGGTCGTCACGCCGCCGCCCGAGTTGCCGGTCAGGGTGACGGCCCCGCCGGAGTTGAGTTCGACGAATTTCGAGACGGTGCCGCCCAGCGTCACCGTGTTGACCTGCGCAGAGGCGGCCACCGACATCAGGAGCAGGAGCGCCCCCCCGGTAGCCATCTGCGTGAGGCCCTTCAATATTTTCGACATTTTCGACTGGTTCTCCTTAACAAAATCAAAGCATTCCCGCCAGGTTCTTCCCCCTTGATATGTATCAACCTTCTGGTGAGTGGCGAGGTTGAAGGCGGTCGAGGCAGGGCTACATACACGACCATCAATCCACTTACAAATGCCATGCCGACGGGCGCGGCCCGCCGGAAAGTAACAAAAATTAAAGGTTTTGCCGGAAAGTGCCGGTAAGTTTGCGGCACCGGGCCGGGCGGCCCCGACGGGGAAGTGCCAAAGTTTGTTCTGCGGCCTGACGTTTTTTGGCAGCCCGGAGCGTTATTCGCATGAGCATACCGACGACCGTTTAGAGGCGGGCTTCGGCCCGCCGGGGCGTGATACACCGGGGCACGAACAGGCGGGCCGCAGCCCGCCTCTAAACGGAAGGTGAACTGATTAGCTAACTGCTCTAGGGGTCGGCCGGGGATGAGTGTTCGGGCTCCTCGTCGTCGCGGGGTGTCTCGGCCATGAGGCCGAACTTCTTGAGCTTGCGGTAGAGCGTGGGGCGGTGGTAGTCGAGAATCTGCGCCGTCTTCTTCACGTTGCCGTGCGTGCGTTCGAGCGTCTGGACGATGGCCTCGCGCTCGATCTCCTCCATCGTCAGGTAGGGCGGGATGACGCAGCGGTAGCGCACCGACTCGGCCGCGTGGAGCTGCTCGGGCAGGTCTTCGGGCATCACCTGCCCCTCCTGCGAGAAGAGGACGGAGTGCTCGACGACCGACTCCAGCTCGCGCACGTTGCCGGGCCAGTCGTAGCGCGCGAGGAGCGCCTTGGCCGCCTGCGAGATGCCGCGCAGTGGCTTGCGGTACTTCTCGGCATAGCGCATCAGGAAGTGCTCGGCGAGCAGGATCACGTCGTCCGAGCGCTCGCGCAGCGGCGGCACCTTGACCTTGACGGTGCTCACGCGGAAGTAGAGGTCTTTGCGCAGCGCGCCCTCCTGAATCATCTGCGCCGTGTCGCGGTTGGTCGAGGAGATGAGGCGGAAGTCCACGGGTATCTCCTGCTCGTCGCCGAGGCGGCGCAGCCGCCGGTCTTGCAGGACTCTCAGCAGCTTCGTCTGGAGGTGCGCGGGCATCTCGGCGATCTCGTCGAGCAGGAGCGTGCCGCCCGCCGCCGCCTCGATCAGTCCCCGCTTGTCGCGGTCGGCCCCCGTGAACGCGCCCCTGCGGTAGCCGAACAGCTCCGACTCGATCAGCTCCGAGGGGATGGCGGCGCAGTTGATGCGGATGAAGGGGCGCTCGGCGCGCAGGCTCTGGAAGTGGATGGCGGCGGCGACCAGCTCCTTGCCCGTGCCCGACTCGCCCTCGATGAGCACGGAGGCGTCGGACGGCGCGACCGTGCGGACGACCTCGCGAATCTGCCTGACCTTCGGGTGGTGCCCGACGATGCCGAAGTCTTCGCCGTCGCCCGCGAGCGCCCCCTTGAGCGCGCGGTTCTCGCTCTTGACGGCCTTGAACTGGAGGGCACGCCCCGCCAGCACCAGCGCCTGCTCGGGCGTGAAGGGCTTTTCGAGGTAGTAGAAGGCCCCGCGCTTGATGGCCTCGACGGTCAGGTCGAGCGAGCCGTGCGCGGTCATCAGGATGACTTCCGTCTCGGGCGAGTCGGCCTTGACGCGGGGCAGGAGGTCGATGCCGCTCCCGTCGGGCAGGCGCAGGTCGATGAAGACGAGGTCGAAGGGGCGGGCCTTCAAGAGCGCCTCGGCCTCGGCGGCGCTGCGGGCCGTCTCGACCTTGTGCCCGCGCTCGCCGAGGACGAGGGCGAGCGCGTCGGCGACGCTCGCCTCGTCATCGACCGCGAGGATTCGGTTAACGTGCTGCCGCATCCGCGCCAGCCTCCCTCCGGTTCGGCAGCCTGACCCTGACGGTCGTGCCCGCGCCGGGCCGGCTCTCGACAAAGACCGCCCCGCCGTGCTGCTCGACCACCTTCTGCGCGAACGGCATCCCGAGCCCGAGCCCCCGGCTCTTCGTCGTGTAGAAGGGCTCGAAGATGTTCTCGACCTGCTCCTGGCTCATCCCGGCCCCCTCGTCGCTGACGGAGAGGTTGACGAAGCCGTCGCGCGCCTCCGTCCTGACGGTGAGCGCCCCGCCGCCGGGCATCGCCTGCACGGCGTTGAGCGCCAGGTTCATCAGCACCGAGCGGATGGACGGCTCGTCGAGCACGACACACGTGCAGGACTCGTCCAGCTCCACGCGCAGCTCGACGCGCCCGGCGTCGAGCTGCGGCCGGAGCAGTTGCAGCACGTCCGCGAGGACGCGGTTGAGGTCGGTCGGGCGCGGGCTCAGCTTGACGGGGCGCGCGAAGTCGAGCACCTGGTTGGTCGTGTCGGCCAGGTGGTGGATGGTCTCCACCATCTTGTCGATGAGCGACAGCTCGCCCTCGGTGAGCTTGTCGGCGACCTTGCCCCGCAGGTGCATCGCGTAGAGGAGGAGCCCCGCCAGGGGGTTCCGCACCTCGTGCGCGACCTGCGCGGCGGCGCGGCCGAGGAAGGCCATCTTCTCCTGTTGCGCGAGCCGCTCTAACTCCTCGGCGCGGCGCTGCGTCTCAGGTTCGAGCCGGCGCTTCTCGTCCGCCACTAACACTCTTGGCGCGCCCATGTTCGATTACCTCTCGAAGCCTCCGCGGGCAGCCCGACGACGAAGCGCGTGTGGCTGACCGCGAGGCTCTCAGCCTTCATCGTTCCACAGTGTTCGCGGGCGGTGCCGGAGCTGAAGCTCAAGCCCGGCCCTATCCCGCCGTCCACCCGTTCGTGAAGAACGGGTCGAAGACCTTGTCGATCTACTCAAGTAGTTTCATGGGTGTGCCCTTTCGCGGCCGGAGCCAGCTCGGGGAGTCGGACGCGCGCCGCGGACTGCGCGGCGTAGTGACAGGGCTAGCCCCTCGGCGGGGTCTTTTGCTGAGAAGTGACCTTCTTCAGAAAGGGTGAGATACCTATAAGTCAGGGCCTTAAAGCCGAGTCGCGGGCTCAAGGGGGAAGACGGGCGCGCCCGCGCCTGACAGACCCGGTGAATGAAACCTCAGCGTATCCTTACTCGGGGAGATTGAGAAACTAACAGGGCAAAAATTAAGATTCGCAAGCGTGAGATTGGATGCTAGATTCCTCGCGCGGCGCGTGTCAAGTTTTTTTGCTGCGAAATCCATTTCCCCGCGGGGTCTTCGGGGGCGAGGGGCGGGTGATTCGCGCTGAGACAGTGGCCGGGGCCGGTGTTGCACGTTAAAACATCCGACGCCGGAGCCGGGCCGCGAACGCGCGCCATTCCGACCGCGGGAGGCGGTGCGCCGCAGGCACGGCGGTTGCACTCTGGGCGCGTGCTATAGTATGTCAGGTCGCGGCCTTAATCTGCTCTCACCCCGGAAAGACTAATGAAGAAGTTCACCCCGATACTGCTCGCCGCGGCGCTGCTCCTGTGCGCGCACGCGCCCGGGCTCGCGCAGGAGAAGTCCGGCGCGGAGTCGAAGCCCGCGCGCGCGCCGCAGAAGTTCGTCAGGGAGGGCGTCGAAGTCGAGTTCACGGTCGAGCCTCTGGCGCGGGCCGCCGGGGCGGCCGAGCTGACGGCGGGACAGGAGGCGGTCGTGCGCTTCCGCCTCCGCGACACGGCGACGGGGACTCCGCTCTCCGGGGTCAGGCCGTCGGCGTGGGCGAGCCTGCGCGGCACTCAACCGGCGCCCGACCAGGCGCAGTGCCGCGAGAAGGTGCAGTCCTACCTTCAAGGGTCTCTGCGCGCGCGCCCCGACGTTGACCTCAACGCCTACTACCTGCTCGCGCTCAACCAGGAGCCGAACCTCTCCGTCATTGACCCGCTGCTCGGCTTCGGCGGGAGCAAGCTCATCACGCTCGTCATGCTGAAGAGCCCCGGCGAGGACTGGGCGCTGACGGCCGACCGCGCGCGGCTCTTCGTCAGCATGCCGCTCGTCAACTCGGTGGCGGTCGTGGACACGACGACGTGGAAGGTCGTCGAGGAGGTCGCCGCGGGCGCGCGCCCGACGCGGCTCGCCTTGCAGCCCGACGGGAAGTACCTGTGGGCGGTGGGCGACGCGGGCGTCACGGCCATCGACGCCGCGAGCCTGAAGGTCGCCGCCACGATCCCGACGGGCGCGGGCGCGCACGAGGTCGCCTTCTCCGACGACAACAGGTTCGCCTACGTCGGCAACCGCGCCGACGGCACGCTCTCGGTCATCGACATCCCGAAGCTCTCGAAGCTGAAGGACGTGAAGACCGGCGCGCCCGCCTCCGCGCTCGCCTACTCGCCGCTGAGCAAGTCGCTCTACGTGGCGAACGAGCGCGAAGGGAGCATCGCGGTCGTTGACGGCCGCGGCCACGAGCTTGTGGCGCGCATCGCGGCCGAGCCCGGGCTGAAGAGCGTGCGCTTCGCGCCCGGCGGCCGCTGGGGCTTCGTCCCGAACGCGGAGCGCTCGGTCGTCCACGTCTTCGACGCCTCGACCAACCGCATGGCGCACAGCGTCCCCGTAGGGAAGTCGCCCGACCAGGTCGCCTTCACCGACGCCTTCGCCTACGTCCGCTCGCTCGGCACCGAGGAGGTCTCGGCCGTCCGCCTCTCGACGGTCGGCAAGGAGCCCGACGTGATAAAGTTCCCCGGCGGGCAGAACGCGCCGGGCCTCGCGCGCGCGTTCGCCTCGCGCGCGGACGCCTTCGTCCCCGCGCCCGAGCCCAACTCCATCCTGCTGGCGAACCCGGCCGACCGGATGATCTACTACTACGCCGAGGGCATGGCCGCCCCGATGGGTAACTTCCAGAACTACAAGCGCGAGGCGCGCGCCGTGAAGGTCGTTGACCGCTCCCTGCGCGAAGAGTCGCTCGGCGTCTACGCGACGACCGCGCGCCTGCCGAAGGAGGGCGTCTACGACATCTCGTTCCTGCTCGGCTCGCCGCGCGTCGTCCACTGCTTCGAGGCGACGGCCAAACCCGACCCGAACGCGGAGCCGGAGCGCAAGCCCTCGCTCAGCGTCGAGTACCTCAACAAGGGGACGCTGCCGCGCGCGGGCGAGAGCTACAAGATTCAATTCAAGCTGACGGACCCGGCGACGGGGCGGCCCGTCGAGGGGCTGAAGGACGTGCGCGTCCTCTTCTTCCTCTCGCCCGGCATCTGGCAGAAGCGCGACATCGCCGCGTCGGTCGGCGGCGGCGTCTACGAGCTTGAGGTCAACGTCCCGCAGGACGGCGTCTACATGGTCTTCGTCGAGAGCCGGTCGAGGGGCGTCGGCTTCAGGCAGCTTCCGCACCTGACGCTGACGACGGCCGCGAATTGAAAGGGGGGGAGATGGGCCTTCGGACTCTGCTGTCATTCGCCGCGCGGGCGGCCTTCGCGTCGGCGGCGCTGGCGGGGGCGGCCGCGCCCGCGCACGCGCAACACGAGCACCAGGGGCCGGCCGCGGCGCGCAGGACGGCTGCGCACTACGCGTGCCCGATGCACCCCGAGGTGAAGTCGGCAAAGCCCGGCTCCTGCCCGAAGTGCAAGATGGACTTGCGCCAGGTGCGCGAAGAGGGAAGGGCGGCGGCGCGCGCGCCCGACCCGCCCCCGCGTGCCGCCTCGGCCGACTCGGGTGTTAACATCCCGGACGTTGAGCTGCTCGACCAGGACGGGCGCAGGGTGCATTTCTACGGCGACCTCGTCAAGGGTAAGGTGGTCGCCGTCCAGTTCATCTTCACCACCTGCACGACCGTCTGCCCGCCTTTGGGCGCGACCTTCGCGCGCGTGCAGAGGGAGCTGGGCGAGCGCGCCGGGCGCGACGTGCGCCTCATCTCGGTCTCGGTTGACCCGGCGACCGACACGCCCGAGCGCCTGAAGGCGTGGGGCGGGAAGTTCAAGGCCGGCCCCGGCTGGACGCTCCTGACGGGGGCGAAGCCGCAGGTGGACGAGTTGCTGAGAGCGCTCGGCGCGGCGACCGCCAGCCCCTCCGACCACACGCCGACGGTGCTCGTCGGCAACGACGCGAGGGGGCAGTGGACGCGCGCCTACGGGCTCGCCCCGCCGTCCAAGCTCGTCCAGCTCATCAACGACGCGGCCGAGGGCCGCCTC
>DATMVD010000039.1:0-226730 GCA_035563535.1 Pyrinomonadaceae bacterium | reverse complement strand
CCCGCTCAGCCGCGACCGCGGGCTGATTCTCTCGCCGCCGAACCTGCCCGGCTGGGACGAGTTCCCCGTCGCCGCGCTCGTCCGCGAGCGGCTCGGCGTGCCCGTGCTGCTCGACAACGACGCCAACGCCGCCGCGCTCGGCGAGCGCGAGTACGGCGCGGGGCGCGGCGCGGACAACCTCGTCTACGTCACCATCTCGACGGGGATCGGCGGCGGCATCATCGTGAACGGCCGCCTCGTCCACGGCGTCGGCGACGCGGCGGGCGAGGTCGGGCACATGGTGGTCGAGCCCGGGGGGCCGCCCTGCGGCTGCGGCGCGCGCGGCTGCCTCGAAGCGCTCTGCTCCGGCACGAGCATCGCGCGGCGCGCGGCCGAACGCCTAGCCGGCGGCGGCCGAACCTCGATGCTGCTCGAAGGCGGCGGCGGCTTGGAGGGGATCACGGCGCGCGCGGTCGCCGAGGCGGCGCGGGCCGGCGACGCGGTGGCCGGGGAGGTGTGGGACGAGACCGTCGCTTACCTCGCCCTCGGCCTCGGCAACGTCGTCGCGGCGCTCGCGCCCGAGGCCGTCATCCTCGGCGGCGGCGTCTCGACGGCCGGCGACCAGCTGCTGGTTCCGCTGCGCGAACGCATCCGCCGGTCTGTTAAGATAGCGCCGGTCGAAGAGGTGCGGATCGTGCAGGCCGAACTCGGCGGCGACAGCGGGGCCTACGGCGCGCTGCTGCTCGGGCGGCAGGCGTGGGCCGCGCAGCAGGCGCACGGCGGCGCGGCTTCGTCCCGCGGCTGAAGGGGCCGCGCGACCGCGCGCCGCCTCCGGAGTTCAACCCACCCGACGTTGAGGAACCACTCGCGCATGAAGCAGACCACAGGGGCGTCGCGCGCCCGGCTCGGCCGCGCGGCCCTCGCCCTGCTGTTCTCGTTCTCGCCGCTCGCCTCGGCCGCGCCGGCGCAGACGCGGCCGCCCGCGCGCCGCGCCGCGAAGGCGGGGCCGCCGTGGTGGCAGCGCGCCGTCTTCTACGAAATCTACCCGCGCAGCTTTCAGGACTCGAACGGCGACGGCGTCGGCGACCTCAACGGCATCACCGCGCGGCTCGACCACCTGCGCGACCTCGGCGTGGACGCCATCTGGGTGACGCCCTTCTACCCCTCGCCGCAGGTCGATTTCGGCTACGACGTGAGCGACTACGAGGACGTTGACCCGCAGTTCGGCACGCTCGCCGACTTCGACCGGCTGGTGCGCGAGGCGCACCGGCGCGGGATCAAAGTCATCATCGACTTCGTCCTCAACCACACCTCCGACCAGCACCCCTTCTTCGTCGAGTCGCGCTCGTCGCGCACCAACCCCAAGCGCGACTGGTACGTCTGGCGCGACCCCCGGCCCGACGGCTCGCGCCCCAACAACTGGTCTTCGTCCTTCGGCCCCGTCGCGTGGACGCTCGACGAGAAGACGGGCCAGTATTACTACCACTACTTCTACCCGCAGCAGCCCGAGCTGAACTGGCGCAACCCCGCCGTCGAGCGGCGCATGCTTGAGACCATCCGCTTCTGGCTCAGGCGGGGCGCGGACGGCTTCCGGCTCGACGCCGTCAACTACCTCTACGAAGACCCCGGCCTGCGCGACAACCCCGTCCTGCCCGAGCTGCGCTTCGGCAGCACGACCGAGCACGAGCAGGAGAAGAAACACAACCGCGACCTGCCCGAGGTGCAGGACGCGATGGTGCGCCTGCGCGCCTTCAACGACTCGATCAACCCGGAGAGCGTGCTCGTCGGCGAGGCGTACGTGCCGAAGTGGGAGGAGCTGATGCGCTACTACGGCCCCTCGGACAACGGCGTCCACCTGCCCTTCAACTTCTTCCTCGTGATGGAGCCGGCGCGGTCGAAGCTCGACGCCAAAATCTTCCGCGACGTGATCGGGCAGAGCGAGCGGGCGCTCGCCGGGCGCTGGACGACCTACGTGCTCTCGAACCACGACATTCCGCGCCACTACGACCGCCTCGGCGACGGGAAGAACAACGACCTGATTGCACGGCTGACGGCGACGATGCTCCTCACCTTGCGCGGCACGCCGTTCCTCTACTACGGCGAGGAGATCGGCATGGTGACGACCGAGCCGAAGACGGTCGAGGAGGTGCGCGACCCCGTGGGCAAGCGCTACTGGCCTCTGCGCAAGGGGCGCGACGGCGAGCGCACGCCGATGCAGTGGGACGCGACCCCCCACGCGGGCTTCACCACGGGCGCGCCGTGGCTCCCCGTCCCGCCGAGCTACAAGCAGCGCAACGTGGACGCGCAGGAGGACGACCCCGACTCGCTCCTCAACTTCTACCGCCGGCTCATCGCGCTGCGCCGCCGCAGCCCCGCGCTCCTCGACGGCTCTTACGCGAGCGTCGGCGAAGACCCGCACGTCTACGCCTACAAGCGCACCACGCGTGGCCATCACGTCATCGTCGCCCTCAACATGTCTGCCGAGCGGCGCACGTTCAAGCTGCCCCCGCCGATGAGAACCGGCCCGTTCTCTTACAACGTCGCGCTCAGCAGCCTGCCGCGCGCGGAGGGCAAGGTCTCCGGCGAGATGAGCCTCGCGCCCTTCGAGGCCGTCATCCTTGAGTCACGCGGGCAGTGACCACCGCGAAGCAATAAGGCCGCTCCTCGCTGGGAGCGCGGGCATCCCTGCCCGCCATGAGCGCGACAGCGCGAAGGCCGTGTGACTTTGGACTCAACGTTGAGACATGACGCATCACATCTAAGCGTGCTCTTGCACGCTTTGGCGGGCAAGGATGCCCGCGCTCCCGGCAACGGCCAGTCTTATCACTTTATGAACCGGACAATACGCCAACTGACTCGTCTCTTATTCCTAACTTCCCTCCTGGTGTCGGGGCTGCCTGTCAACGCGCAGACGAGCGCGGCGGCGGCGGACTATCTCAACCCGCGGCTCCCCGTCAAACAGCGTGTGGACGACCTCGTCTCGCGGATGACACTCGAAGAGAAGGTCGGGCAGATGATGAACAAGGCCCCGGCGATTGAGAGGCTGGGCGTCCCCGCCTACGACTGGTGGAACGAGGCGCTGCACGGCGTCGCCTACGCGGGCCACGCGACGGTCTTCCCGCAGGCGATAGGCTTAGGCGCGACGTGGAACGAGGAGCTGGTCAAGTCGGTCGCCGCCGCCATCTCCGACGAGGCGCGCGCCAAGTACAACGACGCCGTCCGCCGCGACTTCCGCAGGCGCTTTTACGGACTCACGTTCTGGTCGCCGAACATCAACATCTTCCGCGACCCGCGCTGGGGGCGGGGGCAGGAGACCTACGGCGAAGACCCCTACCTGACCTCGCGCCTCGGCGTCGCCTTCGTCCGAGGGATGCAGGGCGACGACCCGAAGTATTTGAAGACCATCGCCACGCCGAAGCACTACGCCGTCCACAGCGGCCCCGAGTCCCTGCGCCACACCTTCGACGCGCGCCCGCCCGAGCGCGACCTCGAAGACACGTACCTGCCCGCCTTCCGCGCCGCTGTCGTCGAGGGCAAGGCGGGCTCGGTCATGTGCGCCTACAACCGCCTCAACGGCGAGCCGGCGTGCGCCAGCCCGCGGCTGCTGCAAGAGCTTCTGCGCGAGCGCTGGGGCTTCTCGGGCTACGTCGTCTCCGACTGCGACGCCGTCGCGGACATCTATAAGAAGCACAACTTCAGGAAGACCGAGGAGGAGGGCGTCGCCGTCGCGGTCAAGACCGGGACCGATTTGACGTGCGGCTACGAGTACCGCGCGCTCCCGGCCGCCATCAAACAAGGGCTCATCACGGAGGCCGAGATCGACACGGCGGTCAAGCGCCTGTTCGAGGCGCGCTTCCGGCTCGGCATGTTCGACCCGCCCGAGATGAATCCGTACGCGCGCATCCCCGTGGAAGTTAACGACTCGGCCGCCAACCGCGAGCTTGCCGCCCGCGCGGCGCGCGAATCAATCGTGCTGCTCAAGAACGAGCGGAACACGCTCCCGCTTAAGAAGGACTTGAAATCAATCGCCGTCATCGGCCCCAACGCGGACTCGCTCGAAGTCCTGCTCGGCAACTACCACGGCATCCCCTCGAAGTGGACGACGGCGCTCGAAGGCATCCGCCGCAAGGTCTCGCCGCAGACGCGCGTCACCTACGCGCTCGGCACGACGCTCACGGGCGAGGCCATCCTCCCCGTCCCGGCCTCTTCGTTGTTCCGGGACAGAGAGAAGACCTCGCGCGGGCTCAAGGCCGAGTATTTCGACAACAAGGACTTACAAGGGACGCCGGTCGCGACGCGCGTGGACGAGCAGCTCAACTTCGAGTGGTTCACGAACGCGCCCGTCCCCGAAGTCAACACCGACAACTTCTCGGCGCGCTGGACGGGCTACTTCGTCCCGCCCGCGTCGGGCACGTACGAGTTCGGCGCGCGCGCCGACGACGGCGTCCGCGTCTTCCTAGACGACCGGCTGCTCGTCGAGCACTGGCAGGACGGCAGGCTGACGACCGTGACGAAGCCGGTCGAGCTGGAAGCGGGGCGCGCCTACAAGCTCCGCGTCGAATACTACGAGCGCTGGGCCGCGGCCACCGCGAGGCTCGTCTGGGGGCCGCCGGGTCTGAAAGCTTCGCTCCGCGAGGAGGCGCTCAAGGCCGCGCGCGAGGCGGACGTGGTCGTGATGGCTCTAGGTCTCTCGCCGTCGCTCGAAGGCGAGGAGATGGACGTGAAGGTCGAGGGCTTCAGCGGCGGCGACCGCACGCGCCTCGACCTGCCCGCCGCGCAGGATGAGTTACTGAAGGCCGTCGCCGCCACGGGCAAGCCGGTCGTCCTCGCGCTCACGAACGGCGGCGCGCTCGCCGTCAACTGGGCGCAAGGAAACGTGCCCGCCATCGTCGAAGCGTGGTATCCCGGCGAGGAGGGCGGGGCGGCTTTGGCCGACGTGCTCTTCGGCGACTACAACCCGGCGGGCCGCCTGCCCGTCACCTTCTACAAGTCGGTCGAACAACTGCCGCCGTTCGACGACTACGGCATGGACGGGAAGACCTACCGCTACTTCAAGGGCGACCCGCTCTACCCGTTCGGCCACGGCCTGTCGTACACGACCTTCAAGTACGGCGACCTCAAGCTCGGCTCGAAGAGCTACGCGGCGGGCCAAAATGTTGAACTGAGCGTCGAGGTGCAGAACACCGGCGCGCGCGCGGGCGACGAGGTCGTGCAGCTCTACGTGACGGACGCGGAGGCTTCCTCGCCCGTTCCCATCCGAATGCTCAAAGGCGTGCGCCGCATCCACCTCAAGCCCGGCGAGCGGCGGCGCGTCAGCTTCACCTTGACGCCGCGAGACCTGTCGCTCGTGGACGGGCGCGGACGCCGTCTGCTTGAGCCGGGAGAGTTCCGCGTCTCCGTCGGCGGCAAACAGCCCGGCTTCACGGGCTCGGCCGACGCCGCCACGACCGGCGTCGTCAGCGGCAGCTTTACCGTGACCGGGAAGGTGGTCGAGACCCAATAAGGTCAGAACCGCCCGCGGTAGCGGGTGGGCCTTTGTTACTCGGATGCTGCCTATCGTTAAGGCCCACCCGCTACCGCGGGCGGTTCTGACCTGGCTCGCGTACCATGCGCTTTAACTTAAACACACTGGCGACGGCGGTCGTCATTACTCTCTGCGGCGCGTCCTGCGCCGCCGCGCAGGACTCCCCCTTCCGACGGCAAGCGCCCGTGACGATGGCGGAGTTGAAGACGTTGAAGACGGCGGGCGTGTCGGTCGTCGAGGTCTCCGATTACGTCTACGGTAACTACCGGGGCGACTTCAAGTCGCCGCCGCACGCGGACATCAACCCGCGGAAGGCTTTCGTCATCCACTGGCGCGACCTCCCGCAGCGCTTCGTCTTCTCGCACGAGGCGAGCTACTGCCCCTGGTTCGAGCTGCCCTCCGGCGTCGCGCTCTCCTACCAGATGTTCGAGGGCAACGAGGGCTGGGCCGAGCTGTTCAACGAGCAGGGGCGGCGCGAGCGCAACAGCTTCGTGGAGGTCATCGAGCAGGGGCCGCGCCGCGTGTGGGTGCGCTGGACTTACTTCGGCGTCAACATGAAGACGGGCGAGGCGGCCTACCGCGCGACGGAAGACTTCTGGGCCTTCCCCAACGGCCTAGTCCTCCGCCGGCAGAGCTACGAGTCTCTGATGCCCGGCGACAACCGCGGTTACGCGCGCGAGCCGATTGAGCTGATAGCGATGACGCCGGTCGGCAAGCTCTGGTTCGACGTGCTCGAACGCGACGAGGCGACGGGGGAGAGTCACGCCTTCGTCGGGCTCGACGCCTTCTCGAACGCGCGCGCGGACATCTACTGGAAGCCCGCGCCGAAGCCGGGCAAGCCCTTCACGAGCACCGCGCGCCGCACGGGCTCGCCGTGGAAGGAGCTGGACGACGCGCGCGGGTTCGTCGGCCTCATCCCCTTCCGCGACGCATCGCCCTTCTTCGCCGTCGGCGAGGCGTCGGGCTACCCCGTCGGGGGGACGCGGATGAAGGAGCACTCGGACAAGGCGACGGGCGGCTGGGGCTGGCGGAGCCTTTCGTGGGATCACTGGCCGGTGGGCTGGCTCAACAGCCAGGCGCACGACGTGGACGACGAGTCTTACAAAAAGTACCCGAGCCACTTCGCCCCCTTCGGCCTCGACCTGTGGAGCATGAAGAACGAGGAGACCGAGCGGCGCGACTTCTACTCGCTGATGGGCGTCGCGGGCAAAGACGTCGAGTCGGTGCGCCGCCTCGCGCGCGAGTGGCTGACGAAGGGCGCGACCGACCCTGCAAAGGTCGCGTCGCTGCGTTTGGGCCGCAAGTAAAGTTGATGATGAAGAGAACACTCTCCGCCTTCTTAACCTTCCTCTTCGCGCTCGCGCTTGCCGCCGGCGCGCAGACGCGCGCGTTCGACGCCGCGCGTTACGTCAACCCTTTTATCGGGACGGCCAACTCGCCTTTGCCCGACTACCTCGGCGGGAACGCCTCCGGCAACACCTTCCCCGGCGCGACCGTGCCCTTCGGGATGGTGCAGTTCAGCCCGGACACCGAGAGGGGCTTCGGGCCAGAAGACCGCGGCAGCTACGTCCACCGCGACACGGGCGTCCGGGGCTTCAGCCTCACGCACCTGAGCGGGCCGGGCTGCCCCGTCTTCGGCGACGTGCCTTTGATGCCCGTCGCCGGGCGCGTCGAGAAGTCGCCCGCCACCTCGCCGGGCGATTACGTCGCGAAGTTTTCGCACGACAGGGAGAGCGCCTCGCCCGGCTTCTACGAGGTCACGCTTGAGTCGGGCGTGCGTGTGAGCCTGACCGCGACGACGCGCACGGGCTTCGCCGTCTTCGACTTTCCACAAGGCAAGCCCGCGACGCTGCTGGTCAACGTCGGGCGCAACGCGACGGGCGTGCAGGAGGCGGAGTGGCGCGCCGAGGGCGACCGGAGGATGACGGGGATGGTGGCGAGCGGGGCCTTCTGCGGCACGCGCAACCGCTACGTGCTCTACTTCGCCGCGGAGTTCGACAGGCCGTTCGGCTCGTTCGGCTCGTGGGACGGCGACCGCGTGCTGCCCGGCGTGAGCCCCGCCCGCGGCGGGAGCCGGACCGGCGGCTACGTCACGTTCGACAACGCTTCCGGCACCGCCGTCCGCATGAAGGTCGGCCTCTCTTACGTGAGCGTCGAGAAGGCGCGCGCGAACCTGCGCGCCGAAAATTCGGGTTGGGACTTCGAGGCGGTGCGCGCGCGGGCGCGTGCGCGTTGGAACGAGGCGCTCGGGCGCGTCTCTGTGCGCGGCGGGACGGAGTCGGAGACGCAGGTCTTCTACACGGCGCTCTACCACACGCTGCTCCACCCGACCACCTTCGGCGACGCCGACGGCGAGTACATCGGCTTCGACGACCGCCTGCACAGAGCGCCGGGGCACACGCAGTACACGAACTTCTCCGGCTGGGACATCTACCGCTCGCACTCGCCGCTCGTCGCGTGGCTGTTCCCCGAAGAGGCGAGCGACATGGCGCAGTCGCTCGTCAACGACGCTGAGCAGGGCGGCGGCGGCCTTCCCAAATGGCCCGTCGCCAACGACGAGACCGGCGCGATGTACGGCGACCCGGCCGTGCCCATCATCGCGGGCACGTGGGCCTTCGGCGCGCGCGACTTCGACGCGCGCGCGGCGCTACGTGCGATGCTGCGCGGGGCGACCGACCCCGAGGCCCGGTCGAAGACCTACCTCGTCAGGCCGGGGCTCGCGGACTTCCTCAAGTACGGCTACGTCCCGATGGAGCAGAAGGGGCTGCGCGGCTCGCCGTCGGTCGCGCTCGAATACGAGACCGCCGACTTCGCGCTCGCGCAGTTCGCGCGCGCGCAGGGCGACCCGAAGACGCACGCCGAGATGATGCGCCGCGCGCAGTTCTGGACGCGGCTGTTCGACCCGCAGACGCGCTACATACGCGGGCGCTGGGCCGACGGCTCGTGGCTGCCGGGCTTCGACTTCAAGGCGATGCTCTACAGGCCGGAGCTGCCGTGGCGGCCCGAGAGCCACAAGTCCTACGTCGAGGGGAACGCCACGCAGTACACGTGGATGATCCCGCACAACCTGCGCGCCGTCGTCGAGCGCATCGGCGGGAACGAGGCGGTCTCCGCGCGCCTCGACAGCTTCTTCAAGGAGCTGAACGCGGGCCCCGACCGCCCCCACTTCTTCATCGGCAACGAGCCGGTCTTCCCCGTGCCGTGGGTCTACAACTACGTCGGCGAGCCGTGGAAGACGCAAGGGACGACGCGCCGCGTGCTGACCGAGCTGTTCACAGCAGACCCCGGCGGCATCCCCGGCAACGACGACCTCGGGGCGACCTCTTCGTGGATCGTCTTCGCGTCGCTCGGCCTGTATCCAATCATCCCGGGCGTCGGCGGGTTCTCAATCAACAGCCCCCTCTTCCCCGAGATCGACATCCGACAGAAGGGCGGCGGGCTGCTCACGATAAGGGGCCGCAGCGCGAAAGCTTCGAGCCCCTACGTCCAGGAGCTGCGCCTGAACGGCCGCCCGCACGAGAAGACGTGGATACCTTACGAAGCAATCGCGCGCGGCGGCGCGCTCGACTTCACCCTCGGCCCCGAGCCGAATAAGAGGTGGGCGACCGCGCCGTCCGCCGCGCCGCCCTCGTTCAACGAAGGGATGGAGAAGGAGGCGGGCACATCGCGTTGAAGAGGTTCGGCAAGCCCCGAAGGGGCGTCATATGAAAGCCAGGGGCAACGCCCCTGGTTAACGGCCACAAAATAATCATGAGCCCTGAAAGGGCGGAATAACATCGACCGTTATTTCGCCCTTTCAGGGCTCAACGTATTATCACGTCGTGACCAGGGGCGGCGCTCAGGCTAAAGCCTTCGCTCTGCCCCTGGCTACCTTATGACGCCCCTTCGGGGCTTTACTTCTTCCCTTCTGCAAGGGCCGTGACGTGTGCGCGCCATTCGGCGGGCGGCATGGTTTGCAGGCGCGGCGCTTCGGCGGCCGCGACGACGAGGAGCTTGACGGCGGGGAGGGGGGCGAGTCCGACCTCCGTCTTCTTCTGCGCGACGCGCTCGACGAGGGCCAGCCGCTCTTCGCGCCAAGCGGCGGGCGGCGCGGGGCCGCCCACGAGGTATTCGAGCGCTTCGAGGCCCGCGGCGCTCAGCTCCGACAGGTCGCGCGCGAGCGGCTCCGCGTCGCGCATGAGGGGCGAGCGGTCGGCCATGACGCGCAGGGGCGCGTGGGCCGCGCGCCAACGTTCCAGCAGTTCGCGCACGCGCTCGCGGCGCGAGCGGAAACGCGGCGCGTCTTCCAGCAGGGAGTTGACCGCCGACGCGAACTCGCGCGCGGGCGCGGCGTCCGGCACGGCCGCATCGACGAGCCGCGTCAGAGGGGTCTGCTGCGTGATGGGCCGGATGCGCTCGCGCTCCCAGATGGGCTTCGTCGCGAGCGCGCCGGCGAGCGTTTCGAGCGGCGCGACCTCTTCGCCGCCCGCGAGCCGCCGCAGCATCTTCTCCGGCGCGGTGCGGTGCGTCAGCCCCACCTCTTCGAGCTGCACGCTGACGCGTCCGAGCCGCCGGTACATGTCCTCCACGTCGCGCACCTCGCGCGGCGACCAGAGGCGTTCGGCTATCGCGGCCAGTCGCGGCCAGACGCGCGCGTCGAAGTTCTCGGGGCCGACGTACTCGGCCCACATGCAAGCCTCGCCGCCGAGCACGCGCGACGCCTCCGCCTCACTTAAACCGTTGCCCTCCGGCAGGGGGTCGTTGAGGTAGTGCGTCTCCGCGGGGAGCAGGTGGTCGAGGTAGTAGCCGTTCGAGAGTATCCCGGGGAAGCCCTGCCGCGCGCCCTCGGCCAGAGACTTCGGCCCGCGCCAGGACTGGATGACCGTGTCTCTGGGTATGTTCGGGTGCATGATCTCGTCCCAGCCGACCATGCGCTTGCCGTGCCTCTGAACGATCTGCGAGAGGCGGCGGTTGAAGTGCGCCTGGAGCGCGTGCTTGTCGGCGAGGTTGTTCTTCGCCATGAAGGCTTGAATCTGCGGGTTGAGCCGCCAGTGCTTCCCCGTCACCTCGTCGCCGCCGACGTGCAGGTAGGCGTCCGGGAAGAGCGCGGCCATCTCGCCGAGGAAGCGGTCTAAGAATCTATAAGTCTCCTCGCGCGTCGGGTCCATCGCGGCGTCGAAGACGCCGAAGCGGCGCTCGGGCTTGTAAGGCCCCGGCGCGCTGGCGAGTTCGGGGTGGCCCGCGAACCAGGAGGTCGAATGGCCGGGCACGTCGAACTCCGGCACGACGCGGATGCCGCGCTCGCGCGCGTAGGCGATGATGTCGCGCACCTCCTCCTGCGTGTAGAAGAGTCCGTCCGAGCCCTGCTGGTGGAGTTTGGGAAAGACTTTGCTCTCGATGCGGAAGCCCTGGTCGTCGGTGAGGTGCCAGTGCAGGACGTTGAGCTTGACGGCGGCCATGCCGTCGAGGTTGCGCTTGATGACTTCGACGGGCTCGAAGTGTCGGCCGACATCTACGAGCAGGCCGCGCCAGGGGAAGCGGGGCGTGTCGCGGATGCGCGCCTCGGGGACGTAGTAGCCCGAGGCGTCGGCCGAGAGCAGTTGCAGAAATGTCTCAAGGCCGCGCAGGCTGCCGACGACCGTCGGCGCGTTAACGAACGCCTGGCGCTCGGAGACTTCGAGCGCGTAGGACTCGTCCTCTTCGAGCGAGGGCACCGCCTTCCCCGGCCCGCCGGTTTGCAGGACGAGGTTGGCGGCCGCGGGCGCTTCGGCCGTCGCGCGCGAAAATTCAAAGCCCGTCCGCCGCTCCAGCCTGCGCAGCGCGCGCTCGACCCCGCCCCGGAGCCGCGCGTCTGTGTGCCCCTGGAAGGCGACCGTGAAGGTCTGCTCGACCTTCATCCGCCCGCCGAGTAGCCGCAGGGAGGCGGGCACGGGCATCAGCGCGTGGCGGCCGGCCGACTCCTGCGGCCGCGCCTCCTGCGCGCGCGCGGGCTGTAGGAGCGTGAGCAGGCATAAGAGCAGGCTGCAAGTTCCCTTCCAAGTAACGATCATGGCTGACGGAGTTACCTTTTGAGTTCTGACCTGTGCGTGCAGTCGAGTTTATACCACGAACGGAGCATCACGGCGGCGTGCGGCCGGGTGCGACCGGCGCGGGTAAGACAGGTCAGTACCGCCCGCGGTAGCGGGTGGGTCGTGGTGATGCGGCGCGCCCGGTTTGCAAAGGCCCACCCGCTACCGCGGATGGTACTGACCGCTATCGCGGTCACGCCCCGATGAACGCCGCGCGAAGTATTTGACAAGCACCTTACGTTGTGTGAAAAGGACTCCACACATGCTTAGACGAATCGTTCTCCTTGCACTCTTCCTGGCGGCCGCGTGCGTCGCGGGCCGTGCCCAATCTCCGGGGCAGTCTAACGTCTCGCTGAACCGCGGCCAGCTCCAACTGAGGCGCGGGCCGGGGCTCGTGATGACGGTGATGCGCCTGCGCCTGCGGCTGGCGGACGGGGCGGCGGTCTCGGGCGAGTTGGAGGCGGCCGGGCGGGACGCGGGCTCGGACGCCGCGGGCGCGTTTGAAAGAGAGCGCTTCCGCCTGAAGCCTAACGGCGACGCCCGCGGGGTGAAGGGCGCGACGCTCGAAGTACGCCGTTACCAGAACTCGGGCGTGCTCGTCGCGTGGCTCGACTACGAAGGGCCGGCCCTCGCCCCGCGCGAGGGCGTGCAGCTCGTCTCAAGCCTCGACCGCTTCGCGCGCGGGACGGCGACCAAGCGCTTCAAGATTTACTGGACGGCCCCGGTCTTCTTCTCCGACTACCGCCTCTTAGGCCCGGCCAACCAGCTCATGCTGTGGCGGCAGACCGAGGGCGAAGACTACCACCTGCTCGTGCCGCTCGCGGGCGGCGGGATGTTGGGCGAGGTCGGCGTCTCGGAGATCGAGTGGCGGCCCGAGTTCCGCGTCACCGCTTCGAGCTACGACCCCGACCTCGCGCCGCGCCGCGTGCCCCTCTTCGCCTACGCCGCGGGCGCAGACCCTTACGCGCTCCCGCGCGCCACCTACGAGACGGCCTTCGCGGCGACCGGGCAGTACGGCCGCCTGCGCTGGCAGAAGCCCTACCCGGAGGTCTTCCGCTCGCTCGGCTGGTGCTCGTGGAACGCGTACGGGCAGGACGTGACGGCCGAGAAGGTCGCCGCGAGCGTCCGCTCGATACGCGAGAAGAACATCCCGCTCGGCTTCGTGCTGGTGGACGACGGCTGGCTCTCGGTCAGAGACCAGAAGCTCGCGGCCTTCGAGGCCGACGCGTCGAAGTTTCCCGGCGGGATGGCCGCGCTCGCGCGACGGCTGCGCGAAGAGTACCGCGTGCCGCACGTCGGCGTGTGGCACACGTTCCAGGGCTACTGGAACGGCGTCGCCCCCGACTCGGAGCTTGAGCGGAAGTACAGGATGTTCAAGGGGCTCGAAGGGAAGCTCCTGCCCGACCCGCGCGACGGGCGCGGCCAGAGTTTTTACGAGGACTGGTTCCGCCTGTTGAAGGGCTGGGGCTACGACTTCGTGAAGGTGGACGGGCAGGGCAACAACGTCAAGTTCACCGACGGCCTGATGCCGCTCTTCGACGCGGGCGGCGGCTCGCACCGCAACCTGCAAGCGGCGGCCGGGAAGTTCTTCGACGCGGGCGGGCTCGGGCTCATCAACTGCATGGAGATGTCTCTGGAGAACGCGTACAACTGGCACGCGTCGAACGTCGCGCGCAGCAGCGACGACTACCAGCCCGAGCTGAGGCACAACCCGAAAGACCACGTCTACCAGAACGCCTACAACGCCTTCTGGATTTCCAACTTCGCCTACCCCGACTGGGACATGTTCCAGTCGCACGACGAGGCGGCCGAGTACCACGCCGCCGCGCGCGCCGTGAGCGGCGGCCCCGTCTACTTCACAGACGAGCCGGGCAAGGAGCGGCCCGAGATTCTCAAGCGGCTCGCGCTCGCCGACGGCCGCCTGCTCATGGCCGACGAGCCGGCGCAGGTGACGCGCGACCTTTTGCTCAACGACCCTTCGGTCGAGCCCGTCCCTTTGAAGGTCTCGGCGCGCGTGACGCGGCCCGGCTACACGGCCGGGGTGGTCGCGGCCTTCAACGTCAACAAGACGGCGGAGCGCGTCGCGGGCGCGCTCGGCGCGCTCGACGCCGAGCTGCCCGCGGGCGAGACGCAGCCCGGCGTCTCAGTCTACAAGGCGGGCGACCGGAGCGTGCGCATCATCACGCGAGGGATGTCGCTCCCCTTCGAGCTGGGCGAGACGGGCTTTGAACTCTTCACGGTCGTGTCGGCGCGCGGCGGGGTCTCGGTCTTCGGGCTGCTCGACAAGTACCTCGGCCCCGCGGGCGTCGTCTCCGTGAGGCAGGAGGGGCGCGGCGTGACGGTCGTCAGGCTGCGCGAGGCGGGCGACTTCGGCGCGGGACTCTTCAGCCCGCCCGCGCGGGTGGAGGTGGACGGGCGGAGGCTCCCGCCCTCCGCGTACACCTACTGGCAGGGCCTGCTGCGCGTGCCGCGCGCGAGCTTCGGCGCGGGCGCGGGCGAGCGCGAGGTCAAAATCATTTCAAGGAGATAAGGTCAGAACCGCCCGCGGTGGCGGGTCGGCCTCGATTACCCGAGCCTGCCGTCTCTCAAAGGCCCACCCGCTACCGCGGGCGGTTCTGACCTGAAATGTGAAGGCCCCTCCCATTACCGGGAGGGGCCTTCTCGTTTAGGGCTCAAGCCGTCTTTAGAAGTAGAACTTGAACCCGAGCTGAATCTGCCGCGGGAAGTTGCGGATGCCCGTCCCGCGCCGGCCGAACTGCGTGCTGTTCGGGTCGGTGTTGGGGCCGCCGAAGATGCCCGTGTTCGTGACATTGAATGCCTCGACGCGGAACTGCGCGCGCAGCGACTCGGTGAAGATGAAGCTCTTGTTGAGCGACATGTCGAACTGGGGCGGCGAAGGCACGCGGAGGCTGGCGATGCGGAACGGGGTCGTGCGCAGGGTGTCCGCGCCGCGCGCCTGCCACGCGGGGTTGCTGCACCCGGTCACGAAGGCCGTGCCGGCCGCGTTCGGCTGGCGGGTCGTGCCGTTGGCGAGGCGGGTGCAGGTGTTGAAGTACATGGCCGCCGTGTTGTCCTCGATGGTCGGGTCGGCGATCAGGTCGAAGTCGCCGCCCAGGTTGACCGGCTGGCCCGACTGGAAGCGCGCGATGAAGTTGTACTCCCAGCCGCCGAGGAGCAGGTTCGCGGCCGTGCCCGCGTCGCTCAGGAAGCGGCGGTCTCTGCCGAACGGGAGCTGGTAGACGCCGCTCAGGACGAAGACGTGCGGGCGGTCGAAGTCGGCCACCGACTTCGAGGGCTCGGCGTCCTGCGGGTTGAGGAAGTTGAGCGCCGACATCGTCTTCGAGAAGGTGTAGGACGCGATCATCGTCAGCCCGCTGGCGGTGCGCCGCTCGCCGCTGATCTGGAGCGAGTCGTACCAGACCTTCCCCACGTTCTCCAGGTTCACGGTGACGCCCTGGAACTGCGGGAACGGCAGCAGGAGCTGGCGGCGCGCGACGGTCGCGCCGTTCAGGCCCGTGCCCGGGAGCAGCCCCGCGAAGGGGTTGGGCACCTGCGCGTTGTAGAAGGCGGGGTTCTGCCGCGCGTCGGCGAGCTGCGCCGCGCTCAGGACGTTGATGTTGCGCTGGCCGCCGACGTTGAAGTCGCCGGTCAGCACGTCCACGCTGCGGCTGCCGACGTAGGCCACGTCGAGCTTGAAGCCTCCCGGGAGCTGCCGCTGCACGCCGAACGAGAACTGGTGAATCTTCGGAATCTCGTGGTCGGGGTTGGCGAACTCGATGCTGTTACCGGCCTGCGTCAGCAGCCCCTGCGACGAGCCGACGGGGGTCAGGATGCCGGTCGGGAACGGGTTGCTCAGCGTGTTGGCCGGGATGAAGGCCTGCGCGCCGCCACCCACGGCCGCCACGAAGGGCGTGTTGATGGTGTAGCCGAGCGTGCCGCCGAACTCGGCCTGCGGGAAGTAGTAGAGGCCGTAGCCGCCGCGCAGCACCGTCTTGTCGTTCAACTCGTAGGCGGCGCCGACGCGCGGCTGGAAGTTGTTGCGGTCGCGCTCGAACGCCTCCTCGGGCTGTCCGCCGACGCCCGCGAAGAGCAGGCCGCCGCGGAGGTTCCCGCAGGCCGGGCACTCCGAGACGCCGGGGCGGCCGGCGATCTGCGCCTGGAGCGGGCTCGTCTGGTCGAAGGCGAAGCCGCGGTTCATCTGGTTGAAGCGCTCGGTCGGCGGCGCCTCGTAGTCGTAGCGCAGGCCGAGCGTCACGGTGAGCTTGCGCGAGACCTTGATGTCGTCCTGGATGTAGGGCGCGTAGTAGCGCCAGCGGAAGGCGGGGTAGGCGAGGTTCGTGACGACGCCGCTCGCCGGGTAGCCGAGCAGCAGCGACGCGAGCGCGCTGCCCTGCGTGCCGGTCTGCGGCTGCGACGGGTCGAGCTGCGTGAAGTTGCGGTTGAAGGCAAACTGCCCGCCGCCGAAGCTGAACGAGGCGCCGCGCGCGTTGATGCGGTTGTCGCGCACCTCGCCGCCGACGCGGATGGTGTGGCTGCCGCGCACCGTCGAGACGTTGCCCTGGAGGGCGATGATGTTCGTCGTGTTCTGGCTCGGGTTGCGGGGGCCGAAGTTCGAGAACTCGCCGGTCGAGAACTCGAAGCGGGGCACGATGGCGACGGGGCGGGCGGCGTTGAAGCTCGACGGGAAGCCGATGGACGTGGCGTCGAAGCCCTCGGCCGTCCGGCGGAACGCGGCCTGGACGAACCGCGTGTAGGTCGCGCGCAGGTTGAGCACCGTGTTCGGCGTCAGCGTCGCCACCCAGTCGACGGCGACGCCGTTGTTGCCGCGCACGAGCGGGTCCTGCGCGTCGCGGCCGAGGCCCGGGTACTCGAAGCCGGAGAACTGGTTGCGCTTGTTGCGGACGTAGCGGGCGAAGAGGTGGTGGCGCTCCCCGATGTTGGCGTCGCCGCGCAGGACGAAGTTGTAGAACTCGTCGCGGCCCAGGTTCGGGCTGTTGATGAAGTTGTTGGTGCGCGCGCCGGCCGCGCCCGTGTTCGGCAGCGGGAAGCCGTTGGCGATGGCCAGGCCGATCGGGTTCAGCCGGTTCTGCGGGATGATGTTTCCGGGGAACGGGTCGCGGATGAAGCGGTTCGGGTTATTCGGATCGACGCGCGTCGTCAGCGGGTCGTAGATGGTGAACGGGGCCTGCGAGAAGTCGCCGCTGCGCTCGGCCAACGTCGGCACGTTGCGCAGCGCCGGCTCGGGCAGGCCCTCGCGGTAGCGCTCGTAGGCCACGAAGAAGAATGCCTTGTCGCGCCCGCTGAAGTATCGGGGGCCGCCCTCGCCGAAGCGCGGCACGTAGATGGGGCCGCCGAAGTTGCCGCCGTACTGGTCGAGGAAGCGCCCGCCGAGGTTCTCGCCCGTGACGGGGTCTCGGGCGAAGCGGGGACGCCCCGCGGCCTTCGCCGAAGGGTCGTTGGCCTCCCACTGGTAGCGGCGCGCGAACTCGTAGAGCGTGCCGTGGAACGCGTTGCCGCCGGCCTTCGTCGAGACGTTGACCACGCCGCCGCCGGTGCGCCCGAACGAGGCGTCGTAGGAGTTGGTCTGCACCTTGAACTCCTGCGTGCCGTCCACCGGCGGGACGTAGGCGATGTTGTTGCTGCTGCGGATGCGGTCGGGCTGGAAGTCGGTGACGGCGTTGTTGGGCGCGCCGTCGAGCAGGAACTCGTTGTGGCGCTGGATGCCGCCGTTGATCGAGAACTGGACGTTGTCGCCGTTGTCGAACGGGCGCGAGAACTGCGGGTTGCCGTTCCACTGGACGCCCGGCGAGAGCGTCGCCAGCATGATCGGGTTGCGGCCGTTGAGCGGCAGCTCGACGATGCGGCGGTTCTCGATGACCTGCCCGCGCGTCGCCGTGTCGCGCTCGAGCAGCGGGGTGTCCTCGGCGTTGACCGTGACCACGTCGCCGACCGCGCCGACCTCCAGCGTCACGTCCAGGGTGGCCTTGTCGTTCACGTGCAGTTCGAGGTTCTCCGTGACCGAACTCTTGAAGCCCTGGGCCTCGACGGTGACCGTGTAGACGCCCGGGAGCAGGGAGGGGACGGTGTAGTTGCCGTCCTCCGTGGTGGTGCCTGTCGTCTCCTGCCCGGTTTGATTACTCCTGACCCTGACGGTCGCGCCGGGGATGACGGCCCCCGCGGGGTCGCTGACGTGGCCCGTCAGCGAGGCGCGGAACTCCTGCCCGAAGCAGACCAGAGCAGAGGCCAGCACACAAAGAATCATCGTTGGCACACGCCAACGGAGACTACGTTTCATAGTTCCTCCTGAGATAGAACGGGAAAAAGGGTGACCGATGCTTAGGATGTTAAATTGGAACGCTTACTCGGGAACGGCCGTCGGCTGTGGATTGTTTGCCTACCCACCAAAGTAGGGCGATACTACATACAGCGCGCGCACATATCAAGTGGAAACTTCAACTTTACATTCCGATTTTCGCTTACCACATCCCCCGTACAAAAAAGTAGACAGTGGGCGGCAGTCAGTAGTCAGTAGAGGACATTTTTGAGCCCGCGGCTGTCACGCGCGGCCTGCGAAAATGGAGACTACTGACTACTGACTGCCGCCCACTGTCTACTTTCCTTCAATCGACCTCGCACTCCTCTAAAATCTTCCGGTAGGCGCGGCGGGCGTGTTCGTAGGCGCGCTCGGCGTCGGGGCGCTCGCGGTCGGAAATCTGTGGCGACTTCTGGCTCCAGCACTGATCGACCGCCCTCAGACACCACTCGGCGCTGCGGCGCGAGGCGCGGACGGGCCTGCCCCCGACGACGACGAAGACGGGGTTCGTGTGCGAAGCGGGCAGGATGCGGAGCGCGACCCAGGAGCTGCGCTCCAGCGGAACCTCGAAGGACACGTCGCGCAGGGAGCCGTCGGCCACGACGTTCCTCACCGCGACGACGCGGCCGTTGACGACGACTTCGAGCGGCACCTCGCGCGTCGAGCCGATGCGCGCGCGCTCGATGTCCCAGTACGGCGTCTGGTTGTGGCCGCGGCCGCGCACGGACTCGTCCGGCCGTTCGCCGAGCAGCGCCGCCACGCGCGCCGTGACGCGCACGCGCCGCGGGGCGTCGAGCTTCAACTCACTCCCATGCGCGCCCGCGGCCAGCCCGTCAACCTTGAAGTCGAGCAGGTGGCTCCGGCCGTCCGAGACGTACGAGCGCCCCTCGCGCAGGCCCTTCACCCAGGCGTCGTAGTCGAGCGCCCCGCCGAGCTGGACGTAGGAGCGGCCCATGCCGACGCGCTCGGCGTAGATGCACGGGAAGTCCGACTCGCCGGCGATGCGCGTGCGGAAGCCGCTGTTGAGCGTGTGATACCAGACGTTCAGCTCCCACACGGCGGGCGTGTCGGCGGCCGAGATGAAGTCCACCGCGTCGTGCGTCACGTCAACGACGTACTCGTTCGCGCCGATGCCGTCGAACCTCGGCATCTCGTAGTTCGGCAGCTCACGCGACCTGACCTCGAGCCCCCAGCCGGAGTGCGCGAAGCCGACGACGGCGCCCTGCGCCTTCGCCCACTTGAGGATGGGCAGGTCCCACGTCGGCCACTGCTCGATGGTCTCCGCGCCGGGGTAGTCCTGGTCTTTGAGGCCGAGCAGCGTGAGGTGGCCTGCGTGGCTCGAAGGGAAGCCCGAGACCTCCACGTCGTAGCGCATGAGGTTCTCACGCGTTGAGAGCGAGTTGACCTTCGCCTCGAAGAACTGCTTCTGGAAGTAGTAGCACGGCCCCCACGTCAGAACGTCGCCGACGTTCAACCCCTCGCCGACGATGTGGCGCATGATGTCTTTGGGGAGCACGCCCTGCGTCGGCGCTTCGTAGTGCGAGCAGCCCGCGGCGTGTATGTGGTGGTCGCCCGAGTACCAGCCCATCGAAGCGGGGTCGATCCAGCGCCTGAGTCTGAAGCTCCACTGTTCGGGCTTCGGCCCGGCGCTGACGGTCAGCGTCTCGCGCTGTTTGACGTACTCGGGGCCGCGCCAGGATTCGACGGTGTACGTGCCCGCGGGCAGCCGCACCTTCTCGCCGTCGGCGCGGTAGACCTGCGGGTGGAAGGAGAAGTCGGGCGCGAGCCGCTTGGTCTTGGCGGGGTACTGCCGGCCCTGCGGGTCGCGTATGACGAATGAGGCGGTGGTCGGCCGCCCCCTCTCGTCGAGCACGCGTAAGTTAACGTCCTTCGACGGCAGGCACTCGAAGAGGACGGGCACGTCGTTGCGGAAGCCTATGTCCTGCGACCCCTGGCCCACGTCGAAGCCGAGCCGCGCCTCGCGCCGCCCGCGGTCGCGGCTGTGGAGCTGTATGACGCGGTATTCGAGCGCGAGCCCGGAGAGCTTCGCTTCGAGCGGCTGTTTGTCGAACATCGAGAGTTCGAGCCAGCGGTCGGCGATCTGGCCGGGCGTGATCTTCTGCGTGGGGCGCGGGTCGAGGCTGAAGCCGCCGGGGATGTCGGAGACGCCGCGCGCGTAGACGGGGAGCGCCTGCGGGCTCGTGGCGCGGAGCTGCGCCGTCACGCCCGCGTCGTTGCGCACCTTGACGAGGAAGACGCGCCAGCCCTGCTCGACGAGCTGCGCGCGCGCCGCGCCGCGCGTCACGCTGACGCGGCTCTCGGGGCTAATCGAGACGTGGACGAGAGCCCTTCGGTCGAGAACCTTCTCAATGGAGGCCGCGCCGCGCGCCCCGTCACTGTCTTCGACGGCCAGTTCGAGAGCGCGCACGTCGGCCGCGCTCAGGGGCTCGCCCAGAAGCTCCAGAGCCTCGGCCACGCGCCGCGCCTGCGCCGCGAGCGGCTGAAGCTCCACGGCCCCCGCGCGCGCCGCCACCCTCTTCGACGCCGACGAAGAGCCCGCGGGCACGACGAGCGCCGCCAGCGCGCATGCGAGCGAGAACCAGATGAACAGCTTAAACCTCAAGCAAGTTAACCTCTCTGACCTGCGCGCGACGGCCGGGCGCGCCGCCCTCTATTAGAAGGGTCTTTATCTCCCAGGGCTTTATCTGCGCGCGGTGGTTGACGCCGAGCGCCGTGCTTTCGAGTGTGAACTCCGACGCCTTCCCCGCGCGCTCCTGCACGCGGACGACGACGCCTCGGCCGCTCTCGGCCAGTTTCAAGGCGAGCGGCGTGACCGTGCCCGGCGCGAGGCGGAGGAAGGAGCGCTCGCGCGGCTCAGTCCCCTCGTGCGCCGAGTCCATCACGTACTCGGCGGGCGTCTGCGCCTCTTCCGCGAGGCGGTCGAGTTCGAGCGCCGCGAAACTCCCCTTCCCGCGCACGAGCCAGAAGCGTCGCTCCTGCCGCCCCTGATCCTGCCACGCGCCCGCATCGTTGTGCGGCACCTGGTGTGGGTCGTGGCGCGCGAAGGGGGCCGAGCGGACGAGTATCGTGCGCAGAAGCCCGCCCAGGCAGTCGTACGAGTAGGTCGAGTTGTTGATGAGCCCGACCGTGTACTCCTCGCCGCCGACGCGCCCCTGCACGGCGACCCAGTCCTGGTACGGCTCCTCCTCGCCGTTCGCCTGCCGCTCGCTCACCGCCCCGGCCACCTTCGCGTAGACGCGCGGCCCGGCGAGCGAGGTCGGCACTTCGAGCTTCAGAATCTGCTCGCGCTCGCGCCAGTCGAGATGGAAGCGCAGCTCTATCAGGTCGGGCAGCGCCTTGAACTGCGCCACGTCCAACACTATCTCAGAGATGCCCCAGCGCGCCCTGTGACGTGTGACACGCGTGACGGGGCCGTCCTCGATTCTCTGCGCGGAGACGAACTGCGGGCGGCCCATCTCATGCCGGTACTTCGTGACGCCGTGCCCCCAGGTGTCGCTCGGGTCGCCGATGACGACGAGGCCGACCGGGGCCGCGAGCAGATCCCTGCCGTCCTGCGACTTCAAGGAGGAGATGCCGAAGCCGCTCTCGTTGAGCGAGACGGTTTCGGCGTAAGGCTCCGGCGAGTCGGGCGGCGTGCCGTGGACGAGTTCGAGCACCTTGTAGCCGAAGGCGGGCACGTCCACCACGGCCGAGACGCGCGGGTAGACCTGCGTCATGCTGTCGGAGGGCCGCCACTGGATAGGCACCTTCTGCCCTTCGGCCGTCTCCATGTGCGTGACGGGGACGACGCCCTCGGGCACCGCGCGCCAAGGGTTGCCGCCGGGAATCTTCTCCGTGTGGTACTCGACCAGGCACTTGCGCGGCCACGGCAGGGGGTTGAAGACGAAGGCCGCGCCCTCCTTGACCGTGCGCGTGTCAACGCGCCGCGCCAGAGACTCCAAAGCCTCGACGCGGTTGCTGTGCGCCGTGTCGCAGGCCGCGCCGATCTGGTCGCGCGACTCAATGTAAGCGGTGTAGAGCGCCGTCCCGGCCAGAAGGTCGTGGAACTGGTTGAAGAGGAGCTTCTCCCACGCGGCGCGGTACTCCGCGCCCGGGTAGGCGTGCCCGTGTTGAAGGGTGGCCGCGACCGAGAGCGCCTCAGCCTGACCGAGCAGGCGCTCGGCGCGTCGGTTGTTCTGCTTGCCCTCGCCGTAGGCCGAGTAGCAGCCGCGCGCGTGGTGCTGCAACTCGCCGCGCACGACCGGCAGTTCTGCGAGCGCGGGCGACTTCTCGACGGCCGCGAAGAAGTCGGCGACCGACGAGAAGCGCAATTCGGGAAGCGTCGGGTCGGCGCGATGTTCGAGGACGCGTTTGATCTGCTCCCGCGTCGCGCCGCCGCCGTGGTTGCCGACGCCGAGGAAGTATGCGGCGTGGTCGAAGCCGGGCGCGAAGCTGTTCTGCGCGGCCTCGACGAGCCCCACGGCGGGGCGGCTGTAGCCGCGGTGTATGCGCAGAGTCAAAAGGCGCGAGCCGTCCGGCCCCTCCCACCAGAAGAGGAAGGGCAGCTTAGCCTCGTGCGCCTCCGGTCGCATGAAGACGTAGTATTTGAAGCCCGCGCGCCGCAGAAGAGTCGGCAGCCCGGCGGCGTGGCCGAACGCGTCAGGGTTGAAGCCGACGTTCACGTCGAGGCCCAGCGCGCGCCGGAAGTAGTCCTTGCCGTAGAGGCTGTGTCGGACGAAGCTCTCGCCGGAAGGGATGTTGCAGTCGGGCTCGACGGGCCAGCCGCCGACGACCTCCCAACGGCCCTCCTTAATCCTCTGTTTGACCTCCTCGAACATCCGCGGGTCGGCGCGCTCGACCCACTTGAAGTGGTGGGACGACGAGTGCGTGTAGCGGAAGTCGGGCGTCTCCTTCATGCGGTCGAGCGCGCTGCGGAAGGTCGTGATGGCTATGTTCGACCCGTCGCGCCAAGGCCACAGCCACGCGGCGTCGATGTGCGAGTAGCCGATGACGTGCAGCACGCGCCGCTTCGGACTGTCCTGCGCGCCGAGCGCGGTCAGGTTAGCCGCCGCCACTCCGCCGAGCGCGGCCGCGCCCGTCACGATGAAACGCCTGCGGTCGTACCCGCCCCGCTTGTTCGAGTCTTCCGACATCCGCCGTCTCACCTCTCCCCTTCAGCCTTGGGCCCGCCCGAGCTTCTCGTCAACGTAGATGCACCAGACGTGGAGCAGCATCAGGTGCACCTCCTGCACGTGCGCCGTCACGTCGCTCGGGACGGCGAGGACGTGGTCGGCCTCGCCATCGACGAGCCCCGCCGCGCCCGTCACCGCCACCGTCACCGCGCCCTTCTCCTTCGCTTTTAAGAGCCCGCGCCGGACGTTCTCCGACCGGCCGCTCGTCGTGAAGCCGAAGGCGATGTCGCCTGGCTGTGCGAGGGCTTCCGCCTGTCTTTCAAATAAGACTTCGTAACTGAAGTCGTTCGTGATGCACGTCACCGTGCCCGCGTCGCTGGCGAGCGCGACGGCCGGGAAGGGCTGGCGCGTCATCTTGAAGCGGCCGAGCAGTTCGCCCACCAAGTGGCTCGCCTGCGCCGCGCTCCCGCCGTTGCCGAACGCGACCACCTTCTTCCCCGCCCCCAAAGCCTCGACCAGAGCGCGCGCCACCGCCGCGGCCGGCTCGCGCAGAACTCCGGCGCTGCGCGCGACCACCTCGCCGTTCGATTTGAAGTGCTCCGCGATGAAGTTCGATTCCATACCGCCCTGCCCCTCGCCCCTCAGTTTCATTAACGCACCGCCCGCACGCTCCACTTCTTCCACGTCGCGGGGTCGGCGAGCATCTTGACGTAGACGCCGCCGACGACCGAGCGCGCCTGGAAGCCGACCTGCTTGCCGTCAACCGTCCCGTACCAGTCGGTGAGCGGGACGCGGCTCGGCGACTCGTTGACGAAGCGGTAGACGGGCGCGACGAAGGTCTTGAAATCCTCGTCCCGCTCGGCGAGCGTCGCCGTCCAGACTATCCAGTCGAGCTTGGTGTAAGCCTCGCGGTTGTCGAGCGGGAGGCCGTACCTGTTCTGCTTCGCCTTGTAGAAGGCCACCTCCCTGCGCGCGACCGCGGGCGGGAAGAGGTTCAGCCCCAGCAGCCTGTCCCAGACAAGGTTGTACTTCTGGCTCCAGGTGCCCGGCTTGTCGAAGGCGAGGCGGTAGTGGTCGCCGTCGTCGGCCATGCGCTGCCAGCGCTCGGCCATCTGCTTCGCCTCGCGGCGGTAGTCGGCGGCCTCAGCCTTCTTACCCAGAGCGTCCGCCAGCGCCGCGTACGCGCCGAGCGCGAGGATGGCCTTCAAAGAGAGGTTCGTGTTGTGCGCGAGGTGGCCCGCGAAGTCGTCGGTGCTGAGCTGGTTCTCGGGGTCCATCCCCTTCTCGCGCAGGTACGCGGCCCACTTCGAGAGCAGGGGCCAGTAACGGTCGGCGAACTTCGCGTCGCCCTCCGCCTTCGCCAGCGCCGCCGTCATGAGGATCATGTTGCCGCTCTCCTCGACGGGCATCTGGTTCTCCTCCGTCCGCTCGCCGCCGCCGTAGGTCTGCCCGTTCGCCAGAGGGTACGTGCCGAGGTCGTGCGGCGCGAACGGGAACTTCCAACGCGCCGAGCCCGCGTAGTCGAAGACGGGCTTGATCTGGGCCTTCAAGAGCTGCGGGTTGAAGAGGAGGAAGAAGGGGGCCGAAGGGTAGGTCACGTCAACCGTGCCGATGGAGCCGTTGCTGAAATTCTCCTTCGAGAAGAAGAGCGGCGTGCCGTCCCAGTCGGCCGCCAGCTTGTGCGCCGCCACCGTCTGGCGGAAGGCGAGCGCCGCCACGCGCGCGTACTCCTCGCCGCCCGCCGCGCGCAGGTCGGCCGTCAACTCCGCGTCGAACTTCTCGCAGCGGTCTTTGAGTGTCGCGTAGTCGCGCTCCGCCGCCCTCAGAAGGTCTGCCGCCTCCGCGCCTTTGCGCCGCCAGTAGGGGCGGAGCCGCCGGTTGAAGTATTCGACCGAGAAGAGGTCGTCGTAGGCGAGCATGAGATAACGCGAGACGGGGCGCTCGCCGACCGGGCCCAGGTCGATGACCGTCGCCAGTGCGGGCAGTTGGTCTTTCGCGGCGCGCGGCCTGTTCAGGTCGTCCGTGTCGGGCAGCGCGCCCGTCTCCGCGAAGCCGCGCCGCAAAGCCTGGTTCCAGCCAATAACCTCAGACCCGGCCGACGCGGGCGGGGCGGCGAGGTAGAGGTGGCCCCAGTCGATGCGCAGGTCGTCGCCGTACTTCTCAAGAATCGGCTGCTGCTGCGTCCCCACGCTCAGCACGCGCAAGTCCCCGACCTTGGCGCGCGTCCAGGTCACCCTCTGGTCTGCCGTGTTGACCGCAAACTCCGCCGTAGCGTCGAAGTAGAGCGAGACCTGATGCGCGCGCCCGTCCGTGGCCCTCGCCTCCCACGTCAGGTATGTGACGGGGCGCGACATCACTTCGAGGTCTTCGGGCAGCAGCGGGCTCATGAAGGTGAGCGCGAGCGCCACGCCGCCCGCCTCGAAGCGGTAGACGGTGCGCGTCGGCGTGACTTCCAACCCGACTTGCTGCGCGGGGTCGGGCAGGCGGTTGTGCGACTGCCCCATGAAGCGGTACGCGCGGCCGTCCACGCGAACCATGCCGACCATGCCGTGCGGCGCGCCCGTCCAGTGCTTCGTGCGCTCGTCGGCCAGACGGTCGCTCACCGACCACACGCTGAAGTAAGGGTCGTGCGTCACGAGCGGCACGGCCGGCGGCCTGAACGCCGAAGCCGTCTGGGCCGCGGACGCGATGGCGGCGGCCAGCAGCACGAGCGACGCCGCGGCGAGCGCGTTGAACTTTGAGCCGAGGGTACGTCTCATCGAAAAAGTTCACCACACAGACACGGAGACACAGCCTGTTGAGATATTCCGTTCAAGCTGTGTCTCCGTGTCTCTATGGTTCAATCCGTCGAAGCGAAAACAACTCACGCGATGGTCTGCCCGCGCGTCTTGTTGAGCTGGTCGGCGAGCACCGCGAGCAGGATGACGGCCCCGAGCGCGATGCGCTGCATGTACGGGTCTACGCCCGCGAGGTTCAGGCCGTTGTTGAGCACGCCGATGAAGGCCGCGCCCCACAGCGTCGCGATCACGCTCCCGCGCCCGCCGTTCAGAGACGTGCCGCCGACGACCACCGCCGCGATCACGTCCAGCTCGTACTGGTTCCCCGCGTTCGGCACGCCCGCGCCCAGCCGCGACGCCAGCACCAGCCCCGCCAGCCCCACGAGCAGGCCGTTCAGGAGGTAGACGAGCATCGTCACGCCCTTGATGTTCACGCCCGCCAAAAAGGCCGCCTCGCGGTTCCCGCCCACGGCGTAGACGTAGCGCCCGAACGTCATCCGCTTCAGCACGAACCACCCGGCGGCGAAGACCAACAGCATCAGCCAGACGGGGACGGGGACGCGCAGGAACAGCTCGCGCCCGAAGAGGCCGAAGCCCGCGGGCAGGTCGCTGACCGAGCGCCCCTCGGTGATGACGAAGGCCAGCCCGCGGCAGATGGTCAGCATCGCCAGCGTCACCACGAACGGCGGCACGCGGAACCACGCCACCATCACGCCGTTGAAGACCCCGACCGCGAGCCCCACCCCGATTGCCGCGACGGCCGCCAGCGCCACCGCGCCCGGCGCGCCCGAAGCGGCGGCCATCGCCGCGACGATCCCCGCCAGCGCCGCCACCGACCCGACCGAGAGGTCGATGCCGCCCGTCAAAATCACCGCCGTCATCCCGACGGCGAGGATGCCCGTGATGGCGATGCTCAGGGCGATGTTGATGAGGTTGGGGACGGAGAGGAACGCCGGCGCGTAGAAGGCGAAGAAGGCGGACTCCAACACAATCGCCACGACGATGACGTACTCGGCGACGGTCTGCCAGCGCAGGTGGCCCGCGCGCGTCGGCGCTCCACTTACGGTTTCACTCATAAGAGTCCGGCTTACTTCAGCGAGTTGGCGTCCACGATCTTGACGGGCACGGCGATGTTCTTCTCGACGGGGCTGCCGGCGAAGTGTCGGCTGATGGCCTCGATGGTCTTGGCCCCGAGGTCGCGCGGCTGCTGCGCCACGTCGGCCTTCAGCGCGCTGCCGCGCTGGATGGCCTTGACCGCCTCGGGGATGGCGTCGTAGCCGACGATGACGAGGTCGTTCTTGCCGCGCGCCTCGGCCGCCGACAGAGCGCCGAGCGCCGAGTCGTCGTTGATGCCGAAGATGCCCTTGAGGTTCGGGTTCCCTTGCAGCATGTCCTCGGCCGCCTTGAGCGCCTTGTCGCGCAGGCCGCCGCCGTTCAAGCTGGCCGCCACCTTGATGCCGGGGTGCTTCTTCATCTCCTCCTTGAAGCCCAGCTCGCGGTCGAGCCCCGACTGCACCTCCGGCTGGCCGATGACGCCGACCTCGCCCTGCCCGTTCAGGGCCCTGGCGATGAAGTCGGCCGCGAGGCGGCCGCCCGCCAGGTTGTCCGAGGCGATGTGCGAGACGACCTGCCCGCCCTGCGCGGCGATGTCCGAGGTGAAGACGGGGATGCCGGCGCGGTTGGCCTGCTCGATGGCCGGGCCGATGCCCTTCGAGTCGGCCGGGCAGACGACGATGGCGTCCACGCGCTGGACGATGAAGTTCTCGATCTGCGACTGCTGCTTCGCCAAGTCCATGTCGCCCGAGGTGACGATGAGCTGGTAGCCCGCCTTGTCGGCCGCCTCCTTCAGGCCCGCCTCCAGGTCTTTGTAGAAGACGTGCTCGCGCGTTAAAAGCGTCACGCCGATGCGCTTGCCGCCCGCGCCGGAGCCGCCGCCCGCGCCGCCGCCGCCCTGACAGCCGCTCGTAACCAGCGAGGCCCCGACAAGGAGGAGGGCCAGGCAGAATGCGTAAACGTTTAATCTCATCGGTGGAGTCCGACCTTTCGGTTGAAGCTTTGAAGAGCGCGCCTCCGGGGCGGCGCCGCCCGCGCGCGGGGAGCCGTGCGCTCACCTCGCCGGGGCCTGTGCTATGATTCAGAATCTAGAGAGCAAACGGGAACGAAGACCTTCCGGATGTGCGACGAACATTAACAGTTCGACGCGCCGGCCGACAAGCGCGCAGTAAGAATTTGAGATTTGACATTTCAAATTTGAAATCGTTCAGGGCCAGATGAGTCAGACGAAGAGAAGCGTGGCCTTCATCCACACCTCGCCGGCCGCCGTCGGCCCGCTGATGCAGTTCTACGCGGAGGCCGCGCCCGAGCTTGAGGTGACGAACCTGCTCGACGACGGCCTGCTCCGCCTGCTCGCAGACGGAAGGGGCGGAGACGTTCGCCGCCGCCTCTCGGAGATGCTCCGCGCCGCCGCCGAGACGTACCGGCCCGAGCTGGCGATGGTCACCTGCTCCTCCGTCTCGAAGGAGATGGTCGGCTCGCTCGCGCGCGACTTCCCCTTCCCCGTCCTCAAGATCGACTACCCGATGGCGCGGCGCGCGGTGCGCGCGGGCCGCCGGATAGGCGTCGCCGCCACCTTCCCGCCGACGCTCGTCCCCACGTCCAGACTGCTGCGCGAAGCCGCGGCCGAGGCCGGCGCGGAGATTGAGCTAATCGAAGAGGTCGCGCCCGAGGCTTACAAGGCCCTGCTCGCGGGCGACACCGCGCGGCACGACGAACTGTTGGCCGCCGCCGTCGAGGACTTACAGAACAGGGACGTGTCGGCGGTCGTCCTCGCGCAGGTCTCGATGGCGCGCACGCTGCCCCTCATCTCCGCGAAGGCGCGCGTACCCGTGCTGACCAGCCTCCACACCAGCCTCGAAGCGATCCGCGAGGCGCTGGGGCTTCCCCTCTGAGATGGGCGGCAGGCTCCTCTTCGGCGCGGTCGCCGACGACGACACGGGGGCCAGCGACCTCGCGGGGATGCTGGCCGAACAAGGTCTGCGCACGCTGCTCGTCATCGACCTCCCCGAACAGAATCAACTGGACGAGTGGAGCGAAGGGCACCACGCCGTCGTCATGGCCGAAGGCACGCGCAACCTCCGTCCCGAAGAAGCACAAGCCCGCACGCGCTCCGCCATCCGGCTCCTCAAATCCAGAGACCCGCGCGCCTTCCAGATCAAGTATTGCAGCACGTTCGACTCGACGCCCGAGGGCAACATCGGCCCGACGATTGACGCCGCGCTCGAAGAGCTTGGCGAGGAGTTCACCGTCGCGCTCCCCGCCCTGCCGGTCAACGGCCGGACGACGTACAGGGGCTATCACTTCGTCCACGACCGTCTGCTCAGCGACTCGCCCATGCGCGACCACCCGCTGACGCCGATGACCGAAGCGAACCTGGTCAGGCACCTCTCCCGGCAGACCGCGCGCCGCGTCGGCCTCGCCCCCTACGACTCGGTCGAGGCCGGCCACGAAGAACTCGGACGGCGCTTCGACCAACTCCGCGCCGACGGCGTCTCCATAGCGATTGTTGACTGTCTGAGTGACGCGCACGTCGAAACGGTCTGCCGCGCCACGGCCGGCCTGCGGCTCGTCACAGGCGGCTCCGCCTTCGGCCAGGGGCTCCCGGCTGTCTGGCGCGAGCGCGGCTGGGTCGAAGAGTCCGACGCCCGAACCGCGTCGCCCCAAGGCCCGGCTCAAGGAGCGCGCCGCGGCCGCCTCGTCGTCGCGGGCAGTTGCTCGGTCGCGACGCGCGCGCAGAACCGCCGGTTTGAATCGGACGGCGCGCCCGCCTTCCGCGTCGAGCCGCGCGACCTGCTCGGCGGAGAGTTGGGGCGCGCGTCCCTCGTCGAGGGCGTGCGCCGACACCTCGCCGCCGGGCGCGACTGCCTGCTCTACACCACGGGCGAGCCCGCCGAGGTCGCGCGCGTGCAGAGTTGGGCCGCCGCGCAGGGCGTGGACGTGCAGACCCTCGGGGAGCGCCTCGCCCACGCGCTGGCCGACCTCGTCGCGGAGATTCTCGGAGGCGTCGAGGCGTCGGGTCTCGTCTTCGCGGGCGGCGAGACCTCGGGCGCGCTCTGCCGACGATTGGGCCTCGGCGCGCTGCGCGTCGGGCGCAACATCGAGCCGGGAGTGCCGCTCTGCTACTCGCTCGGGCGCTACCGGCTGCCCGTCGTGCTCAAGTCCGGCAACTTCGGCGGCGAAGGTTTCTACGCGCGCGCGCTCGGGGCAGTGTCGCGTCCGCGCGACTATCTTTTTTAGGAGGTGAGTCGAGATGGAGTATGACGCGTTAGTGAACCTGTGCGAGACGGCCGAAAGCTTCCACCGGCGCGGCTACGCCTTCGGCTCGACGGGCAACATCTCCGTGCGCGTGGGCGAGCAGGTGTGGATCACGCCGACGGGGAAGTCTCTGAAGGGTCTGAACCCCGGCCACCTCGCGCTGGTGAGTCTGGACGGCGAAAGCCTGAACGAGAACAGGCCGTCGAAGGAGTTCCCCTTCCACCTCGCCGTCTACACGCGGCGCGAGGACGTGCGCGCGGTCGTGCACCTGCACACGCTCTACTCGGTGGCGCTCTCGTGCCTCGAAGACTTCGACGAGGCGAACCCCCTGCCGCCGCTCACGCCCTACTACTTCATGCGCGTCGCGCCGCTCGCGGTGCTCCCCTACTTCCGCCCCGGCTCGTCGGGGCTGGCCGAGGCGGTCGGCCGCGCCGCGCCCGCGCACAACTGCATGCTCCTGCGCAACCACGGCGTCGTCTGCGCAGGCGCTTCGCTCTCCGAGGCCGTTGACCGCGCCGAAGAGCTTGAGCAGACCGCCCGCCTCCACTTCCTGCTGCGCGGCGAGCGCGTCCGGCTCCTGACGGCCGAACAGGTCGAAGAGTTGAAGAGGGTTTTCGGCTGAGACTTCGCCGCCCGCCGACAGAGCCCGCCCTGAAACGCCCGTGAGTGCGGGATTCACTCGCCGTCTCTTCACATCTCAATAAGCACAGGTGAGGCCGCGGAAAAATTCGGCGGCGGCGTTACGTTTCTTCGGGGAAAGTCACTCACAGGTGAAAGCACGAAGCCGGAGGCGGCTTTAACTACCCGGAGAACGCCGTGAACCTGAAAACCCTTCCGCGTCCGATTCTCACTCCCGAACAGGCGAGGGCTTCCGCGGCGGCCTTGCCGCCCGACGAGGCGGCGCGCTGGGTCGAGAGGCTCGACGAGTTGCGCGACGACTGCGGCTGCGCGGTCGGGGCGCGCTTCTTCTTCGCGGCCCTGCTGGCCTACCCCGCCGCGTGGTACCTGCTCTTACGCGCGGCGCTCCCGACGCCCTGGCACGCGGTGCCCGCCGGCCTCTTGACGCTCGTCCTCGCGGCGGGTCTCGGGAAGCTCACGGGGATTCTCATCGCGCGACGCCGCCTGCGCCTCGCCACCCTCAGTCTCCAGGCCCGCCTCGCGGGAAGAACGGGAGGACTCAATGCCTGACTGCCGCACCAACACCAAGACCGTAAGGCAGTGCACCCAGACCCGAACCACGGGTTACAGCCAGTGCACGCAGACCCAGACCACGGGCTCCAACCAGTGCACTCAGACCCAGACGACGGGCTCCAACCAGTGTACGCAGACGGCGACCTCGGGTTACAACTCCTGCAACAGTTGGGGCACGCAGTGTACGAGCTGGGGGGCCTTCTCCTGGCTGTGCAAGGCGTTCGAGTCGGTCTGCCTGGCCTGGGTCTGGATCAGCAGCGTGGTCTGCGTCGCCTGGACGTGGGTCTCCTACACGGTGTGTGTCGTGTGGACGTGGGTCTCCTACGTGGTCTGCGTCGCGTGGACGTGGGTCAAGCACGTCGTGTGCGTCGCCTGGGCCGTCATCGTCTTCGTGTTCGTCAGCATCTGCTGCGCGCATCCCCTGCTGAAGGGGCTGGCGAAGTGCTGGCTGCCCACGAAGGATACGCCCCGCAACCCCGTCGAGAAGGAGGGTTGGATTCTAACCTTCGAGGACGACTTCGACGCCGGGGCCATCGACTACACGAAGTGGAGGGACAGCATCAACTGGCTGGGGCGCTTCCGCGGGCACAAAATGGAGGAGCCGATGGGCGCGCAGGACTTCGCCGCCGGCAAGGTTCCGCTCGTCTACTACTCGCCGGAGTTCACCTTCGGGCCGAGCACCGTGAAGCTCATCGCCGACAACACCCCGGTGACGATCAAGAACCCGGACGGCTGGCCGGGCGAGATCACGGTCCCCTACACCTTGCAGGCTTTGCAGTGGACGAATGAGCCTTACTGGAAGGAGCAGTTCCACGGCTACTTCGAGATACGCTGCAAGACGCAGGACGCGAGGGACATGTGGCCGGCCTTCTGGCTCTACTCCCGGCACAAGTGGCCGCCGGAGATCGACATCTTCGAGTTCATGTCGCGGAAGCCGAGCATCTTCACGACGACGCACCACTGGGGGAACGAGCCGGGGCACCCGTCGGAGGGCGAGAGACACCGCGCGTGCCGTGCGGGCAAGCGCTTCCACATCTACGCCTGCGAGTGGGACACAAACGTCATCCGGTGGTACCTCGACAACAAGCTCATCCGCACCACCAGCAAGTGGGGCATCAAGGACTTCCTGTACCCGATGAGCGTCATCGTCAACTCCGGCATCGACTTCAAAGCCTGCCGGGAGCCGGAAAAGAGTCGCTACCCGAACTACCTTGAGGTTGACTACGTCCGCGCGTACCGGAAGAAGTGAGGACGGGGCTGACGCTCTCGGGAAGGACTAACCGCCGCAGACGCGGCCCGTACACGGCTCAAGGCAGGAAGCCGTGTGCGGGCCGCGTCGCCGCGTCTGCGGCGGTTAACTCTTCCCTCATCCACCCGGGCAACGTAGCCGGACTCAGGCGAAGCGCGAGAGCCAGTCCAGGTCGCGCCCGCGGTGTGCGGCCTGCTGGTCGAGCGCCTGTTCGACCGTCCAGCCCCGGTGGACGATGCCGCCGACGGCCTCGATGACGGCGAGCGGGTCGTCGTCGCCGGGGAAGAGGATGTTGCGGCCGACGAGCGCGCCGCGGACGTTCGGGCCTGCCCGGAGCCCCGCGTGCAGCTCCCGCAGGAACGGCGTCGCGTCGCCCACCGGCTCGCCGCCGAGCAGGAGGATGGGCAGCGTCGTCGAGTTCGCCACCACCTCGTAGTTCTCACAATACGGCAGCTTCAGCCAGAGGTAGCGCGCGCTGTCGCCCAACGCCGCCGCCGCGCCCGCCGTCCGCGCCAGCTCCTCGGCCGTCTTCACAATCCGGTAGACGCCGTGCCGTCCGTCCGCCTCCTTCACCACCGGCAGAGACTCTAAGAACATCGGCAGCCCCACGGCGTTCAGCTCCGTGATGGCCTTGACCGTGTCGAGCAGGGTCTTCAAAGAGTCCTTCTCGTCGTCGCACAGGCGCAGGAGAATCTTCGCGCCGTCCAGGCCCCACTCCTTACACGACGCCGCGGTCGGCCCCGAGTTCGGGTCGTCGATCTCCCAGACGCTCCCCAGAAGGCCGCCGCGGTTGAAGCTCGCGAGCAAGACCTTCTCGTCGAGAAAACCTTTCGACCCGGACTCCTTCAGCAGGTCATCGATGACGAGCAGGTCTTCGAGGATGTCCATCGTGGCGAGCAGCCCGTCCACCCCTTCGGACATCAGCACGCGCAGGATGCGCGCCATGTACTCGCGCCGGTCGGCCATCCTGAGCGGGTCGTCGCCCACGCGCGTCACGCGCCGCGCCGGGTGGTCTGCGGCGAGGATGTTGAGACGGCCGTCCCTCGTCAGGCTCCCCCTGCGCTTCCTCCTCCCGGCCGCGCGCATGGAACGCTCGGGGTCTGTCACCCTCACGTCCGTCACCTTCGCCAGCAAGGCGGCCGGCAGAAACTCTTTCGCGTCAAAACTCAAACCTTAGAACCCCCCTCTCTCTTCGACGAACCCGAGCGCCTCCGCCTCGTAAGGCATGAAGTTGGCGCAGCCGTGGCGCGTGACGACGATGGCGCCGCACGCGTTCCCCATCCGCACCGAGCGGTAGAAGTCCCAGCCCTTCAGGTAACCGTATAGGAACCCGCCCGCGAAGGCGTCGCCCGCGCCGAGCACGTTCAGCACCTCGACCTTGAAGGTCGGCACCTCCAGCACCTCGCCGCCGCGCACGTGCACGAGCGTGTTCTCCGCGCCGCGCTTCAGGACGAGCGCCTCCGGCCCCGCGGCGAGCACGCGCTCGACGGCCTCGGCGGTCGTCCCCGAGAGGAAGGCCGCGCTGACCTCCTCGAACGTCCCGAGCACGACATCGACGAGCGGCAGGAGCGACCGCACGGCGACGCCGTAGGCGCGCACGTCGTGCCAGAGTTCGGCGCGGAAGTCGAGGTCGAGAATGACCATCGTGTGGTGCGCGCGCGCGTGCTCGGCGGAGAAGAGGGTCGCGTCGCGGCTTGGCTGGCGCGCGAGCCCCGAGCCCGTCAGAAGCAGCGCGCGGCTCGCGGGGATGGGGGCGGCGAGCACGTCGTTGATGTTCAGCTCGAAGTCGGGGCCGCCCTCCCTGTAGGGCACGATGGGGAAGCGGTCGGGCGGCTCTATCCCGAGGAGGAAGGCGCTCGTGCGCCGGCCGCGCTTGCGCACGCCGTACTTCGTCTCGACGCCCTCGCCCTTGAGGAAGTTCGTGACGAAGTCGCCGACGAGGTCTTCGCCCAGGGCGTTCAGGAGCGCCGTGCGCAACCCCAGACGCCGCGCGCTGACGGCGATGTTGGTCGGGCTGCCGCCGACGTAGGCGGCGAAGCTCTTAATCTCGGTGAAGGGCGCGCCCACCTCGTTCGCGTAGAGGTCAATCGAGCTGCGCCCGACGGACAGCACGTCGTACTCGCGTCCGCCCGGCCCGGAGTCTTTGTTCAGGTTAAGGGGGTCTTGGCCCTGCATGTTCGTCACGAGTCCGCGGTTCGGCTATTGGAAAAGGGGTTTGATTTGCGACCAGATGACCAGCGCGGAGAAGGTCATGTAGAAGAGCGCGCACAGGGCGAGAACGGCGCGCCGCCACGCGGGCGGCTGAATCTCGCGCGGCAGGAGCCGGTAGCCGACGATCAGAAGCTGCACGCTGGCGATGGCTAGGACCACCCCGGCCATGTTGGCGATGATCTTAAACAGGCCCATCGCGTCGCCGCGGTTGACGGCGAAGAGGCCCCATGCGGTGAAGCCGAAGAGGATGCCGTAGTAGATGCGGCGGATGTCGCCGCCGCGCCACGCCCGCGCGCTCGGGCTGCCGACCCAGACGATGTCTGTGATGGTGCGCACCAGCAGGTCTGTGTTGCCGAGGTGCGTCGAGAAGAGAATCCAGAAGCCGTTCAGGAGCGCCAGGAACCAGAAGCCCGCCCAGAGGTGCTCGGCCATGTACTGCGCCTGGAAGGCCCCCGCGCCGACCCGCGAGATGTCCGTCCCCTGCGGCATGATGTAGGTCGCGAGGTTGATGTTGAGGAACATCCCGACGAAGCAGCCCCCGCCCCACAGCCAGACCTGGTCGGCCGCGGCGTACTTCCACCACTGCCGCCAGCGGCGCAGATTCTCTCCCGTCACGGGAAAAACCTTGCCCGTGTGCGAGAGCTTGACCTCGCGCGAGCCGAACGCCCCGGGGATGGCGCCGACGCGGCTCCCCATGCCGAACCCCTTGTCTCGAATCCAGTTGGTGATGGTCAGGTTGCCGACGCCCCCCTGCCCCGCGGTCGCGGCCAGCGCGCCCAGCAGCGTGATGTCCACCCCCGAAGGCATGTGGCCGAAGCTGAAGAAGCCCTGGAGCGTGTGCCACCAGTGTCCGAGCGGCACGAAGAAGAGGTTGACGCCGACGAGGAAGACGAAGATGTAGCCGAGCATGGCCCACGAGACGCGTTCGAGCGTCCGCTCGATGGTGCCGCCGAGGAGCAGGATGAGCACCGTCACCGCGATGACGCCGTAGGTGACCCAGACGAGCACGCCGGCGTCGGGCGCGCCCGGCATCCGCCCGGCGAAGGCCGCGAACAGCGGCGCGGCGCAGGCCGCCGCCACCGCCGGGATGCCCAACTGCATCGCCGTCAGAATCACGTAGGCGGTCGCCCAGAAGCCGGAGCGGGGCTTGAGCCGCATGAAGCCGCTGTAGATGGGCTCGCCCGTGTAGAGCGTGTAGCGGATGGCTTCGAGGTTGAAGACGAGCTGGAGCAGGATGGCGACCGTGGCGATCCAGAAGAGCCCGACGCCGTACTGCACGCTCGTCGCGGGGCCGACCAGCCACTCCCCGCCGCCGATGGAGGTGGCCAGGAGGATCGCGCCCGGCCCGATGGTCTTGAAGAGGTTGCGCAGGCCGAAGGGCAGCGGCTCGGGCAGGTCGTCCCGCCCCCACGGCGGCAGCCCGCTCGCCGACTCGTCCACGCGGGGGCCTTCGGGCTCAACTTCTCTTTTAGTCTCCGTGACTGTTTCCATGGCGATTACTCAGGTCAGAACCGCCCGCGGTAGCGGGTGGGCCTTGGTTAATCGGATGTTGCGTATCGCACAGGCCCACCCGCTACCGCGGGCGGTTCTGACCTGTTTGCCGCGCGGGGCTCACCTTCAGGGTGTAGATTTGCCTCGGGGCTATCTGGAAACCCAAGCGGCTCACCCCCGTCATCGGCGGGCCGCACTCCTCGACGGCGTCGCAGGGGGCGGCCGTCGCGTTCTTCAGGAGCGGGCTCTCGACGAAGACGCCGGAGCGCGCGCCGCCCAGCTCGATGAAGCGCATGACGGTTCCCGCGCCGTCCTCCGCCTGCTTCCAGCTGCTCAGGAAGACCGAGGGGTTTTCGACGCTCAGGAAGCTCGACTGCGCCGCCGGCAGGGACTTGCGCGCGGGGTAGGTCTGATCCTGCGACTTGACGAGCGTGCGTTCGAGCGGGGTGGTCTCCTCCCAGCCCATGCGCGCCACCGCCGTCTGGTCTAAGGCGCGCGCGCTCGTCAGCACGTAGCGGAACGTGAACTCGCCGCCCTGCGCCGCGACGTAGTTGGTGTTCCAGTAGTTGTTCATCGCGTAGGAGAAGAGCGCCGGGCCGGCCGGCTTGAACTCCTTCGGCCAGGTGCCGCGTACGATATCACCGAACGTCCAGAGGAACGAGTCGCGGTTGACGACGGCGACCGTCAGACGTTCGTCGCCGACCGCGGCCCAGTTCTGCGAAGAGAACCATTCGAGCCCCGCGCCGGGCATCATGTCGCGCGCCGGGTTGACCACCGCCGTCTGCACGTCGAAGTGGAACTGCGGGTTTTGGACGACGACGGGGAAGGCGAAGTAGACGCCCTCTTTTTTGTAGACCGTCTCCTTGCGGACGCGGCAGTTGATCTCGATCTTCTTCGCGTCGTCGAAGAGGACGACCTCGGTCGTCACACGCGGCGTGTTCGGCGCGCTGCTCTCAAGCACGACGCGGTGGCCCGTCGGCGTCTTCCCCACCGAGACGACGCGGCCGTTCGTCGCCCCGTGTACGTCGAGCCGCGCGACGGGCGTCGTCTTGCGGTAGGTGAGCAACTGGTTGCGCGCGGGCTCGTCGCCGCCCGTCACGTAGACGTACTGGCCGAAGCGGTACGGGCTCGACGAATCGACCAGCTCGCGCCCGAGCTGCTTGTCGAAGACGCTCCTGATTGAACCGCTCTCGGCGTCGAGGCTCACACGATAGAAACTGTTCTCAATCGTGTTAGCCTGAGCCGCCGCAGACGAGGGGGTCGAAGCGGGCGTCGTTGATGTCGTACCCGCCTGCGCCGCGGTCGAGGTGTCGGAGGGCGTCTCGGCCGCCGCGCTCGGGGCCTTGTCGCGGACGTGGTAGGTGCGGTAGCCGACGGCCGGGACGCCGCGCGCCACGAAGCGTATGCGCTGGTAGGCCGGGTGGTCTTCGAGCACCTCGACGGGGACGACACGCCGCGTCTCGATGTCCACCAGCTCGCGCGTCTTCTGCAAGTCGAACTCGACCCGGCCGTCGCGCCGCCAGTTGAGCGTGTTGAAGACGACGAGCGCGCGCTCCGGCGTCTCGACGCTCCCCGCAATCGCCGTCATCGCGCGGTCGAGCACGTACTCGACCTGGTCGCGCGCCATCACGGCGCGCAGGCGCTTGTAGGCGAGCTCCCTCTCCGAGTCCTCGCTGTGCGGCTCGGTCACGCTGCGGCCCCAGCCCCACGTGTGCTCGTTCATGAGGAAGATGCTGTCCCACATCGAATCCAGGGCCGCGCGCGAGGGGCGCGAGCGCGGGTCAACTAAAGCGGCGATGGTCGAGAGTTTTTCCGCAGAGACCGCGCGCCGCTCGTTCTCGCGCTCGATGGCTTGATGCAGAGCGTCGGACGCGACGCCGTCCTCCCAGTAAGGCCCGCCGTCGCCGCGCACGACGGGCAACCTGTTTTCGACGCCCGCCGAAATCTTCTCCAGCGCCTCGCCGAAGCCAGCGAAGACGAGCCGGGGGTAGGCGTACGTCCGGTTCCACTCGCGCGCGATGTCGGCCTGCGTCTTATGAAGCGAGGTGTTCTCCCACTGGCTGCCGTGCATCAGCACCGCGTCGGGCGCGTAGTCGGGCCGCTCGTAGACGTTCAGGAAGGTCTGCAAACCCTCGTAGCCGTTGGCGAGTTTCGGCGGCAGGCCGAACTGGCTCCCTATCTGGTGGTAGTGGCGCGCGTACCAGAGAAGCACGCGCGAGCCGTCCGGCCCCTCCCACCAGAAGGGCGAGCGGCGGTGCAGATCACCGAGCATCAGCGTAGGCCCGCGGTCGGCGTTCGCCGCGGCCGAGAAATACTTCACGCCCGCGGCCGCGAGTATGGACGCGTAAGACCAGGTGTAGGAGGGCACGTCCGTGATGTTGACGTAGTCCCAAGGGCCGCCGTGCTCGCGGTTCAGCTTGTGCGAGGCGTAGAAGGAGCGCAGCAGCACCTCGGCCGTGCCCGCGCCCGTCAGCATCACCGAGTGCTGCGCGGGCACGAAGATTTTCCGTTGGCGTATCGCCTCGTAAAACTTCTTCTTCTCCCCTTCGCTGCGCCCTTCGAGGAACTGCTGCGCCTGCCAGTAGCCGTCGAGGCTGAAGCGGAACTCGGGGCGCTCGGCCGTCATCTCCAGGGCCTCGTCGATGACGCGGCTGTGCATCTCGGCCAGCTTCGTCTGGAAGTCGGAGTAGCCCACGTCGAGGTGCTCGTGCGGCACCATGTAGACCGTCCACTTCCGCTTCGGGGTGAGGGCCTGCGCGAAGTCGTAGTCGCGCCCGTTGGCGTTGACCTTGATGTTCGCGCGCGTGCCGGCGGCGAACTCCGGCACGTCGAACTCGAAGCGCTGCTCGCCGAACTCGCGCCCGCTCGCGAACTCCCGCGTGCGGGTCCAGCCCGGCAGGCTGAGCGTGACGGAGCCCCTCGGCGCGAGGCGCGACCAGCGCACGACGACCGAGACGACCTCGGAGAGCTTCCCGCCTTCGTCTTTGTAGATGACGGTCGGCGTCGCCTCGGCCGAGGTGACCGCGGACGACGACGACGAGCCCGCGGCGGCGTAGAGCGCGAGCGCGTCGTAGCGCAGCAGCGCGTCGCCGGTCTCCGCGCCGCCGGGCAGGGCCGACGTGAAGAGGTCGGCCACGGCCGTCAGGGAGATTTCGTTCGCGCCGCGGCGCAGGAACTCGGCCGGTATCTCCGCGTCGAGCTTGCCGACGGCGTACTGCGGGAAGGTGTAGGCTTCGAGGTTGCCCTCCTCGAAGTCGCGCTCGGGGCGCAGGTGGAACCAGCCTCGGCGGCCGTTCACCCCGACCTGCACGAACGGCAGGCGCGGCGTCGTGATGAGGAGGCCGAGCCGGAGCCTGTACGCGCCGCGCGGCTCCTCATTCAACTCGAAACGTATACGGCGCTCGGCCGCGGCGTCGGCCTCCGCGGGGGCGACCGCTTGCTGCGTCGCGCCCCAGTCCTTCGCCCGCCCGCTGCCCGCGTCGAAAGGCCCCGCCGCCTGCGAGCCGAACTCGTCCGAAGAGCCGTTGAACTCCCCGACCTGCCACAGCGGCCGCTCCTGCGCGGCGGCGCAGACGGCGAAGGCCAGGGTGAGAATGAAAGACAGAAGGTAACGTCGGCGCATCAGTTACTAATCTCCCAGGAGTATGAGAGCCCGCCTTACAAGCCCCGAAGGGCGCAATGAAATAGCCAGGGGCACGCCCCTGGTAGTGCGCAGGTTCAGGTGTTGAGCCCTGTAAGGGCGTCATAATTTATTTCGCCCTTACAGGGCTCGGATGAATATTCTCACCCGTTACCAGGGGCGGCGCTTCGCTCTGCCCCTGGCTATCTCATCCCGCCCCTTCGGGGCTTCCCTATGGCTTGACGCGCTCAAGCCAGTCGAATAAAGGCTGCGCGGGCCTGACCGCGTCACTTTCGTCGGACACCGTGACGGCGAGGACGCGAACCCTGTCGTCGTCGGGCAGCGTCAGCGTCTTCGCGCCCGCGGGGATGTCGAGGGCGTAGGCGTAGAGGTAGGAGTAGGCGTAAGCCTCGCTCGCCCCGTTGGAGGTGTGCCGGTGCGAGGCGTACCAGGCGAGCGGCGCGGGCTTGATGAAGCCCGGCTTGATCCCCGTCATCTCGGCGTAAGGGTCGTGCCGGAACTGCTCCGAGCGTATGCGCGCGGCCGTCTCCGCGGAAGCGCCCGGCGGCACCTGCCGCTCGCCCGCGCGCCACTGCCGCGCGTCCCACTGGCCGACGAAGCCGCCCCAGTCCTGCACGTTCAACTCTAACCGGCGCTCGCCCACGCGGAAGGTCGCGCGCCGGTCGCCGCCCACGGAGGCCGCGAGGACGTAGACGCGCCTGAAGTCTCCCGCCGGAAGCCTCAGCGTCTGCCCGCGCGCGACGAGCGCGTTCGACGCTTCCCGCGACAGCCTGAAGCGGACGCCGGCGAAAGGGATTTCGCCGGGCAGCATCTCCGCGGGCAGGCTGCGCCCCGCGCCGTCGAAGTCGATGACGCCCTCACCTGCGACGCCGGTCGGCCCGCGCCTGACGTGCTGGCTCGCCGCGCGCAGGTCGTAAGGCATCTCGACGGGGAGAGACCTGGGCGCGCTCAACTTCACGCGCGGCGGCGCGAGCCTGAGCGCGAAGGTGCGAAGTTGATAAGGGCCGAAGTCCGTCACGAGCTCGCCCCGCTCGACGCGCGCCGCGCCGAGCGGCTGCTCCTGCCCCGTCACCTCGCGCGCCGACAAGACCCCTCCGTTGAAGCGCACGCGCACGCCGAGCGCGGCCTTGCCGTCGAGCTCGACGAGGCGCACGACCGTCTCGTCCGACTCCTCGGCCTTCTTGACGGCGAGCACGCGCACGCGGCTGTTGCTGACGTTGAGTAAAGAGAAACTCTTGCCGAGCGCGCCCGCGTGCGGCGTGGCCTCGAAGGCGACGAGCGGCTGGTTGAGGCGCTGCGCCTGCCAGTCGGTCTGCGCCGCGCGCCAGTCGCCCCTGTGCCCCGCGAGGCCGTAAGTAAACTCGTGGCGGCCCCAGTCCTGCGTCGTCTGGTCGTGGTACTCCCAGCCGTTGCCCGCCCCCAGGCCCGGCGTGAAGAGCAGCGTCAGGCGGAGCGTCGAGTCGTCCGGCTTGTCCGAGCCGTATTTGCAGTCGGAGAGGACGGTCACGCCGTGCGCGCCGCCCCTGTCCGTCAGGTCGAACCACTGGTGCGAGGGCACCTCGTACTTGCGCTCGTCGTTGTTGCCGCGCTCGACTACCCCGACGCCCCAGTTATACGTCGCCTGCGGGTTCGAGGCCGTCAGGGGGAAGGTCGCCTTGAGCGCCGCCGCCTCCGACTTCCAGTCGATGACGTTCCCGAACTCGACGCGCTCGCCCGCGCCGCCCGCGGAGAGTCTGACCGTCTGGACGAACTTCGAGCCCTCGCTCTCCCGCTCTATCTCGACTGCGACGCGGACGGGGCCGCGCTCGACGACCCGAATCTTCGCGGGCCCCGAGACGTATCCGCGCGGCGGCTTCTGCCGGTCGGCCCAGTCCATGTTCCACGCGGGCCAGTCCCTCGGCCGCTCGGTCTGGAACGCGAGCCGCGCGGGCGCGCGCAGCAGCTCCGTGCCGACCGCCTTGTCGAAGACGCTCGACACGTCGCCGTCGGCGTTGACGCGGACGCGGTAGCGCGCGTTCTCAAGCGACGACTCCGTCACGTTCAAAGCGGGGTTGAAGGCCGGCCTCTCCGCCGTGCGCACGTCGTAGACCGCGTAGCCGACCGAAGGCGCTTCGGCGAGGAAGAGGATTCTGGTCGCCCCGCCCTCTTCGCCCAGAACCTGCGCGGGAACCTCATGCCCTTCGGGGCCGAAGACGCGCACGGCCTTCGGCGCGCCGCCCCCGAACCTGACCTCGGCCTCGACCACGTCCTCGCGCTCGACGTTCAGAGGGTTGTAGACGACCACGGCCGCGCCCTGACTTCGCGTGTCCATCCCGCCGACGATTGACTCGGTCGCGCTCGTCAGCACCGCTGCGAACTGGTTCCCCGCGATCACGTCGTCGTTCCACGAGAACTCGAAAGCCTTCGGCGTGGCCGTCCCCGGCAGGATGTCGTGGAACTGCCCGCCCATGACGAGCGTCCACGCGTCGTTCAACCTCTGCTGCGGGTACGTCCGGCCGCCCATCCAGGCGGCGGCGACCGACGCGCGCTCGGCCGCGTCGGCGAGCAGTTCGTTCCGACGGTTCCAACGCTTCTGTATGGTCTGCGAAGTTATCGACCCGGCGGAGTGGTCGGTCAAAAGCAGGTCGCCTTTGTAGCGCGGCAGGCGCGCGGTCTTGTCGGCGGGGATGTCGAGGAACATCTGCTCGGCCGTCGCCGACAAGACGCGGACGGGGCCGTCGCCGACCTGCACGGGCGTGCCGGGCGCGTCGGCGGGTGGGATGGCGGGCGGCGGCGGCGGGATGACCGTCCGCTTGCGGCCGACCACAGCGTCTATCATCTTCACGGAGAACTCGAAGGGCGCGCCGCCCCTGTCGCCCACGGGGCCGAAGTATGTGTAGTCGGTGAAGAGGCCGCTCACCTCGCCGTTGCGCCGGATGCGTCTGGGCCAGTCCTGCGGGAAGTAGTTGACCGCGGGGTTCGCGGCCGAAGGCGGCGGGCTCTTGCTGAAGTCCTCGCGCACGTTGCTGTCGTAGGGGCGCGGGTTGAAGGCCGAGATGACGCCGCGGCCGTCCGGCCCCTCCCAGACGCCGACGTTGAAGGGCACGCCGTCCGGCGTCTGTTCAGGAGATTGAGGGCCGCCGACGCGTGCCGCAGACTTCCAGTAGAGCTTCTGCGTCGAGAAGCCTTTGAGCCCCATGTGCGCGAGTATGGAGGGCAGGGACGCGGGGAAGCCGAAGCTGTCGGGCAGCATGTACTCGGCGCTGGTGCGCCCGAACTCGCGGCGGAAGTAGTGCGAGCCGTAGAGAATCTGCCGGACGATTGATTCGGCAGAGGCGGCGTTGGGGTCGCCCTCCTCCATCGAAGAGCCTGCGGGGAACCAGCGCCCCGCGGCGACGTAACGCTTCACCCGCGCGTAGTCCTCCGGCCAATACTCCTTCATCATCCGGTAGCGGTTCGCGCCGGTGAAGTTGAAGACGTAGTTCGGGTACTTCTCGAAGAGCGCGAAGTTGTCGCGCATCGTCGCGGGCAGGTACTCGTCGATGACCTGCGGGTACTCCCAGCGCCACTGCGTGTCGAGGTGCGCGTAGCCGACGACGTAGAGCGTCGGCTCCCTCGTCAGGTCGGGCCGCTTCTGCGCCGACGCGCCCTGCCAGACGGCGAGGCACGCGCCAATCAGCGCGAGAAACCGCTTACGTCCAGAGAGCATCCGTCCGTCCTCCGCGAGCCTGTCTGACTTTGAATTGAAATTAGAGCGGCCGTCGGCCAACAGCAGTGTGGACAACTTCTAAACGAAACGGCGCGCGGCGTCAACGCGCGGCGACGGGGACGAGGGCGCGTCGCACATTCCAGCCTTTCAGTTCGACCGCCATCGCGCGCACGGTCTTCGGCACTTCGACGTTGACGCGCCGACTCTCGCCGGGGAGGAGCGAGACGTAGTTGTCGCTGGCGTAAGCGGGGAGCATGCGCTCGCGCGTCGCCGCGTCGCGCACCACCGCCTGCGCCGCCAGCGCCACGGCCGTCCCGCGGTTCGTCAGCTCGACCTCGACGTGCGACCCGCCGCCCTTCGTCTTCAAGACGGCGGAGCAGTCCAGCACGGCCTCGCCCATCTCGTTCAGCTTCCGGTAGCCCGACTTCTGCGCCGCGTGCCAGTAGAAGTTCTCGGCCAGCACGCGCGCCTCTTTATCCAGCAGGGTGAGCTTGACGAAGACGACGCCCTCCCTCGCCTGCCCCGGCACTCCGAGCCGCGCCACGCGCACGGCCGCGTTCGACGGCGCGGAAAGAGTCTGCTCGCGCGTCGAGATGCCGACGCCCGTCACGTCTATCACGCGGGTGACGAGGCGGAGATTTGAGAGCGGTCGCACCGTGTTGTTGACGACCGTGATGTCCAGGTCGGGCTGGTCGAGCTGAACGTGGACGGGCGAGTTGGCCTTCTTGATGCCGAAGTACGCGCCGTGCGTCGAGTAGTCGGAGCTGTACATCTGCCACTCCATGCTCGGCCACGCCGGGTGCGACATCCACATCAGACGCCCCGTGTTCGGGTTCCACAGGTGCGCGTTGAAGCCCTCGAACATCGCGCGGTGGCTCGCGTAGGAGAGGAGCTGCGCCTTGCGCTCGAAGTCTTCGAGGCTCAACGGCTCGCCCAACTCCTCCCGCATCGCCTCCATGAAGTGCTTGTTGTCGCCCCCGCCGCCGTAGTGCCAGTCGTGATACGCCCAGGCGTCGTTCGGCGGCCAGTGGTCTGAGGGTGCGAGCATCGCGCGGATCGTGTCGGCCGAGGGCGGCGAGGGCAGCCCCAGCTCGGTCGCGAAGCCGCGCCCGCGCGTCGTGAAGAACTTGAAGGCGTCGCCGTAGTGCCAAGGCCCGCTGCCCTGCAAGTTCACGTCGCGCGAGTTGGGCGAGTAGTAGCGCGTCCCGTCCAGCTCGCGCAACAACTTGTCGAGCCCTTCGTTGATAACCGGCGGCGGCACGCCCTCGTTGCGCCCGCACCAGACGGCGATTGACGGGTGGTTGCGGAAGCGCAGCACCACGTCGCGCGCGTTCGCGAGGAAGAGCGCCGGGTCTGACGGCTCAAGGTTCCAGTCCTGCGTCGAGAGCCAGAAGTCGTTCCAGACGAGCAGGCCGTACTCGTCGGCCAGCTCGAAGAAGACCTCCTCGGTGTTCTGCCCGCACCAGTTGCGGATCATCGTCAGCCCCGCCTCCTTGTGCAGGCGGAAGTACGGCTCCATGCGCTCGCGCGAGACGCGCTTGCGCGAGTCGTCCAGGCCCCAGTTGCCCCCGCGGCAGGCGATGCGCACGCCGTTGACACGCACGACCAGGTGCGGCGAGGCGCGGCGGTCTGCGAGTTCTCTGAGCGAAGAAGAGTTCTCCTCGCCCCGCACGAGAGAGGCGACCCACCCCTCGGCCGACTCGACCATCCCCTCGTGACTGACGTTGACGACGTGCTCGCCCAGACTCTTCGCCGGGTCGTACTCGACGCGCCGCAAACGCCCCGCCTCGTCCATCAACGTCAGCTCGTAACTCAGCTCGCGCACGCCGAAGCGCAGGCGCTTCTCGTCCGACTCGCCGGCGCTCGTCCCGAAGCTCACGCGCAGGTCGTAAAGCTCCGGCCGCCCGTAGCCGTTCGGCCACCAGAGCCGCGGGTTCCTCAACCTCAACTGCGGGAAGTCCGAAGGCGCGAGCGCGACCTCCGTCCGCCCCGGCGCGACCGTGACGCGCCTGCGGACTGTGACGCCCTCGAACGAAGCCTCAAGCACGCCGCCCACGGCCGCCCCCGTCTCGTTGACGAGCGGCACGTGGATGTTGACCGCGGCGCGCGTCGTGTCGGGCAGCGGCAGGCGCGTCACGACCTGCACGTCGCCGACGCTGACGGGCCCCGTCGCCTTCAGCGTCACCTCCTGCCAGAGCCCGGTCGCGCGGTCGCGCACGCCCGGAATCCAGTCCCACCCCTCCGTGCAGAAGAAGGTCGGCCCGTCCAGACACATCGCGCCGCCGTTCGGGCCGGGGCCGGCTTTCACAGACTCCTCGTGCGGGATGCCCGGGTGCGGCGGAGGCTGCACGCGCACGGCGAGCGCGTTCGCTCTGCCGTGGACGAGCACGCCGGTCACGTCGAACACGCCGCGCACGAAGGCCCCGCGAACTTCGCCCAGGCGGCGGCCGTTGAGCCAGACCGCGGCCGAGTAGTTGACGCCGTTGAGTGTGAGCGTGAAGCGCCGCCCCTTCGTAGAGGCGGGCGGCGTGAACTCCGTGCGGAACCAGTAGTCCTGCTTGTTGAGACTCTCCGGGATGGCGAGGTTGTTCAACCCGAAGTCCGGGTCTGGATAGACGCCGCGCTCGACGAGCGTCGTCAAGACCGTCCCCGGCACCGTCGCCCTCAACCAACCCTCCGCCGAATAACCGGGACGTGAGACCGTTTCGCCTTCATCCGACACCTTCGGGGCCTCGGCCATCCACCAGCCGCGCGCCAGCGCCCATTCGCCCGCCCCGCGCCGCGCGAGCGCGGGCGTGTCCGGGCCCGCGGGCTTCGCCGACGGTTTCGAGAACGCGGCCGTCGGCACGGGCAGCGTCGCGCGCTCCTGCGGCTCGCGCAGCCCCTCCTGCCCCTTCGTCTGCGCCGGCCAGGTCTTCCTCGAACCCTGCCCGTGCGCCATGAGGCTCAGAACGAGAAGGAGCAGGGCCAGCGTTAGGAGCGACGGCTTGAAGCGCGACATGCGAGCTTTATATCAGATACTTGTCGTATCCCGCGCGGACGAGTTCTTCGTACGCGGCCCACACGTCTGCGGGAATCTCCTGCGGAATCTGAAAGCCCCTTTCGGGGTAGACGCGCAGGCGTTGCAGGTCGCCGACCATGATGCCGACCACGTCGTCTTCGGTGAGCGCGCTGTTGGAGTAGCCTTCCAGATACTCCTCGAACGAGACCTGCGGCGAGGTGACGACGACGCTCGGCCCCGGCCAGTAGTTCTTGAAGGTGGCGAACGTGCGCCGCTCCATGTAAGGCTTCTGCACGAGGATGAGGCTTTGCGGCGAGAGGCCACGCCCGGCCAGCAGCTCCCGCGTGAACCGGACGTTCTCGCCCGTGTTGGTCGAGCGCGTCTCGACGAGGAGACGCTCGTCGGGCACGCCCATCCCGCGCGCGATCCGTGCGAACAGCTCCGCCTCCGGCTCGCTCCAAAGGCTCTTCGTGATGACGCCTGAGCCCCCCGAGAAGACGAGCAGCGGAGCCCACCCTTCCAGGTACAAACGCGCCCCGCGCTCGGCGACGGCCGTGTCGTGGCTACAGAGGACGAAGACGACCTCCGACCTCTCCAACGCGTGGTTCATGTGGTGGTAGTCCCACAGCCTCCGCGCCAGCTCCCTTATCTCCTGCCGCATCCGGCCCAATATACATGGGGAGTCGAAGAATGAGTAACGCCGTGCTTTAAGCCCAGTAGGTGCGGTCGAGCGAGCGGTAGCCGACGGCCTCGGCGACGTGCTTGGGGAGGATGTCCGCGGAGGCTTCGAGGTCGGCGATGGTGCGGCCGACTTTCAGTATGCGGTCGTAGGCGCGGGCGGAGAGGCCCTGGCGGGTCATGGCCTGCTCCAGCATCCGCTCGCCCTCGGGGTCTAGGCGGCAGTGGCGGCGGATGAGGCGCGGGGTCATCTGCGCGTTCGAGAAGAGGCGGCTGCCGCGGAAGCGCTCGGCCTGTCGCGCGCGCGCCGCCAGGACGCGTGTGCGGATGTCAGCGGAGCCTTCGCCCTCGGGCGCGCCGCGGTCGGCAAGCTCTTTGAAGCGGACGGCGGGCACGTCCACGTGTATGTCTATGCGGTCGAGGAGCGGGCCGGAGACGCGGCCGACGTAGCGCTGAATCTGCGCGGGGCTACAGCGGCACTCGCGCACGGGGTCGTTGTAGAAACCGCAGGGGCACGGGTTCATCGCGGCCGCGAGCATGAAGGAGGCCGGGAACGTGAGCGTCATCGCGGCGCGGCTGATGGTCACGCGGCGGTCTTCGAGCGGCTGGCGCAGGACTTCCAAAACGGAGCGGTCGAACTCGGGCAGCTCGTCTAAGAAGAGTACGCCGTGGTGCGCGAGCGAGACTTCGCCGGGGCGAGGCACCGCGCCCCCGCCGACGAGCCCGCCGTCGCTGATGGTGTGGTGCGGCGAGCGGAAGGGGCGGCAGGTGACGAGCCCCGTGCGATTCGTGAGGCCCGCCACCGAATGAATCTTCGTCAGCTCGAGCGCCGCCTCGAACTCCAACGGCGGGAGGATGGTCGGCAGCCGCTTCGCCAGCATCGTCTTGCCCGAGCCCGGCGGGCCGATGAGCAGAATGTTGTGTGAACCGGCCGAGGCGACTTCGAGCGCGCGCTTGACGGCGTGCTGCCCGCGCACCTCTCGGAAGTCAACCTCATACGCGCCTTCGGCCGAGGGCAGGCTCGACTCTTCGACGCGCAGCGGCGGCGGCGCAGTCCCCGCGCGTAAAGCGCCGACCAGTTCGACCGCGGCGCGCAGGGTACTTGCGGCGTACACGTCAACGCCTTTGACGACCGCGGCCTCGGTCGCGTTCTCTTCGGGGAGCAGCAGGCTCTTGATGCCCGCGTCGCGCGCGCGCAGCGCTATCGGGAGCGCGCCGCGCACGGGGCGCACGCGCCCGTCGAGCGAGAGTTCGCCGACAGAGAGCACGTCGGTCAGGCCCTCGGCGGAGCCTAAGTCGCCGTTGGCCCCGAGGATGCCGAGCGCGATGGGGAGGTCGAAGCTCGCGCCCTCCTTGCGCACGTCGGCCGGCGCGAGGTTGATGGTCGTCTTGTGGAAGGGGAAGAAGAAGGCGCTGTTGTTGACGGCCGCCCGGATGCGCTCGCGCGACTCGCGCACGGCCGCGTCGGGCAGGCCGACGATGGTGACCGAAGGGTTAAGGTCAGACTCGCCCCGCGCGGGCGTCAGGTCAACTTCAATATCGACTAAATCGGCGTCGATGCCGTAGACGGCTGCGGACTGTGTGCGGAAGAGCATAGGCGTGCCAGCGTGGGTTCGCGTGAGGCGCTGGCGGGCGCCGTGTTTTCGGAGAATGAGAACGAGCGCGCTCCTGGTCGTGACCAAAAGCGCGCTCGCCTGTCTGACGTGTGCGCCCTGTCGGGGGCGCGTCCTTTAACTCTTAGCGGCGGCGCGCGGGGGCGGGCGCGTTGGTCGCCTTGCCCTGCGGCACGCGAATCTGGCGGCCGCGCGCGAGCGGCTCGTCGGGCGTCACGCCGTTGAGCTTGGCCACCTCGGTGACCGAGGCCCCGTAGCGCGCCGCGACCTGCGCGATGGTCTCGCCGCCCCTGGCCGTGTAGCTCACGAGCCCGGCGCCGGCCGGCGCGGCGGCGCTGTTCGGCCGCTCGTAGTTCTTCAGGGTCTGCACCACGCGGCCGCCCGCGGGCACGACGAGCGTGCCGCCCTTGGCGAGGTCAACGCCCGGGTTCCACTGCTGGAGCGAGCCGGCGCTCACGCCCGAGCGCGAGGCGACGGCGTCCCAGGATTCGCCCGGCGCGGCCTGGACGACGCGCGCCATCTGCGTGCGGCGGTCTACGGGGATGCGCTTCAGGAGCGCGACCATCTGGTGCCCGCGCTTCGGCGGGACGCGGAGCAGGTAGGGCTCGCTCGGCGGCGTCGTGTCGCGGCGCAGCTCGGGGTTGAGGGCGCGGATGTTGTCCACGCTCGTGTCCGTGAGCGCCGCGACCAGTTGGAGGCTCGTCGCCGAAGGCACGCTCACCGTGTCGTAGGCGAGCGGCGACATGCGCTGCACGTTGCGGAAGCCGTACTTCTCCGGGTTCTTCGCGATCAGGATGACGGCGAGGATGTTCGGGACGTAGTTGCGCGTCTCCTGCGCGATGTAGGGGTAGATGGCCCAGAAGTTGCGGGTTCCGGCGCGCGCGATGGCGCGGTCGATGTTGCCCTCGCCCGTGTTGTAGGCGCCCATCGCCAGCTCCCAGTCGCCGAAGCGGTTGTGCAGCCACTTCAGGTAGCGGGCCGAGGCGCGCGTCGCCTTCTCGAAGCTGTTGCGCTCGTCGACGTAGGCCGTCTGGCGCAGGCCGAAGCGCGCGCCCGTGCCGGGGATGAACTGCCACAGGCCCGAGGCCGCGGCCCAAGAGCGCGCGGTCGGACGCCAGGCGCTCTCGACCTGTCCGAGCCAGACGATGTCCTCGGGCACGCCCTCCTCGCGGAAGATCTTGCGCGCCATGTTCATGTACTGGCCGGAGCGGCGCAGGCCCGTCTCCATCGTCCCGCGCCCGCGCCCCTGGTAGTAGTTGATGAAGCCCTGGACGAGCGGGTGCGGGGTGAAGCTGAAGTCGAGCGTGTTCTTGATCTCCGTCTCGAGCTTCGCCACGTCGTCGGCCGAGACGTCCGACTCCTTCTCGTCGAGCTTGAGCGTGCGGAGGTCGTCGAGCGGCGACGGCTCGAACTTCTGGTCGACGAAGCCGACCTCGACGGGCGCGGGCGTCTGGACGCCGCCGTCCTGCTGCGCGACCGTCTGGAACGTCGCGCCGTTCGGCGCGGGGCGCGCGGCCGGGACGTTCTGCGGCACCTCGTAGCGGTAGACGCGCTCGACCAGCTCGACGTAGTAGCGGTTCAGGCGCGGGTTCGCGCGCACGTCCATGCCGGACTCGAGGACGGTGTCCACCGCCTTGTCGAACTCCTCGCGGGCGGCCTGGCGCTTCTGGTCTTTAAGGTTCAGCTCGCCGAGGCGGAAGTGCTTCTCGGCGTCCTCGATGATCTTGTTGACGCGCGGGTCGTTGCTCTCGATCTCGCTCGGCGTATTGCGGAGGTATGATTGCTGGGGTACTTGGGCCTGGAGCGAGACGGAGGGGAGCAGCAGCGACGCCAGCAGCGCGACGCGTGAAAGACTGCGGGGGAGGCTCGTATTATTCAATCGTCGATCTCCTCTGCGAGATGAAAGCGAATCCACGATGGCGACCGTGGCGAGGGGTCGCACGAGCGGCATCCACTAAAGTTCCAGAATGATAACCCTTCGGTTACGGAAGACGGCTCTGCTTCGATGGGTCTCCATGGCGGAGAGCAGAGCCCTCGGAAACCGCCCGGAGGGTATCACAGCCCTCATCAAAGAATCAACCCTTTCGCCCGCATCTATATGCAAATAAAAGGCGAAACGGCCGGAGTTTCCTGTATTCTTTCGCTTCGCCTCGGGGGAAATTTAAGATGCCCCGGACGCCCTCCGGGTTGCGCCCGCCGACGCCCCTGAGGGCGCTAAACGGAGGCTAAAAAGCGGTCTGCCCGACCTCGTCTCAAGCTTTACTGAAGCTTAAAACGGGGCCGGGCAGACGGCACTCCGGAATCGGTCAAATTAACCGGCCTGAAAATACGTCCAAATCGGCCTCAGACACGCGGGGCGGCGGCCTGCGGCAGACGCGGCGGGCGCTGGACGGGGGCGGCCGGGGCCGGGGCCCTCTCCTTCAGCGCCTCGCGGAAGACCTCGCGGACGTTCTCGACGAAGATGAACTGCATCTCGCCGAAGAGTTCCTTCGGAATCTCCTCCATGTCGCGGCGGTTGAGGTGCGGGAGGATGACCTTTGTCACGCGCGCGCGCCGCGCGGCCAGCACCTTCTCCTTGACGCCGCCGACCGGAAGGACGTTCCCGCGAAGCGTTATCTCGCCCGTCATCGCCACGTCCTTGCGCACCGCGCGCTGCGAGAGCGAGGAGACCATCGCCGTCGCCAGGGTGATGCCGGCCGAGGGGCCGTCCTTCGGGATGGCGCCCTCGGGGATGTGTATGTGCATGTCGTACTTCTCGAAGTCCTCCTCCGGGATTTCGAGTTCTTTCGCGCGCGACTTGGCGTAGGAGTAGGCGGCCTGCGCCGACTCGCGCATCACCTCGCCGAGCTGCCCCGTCAGGACGAGGTTCCCTTTGCCCTTCATCCTCAGGGCCTCGATGAAGAGCACGTCGCCGCCGACGGCCGTCCACGCGAGACCCGTGGCGACGCCGATCTGATCTTTGCGCAGAACCTCCTCGGGGAAAGACTTCGGCGGGCCGAGGTACTCGTGGAGGTTCTTCGGCGTGACGCGCACGGCCTCCGACTTCCCTTCCGCGATGCGGCGCGCGACCTTGCGGCAGATGCGGCCTATTTCGCGCTCCAACTGCCGCAGGCCCGCCTCCTGCGTGTACTGCTGGACGACCGCCGACAGGGCCTTCTTCGAGATCTGCACGTTCTTCGCCGTGATGCCGTTCTCCTCGATCTGTTTGGGGAGGAGGTGGCGGCGCGCTATCTCCAGCTTCTCCTCCTCGGTGTAGCCGGCCAGGCGGATGACCTCCATGCGGTCGCGCAGCGCCGCCTGGACGGTGTCGAGGATGTTGGCCGTCGTCATGAACATCACGTTCGAGAGGTCGAAGGTGACGCCGAGGTAGTTGTCGCGGAAGCTGTTGTTCTGCTCCGGGTCGAGCACCTCCAGGAGCGCCGACGAAGGGTCGCCCCGGAAGTCGGCCCCGACCTTGTCGATCTCGTCGAGCATGATGAGCGGGTTGTTCGTCCCCGCCTGCTGCAAAGCCTGGATGATGCGCCCCGGCATCGCGCCGACGTACGTGCGGCGGTGGCCGCGTATCTCCGCCTCGTCGTGCAGGCCGCCCAAAGAGAGCCGCACGAACTTGCGGTCGAGAGCGCGCGCGATGGAACGACCCAATGAAGTCTTGCCGACGCCCGGCGGGCCGACCAGGCAAAGTATCGAGCCCTTCGGCTTCTCCTTCAGCTTGCGCACGGCCAGAGCCTCGACGATGCGCTCCTTGACCTTCTCGAGGCCGTAGTGGTCTTCGTCGAGAATCTGCTGCGCCTTAATCAAATCCAAGTTATCGACCGACGCCTTCGACCAGGGTAGGTCGGTCATGATCTCCATCCAGTTGCGGAGCGTCGCCGTCTCGGCCGCGTCCGGGTGCATGCGCTCAAGTTTCTTGAGCTGCCGGAGCGCCTCCTCCTCGGCGTGCTTCGGCATGTCGGCGGCCTCGATCTTCTCGCGGAACTGCGCGATCTCCTCGGCCAGCTCGTTGCCCTCGCCCAGCTCCGTCTGAATCGCCTTCAACTGCTGGCGCAGGAAGAACTCACGCTGCGAGCGGTCGATGTCGGCGCGCGCCTGCGTGTTGATCTCCTGCTGGACGGTGAGGACTTCGATCTCTTTGTTCAGCAGTTCGTTCACGCGCCGCAAGCGGGAGGTCGTGTCGGCGATGTCTAAGACCGACTGCGCGTCCTCGACTTTCAATTCCAGGTTTGAGGCGGCGAGGTCCGCGAGGCGTCCGGCGTCGTCGAGGCCGGCGACGATGGCCATCACCTCGGGCGAGATGTTCTTGCCGAGGTTCGTGGCGCGCTCCATCGACGCGCGGACGTTCCTGACCAGCGCCTCGACTTCGAGCGAGCGCTCGGCCGTGCCCGTCTCGCCCATCGCGGTCAGGCGCGCCTTCAGATACTCGCCCGCGTCCGTAAGCTCCTCGACGCGCGCGCGCGCGAGCCCCTGGACGAGGATGCGGATGCGCCCGTCGGGCAACTTCAACATCCGCATGATGACGGCCACCGTGCCCGTCGTGTAGAGGTCTTCGCCGCCCGGCTCCTCCTTATCGAGGTCGCGCTGCGAGACGAGGAAGATCATCCGGTTCTCGCCCAGCGCCTCGTCCACCGCGCGGATGGACTTCTCGCGCGAGACGAAGAGCGGCACGATCATGAACGGGTAGATGACGATGTCGCGCAGCGGCAAGACCGGCAGGTGCTCGGGTATCTGCAACTGCTGCTCGCCGGCGTCCACCGCCTCGATAGAATCGGCTATGTTTGAAATCTGCGGCATAAAATTTTTAAAAAGCAGTGACAAGTGACGAGTGACGAGTGACGAGATAGACCTTAGCCTTCAACTCGACACTTGTCACTCGTCACTCGTCACTTTCTTTCACCTCAATCCTGTGCTCGACGCCGCGGCGGTCTTCGAGCTTGGGGAGCCGGACGGTGAGCACGCCGTCCCGAAGCTCGGCCGTGGCCCCGTCCTTGCGGACGGGCCAGCGGAGCGGGATGGCGCGCGCGAACGGCCCGAAGCTGCGCTCAGAGCATAGATGCGAGATGACGCCGCGCGGTGCGCCCTTACGCTTACGACCGCGGACGCGCAGCTCCTCGTTGGTGAGCGCCACCTCGACCTGCTCGGCGCGCACGCCCGGCAGCTCGACCGTCACCGTCACGCACGCCTCCGACTCGCAGACGTCCGCCGCGGGCAGCCACGCCGCCCCCGCCTCGCCCGCGGCCATCTCCGAAGCCTCCTGCAACGCCACGAACAGGCGGCCCACGCGCGCGCGCAGGCGCTCCAGCTCGCCCCGGTCGAAAATCGCCGCGTGCAACGTCCTCTTCATTTCCTGGCGGCCGCGCCGTCGCGCTTGCGGACGAGCGTCTTCAGCTCCTTCATGAACTCGGTCACGTCCTCGAACTCAAGGTAGACGGAGGCGAAGCGGACGTAGGCGACCTTGTCCAGCTCCTTGAGCCGGCGCATGATCATCTCGCCGACCTTCGTCGTCGGCCGCTCGCGCTCGGGCGACTCCTGGACGTACTTCTCGACGGCGTTGACGATGCTGTCCAACTTCGTCGCCGGGATCGGCCGCTTCTCGCACGCGCGCAGCAGGCCCGCCATGACCTTGTTGCGGTCGAAGGGCTCGCGCCGGCCGTCCTTCTTGACGACCATGTAGGGGATTTCGTCGATGCGCTCGTAGGACGTAAAGCGCCGCTCGCAGCGCAGGCACTCGCGGCGGCGGCGGATCGAGTCGCCCTCGCGCGACTCGCGCGAATCGACGACCTTGTCTTCGAGGTAAGTGCAGAAGGGGCATCTCATAAGAGCGTCCTCTGGTTGAAGCCCGAAGGGGTTTTCCGAAGCTCCCCTCACCCTCTCAAGCGTTCGCCGCGCTTGCGGCGCCCGCCGCCTTACCCTTGCCCGCGTGGCCCTCGTCCCGCGCCTCGGCCTCCTCGGCCGCGACCAGCTCGCGCAGGCGCGCGACGCTGAAGCCGCTGCGCACGAAGTAGTAGAGCCCGAAGACGAGCGGCGAGCCGAAGACGACGAGGTGCAGGATGATGACGGCCGGCTGCACCTCTTCGGCCGGGTGGCCCAGGTAGCGCGTCAGCCCGAACGCGGTCGCCGCGTGATACGTCCCCGCGCCCGCGCCCGGCGTCGGCACGACCGACCCGACCAGGGACCAGCCCAGCACGAAGACCGTCTCGAACGCGCCCACGGCGAGCCCGAAGGCCCGCAGCACGAGCAGGTTCGCCAAGGTTATCGAACCCCACAGCGCCGCCGTCCAACCGGCCGTCGCGAGCAGCGCGCGCCCCCCCGCCAGCACCGCGAGCGTCCGCCCGAGCTGACCCAGAAGCCCCACGACCAGGCCGCCCGCCTTACGCAGGAAGCGCGGCAGACGCCCGAGCCTCGCTTCGAGCCAGGCCGTGACGCCCTCCGAACGGCGGCCGAACCAGTAGAGCGCGCCCAGGCCGACGACCGCCCCCGCGAACAGGAGCAGGCCGGCGTTGCGCACCTGCGCGAAGGTCGCCTCGTCCACGCCGGGCAGGCGGACGAAGAGCAGGTTGGCGGCGAAGAGGAGGATGACGGCCGCCGTGTCGCAGATGCGCTCCAGGGCGATTGTGACGAAGGCCGCGCCGGGCTTCACCGCGCGGTCGCGCAGCGGCAGGAAGGCCGGGCGGACGACCTCGCCCGCGCGCCCCAGCAGGAAGATCGCGCTGAAGCCGACGCACGTCGCCGCGAAAGCCTCATGCAGCGAAGCGTCCGGCGCGAGCGGCCTGAGCAGCGTCTTCCAACGCAGCGCCCTTATCAAACAGGTCGAGCAGATTACGCCCACGGCCAGCGCCACCAGCGGCCAGTCGGCGCGCTTCATGGCCGCCCAGGCCCTGTCCCAGTCCATGCCGCGCCCGAACCACCAGAGGGCCAGCCCGGCGACCAGGCACAGGACGACGAATTTCAAGTGTTTACGCAAATGAAAAAGTCCCGGAGTGCTCGCCCCCGGCCCGCCACGTCCCTCGCCGCGACGTGCGGGCCGCCCCTTACTTGTGTACCGATTTGACTTCGCGCGCCGTTGGACACAAGATATAGTGTAACATCGTTCGGTTGGAATAGTCACAGCGGGGCCGAGACGCCGCGAGGGGTTTCAGAAGCCCTTTTCCGGCGCCCGAGTCGCGCCGGAAAAGCCCGCCCCCGCTCGCAGAGGGGCGGCGGGAACTTTCCCCTTCAGGCGGTCGTAATGCCCGTTTGACAATGGGTTGACCACCCACGCGCGGCGCTTAAATCGAAGCCGCGGAGGGATTTGAAGGGGCGCGAAGTGGGAGTAGCGACGGCGGTGAGTGTCGGCGAAGGTGCTGAGCTGGTCAGGAGATGTCGAGCCGGGGACGGCGCGGCATGGGAAGAGATTGTCTCCACCTACTCCCGCCGCATCTACAACCTCGCCTACCGCTTCACGTCGCGCTCGGACGCGGCGGAGGATTTGACTCAGGAGGTCTTCGTCCGCGTCTACCGCTCGCTCGAACAGTACGACCCGAAGCAGGGCGACCTGCAAAACTGGTTGATGCGCCTCGCCCGTAACCTGGTCATCGACGACTACCGCCGACGCCAGCGCGCCCCGCAGGACACGCAGGCCGAGGACATCGAGGGTCACACCTACCACCTGCGCGCCGCCGGCAACACGCCGCAGCGCGAGATGGAGCGGCAGGAGCTGGGCGAGCAGGTGCAGGCCGCGATTGATAAGCTGCCGCCGGACTTGAGAACCTGCGTCATCCTCCGCGACATCGAGGAGTTGAGCTACCAGGAGATCGTTGACCACCTGAAGATTCCCGAGGGCACGGTCAAGTCGCGCATCAACCGCGGGCGCATCGAGCTGGCGAAGATTCTGCGCCGCATGCGGGTGGTCGCGATGAGCGACGTTTGATGAGATCGTTGGTGACGGGGCGTCCCCGGTTCGTAGGGTGAACGAACCTTGGCGGACGCCGGTTGTTTTAAAATCAGGAGTGGAAGGGATGGAGCGGATTTAGAATGCTTTGCACAGAGTTTGAGGATCGTCTGACGGACTACCTCGACGGCGCGCTCGAAGGCGAGACCCAGCGCGCGTTCGGCGAGCACGCCTTGCGCTGCCCCGTCTGCCACGACCTTCTGAACGAAGTCAAGAACGCCATCGTCGAGTGCCGCGCGGACGTGCCGCCGCAGCCCACGCCCGGGCTCGAAGCGCGCATCCTCTTGCGCACCGCGCCCGAGACCGCGATGACGTGTGAAGAGTTCGAGGAGCACCTGACGGACTACCTCGACGGCTTCATCCCCGCCGCGCTCTACCACCGCTGGGAGCGCCACGCGGCGCTCTGCGCCCCATGCTCCGACCTGCCGGGCCAGGTCGTGCGCGCCATCGGCGCCTGCTCCTCCTACATCAGCGACGAGCTTCCGGTGCCCGCGGGTCTGCACGCGCGCATCCTTCAGGCCACGCTCGGCACGACCGAGGCCGAGGCCGTCCGCCCGCCCCTGGGCGCGAGGATTACGGAGTGGATGCGCGGCTGGCTCGACGTGATGGTCACGCCGCAGATGGCGACCGTGGCGACGATGGTCTTGCTGGCCGTGCTCGTCGGCACGAGCACGCTCTCCGACGACGGCTCCATCGCCGGGATGTACAACAAGAGCCTGCGGCTGGCCTCGCAGACCTACAACTACGGGGCCGTGAGCGCCGAGACGCTCAAGCGCGCGACGACGGAGCTAGTCACCTCGCCGGAGGGCTCGAACAACTCCGGCCGGCAGCAGCAACAGCAGCCGAGCCCGAACGGCGGGCAGCAGCAGAAGTAACTTGAGCAAGCGAGAGGCGGGGCGAACGTTGGCAGCAGGTCTGATGAGTTGTGCGTATCACCTGACGAACCGCGCGGTCGTACAGTGCAGCCGCTGCGGCCGGCCGCTCTGCCCCGCGTGCGACCACCGCATCCGCGGCTTCCCCTACTGCCAGGACTGCATCGTCGCGGGCGTCGAGACCTTACAACAGCAGCAGGCCAGGCCCGGCGCGGCCGGCGTCGTGCGGCGCAGGACTTCGCCGTTCGTGGCCCTTCTGCTCTCGCTCATCTGCCCGGGCCTGGGCGCGGCCTACAACGGGCAGACCTCGAAGGCGCTCGTCCACTTCACGATCTTCGCCAGCTTCTTCCAGATGGCGGCCGTCACCGACGGGACGCTCTTCTTCATCCTCGGCATCTTCGGCACGTGGCTCTTCGCTATCGTGGACGCCGTGCGGACGGCGCAGCTCATCCGCTCGGGGCTCGCGCCGGACGCGGAGCAGGACGCCATCGCGCGCCGGCTCTACGGTAACCCTCTGGCGTGGGCCGTGACGATGATCTCGCTGGGCACGGTCTTCCTGCTGCACACGCTCTTCAACGTGCGCCTGCCGGTGAGGGAGTTCCTGCCCGTGGTGCTCGTGCTGCTCGGCGCTTACATGCTCTTCGACTGGGCGCGCTCGCGCGGGAGCCGGCGGGAGGTGCCGAACTTCGACTCCTACTCGCGCCCGCCCTCGGCGGTCGGCGGGGCGACGGGCTCGCTCCCTTCGGAGATGACGCGGTTCGGGACGGGCGAGCTGGTGACGCAGGTCAGCTCGCGCGAACCCGTAGGCGGCGGCTGGCCGAACGAGCCGCGGTTCTGAAATTCTGTTAAGATGTTTTAGGCGCAAGGCCCACACGGTTTGAGCGTTCGGTAGGCGGAAGGAGATTTAAACAGATGGCAGGCTTTCTCATGGCGGCAGGTCGCTTAGGCAGCATCGCGGCGCTCATCGCGCTGCTCATCATCCTCCTCAAGAAGCTCATCGCGCTCGTCGGCTTCCTGACCTTCGTCCTCAAGGTCGGCATCATCCTGGCCTTCATCGCCCTGATGCTGCTCATCGTCATCACCATCATGAGCGCGCGCAACCGCCGCCGCCGCGAGGCCGAAGAGATTTAGAGCCCGGCCTTGAACGACCGACCCAGACGCGTCGCCCGCCGCCTGAACTCCGCGAGGAGAGCCCAGGCGGCGGGCGTTTTTTATCGCGGGATAAGAATTATTAAGTTCCGACGGTTTGCAATCAAAAGACCCCTGTGGTAGGTTCTAGCTCCTTGTGCAGCCCCAAATCAGGCTCCCGTCTTGGCTGTATCTTCAAAAGGCGGGCCTCGGCAGCACTCTTCAGGAAGGGTCTCGCAAACAAGAAACCCGGTAATTAAATAGTTTTCGCACTCGTCGCCTTCTTTCGGCAGACAGTGCCTTTCGCGCTCATCCGTGTGCCTGCTCCCCCAAAGTGTGGCGCGCGGACGGGGCGCCCAAGGAGCACACTCCGATGAACAGAGACGAGCGTTTTTACGCTTTCATCGTTTCTACCACCTCGCGTTCACGTTCCTACGTCCGCCGCGTCTCCATCCACAAGCGCTGGGTCAAAGCCTCCGCCGTCGTCGTCGCCTGCCTTTTCTGCGCGGCCGCCTACGGCGTCTACGGCCTGACGCAGCAGGCCCTGCACCTGCGCATCGAGGAGGAGAACAACCGCCTGCGGGTCGAGAACGAGCGCCAGCGCCGGCAGCTCCAGAAGCTCGAAAACCGCGTGGACGCCATCGAGGACGCCTCCCGGCGACTCTCCGAGATGTCCGGCGTCCCGGCCGAGGGGCAGCAGGAGCAGCCGCAGGAGGAGGGCACGAGCCCGCACGGCGCGGGCGGCCCGGCGCTCGACGCCGCTTCGGTCGAGCTTCTGGAGCTGCGCGCCGCGCGGCTCGAGATGGACTTGCATGTCTTCGAGGCGGCGCTCAAGGAGCAGGCGCGCGTCCCCTCGATCTGGCCGGTTCAGGGCGAGTCCACCGACAGCTTCGGCTACCGCGGCAACCCTTTCGGGGGCGGCGGCTCAGAGTTCCACCCCGGCCAGGACATCGCCGCCCCGCGCGGCACTCCGGTCTACGCGCCCGCCGACGGCCGCGTCATCGAGGCCGGCTGGAAGAACGGTTACGGCCAGACGGTCGTCCTCGACCACGGCAACGGCATGACGACCCGCTACGGCCACCTGTCGAAGATAGAAGTCGCGGCGGGTCAGGAACTTAAGCGCGGCGAGGAGCTGGGGCTCGTGGGCTCCACGGGGCGCTCGACCGGCCCCCACCTCCATTACGAGGTGCGGCTCGGCGATCTGCCGGTCAGCCCGCGTCATTACCTGCCGGGGCGGTAGTTTCCCGAAGGCCCGGCGGGAGTAAGCCTTCGGGCGGCGTGAAATTTTTGTGTTGACAGAGATTACGGTTTCGCTTAGTATGCGCCGTCGTCAACCCGCCGCGGGCGACGTTTAACTCGCCCAAAACGTTAGACTTGCAAGCGTTAGCAATGAAGTTGCAGTGGTTCCGCCCTGTCCGCGTCCGATGAGTCCGAAAGGCTTCAAAGCCGTGGGCCGTCGCTCGCGGGCATTTTTTTGAGTGTTTGGGCGCGTCTTGTTGCGGGCGCGCTTCGGCTCGTAGGTAAACCTTGCGGGGACGGCGGCCGCCCTTGGAGTTCCGCCCGACCCTTTTCACCGAATCGTTAGGAGGATTCGTCAGCTATGCCTAGAATTACCGGTAAGGTCAAGTGGTTCAACAACGCGAAGGGCTACGGCTTCATCGAGCAGCCCGGCTCTTCCGACATCTTCGTTCACTACAGCGCCATCCAGGGCGACGGCTTCAAGACCCTCGAAGAGGGGCAGGAGGTCGAGTTCGAGGTCACGCAGGGCCCCAAGGGCCCGCAGGCCGAGAAAGTGATCAAGATGTAACCCTCCCCAACTGAACACTTCAGCTTTCGTTGAAGGCCACTGACCGCTTCCGGACTTAGCAACGAGCCGGCAAGCGCACTCAGCACTCAAGAAAGCAGTAGGCAGTACGCAGAAGGCAGTCAAAACCGTTTAGGTCTTGACTGCCTTCTGCTTTTCCGTCAACTGCCTTTTGCTTTTACTGCCTACTGCCTACTCCTTCTCCGCCTTCGCCTTGAACTCGACGCGGCCGTCTTTGACGGCGACGGAGAAGTGGACGCGCTCGCAGCCGGCGCGCTCCTTCAAAGCCTCGGACTTCTCGGTGACCATGCGGTGGAAGCGCGCGAAGGAGAGGTCTTCGGTCGTCTCCCCGCATTTCTTGCGGGCCTCGACGAGCGCGTCGAAGAGGCCGCGGACGGTGCGCACGTCGCCGCGCGGGTCGGAGCAGACGAAGGTGGCCGGCTGGGGTTCGGGCTCGGGCGCGGGCCTCGGCGCGGGTCGGCGGCCGCCCGAGCCGCGCCCCTCCTCGCGCTCCTGCATCGTGCGCCGCCAGAGCTGCATGAAGGAGGAGAAGCGCGCGGCCAGCGAGTTGTAGTGGTAGCGCTGCGCGAAGGTGAGCGTGCGCTCGTCGGCGAGCCGCTTGATGAGGGTCTCGACGCGCCCCTTCGTGTCGTAAGGCGGGCGCTTGGCGGCGCCGTTGAAGTAGATGTCGAACTCGACCTTGAGGCGGCGGATGTCCTCTTCGAGCCGCGCCAACTGCTCCTCCACCGTCGGCTGCTGGTCGCGGAACACGACCTTCTTCGTGTTCGAGTTCTCCTCGCGCTGCTGCCGCTCGCGCGCGCGCCGCGCGAACGTGTTCTCTCGAATCGGCACTCTCTTTACTCCTCACAAGGCCGCCCGCGCGGCCCCATTTCTAACATAGGGTTTCGCCCCGGAGGGTGTCAACAACTTTGAGGAAAGGGTTTTAGGTTTTGGGTTTTGGGTGCTGGTACGGGCACGGCCAATATCGAACAAACTAACACCCAAAACCTAAAACCCTTTTACTGCGGCGGCCACTGGATGACTTTGGCGCGGGGTGTGGCCTCCGGGGCGGGCGGGGGCGTCTGGTTCGTGGGCGCGGCGGTGGGCGCGGGGCGCGGCTGTAGGGGCTCGGGGGTGCGCGCGGCGCGCGGGGCACTGGGGTCTGAGGCGTTGTTGTTGCGCGGGGGCGCGGAGTCGTTCGCGTTGGCGGCCCTGCGCCCGGCCTGTCCCGCGTCCTGCGCGGAAGCGGCTCCGCTCTCGGAGACGACGGTCAACTCTCTCGGCACGTCGGTGGGGACGGGGGCGACCGGGCCCTGCGGGACGTAGTAGGGCTGACCGACCCCGCCCGGCGCGGGGTAGCCCTGGTCGTTCACGGTAATGACGGCCTGCGGGTCGGGCGTGGGGAAGGCGGGCGAAGGCTCGGGCGTCGGGAGCGACGGCGCGGGCGTCTGCTGGGCGGCCGCTTGCGGCGCGGGCGTTGGCTGTACGGGGGCGCGCGGCGCAGTCCTCTTCTGCACGAGCGCGAAGACCGCGACGCCGAAGGCGGCCAACAGGAGCAGTGCGCCCAGAGAGCCCTGCCAAGATCGCAGGAAGTCTCCGACCCGGAAGGTCGAGGCGGAAGGGCGCGCCGGGAGTTGTCCGCCGCGTCTAACGGAGACGCCCGCCGCCGTCGCGCTCGACGAACGGTCGTCTTCCTCCGCGTCGGGCGCGGGAACCGACGACTCGACCTCGTCCTCTTCCCCGCCCGCGTCACTCCGGCCGATGCGTCTCGAAAAGATTTCGACCTCGTCGGACGTCGCCTTCGTCGCGGCTGTCGCTTGAGCGACCGTCGCCTTCTCGGGCGCGTGCCTGACGGGGGCGGGCGGCCTCGACGCTTCGGCCTCGCGCAGAACCTCCGCCATCGAAGCGAAGCCGCGGGCCTCGGCCCAGCGGGCGGCCGTCGTGCCCAGACTCGTGCGCGCGTGGGCGTCCGCGCCGCGCGCGACGAGCAGCCGCACTACGCCCTCGTGCCCGAAGAAGACCGCGAGGATGAGGGGCGTGAAGCCGTCCGCGCGGCGTGCGTCGGGGTCGGCCCCCGCGTCGAGCAGGAGGCGCACGACATCCAGGTGTCCGCGCGCCGCGGCGCGCATGAGCGGCGTCTCGCCGCCGGGCTGGCGGCGCTCGTCCGCCGACGCGCCCGAGCCGAGCATCCGCGCCAGCGCGGCGGCGTCGCCCTCCTCGGCCGCGCCGAACAGCGTCGGCGCGCCCCTCAACTTGGTCGTGCTCTGTGAGTTCACGGTTTTCGGTTTCTCAACGGGGCGGCGCGCGGCGTAGAATACGGCGGCGCCTGATTAAACTTACCACTAACGTCTCGTCCCTGACTACCGGCTCGGCCAACATGCCCGACTCGACCCAGACAAAAAGGCTGCGCGCGCTCCCTTCAATCGACGCGCTCCTGCGCACGCCCGAGGCCGCCGCGCTCCGCGACGCGCTCGGCGCAGAACGCCTGACCGCGCTCGCGCGCGAAGTGACCGAAGGGCTGCGCGAAGAACTCCGCTCCGGTTCTGAGACGAGTACGAACGGCGAAGGCGCGCGCGCGTCGCTGCTCGCGGAGGCCGCGCGCAGGCTCACGCTGACGGCGGAGCGCGAGAGCGCGCGGGGCCTGCGCCGCGTCATCAACGCGACCGGCGTCGTGCTGCACACGAACCTCGGCCGCGCGCCGCTCTCCGAAGCAGCACGCCGCGCCGTCGCCGAAGAGGCCGCGGGCTACTGCACGCTCGAATACGACACGGAGACGGGCGCGCGCGGGCGGCGCGGGGGGCGCGCCGAAGCGCTGCTGGCGGAGTTGACCGGGGCCGAGGAGGCTCTCGTCGTCAACAACTGCGCCGCCGCCGCGCTGCTCGTGCTGACGGCGCTGGCGCGCGACGGCGAGACAGTCGTCTCGCGCGGCGAGCTGGTCGAGATAGGGGGCGACTTCCGCGTGCCCGACGTGATGGCGCAGTCCGGCACGTCTATGATCGAGGTCGGCACGACGAACCGCACGCGCCTCTCCGACCACGAACACGCGATAGGCGAACGCACGCGCCTGCTCATGCGCGTGCACCCCTCGAACTACCGCATCGTCGGCTTCACCTCCGCGCCCGCCCTGGAAGAGTTGGCGCGGCTCGCGCACGCGCACGGGCTGCTGCTCTACGAGGACGCGGGCTCCGGCGCGCTCATCGACCTCGCGCCGCACGGCCTCTCGGGCGAGCCCGTCATAAAAGAATCGATCGCGCGGGGCGCGGACGTTGTCACCTTCAGCGGCGACAAGCTGCTCGGCTCGGCGCAGGCGGGGCTCGTCGTCGGACGGCGGGAGGTAGTCGGACGCCTCCGCCGACACCCGCTCTACCGCGCGCTGCGGGCGGACAAGCTGGCGCTGGCCGCGCTCGAAGCGACGCTCGAAGCCTACCGCCGCGGCCAGGCGGCGCGCGAGGTGCCCGCCCTCCGGATGCTCTCCGCGACGCGCGCGGAGGTCGAAGAGCGCGCCCGCGCCTTCGCCGAACGCCTGCGCTCGCGTTTAGACCCGGGCACTCTCAACTCCGACATCATCGACGGCGACTCGGCCGTCGGCGGCGGCTCCGCCCCGACCACGCACCCGCCGACCGCGCTCGTCGCCCTCACGCACCCCGCGCTCTCGGCCGACGCGCTCGACCAGAGCCTCCGCCGACAAACGCCCCCGGTCGTCGCGCGCATACTCGAAGACCGCCTCGTCCTCGACCTGCGCACCGTCAGCGAGTCCGAAGAGGGCGAGCTGCTCGAAACGCTCGCACGCCTTTCACGGGCGTGAGAGTGCGCGTCAAGACCGTCGGAAAATTCATCTCTTGTTAACCCCGCGGCCGGCGTGGTAAGTTGAATTCGGGGGTTGTGCCCGAGCCCCCGCGAAGGAATTCCTGCCTCAGACCTACCCGTCCCCGTAAAGCCTTGAAAAGTCCGGTCTCTTTCTCCTTCAAATCGTTCCTGCTCTCGGCGGCGCTGTCGCTGGGAGTGTCGGCCGTGGTGGCGGGCGCGTGGGGCGTAGGGCTCCTGGCGTCGCCCGCGGCGCTCTTCATGTTCGACGACCCGGCGACGCCGAGCGTGCCGCCGCAGGCGTGGGTGGTGCTGCTGCTCGTGGCGGCGGCGGGCCTGGGCGGCGGGCTCGCGGCCGAGCGCATGGGCGCGCGCCGCGCGCTGCTGGTGCTGGCGTGCGCGCTCGCGGTGCTGTGCGCGGCCTCGCTGCTCGTCTCGCGCTTCCTGCACCTCGACATCGTCTTCGCGCCGATGATGTTCGCGGCCCTCGGCTCGCTCCTGACGGCGCAGGCGCGGCGTCTGTGGAAGATCGACTCGCTGCTGACGGAGAACGTCGAGCGGCTGGCCGTGCGCCGCTCGGCGCTCGAAGGGCGCGGCGCGGACGGGCGGCTGGTGAGCGGGCTGAAGCTTCTGAACACGGTGCTGCCGCTCGAAGAGGCGGTCATCTTCCGGCTCGACGAGTGGGGCGCGCCCGTGCAGGCCGCGCGTCTGCGCGCGCAGGCGAAGGCGGGCGCGCGCGACGACGGGGGCAGCAACTCGGCGTGGCGCGAGGGCGTGCGGACGTGCGAGCGCGTCATGCGTTCGCGCGAGCTTGAGGTGAAGGCCGAAGGGACGGATGAGGGCGGCGGGGCCTCGACGGTCGCGGTGCCGCTCTGCCATGACGGGCAGGCGGTCGGCGCGCTGCTTTTGCGCCTGCGCGGGAGGTTTGACGAAGAGGACAGGCCGCTGCTTGAGAACGTGAGCGCGCAGTTCGCGCGCAACCTGCAACGGGACGACGCGCGCGCGCTGGACGTGCCGCGCCCGCGCCAGACCTTCTTCTCCTCGCGCGCCGCGCGCCAGAGGCTCGAAGCCTTCGGCGTGGTGAGCGGCCTTCTGACTGAGCAGGGCTTCGCGGGGCTCGTGCTCTCCGAGGGGTCGGACGCTCACGCGGTCGCCTACCTCGACGGCACGCTCGCCTTCGTCAACCCGGCGATGCGCAGGTCGGCGCGGCTGGGGACAGCCGAGTGGCGCAAGCTCGACCTCTTCAGCCTGCTCGAACGCTTCCGCACGGGAGTCTTCGATGAGCCGCAGATCGCAGTCCGCCGCGTGCTCCAGACGGGGCAGGCGTACGAGCGCGAGCTGACCTTCATCGACCGCGACGAGACGCTGCTGCTGCGCATCGCGCTCGTGACGAGCGCCGCGGCCGACGAGCGCGAGGGCGAAGGGGCGGGGACGCCGCTCCCGCTCTGCCTCGCCGTCACCGTGCGCGACGTGACGCGGATGAAGGAGCTCGACAAGCTCAAGAGCGACATGCTCTCGCTCATGTCGCACGAGCTGCGCACGCCCGTCACCTCCATCAACGGCTTCGCCGAGCTGCTGATGGCCGACGACAAAATGCCCGAGGACGCGCGCGAGTTCCTCGCCATCATCCACACCGAGTCGCAGCGCGTCGCGCGCATGCTCTCGACCTTCCTGTCGGTGGCGAAGCTCGAACAGAAGGACAGGCAGGAGGTCTTCATCGCGCCGGTCACGCTCGACGACGTGGTGCGCGAGACGATCACGAACTACCAGCCGGTGGCGAAGCGCAAGCGCATCCGCCTGGTCGAGCGCGACGGGCAGCGGCTGCCGCCGGTCGCGGCCGACCGCGGCCTCATCACGCAGGCCGTCGCCAACCTCGTCGATAACGCCATCAAGTACAGCCCCGAGCGCACCTCGGTCACCCTCTCGACCGCGCTCGAAGCCGACGCCGTGCGCCTCACGGTCGAAGACCGCGGCTACGGCATCCCGCCCGAAGACCAGGACAAGGTCTGGGAGAAGTTCTACCGCGTCGCCCGCGACGGGAGAGTCAAGGAAGAAGAGTCCACGGGGCTCGGCCTCTCCTTCGTCCGCCAGGTCGTCGAGCAGCACGGCGGCCAGGTCTTCCTCGAATCCGAGCCGGGGCTCGGCTCAAGGGTCGGCTTCACCCTTCCCAGACTGTGATGAGTGATGGGTGACGGGTGATAAGAGAAAGGCGAGGCCCGCCTTCCGTCTCTTATCACCCGTCACTCGTCACTCATCGCTCCCTCATATAGGAGGCGACATGCAAAACGTCAGGTGCGGATTCTGCGGCTATGAGGCGGCCGGCCCCTACTGCCTGCGCTGCAAGGCGCGCGTGGCCCCGGCGGCGACGCGGCGCGACGACCGCGGCCCTTCGCCGCGCGGCGGACGTTCCGGCGGGCGCGCGCTGCGCCGGCTGGTCGTGCTGGCGCTGTTGGCCGCCGCCGGCCTCGCCGCCTACTCCTACAGGCATCGCATCTGGTACGGCCCCGGGGCGGAGTACGCGCTCGCCATCGGCGAGGCGGAGCAGTTCAACGAGCCGCTCTCGGTCAGGGCCAAGAGGAGCATCACGAAGGTGAGCGCCGTCCTCGGGGTTCCGACCGATGGGACGGACGGGAGCGACCCCGTCCACGTGCTCAAGGCGCGCGGCTACGTCGAGTTCGGCTCTGCCCGGACGGAGGAGCGCGTCGTGGGCACACATAAGCCGCCCCGGCCCCTCGGCCTCTTCGACAGCACCCCCGCGCCGGAGCCCGTCCAGATAAAGCAGACCTACGCCACCAGCACCGCCGCGCTCACGCCGAGCGGCGAGCAGGTCGCCGCCGGGTGGGAGGACTCCGGCGACACGTGGCGCGTGCCCATCGGCTCGCGCGAAGTCTACCGGGTGGACGGCTTCGATGAGGTCGAGGCGGCGGCGGGCGTCGAGGCCCGCGAGGTGGAGTTCTCCTGGCGTTGGCGGCCCAACACGGTCGGGGAGGCGTTCGACACGGACGGGAAGGTCTACGCCTCGCTGCCCGAAGGCGCGCGCGCGGCGGTGCTCAAGTTCAACTGGGGCAGCGCGAAGGTCTACCGCGCGGTCGCCCGCCTCGAACGCCGCCCCGGCGGCCCCTGGCGCGTCGTCTCGATAAAGAGGAGCGAAGACATCGACGAAGACAACGACCTGTCCGCCTTCTGAAAGGCCGTGAACGGTGAACCGTAAACCGTGACAAGGAAGAGCCGTGAACCGTAAACCGTGAACCGTGACAAGAGGAAGGCAACTCCTTCTTGTCACGGTTCACGGTTTACGGTTCACGGTTCACGGCTTATTAATCGTGCCGCGGCAGCCCTCGGCCTTGCAGCGGCAGCGGTAGTCGTCGGGGTGGTGGGTGGAGATGTAGTCGCAGGTGATCTCTTCGCCGGGGTTGATGTCGCGCAGGGCCATGAAGAGCAGGTGGCCGCGCGTGAGGCGCATGTAGCAGTTCGGCCGGCAGGAGTGGTTGATGTAGTGCGTGCCGTTGCCGCCGCGCGCGCCGTCGAGGTGGTGGCCCCGGTCGATGGCGCAGATGCGGTGCTTGCGGCGCTTACGCACGCGGCGCTCGACCTCGCGCTCCGAGATGAGCTCGCCCGCGTACTCGGCGATCTTCTTACCCTTGGGGAAAAACTTCGTCGCGAAGCAGCCCTTCCCGTCGATGGGCGACTTCTGGATGGCGAGGCCGGGTGCAAGCTTGAGAGGCATGGACTGATAAGCCGTGAACCGTGAACCGTAAACCGTGACAGGAGGAGGCGCGTGTCCTCTCCTTGTCACGGTTTACGGTTCACGGTTCACGGCCTTTTACTGTTTGAGCTTGAAGCTGCGCGCGATGGCGTCGGTCTGGTTCCGGATGCGGTGGAGCTTGTCGCGCAGCCCCGTGAAGTGGAGGACGTAGACCGTGCGGCCGTCCGCCTGGAGGTAGTAGACGCGCCCGGCCATCGGCTTGCCCGCGGCGGTGTACTCGTAGTTGAGGACGACGCCGCTCAGCCGCCCCGCGAAGCGCTCGTCCTTGCCGATGACGAAGCCCGGCTTGTAGCGCAGGTGGGTGTTGGCCTCGGCGTGCGCGAACTCCTTCAGGTCGGCGTTGCCCTCGACCACCTCGCGCCGCACGCGCAGGTAGCCGTCCGGGCGCAGGCCGTTGATGAACTCCATGTTCCGGCGCTCGCCGTCGGAGCGCGGGACGGCCTTCCAGACTTCGGAGGGGAGTTCGAGGCTGTACTCGTCCGTCTCGCTCGTGTAGGGCTGCTCCTGCGCCGGGGCGGCGGCCGCGCCGAAGGCTAAGAGCGCGAGCGCGCAGATGAAAAGCTTCGTGTTGCGTCGCATATTTTAGTCTTACTCCTTATCCGCGGGCGGCATGACGAGGGTTTTCCTGACTCCGCTCAGATGTCGCTCGCGCGCGCCCGTGTTGCCCGGCGCGCCCCGCCCTTCAGGACATCCCCTTCAGCTTCTTGACCGTCATCAAGAGTAAGCGCGGGAGTGCGGAGGGGGGTGCGAAGTTCTGACAGACACTTTCTCATGCTCCTTGAAGGGAATCGTGCCGACGCGGCAATCAGGTCAGTACCGCCCGCGGTGGCGGGTGGGTGTTTCGTTGACGGCCTGACGATTGAATGACCCCGGCACTCTCGTCAATCATCGGCCCTTATGTCGTGAGACCCGCCCGCTACCGAGGGCGGTACTGCCGCTATTGCTCGACGGCGGCGCGCTGGGCGGCGAAGAGCGTCTGGAGCCCGCCGCGCGCGAGCCCGAGCAGCGCGTCCATCTGCTCCCGGCTGAACGGCTCGCCCTCGGCCGTGCCCTGCAACTCGACGAAGCGGCCGTCGCCGGTGCAGACGACGTTCATGTCCACCGCGGCGCGCGAGTCCTCGTCGTACTTGAGGTCGAGGAGCGGCGTGCCCGCGACGACGCCGACGCTGACGGCCGCCACCTCGCCCGTGACCGGCGAAACTGAGAGCCTATTCTCCCCGACGAGCTTCCGGCAGGCAAGCACCAGCGCGACGTACGCGCCCGTGATGGCGGCGGTGCGCGTCCCCCCGTCGGCCTGCAAAACGTCGCAGTCGATGGTGATCGTGCGCTCGCCGAGTTTCGAGAGGTTCGTCACGGCGCGAAGGCTCCGGCCGATGAGGCGCTGTATCTCGTGCGTGCGCCCCGAGGGGCCGCCGCGCCCCGTCTCGCGCTGCGTGCGCTGCGGCGTGGCGCGCGGCAGCATCGAGTACTCGGCCGTCAGCCAGCCCTGCCCCGAGTTGCGGCGGAAGGGGGGGACGCGGTCGTCGAGCGTGGCCGTGCAGATGACGCGCGTCTGCCCCATCTCGATGAGCGCGGAGCCTTCGGCGTAGGGCATGAAGCCGGGCGTGATGCGCGGCTCGCGCAGTTGGTCGGGGGCGCGGCCGTCGGTGCGCGCCCGAGTGTTGCTAGCGGGGTTGAAGCTCATCGTGCCCCCAGACTTCGACGGCCTCTAAACGCCTCGGCGCGGCGCCGAGGAAACGCTCGGCGACGTGCGCGAAGCGCTCGGCCGCGTCCGTCACGTAGAAGTGGTCGAGGTCGTCGCACAGGTAGCGCGCGTGCGCGCCCGCCTCGCGCAAGTCCCTCAGCTCCTGCGTCGCCGTCCGCCGCAGGTCTTCCCTCTCGATCAAAGCCTCGACGGCCTCGGCCGCCGCCCCGCCCGAGTCGATGAGGCGCACGCCTTCGCCCACCGCCTCCTGAATCACGCGCCGCAGGATCGGGTAGTGCGTGCAGCCGAGGACGAGCGCCCCCACCCCGCGGCCGCGCAGCTCGCCCAGGTACTCTTCGGCGACCATGCGCGCCACCTCCGTCTCGGCCCAGCCCTCCTCGGCGAGCGCGACGAAGAGCGGGCAGGCGCGTTCGTAGACTTCCGCCCCGGGCGCGAGCCCCTTGATGGCCTTGCTGTACGCGCCGCTCTTGACCGTGGACTCGGTGGCGATGACGCCGACCCGCGCGGAGCCCCCGGCCTCGCGGACGGCGGCGCGCGCGCCCGCCCCGATCATGCCGACGACGGGGACGCTGACGGCGGCGCGGATCGCCGGCACCGCGAGCGCCGACGCCGTGTTGCACGCGACGACCAGGAGCTTCACGCCGCGCGAGACCAGGAAGCGCGCGTTCTCGATGGCGTAGCGCTCGACCGTCGAGAGCGACTTCGTCCCGTAGGGGACGCGCGCCGTGTCGCCGAGGTAGACGTAGCGCTCCGTCGGCAGCCGCTCGTGCAGCGCCCGGTAGACCGTCAGGCCGCCGACGCCGCTGTCGAAGATTCCGATGGGAAGGTTGCGATCCAAACTAAGCGAAGGACTCAGACGAAAATCTCTGTCACCTTGCAGCGGAAGCCCGGCACCACCTCGCCGCCGCCCAACTCGTCACCTTCCGACAGTCGCTCCACGTCCGTTGTCGAGCGGTAGACCATCACGACGCGCTTCTTCGGGTTAATGACCCACACGGCCCGCACGCCTGCCTCCAGCCAGTCCGTGACCTTCTCGTCAACTTCCCCGCGAGTGTCGCCGGGACTCAGGACTTCGACGGCGAGGTCGGGCGCGCCGGGCCAGAACTGTTTGGGAATGCCGCTTTTCGGAATACGCTCCCGGCTGATGAAAGCCACGTCGGGCGCGCGCACCGTGTCCGGGTCGGATTCAATCTTGAACCCGGTCTCCGCGCCGAAGCAGACGCCGAGTTTCTTCGCCCTCACGTATTGGCCAAGTAACACGGTGATGTTGACGATGGTCGCGCCGTGCTCGCTTCCAGAGGGGGACATCTTTCGCAGCTCTCCTTTCACCAGCTCGTAGCGGAAGCCGTCGTCCGGCATCTCGAAAAGCTCGCTGGCGGTCGAGCGCTGAAGTGTCTGTGTCATGTCAGCCCTCCGGGGCGGCCGCGCGGGTAAACGTGAAGCGGCCGGTTCGGGCGCGATGTTATCACAACGCGCGGCGAACCGGCCGCCGGCCGTTCGGTCGCGGGGGGTCTCAGTTCGAGGCGGACGCGCCCCTCTTCCGCAGGTTGGGGATGACGCCCGAGTCCACGGTCTCGCCCTTGCGGGTGATGACCTGGAAGTGCATCTCGTCCTTGGCGACCTCGAAGAGCATGAAGGAGAGGTCCGTGTCGAACGCCTTCTCGGTGAGCGGAGAGCCCTTCTTCACGTCCCCCTTGCGCAGCTTCCCGCCCGCGCCGGAGATGAAGTAGTAGATGCCCTTCTGCGGCTTGATACGCTCGTAGAAATGCTCGTGCCCGGCGAGGACGACGTTGACGCCGTATTTCACGAACAGCGGCTCGACCACCTCGCGCAGGGAGGTCGAGGAGCCGTGCTTGCCGCCGGAGGAGTAGGGCGGGTGGTGGAAGAAGGCGACCTTCCAGTCGGACGTGTCGGCTTTGAGCTTGCCCTCGAACCATTCGAGCTGCTTCTTGTCCATGTAGTTGCTGTTCAGGGCGTAGAAGCTGACCCCGCCCTTCTCGAACTGGTAATACTCCTCGCCCTTCATGTTGAAGTGGTCGTAGAAGCGCTGGTTCGCCTCGTCGTGGTTGCCGAGCGAGGCGTAGAACTTGACCTTGTTGTCGAGCAGGGGCTTGTACACGTCCTCGAACTTCTTCTTGTAGTCGGCGGCCTTCTCCGACCCGTACATGTTGTCGCCCACCATCAGCGCGAACTCGAACGGGAACGCCTGCCAGTAGCGCAGCATCACCGCGGCCAGCTCGTTCTGCTCGCGGCTGCCCGTGCCCGTGTCGCCGACGAGCATGAAGCGCGTCGAGCCTTCTTTCATCGGCAGCGTGAGCGCGACGGGCGCGGCCGCGACCTGGCTCCCGCGCGCCTGCGTCTGGCCGAGCGCGGGCGGGGCCGGCGCGAGGCAAGCAAGCGCGCCGGCCGTCAACAACGAAGCGAGAATGCGTCTCATGGCTCTCTCCACTCTGGGACTGTTCGTCAAAAGGTTACGGCAGGGCGTCGGGCATGAAATCTATGATGAGCCCGTTCTCCCTGTCCACCAGGAGCATGTTGCGCCCGACGTAGCGGAACTTGACCTGCTTCGGCAACTGCGGGAGCCGCAGCAGGAGCGCGGGCGGCATCTCCAACTGCTCCTGCGACTCCGGGTAGGGCTGGTTGACGCGCAGCGGGACGGCCTTGACCTCGGACTCGACCACCGTCTCGCGCACCTCCCTTTTCACCTTCGCCGGCATCTCGGACTTGATGACCTCGCGGATGTGTGCCGCCAGCACCGGCACGAAGAGGTCGCCCTGCTTGGCGGAGGCGCGCGCGGCCTGCACGCCCTTCTGGAGCGCCGCCTTGTGCCTCTCGATATCCTCCGGCTTCGCGTCCTTCGAGAGCTTCGGCAGCTTGTTGTCGATGGACTCGCGCAGCGCGACGTAATCCTTGACGCGCTTCTCGAAGGCCGCGAACGCCGCCTTGTGCTCCGGCGAGACGGCCGGTGCGGTCGCCGCGACCTGCGAGCCCGCGGGCGTCTGCGCCGACGCGGACGGCAACGCGGGCAACGACAGGCCGAAGGCGAGCCCCGCCGCGACGCTTGCGATTAAACTTCTTTTCGGTTTCATCGCCCGAATCAATTGCAAGCGCGGTGCCAGCGGGGGCGCCGCCCGCCGGGCCGCGCGCCGGGGCGTTTAGTCTTTACGGCTGAGTCGATTGGGGCGCGTGTGCGCGGGACACGCGGGCGAAGCGCGTGTCCGGCTGCGAACGTTTGTCGGACACGGGAGTCCTCTGAGATTACACTCAAAACGGAAGCGGCGGGGCTTCTTTGAAGTGAAGCCCCGCCGCCTTTCGTTCGATGGAGGCGCCGAGAATCGAACTCGGGTCCAAAGGCCGACGCCGGTGGAATCTACATGCTTAGCCGCTTCTCCTTAGCCGGTCTTGCTCCGGCGCGTTCGCCGCCCGCGGGTAAGTGAAGCGTCGAAGACCCCGCGTGCGACTAGCCCAGAATTTTCTCGCCCGGCGCGCCTGAGCACGCGCGCCCGGCCAGCTCAACTGTGTTACGCCCCGGCCCGCTTCGCTTGAGCAACTGGCGGCGGGACGCTCGCTATCTTCCTAAGATAACTTAGGCCGCGAGAGCTAACTCGTTAGAGTTCGCATTTGTTTTTTTCTACGCTTATTAACGGGCCGCATAGAACGCCCGGCATGCATCCGTCCGACGATCCAAGCCCCTGTCGAGACCTATCGCCCCCTTAACTCGCACACCCGTTTAGATGCGCGAGCCCGATTATAGATGCACGCCGCTTCCGCGGCAAACGATGAACGCGGAACGATGAACTGAAGGCAGCTTGTCTTTCAGTTCATTGTTCCGCGTTCATACTTCTAATCACGGCCCGAACCGCTGGCGGTACTCGATGGAGGTGATGAACGCCTTGACCATCTCGGCCTCGACGTAGTCGCCGTTGAACTGTTCGAGCTTGCCGAGCCAGTGGTTATAGCCGTCGAAGTTCGCGTCCGGCGACTCGTTCGGCGCGCGCCGCAGGTAGCCGAAATACTCCATCAGGACGAAGGCCCGGTTGAACTCGCGCCGCCGGAAGTCGGCGTCGTCCGTGAGCTTCAACAGCACCGACGCGCGGCCCGCGGCCGTGTTGTCGGCGGTCAACTCCGCCGCCAGCGCGTCGCGCTCCCCTTGCGAGAGCGAGCCGCCCGCGTTCGCGTTCAAGGCGTCCACGAACTGCGCGGGCGTCATCGCCGCCGGGTAGGCCGCGACGAACTCCGGCCGCTGGACGAAGTCGAGCGCGAACGCCCGCCTGTTCGCGGCCAACTGCTCCTCCCACGCGGCCGCGCCGACGACCACGCCGCGCCTGACCTCGCCCGCGTCGGCGAGGAACCGCGCCGCCGCAAGGCTCTCGCCCGAAGCGTGCGCCGCCTGGTGCAGCAGGTAGACGAAGTAACCCGTCTGCTGGAACTCAATCGAGAGGAAGAAGGCGGCCGAAACGTTGATGCGCCTGACCTCGCGGCAGCCCTGCCGCTCCGCCTCGGGTCGCGCCTCGCACTGCGTGATCTCGCCCTTCCAGAAGGCGAGGCCCTCGGCGTCGGGCTCGCGCCCGAGGAAGTCCGCGTAGTGCTGTCGGACGAAGAAGTCAACGTCGAACGAGGCGTCGGCCAGGGGGTTCGGCCCCGTCGCCGCGTCGTCGCTCGTCACCTGCACGGTCGCCGTGGAAGGCGTGCCCAGACTGACGCCGACCGGGTTCGAGAGGACGACCGAGAAGCTCTCGACCGACTCCTGGAAGCGGTCGTCCGTGACCTGAACGACAATCGACTTCGAGGTCTCGCCCGCGGCGAAGCGCAGCGTGCCGAAGACAGCCGTGTAGTCGGAGCGCGCGCTGGCCGTCCCGTCCGCGGTCGCGTAATCGACGCTCGCCGCCTGCGTCGCGTCGGTGCGCGTCACGGTCAGACCGGCCGAGCCCGCGGCCGACGCGTTCGCGGCCTGCCACCACTCCGCCTTGCCGAACGTCACCCCCGAGCTTCCGCCGCCCGCCCCCTCGTCCGCCTGCGCCGTTGACGTGGTGAACGAGACCGAGCCCAAAGGCGTCGGCGTCGGGCTCGGACTCGGCGTCGCCGCAGGCGTCGGAGTCGCGGTCGGCGTGGGAGTGGCCGTCGGGGTCGGCGTCGGAGTCGCGTTCGACGAACTGATGTCGAAGACGTAGGCCGCGCCGCGCGCGCCGTTCTTCGACGGTGCGCCCGCGACGACCGTCGAGCCGTCGAGCGCGGCACTCGTGCCGAGCGCGTCGGGCGCGGGGTCGTCGTGGATGAGCTTGTCGGTGCGCGCGAACGTCCCGGCGGAGCGCGCGAAGACGTAGACCGCGCCGTGGTTGGCGATGCCGGGGACGACCTCGTGCGCGGGCGCGCCGACGGCGATGGTGTCGCCTTCGATCGCCACGCTGCCGCCGAAGGTGTCGTTGCGCTGCGTGGCCTCGACGCCGAAGAGTTGCTGCTGCTGCGCCCAGTCAACTCCCGCGCGCGCGAAGACGTAGGCCGAGCCCTGGTCTGTCGTCGCGCCCACGTCGTCGAGCCGCGCGCCGACGACCGCCGTATCATTCGAGACGCCGACCGAGAAGCCGAAGGCGTCGCCGTTCGCCCCGTCGGACGCCGTCAGCTTCTTCTGCTGCGACCAGGACGAGCCCGAGCGCGTGAAGACGTAGGCCGCGCCGCGCCCCTGGTCGGCCGAGATGCCTAACTGCCCCGGCGCGCCGACGACCGCCGTGTCGCCGCTCACGGCGACCGAGTAGCCGAAGTAGTTCGCGAAGCCGCCGTCGTTCGCCAGGAGCTTCGCCTGCTGCGTCCACGTCGAACCCGCGCCGGTGAAGACGTAGGCCGCGCCCTGGAAGAAGTTCACGCCGTTGTTCTTCTGCAACGCGCCGGCGACGAGCGTGCCGTTATCGACGGCGAGGCTTGCGCCGAAGAGGTCGCCGTCCGCGGGGTCGCCGGGCGTGAGCTGCGTCGGGCTTTGCGTCCACGTCGAGCCCGAACGTGTGAAGACGTAAATTGCCCCGCGCGTGCGCGCGCTGTTGCCGACCTGCGTGAAGTGTCGGCCGACGAAGACGGTGTCGCCCTCGATGGCCACCGCGTAGCCGAACTCGTCGTTGGCGATGCCGTCCGAGGCGGTCAGCTTCTGCTGGAACGCCCACGTACTGCCGCTGCGGACGAAGACGTAGGCCGACCCCTGGTTGGGGTTGCTCCCGACCTGGTCGCGCGGCGCGCCCACCACGGCCGTGTCGCCCGAGACGGCGACCGAGAAGCCGAGGCTGTCCTGCGCCGCGCCGTCCGACGCTTCGAGCTTGCCCTGCTGGACGAACGCGCCCGCCGCCGCGCCCGCGCGCTCGACCGACAGCATGACCGACGCCGCAAACAACACGACTGCGGCGACGAAGAACACACGTTTACCCATTCCCTTCATTCGTTCACTCCTGGTTCGTGCGAGTTGAAATTGGGGTGTGAACGCAACCGGGTCAGAACCGCCCGCGGTAGCGGGTGGCCGTTACGAGTGCCGGACGATTGATGACAGAGCGACTCTCATCAATCAACAGGCCGACATCGGAAGGGCCACCCGCTACCGCTGGTGATTCTGACCTGACTCGCGTCAGTTCTTCTTCTCCTCGGCGGGGGGCGCCGCGTCCACGGCGAAGGCCGAGAGTTCTTTCGAGTTGCGGAGGTTGAAGACGCGGCCGGCCAGCTCGTCCACCTGGTAGTCGGGCTCCTTGTCCTTGAAGAGAATCTGGCGGTCGCCCTTGCCGGTCTCCATCTGCACGCCGACGAGGCCCGCGCCCTTCTCCTTGCCGTCCTTCACGGTCGTCAGGACGTAGACGTAGTTACCGGTCTGCTTCGTCGCGCTGTAGCGACGGCTGACGAACTGCTCGTAGGCGACGAGCGAGTTGATGCGCTGCCTGTTGGCCCAGCGGTTCTCGGCCGTGCCGTAGTAGCTGTTGGCGGCCGAGGCCGTGGCCGACGTGTAGGCGAGCGCCGTCAGCCCCGCCATCGCGATCTTCTGCCAGCCGGGCACGCCCGGCGCTTCGTACTTCACGGACCAGACGATGGCCCGCGCGCGCGGGTCGAAGGCGAGCAGGTGCTGCTTGCCCGCGACGACCACCGTCCCGTTCTCGCGTCGGTACAGGGCCACGGGCTCGTCGCGCGTGTCGCCGCCGCCCTTCCCTATCGCCCCCAGGCCCCCGAAGCCGAACTTCGCGACCTTCGCGGCGGTGCCGGCCGCGCCGAGGCTGTTCTTGAATTCGAGCTTGACCTTGTAGGACTCCCTGACCTTGCCGCTGCTCGCCGAGTCCAGCCCGATGAGGCTCCTGGCGTCGGCGACGAGCACCGTGTTCTGCTCGGGCAGCAGCGCCATGTTGGTGATGCTGTCGTCGGCCTTGTCGTAGTACCAAACGGTCGCGCCGGTCTTCTTGTCCACGGCGGCGACGCCGAACGGCTTCTTGTTGACGTACTCGCGCTTCGAGAAGTCGTAGAAGGCCCCGCCGAGGCGGCCGTAGATCACGTCGCCGCCGAGCTTCATCTCGGCGACCGCGCCGCCGAAGTCTTTGCCGACCCACCTGACCGCGCCGGTCGCCTTGTCGATGGCGCGCAACTGGCCCTTGGCCGACGTGTAGATGGTCTCGCCGTCGATGACGGCCTGCGCGTTGCCGCGCTTAATCGACCCTTCGGTCACGTCGTACTTCGTGCCCCAGACGAGCCTGCCGTCTTCGAGCGAGTAGCGGTGAAGGCCCGCGTACGTGAAGTAGACGGAGTCCGAGTCGTAGAGCGGCGGGTTCGCGCCGGAGAGGTCGAACTTCGGGAAGTACTTGCTCCCGCGCTCGATGCCGTAGAGGTCTACGTTGTCGGGGTAGTCGGCCTCCCACACGAGTTCGCCCGTCGTCATCCGCAGCGCCGTGATGCGCGGCTTCGCCTTGTTGGCGGAGTTGTTCTCGACGGTGACGAGCAGGACGAGGTCTTTCTCGTAGACGGGTTCGACCGCCACGGTCGCGCCCTTCAGCTTCTCGGTCTCCCAGATGTTCTGGCCCGAGAGCAGGTCGAGCGCGTAGAGCCTCGTCCCCTTCTTGAAAGTGCCGGACGTGTCGGAGACGAAGAGGAGCGGCGTGCCGGGGATGGTGTCCACCTCGAACTCCTCGGCCCCGGCGAGGTCTGCGCGCGCCCAGACCTGCTGCCCCGACTCGCCGTCGAGCGCGTAGAGCGCGCCCTTCGCGCCGACCAGCAGGCTGCCGACATCGGTCACGCGGTACCACTTGATGTCGCTCGCGGGCTTATGCGTCCAGAGTGGCGCGCCGAGGGCGGTCGTCGCCAGCAGCGCCCCGGCGAGGAGCGCGCAGACGAGATAGGCGAGCCCGTCGCGGGCCGCCTCGCGCGGGCTGCGCGCGGCCGGGGCGTTGACGGATTGCTTCGAGACCTCAACGGAGACAGGGGGCTGCGGGCGTTGGGACATCTTCCACCTCCAAAGTTGTGTTCGGGGTCGGCGCGGGCGCGTATCGCGCCCCTCAAAAATTAATCGCAAGAAAAACGGGCCGCGCGGTTCAAGGGGTGGATAAATTTTTTGTCAGGAGGGGCCGGCATTGATTAATATCTGCGGACTGACCGCCGGCATGGGGGAACAATCCACACAGGGCGTGACGAGACTCTTGCGCGAGGCGCAGGCCGGCGACCGGGCCGCGCTCGACGAGCTGCTGCCGCTCGTCTACCGCGAGCTGCGGCAGATAGCGGCGCGCCGCCTCGCGCAGGAGCGGCCGGGCCACACGTTGCAGGCGACGGCGCTGGTGCACGAGGTCTACCTCCGCCTCATCGACCAGCACTCGGTGGACTGGCGCAACCGCGCGCACTTCTTCGGCATCGCGGCCGAGATGATGCGCCGCGTCCTCGTCAACCACGCCGTCGGCCGCCGGGCGCAGAAGCGGGGCGCGGGCGAGACGCTCCTCTCGCTCGAAGAGGTCGTCAGCTTCCCGAACCGGCAGGACGTGGACCTGATCCTGCTCGACGAGGCCCTCACGCGCCTGGCGGGACTCGACCCCTTGCAGGCGCGCATCGTCGAGCTGAGGTTCTTCGCGGGGCTGACGGTCGAGGAGGTGGCGGAAGTCCTCGGCGTCTCGGACTCCGAGGTCAAGCGCGAATGGCGCAGCGCCAAGGCGTGGCTCACGACCCAACTGAAATAAGAGCGTGAACCGTGAACCGTAAACCGTGACAAGTAAGAACGGTCTCCTTCTTGTCACGGTTTACGGTTCACGGTTCACGGCCCTTCAACCATGACCCCTGAAAGCTGGAAGCAGATCAAGCGCATCTTCGACGAGGCCGTCGAGCTGGCCCCTTCGGAGCTGGGAGTGTTCCTCGACGCGGCGTGCGGCTCCGACCCTTCGCTCCGCCGCGAGGTCGAGCGGATGCTCGCGGCCGACCCCGCCGACGACCTCGAAGAGTCGGCCTTCTCGCTCTTCGACCGCGGCGAAGCGGCGGCCTTCCGCGGCCGGCGGGTCGGGCGCTACCGCATCCTCGAAGAGGTGGGCCGGGGCGGGATGGGCGCGGTCTTCGCGGCGGTGCGCGACGACGGCGAGTTCGAGCAGAGGGTCGCCCTCAAGGTCATCAAGTCGGGCCTGAGCACCTCGACCATCGTCCGGCGCTTCCGCCACGAGCGCCAAATCTTAGCCTCGCTCGAACACCCGAACATCGCGCGCCTGCTCGACGGCGGGATGAGCGACGACGGCCTGCCCTTCTACGTGATGGAGTTCATCGAGGGCGAGCCGATTGACGAGTACTGCCGCGCGCGGCACCTGGGCGTGCGGGAGCGGCTGGAGCTTTTCCGGCAGGTCTGCGCCGCCGTCTCCTACGCACACCGGCGGCTCATCGTCCACCGCGACCTCAAGCCGTCGAACATCCTCGTCACGGGCGAAGGCCGTGTGAAGCTCCTCGACTTCGGCATCGCCAAAGTCCTCTCGCAGTCGGACGGCGACGCGCAGAGCACGGCGACGCAGCTCGGGCTGATGACGCCCGACTACGCCAGCCCCGAGCAGTTCCGCGGCGAGACGGTGACGACCTCGACCGACGTTTACTCCCTGGGCGTCGTCCTCTATGAGTTGCTCACCGGCGTGCCGCCGTACGACCTGAGGGGACTGCGGCTCGACCAGATGTTGAGGCTGGTCTGCGAGACCGAGCCGCCGCGCCCGAGTCAGGCGATTGCGGACGGCGGGTTGCGGAATGCTGATTTGCAGACGAGGCCGATGACGGCCGGCGCAGGCGACGACAGCCGACCGGTTCTACGAATCAAGCCGCAGTCCGCAATCGGCAACCCGCAATCATTAAAGGGCGACCTCGACAACATCGTCCTGAAGGCGCTCAGGAAGGAGCCCGAGCGGCGTTACGAGTCGGTCGAGCAGTTCGCCGAGGACATCCGGCGACACCTGAACGAGCTACCCGTCTCGGCGCGCCCCGACACCTTCGCCTACCGCGCCTCGAAGTTCGTCAGGCGCAACCGGGTCGGCGTCGTCGCGGCGTCGCTCATCTTCGTCGCGCTGATCGCGGGCATCCTGGGGACGGCCTACCAGGCGCGCGTCGCGCAGCGCGAGCGCGGGCGCGCCGAGAAGAGGTTCGAGCAGGTGCGCAAGCTCGCCAACAACGTCGTCTTCAAGTACCACGACGCCATCGCCAGCCTGCCGGGGGCGACCGCCACCCGCGAGATGCTCGTCAAAGACGCCACCGAGTACCTCGACAACCTCTCGCAGGACGCGCAGGACAACCCGGCGCTCGCGCAGGAGCTGGCCCTCGCCTACCTCAAGATCGGGAACGTGCAGGGCGAGGCGTACCAGGCCAACGTCGGCGACACGGCCGGCGCGCTCGCCAGCTACCGCAAGAGCCTCGCCATCCTCGAACGGCTCGCCGCCGAACGGCCCGGCCGCGTCGAGTACCTCCGCAACCTCCACGCCGCCGCGCAGGCGACCGCCATCCACCTCGTCAGGCTCCAGCGCTGGCGCGAGGCCGAGGAGGCCGGCGAGAGGCAGCTCCAACTCGCGCGGCGGCTCGACGCCGCGGAGCCGGGCGCGCGGGAGAACCGCAACCTCCTCGCCCGCAGCTACCAGGTCAAGGGCGAGACGGTCGAGTTCTCGGGCGGCCACGAGGAGTGCGTCCGCTGGTACCGCCTCTCGCTGGAGGAGGCGGAGCGTGCGGCGGCCGAAGACCCCTCGGGCGAGGCGGCCCGGAGGGTGCTGGCCTCGGCCCTGCAACGGCTCGGCACGCGCCTCGAATACCGCGCCGCGATGCTCGGCGAGACGGGCGAGCCGCCGGCCGCCCTCGCGCCGCTCTACGCCGAGGCCGAGGCCGTGCACCGCCGCTCGTACCAACTGTGCGAGGGGCTCCGGCGCGACTTCCCGGAGAAGGCCCTCTACGTCCGCTTCGTCGCGGCCTCCTCGCTCAACCTCGGGACGGCGCTCGCGCGGACGGGGAAGGGGCAGGAGGGCATCCCGCTCATCGTGCGGTCTCTGGAGACGCTGCGCGCCACCTCCGAAGGCGACCCGAAGAACCAGGAGGCCAGGCGGGACGTGGCCGAGACGTGGCAGTACATGGCGTTTGCGCGCGAGGCGATGGGGCAGACGGACGAGGCCATCGAGGCCGACCGGCACTCGCTCAAAATCCTCGAAGAGATCACGGCCGGCGACCACGCCAACGTCGAGTTCCTCCGGCAGACGCACTCGACCTACAACCACGCGGGCGACCTGCTGGCGCGGCAGGGGAAGCTCGGCGAGGCGCTCGACTACTACCAGCGCGGGATGGCCTACGCGGCGCGCGTGTCGGCCGTCAACGACAGCCCGCAGGTCGCCTTCATGCGCAGCGAGTCGCACCGCAAGCTCGGCGAGGTCTACCTGGCGCTCGCCGCCGCGGGCCGCGACCACGGCGCGCTCGCGGAAGCCCGCGCGCACCTGCTAAAGGCGCACGAAGATTTACTCGTCCTTCAACAGCGGAACGAACTCGGCAGGAACCACCGGCATAAGCTGGCCCTGGTCGCGGCGGACATGGAGAAGGCGGCGCAACTGTCCACGCAGTCGCGGGCGAGCGCCCCGGGCCCGACGCGCGCGGGGAGTTAAAGGAAGGACGTTCGTCAGACCGGCGGGCGGTCAGGGGAGCTGGTAACTGACGACCTCCACGCTCGCGCCCGCGGGGTCGCCGCGGAAGATGAGCACGAACTCCTCGCGCGCGCGCACGGGCAGGAAGTCAATCGTCGTCGCGGGACGCTCCTCCCCTCCCGCGCCACCCAGCCTCCCCTCGACGCGCACCTGCCCGGCCGCCCCGCCGCCGACGTTCGTCACCGCGACGGCGAGGTGGAAGAGTCCCGCCTCCCGCCGCACCGCCCCGCGTTCGACGGCGAAGCGCGGCGGCCCCTCCGGCTCCGAAGCCCACAGCCACAGAATCACCCCGACGACGCCCGCCAGCAGCAGCAGCGACACCGCGAGCGAGACCCACTCGGCGAAGGTGCGCGGCCCCGACGCCGCCGCGCCGCCCTTCCCCTTCCCGCTCACAGCGCCAGCCTCCCGGCCGCCCCGCCCACGCTCGCCGGCAGCCCGAGCACCAACACGTCGCCCGCCCAGCGCGAGGGCGGCTCGGACGGGTCGAGGAGCTGGTAAAGCCAGAGCATCCCCGCGGCCATCAAGAGCGAGACGACGTAGGCCATCGCCGTCTCGACGAGCGGCGCGTCGAAGCCGCCGCCGTGCTCCCTGCGCGCCTCGGTGGCGACGAAGTTCGAGGCGAAGACGATCATGTAAGAGATGACGAGCGAGGCGGCGATGAGGCCCAGCAGGTGCGGATACCTCAGCCCGTTCGAGATGAGCGGAATCTCCTCGGTCGGCGCGAGCGTCAGCGCGACGACGGTCGCGCCCAGGGCCGTGCCGCCCGCGCGCACGACGACGCGACGGCGCACGTCCGCCGCCGACGGCCGGTCGGAGCTTTGACCGTCGCCCCCCTTCTTCCCGTCCTCCTCGTCCTTCTCGCCGAGCAGGAAGTCCGCGAGCCCGACGCCGAGGGCGAAGGGCAGCCCCTCCATGACGACGCGGCCGACGAGCGCGTGCAGCCCCGCCTCCGGGCTGAGGAATCCGATGAGGAACAGCCCCGCGGCCGCCGCGACGAGCCCCACGGCGAGCGCCTGCGCGCCCTCGGCCAGCGCGCGCGCGAGCGACGCGTCGCGCCCCGCGCGCCCGGCCGCGGCGCGTTCGAGCAGCACGAGCGCGCCGTAGGTCAGCCCGAGCGCCGCCAGCATCCTCGGCGGCCCGGCCGTGTTGCCGCGCCACCAGACCTCCATCGTGTAGAGGAACGGCATCCCGAACAGGAAAGCGCCCGCCAGCTCGTGAACCAGGTGGCGCAGTTCCCTCTTCCAAGGCGAGCGCGGCTTGTTCTTCGGCATCCTCTCGACCTCATTCGTAAAGTCACGGCGTCGTCATAGCGGTCAGTACCGCCCGCGTTAGCGGGCGGGTGCGTCAAGCTCAGAGGGGCTTTATAGCGTAAGACCGACACACCCGCTACCGCGGGCGGTACTGACCCGGTTGCCCCGCCGGCCTAGACACTTCTTCGCGCCCCCTTCCGCGACGCTCAACTCCCTTCGGGATAGCCTCGCGCGGCGCGCGGGGGTTAAGTTATAATCGCGGTCGCGACGTCGGCCTCCCCGGTCAGCAGGTGAAAGGCTTCTGAGAATCCCATGGCAGCTACACAGACGCTAAAAGACGGCCCGCGGGCGCGCGCCCTGGCGGCCCCCGTCCCCCGCAGGCGGCAGTTGCGCCGCTTCTGGTTCCCCGCGGTGCTCCTGCTCGCGCTCTCGGCGGGGGGCCTGACCGGCATCGTGCTCGCCTACAGCCTCAACTACTCGCGCGCGGCCGAGGAGGTCAAGGCGCTCGCCACCTACCGCCCGAGCGTGGTGACGCGCGTCTACGCCGACGACGAGGAGACCATCATCGGCACCTTCGCGCTCGAGAAGCGCGTCCCGCTCAAGTTCGCCGAGATTCCGCCCAACGTCCAGAAGGCCATCCTCGCCGTCGAGGACGCGCGCTTCTTCGAGCACAAGGGCATCGACCCCGTCCGCATCATGGGGGCGGCGTGGAAGAACGTCACGACCGGCAGCCGCGAGGGCGGCTCCACGCTGACGCAGCAGCTCGCCAAGCGCCTCTTCCTCTCCTCCGAGCAGAGCTACACGCGCAAGTTCAACGAGTGGATCGTCGCGCTCCAGATCGAACGCTACTACACCAAGCAGCAGATCATGGAGATGTACGTCAACAACATCTTCCTCGGCGCGGGCTCCTACGGCTTCGAGGCCGCGGCCGAGACCTACTTCGGCAAGCAGGCCAAAGACCTCTCGGTCGAAGAGGCGGCGCTGCTCGCGGGCATCCCCAAGGCCCCGAGCCAGCTCTCGCCCACCGTCAACATGAAGGCCGCCACCGAGCGGCGCGACCTCGTCATCCAGTTGATGGCCAACAACGGCTTCGTCACGCAGGGCGAGGCCGACGCCGCGAAGAGCCGCCCCATCAAGCTGCACGAGTCGGCCTACGCGCCCTCGCTCCAGTCGGCCTCGCCCGTCTTCGCCTACCCCGTCGAGGAGATACGGCAGGAGCTTGAGGACAAGTACACGACGCGCGTCGCGCAGGGGGGGCTCACGGTCTACTCGACCATCAACGTCGCCGCGCAGAAGGAGGCTTACTACGCCCTGCGCGAGGGGCTGCGCGACTACGACCGCGGGCACAGCGGCTGGCGCGGCCAGTTCCAGACCATCGGGCAGGTGAACCCCGACGGCTCCGTGCAGGTCACGCCGCAGCAGCTCGCCAGCTACCACCACCCCGACTGGTACGAGGAGCGCTTCAAAGAGGGCGAGTACCTGATGGGGCTCATCACGAAGGTTGACCGCGCGAAGAACGAGGCGACGGCGCACTTCGGCTCCTACGACGCCGTCGTGACGGCGAAGGACATGGGGCGCGCTACGGGCAGGCAGCCGAAGGACGAGTTCAAGGTCGGCTACCTCGGCGAGTTCAAGATCAAGTCGGTGGACGAGAGCGCGCGCAGGCTGACGGTCGAGATGTCGCAGCCGCCCGCCATCGAGGGCGCCATCCTCTCGCTCAACGCCAAGAACGGCGAGATCGTCGCGATGGTCGGCGGCTACGACTTCAACCGCAACAAGTTCAACAACGCGACGCAGGCCGACCGCCAGACAGGCTCCTGCTTCAAGCCTTTCATCTACACGGCGGCGGTCGAGTGGGGGATGACGCCCGACACCGTCATCTCGGGCGCGCCCATCAAGCGCGGCAACTGGATGCCGCACAACTACGACGGCTCGACGGGCAACGGCGACGTGCCGATGAAGATCGCCCTCGCCAAGTCTTTGAACATCCCGGCCGTCCACGCCCTGGACACCGTCGGCATCCAGACCGGCTCGCAGATGGTGCGCCGCTTCGGCATCACGCGGCCGATGGCCCCGTACCTGCCTTCGGCCCTGGGCGCGACCGAGGTGCCCCTGGCCGAGATGGTCTCGGCCTACTCGGCCTTCCCCGGCAAGGGCATCCGCCACGAGAAGCACCTCATCCGCCGCGTGCTCGACCGCGACGGCAACACCCTAGAGGAGTGGGAGCGGACGACCTTCAAGGTGATGAGCGAGTACGTCGCCTTGACGATGGTGGACATGATGCGCGGCGTGACCTCGGGCGGCGGCACGGCCCCCGCGGCCTCCTCCGTCGGCCACCCCGTCGCGGGCAAGACCGGCACGGTCAACGACCAGACGGACGTCTGGTTCATCGGCTACACGGCGACCTACACGACGGGCGTCTGGCTCGGCTACCCGGGCATGAAGAAGAGCCTCGGCGCGGGCATGACGGGCGGGCGCGGCGCGCTCCCCATCTGGATCGACTTCATGAAGGACTTCCTCAAGGACAAGCCGAAGGAGCAGTTCGACAAGGCCCCGAAGATGCCCGAGGACATCCGCGAGCTGCACCTCCAGCGCCAGCGCGAGCAGATGGAGGAGCGCAGGGCGTTCGCCGCCGCCGTCCTGAGGGGCGACGGCACGGCCCCCGCGGCGGGCGCGGAGACGAAGCTCGAACAGGTCACGCTCCCGCCCGCGGCGGGCGAGGGGCTGACGGCGACGACGCCCGCCGACTCCGGCGCGCCCGCGTGGACGGAGCCCGCCGCCCCGCGCGTCAACACACGTGACGACGACGCGCCGCCGCCGCCGGCGCCGCCGCCCGCCACGCGCCCCCGCGAGGTCGAGCCCCCGAAGAAGAAGGGCAAGAAGGGCGGGGACGATCAGTAGGCAGTAGGCAGATGGCAGTAAGCAGTTGAAGGCAGGAAGACTTTAACGAATCTTCCTCAATGAAGCGGGGGCGGCGAGTTGTCAATCTCGCCGCCCCCGCTTCGTGTAGCCTGCTTTTTGTCTTTACTGCCATCTGCCTACCGCCTACTTCTTTACAGCAGCTTATCCAGCCAGTACGGCAGCATCTTGCGCCACCAGGGCCAGTCGTGGTCTACGTCGTGGCCCCACATGTCGAGCGTGTGCGGGATGCCTTTGGCGCGGAGGATGTCGGAGAGCTGGCGGCTGCGCTCGGGGGCCTCCCAAGCCCCCTGCCCCGTGAGGATGACGATGGCGTCGGCGGCGCGCAGGCGCGGGAAGTGGTAGTCGTCGTTGAGGTTCGGCAGGTACTCGACGGGGTTGTTGAAGTAGACGTTGTCGTCGTGGTAGCCGTCGAACCACGAGCGCACGTCGTAGCTGCCGCTCATCGCGATGGTGCCGCGCAGAACGTCCGGGTGTTTGAAGTAGGCGTTGGCGGCGAGGTACGCGCCCAAGCTCGCGCCCGTCGTCAGCGGCGACTGCCCGCCCGCCTCGTGGCGGATGAGCGGCAGCACCTCGTCGGTGACGTAGCGGTCGTAGCGCTTGAGCAGCTCGCCCTTCCACGGCGGCGGCGCCTGCTCGTTCATCAGGCTGTAGCGGTTGACGCTGTTGATGGAGTAGGCGCGCAGCCGCCCCGCCTCGATGTGTGGGCGGATGGAGTCGATGAGGTGGAAGCGCTCGTATTCGAGGAAGTCGGCGGCGGCCGTCGGGAACATCAGGAGCGGGTAGCCCGAGTGCCCGTAGGCCACGAGCGGCATCTCCATCCCCAGGGCCGGGCTCTGCCACGAAGTCGTACGTCGCTGCATACAGATAGTCTCCTCCGCGAAGGTCTGCGCTGAACGGGCGGGCGCGAGTTGGTACTGCGATTTTGTGAACCCAGATAATCCCCCAAACCCCGCCCCTTTGCAACCGCCCGCGCCCGTTTGACACCCCCGCAAACCCTCTGCTATAAAATTCCACGGCCGCGCGGGATACTTCAATCCGCGCGGCCGTTACAATCCGCAGTAGCTCAATGGCAGAGCATTCGGCTGTTAACCGAAGGGTTGTAGGTTCGAGTCCTACCTGCGGAGTTAAAATAGAGACGGGGATGCAGCGTAACTCGCTACATCCCCGTTTTTATTGGACTTTTTCGCCAAGTGTCGTGCTGCCCACTCGTTCTCAGTTGATGCCCCGACGAGGATGCGCGCCGGCGTCCTACTCGCGAACAACTTGTCGAAGCTCTCTTTGTCAGTCTTGGTGAGGCGCTCGACGAGTTCGCCGTCCCCGGTCAGAATACAGACCCGGCGGGAGTTCTTGTGGGGGTCGATGCCGATACAGTCCGTGGCTGGTCTTAGCTCCTTCCTGCCGTCGTCTGCCGCAAAGTGTGTGAAGGATTATGTCACCACGCGACGTGGCGACCAGCCGCTTCATCCAAATCAGACCTCCCGTAGCGGCTCCTCTCATGACGCTCCCCGTCGAATGGCCCTTACGGCGCGGGCGCGAAGCCCTTCAGCAGGTTGCCGTAGAAGGCCTCGGTCTTCCAGGCGTTCTTGTCCCGCGGCCCGTCCTGGCCGTCGAGGATCGCGACGGGCACGACGACGCCGGGCTGCCGGTCGCCGTCCGCCCAACGCAACGTGTAGAGCACGGGGGCGCCGCCGGCGAGTTGGCCGTCGGGGCCGACGGCGAACTTGATCGAGCGCGACAGCTCGTCGTTGCGCAGCACCTTGATCTCGTACTCGCCGGGGTTCGCCGTCAGGTAGTGGGGTGGGGTCCTGTACTCGCCCCCCCTGTCGCTGAAGGGGACGTAGAGCTGGCACTGGACGAAGCGCCAGACGGGGGCGGGGTTGACCGAGCGTATGTAAGCGTCGCCGACCTCCAACGCGTCGCGGCAACTCGGCTCTTGGGCCGGGCCGACGTTCTTACCCCGGTAGAAGACGTGCGGGGTTATCCGGCCGCTGGCCCCGCGCACCCAGAACGCGGTGTAGAGGAAGTTCTCCTGGGGGCTGTAGTAGACGTAGCCGACCGGCAGGGCCCAGTCGTGGACGGGGAAGAACGAGGATTTCCTGGCGCGCTCGGCGGGCGTGCCGCTGTCGTCGGGCGCCTTGTCGATCCTGACCTTGCCGGCGAAGAGCGTCTGGTCTATGCCCCGCAGCTCGTTCCGCATCTTGATCGTGAAGGGGAAGACGCCCGTCGCGGTGACGCCCTTCTCCTCGGGGACGTTCGGGCCGCCGCACTGGTAAAGGTTAGTCGCGTTGCCCTTCCACTCGCAGTCCAACTCGATCCAGGGGGAGCCGTCGGGCAAAGAGACCACGGCGTAGAAGTGCGAGCCGTTCGGCGCCGCCCCCTCGTGGTTGAACATGACGGCGGGCGTCCAACTGTGTGTGCCGTAGACTCCCTTGTAGGACGTGACCGTTCTGGCATGCACCGCGACCGAATGTTTCAGGACGGCCGGCCCGCCCGCCGCCTGCGGTTGCGCGGGCGCGCTCGGCTGCGCGGACGGCTGAGTCTCGCCCGGCGGCGCGGTCGGCGCACTCTCGGTGGGCGTCGGGGCGGGCTGCGCCTTCTCGCGCTTCGGGAGTTTCAGGACCTTGATGCCGCCGGGCAGTTGCGCCGTGGCCGCGTGTGGGCCGAGGCAGCAGACGCTTAACAGGGCGGCGATGGCGAGTAGTTGTTTTTTCATACTATTGCTCCTTCTCTCTTCGGCAGAGCGGGGGACATGTCGCCTCGTCCTTCGGGGCGGCGCGTCTACTGGGGCGGCCAGTTGAAGCCGCTGAGCGGGTTGCCATACATGGCTTCGGTCTTCCAGGCGTTCCTGTCCCACGGCCCGTCCTGGTCGCCGTGGATGGCGACCGGCACGAAGTTGACCCACGGCATCCCGATGGAGGCGCCGAGTCCGTTGTTCAAGACCTGGCCGTCGCTCCCGACGGTGAACTTGATCGTGCGCGCCAGCCTCCCGTGGCGCAGCACCCTGACCTCGTACTCGCCGGGCTTCGCGCTGATCGCGTGGGCTCCCGGGTTATCCGCCGACGGCTTGAAGTCCGCGCCTGCCAGGTAGCAGTCAATGCGATTCCACTTCGCCCCTTGCGGCAGTGTGCTGGAGACGGAACGCACGGGCTCGAACTGGAGGTCGCTTGAGCAGCTTCCGCCCGACCGCACCTCGCCCGCCCAGTTCATCGTCACCTCCTGACCCCGGTAGAACAGGTACGGGACGAGGCCCGGACTGTCCCCGCGGACCCAGAACTTCACCCCCACTTTGTTGTACTGTTCGTTGAAGTAAACTTGCCCGATGGGCAGGTTCGCGTCGTGGTTGGCGTAGTAGACGAACATCTTGCTGGTCGGGGGGATGTTCCCGGTCGTGAGCGCCTTCTCGACCTTCGCCCTGCCGGTGAAGACCGTCTTGTCGGTTCCCTCAAGCGGGTTGCGCAACTTGATGGCGAAGGGGAAGACGCCGGTCGCGACGGTGCTATTCGCGTCCCGGTCTTCAGGCCCCCGGCACGAGTAGTTCTCACCGTTGTTCTCGCACCTGATCTTCAGCCACGCGCCGCCGCCCGGCTGCGCGACCTCGACGTAGTAGTGCGCGCCGCTCGGCAAAGACGCCCCCTCGGCGACGAACTTGACCGTGGGGACCCAGCTCCAGACGTCGTTATACTGTCCCTGGTAGGAGGTGAGCGTGTACGGCCAGAACTGGACGCGGGTCTTGACGAGCGTGGGGCCACCCGCCGGGGCCTGTGGGGCCGGCGCGGCGGAGTTAGTCGTGGCCGTCGCGCCCGGCCGCGGCAGCGCGTCAGGCGTCGTCGCCTCATCCGACGGCGCTGCCGGCGCACTATCGGCCGGGGTCGGCGTCGGCTGCGCCTTCTCGCGCTTCGGGAGCTTCGGAATCTTCAGCCCGCCGGGCAGCTGCGCCGTGGCTGTTTGCAGACTGAAACACGCGGCGATGAAGAGCGCGCAGACAAACACCGTAATCCTCCTCATATCTCTCTCCTCCTGACTCCTGTTAAGAAAAACTTGCGGGCTATTTCACTCCTCACCCGTACATGTGCGGTCCGCGGAAAAACTCCCTCAGGCCGCCGGATGAAGTGGTAAAATTCGCCGCCCGCCTCTTTCGGGGGCGCCCGTCGCGCATGTCTTCCGCCTCTGATCAGCCCGGCCACGTCACGCAGCTCCTGGAGCGTTGGGGCGGCGGCGACCGCTCCGCCCTCGACGAGCTGACGCCGCTCGTCCTCGGCGAGCTACATCAGGTGGCCGACGCCTACCTGCGCCGCGAGCGACCCGGCCACACACTGCAAGCGACCGCCCTCGTCAACGAGGCGTACCTGCGGCTCGTCGGGCAGAAGCAGGGTCGCTGGCAGGGGCGCAAGCACTTCTACGGCATCGCCGCGCGGCTGATGCGCCAGGTCCTCGTCGAGCACGCGCGCAAGCACGGGGCCGAGAAGCGCGGGGGCGGGCGCGAGGCCGTCTCGCTGGGGCACGCCGACGAGGTCGTCGGCTCGCCGGAGGTGGACGTGCTCGCCGTCCACGAGGCGCTGGAGCGGCTCGCGGCCTTCGACGAGCAGCAGGCGCGCATCGTCGAGCTGCGCTTCTTCTGCGGGCTCTCGATAGAGGAGGCGGCCGAGGCGCTCGGGGTCGGGCACGCGACGGTCGAGAGGGAGTGGGCGCTGGCGCGCGCGTGGCTGCGCAAGGAGCTGAGGTGACGGGCCCCCGCGCGAGGCGTGAGGGAGTTTAGGAGTGCTTTGCGCATGTACAGGTGGAGGCTGTAGCAGGATTCTGCTCTAACTTTAAGGCGGCGAGGGGGGCGGCATGACACCCGAGCGGTGGCGGCACATCAAGGAGGTCTTCCACGGGGCGCTGGCGCGCCCGCCGGCCGAGCGCGCCTCGTTCATCGACTCGGCCTGCGCCGGCGACGAGGCGGCGCGGCGCGAGGTGTCGCAACTCATCTCGGCCCACGAGGAGGCGGGCGAGTTTCTAGACACCCCCGCCTTCGAGGTGATGGCGGAGTCGCTGGCGGGCCCCGAGCCCGCGGGGCTCGCGCCCGGCCAGTCCCTCGGCCGCTACAGGGTCATCGGTTCACTCGGCGCCGGCGGGATGGGCGAGGTCTACCTGGCCGAAGACACAGACCTCGGCCGCAAGGTGGCGCTCAAACTCCTGCCTGCTTCCTTCACGGCCGAGACGGACCGCGTGCTCCGCTTCGAGCGCGAGGCCCGCGCCGCCTCGTCGCCTAACCACCCGAACGTCTGCACGATCCACGAGGTGGCTGAGGCCGAGGACGGCCGCCGCTACATAGTGATGGAGCATGTCGAGGCCGTGACGCTGCGCCGGCACATGTCGGGCAGGCGGATGGAGGTCGCGGAGATGCTTGACGTTGCCATCCAGATCGCCTCCGGTCTGGCGGCGGCGCACGCCGCGGGCGTGGTGCACAGAGACATCAAGCCTGAGAACGTCATGCTCAGGCCCGACGGCATCGTCAAGGTTCTGGATTTCGGCCTCGCAAAGCTGACCGGGCGACAGCCCTTTGCCGGGTCGGCCACGCCGTCGCAGCCCGGCGCGCGGACCGAGGCGGGCGTCGTTCTGGGGACGGCCGCCTACATGTCGCCCGAGCAGGCGCGCGGGCTCGAAGTGGACGCGCGCACCGACGTGTGGAGCTTAGGGGTGGTGCTCTACGAGATGGCGGCCGGGCGCGCGCCCTTCGCCGGTGAGACGCCGAGCCACGTGATCGTCTCCATCCTGGAGAGCGAGCCGCCGGCACTCCCTCTCGACGAAGAGGTGCCGGCCGAATTGTGGAGGGTCATCTCAAAGGCGCTCCGCAAGGATAAGGCGGAGCGCTACCAGACGGCCCGCGACATGGCCCTTGACCTGAAGGGCTTGAAGGAGGAGTTGGAGGTCGCAGCGAGGCTCAAACGGGAGCTTCGGCCGAACTCAGGCGGGAAAGAGTTAGACGCGAACGGCGGCGGATTCGGGGCGGCCGACTACGCGCGTGAACCGGCGGCGCGTACCGGTCACGTCGTCCCGGCGCGTCCGACGGGCAGCGTCGGATACCTGGCCGGCAAGGTCAACCGCCGTAAACCTTTCGCCGCCGCCGCCCTGCTCGTCCTGCTCGTCGCCGCTGTGGGACTGACCTACCTGGCGTCCAGCCGAAACAAGGCCGACTCAGGCGGGGCCGGTAAAAAATCGATTGCCGTCCTGCCGCTCAAGCCGATCAGCGCCGGGGCCCGCGACGAGATTTACGAAGTCGGCATCGCCGACTCGTTGATTCACCGGCTGAGTGCGGTCAAGGGGCTGATGGTTCGACCGCTGAGCGCGACGCGCAAATACGCCGGCATCGAACAGGACCCGCTCGCCGCCGGGAGGGAGCAGCAGGCGGACTACGTCCTCGCCTCGAATTATCAACTCGCCGCGGGGAAAATCCGCATCACCGCTCAACTGTTGCACGTCGCCAGCGGGCAGGTCGAAGAGACCTACAAGAGCGAGAAGGACGCGGGCGACCTCTTCGCGATGCAGGACGCGGTCGCCGACGAGGTCGGGAACCTTTTTCTGGCGCGGTTCGCGACCGGTTCGAGCAGCCCGAAGGCCGTGCGCGGGACGACGAACGAAGAAGCGTACCGGCTTTACCTGCAAGGGATGTATCTGGTGGAGAAGGAGAACCGGGCCGACTCGAAACGCGCGTTGGAACTCTTCGACCAGGCCCTGTCGCTGGACCCGAATTACGCCAAGGCCTGGGCCGGCAAGGCCCGCGCCCATTGCCTTTTCGCGCATACGGGCGGCAGCACGCCCGACGCGGAGTTTGCCACAGCCAAACCTGCCCTCGAACGGGCGTTCGCGCTCGACAACAATCTCCCGGAGGCTCACGCGGTTCTCGGCATCATCAAAAATGACTACGACTGGAATTTCGTCGAAGGCGAAAAACACTTCTTACGGGCGATAGAGCTTGCCCCGAATTCCGACATCTTTTACCGCTGGTATGCCCACAAGTTATCCATGCAGGGCCGCTCCGACGAAGCCCTCGCCCTGTCTAAAACCGCCATCGACCTTAATCCCAACTACGTCGTTCATCAGATTTGGTACGGCCACGCGCTCTATTACGCCCGGCGGTATGACGACGCGGTCACACAGCTAGAGCGTGTGGTCGAAATGGACTCAACCCGTGCCTACGCTCACAGCGTACTCTGGCGGTCTTATCACCTGAAGGGAGATCACCCGCGGGCTTATAAAGCCCTTATGAAGCTTCTGCAGTTAATCGGAACGAAGGACGAAACGCTAAAAAACTATGAAGCTTTATATGCGAAGAGCGGCTGGCAGAGTGTCTTGCTTAGGAATCTGGAAAGTCTCAAAGCCAACGACGCGAACGGCTCCGCCGCCTACCTCATAGCCCAGTTGTCGGCGCTCTCAGGTCAGCGCGAGCAGTCATTACTTCATCTTAACGACGCCGTGAAGAACCGTTCCTTAGAGACACCCAACCTTCTCGGCGACCCGGCTCTCGATTCCCTGCGCGGCGACCCGCGATTCGCCGAACTGGTCGAGCGCGTCGAGTCGCTGCGTAGGTGAATAAGTACGACTAATATGGCCACGGTCGAAGACGCGGTCGCCTTAACGCCCATGTCAGCTTCCCCACGTGTCGTTTTGAGCTGACACGCGAATCATCGCCGTACTGTCAGCTCGCGGACATTCCCGACTCCGAGCGTCAGGATGTTACCGGCCGAACCTGTCGGCCTTGTCACGACGACTTAAAAGATGTGCCGAAGTCGGGTTGTGGCACGCATTCTGCCCTTCTCCTCTACCCAAGCGTCATTCGTACCGAAACCGCGCAACCGGACTCGCGTCACGCAGAGTCCGTGTGTACCGCGGACGTTCATCGACAGTTGACGATTTGAGAAGGGTTGAAATGCGATGAGGCGAATTACAGCCCCGGCGCTTCTGCTCGCGCTCTCGCAGACCGCGTGCGTCGGCGGCGGGTACAGCAGCGAGGGCGGTTTTTTTCTGTGGCCGGGCAGCATCGTCATCACGATTGTGCTCGTCCTGCTCTTCCTCTTCATGAGGCGGCGCAGGCGCTGACGGGGTTACGGGTGACGCGCCCCGTTTTTGTGCCACGCGGGGCGCGGTAGAGAGGGCGGGGTTCGCTCCGCCCGGGGTAAGTTCGAGAGGACATAAGGAGAACCGATATTATGAGCAGACGACCGGGCGGCGAGCTGGCTTCGAGGCCGCTCCACTTCATCTGGATCGCGGACAGCTCCGGCTCGATGGAGCAGGACGGGAAGATACAGGCGCTCAACACGGCCATCCGCGAGGCCATCCCGCACATGCGGAAGGTCGCCGAGGACAACCCGAACGCGCAGGTGCTCGTCCGCGCCGTGAAGTTCTCGAACGGCGCGCAGTGGCACGTCTCGCAGCCGACGCCCGTGGCCGACTTCGCCTGGACTGACCTTCAGGCCGAGGGCGAGACCGACATGGGCAAGGCGCTCCAGCTCGTCGCCGAACAGTTGAAGATGCCGCCGATGAGCGAGCGGGCGCTGCCGCCCGTCCTCGTGCTCGTCTCCGACGGCCAGCCGACCGACGACTTCGAGGCCGGCCTCAAAGAGCTGATGGAACAGCCTTGGGGCAAGAAGGCCGTCCGCATCGCCATCTCCATCGGGCGCGACGCCGACCCGGAGGTCTTGCAGCGCTTCATCGGCAACACCGAACTCAAGCCGCTCGCGGCCAACAGCCCCGAGGCCCTCGTCCGACACATCAAGTGGGCCTCGACCGCAGTCCTGAAGTCGGCCTCGTCGCCCGCGGCGGGCGCGGACACGCCCGCGGGCGGGGCGACGCCCGTGCCCATCCCGACCGCCGCCCCGGCGTCGGGCGGCGCGGGGCAGGCCGCCGCGGCCGCGCCCGGCGGGAGTCAGATGCCCGTCGATGACGAGGCCGCCAACAAACAGCAGACCATCGACGACGTCTGGTAAGGAGTCGAGCCGATGGCCGAACCAAAGAGTCCCGCCGAATGGCGGGTGATGGGCGAGACCGTGCCCGGCGCGTCGCACCTGCGGGCGGGCATCCCGAATCAGGACTCCATTCTGCAAGTGCGCGAGTCGGGCCGAGGACTCCCCGTCGTCGTCTCGGTCTCGGACGGGCACGGGAGCGACAAGTGTTTCCGCAGCGACCGCGGCTCGGGCTTCGCCGTGCAGGAGGCCGCGCGACTCGTCGGCGAGTTCCTCGACGAGTCGCGCGGCCGCGCAGACCATACGGAACTTGAAAGCAGGGCGAAGGACTACTTGCCGCGGGAGTTCGTGAGGCGCTGGCGCGAGGCGGTCGAGGCCGACATAAAGGCGCGGCCGTTCACGGGGGCGGAACTCGAAGCCGTCGAGAAAAGGGACGGCCTGCGGGCTCTTAAACTGGTTGCGAGCAACCCGCTGCTCGCTTACGGGGCGACCTCGCTGACCGTCGCCGTCGAGGAGTCTTTCATCCTCTACCTACAGCTCGGCGACGGCGAAATCCTCAACGTCTCCGCGACGGGCGAGGTCGGGCGAGCGCTGCCGGAAGACGAGCGCCTCTTCGCCAACGAGACCACCTCGCTCTGCACGCCGGACGCGGAGGGGAACTTCCGCGTCCGGCTCCAACCGCTCGCGGGCGAGCCCCCGGCGCTCATCCTTCTTTCGACCGACGGCTACGTGAACTCTTTCTCCGACTCGGCCGGGTTCTTTAAAGTCGGGAGCGACCTTCTGGAGATGCTGCGCGCGGACGGCTTCGACCCCGTCAACGCGAGCCTCAAGGGCTGGCTCGAAGAGGCCACGCGCTCCGGCAGCGGCGACGACTGCACGCTCGGCCTCATCTGCCGCATGGACGCCCTGAGCAGGACGGACGGGGGGCCGAAGGCAGAAAGCCCCGAGACGATTGCGGCGCAGGTTGCGGCGGCGGCTACGACGAATGTAGAAGGCGCGGCGTCGTCGGCAGGCACCCCGCCGTCGGCGCACCAACCGGCGGACGCTTCGACCCCGACGCAGGAGGCCGCCGTCACGGCGCAGCCGTCCGAGCGGACTACCGACCCCGGCGACAAGGGCGCATGAACGATCAGCCGAGACAGAAGCTGCGGGAGATAGTTGCGCGCCACGGGCAGTCGGTCATCTATAACGCGCGGCGCTGCGAAGGACTCCTCAAGGACTACTCCGCGCGGCACCGCCGCGAAGTCTCCGTATTGGTGTCGGCGCTGGAAGAGCACGTGCCCGAAGACCTCCGCGCCGCCCCGGCGGGGTCGCCGCGCGGCGTCCTGCTCAAACGTCTCGCGCGCCGACTCTCGGACAACAGCGCCCTCTCCGAGCCGGCCGCCGCCTGGGCCGTCAACTCCTGGGCGCTCGCCCTGGGCCTGATCTCCGAAGACGAATTGAAAGCCATCGAAGAGGAAGCGGTCTCTGTGATGGCGGCGGCCGAAGTTTCGAGGGGCGACGGAGGTGGAGACCCGCCCGCGGGCGGGGCGGCGCGGACGCCCTCGAATAAATCGACCGTCGGCGCGCCCGCGGACGCCGCCTCCGTGGTGGCGTCCGCAGGGGGCGACGGCGATTACCTGGGCATCACGGAGGCGCTCGCCAACGTCGCGCCCGGGGGGCGCGTCCTCGTCCGGCCGGGGGTGTACGTGGAGGGCATCGTCCTCGACAAACGGGTCAACATCGTCGGAGACGGCCCGCGCGACGAGATCGTCGTCAGGGTCGCGGGCGCGAGTTGTCTGAAGTCGAATGCCGAGGCCGCGAGGGTCGCGGGCCTCACGCTGCGCGGTGCCGCGGGCGGCGGCTCGGGCTCCTTCGCAGTGGACGTGCTGCGCGGCGAGCTGGTGCTCGAAGACTGCGACATCTCGTCGGAGACGCTCTCGTGCGTCGCCGTCCACGGCCCCGAGGCCGCGCCTTTAATCAAGCGGTGCCGGATTCACGACGGCGCGGACTCCGGGCTCTACTTCTTCGACGGCGCCTCGGGCGAGGTCGAGGACTGCGAGGTCTACGGCAACGCCAACGTCGGCGCGGCGATCACCGGCGGCGCGCGCGCCGTCATCAGGCGCAGCAAAATCTACGGCGGCGCGAACGCGGGCGTGGTCGCATGGGGGGGCGGTGACGTCATCCTCGAAGGGTGCGAGGTCTACGGCAACCGCCTGGCGAACCTCGGCGTCAGCGACGGCGCGAAGTTGACGGCGCGCTCGTGCCACGTCCACGAGGGCGAGAACTCGGGCGTCTTCGTCCACCGCGAGGGCGAGGCCGTGCTGGAAAGCTGTGAGCTCTACGGCCACCGCGAGGCCGAGGCGGCGGTGACGACGCGCGGCAGACTGTTCCTGAACGGCTGCCGCGCCCACGGCGGCCACGACTCGGGCGTCCTCGTCCGCGAAGGCGGACAGGCGCTCCTGCAAGGGTGTGAGGTCAGCGACAACTCAGGGTCGGGGGCGTCGGTCGGCTCGGGCTCGGTGCTCGCCGTCGTCGAGTCGATTATCTACGACAACGCACGCTTCGGCGTCGAGGCCGCGGCGGGCGCGACCGCGCGGGTGGAGGACTCGGAACTGACCGGCAACGGGCTCGGCCCCTGGGGGGTGGAGTACGGCGCGGAGGTCGAGTCCGTAGGCAACGTTGATTAGACGGCCGAAGGGACGGGGCGAGGGGGTTTTAAGACAGGATGGATCAGATTCTCAGGCCGGGGCAGGCCGTGCGCTGCGAGCCTTCGGGGATGGAGTGCGTGGTCGGGGAGCTGCTCGGCGCGGGCGGGCAGGGCGAGGTCTACAAGGGCACGCTCGGCGGCGAGGCGGTGGCCGTCAAGTGGTTCTTCCCGCAGATGTCCACGCCGGAGCAGCGCGCCGCCATCGAGCTGCTCGTGCGCAAGGGGCCGCCGAGCGAGCACTTCCTCTGGCCGCTGGAGGTCACGACCGCCCCCGGCACGCCCGGCTTCGGCTACGTGATGCCGCTCAGGCCCAAGCGCTTTAAGAACATCGTTGACCTGATGAAGCGGCGCGTCGAGCCGACCTTCCGCGCGCTCGCCACCGCCGGCCTCAACCTCTCGCACAACTACCTGCTCCTACACTCGCAGGGCCTGTGCTACCGCGACATCTCCTTCGGCAACGCCTTCTTCGACCCCGACACCGGCGACGTGCTCATCGCCGACAACGACAACGTCTCGGTGGACGGCGCGGGCGTCCTCGGCGTGCTCGGGACGCCGCGCTTCATGGCGCCCGAGGTCGTGCGCGGCGAGGCGGTGCCCTCGACGCAGACCGACCTCTTCTCGCTTTCGGTGCTCGTCTTCTACATGCTGATGGTCGCCCACCCGCTCGAAGGCCGGAGGGAGACCGAGATCAAGTGCCTCGACCTGCCGGCGATGACGAAGCTCTACGGCACGGAGCCGCTCTTCATCTTCGACCCGCAGGACTCTTCTAACGCGCCCGTGCCCGGCGTCCACGACAACGCGCTCGCCTTCTGGCGCGTCTACCCGCAGTCCCTCCGCGACCTCTTCACGCGCGCCTTCACCGAGGGGCTGCGCGACCCGCTCCACGGGCGCGTGCGCGAGAGCGAGTGGCGCGGCGCGATGGTCTCTTTGCGCGACGCCATCTTCTACTGCCCGCACTGCTCACTCGAAAACTTCTACGACGGCCAGGCGCTCAAGGCGCGCGGCGGCGACCCCGGCCTCTGCTGGTCGTGTGCCGCCGCGCTGCGGCTCCCCCCGCGCATCCGCATCGGCAAGTCGGTCGTGATGCTCAACTTCGACACGCGGCTCTTCCCGCACCACGTCAACGAGCAGAGGCTCTACGACTTCTCCGCCCCGGCCGCCGCCGTCGCCGAGCACCCTTCCCGGCCCGGCGTCTGGGGGTTGAACAATCTGTCGCAGCAGAAGTGGGTCGTCAGCACCCCGGGCGGCGCCGTGAAGGACGTGGAGCCGGGGCGGAGCTTCACGCTGGCGGTGGGCACTAGGGTTCAGTTCGGCGAGACCGTAGGGGAGATCAGACTGTGACGGCCGTGAGTGGGCACGCGAGACCGGAAGCTCAGGGCGGACTCTGAGGAGCGACATGGAGCGATTGACCTTTACACTCTTCACCGACACGGGCGGCATTCTCCTGCTCGACGCGGAGGGCGCGGGCGCGCTCGGTGACGACTTCGTCGAACTGCTGAACGTCGTGCTCGACCCCGAAGGGGCCGCCGAGCAGGCGGCCGTGAGCGACGGCGATTGGGGGCAAGTCTGGTCGGAGGCGGTGGAGGGCTTACGGCGCTTGGGTGCCGGCGGCGGGTTCACCCTCGTCCTCTCGGGCGAGGGCACCTTCCACGTCAGGCTTCAGGCGGAAGGGCTCGACGAAGAGGAGCGCGGCCGCGTCGTCGCTTCGTTCGAGGAGCGCGTGCGTGTCCGCAGCGGCCGACTCGCCTTCACGGACGGGCTTGAGTTCTTCGGCGAAGAACTGCCCGGCGAGGGGGCGGTCTTCGCCGAGGTGCCGGAAGGTCTCTACTCGGTGCGGATTCACCACCTGGAGAGGCACCCTCTCCACACGCCCACGGTCGGCGTCTACGGGAGCGCAGAGCACCCGTCGCTCATCGTGCAGCTCATGCCGGCAGAGGCCGGCGCCGAGCCCACGCCGGAGGCCGGGCCATTCCCGCGCCTGAGCACTTCCCGCGAGGGTTATGAGGAGCCTCGTCTAGGCTGGAACTGCTACGCGCAGGTGACGGGTGTCGAAGGCGGGCGCGCCGCGCTGGAGTTGATGCTGACCGAGACGGTCTACTCCGGGCACGCGCGCATGGACGTGCCCGAGGGCGAGGTGCTCAGGGCCGGCGATTACGTGCTGGTCAGACTCGTCGAGGACGCGGGCGACCACTGGCGGGCCGAATGGCAGGACGATCCTTCTTAGGCCGGGCGGCGTCGGGCCACACGTTCACAAAGGGGTTTGTCGATGAAGGCAAAGGCAGAAGTTCGCGCGGACACTTTTGAACAGCTCGGCCTGGGCGAGCCGTTGCTCAAGGCGATAGCCGACGTGGGCTACGAAGCCCCGTCGCCCATCCAGCAGAAGACCATCCCGCTGCTCCTCGAAGGCCGAGACGTGGTGGGCCAGGCCCAGACCGGGACGGGCAAGACGGCCGCCTTCGCGCTGCCAATCCTCTCCGGGCTCGGCCCCGTCGGTGCCGGCGTGCAGGCCCTCGTGTTGACGCCCACCCGCGAACTCGCCATCCAGGTGGCCGAAGCCTTCCACACCTACGCGAAACACATGGGGGGCGTGCGCGTCCTGCCCGTCTACGGCGGCCAGCCCATCGGCCAACAGCTCCGGCGTTTGCAGAGCGGCGCGCAGGTCGTCGTCGGCACGCCGGGGCGCGTCATGGATCACCTGCGGCGCGAGACGATGGACCTCTCGGGGCTGAAAACCGTCGTGCTCGACGAGGCCGACGAGATGCTCCGGATGGGGTTCCTCGAAGACGTGGAGTGGATACTGGAGCAGACGCCGCCCGGCAGGCAGACGGCGCTCTTCTCGGCGACCATGCCCCGCGAGGTACGCCGCATCGCCGAACGCCACCTGAGCGACCCGGCGGCCGTCGAGATCGAGCACAAGACGCTGACGGTGCCGACCGTCGAGCAGCGCTACGTCAACGTCTCCGAGGGGCAGAAGCCGGACGTGCTGACGCGACTGCTGGAGGCCGAGGCGGGCGCGGGCGAGGCGGCGCTCATCTTCGCCCGCACGAAGGTCGGGGCGGCCGAGCTGACCGAGAAGCTCCAGGCGCGCGGCTACGCCGCCGAGGCCATGCACGGCGACATGAGCCAGGCGCAGCGTGAGGCCGTCGTCCGAAGGATGCGGGGCGGGCAGGTCGAGATCGTCGTCGCGACCGACGTGGCGGCCCGCGGCCTCGACGTCGAGCGGATCGGCCTGGTCGTCAACTACGACATGCCGAACGACGTGGAGTCCTACGTCCACCGCATCGGCCGGACGGGGCGCGCCGGGCGCGCGGGCCGGGCGGTGCTCTTCGTCACCCCGCGGCAGCAGCGGATGAAGCGCGAGGTCGAGCAGTACACGGGCCAGCGTATCGAACCGATGAGGGCGCCGACGCAGGCCGACGTCGCGGCGCGGCGCGTGGCGCTCTTCAAGGAGCGCGTCCTCAAGGCGCTCGAATCGGAGGAGCTGGACCTCTACCTGTCGCTCGTCGAGGAGATGGCCGAGGAGAGCGGGCGCGACATGGCCGAGATAGCCGCGGCTGCGGCGCGGCTGGCCGGCGGTGACAAGCCCTTAGAGGTCACGCTGGAGCCGGAGCCGGAGCAACTGGGGAGGGCGGGCGACGGCATGGTGCGCCTGTTCCTCGACGTAGGTCGCAACGGCAGGGTCGGCCCGTCCGACGTGGTCGGCGCCATCGCCAACGAAGGCGGCGTGCCGGGCAGAGAGATCGGGGCCATAGATGTCCACGACCGGTTCACAATCGTCGAACTCCCTTCGGAGTATGCGGAGCAGGTGCTCCGGCGGATGAAAGGTAGCCGCATACGCAACTACAACGCGAACATCCGCGTGGCGACCGAGCACGGGCGAGATGTTGAGCAGAGCGCGCGGCCCGCGAAGAAGGCCGGCGGGCCGAGAGCTAAGGGCGATAAAGGTAAGTCCCGCACCAGGTCTCGCGTGCGGTGAGCGGAAACTGGTCGTGACTGCCGCTTACTACTTACCGCTTTTCTCGGCGCCGCCTTGCGCGGGGGATTCTTCCTGGCTGAGGCCGGAGACGGCGAGCGGCATCAACTCCAGGAAGTGCGCGGAAGCCTTGAGACCGCGTGACGCCTCCGCCCCGGTGGCCGGGCGGATGGCCACCACCTCCTCTACCCCCTCCTCGAAACCGATGCGGAGCCTGACGGCGAGCCCGATGGCCTCGTCCAGGTCGCGGGCGAAGTAGCGGTTGTAGTGCACCTCGCCGCCCTCCGACACCGTCCAGTTGATCGCCTCGACGATGTGCGGCGTTTCCGCCACGCGCGCCCTCGCTTCGGCGTCGGCGAGCGCCACGTGCTCGAAGCTGTAGGTGGCGCCCGCGTGCGGGTCGAACGTGAATCCGCTCTCTAATTTTTTCACCTGCTCCTCCTGATGTCCCGGTCAATTCGCCTGACCTCCTCGACCCGGTCGCCCGGCTCGAAGAATGCCGCGCGGGTGGTGAGGGGATTTCGTCAGCACGTCTTTGGCGACGCCGCGGGTCAGCCTCCCCGTGCGCCGGTCTTGCTTTAACACTATGGCGACCGTGAGCCACGGTATGACGTCCTTGCGCCCACTGCCGTCCACGATTCATAGCCCCTCATTCGTCATCATACCCCAGGAAGTTGACGGCGTTCTGCTCCAAGTTCTCCCGCCCGTGGCTCCACTTCACCGACGGGGCCCGAAGCGAACAGACCTCAGACACTCGCAGGGAGAGCCGCAGCATGACGAGCATCAGCGCGTAGTCCCTCGCCCCGTCCGGCCTCTCACGGTCAGGTCGTGACAGCAGGTAGCGCACCTCCTTCGCGGAGAGCGCCCGCCCGGCGGGCTCCGACGGCGGCTCAGGCGGGGAGACCAGCTTCGTCGAGGCAGGGTTGAGCGGCACCGCCGCCGCGGCCGCGTCGCCCCCGCCGGCGGCGGAGACTCTGGTCCCGGGGTCGCCGTTTTGTGCTATGCTGTCGCGCGAAAGCGCGCGCCCGTCCTTCGCTTCGCCGCCGAACCCATCTCGCCCACGACGCGAAACCCCACGGAGGTGGCCGGTGTCTCCGATCCCCGATTACGAAGACGACCTCTTCATCAGCTACGCTCACATCGACAACCAGCCGCTCGTGCAGGGGCAGAAGGGCTGGGTCGAGACCCTCCACGAGAGCCTGCTCCTCCGCCTGAAGCAGCTCACGGGCGAGCCGGTCTCGATCTGGCGCGACCGCAAGCTCCAGGGCAACGACGTCTTCGCCGAGACGCTGCTGGTGCGCCTCTCGAACGTCGCGGTGCTCGTCACCGTCCTCTCGCCCTGCTACGTCAAGTCCGAGTGGTGCCTCCGCGAGCTGGAGGAGTTCACGCGGCGCGCGGCCGCGCGCGGCGGCCTCCAGCTCAGCGCCAAGTCGCGCGTCTTCTCGCGCGTCCTCAAGGTCGTCAAGACGCACGTCCCGCTGGAGAGCCACCCGCCGCCGCTGCGCGGGGCCATCGGCTACGACTTCTTCGAGTACGACGCAGAGCTCGACCGCGCCACCGAGTTCGGCAACGGCGTCACGCCGCAGGGCGACCAGCGCTACTGGCAGAAGATCGACGACATCGTCTACAGCATCCGCGACCTCTTCGGGGCGATGCGCGGCGGGGGCGGCGCCGTCGCGCAGGTCGGCGCGGCCCCGCCCGCGCGGCCCGCGGCCGGCGGCGGGGGCAAGGTCGTCTACCTCGCCGAGACCATCTCGGCGCTAGAGCAGGAGCGCGACCTCATCAAGCGCGAGCTACAGCAGCTCGGGCACGTAGTCCTCCCGGACGTGAAGCTCCCGGCGCACGGCGGGGCGCTGCGGGAGGCGGCGCGGGAGTTCCTCGGCCGCAGCGAACTCTCCGTCCACCTCGTCGGCGGCTACTACGGCGTGATCCCCGAGGAGGAGACCCGCTCGCTCGTCGAGATACAGTGCGAGCTGGCGGGCGAGGCCGGCGGGCGTCTGCGGCAGATCGTCTGGATGCCGGTCGGGCTTGAGCCGCGCGACGAACGGCAGCGCGAGTTCGTCGAGCGCTACCGCCTCGGCCTCAACGGGCGCCGCCAAGTCGAGGTGCTCCAGACGAGCCTCGAAGACCTCAAGAAGCTGATCGAGGAGCGCGTCAGCGCGCCCCCGGAGTCAAGGCCCGGGCCGCCGCCCGCGGCCGACGACGCGCCGCCGAGGGTCTACCTGCTCTACGACCGGGAAGACCTCGGCGACATCGCGCCCGTCGAAGACTACCTCTACCAGAGCGGCTTCGACGTCGCGCCGCCCGGCTTCGATGGCGACGAGAAGGAGATCCGCGAGTACCACCAGGAGCAACTGCGCGACTGCGACGGCGTCCTCATCTACTACGGGCGCGGGAGCGACACCTGGCTCCGCATGAAGCAGCAGGACTTGCTGAGGATACGCGGCCTCGGGAGGAAGAGGCCGTTGGCGGCGTGCGTCTACGTCGCCGCCCCGCGGACGACACTCAAGGAGCACGTCCGCGACAACCCCGCGGCCAAAGTCGTCAAGAATTTTGAAGGCGCTCCGCTCGACTGCCTGTCGGCCTTCGTCGAGCGCGTCAGGCAGGCCAAAGGAGGTCAGGGATGATCCCCGAAGATCTGCTCCGCGTCCCGGACACGGAGGCCCCCGCCAACCCCTTCCCCGGCCTCCGGCCGTTCGAGTTCGGCGAGCGCCACCTCTACTTCGGGCGCGACGGCCAGAGCGAGCAGCTCGTCCGCAAGCTCCGCCGGACGCGGTTCGTCGCCGTGGTCGGCACTTCGGGGAGCGGCAAGTCTTCGCTCGTGCGCGCGGGCCTGCTGCCCGACCTCTTCAGCGGCTACATGCCGGGCGCGGGCTCGCGCTGGCGCGTCGCGCTGATGCGGCCGAGCAACGACCCGCTCGGCAACCTGGCGCGTGCGCTCAACGCGCCGAGCGTCTTCGGCTCCGACATCGAGGAGAACGCCGAGATTCAGGCGGCCATCACGGAGGCCACGCTCCGGCGCGGCAGCCTCGGGCTCGTCGAGGCCGTCAGGCAGAACCGCATGCCCTCGAACGAGAGCCTGCTCGTCGTCGTCGACCAGTTCGAGGAGCTGTTCCGCTTCGCGAGCGAGTACGGGAGCGAGCAGTACCGCTACGACGCCGCGGCCTTTGTCAAGCTCCTGCTCGAAGCCTCGCGCCAGCGTGAGCACTCCGTCTACGTGGTGCTGACGATGCGCTCGGACTACCTCGGCGACTGCTCGATGTTCTGGGACCTGCCCGAGGCGATCAACGAGGGGCAGTACCTCATCCCGCGCCTCACGCGCGACCAGCGCACCGAGGCCATCGCGGGCCCCGTCGCCGTCTGCGGGGGCGAGATCACGCAGCGGCTCGTCAACCGCCTGCTCAACGACGTGGGCGACAGCCCCGACCAATTGCCCATCCTCCAGCACGCGCTGATGCGGACGTGGGAGAACTGGAAGGGCGATCACGCCGAGGGTGAGCCGATAGACCTGCGCCACTACGAGGCTATCGGCCGCATGTCCGAGGCGCTCTCGCTGCACGCCGACGAGGCGTGGAACGAGCTGCGCGGCGAGCGCGAGCAACGTCTGGCCGAGAAGATTTTCAAGGCGCTCACCGAGAAGGGCGCGGACAACCGCGAGGTGAGGCGGCCGGCCGAGCTGCGCTCGCTCTGCCTGCTGACCGAGGCCGCGCCCGCCGAGGTCGTCCCCGTCATCGACGCCTTCCGGCGGGAGGGGCGCTCGTTCCTGATGCCGCCCGCGCCCGCGCCGCTCGGCCCGGACTCGCTCGTGGACATCTCGCACGAGAGCCTCATACGCAACTGGTCGCGCCTGACGAAGTGGGTGGACGAGGAGTCGGTCTCGGCGCAAATCTACCGCCGGCTGGCCGAGACGGCCGTGCTCTACGGCCGCGGCGAGGCCGGGCTCTGGCGCGACCCGGACTTGCAGATCGCGCTTGACTGGCGCGAGCGCACGCGCCCCAACGCGGCCTGGGCCGCGCGCTACCACCCGGGCTTCGACGCCGCGATGACGTTCCTCGACGAGTCGGTCGCGGCGCGCGACGCCGCCCGGCGCGAGGCCGAGGAGCGCCGCCGCCGCGAGGTCAACCGCGCGCGCGTCGTCGCCACCGTCTTCTTCCTCCTCTTCATGCTCGCGCTGCTCGCCTTCGGCGTCGCCTACACCAAGACCATCCAGGCGCAGGAGAACAGCAGGCAGTTGCAGCAGGCGCTCCTGAGCCTCCGGCAGGCCAACGAGCAGGCGAGGGCCGAGCGCGACCGCGCCAACGAGCAATCGGCCATCGCCACCCGCAACGAGGCGAAGGCCAGGGAGGCCGAAACGGACGCGCTCGACAAGAAGCGGCAGGCCGACGAGGCCAAAGCCGACGCGCTCCGCCAGGCCGAGATCGCGAAGACGAACGAGCGCCAGGCGCAACTGGCGAAGGCCGAGGTCGAGAAGCAGAAGGTCGAAGCGGACAGGCAGCGCGCGACCGCCGTCGCCGAGGCCAACCGGGCCAACGCCGCCACGGCCGCGGCGACGGCCGAAGCCGAAAAGAACCGGCAACTCCTCTACGCCGCCGACATCAACCTCGCGCATCAGGCATACGAGGCCAACAACATCGCCCGCGGCCGCGCCCTGCTCGAAGCGCACGGCGGCGACGGCGCGCAAGGCTTCGACTGGCGCTACCTCTGGCGGCTCTTGCATCAGGAGTCGGACACGCTGACCGTCCCGGGCGGCGCGGTCAACGCCGTCGCCCTCTCGCGGGACGGGAAGACGCTCGCCACCGCGGCCGGAGACCTCATCACGCTGTGGGACGCCGCCTCTCGCCAGCCGCCGCCGAGGTGGGTCAAGTCGGGCGTCGGCCACGTCAACTCGGTGGCGCTCTCGCCCGACAAGAAGCTGCTCGCCGTCGGCGGCGCCGAGCCCGCCGTCAAGCTGACGGACGTGGAGACCAGGCGCGAGGTGGCCTCACTCGAAGGGCACACGGACGCCGTCAACGCCGTCGCCTTCTCTTCGGACGGAAGCGTGCTCGCCACCGGCGGCAACGATCACACCGTGAGACTTTGGGACGTGGCGACGCGTAAGGAGTTGGCGAAGCTCGAACGTTCGAGTTTCGTCCGCGCCGTCGCCTTCAGCCCCGACGGCAAGGAGGTCGGCGCGAGCTACGTGAACGGCGAAGTCATCATCTGGGACATCGCTTCGCGCGGCCTCGCGCACGTCTTCCGGCACGACGCGAACGTCGTCTCCATCGCCTTCTCGTCTTACGGGGGGCTGCTCGCCACCGGGAGCATCGACGGCACGGTAAAACTGTGGGTCTACCCGGTGGACACCGAGCTGCACAGGTTCACGAACAACAGCAAGCCCCCCGTCAGCTCCGTCGCGTTCTCCGCCGACGGCAAAGAGCTGGTCATCACTTACGTTGACGGCAGCCTCCGGCTGGCGCGCGTGAATACCACGAACCCCCTCCGCGCCGTGGTCGAAGACCTCGCCACGCTCAAGGGGCATCAGGGCTCGGTCAGCGCCGCGGCGTTCGCGCCCGACGGCACTCTCATCAGCGGCAGCTTCGACGGCACGATTAAGTTCTGGGACACGAAGGCGCGCGTGCTCGAACAGTCGCCGTTCAGTGGGCACACGAGCGAAGTCGCGTCGGTCGCGTTCTCGCCCGATGGCCGTTTGGTCGCCAGCGCCGGCGGGGACAAGACGCTCAGGCTGTGGCGCGCGGACACGCGCGAGGAGGTCTGTGCGGGCAGGGGTGGCGCGGGGGCTTTCAGGTCGCTCGCCTTCTCGCCCGACGGGGGTGTGGTCGCGACCGGCAGCGAGGTCAAGGCCAGCGACAAGGCTGCGGGGCAGGCCGGGCCCGTCGCGCTGTGGGACGCGAAGACTTGCAAGCAACTCGCCGCGCTCCGCGGGCACACGGAGACGGTCACGTCCGTCGCCTTCTCGCCGGACGGGCGGCTGCTCGCCACCGCGAGCCGTGACGAGACGGTGAAGATCTGGGAGGCCGCCACGCTCAAAGAAGTTACGACACTTGAAAATTTCGTCAGGCCCGTCCTCGCGGTCGCCTTCTCGCCTGACGGGAAGGCGCTCGCCACGGCCGCGGGCGACATCGGCGTCGAGCTGTGGGATGTGGCGTCGGGGAAGGCTCTGCTCGTACTCTGGACGGACAAGTCGGAGATAAACTCGCTCGCCTTCTCGCCCGCGCGGTCGGGGAGGCGTCTGCTCGCGGCGGGCACGGTGGACGGGAACGTGAAGGTGTGGGACGTGGGCGCGGGTCAGCCGAAGGAGTTGGCGACGCTCAAGGGACACAAGGAGGCGGTCGCCTCCCTCGCCTTCTCTTCGGACGGCCGCGTGCTCTCGTCGGGTAGCTTCGACTCGACGGTCAAGCTCTGGAGCACGGACTCCTTCAAGGAGTTGCTCACGCTCAAAGGCCACACGGGGGCCGTCAACTCCGTCGCCTTCTCGCCGGACGGAACCGTGCTCGCCTCGGGCGGCTTCGACAGGACGGTGAGGCTCTGGTACGCGGCCACGGACGCGGAGGTCAAGAGCGAGAGCGGCAAGTCCTACAGCGGGCGTTGATGAAGGCGCGCGCTACTCGAACTCGTATTTTAGAGAGAACTGGACGCGGCGGGCGGGCGTGACGGTCGAGGTCGCGCGGCCGAAGCCGGGCGCTTCGAGGAGGCGGACGGGGACGCCGAAGTTCGCGCGGTTCGTCAGGTTGAAGACCTCCGCGCGGAGGAGGAGGAGCTGCGCCTCGCCCAGCCTGACGCTCTTGATGAGGGCCGCGTCGAGCACGAAGACGTTGCCGGCGCGGAACGTGTTGCGGCCGACCCGCCCGTCCTCGCCCGCGCGCGCGCGCAGCGACGCGAGGTCGGAGGTCGTCAGCAGCAGAGGCCGCCGCCGGTCGCCTGTGACGAGCAGACCCGAAGTCGCGTCGAGCCGGTCGGTCAGGTTCCCGTCGAGGTTCACGTCGAAGAGGCTGTTGACCGTGAAGGGTTGACCCGTGCGGAAGCGCCCCGCAGAGACGAGCCTCAGCCCCCCGAACAGTCTGCGCGCCGCTTCGCCCCCGAAGCCGCCGAGGTCGTAGACGACGTAGTAGGAGGCGAGGTGGCGCGCGTCGTAATTCGCGGGGCCGTACTCGCCCGCGAACGTCAGGCTGTTCTGCGGCAGCGCCGACGCGCCCGCCAGCTCGAACACGTCCGACACGTCGTCCGTCGCCTCGGAGAAGGTGTAGTTGAAGAGGTACTGGAGCGAGTCGAGCGCGCGCCCGCGCAGTTGGAGTTGGAAGGCGTCGTAGCGCGAGCGCGCCGCCGTCTCGAACATGCTCACGCCGCCCACGCCCGGCACCGGCCTCCCGCCCGCGAACTGCCCGCCCGCCGTAAGCCTCGTCCCCGGAGCCACCGCGATGCCGTAGAACTGCGGCTCGAACGGCCGCGGCCCGACGACTTCCGCCTCGAAGCGGTTGACGAGCACCACCGCGTTCGAGCCGAGGTTGGGCGTCGCGAACCGCAGGAGCCTCCGGCCGCGCGTCCCGACGTAGGCGGCCGAGACGAGCGCGCCCGCGCCGAGCCGCCCCTCGAACGAGAGCGCGTACTGATGCGCGAGCGGCGGCAGGAGACGGCGCGCCGGCACGGTCACCTCCACGCCGCTCGCGCCCGGCATCGCGCCGCCCGCGCTGGCAATCGCGTTGACCTCGGCGACCGCGGCGGCGAGCGGCAGCCCCAGCGTGTTGAGCGTGCCGCCGAGCACGAGGTTCGAGTCGGCCGGGTTGAGGAGGCCGAGCGCGACGGGCGTGCCGCTGAAGAAGAGCGGGTTGGCGAGCCCGCCCGCCGTGTTGACGTTGAGGAAGGTGGGGTAGACGCTCCGCGACTGGCTGACGACCGCGCCGAGCACCTGGTCGCTGTAGAGCCCGTAGCCCGCGCGCACGACGGCCGCGTCCCCGCCGCCGAACAGCCCCGGCGCGTAAGCGACGCCGACGCGCGGCGCGAGGACGCCGCCCGTCTCGTAGATCTTCGTGCGCCCTTCGACGAAGCCGCCCAGCCCCGGGGCGAGCGCGAGCGCGGGGTCGTCGAACGTCTCCTCTATGCTCCGGCTCGCCTCGCGCGGCGTCGTGTTCACCTCGTAGCGGAGGCCGGCCGAGAGCGAGAGGTTCGGGCGCGCGCGCCACTCGTCCTGCGCGTAGAAGTCGAGCTGATAGTAACGGAGGTCGATGCCGGAGTCGCTGCCGGTCGTCAAGGTCTGGAAGAAGCCGCTCGCGGCGGAGGCGGCCGCGAGGTCTACCGGGCGCACGAAGTCGTCCGTGATGCTGAGTCCGCCGGTCGAGCCGGCCAAACGTGGCGCGCCGTTGAAGGAGAGGAGCGGGCGGAAGTTGCGCGGCAGCACGCTCCTCAGCTCCGTGCGCCGCACGTCGATGCCGGGGGCGAAGGTGTGGCGCGCGCGGCGCAGCGTCAGGTGGTCTGCGAACTGGTACGTGTTGTTGACGCGACGCTGCGGGAAGTTGAATACGTCCACGCCCACGGGGCTGTAGCCCGCGACGTTGACCCGGCCCAGAGGGCCGAGGCTCTCCTCGACCGTGCCCCCGCTCAGGTAGACCACGTCACCCGCGTTCGCCACGGCCGCGTCGCCGGCCGGCGGCAGGTCGGGCAGCGTGACGTTCGACAGCAGCGGCGCGTTCAGCAGGAACGGCTCGCCGGGGAAGAGACGGCTCGGGATGAGGTGCGCTTTGTCCCTCACCTCGTCGAAGCGCAAGCGCGTGCGGCCGTACGAGAGCCTCAGTTGGTTGAAGACCGAGAGGGCGGGGTCGGGGACGGCCGCGCGGCTGTTGAGGAAGAGGGAGAGGTTCTGCGTCCGCACGCGCGGCCTGAGCGTCGAGAAGAGCGCGCCGCCCGGCGCAGGGATGTCGCGCCAGTCGTCCGTGAAGTTGTAGCGCCCCGCGAGCGCGTGCTGCCGAGCGCCTTCGCGGAAGTTCGCGTCGAGCCTGCCCGAGAGGATGAGCCCGCGCGCGCCCGCGGGCAAGCCTTGCGTGTAGGTGTGCGCGCCGTAGACGCCGTCGGGGTTGTTCGGGAACGGGAAGAGGCTGAAGACGGCGTCGCCGCCCGCGGTGGTCGGGAAGGCGAAGACGGACGCGCCCGTGAAGGGGTTGGCGAAGAGGCCGCTCGCGCCCGCCCCGAACGCGCCGCGCTCGGCGACCGTGGGCACGGCGAAGCTCTCCTCGCGGCTCGCGTTGAGCACCTGCCGCTCGGCCGAGACGAAGTAGAAGAGGCGGCGCGGCCTGATAGCGCCGCCCAGGACGAACCCGCCCTGCCCGAGCGTCGAAGAGTCCTTCCCCCCGCTCCCGTTCCTCGACACGACCGGCGAGCCGCCGACCGGGTCGAAGTTGAAAGTGTCGAGGTTGAACTGCACGGCGGGCGCGGCGACGACGCGCTGCGCGCCCGAGCGCACCTCGACCGTGCCGCTGCCGTTCGCCGTGTCGAAGTAGTTGCGCGCGTCGAGCCGGCTTGAGTTGAAGAGGCCGAAGAGCGCGCCGTGCGTCTCGCGGCCGCCGGAGCGCGAGACGGCGTTGACCTGCGCGCCGACGTTGCGCCCGAACTGCGCGGGCGCGAGCAGCGTGATGACCTGGTACTCCTGAATCGACTCGACCGGCTGCGGCACGAGCGCGAGGAAGCCCTGCCTCCTGACCCCTATGTCTTCGTCGTTGTTGTCGGAGCCGTCCACGGTGAAGTTGTTGGCGCGCGAGCGCAGGCCGTTGACCGCGAACTGCCCGGCGGAGCCGACGCCCGCGCCGACGCCCGGCCCCGCGCCGCCCCCGACGGTCTCCGGCGGCGGCGCGACGCCGGGCAGGAGGAAGGCCAGCTCGTCGAAGGTGCGCGTCAGGGTCTGTCCGCCGAGCGGGAGCGACTCGATCTCTAGCCGCCTGAAGGAGCCGTCGAGCCTCGCGTCGGTCGCGTAGAGGTTGCCCTTGAAGATCGTCTCCCCCCCGCGGACGGGCTGCGGCGAGCGCGGCGCGTTGGCCGGCGTCTGCGCCGGGCCGCCGCCCGCCGCCTGAAGTCCGGCCGGGGTGAGGAAGAAGAAGAGCGTCCGCGTCAGCACGCCCGCGGGCGGCGCGGCGGCGAGCCGTCGGCGCGGACGCGGGAGGCCCGCGGAGAGTTTCTCCATCTCGACGGGGCGCGGCACGACCGGCGTGGTCTTGGCGATGAGCAGCTCGTTCGAGGTGACCGTGGCGCTCTCGTAGCCCTGGCTTGCGACGCGGACGGTGTAGGTGCCGGGCGGGAGCGCGCCCGAAAAGAAGTAGCCGAGCGTGTCGGTCTTCGCCGTTTTGACGACGTCGGTCGCCTCGTCGGTGATCTCGACGTACGCGCCGCTGATCCCCGCGCGCGTCACCTTGTCCCGGACGATGCCCTCGAACGCGCCCGTCACGGTGTCCTGCGCCCGCGCCGCCCCGGCCGCGAACGCCGCCAACAGTGCCGCCGCGAGCAGACGCCGCGGGGTGAGTGCTACGTTGTGTCGCATCTGGAAACCTTTAGAGCCGTGAACGGTGAACCGTAAACCGTGACAAGAGAAGGCGGCTCTTCTTGTCACGGTTTACGGTTCACCGTTCACGGCTCTTTCTCATCACTTCCCTTCGCGGCAGCGCGTCTCGGGGGGCAGGCCGAGGAAGCGGTTCCGGTACTCGTCGCTTAGGATGAACGCCTGCACCATCTCGGCCGCGCGGTAGTCGCCGCCGTGGTCGTTGAGCTTCTTCAGCCAGAAGTCGTAGCCCGCGCGGTTGCAGTCGGGCGGGTCGTCGGGGTTGCGCCGGAGGTAGCCGAAGTATTGCATCAGGACGAAGGCCGGGCTGGACTCCTTCGACGCCAGCCCCGGCTCCTTCGCCACCTTGAGCAGGACGGAGGCGCGCGTCTCCCTCTGCCCGAGCAGGCCGAGCACGAGTTGGGACTTCACGTCCGGGCCCGGCACGACCCCCGCGTTCGCGTAGAGCGCGTCCACGTACTGCGCGCTGTTCAGCGGTTCGTAACGCTTCTCGAAGTCGGCCGTCTGCGCGAACTCTTCGGCGAACGCCTTCTGGTTGAAGTCGAGCTGACCGCGCCAGTCGCCCACGAGCACCTGCACGTTGTGGTTGAGCTTGCCCAGCGCCTGCGTGAACTCGGCCAGCCGCGGCTGCCGCCCGTACGCGGCCTTGTAGAAGCGGTAGCCGAGGTAGCCCGTCTCCTGAAACTCTATCGACAGGAAGAACTCCGCCGAGACGTGCGCGCGCCGCGTCGCGCGGCAGCCCGCGTCGTCGCCGCACTCCTGAATCGGCCGCGTCCAGTAGTCGAGGCCGCCGCCGTCGGCCTCGCGGCCGAGGAAGTCGCGGTACTGCTGCTCGACGAAGAACCGGGTCGAGTCTATGAGGTTGCCGAAGTCGCTGATGTCCACGCGCGTCGTGCCGCCGGAGGGCGCGACCGCGCCGCCCGCCGCGTCCGTCAGGCGCAGGACGATGGCCTCGTCATCCTCCTTCACCTCGTCGGGTTTGACGCGGACGAAGACCGGCATCACGCGGACGCCCGCGGGGAACTCAAGCAGCCCCGGGCCCGGGCCCACCAGCTCGAAGTCTGACCCCGCGGAGGCCGTGCTCTCGCCGCCGACGACGACCCTCACCAGGCCCGCGCCCTCGGCGTCCGTGCGCCGGACTTCGAGCCGCAAGGTGTTGTCCGGCAGCCGCTCGCCCTCGAAGCTCACTGAGTAGGACGGCTGCGCGAACTCGAAGTCGGTGCGTTTGGCGACGCGGTAGTCGCTGAACTTGGCCGTGCCCGGCGGCTCCGCGACCGCGCCGACGGTGCCGGCCAGAAGCTCCGCCGCCACGCGCGTCGAGTCGCCGCCCGCGGGCGCGCACGCACGCCCCGTCCACTCCGCGCGGTCAACGCTGGTCTCGAACAGGACGAAGCCCCTGCTGTCGGCGGCGGCCGCCGCGGCGCACAGGGCGGGCGGGCCCGACGAGAGCTTCGGCTCGAAACGCAGACGCCAGTAGACGTGCCGCGTCCTCTCGTAAGCCAGCGCGCGGCTCCCCTGGAACTTCTCCCCGTTGACGAAAGCCTCGAAGAAGATCGTGGGCGCGCCGGCCGCGGCCGACTCCGGCGGCGTCGCGTTCGCGGCGGCGTTCGCGGCCCCCGCGCCCGGCGCGACCGGACACGGGTCGAGGTCGCTCGCCGCGTCGCCGACGCGCACGCGGAAGAAGCTCCGGCAGTCGCTCCCGACGGAGAAGACCGTCTGCGCGCCGCCCGCGGCGAGCGGCTGGTCTGCGCGCACGCTCACGCTCGTCGAAGAGTTGAGGTCGATGTCTCTGACCGACGCGTAGCCGTTGAAGTTCTTCGCGTCGGCCGCGGCCGACTGCGCAGCACCCTGCGCCGCGCCCTGCGGCGTGGCCGTGCCCGCCGTGTTAGCGACGGGCGTGATCTGGAGCTGCCCCGTCGCCTGCACGACGCGCACCGCGGGGTCGTACACGCTCGGGTTGAGCGAGAGGACGCCGAGCTTGAAACGGTCGGGGTCGATGGTCGCCCCCGTGAAGTCGTCGCTCGGGCCGGTCGGCTGCTGCGCCGCAGAGTCGAGCACGAAGTCGATGACGACCTCCGCGCGCCTGTCGCCGCCGAGGTTGTCGATGTCGGCCCCGCCCCTCCCGTTGTCGAAGGGGGCGGAGGCCGTGAAGGTTTCCGGCACGCGCGTCGGCGTCAGTGTGTAGTCGGGCCCCGTCGGGACGTTCTCTATCCTGTAGACGCCGCAGGCGGCGTCGCGGCCGTCGCACCCGTCGAGGGTCAGCACGACCGACTTCGGCCCGCTCAACGTCAGCGTCACGCCGCCGAGGCCGCGGCCGCCGCCGTCGGTGACGCGCCCCCTGACGGTCGCGAAGCGGTTCGTGAGCTTGGTGCCGACGAACTTGAGGCCGTCCACCGGCGCGTCGTCACAGGTCTTCGTGGTCAGGACGCGCGCGGCGGCGACGCTGACCTTGATGCAGGCGGGCTCGAACTTGTACGTGAACGGCGAGTCAAGGGGGACTGCGGGCCTCAGGGTGTAGTCGCCCGGCGGCACGTCGGCTATGAAGAAGAGGGTCTCGGCCTCCCCGCCCGGGTTGACGAAGGTGCGCGTGGCCGCGTCGCCCGTCAGCGTCAGCGTGACGCCGGGGATGCCCCGGCCCGTGTCTCCGTCGGTGACGGTGCCGCCGATGCCGAACTCGCTCTCGACCGCGCCTATGTCGAGGAGGTTGACGACGCGGGGCCGCCCGCGCTGGTCGGTTGAAAGCGCGGTCGTGTCGCCGCCCGCGTCGAGCGCGGGGCTGTCGTGGAAGAGCGCGTGCGTGTCGGTCGGGCCGCCGTTGTTTTGCAGCGGGCCGAGCCGCGGGTCGATGGCCGCGCCGGGCGTGCCCACCTTGTCGTTCTGCGCCGCGTCGAAGTCGGCGCCCGCGTTGTTGCCGACGAGGTTGAAGTTCTGCGAGCCGACCGAGCCCGACACGTCCGGGCCGGCGGGCGCGTTGTTGGAGGCGACGATTGTGCTGCGCAGGCCGAAGGCCCCCGCCGCGGCGTTGACGCCGCCACCCCGCACGCCCGCGGTGTTGCGCGCGACGGTGCTGCTCGTGACGCTCACGCCCCCGCCCCCGCCGTTGACGCCGCCGCCGTGCGAGTTCGCGGTGTTGCCCGAGACGGTGCTGTTGGTGACGGTCAGCGCGCCGACGTTGTCGATGCCGCCGCCGGACGCGGCCGTGTTGCCCGAGACGGTGCTGTCGGAAATCTCCGCCGTGCCCGCGTTGAAGAGGCCGCCGCCGGCCGCGGCCGTGTTGCCCGAGACGGTCGTGCCCTTGACCTTGAGCGTCCCGCCGTTGAAGAGGCCGCCGCCGCGCCCCGCCCCCGCGGCCTCGCCGCGGTTGACGGAGCAGTTGACGAGCGACAGGAAGCCCGCGTTGTGGATCGCGCCGCCGTCGCCGGCCGCGCGCCCGTTCGAGAAGGAGAGGCCGGAGATTTGCGCCGAGCCGGACGCCGTGACGCCGAGGGCGCGCGAGGCGTTGCCGCCGCTCACGGTCAGGAGGTTCGCGCCCGGGCCGTTGATGGTCACGCTCTTGCCGACGACCAGCTCGGACGCGAGCGTGATGGTGCCCCGCACGTCAGGGCTGAAGTCGATCCGGCCGCCCGCGCCCGCGCGGCTCAGCGCCTCGCGCAGAGAGCCCTCGCCGCCGTCGTTCGTGTTCGTGACGGTGAGGACGGTGGGGACGAACACGTTCAGAGTAAACGTCGCGTCGGTCGTCGCGCCGCAATTGTCGGTGGCGCGGACGGTGATGGCGTGCGCGCCCACGGGCGCGGCGTTGCTGAAGGTGACTGCGCCGGTGGCGTTGTCCACCGAGACCGTACCCGTGTAGGTGCCCTGCGACCGTAGGACGACGGACGAGACGCCGACGTTATCGCTCGGCCCGGCCGCCGGGCCGACGCTCGCCGAGCCGTCGATAGGGACGGGCGGGGGGTTCGCGTAGGTCAGCACGGGTGCGGCGTTGGCCGTGACGTTGACGGTCAAGGTGGCGGTCGCGCTCACGCCCGCGCCGTCGGTCACGCTCAGCCCGACGGCGTTCGCGCCGACCGTCGCCGCGCAGTCGGCCGCGACCGACGCCGTGACGGCACCGTCCGTGTTGATGACGATGTTCGAGACGGTGATGCCGGCCGGTACATTCGTCGCCGCGACGTGCAGACTGCCGGCCGCCGTCTCCGCGTCGCCCACGTGGGCGACGGTCGAGACGGATTGTGCGGTGCCCTGCTGTCGCGTGAGCGCAGAGGCGGCGTTGATGGTCGGCGGGGTGTTCGTGACGACCAGGTTAAAGGTCGCGTCTGTGGTCGCGCCGCAGTCGTCGGTGGCGCGGACGGTGATGGTGTGTGTGCCCGTCGGCGCGGCGTTGCCGAAGGTGACGACGCCCGTGGTGTTGTCCACGGAGACCGTGCCGGTGTATGTGCCCTGCGATTGAACGGCGACGGTGGTGACGCTGCCGTTGTCGCCCGGCCCTGTGGCCGGGCTGACGCTCGTCGAGCCGTTGAAGCTGAGCGGCGAAGGGTTGGCGTAGGTCAGCACCGGCGCGGTGTTCGCCGTGACGTTGACGGTCAGGCTGGCGGTCGAGGTCGCGCCGCCGCCGTCAATCACGGTCAGCTCGACGGCGTTCGCGCCGACCGTCGCACCGCAGCTCGCCGCGACCGACGCAGTGACCGTGCCGTTCGTGTTGACGACGTTCGTGACGGTTATACCCGCCGGCACGCTCGTCGCCGCGACGTTCAGACTGCCGGCCGCCGTCTCAACGTCGCTCACGGTGGCGACGGTCGAAACGGACTGGGCCGTGCCCTGTTGCCGCGTGAGCGACGCCGCAGCCGCGATGTTCGGCGGTGCGTTCTGAACGGTCAGGCTAAAGGACGCGTCGGTCGTCCTGCCGCAGTTGTCGGTGGCGCGGACGGTGATGGCGTGCGTGCCCACGGGCGCAGCGTTGCTGAAGGTGACTGCGCCGGTGGCGTTGTCCACCGAGACCGTACCCGTGTAGGTGCCCTGCGATTGGAGGACGACGGAAGAGACGCTGCCGTTGTCGCTCGGCCCGGCCGCCGGGCTGACGCTCGCCGAGCCGTTGGTAAAGATTGGCTGAGGGTTCGCGTAGGTCAGCACGGGTGCGTCGTCGGCCGTGACGTTGACGGTCAGGTTAGCAGTCGAGGTCGCGCCTCCGCCGTCGGTTACCGTCAACCCGACGGTGTTCGCCCCGACACTCGCCGTGCAACCGGCCGCGACGGAGGCCGTGACGTTGCCGTTCGTGTTGACGACGTTCGTGACGGTGATGCCCGCGGGTACGCTCGTCGCCGCGACGTTCAAGTTACCGGCAGCCGTCTCGGTGTCGCTGACGGTGGCGACGGTGGAGACGGACGAGGCCGTGCCCTGCCGCCGCGTGAGCGCCGCGCCCGCGGTGATGTTCGGAGGGGTGTTGTACGTCCCCTGAATCGAGAAGTTGTAGGGGTTCTCGTCCGCGTCGTCGTTGCCGATTGAGACGGTGGCCGTCCGCAGCCCCGACGCGGACGGCGAGAAACGTATCGTGAGGGCGGTCGTCCCGCCGCCCGGCGCGACCGAAGAGGCGGGCGGCGACGTGACGGCGAAGTCCGACGCGTTCGCGCCGCCGATGCTCACCCCCGACAGGTTGAGCGGCCCGTTGCCCACGTTCTCGACGACGAAGGTGCGCGTGACGGTGCCGGAGGAGACGGTGCCGAAGTCCGTGCCGTCGGCGGCCGAGGGCGTCGCGTCGCCGTCGGCGATGGACAGGCCGTTGCCCCTGACGTTCATCTCCGGCGGCGCGGTGATGTCGATGCAGGGGGAGAACTCGGAGGTGTTGCCGTTGGAGTCGGTGGCCGTCGCCGTCAACACGTGCCCGGCGGTCGTCGCCGGAGTCGTCGCCGCCGGAAGCGTCGTGCTGAATAAGACAATGCCGTGGTCCACGCCGCTGGTGGGCGGCGTCACCGGAATCGCGCCGAGGAAGACCTGACCTTCGCCGTGGTTCGAGGCGTCGCAGGAGGGGCTGGAGAAGAACTCGATGCGGAGCGGGGGTTGGCCGCCCGCGGGCGTGTTCGCCGAGTCGAGCCTGCCCTCGACGGCCGTGCCGCCGACGCCCGTAGAGGCGGACGCGAGCACGGGGAAGTTCTGGAAATTGTTGGGGCCCGAGTCCGTGTCGGGTAAGACGACGAAGTCGTTGAGGGTGACGCCGTCGTTGCCGAGGTCTATGCCCAGCCCGGCGCTCGACTGGATGGAGTTGCCGGAAATCCGGTTGCCGGTCGAGTTGCCGAACACGTTAACGCCGGGACGGGCGTTCGCCCGAATGATGTTGGCCGCGGCCGACGCCTCGCCGCCGACGGTGTTGTTCGACGACGAGTTGAGGATGATGCCCCCCGAAGTGCCGGGGAGCGGGCCGCTGCCGTCGCGCGTCGTGCCGATGTAGTTGCCGAGAATCTGGTTGGAGTCCGAGTTCAGCAGGTCGAGGCCGTTGGTGCTGCCCGAGATGAGGTTGCGCCTGTCGGGCGTCGTGCCGCCGATGATGTTGTTGTGCGCGCCGTCGGCGAAGACGCCGGAGGCGGTGTTGCCGAGGTCTGCCGTGCCCGCGGCGTCCGTGCCCAGGAAGCAGCCCTCGACCCTATTGTTGTCGGAGTTCAGGAAGATGGCGTTGCCCACGGTGAAGTTCGCCCCCCTGAAGCGGTTGATGGCGAGGCCGCGCACGGTGCTGCCGCCGCCCGTGATGTGCAGCCCGTTCGTGCCGAAGGGCGCGTTCACGCCGGTCAACTCCACGAGCAGCACGGCGTCGTTGCCGACGGCGAGCGTGTTCTGGCGCGAGCAGGGCGCGGGGGTGAAGAGGCAGGGCCTCTGCGAGTAGCCGTCGATGAAGACCGCTTCCGTGATGGTCGGCAGCGCGCTCCTCGGCGAGATGGTCTGGACGCCCGCGCCGGGGATTTGGAAGGAGATGATGTCGGGCAGCAGGGGGCCGATGTTGTCGTTGCCGTTGGCGTCGCCGATGGCCTGGCGGAGCGAGCCGAGGCCGGAGTTGTTCGTGTTGGTGACGTAGAGCTGGGCCCGCTGGCGCTCGTAGGCCCCGATGTCGGCCGCCCCGTTGTAGACGCGCGCGAACCCGCGCTGGTCGGTCGAGAGGTTCCCGAGGGCGTTGGTTGGCACCATGGCGCCGCCGTTGTCGAGGGCGGGGCTGTTGCTCTGGAGGGCGTAGGTCAGTGTCGGGCCGCCGTTGTTTTGCAGCCCCGACGGGTCGAGCAGCGGGTTGACGTTGCGGCGGTCGCAGCAAGACCCGACCCCCGAGACGACGAACGAGCCGCTGTCGTTGCCGATGATGTTGAAGCCCTGCGAAGTCATGAAGCCGCGCACGTCCGGCCCCGAGGGCGCAGAGTTGTTGGCGATGATGTTGTTGCGGATGGTGAGCGGCCCGGCGCTCCTCATCACCCCGCCGCCCTCGCCGTTGGAAGGCTCGGGCGCGCTGTTGTGGGCAATCGTGTTGGCGGTAATCTCCGCGGAGGCGGTGGAGTGAATCCCGCCGCCGAAGTTGGTCTGCGCGGTGTTGCCCGAGATGGTGCTGTTGTAAATCCGCAGCGTGCCGAAGGAGTTGACCCCGCCGCCGTTGACCGACGCCGTGTTACCCGAGACGGTGCTGTTGAAGATGCGCAGCTCGACGCCGCTGCTGTGAATCCCGCCGCCGCTGCCGCTCACGCTCTGGTTGTTCGAGACGCTACAGCCGTCGAGCGTCAGCGTGCCTTCGTTGAGGACGCCGCCGCCGTCGCCGCCGTTGGCGCGCCCGTTCGTGAGGGTCACGCCCGAGATTTGAACGTTTTTGTGGAAGGGGAAGGGGTTGGGGAAGACGTGTAAGACACGGAAGCTGTTCGTCGGGTCGTTCGACCCTCTGATGACGAGCACGTTCGCGCCGGGGCCGTTGATGGTCAGGCGCTTGTCGATTTGCAGCTCGCCGGAGGTGAGCTGGATGGTGCAGGCCCCGGTCGCCGCGACGCACCCGGGGGCGTTGGGCGGGATGTCGAAGTTGATCGTGTCGCCGCCGGAGGGGTTGGCGGCGGCGATGGCTTCGCGCAGCGAGCAGTGCGCGACGTTGCACGCGCCGTCGTTAACGTCGTCGGCCACGTTGACGGTGAGCAGAGCGGCGGCGGGCGCGGTGGAGGCGGCGCGCGCGAGCAGGAGCAGCCCGGCCAGCAGGGGCAGGAGGAGGAGGGGCGTATAAGACTTGCGAGGAGGGGTCATCGGTTCACTCTGCCTCCCGGCATACCCGGGTCGCGGGTCGTAAGGAAGAGGCTGTCGGTTGTTGTCGGCCGCGTCACTCACCCAACGGTTCGGAATGTTGACGCTCTCGCCGCGCGCGGAGATAACTTAGTAACGTGAGAAAGTTCCGGACGTAATGAAAAGGAATAGCCGGAGAGACTATCCGGGTCTGGCCGCCGAGTAAAGATAACGCCCCGCGAAAGTCCGGCCGCGGGGCCGCCCTGTGCGTGCCCGTAAGTTTATGCCTTCGGGTTCAGAAGTCAATGAAATTTCGTCGCCCACGGGCCGCCGCTTATAGCTGTTTGCATTTGAGGACGACCGATTCAGCGTTCGTTTAGAGGCGGGCCGCGGCCCGCCTCTAAACCGTCACACTCAAATGCAACCCGCTATAGCACAGAGGCACAGAGGCACGGCTTGAAGCGATATAACTTCAAGCCGTGCCTCTGTGCCTCTGCGTCTCTGCGTTAACTCTCCCGGTTACACTTCAACTGCAATAGGACGCTAAGGGGAGTTAGACCCGGCTCCGACGCCCTAGGCCGGCTCGTAGACCTCCAGCTCGATGATGCTGAGGGTGCCTTTGGCCCCGCCCTTGCCCGCGGCCGACTGCGGGTCGGGCGTGCCGGGTATCTCGATGATGTTGCCGAAGGCGTCGCGGTTGCCGGCGCTGCCCGGGGGCGGCGTGAAGCGCTTGCGGTACCACGCGACGCCGGTCGAGAGGTCTTTGATGTCCTTGCGGAAGGCGTCGTCCTCGTTCCAAGCGCGCGGCAGCGTCACCTCCTTCCAGCCCGAGTCGTCGAAGCCGGGCTCCTGCGCGCCCGCCGGGTCGCCGACGAAGAGCTTCCAGCCGGAGTTGAAGTTGTACTTCGCGCGCCGGCCCGCGGGCGGCCCGCCTGCGAAGACCAGGGTCGAGGCGCACAGCAGCGCCAGGCAGCTTTGAATGAACAGACGTCTCATCGCCTTATCTCGACGCCGCCGTTAATGAGGGCGGCGGGCAGTTTGAAGATGTTCGCTTTGAAGTGTGGCACGGCCGGGGATTTACGCACCCCCACATCCCGCAACCGTTATTCACGGCCGGAGCTGTGAGGCGGGGAGGATTTTTTTGTACGGGGGTTGATAAAGTCTTATGATGTGTCTTCCGTCGGCGTCAACTTCCCCCCGTGCGGGGTCTCTGACGGCAGGTGCTCGGGCGCGCGAGGTCGCCCGGGCAGGTCGAAGAAAGGCGGCTCACGATGGACTACTTGTCAAAGCCCTTTCTCAGCGCGGCGGCGGCCCTCCTCTTCGCGGCCTGCCCCGTCGCGGCACAGAGCACGGTGACGAGCGCCGCCGAGCGGGCCTCGCGCGAGCGGATGGCCAACGAGGCCGCCGATAGCGCCGAGCGCGAGATGACACTCGAACTGATCGAGCGTTATCACAGGTCGGGCGAGAAGCGCGAGCCGCGCCTGGCCCTGGCGCAGATCAGGGAAGACTTCGTGCGCCTACAGGTCGTCAACAACGACCTGATGAAGGCGGTCGCGGGCGGCGGACAGCTCGACCTCAAACTCGTCGCTAAGTCGGCCTCGGAGATTAGGAAGCGGGCCGAGCGCCTCAAGGAGAACCTGGCGCTGCCCGAGCCGGAGGGGGAAGCGAAGGCCCCCGCGGGCCTGACCCCGGCCGACCCTGAGCAACTGCGGACGGCGCTCTCAAGGCTCGACGGCATCGTCCTCAGGTTCGTGAACAACCTCCACGCGAAGGGCGTCGGGCGTTTCGACGCCCAGATGTCCGACAGGCTGCGGCGCGACCTGGAGGCGATCGTCTCCCTGAGCGAGCGCGTCAGGAAGAGCAGCGAGAAGCTGGGCGAGGCCGCCCGCTGAGGTCAGTCCTTCCTCCGCCCGGCCTCTTCGGACGGGACGCCTTGAAGGTTGATGAGTTGCTCGATGCGTTCGCGCAGCGCGCGGACGTAGCCTTCCGTCTCCGACTCCCTGTAGCCCGCCGCGCGGAAGGCCGTGCGGAGCTGTTCGTCGGTCAACTGCGAGAGCAGCGAGCCGATCCAGCGCGCGTGCTCGACGGGGATGCCGCGCATCGCCGCCTCCTTCTTCACCTCGCCGCGGTAGTACTTCGGGTGCAGCACGGAGAAGTGGCCGAAGCCGCGCGGCCGCGTGTCGAAGTCGAACTCCACCACGCCGTCGTCCACGCCCCGCACGAACTTCGTCGAGAGGAAGGCCGCGAGGTCGTTCTTAACGCGCTTGCCGCCCAGGCCCCCCGCGCGCCCCAACGTCGCGCCGAGGTCGGTCACGACGTAGCGCGCCTCGCGCCCGCCGGGGCCGTCGGCGTAGAGGATGTGGTTGTTGCCCTTGCGCGCGTCGAAGTTGTTCAGCAGGATCATCAAGACCTTGAGCCCGCTCATCTCGCGCGAGCCCTCGAAGGGGCTGTCGCGCCAGCTCCACTCCGGCCCCTCCTCGACGCCTTCGCGCCGCGGCTCGAAGCGCGCGCCGCGCACCGTCCTGCCCACGACGTACTCCCGGCCCCTTGAGAGGCGGGGTATGTTCGCCAGCTTCACCTCGTCGAAGTAGTAAGCCTCCTCCGCGAAGTAGCCGACCGCCCAGACCAGGCGCGTCGCCACGGTCTCGGACTGCGCCTCCGGCCCCAGCTTGACGCTCCACTCCACTCCGCGCGCGTCGCGGACTTTGAACTTCGGCGACTCGCCCTTCTTCACCTCCTCGACGAAGGTGTAGGGCGGCTGCGGGACGAGGTGCGGCGCGCCTGGCCCGTGGCGCAGGTCACGCGAAGGGATGTGGCCGGGGTCGCGCCAGAGGACGTGACTTCCGGCAGACTCCTTACCCTTCTCTGATTTCTGTGCGCGGGCGGGGGGCTGAAGGTAGAGACCGAACGACGCCAGTAGGAGGGCCGAGAGACTCAGCCTGAGTATTCTACGCATCAAAAATCTTCCTCCCCCATGACCCTCCCGCCCGGACGCGCGGGAGTTCTTTCTCAGTTTGGACTCGCTATGGAGCCGCCACTATGCGCACGGCGTGCCACGCCTTTAAATTAAGTTTGCTTACCACTTAAAGAGATAACTTCATTGACCTTGAATAGTACCAACCCGCGCGGCGGCGTACGCGGGCGGAGCCCCGCTGTATCATCAAGGTACAGGCCCCCTCCGGAAGTAAGACAGCCGCCTCGACGCCGCACGCTCCTGTGTTTACAAGGCTTGGCGGCTAAGGGTGCGGGCGGCGTCCAGTTGGCACCGCGTTTGCAACTTTGTCATCCGGAGTACAAAGGAGACGAGACGACGAGAGGGATTGCCCGTGATTCTTAAACGACACTACCGCTTCCTGCCACTGCTCCTTCTTCTCCTCCCGCTGCCGGCCGCGGCCCAGAAGGGCCCCTGCTTCACGAAGGAGGCGCGCGCCGCAGCCGAGCGGCGCGCGAAGGTCTGGCAGGAGCCAGACCCTTCTTACAACCCCGTCCTCGGCTACAGCCCCGACAAGGGGCCGGTCAAAGGCGCGCCGGAGGTTGACGAGGCGGGCCTGGGCAAGCCCTTCAAGTGCGTCGCCAACAAGGACCCGAACCCGGGCTCCGGCACGACGCCGAAGTTCCACTGCTCGGTCGAGGGCGTCGCGGACGCGGACGGCGACCCCGTCCGCTACAAGGTGAAGCCGCACTTCAAGGGGCAGTCGAAGGAGAAGCGCAACGGCGAAGTCTACGGCGAGTTTCTCGCCTCGCGCTTCTCGAAGGCGCTCGGCTTCTTCGCCGACGACGAGTGGGTGGCCGACGTCACCTGCCCCGACTGTGAGAAGAGTCTGACGAGCGACTTTCAGGGCGCGCGCTTCGAGCCCTTCCAGCCGGCCGCGGGGATAGAGCTGAACATCGGCAAGGGCATCGACGCGGACTGCGACGGCAAGGACTCGGCACCTCTGGCCGAGACGCTCGCGCGGCTCGGGCAGGGCGGGACGCCGCGCGCGCACGTTGACGCCTTCAAGCTGTGGCTCGCCTTCATCGACCACGGCGACACGAAGACCGACAACCAGAAGTTCACCTGCCTCAGTTGGACGAAGGGCGAGGGCGGCGCGCTCGTCTGCGAGGAGGGCCAGGCCGTCTACTACGTCAGCGACATGGGCTCGACCTTCGGCCACTCCTCCGACAGCGAGAAGAAGGCGCGGCTCGACGCGTGGAAGGGCAAGGACCCGATTAAGGTCAGCGGCGGGCGCTGCCAGACGACGGCCAAGGGCGTGGGCGACGAGAACGTGAGCGAGGAGGGGCGACAACTGCTCGCCGCCGGCCTCCAGAGACTGCTCGACGCGGAGGCGAAGGACGGCCTCATCACGAAGGTCTTCCGCGCCTCGCGCAACCACGAGCGCGACCAGCCGGCCGAAGCCTGGGCGGCGGAGTTCGTGCGCAAGGCCAAGACCATCATCGACGCGCGCTGCACGAACTGACGTGCGGCCGGGAGTCGCCGGCAGGAGAGAAGCCGCCGGGCCGCCCCGAGACTTCGGTCGGGGCGGCGCCGGCGGCGCGTGTTTGTGGAGGGGGAGGTTCGGCCCTCGCGGCCTCTATCCTTCCTTCTTCGATTCTGGCGGCCGCCTGCCGGCTGGTGTAAAACTCTCGAAAAGGGCGTAGACTTTGCGCGGGTGGAACCTAACAATGGGTCAGGTGACGAGGCGTATGACTGAACGGCGAATCGACGATAACCCCACCGAAGCCGATCCCGTGGAGGAGGCCGGGGAGACCACCGCCGCGGGCTCCGTCCCGACGCCGGCCGACGAACGGCCCGTCGGCGAAGGCACCGCCGTCGAGGTCGAAGGGGAGTGAGAGGCCGCGGATCGCGCCTGGGAATAGATGAGGAAGAGACGGACAGAGGAGTAGGAAGTGGAGACCGAAAGGCGGCCCGCCGCCGCCCACGAAGTCCCCGCCCCGCGGAATATATTTACGCGCGCGGGGATATAAGAGCATGGAGAGGCCGCTCTACATCCCGGTCATCCTCGGCACGGCGCGCAAGGGTCGCGCCAGCGAAGCGGTCGCCCGCTTCATGCTCGGCGAGGTGTCGAAGCGCGAGGGCGTCGAGACCGAGCTGATCGACATCCGCGCCCTCGGCCTTTCGGCGGACGACGAGGGCGAGGCCATCAAGGACGCGCGCTTCTCCGAACAGATGAACCGGGCCGACGCGCTCGTCATAGTCGTGCCGGAGTACAACCACGGCTACCCGGGGCTCCTGAAGCACGCGCTCGACACGAACCTCAAGGAGTACATCCACAAGGCGGTGGGGCTGTGCGGGGTCTCGGCCGGGGGCTTCGGCGGCGCGCGCGTCGTCCAGAACCTGCTGCCCGTGTTGAGGGAGCTGGGGCTCGTCACCATCTTCTGGGACATGAACTTCTCGGGCGCGCATAAGCTCTTCGACGAGTCGGGCGCGCTGCTCGACTCGGCTTACTTCAAGCGAGCCGACCAGTTTCTGAAAGAACTCATCTGGATGGCGAAGGTCTTGCGGCGCGGCCGCGAGAGCGTGGCGCTGTAAGGAGAGATCATGCCCGAAACCGACAAGATGCACTGCCCCGACTGCGGCGCGGAGATGAACCACCACGCCGACAAGCTCGACTACGGCTCCGCGCCGGACGAGGCCAGGCCAGACCTCTTCGAGGGCGTGCCCGTCGTCGAGGCGCACACCTGCCCCGACTGCGGTCGCACCGCGACGCGCCCCGCCGGCAGCTAAAATTTCACCACAGAGACACAGAGGCACAGCTTGAAGAGGATTACTCAACAAGCTGTGCCTCTGTGTCTCTGTGGTGAAATTTCAGAAGGAGAAGGTGCCGTAGAAGGCGCCGTTCTCGCCCGTGCGCTGCCAGGCGTCGCCGGCCGCGCCGCCCGCGTATGAAGCCGCGCGCGTGTAGCCGACCTTGCGCCCCTCGACCGCCACGAGCGGCGCGTACCAGACCATGTGCGGCATCCGGCAGCAGAGGTCGTCCGGCATCGCCTCCACGTCGAGCGTGGCCGCGCCCGCCGCCGAGACCTTGAAGGACTTCCCGTCCGCGACAAACCCGACGGGCGCGCGCCGCACCTCGACGACCCGGCCGAGCACCGCGCCGTAGGCGCGCTCGACGGCCCGCGCGAAAGCCCTCGCCTGCTCCGCGCTCGCGTTGCTGTCCACGACCAGCTCAGAGCGTCGCGCCGCCGCCGAGTCCGACAGGTTCGCCTCCGACCCCACGACGGCCAAGGCGCGCACGCCCGCCAGATCGACGCCGCCCCAACTCCCCTCCTTCACGTTCCAGGCCAGCACGGCCTCGCGCCCGGCGGTCGTCAGCTCGCCGTTGTAGTGGCACGCGCCCGCGAAGACGCTCGCCGTCCGCGCCTCGACGTAAGTACCCCTCACGCCTTCGCCCGCGGCCCGCGACGACACGAGCGCCGCCCCGCACGTCAACACCAGCGCCAGCCCGACGACCGACGGAATCAGAAATCTCCTCATCACAACACCTCCCAATCAATCGCCCAGGGCTGACACGTAGCACTCGCGGCCGGGGACGCAGCGCGCGGGCGTGGCGCGGCCGCCGTCGGGGCCGACGGCGAGTTGCGTGTGGCGGCACCAGCAGTGGTTGCTGGCGTCGAGGTAGTGCTCGGCCTCGGTCGCCAGCACGTCGCGCATGAAGAACTTCTTCGAGCGCAGAGAGCCGCAGAACGGGCTCTGCGCGGCCGTCCGCGGAGTCTCTTCCCTCGCCTCTTCCGACATCGACGGTCTCCCTTCCCGAACCATTATGCCGCCGCGCCGCCCGCCTTCGCCAGCGCGCGGCGGACGAGCGCCTGCGTCAGAGGAACCTTGTACGCGTTCTGTGAAAGCGGCTCTGCGCCTTCGAGCGCGAGCCGAGCCGCGCCCTCTAGAGAGGCGGCGTCGAGCGCCTTCCCCTTTAAAAACTCCTCCGCCTTCGGCACGCGCCACGGCACGGGCGCGACGCCGCCGAGTACGATGCGCGCCTGGCGGACGCGCCTGTCCGGCCCGAGCTCGACGGCCGCCGCCACCGAGGCGAGCGCGAAGTCGAGCGAGTCGCGCTCCTTAAACTTCAGGTAGGTCGAGCGCGCGGCGAACGGGGAGGCGGGGACGGCGACCTCCGTGATGATCTCGTCGTTCTTCAGGACGTTCTCGCGGCGGATGCTGCCCTCGTTGGGCAGCGTGAAGAATTTTTCCAAAGGTATCGTGCGCCGCCCGTCCGCGCCCGCGACGCTGACGCTCGCGCCCAGCGCGACGAGCATCGGGGCCAGGTCGGACGGGTGGACTATCCACGAAGGCCCGCCGCCGAGGATGGCGTTGTACTTGTTCTCCCCCGTCGCGGCGAAGCACTCCGACCCGCCCTTCTTGATGCAGACCGCCTCTTCGAGGCGGTAGTACCAGCAGCGCGGCCGCTGGCAGAGGTTCCCGCCCACGGTGCCGAGGTTGCGTATCTGCTGCGTCGCGACCGAGTGCGCCGCCTCGGCGAGTCCGGGGAAGTCTCGGCGGATGGCGGCGTGCTCTTCGACCTGCGCGAGCGTGACGAGCGCGCCGACGCGCAGGCCCTTCTTCGCGTCGCCTTCGATTCTGTCCAGCCCGCGGATGCCCTTCAGGTTGACGACGCGCACGGGGCGCGTCAGGTAATCCTTCATCGTCGTCAGGAGGTCTTGCCCGCCCGCGAGCGGGCGCGCGGCCTCGTCCATGTCACGCGAGGCCGGCGCGGACTTCAAGAGACTCACCGCCTCCTCGACGGTCGCGGGACTCACCCACTCGAAAGCTTTCACGCGCCCCTCCTCTCCTGCATCAGCCCCATCAGAATCTTGTCCGGCGTGATGGGCAGCTCCCGCACGCGCACGCCGCAGGCGTTGTAGGCGGCGTTGGCGAGCGCGCCCACGGAAGGGATGATCGCCGGCTCACCGACGCCGATGACGGCCTCGCGCTTGTCCTCGTCGTCGATGAGCGGCACCATCTCCGGCATCTCAAGCGCGCCGGGCATCTTGTAGTCGCCGAAGCCGGGGTTGAGCTGCACGCCGAGCCGCGCGTCCATCACGCGCCCCTCCCAGAGGGCCATCCCCAGCGACTGAATCATCCCGCCGTTGATCTGGCTCTCGACCGCGAGGCGGTTGAGCGGCAGGCCGATGTCCTGCACGTGAACCATCTTGACGGGCCGCACCTTACCCGTCTCCACGTCCACCTCGACCTCGGCGAAGCAGACGCCGTGGACGCCCGTCCCGGCCAGACTCGTCTGCCACACGCCGTGGCCCGTCACGCCCGACGAAGGCAGGGCCGCGCACGCCTGCTTCCAACTCAAAGTCTTCCCGCCGCCGGTGACGTTTCCGCCGCCGAACGTTATCTCCTCGGGCTTCGCGTTGTTGAGGAGCGGCGAGAGCCTCTCGGCCATCGCGAGCCGAGCCTTGGCGGCCCCATCCTTCACCGAGGGCGCGAGCGAGGCCGCGGTCGTCGAGCCGCCCGAAGGGTTCGACGAGCCGAGGCGCGAGTCGCCGATGCGCTCTGACACGTCCTTCAACTGGAGGCCGAACTCCTCGGCGACGATGGCGCGCGTGTACGTGCGCGTCCCCGTCCCCAAATCCTGCGTCCCGCAGGCGACCGTGACCGACCCGTCGCGCGCCACCGTCACGTCAACCTTGCACTGGTCGTTGCCGCCGCCGCCCCACGTGCCGACGCCGCAGCCCATCCCGCGCTTGAGCGGGCCAGCCCCTCCGCCCGGCGTCCTGTTCCGGCGCTCCCAGCCGATCTCGCGCGCGCCGCGGTCGAGCTGGCGGTGGTAGACCGTGTCCTTCAAGTTCTTCTTGCGGAACTCTACGGGGTCCATCCCGAGCTTGTAGGCCAGCTCGTCCATCAGCGACTCAATCGCGAAGCTCGCCTGCGGGTGGCCGGGCGCGCGCATCGCGCGCGAAGAGTCCTCGTTGGTGTGGACGCTGAGGCGCTCGCGGTACGCGTTCTCGGCCGAGTAGATGTAGGGCTGCCCAGCCTGCGAGCCGTCGCCCAGGCCCCCAAGCGCGTACTGCGTCGCGTGCAGCCCGACGAGCGTGCCGTCGCGCCGCGCGCCCGCCCTGAACTTCTGCCACGAGCCCGAGCGGTTGCCCGCCAGAAGGAACTCGTCCTTGCGCGTCAGCATCAGGTGGACGGGGGCCTTCGCCTGCTTCGAGAGCTGGCAGGCGAGCATCCCCTCGACGCCGATGCCGAACTTCGAGCCGAAGCCGCCGCCCATGTGCTCGACCACCGCGCGCACCGCGCTCTCCTTCAGCCCCAACTCCTCGGCCGCGTCCTTCGGGATGGAGAACGTCCACTGCGTCGAGGCGTAGACCGTGGCCTCCTGGCCGCCGCGGTAGTCCACGACGTTGCCGTGCGTCTCTAGGCTCGAATGGTGGATGATGGGCGTGCGGTACTCGGCCTCGACCGTCACGTCCGCGCCCTTCAGAGCCTCGGCCACCTTGTCGGCGTCGCCGCGCTTGTCGCGGGGCTCGACGTTCAACTCCTTCGGGTCGGCCGTGACCTTCGGCGCGCCCTCCTTCATCGAGTCCTCTGCGCGCACGACGTGCGGGAGGACTTCGTACTCGACGCGGATGGCGCGCAGGGCGTCCTCCGCGATCTCGGGCGTCGTGGCCGCGACGGCGGCGACGGGCTGGCCGGCGAAGAGGACGACCAGCTCGCGGCGCGCGGGCTTAGCGTCGCCCACGTCCGTGCGGTTCTGCTTCTCGGCCACTTCCGCCGCGCGGTTGCTGCCCTCGACGACCTCCTCGTCGGTCGCGCCGACGACCGCCTTAACGCCGGGGATGCGCCGCGCGGCCGAGGCGTCAACCTTCACGACGCGCGCGTGCGCGTGCGGCGAGCGCAGCACGCGGCCGTAGAGCATCCCGGGCAGGCGCTTGTCGTATGTGTACTCGGCCGCGCCGCTCACCTTCACGGGGCCGTCCACGCGCGGCGTGCGCTTGTTGAGGAGGGTGTGCCTGTCGTTCGGCCCCCACGCGACGCTGCTGTCGTCGTCAACCTCTATCTCGACGAGCGTGTCCACGCCGTTGACGACCCGCGGGACTTTGATCTTCTTCTTCTTCTTGGCCGGTGCCTGTTGCTGCATCGCTCACTCCGTTCGCTAGGACTGAGGACTGAGTTAAAACTCTTCCCCGCTCAGTCCTCAGTACTCAGTCCTCAGTACTTCCTTTTTTCGCCGCGGCGAGCGCCGCCTCGAAGACGCGCGGGTAGGTGCCGCAGCGGCAGAAGTTGCCCTTGCACGCCTCGCGCACCTCGGCGAGCGTCGGGTTGGGGTTCTTCTTGAGGTAGGCCGAGATGGTCGTGACGAAGCCGGGCGTGCAGAAGCCGCACATCAGGGCGTCCCGCTCGACGAAGGCGGCCTGCACGGCGTTCGGGCTCTCGGGCGTACCCAGGCCCTCGGCCGTCGTCACCTTCTTCCCCGTAGCGTCGGCGGCTAAGACCAGGCACGAGTAGACCGGCTTGCCGTCGAGCAGGACGGTGCACGCGCCGCAGGTGCCCTGGTCGCAGACGAGCTTCGGGCCGGTGACGGCCGGTTCGAGGTGGTTGCGCAGCGCGTTCAGGAGCGTCGTGCGCGGCTCGACCGAGACCGCGCGCCTACGGCCGTTCACGTCGAGCGTCAGGCTGAGCGCCGCGGCGGTCGGGCGTTTCGCGGCCTCCGCCTGCGCGACTCTGGCCTCGGCCTCGGCCGTCTGCGCGAGGTGGTCGGCGAGCGCCGCGCCCGCGCCCGCGATGCCGACGCCCTTGAGGAAGCGCCGCCGGCTCGGGTCGGGCGGCGACTCCCGCTGCTCGGAAGACTTCACGTCGTGCTCGTCTGCCATCGTCCCTCCTGCGGCCCGCGGGGCCGCGCGAGATGAGAACTGTCTGCGGAATCAAACAGGCGGTGCGCCTAGTTTAACAAAAGTGGCGCGGGCGGCAAGCGGAAAGCTGTGAACGGCACGTACGTGCTGTGAGCGGTCAGCTTTATTTCAAATTAATAAGGGTGTTGGGTGCTGGGTCTTAGGTGTTGGGTAAGAGTCGCTTCTTAACCCAACACCTGACACCCAGCACCCAACACCCAACACCCTTTCTTACCTCTCTTCAGCCTCTCGCCGCTTGTCCTTCTCGGCGACGCGCGCGTCGAAGCGCTGCTGCTGTTCGGGGGTGAGGAGGGCGCGGATGCGCGTGCGGGCCGACTGGCGGATGGCGTCGAAGCGCGGGCGCGCCTCCGACCGCAGGGCACGGTACTCGTTGCGCGTCTCGTCGAGTATCTTGCGCACCTCGGCCGACTGGCGTTCGTCTAGTTCCAGCTCGCGCCGCATCTTCTCGAACATGTGCTCGGGGTTGCGCTTGCCGCCCCGCCCCTCTTGGCGCGCCGCGCCCGCGCGCAGGCGATAGGCGCTGTCGAGGAAGACGCCCGTCGCACAGCCGAGCGCGAAGATGGCCGCGATGGCGAGCCAGAGCTTGAGCCGCGTGATGTTCTTCATCTCGCGCCCTCCCCCTCGCCGATGATGGTCGAGAGCACCTCGTCCTCGTCCGAGGGCGTGCGCGAGTCGGCCAGGACGACCTGCTCGAACTCCTCGTCGCGCTCGGAGAGCAGCGTCTCCGCGCCCAGGCCGAAGCCCGGGGTCATTTCGCCCGCGCCCGACGAGAGGAAGAGCCCCAGCGCGAAGACCGCGACGAGCGCCATCGCCGGCACCGCGCGCCACGCGACGCGGAAGAGCGCCAGCCAGCCCTCGCCCTCCTCGCGCCGCCGCCGCTCCTCCTCGATGCGCGCGCGGACGCGCGCGTAGAGGAAGGGCGAGGCGGCCGCCGCTTCGGCCTCCGGCTCGCCCGCCGAAGCGGCGCAAACGACCTCGCGCGCGACGCGCTCCAGCCTCTCCCTGCGGGCGTCCTCGAATTTTTCGCCTGCCATCTCTTTCACCTGCCTCCCGAATCCTGCGGGCTCGATTATAAGGACGACTGCCGCGGCCCCGCAGTTACAGAAACCTCTCCAGCACGCGCCGCAGGTGCGCCCGCGCGCGGTGCGCGCGCACCTTGACCTTCGACCCCGTCCAGTTCAAAAGGCCCGCGATCTCGGCGACCGACAGCCCCTCCACGTCGAGCAGGACGAGCACGAGCCTGTCCTCGGGGCTGAGGCGCGCGAGCAGTTTCGAGGCCAGGTCGCGCGAGACGGCCCGGCCTTCGGCGTCCGCCCCTTCGCCGCGCAGCCGCCCGGCCAGGGCCCCCGCCTCCTCCTCGGTCAGCTCTTCGAGCGCCCCCTCGGGCCGCCGCTTCTGACGGCGCAGCTCGTCGTAGCACGTGTTGAAGGCGATGCGCGCGAGCCAGGCGGCGAAGGAGGCTTCGCGGCCGCCCCCGAACTCGGGCAGGGCGAAGAAGGCTTTGGCGAAGCTCTCCTGGACGACCTCTTCGACCTGCTCGCGCGTGCGGAAGAAGCGCGCGGCGATGAGCGCGACCCTGCGGCGGTGGCGGCGGAACAGCTCCTCGAAGGCCGCCTCGTCGCCCGCGCGGGCGAGCGCGGCGAGTTCGGCGTCCGCGCGCTCCGCCTCGCGGGACGGCGCGGGGCCGGAGATGTCCGCCGTCTCGTCCATACTAAGCGCTAACAAATATCACACCGGCGGCGCGGAAAATAAAGCGGCGGCCCCTGAAGTTTCGGGGGCCGCCGCCCTTCGTGATTCGGGCGTGTCGGACGGGCGGACTACTGGAGTTCGACCTGCCCCTGTCCCGCGCCGCGGCGGTTGCGGCGCTCCTGGCGGCGTTGCTCGCGCTGCTGGCGCGCGGCCTGAAGCCGCGCCTTCTGCTCCGCGGTGAGCACGTTGTACATCTCGAACATCATGCGCGCCTGCGCGACCTCGCGCTCGACCTGCGCGTTGGCGCGCGCCTGCGCGGCGGCGCGGACGGCCCCCTCGTCGAAGGTGCCCGAGAGCGGGTCGAAGTCGCGGCGCTCCTCGCCGCGGTTCTCGCGCTGAGCCTTGAAAGTCGCGTGGTAGCGCTCCTGAATCTGGCGCATCTGCTCCTGCTGCGCGTCCGAGAGGTTCAGGTCGGCGAAACGGCCGAAGCCGCCGCGGCGCCCGCCGCCGCGACCTTCCTTGTGACCCCACGGGCGCTCGGCGCGGCCCTCGCCGCCGCCCTCGCCCTGCCCCTGCTGCGCCGAGACGCCGACGACGCCCGTCAGCGCGAAACCGGCGGCGAGGACGAGGCCGCCCACAAATTTACCCTTACCCTTGAGTCTCATCTGTCTTTCTTTCTCCGTGCTTTGGTGAATTACGGCGGGCCGCACGGGGACGCGGGGGAGATTGAACCCACTTGTCCGGCCATTCCGGAGCTAAGACGCGCCGGGGCGCGTTTCGGTTACATTTTTTCACCCGCGCGTGCGCCCGCACAAATTTTCGGAGGGCGAAATTGATAAGGCGGCGCGCGGTCGTTTATACTTGCCTTCGCTTAAGAAGTTTGAAGCCCGAGCCAAGGATGTACGTGAGAGTTCCCCTGTGACGATAGCCTCACAGCAAGAGGTGACCAGACTGCTCGTCCGCCTGACGGACGGCGACCGCGGGGTGCTCGACGACCTCCTGCCGGTCGTCTACGGCGAGCTGCGGCGACTCGCCGCGAGCTACCTGCGCAAGGAGCGCGTCGGCCACACGCTCCAGCCCACCGCGCTCGTCCACGAGGCGTACATGCGTTTGGTTGACCAGACGCAAGTGCAGTGGCAGAACCGCGCCCACTTCTTCGGCGTCGCCGCGCAGATGATGCGCCGCATCCTGGTTGACCACGCCCGCGCGCACGAGGCCGAGAAGCGCGGCGGCGAGTTCCAGAAGCTCTCGCTCGACGAGAACCTCGACGCCGCGGGCGGCGAGCGCGACGTGAACCTGGTCGCCCTGGACGACGCCCTGAACCGCCTGGCCGAGATGGACCCGCAGAAGTCGAAGATCGTCGAGCTGCGCTTCTTCGGCGGCCTCTCGGTCGAGGAGACGGCCGAGGTCTTAGGCGTCTCGGCCCCGACGGTCAAGCGGCAGTGGCGCATGGCCAAGGCCTGGCTCTACGGGCAGGTCAAGAGTGAGTAAATGGTGAATGGTAAATGGTGAATGGTAAATAGTTCTGCCTTCTCTCCGGAACTCTGGCCCGCCTCACACACGTACAACTCTCAGCCGCTGTTCGCCATCTAGCAAATACAATCGACCTTTTTGAGTTCACCATTTACCATTCACCATTTACTGTTCACCAAACCCGATGACCCCCGAGCGCTGGCGGCAGATTGAGGAGATGTTCCAGACGGCGGTGGACTTGCCGCCGTCGGAGCGCCCGCGCTTCATCCGGCAGGCGGCGGCCGGCGACGAGACGCTCTTCGAGCAGGTCGTCGCGCTCGTCAACCAGTACGAGTCGGCCGGCGACTTCATCGAGGAGCCCGCGCTCGACGCCCCGCAGTTCAACCCCACAGACCCCTTCGTCACCTCGCCGCTCACCGGCCCGCTCGACATGGTCGATCCGTCTATCGGCCGCCGCATCGGGGCGTACATCCTCTCGCGCGAGGTGGGCCGCGGCGGCATGGGGGCCGTCTACGAGGCGTTCCGCGCCGACGGCGAGTTCAAACAGCGCGTCGCCGTCAAGCTCATCAAGCGCGGGATGGACACCGACTTCATCCTCCGCCGCTTCCGCAACGAGCGCCAGATTCTCGCGACTCTCGACCACCCTTACATCGCGCGCCTCTTGGACGGCGGGACGACCGACGACGGCCTGCCCTACTTCGTTATGGAGTACATCGAGGGGCTGCCCGTCTACCGCTACTGCGACGAGCGGCAGTTGACCGTCTCGGAGCGGCTGCGCCTCTTCTCGATGGTCTGCGACGCGGTCAACTACGCGCACCAGAAGCTCGTCATCCACCGCGACATCAAGCCCTCGAACATCATGGTCACGCCGGGCGGCGTGCCCAAACTTTTAGACTTCGGCATCGCCAAGCTCCTCAACCCGGAGTTCGCCGGCGAGATCACACTCGACCCGACGGCGACAGCGATGCGCCTGATGACGCCCGAGTACGCCGCGCCCGAGCAGGTCAGGGGCGAGCCCGTCTCGCCCGCGACCGACGTTTATTCGTTGGGAGTGCTGCTGTACGAACTTCTCACGGGTCATCGCCCTTACCGCCTGCGCAACCGCTCGCCGCACGAGATGGCGCGCGTCATCTGCGAGGAGGAGCCACCGCACCCGTCCGTGCGCATCACGAGCCACGAAGACCTCCTGCCCGCGAACCCCGTCGGCAACCGCCGCGGCGACGAGGCGGACACGCTCGGCTACCTCTACTGGTGCCGCGGCGCGACGGTCGAGACCTTGCGGCGCGAGCTGGCGGGCGACCTCGACAACGTCGTGATGAAGGCGCTCAGGAAGGAGCCCGCGCAGCGCTACCGCACGGCCGACGAGCTGCGCGAAGACATCGCGCGCTACATGGAGGGCCGCCCCGTCTCCGCCCCGCCCTTCTTCCCCGGCGGCCCGGGGCGCAAGGAGGCCGCGCGCGACGACCGCCGCGCGCTCCCCGACGAGACCTCGCTCGCCGTCCTGCCGCTGAAAGTTCACGAATCGACCGGCGGGCTCGAAGCCGGCGGCGAGTACCTCGGCGTGGGCCTGGCCGACGCGCTCATCACGCGGCTCGGGAGCCTGCGCCGCTTCACGCTGCGCCCCACGTCGAGCGTCCTGCGCTACCGCGGCCAGGACGCGGACCCGCTCGCGGCCGCGCGTGAGCTGGGCGTCGCCTACGTCCTCGAAGGGCGCGTGCGCCGCGCGGGCCAGACCCTGCGCGTGACGATGCAGCTCCTCGACGTGCGCGCGGGCGCGGCCGTCTGGGCCGGGCAGTTCGACGAGGAGACGGCCGACGTTCTCCAGCTCGAAGACTCCATCTCCGAACAGGTCGCCGAGGCTCTAGTCCCGCAGCTCACGGGCGGCGAGCGGCTGCGCCTGCAGAAGCGCGGGACGGACAACGCCAGCGCCTACGAGGAGTACATGCGCGGGCGTTATCACTGGAACACCTTCACCGAGGAGGGCTTCGCGCGCGCGCTCGTCCACTATAGCCGCGCCGTCTCGCTCGACCCGGACTACGCGCTCGCCTACGCCGGCATCAGCGACTACTACAACATGCTCGGCGTCTTCGCCGTGCTCCCCTTCTCCGAGACGAGCGCGGCCTCTTTGGAGGCGGCGCGCAAGGCGGTCACGCTCGACCCCGGCCTGCCCGAGGGCTGGGCGGCGCTCGGCTTCGCCACGCTCACGCACGACTTCGACTGGGAGGAGGCCGAGCGCCACCTGCGGCGCTCGCTGGAGCTGAACCCGAACTACGTCGCCGGCCGCCTCTGGCTCTCCTTCTTCCTCGGCATGGAGGGGCGGTTCGACGAGGCGCTCACGGGGGCGCGCCGCGCGCTGGAGATCGCGCCGCTCACCCCGCTCGTCCGCTACACCGTGAGCTGGACGCTCCACTTCGCGCGCCGCTACGACGAGGCGATGGCCTCGTCGCGCGTGCTCATGTCCACCGAGCCCGGCTACGGGCTGGGCCAGATGCTCCTGAGCCTCTCGCTCTCGCAGGCCGGCCGCCACGACGAGGCCGTCGAGGCGTGCGAGAAGGCCGCCGCGATGCTCGGCCGCAGCCCCTACTCGCTCTGCTTCCTCGCCGCCCTGAACGCGCACGCCGGGCGCGACGCCGAGGCGCGGGCAGTCCTCGAAGAGGTCGGGCGGCTGGGCCAGACGCGCTACGTCTCGCCCTACATGCTCGCGCTCGCGCACTGCCAGCTCGGCGACGCGGAGCGCGCGTTGCAAGAACTCTGGAAGGCCGTCGAGATCGGCGACGCGCGGCTCGCGTGGCTCGGCGTAGACCCCCTGTTCGACCCCGTCCGCCACCTGCCGCGCTTCCGCGAGGTACTGCTCAGGACGAACAACCCCGTCGCCGCGCGCCCCGCGGACGCGCACCTCTCCGAGCCGCCCACGGGTCAGAAGTCGCTCGCCGTCCTCCCGCTCAAGGTCATCGCCACGCCGGGCGCGGAAGGCACGGGCGACGAGTACCTCGGCGTCGGGCTCGCCGACGCCCTGGTGACGCGGCTGTCGAACGTCCACCGCTTCCGCATCCGGCCGACTTCGAGCGTGCTCCGTTACCAGGGCGCGGCCGCGGACCCGATCGCGGCCGGCAGGGATTTGGGCGTTGACTTCGTCGTCGACGGAACCATCCGCCGCGCGGGTCAGACGTTGCGCGTCACCGCGCAGCTCCTCGACGTGGCCGAGGGCGCGACGAAGTGGGCCGGGCGCTTCGACGAGGAGTACACGGACGTGCTCCAGCTCGAAGACGTCATCTCGGAGCAGGTCGCGGCGGCGCTGCTGCCGCACCTCTCGGGCGACGAGCGGATGAAGCTCCAGAAGCGCGGCACCGACGACGCCGAGGCGTTCGAGGCTTACATGCGCGGCCGCTACCACTGGTACACGATGAGCGCCGACGGCTTCGCCAAGGCTTACGCCTGCTACCGCCGCGCCGTCACGCTCGACCCGCGCTTCGCCGCCGCGCACGCCGGGATAGCCGAGTACCACTGCTGGCTCGCCGTCTACGGCCTCGCGCCCCCGGCCGAACAGCTCGCCGCCGGCCGCGAGGCGGCGCAGCGCGCCATCGACCTCGACGACAACCTGGCCGAGGCCCACACCTCTCTCGGGCTCTCCCTCGTCACGCATTCGACGCAGTGGGGGATGGCCGAGGCGCACTTCCGCCGCGCCATCGAGCTGAACCCGAACTACACGCAGTCGCACGCGCACTACGCCTGCCAGCTCGCGATGGAGGCGCGCTTCGACGAGTCGATCAGGGAGGCGCGCCGCGCCTGCGAGCTGGACCCGCTCAACCCCTTCAACTTCTACTTCCTCGCGTGGTGCCTGTATCAGGCGCGGCGCTTCGAGGACTCGGCCGACGAGGCGCGCCGCCTGCTCCAGGGCGAGCCGCGCTACGGCTCCGCGCGCTTCGTGCTGAGCTGGAACCTGCGGCGCGCGGGCGCGTTCGACGAGGCCGTGGCCGAGGCGCGCCGCGCCATTGAGCTGGTCGGCGAGATGCCGATGCTCACGGCCAACCTCGCCTGCGCCTACGCCGCCGCGGGGCGCGTGGACAGGGCGCGCGAGCTGCTCTCGCAGATGCGCGCGCGCGACGACGAGGGGCACTTCGTCACGCCCTACCACCGCGCGCTCGTCCACATTCAGCTCGGCGAGACCCTGCCCGCGCTCGACCTTCTGGAAGAGGCCGTCGAGGTGCAAGACCCCTGGGTCGTCTGGCTCGGCACGGAGCCGCAGCTCGACTCGGTGCGCGCGCACCCGCGCTTCCGGGAGCTGCTGGCGCGGACGAAGAACCCCGCGGCCGCGCGCCCCTCGTACGTCTTCGGCGGGCCGTCGGCCATCGACCCGCGCCCCGCCAACACGGGCGGCGGCGACTCGACGCCCTCGGGCCGTCAGGCCGTCGAGTCCGGCGCGCTCCACTCCTCGCGCGGCGACGAGGACGAGGCGCGCAAGCTCTACAAGGCCGGCCGCTACTTCGTCACGCGCCGCACGGCCGAGGGCCTGCGCCAGGCCATCGAGCGCTTCGAGCGCGCCGTGCAGCTCGACCCCGCTTACGCGCTGGCGTGGGCCGAGATGGCCGACTCCTATTCGCTCCTGAACTGGTACGTCGAGCCCCCGCCGCCGGGCGCGTGGGCCAAGGCGAAGGAGTCGGCGCTGCGCGCGGTCGAGGCCGACGACGACTGCTCGGAGGCGCACGCCTCGCTCGGCTTCGTCCTCTTCAACTACGAGCGCGACTTCGCCGCGGCCGAGAGGGAGCTGCGCCGCGCGATTGAATTGAATCTCGACAACGCGGTCGCGCGCCGCTGGCACGCCTTCAACCTCTCGGCGATGGGGCGGCACGACGAGGCCGTCTCCGAAATCCGCAAGGCGCGCGAGATCGCTCCGCGCTCGCCAGTCATCGCGACGGGCGTCGCCAACATCCTTTTGAACGCGCGCCGCTTCGACGAGGCGGAGGAGGCGTGCCGAGACGCGCTGGAGCTCGACCCCGGCTCCATCTCGGCGCACATCATCCTGCGCTGGACGTACGAGGTGCGCGGGATGTGCGACGACGCGATGGCCGTCTTCGAGCAGGAGCGCGCCTTCGCCGGAGACACGCCGACGACGCGCGCCAAGCAGGCGCACGTCCTCGCCTCCTGCGGCCAGCCCGAAGAGGCGCGCGCCATCCTCGACGAACTCGTCGCCGACCGCGAGCGCGCGTGGGTGACGGCCTACGAGTTCGCCGTCATCCACGCGCTCCTCGGCGACGCGGACGCGGCCTTTCTGTGGCTCGCGCGCGCCGAAGAGGAGCACTCGGTCGGCCTCACGTACCTGCGCGTAGACCCGCGCCTCGACAACCTCCGCCCCGACCCGCGCTTCAACGAACTCCTCCGCCGCTTTTCAAAGTAGACAGTAGTCAGTAGCCGGTAGAAGAAAGAAGCGGCGCGCCCGGCCCGAAGGCTGAAGCGCGCCGCATGTTTTTCCTACCGGCTACTGACTACTGTCTACTTCCCTTCTCACCCGGCGTGCGACATGTACGCCTCGGCGGGCGCGAAGGCTTCGGCGCGCGCGCGGGTGGCGCGGCGGCGCTCTTCGCGGCGGCGCGCCTTGACCTTCTCGGCGCGGGAGCGCGCGCGCAGCGCCAGCCGGTACTCGACGCGGTCGAAGGCCGCCTCCAGCACGCGCGACACGGCGAAGGCGAAGCCCTCGGACGCGAACATCATCGCGACGCCGGACAGCAGGATGACCGCTATGATCTGAACCACGCTCAACATCTCTCTCACCCCCAACCCCCGCGGCACGGTGGCCGCGGGCTTTATAGCTTAATACTTTATTCAGTCCGTCCCGGTTCCCGACTTTCAGGCCGTGCGCCCGCCGTAGTTCGGCGTCTTGAAGCCCATCTCGCCGAGGAGCGCCGAGTAGTTCCGGCGGAACTCTTCGGAGCGCTGCCGGTGGTCGCGCACCCAGTCGGAGACGACCTCTTTGACCTCGCGGACGGCCGCGGCCGCCGTCTTGACGCCGGCGGGTTCCTGCGCCTGCGCCTCGCGCGCCGCGCGCCCGCCCTTGATGACCCGTATCCGTTTCGTCTGTTCCATTGTCTTCGACCTCCGGCCTTGAGGCGCTTGTGGTTTCCGCCTCTCGACCAGTAACGCGTAAAAAACGAACGGAGAGGGATAAGGTTTTTTGCGCCGCGGCCGTTTTTTTTTTCACACGCGCCCCGGCCGCCCCCTTCTCTTGTGCGGCGGGGGCGGCGGTGCTAACGTGCCCGGCTGGAGGAGAAGATGAGCCGCAACCCCTTTCGACGCCTCGCGCTCGCCTTCGCGGCCGCGCTGGCGCTCGCCCCGGCGTCCGACGCCGCGCGCGCGCAGGGCGGCCCCACCCTCCCGAGCCCCCCCGCGGGTAAGGCCCCGCCCGACGCGACGCGGAAAGACGGCCCCGTCTCCGCGGCCGGGAGTTGGAAGCTCAAGCTCACCCTGCGCGGGCACACGGGGGCGGTCTACTCGGCGGCCTTCTACCCGGACGGCGCGCGCGTGGCGACCTCGGGCGACGACGGCCTGATACGCGTGTGGTACGTGGCGACGGGGCGGCTCGTGAAGAGCGCGCGGGGGCCGGGCGGCACCGTCAGCGACGTGGCCGTCTCGCCCGACGGCCGCCTGCTCGCCTCCTGCACCGACAGCGGCGAGGGCTCGGAGATACGGATTCTCGACGCGCGCACGCTCCGGCCGCGCCGCACCTTCAAGGCGCAGGAGGACGGGGTCTTCGAGGTCGTCTTCTCGCCCGACGGCCGCCTGCTCGCGAGCGGCGGGCGCGACCGCGTCGTCCGCCTCTGGGACGTGCGGACGGGGCGGCTGCTGCGCTCGCTCGCCGGGCACGACGACGCCGTCACGGCGCTCGCCTTCACGCCCGACGGCCGCAAGCTCGCCAGCGCCAGCGCCGAGCACGACAGCACCGTGCGTCTCTGGGACGTGAGGACGGGCGCGCCGCTGCACACGCTGGCCGCGCACGGCGACTGGGTCACTTCGGTCGCCTTCGCGCCGGGCGGCGCGACCCTCGCGAGCGGCGGGCGCGACCACAAGCTCATCATCTGGGACGCGGAGACCGGCCGGAAGGTGCGCGAACTGCGCCAGCCCCAGATGGTCTACGAGATCGAGTTCTCGCCCGACGGCCGCGTGCTCGCGGAGGCCGGCGGCGGCGGCATCGTCCGCATCCACGACGCGCGCACCGGCCGCCTCCTCTCCAAGTTCGAGGCCCACCGCGAAGAGATCAACGAGGTTAAGTTCTCGCCCCGCGGCCTGCTCCTGCTCACGGCGAGCTACGACTCTACCGTCAAGCTCTGGGAGCCCGGCCCCGACGAGAAGAAGACCCCGGCGAAGTGGCTGGATTGAAGTGAGCAGTAAGCAGTGAGCAGTGGGCAGTGAGCCGCGAAGCGCCGGCAGAAGGTAGCCAGGGGCGCAGCCCCTGGTCAGCATTTATATAACTCATCGGAGCCCTGTAAGGGCGGCATAATCTGTCGCCCTTACAGGGCTCCGATTATTTAACGACGCGTTCCAGGGGCTTTCGCTCAGGCTTGCGCCTTCGCTGGCCCCTGGCTACCTTCTGCCGCCCCTCCGGGGCTCCACGGCTTCAGGCTACCGACCACTGCTTACTGCTCACTGCTCACTCTGCCTTCTGATGCGACGCGGGCGATCATCTCGCGGAAGGCGAGGAGGTCGATGATGGGTTTTGGCCAGTGCTCGTCGCAGCCGGCGGAGAGGACGCGCTCGCGGTCGCCGGGCATGGCGTGGGCGGTGAGGGCGATGATGGGCGTCGAGTCGAAGCGCGGGTCGGCGCGCAGGCGGCGGGTCGCTTCGAGCCCGTCGATGGCCCCGCCGAGGGAGACGTCCATGAGGATGAGGTCGGGCCCGACTTCGGCCGCGCGCCGGAGGCCCTCCTCGGCCGTCTCGGCCAGCGTCACGCCGTGCTCGTCTTCGAGCGCGAGGCGGACGAGGTCGCGGATGTCCGGCTCGTCCTCAACGAACAGTATCTTCGCCATCCGTAGGCTCCACCCCTAGTTCTTCCAGCGTCTCGCGCAGCCTCGAGGCCACGTCCGAGAGCAGAAGCTCGCCCTTGCGTATGACCTCGGCGATCTCGCCCGAGATGAGGCGGCGGTCTTCGTGCGTCACGTCCCTGCCCGTCACGACGATGACGGGCACGCCCGCCGTCTCCGGGTCGGAGCGGAGGCGCGCGATGAACTCGAAGCCGCTCATCCCGTTCGGCATCATCAGGTCGCAGAGCACCGCGCGCGGCCGCTGCTGCCCGACCATCTTCAGCGCCGTCTCGCCCGACGGCGCGCTGCGCGCGTTGAAGCCCGCGTGGCGGAGCGCCGTCGTCATAAGCTCGCGCACGCCGTGCTCGTCGTCCACCACGAGCACGTAGCCCTCGCCGCCCCCCGCCTCGCCGTCCGGCCCGCCGCGCACGCTCACGCGGTCGAGCGTGTCGGTGAGCGTCTGCGGATCGACCGGCTTCAGAATGTAGTCGGACGCGCCGAGGCTGTAGCCGAGCGGCCGGTTGTCCACGATGGAGCAGACGATGACGGGGATGCTGGCGAGGCGCGGGTCGGCGCGCATCGCCTGGAGCACGCGCCAGCCGTCCATCTCGGGCATCATCACGTCGAGCGTGACGGCCACGGGGTCGTGCTCGCGCGCGAGCCTCAGGCCCTCGGCCCCGCTCGCGGCCGCGAGCACGCGGTAGCCCGCCCGCTCGAGCGTCCCGCGCAGCAGCGCCGCCGCGTCCTCGTCGTCCTCGATGACGACGACGAGCGGGCGTCCGTCATCACTTTCAACCTCCCGCGCGCCCTGCTCGCCCGCGGCCGCCGAGCCTTCCGACCTCCCGGCGAACTGCGGCGTCTCCTCGCCGTCGCCCGCCTCACCCGCCGCGGGGGCGGAGAGCGGCAGCGTCACGGTGAAGGTCGAGCCCTCGCCCACCCTCGACGTGACCTCGATCTCGCCGCCGAGCAGGTCAACTATCTGCCGCACGATGGAGAGCCCGAGCCCGACGCCCGACGCCGAGCGCGTCATCGAGCCGTCCACCTGCCGGAAGCGCTCGAAGATGATCGGGAGCGACCGCTCCTCGATGCCGATGCCGGTGTCCCTGACGAGGATGCGGAAGTGCTCCCGGCCGTGCGCGCGGAGTTCCGCCTCGACGCGCCCCCTGGCGGTGAACTTCGCCGCGTTCGACAGGAGGTTGATGACGACCTGCCGGACGCGCAGCGGGTCCGTGTAGGCGAGCGGCAGGCGGTCGGGCACGCGCAGGCGGTACTCCAGGCCCTTGCGCTCGGCGAGCGACTGCAATTCGGCGAAGGCCCCCTGCACCACCTCGACCAGATCGACGTGCTCGCGGTGAATCTTCATGCGGCCCGCCTCGATCTTCGACACGTCGAGCACGTCGTTGATGAGGGCGAGCAGGTGCTGGCCGTTGCGCAGGATGCGCTCGAAGGCGTCGGCGTAGCGCTTCGGCATCTCGCCGTCGCGCCCCGCGGTGAGCTGCGCGAGCTGCGCGAAGCCGATGATGGCCGTCAGGGGCGTGCGCAGCTCGTGCGACATGTTGGCGACGAACTCGGCCTTGAGGCGGTTGTACTCTTCGAGCCGCTGGTTGGCCGCGCGCAGCTCCTCGGCCTGCTCGCGGTAGCGCCGCTCGCTCGCGCGCAGCTCCTCCTCGTTCTGGCGGATGCGGAGGAAGGCGAGCACGTTGGCCTTGAGCGAGGCGGGCTCGACCGGCTTGGCGAGGTAGCCGTCCGCCCCGGCGTAGAGCGCCTCGGCCTGGTGCTCGGCCGTCGTGTCCATCCCCGAGAGCATGACGACGAAGCTGTCGCGCAGCCCCTCGTGGGCCTTGATCTTCCGGCAGACCTCGACGCCCTCGCCGTCCGGCAGCGCCGCGTCGAGCAGGATGAGGTCCGGGCCTTCGGCGCGCGCGAGCCGCAGGGCGTCGTCGCACGTGGACGCCTCAAGCACCTGATAGCCCTCGCCCGCGAGCATGGCCGCGTGGCCGCGCCGCAACTCTTCGTCGTCTTCCGCTACGAGAACTTTCTGTTTCCTCATCGAGGCTTCAACCCCGCGCCGGGCCGACGGGGCCGCACGTTAGTCATAGACGGAGCTATTCACGCGTGTGTGTACGAAATGTGACAAGAGTGAGGCGTAAGCCGTAAACCGTGAACCGTGACAAGGGAAGGCAACTCCCTCTTGTCACGGTTCACGGTTTACGGCTTACGGTTGACGCGCCTTCTGCCTTCTTAGACGGCGGCCTGCCCCTCCTTGACGACCCAGCCGTCGGCGAGCTGGATGACGCGGTCGCCGTAGGCGGCGTTGGCCTCGGAGTGCGTGACCTGGATGATGGTCGTGCCGGCGGCGTTGAGCCGCTTGAACAGCTCCATGATCTCGCGGCCCTGGGAGGAGTGGAGGTTCCCCGTGGGCTCGTCGGCGAGGATGAGCTTCGGCGCGTGGACGACGGCGCGGGCGACGGCGACGAGCTGCTGCTGGCCGCCCGAGAGCTGGTTGGGGAAGAGGTCTTTCTTGCCGACGATCTGGAACTGGTCGAGCGTGTCGGCGACGATGGCCTGCGACTCCGCGCGCTTCACGTCGCGGTAGGAGAGCGGCACCTCGATGTTCTCCTGCACGGTCAGGCCGTCGATGAGGTGGTAGCTCTGGAAGACGAAGCCGACGTGGCGCTTGTGCAGCTCCGCCCGCTGCTTGTGGTTCATCTTGTGGACGGGCTGGCCCATGAAGTGGTACTCGCCGCCCCACGCGCTGTCGAGGAAGCCGAGGATGGAGAGCAGCGTCGTCTTCCCCGAGCCCGACGGCCCCATGATGGAGACGAACTCGCCCTCGCGCACGTTCATATCGACCCGGCGCAGCACGTAGGTGCGCCCCGCGCCCGTCTCGTAAAACTTTTCGAGGTTTCTCGTTTCAATCATCTGTTGGCCTCTTCGACGAAAAATAGGTCAGTACCGCCCGCGGTAGCGGGTGGGTGCGTGTGACTCAGCCGAGCCTTCATGCGTAAGACTGACCCACCCGCTACCGCGGGCGGTACTGACCGTTGTAGCGCGGAACTCCCATACCGATGCCCTCGGAGAAGGAAACCGCGTGCCACTTCTGAAAACGGACGTTTTCAAATGAAAGCGGACACCCTCTGCCCACTTGCGGGACTGGCGCGTCCCAAAAGCGGGATTCAGGCGGGCAGCCGCAGACGCGCCGCGCAGCCGGGGCTCCCGTGGCGGTTTTCGAGCGTCAGCGCCCCGCCGTGCGCCTCCGCGATCTGGCGCGAGAGCACGAGCCCGATCCCGGACCCGCCCGGCTTCGTCGTGAAGAACGGCACGAAGAGGTTCGAGGTGTTCGCGAGCCCCAGCCCCTCGTCCTCCACGCAGATTTCGACGTTCCCGTTCGAGGCGGCGCGCCACCCGAGGCGCACCCCGCCGCCCGTCACCAGCGACGCGTCGGCCGCGTTGCGCACGAGGTTGATGAGGAGCTGTTCGAGCTGGTCGGCGTCGGCCCGCACGGTCAGCTCCGGCCCCGGGACGACGGAGACGCGCACCCGCGTCTCCAGGCCCGCCACGCGGCGCACCAACTGACCCAGCCCGACGAGCGCCATCTTCGGCGGCGGCAGGCGCGCGAGCCGCGCGTACGACTCCATGAAGCGGCTCAGACTTTCGGCGCGCGCCGAGACCACGTCGAGGCCGCTGCGCACGTCCTCGCGCCAGTCCGCGGGCAGCGGGTCGCGCGCGAGCAAGGACGAGACGCTGCCGGCGATGGACTTGATGGGCGCGAGCGAGTTGTTCAGCTCGTGCCCGAGCACGCGCACGATGCGCTGCCACGCCTTCAGCTCCTCCTCGCGCAGGGGCCGGCTCAGGTCGCCGATGACGAGCAGTTGGTGCGGCACGCCGCGCTCGCGGAAGGTGCTGCGGCGCACGCCCCAGCGGCGCAACTGCCCGCCGTCGCCGGGGAAGGCTTTGGTGAGCGTGCGCGTCTCGTCGTTCTCGCGCACGCGCAGCACGTCGGCCAGGCCCAGCTCCTCCGCCGTGCGGCCGTAGGCGCGCTCCTCCGGCCTGGAGAGCAGCCGCTCGCCCGCGCGGTTGACGAGCCGCAAACGTCTCTCCGGGTCGAAGGCGAAGACGGCCACGTCGATCTCGGCCATCACCGTGCGCAGCAGCGCCGTCGCCTCGAGCGCGCCGATGCGCTGCTCGCGCATCGTCTCGCCCAGGGCGTTTATCTCGCGGATGACCTCGCTCAGAGCATCCTGCCCGCGGCCGCCGCGCGCGCGGAAGCTGTAGTCGCCCTCGCGTAAAGCGGCGAGTAAGTTTGAGACTGTCTGAAGCGGCCGCACCACGCGACCCTGCACCGCGAACGAGAAGCCGAGCCAGAAGCAGACGACCAAAGCCCCGAGCGTCCACACGACCTTCGGCGTGTACCCGCCGACCCACAGAAGCACCAGCGACACGACCACGCCCGGCGCGCCCGCCGCCAAGGCCATCAGGAGCACGCGCCGCTCGTGCGCCATCGGCTCGGGCCGCGGCGGGTGGCGGGCGTCGTCCCAGTGCCTCGGGGTGACGTGCGGAGAGTCCGGCCGCGTCGTCTCGTGGACGGAAGCCTCGACCCGCGCGGGCGGCGAAGAGTCGGCGGGCGCGTGCGGAGAGTCCGGGGGCGTCGGCGAAGGTTCGGGGGGCGCGGGTGAAGGAGCCAGGGTCGGGACGCGGCGCGGCCCCGCCGCGTCCACGCCCGCGGCGCCCGCCCGCCCGGAGACCTGCTCCTTGGATTTCATCAACCGAATTGTAAACCAGGTATAAACGAAGGACTACGTCCTGACGGGGCGCGGTCAACCTCCACGCGGTCGCGGAGGCGGCGAGGCTTCGGTGTGAGCCCCGGGGGGGCTGCATGTCTATGGCTCAAGGTTGATGGTCTGTTTACCAGGCCCCGGGGGCGGCACATGTGTGTGCATGCCATCCCTGCGGGGTTCAACCCTCTCAACCGCCTGCCGGCCACCGTCCCCTTCCCTCACCCTCGGCGTCGTTCGAGCAGCACCATCATGAGGAAGCTGAGGACGGCGCGGGTCTCGTCCGGCTCGCTCATCTCGGCGAGCTTCTCCATGCGGAACTTCCCCTCCATGAAGGCGGGCTGCTTGGAGAGGCGCATCAGCGGCGCGCCCGCGGCGTTCGACAGCAGGTAGCTCGGGTTGAAGACGTAGCCCGAGAAGATGCCGACGATGGGTATCTCGCCGAAGAGCGCGTCGCCGACCTTGACCCAGCCGTTCTCCTCCTTGATGGTCAGCGGCTGGCCGCCGCCGTCCTGGACTTCGTACTGCGCGCGCCAGAGCGACTTCCTGCCTTTGCGCGCGATGGCGCCTATCGAGCGGCCGGCGGCGTCGGCGATGTTGTACTTGGCGTTGAAGTCGAGCACGCGGTCGGCCTTGATGGTGTAGAGCGGCCGCGTCTGCTCCACGTCGGCGAAGACCGTCACGGCCTCCTTCAGCTTGAAAGCCTTCTGCTTCGTGTAGAGCACCACCCGGCCCGACGCGTCCGTCACCTTCACCTGCGGGCTGAGCGCAATCTTCTTAAAGGAAAGGTCGAGGGGGAAGTTCATCGAAGTCCTCCGTTCTCTGTCAGGGGATTTAACCGGACGCGCCGGGGGCGCCTCGGCGCAGCAGTCCCGCGAATTATCAACGCGCGCGGCCGGAAGGACAACCCCGACGTGAACCGTAACACGAGCGTGAACCGTGACAGGAAGGAATTGCTTTCCTCCTGTCACGGTTCACGGTTCACGGCTCTTCTTAAATCTCGTACTTCTGCATGCGGCGGTAGAGGGCGCTGCGGCTGAGGCCGAGGGCCTCGGCCGCCTGGCTGACGTTGCCGCCGAAGCGGCGGAGGGCCTTCTGGATGAGGAGGCGCTCGACCTCTTCGAGGCTCATCTCTTCGAGGCGGCGCTCGCCGCCGCCGCTGGCCGCCTGGAGGCCGAGGTCGGCCGTCTTCACCTCGTCGGAGCGCGCGAGGAGGACGGAGCGCTGGACGACGTGGTCTAACTCTCTCACGTTGCCGGGCCACGAGTAGGCCGCGAGTACTTCGAGCGCCGCGGGGTCGAAGCCGCGCAAAGGCTTGCGGTAGCGCTGCGCGTGGCGGCGGAGGAAGTGCTCGGCCAGCGCCGTGATGTCTTCGGGGCGCTCGCGCAGGGGCGGCAGGTGTATCTCGACCGTGTTGAGGCGGAAGAAGAGGTCCTGGCGGAAGCGGCCGGAGCCGGCCTCGTCCTTGAGGTTCGCGTTCGTCGCCGAGAGCACGCGCACGTCCACGCGGCGCGTCTGCGAGGAGCCGACGCGCTCGAACTCGCCGGTCTCGATGACGCGCAAGAGCTTCGGCTGGAGGTTGACCGGCACGTTGGCGATCTCGTCGAGGAAGAGCGTGCCGCCGTCGGCCAGCTCGAAGCGCCCCACCCGGTCCGTCTTGGCGTCGGTGTAGGCCCCGCGGACGTGGCCGAACAGCTCCGACTCGAAAGTCCCTTCGGCGAGCGCGCCGGCGTTGACGGCGACCATCGGCTTCGGCGCGCGCGGGCTCAAGGCGTGGAGCGTGCGCGCGACGACCTCCTTGCCCGTGCCGTTCTCGCCGGTGATGAGGACGTTGGCGTCCGAGGGGCCGACGTGGCGGATGAGGTCGAGCACGGGCTGCATCGCCTCGGACTCGGCGATGAGCAGCGGCTTCTCGCCGTTGCCGCCGTTCTCGCGCAGCATCTTGTTCTCGGCTTCGAGCCGCTCGCCCTTGCGCAGCGCCCTCGCCAGCTCCGTGTGCGTGCGCAGGATCGTGAGGAGCCGCGCGTTGTCCCAGGGCTTCTGCACGAAGTCGCGCGCGCCGCGCTGCATCGCCTCGACGGCCACGTCAACGCTGCCCCACGCGGTCATGACGACGACGGGGAGCGTCGGGTCCAACTCGCGCAGTCGCGTGAGGAGGTCTAAGCCCTCCTGGCCCGACGTGGTGTCGCGCGTGTAGTTGAGGTCGATGAGCGCCACGTCGAACGACTGGCGCGCGAGCGCCTCGGCCGCGTCCGCGGGCGAGGCGACGGCGCGCGTCTCGAACCCCTCGCCCTTCAGGAGGAGGCGCAGCGCCTCGATCACGGCCGGCTGGTCATCTGCGATAAGTACACGAGGCATAGTTTGTAAAAGGGCTACGGAGTCTGGCATCTGTTTGAGAAGAGTTTGACACGCGCGCCGTTGAGAAGCAAAGGGGAGAAGGGAGTGGCGAGCGACGAGTGGCGGGCGACGAGTCAGACCTTGTTTTTGCTCGTCACTCGTCACCCGTCACCCGTCACTTCATTCGTAGCGCAGCGCCACCAGCGGGTCAACCTTCATCGCGCGGCGCGCGGGGAAGTAGTTGGCCAGGAGCGCCACGAGGGCGAGCGCCAGCGAGACGGCCGCGAAGGTGGCGGGGTCGGTGGCCGAGACGCCGTAGAGCAGGCCCGACATCAGCCGCGACGCGGCGAAGGCACCGGCCAGGCCGAGCCCGATGCCGAAGCCCGTGAGCAGCATCCCCTGCCCGACGACCATCCGCAGCACGTCGCGGGGCTGCGCGCCGAGCGCCATCCGGATGCCGATCTCGTGGCGGCGCTGCGTCACCGTGTAGCTCATCACCCCGTAGAGGCCGACGGCCGCGAGCACGAAGGCGAGCCCGGCGAAGAGGCCGAGCAGCAGCGTCGAGAGCCGCCGCGCGGCGAACCTCTGCGCGAGCACGTCCTCCATCGTGGCGACGGCGTAGACGGGCTGGTGCGGGTCGAGCTGCTGCGCCTCGCGCCGCACCGCGGGGGCCAGCGCCGCCGGGTCGCCCTTGGCGCGCGCCACCAGGAAGACGCCGCCCAGGAAGTCCGGCAGGAACTTCTCCGGCACCTGCTTGAAGGCGTAGTAGAGCTGCGCCCGCGCCTGCTCCGGAGCGCCCACGCCGTAGTGGCTGACGTGCTCGACGACGCCGACGATCTCCGCGTCCGGCACTTCGGGGCCGAGCCAGTCGCTGTCCAGGCGCTGCCCGATGGGGTCTTCGCCGGGGAAGAGGATGCGCGCGAACTCCTCGTCTATGACGGCCACGTGCTGCGAGCCGCGGACGTCACTCTCCTCGAAGAAGCGTCCGCGCACGAGCCGGATCCCGAGGGCCTTGAGGTAGCCGGGGCTGGTCACGTAGAGCACGGCCTGCGGCGCCTGGCCCGGCTCGGGCCGCGGGCGGCCGGCGACCATGATGGACGTGTCGGGCGCGCCGAGGATCGGCATCCCCGCGGCGTAGGCCGCGGCCTCGACGCCGGCCGTCGCCGCCAGGCGCTCGCGCAGCCGCTCGAAGAAGTCGGCCGCGCGCGCCGGGTCTTCGCCCTTGCCGACCGCGCGCGTGATCTGCATCGTGAGGAGGTTCCGCGGGTCGAAGCCGGTCTCGGCCTGCTGCAAGCGCAGGAAGCTCTTCATCAGGAGCCCCGCGCCGACGAGCAGCAGCAGCGAGAGCGCGACCTCGGCGACGACTAAGCCCGAGCGCACGCGCTGGCGGCCCGCGCCGGCCGATTGGGTGCGCCCTCCCCCCTTCAGCACCGTGTTCAAGTCCGCCCGCGACGCCTGCAACGCCGGCGCGAGGCCGAAGAGCACGCCCGTCGCGACCGAGACCCCGAGCGTGAAGACGAGCACGTTCGCGTCGAGCCCGATCTCGGCCGTCGGCAGGCCACCCGGGATGAGCGAGCGCAGGTAGTCGAGACTCCACAGCGCCAGCATGAGCCCGCAGCAGCCGCCGCCGAGCGCGAGCAGGACGCTCTCGGTCAGGAACTGCCGCGCGATGCGCAGGCGCGACGCGCCCAGGGCCGTGCGCACGGCGATCTCCTGCTGCCGCGCGGCGGCGCGCGCGAGCAGGAGGTTGGCGACGTTGGCGCAGGCGATGAGGAGCACCATGCCGACCGCGCCGAGCAGGAGGAAGAGCGCCGGCCGGAGCCCGCCGACGAGCGTCTCGCTCAGCAGCCGCACGCGCGCGCTGTTGCCGGTGTTCGAGTCCGGGTACTGCTGGGCGAGGCGCGCGGAGATGGCCGCCATCTCCGCGCTCGCCTGCTCGAAGCTCACGCCCTCCTTGAGGCGCGCTAGCACGAAGATGCCAGGGTGGTAGCCGCGCGAACTGCGCATCTGGTCGTCGAGGGCCGAGTTGATGGGGACGTAGACGTCCGTCTGCGCCCCGTAGTGGAAGCCCTGCGGGAGCACGCCGACGACCGTGAACGGCTCGCCGTTGAGCGTGACGGGCTGGCCGACGACACGCGGGTCTGCGCCGAAGCGGCGCTGCCACAGCCCGTGGCTGATGACGGCGACGCGCCCCACGCCCGGCGCGTTCTCCTCCTCGGTAAAGAGGCGTCCCAGCGCGGGCTCGACGCCGAGCACCGGGAAGAACTCGGGCGAGACGTTGCGCCCGGCGAGGCGCTCGGCCTCGCCGCCGCCGCCCGAAAGGTTGTAGCTGTCGGTCTGCATCGCGGCCATCTGCTCGAAGGCGGAGGCTTGCGCGCGCCAGTCCAGGAAGTTCGGGTAGGAGACCGCCATCAGCGTCAGCTTCGCGCCCTGCTCCGTAATCCGCACGAGGCGCTCGGGGTCTTTGTAGGGCAGCGGCCGCAGCAGCACGGCGTTGATGACCGAGAAGATGGCCGTGTTCGCCCCGATGCCGAGCCCGAGCGCCAGCACCGCCACGGCCGCGAACCCCGGGCTCTTCGCCAGCGTGCGCGCCCCGTACCTGATGTCCCGCCACAGTGTTCTCATAAGCTCACTCCGTTCGCGTGAACCGTGAACCGTAAACCGTGACAAGTGTAAAGGCAGTCCTTTCTTGTCACGGTTCACGGTTCACATCTTTACTCGTATCTCAAAGCCACCATCGGGTCTACCTTCGTCGCGCGCCTCGCGGGGACGAGGCAGGCGAGAAGGGCGACCGCCGCGAGCAGCAGCGAGACGAAGGCGAAAATTCCCGGGTCGGTCGCCGAGACTTCGTAGAGCAGGCTCGCGAGCACGCGCGTGAGCGCGAAGCTGGCGGCCAGCCCCGCGAGGACTCCGCCGAGCGCGAGCGCCATGCCCTGCCGGACGACCATCCGGACGACGTCGCCGCCGCGCGCGCCGAGCGCGATGCGGATGCCGATCTCGTGCGTCCGCTGCGTCACCGTGTAGCTCATCACCCCGTAGACGCCGACGGCCGCGAGCAGCAGCGCGACGCCGGCGAAGGCCGTCAGGAGCTGCGCGTAGAAGCGCGGCTGCGCGACCGACTCGGAGAGTATCCGCTCCATCGTCTTCACGTCCGAGGCCGCGCGCGTCGCGTCCACCTCGCGCACGGCCCTCTGCGCGGCCGTCGTGAGCGCCGCCGGGTCGCCCTCGGTGCGCACGATGAAGGCGGACGAGAGCCACGGGCGTTGCAGGTAGCAGTCGTAAATCCGGATGCCGGTCGGCTCCCCGACCGACTGCTTCGTGTCGGCGACGACGCCCACTATCTCAAGCGGCACGCGCCGCTCCATGTAGTCGATGACGACGCGCTTGCCCAAAGGGTCTTCGCCGGGGAAGACGCGGCGCGCCATCGTCTCGTTGATGAGGGCGACCGACGGCGCGCCTTCGGCGTCGCGCTCGGTGAAGCCGCGGCCGCGCAACAAGGGGATGCGCATCACCTCGAAGTAGTTCGGGCTGACTGAGAGGTAGTCGGCCTGCGGCTCCTCGCCCGGGCGCGCGGGGCGGCCTTCGACGCCGTAGGAGAAGTTGAGCACCCAGTCGAGCGGGAGGCTCGAAGCGATGGCCGCGCCCCGCGCGCCGGGGAGCGCCGACAGCCGCTCCTGCATCTTCCTGAAATACTCCGCGCGCTGCGCGTTCTGCCCGTACAACTGCGTCGGCGCGCCCACGTTCAGCGTCAGGAGGTTGCGCGGCTCGAAGCCCAGCTCGGTCTGTTGCAGTCGTATGAAGCTGCGCAGCAGGAGCCCCGCGCCGACCAGCAGCACCAGGGTCACGGCGATCTCCGCCACGACCAGCAGGCCCCGCGCGCGCCGGACGCGCATCTCGGAGGAGGCGCCGCGGCCCGTCTCTTTGAGCGCGAGGTTGAGGTCGGGCTTCGAGACCTTCAGACCGGGCAGCAGCCCGACGAGGATGCCCGCCGACAGGGAGACGAACGCCGTGAAGGCCAGCACCCAGCCGTCCACGCGCGCCTCGTCGAGACGCGCGAACCGCAGCTCTTCGGGCACGAGCGCGAGCACGGCTTCGACGCCCCACAGCGCCAGCACCACCCCGAGCGCGCCGCCCGCGAGCGTCAACAGCACGCTCTCCGCCAGCAGTTGCCGCACGACCCGCCAGCGCGTCGCGCCGAGCGCCGCGCGCACCGCCATCTCCTTGTAACGCGCCGTCGAGCGCGCGAGCAGGAGGTTGGTGACGTTCGCGCACGCGATGAGCAGCACGAACCCGACCGCGCCGAAGAGGACGAGCAGGGCCGTGCGCGCCTGCGTCCCGACCAGGGTGTCGCGCAGGGGGATGAGGCGCACGCCCCAGTCGGCGTTCGAGTCCGGGTAGCTTTCGGCGAGCCGCGCGGCGACGCCGCTCAACTCCTCCTGCGCCTGCGCGCGCGTCATGCCTGACCTCACGCGGCCGACGACCGAGAAGTAGCGGCTCGTCCGCTGCCGCAGCTCGCCCGACTGGCTCGGCAGCGGCGTCCAGACTTCGGCGTAGGACGGATACCTGAACTGCTCCGCCATCACGCCGACCACGGTCGCGCTCGCGCCGCCGACGAGCGGCAGTTGCTTACCCACGACGCCGGGGTCGCCGCCGAAGCGGCGCTGCCACAGCCTGTGACTCAACACGACTGGCCGCGCCCCCGACGCGTTGAACTCTTCGGGCGCGAGCGCGCGGCCGAGCGCGGGCGCGACGCCGAGCACCGTGAAGAAGTCTTCCGAGACGCGCACGCCCGAGACCATCTCGGGCATCCCGCCCGCGTCGAGCGTGAGGCCGCCGCCGGTGTAGGCCGCCAGCCCGTCGAAGGCGCGGCTCTGCGCGCGCCAGTCTACGAAGTCGGCCGGGGCAACGCCGCGCACCTCCGCCGCGCCGCCGCGCTTATTCTCCGCCGCCGCGACGACCAGACGCTCCGGCTCGGCGAAAGGCAGCGGCCGCACGAGCGCCGCGTACACCACGCTGAAGACGGCCGTGTTGATGCCGATGCTCAAGCCCAAAGTCAGCACCGCGACCAGCGTCAGCCCCGGCCGCTTCGACAACGTCCGCAGCCCGTACCGGAAATCCTGAAGTAGTCTCTCCATCGCTTCTCCTTCGCCGCCTTATTCGTACCTGAGAGCGACCATCGGGTCTACCTTCGCCGCGCGGCGCGCCGGGATGATGCAGGCGAGCAGAGCCACGGCGGCGAGCAGCAGCGAGACGGCGACGTAGACTAAGGGATCGGCGGCCGAGACTCCGTAGAGGAGCCCCGCGATGAGGCGCGTGAGGGCCAGGGCGCAGGCGAGCCCGGCCCCGAGCCCCAGGAGCGTGAGCAGCATCCCCTGGCGGACGACGAGCCCGAGGATGTCGCGGCCCTGCGCGCCGAGGGCGAGGCGCACGCCGATCTCGCGCGTCCGCTGCGCCACCGAGTAGCTGACCACCCCGTAGAGCCCGACGCCCGCCAGCAGCAGCGCCGAGCAGGCGAAGCCCGCCATCAGGAACATCGCCACGCGGCGGTACGCGGTCGAGTTCGCCACGACCTGCCGCAGCGTCTTCACGTCGTAGACGGGCAGTTGGCTGTCGAGCGCGCGCACCTCCTCGCGCACGCGGCCGACGAGCGACTCGGGCTCCGCGCCGCGCGCGCGCACGACGAGCGAGAGGCCGCCCCACCCCGCGTCCTGCCGGTGCGGCACGTACATCTGGAGGGCCGCTTCCTTCGCGTCGAGCGAGTCCGGCTTCACGTCGCCGACGACGCCGACCACCTCGCGCAGGAACTTCTCGTCGCGCCAGATGTGTATGCGCTTGCCCAGAGGGTCTTCGCCCGGGAACGCCTTGCGCGCGAACGCCTCGTTGATGACGACGACCTTCGTTGACTCCATGTTGTCGCGTTCGTCGAAGGCGCGCCCGGCGCGCACGGGGACGCGCAGCGCGCGGAAGTAGTCGGGCGTGACGACGGCGTAAGAGGCGTTCTGGGCCTCCTCCGGCGTCTCGGGCCGCCCCTCGCGGATGAAGCCGCGCCCGACCGAGTAGTTACTGCCGCCGAGCGGGAGCGAGATGGTCGCGCCCGCCGCCTCGACGCCGGGCACGGCCTTCAAACGCTCCGTCAGCGCCGCGTAGAACTCCGCCTTGCGCGCCGGCTCCCTGTAGCGCGCGCCCGGCAGCGAGACGCGCATCGTGATGACGCCTTCGGGGTCGAAGCCCGGGTCTACGGCCTGCAACCGCGTGAAGCTCTTGACGAGCAGCCCGGCCCCCGCGAGCAGCAGGAGCGAGAGCGCCACCTCCGCGACGACGAGCCCCGAGCGCAGTCGGCTGCGCGAGCCGGAGAGGCCGCGGCCGCCCTCCTTCAAGGGCTCGTTGAGGTCGTAGCGCGACGCCTGCCAGGCCGGCGCGAGCCCGAACGCGACGCCCGTCAGCACGCTCGCCGCCACGGCGAAGAGCAGCACGCGCCAGTCGGCGCTGGCCTCCGCGAGGCGGGGCGTGTCCGCGGGGGCGAGCGCCACGAGCAGGTCAGTCAGCCACACGCTCAGGGCCGCGCCGAGCGCGCCGCCCGCCGACGAGAGCAGCACGCCCTCCGTCAACATCTGCCGCGCGACGCGCGCGCGCGACGCCCCGAGGGCGAGCCGCAGCGCGATCTCCCGCCGCCGGCCCGTGGCGCGCGCGAGCAGGAGGTTCGCCACGTTCGCGCACGCGATCAGGAGCAGGAGCCCGACCCCGGCGAGCAGCATGAAGAGCGTCGTCTTCAGCTCCCCGACCAGCTCGTCCTTCAGCGGGTCGAGGTCAACGCCCCAGCCCGCGTTCGTCACCGCGTAAGCGGCGGCGAGCCGCGCCGAGAGCGCGTCCATCTCGGCCTGCGCCGCTTCGAGCGTGACGCCCTCGCGGAGGCGGCCGACGACGTTGTAGCTGCGGTTGTCGCGCGGCTCGTCGCTCAGGTCGAGCTGGAGCGGCCCCCAGACCTGCGCCCGCTGCGGGAAGTCGAAGCCCGCGGGCATGACGCCGACGATCTCCCAGTTCCGCCCGCCCAACTGCACCGTGCGCCCGACCGCGCCGGGGTCGGAGCCGAAGCGGCGCTGCCAGAGCCCGTGGCTGATGACGACGGCCGCGCCCCCCGGCCGTTCGTCTTCGGGCAGCAGGGCGCGGCCGCGCGCGGCCCCCACCCCGATGACGCGGAAGAAGTCCGGCCCGACCCAGGCGGCCGTGACCCGCTCCGGCTCGTCCGCGCCGGTGAGGTTGGTGCCGCCCTGCACGTAGATGGCGAGCGCCTCGAAGGAGCGAGCCTGCTCCCGCCAGTCGGCGAAGTCTGGCGCGGACATGTTGCTCTCCTCGATGCCCTTCGACGGGTTGACGCCGTCGAAGGAGACGACGCGCTCCGCGCCCGGGTACGGCAGCGGGCGCAAGAGCACCGCGTTGACGACCGAGAAGATGGCCGTGTTCGCACCCACGCCCAGCGCCAGCACCGCCAGCGCCACGGCCGTGAACCCCGGCCGCTTCCAGAGCAGCCTCAGCCCGAACCGCACGTCCTGCCACAGTGTTCTCATAAGCTCACTCCGTTCGCTCGTGAACCGTGAACCGTAAACCGTGACAAGTAAAAAAATGCTCTCCTTCTTGTCACGGTTTACGGTTCACGATTCACGTTCATTCGTATCTAAGAGCCACCATCGGATCGACCTTCGTCGCGCGGCGCGCCGGGACGAGGCAGGCCAGCAGGGCGACCGCCGCGAGCAGCAGCGCGACGAGGCCGTAGACCGCCGGGTCTGCGGCCGAGACGCCGAAGAGCAGGCCCGAGATGAGGCGCGTCAGCGCGAGCGCGCCGACCGCGCCCACGGCGATGCCGCCGAGCGCGAGCAGCAGGCCGTGCCCGAGCACGAGCCGCAGCACGTCGCGCGTCCGCGCGCCGAGCGCGACGCGGACGGCGATCTCGTGCGTGCGCTGCGCGACCGCGTAGGAGACGACGCCGTAGATGCCGACCAGCGCCAGCAGCAGCGCGACGCACGCGAAGACGCCCGTCAGGTAGGCCGGGTAGCGGCGCATGAAGGCCGAGCGCGAGTTCGCGACCATCTGCTCAAGCGTCTGCACGGCGTAGACCGGCACCTCCGGGTCGAGCGCGCGCACCTCGCCGCGCACGGCCGGGGCGAGCGCCAGAGGGTCTGCCGCGTCCGCGCGCAGGACGAGCGCGGCGGAGTCGAAGTAAGAGTCTTGGCGCGAGTGGAAGTAGACGACGGGCGTGGTGCGCGCGTCGAGGCTCGTCACCTTCTCGTCGCCGACGACGCCGACGATCTCGAACTGCGCGTCGGCGGTGAACCTGAACGTGACGCGGCGGCCGACCGCCTCTTCGCCGGGGAAGACCCGCTCGGCGTAGGTCTTGTTGACGAGGAGCACGGGCGGCGACTTCGCGTCGTCGCGCTCGGCGAAAGGCCGACCCGCGACGAGCGGCACGCCCAGCACCTCGAAGTAGTTGGCGCTGACGGTGCGCAGGTGCGCCTCGGTCAGCTCCGAGGCGGGAGTCTGTCGCCCGACGACCTGCGGCGTGCCCGTCCCCCCGTCGCCCGCGAGCGGCAGGTTGCTCGTCAGCGCCGCGCCGCGCACGCCCGGCACCGAAGAGGCGCGACGCAGCACCTCCTCGTAGAAGCGCGTTGCCCTGTCGCCCTCGCCATAGCGCGCGGGCGGGAGCGCGACCCGCATCGTCAGAAGGCCCCGCGTGTCGAAGCCGGGGTCAACGCGGAGCATCGTCAAGAGGCTCTTCAGCAGGAGCCCCGCGCCGACGAGCAGGACGAGCGCGAGCGCCACCTCCGCCACGACGAGCAGGTCGCGCAGCCGCCGGCCGCCGCGCGAGACGGTGCTGCGCCCGCCCTCCTTCAGGGCGCTCTGCAAGTCCGCGCGCGAGGCAGAGAGCGCGGGCGTCAGCCCGAAGAGCACGCCCGTCAGGAAAGAGAGGCCGGCGGCGAAGAGCAGCACGTCGCGGTTGAGCGAGAGGCTTTGCAGGTAGGGCATCTGCACGAGCTGCGACGCCGGTATCAGAGCGACGAGCACGTCCACGCCCCACAGCGCGAGCACGAGCCCCGCAGCCCCCCCGACGATTGAGAGCAGCACGCTCTCCGTCAGGAGCTGCCGCACCACGCGCCAGCGACTCGCGCCGAGCGCGGCGCGGATGGCGACCTCCTTCTGCCGCGCGGCCGAGCGCGCGAGCAGGAGGTTGGCGACGTTCGTGCACGCGATGAGCAGCACGAACCCGACCGCGCCGAGCAGCACGAAGAGCACGGGGCGCACCGCGCCGACGAACTCCTCCTGAAGCGGGACGGCGCGCATGGAGACGCCCGCGTGCGCGCCCGGGTCGTCGCGCTCGATGCGCGAGGCGACGGTCGCCAGGTGCGCCTGCGCCCCTTCGAGAGTTACATCTTGCTTGAGCCGCCCGACCACCTTCACCCAGTGCATGTAGCGGCGCGCGGCGACCTCGGGCGGCGGCCTGAGCGGCGTCCAGACCTCTACGTCGCCGAGCAGCGCGAAGCTGAAGCCGGCGGGCAGCACGCCGACGACTGTGTAAGCCTGCCCGTCGAGCGTGACCTCGCGCCCGACCGCGCCCGGCTCTCCGCCGAAGCGGCGCTGCCAGAGTCCGTGACTCAAGAGCACGACGCGCCTGCCCTCGATCCCGTCCTCGCCCTCGACGAAGGTGCGCCCGGCGGCGGCACGCACGCCGAGCAGGTCGAAGAAGTTCGCCGTCACGGCCGCGCCCCGCGTGCGCGCGGCCTCGCCCCCCTCGGTGAGCGTCAAGGGCCGCCCCACATAGCCGGCCAGCCCCTCGAAAACCTCCCCCCCTTGCGCGCGCAGGTCGAGCAGGTCGAGGTACGAAGCCTCGCGCCGCTCGAAGTCGCGGCTGCGCTTCGACTCCCAGAGGTGCACGAGCCGCCCGGGCTCGCGGTACGGCAGCGAGCGCAGCAGCGCCGCGTCGATGACCGAGAAGATGGCCGTGTTCGCCCCTATCCCCAGCGCCAACGTCAACACCGCCACGGCCGCGAACCCCGGCTGCCTCGACAGCGTCCGCACCGCGTACCGCACGTCCTTTAAAAGAGTCATTGCTTCTCCTTAACCCGGGTCAGTACCGCCCGCGGTAGCGGGTGGGCGTGACGTACGCCGGATGATTGATGAGAGTGACGCGGTCATCAATCGTCAAGCCTTTGACGGAAGGCCCACCCGCTACCGCGGGCGGTTCTGACCTTTATTACTCGTACCGAAGCGCCTCCATCGGGTCTACCTTCGTCGCGCGCCGCGCCGGAACGAGACAGGCGAGCAGGGCGACCGCCGCGAGCAGCAGCGCGACGAGGACGTAGGTCGCGGGGTCGGTCGGGCTGACGCCGTAGAGCAGGCGCGCGAGCAGACGGGTCAAACCCAGCGCGGCAAACAGTCCCAGCGCGACGCCGCCCAGCGCCATCTTCATCCCGTGTCTGACGACGAGGCGCAGCACGTCGAGGCGTTGCGCGCCGAGCGCCATCCGGACGCCGATCTCGTGCGTCCGCTGGCCGACCAGGTAGGAGATGACGCCGTAGAGGCCGAGGCTCGCCAGCAGAAGCGCCACCGCCGCGAAGGCGTTGAGCAGGATCATCGAGAAACGCTGGCGCGCCAGCGAGTCTGCGAGCACCTCGTTCATCGTCTGCGCCCCGTAAACGACGTTGTGGCTGTGTTGGCCCTGGACGACTCGGCGGATCGCGTCGAAATGTGCCGTCGCGGCCCCGCCCTCGACGCGCATCACCACCTGCGCCTCGGACGGCCAGCCCAACTGTCTGAACGGCTCGTAGAGCTGCGCCTGAAGCGACTCCTCGTCGTTCGCCGCGAGGCTCCACTGCTTCACGTGCCCGACCACCCCGACGATCTCCATGGGGCCCCGGTCGTCCCCGAGGTTGATGCGCTTGCCCAGCGGGTCTTCGCCCGGGAAGTGTTGGCGGGCGAAGACCTCGTCAATCACGACGACGGGCGGGGCCCCTTCCTCGTCGTGCGCGTTGAAGAAGCGGCCCCGCTTGAGCGGGATGCCCATCGCCGTCAGGTAGCCCGGCTCGACCCGGTAGGTCAGCGCCATCTTCATCTCGCTCGTGCTCGCGGGCTTGGGCTGGCCGTCGAGCCAGAAGAAGACGTCGTCCTCGCCCAGGATGGGGAGCGCGCCCACCGAGAATGAAGCCGCCTTGACCCCCGGCATGGAGTTGAGGCGGTCACTCAGGTCGCGCAGGGCGGCGCGCTTCGTCTCGTCGTTGGCGGCGCGCAGCGAGGGCGGGAAGCTGAGTCCGAAGGTCAGAAGGTTGTCCGGGCGAAAGCCCGCGTCAACGTTCCAGAGCGCGCTCATGCTGCGGATCATCAGGCCCGCGCCGATGAGCAGCACGAGCGCCAGCGACATCTCCAAAGCGACCAGCAGCCCTTGCGCCCGCCCGCGCCCGCCGACCGACCCGCGGCCGCCGTCCTTGAGCGTTTCGGACAGACGCTCCTGCGAGGTCTTCAGCGCGGGGGCCAGCCCCGCCAGCACGCCCGTCAGCAGCGAGACGGCCAGTGTGAAGAGCAGGACGCGGAGGTCGAGCTCGACCTCTTCCGCGCGCGGCAACCCCGTTGGGAGCGCGTCGAGCGCGGCGCGCGTGACCCAGGCGGCGAGCAGCAGGCCCAGCCCGCCGCCCGCCAAAGAGAGCAGAAGGCTCTCGGTCAACGACTGGCGGAGCAGTCGCCAGCGCCCGGCGCCCAGCGCGGCGCGGACGGCGTACTCGCGCGTCCTCGCGGTCGAGCGCGCGAGCAGCAGGTTGCTGACGTTGACGCACGCGACGGCCAGCACGAACCCGACCGCGCCCAGCAGCATCCACAGAATCGGCCCGACGTCGCCGATCATCGTCTCCTTGAGCGGGATGACCGCCGCGCCGTTGCCCCGATTGGCGTCCGGGTACCTTTCGGCCAGGCTCCGCATGACGCCGCCCAGGTCGGCCCGCGCCTGCGCGAGCGTGACGCCCGGCTTGAGCCGGCCGATGCCGTGCAGGCCCAGGCCGGCGCTCCGGTTCTGCAACGCGCGATTGCCCCACTGGCCCATCGGCACGTAGACGTCGGCGCTGCGGAAGATGGCGAAGCCCGCCGGGAGCACGCCGACGATTGTGTAGCTCTTGTCATCGACGGTCAGGCTTCTGCCCACAACGTCCTGCGCGCCGCCGAACCTGCGCTGCCAGAGCCCCGCGCTGATGATGACGACGGGTTCGGCCCCCGGCTCGTCTTCGCCCGGCGCGAAGTTGCGCCCTAGCGCGGGCTCGACGCCGAGCACCGTGAAGATGTTCGCCGAGCACCGCCGCCCGCTGACGCGCTCGGCCTCGCCCGCGCCGAGCAGGGCGAAACTGGCCCCGCGCGAAACGGCCATCGCGGAGAAGGTCTGATTCTCTTTCTGCCAGTCCTGAAAATTCGGATACGGGATGGCCCCCGTGTCGAAGTTCGGCTTGCTCTGGTGGAGCGAGACGAGCTGCTCGGGCTGCGGAAAGGGGAGCGGGTTCAAGAGCACGCCGTTGACCACCGAAAAGAGCGCGGCGTTGGCGCCGATGCCCAGCGCCAGCGTCAACAACACCACGGCGGTGAAGCCGGGCTTCTTCCACAGCATTCGCGCGCCGTAGCGCATGTCTTGCCAGAGAGTTCTCATTGTTCTCACTCCGTTCGCGTGAACCGCGAACCGTAAACCGTGACAAGAAGAAGACGGTTTTAAACCCGTCACGGTTTACGGTTCACGGCTCACGTCATTCGTATCTCAAAGCCTCCATCGGGTCTACCTTCGTCGCGCGGCGCGCGGGGAGGTAGCAGGCCAGCAGGGCCACGGCCGTGAGCAGCAGCGGGATGGTGACGAAGGTCTGCCAGTCGGTCGCGCTGACGCCGAAGAGCAGGTTCTCCAGCAGCCCCGTCAGGGCGAACGACGCGCCCAGCCCGAGCGACACCCCGAAGGCCGCCAGCGCCGCCCCCTGCCTCAGCACCAGCTTCAGCACGTCGCCCGTCTGCGCGCCCAGCGCCAGCCGGACGCCTATCTCGTGGGTGCGCTGTGTGACCGTGTAGGAGACGACGCCGTAGGTGCCGACGGCCGCCAGCGCGAGCGCCAGCGCCGCGAAGAGTGCGATCAGCGTGGCGCGGAAACGCGGCTGCGCGACCGAGGAGGCGAAGCGCTGCTCCAGCGTGCCGACCTGCGACACGGGCAGCTCGGCGTCGAGCGACTTGATCTCGCGGCGGACGGCGGCGACGAGGCTCAAAGGGTCGGCCGTCTCGGTCTTGACCGAGAGGAACGCGTTCCAGGAGGCGGCCTGAGTCGTCGGCTGATAGATCGCGGGCTGCGTCTCGTCCCCCAGCCCCGTGTACTTCACGTCGCCGACCACGCCGACGATCTCCCACCAGTCGGGCTCCGCCTCGTCGGACGTGTTGATGCGCTTGCCGACGGGGTCTTCGCCGGGGAAGAACCGGCGCGCCAGCGTCTCGTCGATGATCGCCACCTGCGGGGCGCCCTCGGCGTCGGCGGGGCCGAAGTAACGCCCGCGCCGCAGCGGGACGCCGAGGGTTTGAAAGTAATCCCGGCTGACGCGGACGACGTAAGCTATCGGCGGGTTCTGCCCAGGGGCGGCGGGCCGCCCCTCGACCGTGAAGTCGTCCGAGAATTCCGTGCTGTCGGGCGGCAGGCTGTTGCTGACTGCGGCGGCGCGCACGCCGGGCAGCGCCCGAACCCGTTCGAGCAGGCTCGCGTGAAACGCCCCCACCTGCGGCGCGTCGGAGTACCTTTGGCCGCGCAGCGCGAGCTGCATCGTCAGCACGCCCTCCGTGCTGACGCCCGACTCGACGTGCTGCAACCGCCAGAAGCTTTTGACCAGCAGCCCCGCGCCGACGAGGAGCATGACGGTCAGGGCCAGCTCGGAGACCACCAGCAGGTCGCGCCACCGCCGCCTGCCCGCGCTCTCGGTCGCGCCCCGCCCGCCCTCCTTGAGCGCCTCGTTGGGGTTGAGCCGGGAACTCTGCCACGCCGGCGCGAGCCCGAAGAGGACGCCCGTCGCGAGCGAGACCAGCGCCGTCCAGCCCAGCACGCGCCCGTCAATCGCGATCTGGTCTAAGCGCGGAATGTTCTCCGGCGCGATCTTCAGCAGCAGCTCGACGCCCCAGGACGCCCACAGGGCCCCGAGCAGGCCGCCGACGAGCGCCAGCGAAAGGCTCTCGACGAGGAGCTGCCGGACGATGCGCGCGCGGCTGGCCCCGAGGGCGGCGCGGATGGAAATCTCCTTGACGCGCGCCGCCGAGCGCACCAGCGACAGGTTGGCGACGTTGACCGCGGCGATCAGCAGGACGAGCGTCACGGCCCCCAGCAGCACCAGCAGCGCCGTGCGCACGTCGCCGACGACGAACTCGTTGACGGGCACGACGTTGAAGCTGAACGTCTGGCCGCCGAAGCTCGTCCTCATCGCGTTCACCTCGGCGCGCGCCTGCTCAAGGGTCACGCCCGGCTTCAGGCGCGCCACGCCCGTAAGGAAGTAGGGGCCGCGCCGCGCAGGCTGCTCCAACCGCATCGCCGTCCAGAGCTTCACGTCCCCGTCGGGGAAGTCGAGGCCGGCGGGCATGACGCCGACGACGGTGTAGGGCTCGCCGTTCAGACTGAAGGTGCGCCCCACGGCCTGCGGGTCGGCGGCGAAATGGCTGCGCCAGAAGCCCTGGCTGAGCAGCGCGACGCGCGGAGCGCCCGCCCGCTCTTCGTCTGGGAGGAAGGTGCGCCCGAGCTGCGCCTGCACGCCCAGCATGGGGAAGAAGTTGGCGGTCACGCCTGCGGCCTGCACGCGCTCGGGCGAGTCGCCGCCGGCGTAGTTGTACATGGCGCGTTGGAACGCCCCCACGTCGGCGAAGGAGCGGCTCTGCGCCCGCCAGTCGAGCAGGTCGGCGACGGCGAGCGGCGTGCGGTCGCCTCCGGCCGCCTCCGCCCCGCGGTTCCAGACCAACACCAGACGCTCCGCGTCGGGGAACGGCAGCGGCCGCAGCAGCACCGCGTTGACCACGCTGAAGATGGCCGTGTTCGCCCCGATGCCTAACGCCAGAGTCAGGACGGCGACGGCCGTAAACCCCGGCTTCTTCCACAACATCCGCGCTCCGAAGCGAAGGTCTTGCAGCAGAGTTCTCATCGCTCCTCCTTAAGCCGGGTCAGAACCACCCGCGGTAGCGGGTGGCCCGTCATTACCCGAGCGCTCCGTCTCACCGAGGCCCACCCGCTACCGCGGGCGGTTCTGACCTGTATTACTCGTAACGCAGTGCCACCATCGGGTCTACCTTCGTCGCCCTCCGCGCGGGGACGTAAGAAGCTAAGAGCGCGACCGCCGCGAGCAACAAAGAGACGGACGCGAAGACCAAAGGGTCTGTGGCCGAGACGCCGTAGAGCAGGCTCGACATCAGGCGCGTCAGCGCGAACGCGCCCGCCAGCCCCAGCCCCAGGCCGAGGAGCGTGAGCAGCATCCCCTGACGGACGACGAGCCGCAGCACGTCTCTCCCTTGCGCCCCGAGCGCCATCCGGATGCCGATCTCGTGGCGGCGCTGCGTCACCGTGTAGCTCATCACCCCGTAGATGCCGACCGCCGCCAGAAGCATCGCCAGCGCCGCGAAGAAGCCGAGCAGCGCGACGTTGAAGCGCTGCGGCGCGACCGACTGCCCGACCAGCTCGTCCATCGTCCGCGTCTCCCAGATGAGCAGGTTCGGGTCAACGCCCTTCAGCGCCGCGCGCACCGACGCGGTGAGCGCCGCCGCGTCCTCGCCCCGAGTCCGCACGACCACCTGCGACACGGCCGAGGGTGCCTGCTCGAACGGGATGTAGTATTCGGGCTGCTCCACGTCGTTGAACTTCTGGAAGCGGACGTTGCCGACGACGCCGACGACCTCGCGCGGCGGCAGCGGCTTGTCGTCCGGCCCGTCGAGGACGACGTGCTGGCCGAGCGGCTCCCGCCCCTCGAAGAAGCGGCTGACGAACGCCTCGTTGACGACGATGACGCCCGGCGCGTTCTTCCCGTCCGCCGCCGTGAAGGCGCGCCCGCGCCGGAGGGGCACGCCGAGGACGCGGAAGTATTCGGGGCTGACGGTGTAGCTGCGCGCGGCGTTGCCGTAGCCCGGCGGGAACGGCTCGCGCCCGGCGATGTTAAAGCTGTTGAAGATGTCGCTGCGCCCGAGCGGGAGCAGGCGCGTCAGGCCCGCCGACTCGACGCCCGGCAGTTGGCCTATGCGCGCGACGGCCTCGCGGTAGTAGCCCGCGCGGCTCTCTTCGTCTTTGAACTTCTGCGTGTTGAGCGCGACGAGGACGGCGAGCACGCGCTCGGGCGAGTAGCCCGGGTCGGTCGTCACCAACTGGCGGAAGCTCTTAATCAGCAGCCCCGCGCCGATGAGCAGCACCAAGCTTAGCGCGACCTCCGCGACGACGAGCGCCGAGCGCAGGCGGTTGCGCCGCGCGCCCGCCGCGCCGCTGCGCCCGCCCTCCTTGAGCGCCTCGGCCAGATCGGTCTTCGAGGCCTGGAGCGCGGGCGCGAGCCCGAACACCAGCCCCGTCAGGACGGAGACGCCGAGCGCGAAGAGGAAGACGCGCGCGTCAATCGAAGTCTCGGCGAGCCGCGGCACGGTCGCGGGGCTCAGCTTGACGATGGCCTCCATGGCCCAGACCGAAAGCAGGAGACCGGCGGCCCCGCCCGTTAGAGAGAGCAGGAGGCTCTCGGTCAGGAGCTGCCGCGCGACCCGCGCGCGCGTCGCGCCCAGGGCCGTGCGCACGGCGATCTCACGCCCGCGCGAGGCGGCGCGCGCGAGCAAAAGGTTGGCGACGTTCGCGCACGCTATCAACAGCACGAGCCCGACCGCGCCGAGCAGGATGAGCAGCGCCGGGCGCACCTGACCGACGAGGTCTTCGTGCAGGCGCACGACGCGGGCGCGGCGGTTCGCGCTTGTGGCCGGGTACTCGGCGGCGATGCGGTTCGCGATGGTCTCGACCTCGGACGCCGCCTGCTCGGCCGACGCGCCGTCCCGCAGCTTCGCCACCGTCGTGATGAAGACCGCGCCGCGGTTGTTCATCGAGTCGGGGTCTGCCTTCACGTTCGACGCGACGAAGGACTCGTAGTAGTCAATCGCGTCCGCGTCGTCGGGCGGGAACTTGAAGCCGGGCGGCATCACGCCGATGACGGTCGCGGGGCGGCGCGTGAGCCCCATCCCCACCTCGCGCCCGACGACGTTCGGGTCGGAGCCGAAGCGCCGCCGCCAGAGGCCGTCGCTGATGACGATGACGCGGGGGCCGTCCTTCTCGTCCTCCTCGCGCGTGAAGAAGCGGCCCATGGCGGGGCGCACGCCCAGCAGAGGGAAGAGGTCGGCCATCGCCTCGACGCCGCGCACGCGCTCCGGCTCGTCGTCCTGCCCCAAGCTCATCACGGTGCCGACGCCCTGGTAGCCCGCGACGTACTCCAAAGACTTCGCCTGCGCGCGGTAGTCGAGCAGGTCGGGGTACGAGAGCGGCCCGCCCGGCGCGTTGGGGCCACGCCCCGTGTATAGCGTCACCAGCCGCTCCGCGTTCTCAAAGGGCAGCGCGCGCAGCAGGACCGTGTTGACGACCGAGAAGATAGCCGTGTTCGCGCCGACGCCCAGGGCGACCGCCAGCACCGCGACCAACGTAAACCCCGGGCTCTTCCACAAAGCCCGCGCCCCGTACCGAACGTCCTTCCAAAGCGTTCTCATAATTCCCCTTTATCATGGCCGGGTCAGAACCGCCCGCGGTAGCGGGTGGGACTTCATTACCCGGGCGAGCCGTATCGCCGAGGCCCACCCGCTACCGCGGGCGGTACCGACCCGATTACTCGTAACGGAGCGCTTCCATCGGATCGACCTTCGTCGCCCTTCTCGCCGGGACGTAAGAGGCCAGGAGCGCGACCGCCGAGACGAGGAGGGCGGCGACGAAGAAGGTCGCCGGGTCGTTGGCGGTGACGCCGTAGAGCAGGCTGTCGAGCAGCCGCGTCAGGCCGAGCGCGGCCAGCAAGCCCAGACCCACCCCGGCGAGCCCGAGCGCCAGGCCCTGACGGACGACGAGGCGCAGGATGTCTCTCGCCTGCGCGCCGAGCGCGACCCGGATGCCGATCTCGTGCGTGCGCTGCGTCACGTTGTAAGCCTGCACGCCGTAGATGCCGACCGCCGCCAGAAGCATCGCCACCGCCGAGAAGATGCCGAGCAGCGTGCTCATCCAGCGTTGCAGGATGATCGTCTGGTTCGCCGCCTCCGCGAGCGTCCTCACCTCGTGGACGGGCTGGTCTTTGTCAACGTCGAGCACGGCCTGCCGCGCCGCGCGCACGAACGACGCCGGGTCGGACGCGGTGCGCGCGGCCAGCACCATCGAGCGCTCGGGATTCTGCCGGTAGGTGTAGTAGAGCGTCGGCCGCGGCTCCTCGCTCAGGCCCCAGTGGCGCACGTCGCCGACGACGCCGACGACCGTGAGCCACGCCGAGTTCGGCATCTCCTCACGTATGCGTTTGCCGATGGGGTTCTCTCCATTGAACCAGCGGCGCGCGCCCGACTCGCTGACGAGGACGGAGCCGGGCCTGTCCGCGCGGTCGTCAGCCGTGAAGCCGCGCCCCGAGAGCAGAGGGATGTTGAGCGTGTGGAAGTAGTCTTCACTCACGACGCGGTATTCTGCGCTGACGCCCTGCCCCGGCGCGGCGGGCTCGCGCCCCTCTATACGGAAGACCGTGCTTGTGTTGCTGCCGCCCAGAGGGAGCTGACTGACCACGCCCGCCGAGACGACGCCGGGCGTCGCGCGCAGGCGCTCGGCCGCGCGCTCGAAGAAGGCCACGACCTTCTCGTTCTCCCTGTAGCGCGCCGAGGGCAGCGTCACCCTCATCGTCAAAACGTTCGACGTGTCGAAGCCCGTGCTCACGCCGAGCAGCCGCACGACCGTCTTGATGAGCAGCCCCGCGCCGACCAGAAGCACGACCGACAGCGCCACCTCCGAGACGACGAGCAGCCCCCGCACGCGGCCTCGGCCCCCCTCGCCGCCCGCGCCGCGGCCCCCCTCCTTGAGCGTCTCGCCGAGCGGGCGGCGCGAGGAGGCGAGCGCGGGCGCGAGCCCGAACAGCAGCCCCGTCATCAGCGAGAGCAGCAGCGTGAAGCCGAGCACCTGCGCGTCGATGCCGATCTCGCCGACCTGCGGCATCCAGTGGAGCACCTCCTGCGGCACGCTGCGGCTCAGAAGCTCGACGCCCCACAAAGCGAGCATGAGCCCGGCCGCCCCGCCCGCCAGAGAGAGCAGCAGGCTCTCCGTCAGGAGTTGCCTCACGATCCGCCAGCGGCTCGCGCCGAGGGCGACGCGGACGGCCACCTCCCTCTGCCGGCCCGCGGCGCGCGCGAGCATGAGGTTGGCGACGTTCGCGCAGGCTATCAGCAGCACCAGGCCCACCGCGCCGAGCAGCGCGAGTATGGCCGGGCGCACGTTACCGACCGTCTGCTCGCGCAAAGGGATGAGCACGACCTGGCGCGCGTTCGTGTCCGGGTGCTCGTCCGCGAGCCGGGCGGCGATGGCGTTCATCTCGGCCTGCGCCTGCTCGACGGTGACCCCGTCCTTCAGTCGTCCGTAGCTGATGAGGTAGTGCGCGCGCCGGTTCTGTGCGCCAGCGTCGTCGAAGGCGAGCGGCCCCCAAAGCTCCGCGCGCCTGTGAATCTGAAAGCCCGGCGGCATGATGCCGATGACGGTGCGCGCGCGGCCGTTGATCTGGAGCGTCTGCCCGAGGACATCCTCGCGCCCGCCGAAGCGCCGCTGCCACAACTCGTGGCTGAGGACGACGACCGCGTCCTTACCCGGCTGCGTCTCGTCCTGTGTGAAGGTGCGGCCGCGCGCCGCGCCGACGCCGAGCATCTCGAAGAGGTTCGGCGTGGCGAGGAAACCCCGCAGCAGCTCCGGCGAGTCCTGCCCCGTCATGTTCGCGCTCCAGAAGGAGAGCATCGACAGTTGCTCGAACGACTGCGCCTGCCGCTGCCAGTCGAAGAAGTTGCCCGCCGCCACCTCGTTGCGCTCCATCCCCTCGGGCCGCTCCCACACGCCGACGATGCGCTCGGGCTCACGGTAGGCGAAGGGACGCAGGAGCACCGCGTTGACGACCGAGAAGATGGCCGTGTTCGCGCCTATCCCTAACGCGAGCGTCAACACCGCCACCGCCGTAAACCCCGGCTTGCGCGCCAACACGCGCAGCCCGTAGCGAACGTCCTGAAGCAGAGTCGTCATGGCTTCACCTCACTCGTATCTGAGAGCGACCATCGGATCGACCTTCGTCGCCCTGCGCGCCGGGACGAGGCAGGCCACGAGGGCGACGGCGAGCAGGAGCGCGGCGACGAGGGCGAAGGTCAGGGGGTCTGTGGCCGAGACGCCGTAGAGCACGCCCTCCATGAAGCGCGTCAACGCGAGCGCGCCGCCCAGGCCCAGGAGGACGCCCACGCCGACCAGCAGCATCCCGCGCCCGGCTACCAGCCGCAGCACGTCGCGCCGGCGCGCGCCCAGGGCGACGCGGATGCCTATCTCGCACGTCTGCTGCGCCGCCGCGTACGAGACGACGCCGTAGACGCCGGTCGCCGCCAGCAACAGCGCCAGCAGGCCGAAGCCGCCCAGCAGCGCCGCCGCCACCCGCGCCGGGAAGAGCGACACGCCCATGTGCTCCTCCATCGTCTTCACGTCGAAGAGCGGCAGCCCCGCGTCGAGCGCGCGCACCTCGGCGTTCAAGGCCGGGACGAGCGCGCGCGCGTCGCCGCCCGCCGCGCGCACGACGAGCGTCGCGAAAGAGGAGTAGCGCTGCGCCAACGGCGAGTAGATGAAGGGCTGCGGCGCTTCGCCTATCGTCCAATACTTCCCGTCCCCGGCCACGCCGACGATCTCGGCCCACGGCCCGCGGTCGCCCGAGAAGCCGATGCGCTTGCCCAGGGCCTCGCGCGCCGGGTCTGCGCCGGGGAAGAAGCGGCGCGCCAGGGTCTCGTTGACGACGACCACGCGCGGCGACTCCGAGCCGTCGCGCCCCTCGAAGGGCCGGCCCGCCACGACCGGGACGCCCATCGCGTCGAAGTAGCCCTGCTCGATTGAGGCGACCATCGCGACCGGGACGTTCGCGCCGCGCGCGCCGGGCCGCCCCTCCACGTAGAGGTCGTTGCTCGTGTAGTTGAGGCTCAGGGGGAAGAGGTCTGTCAGCGAGGCTGCGCGCACGCCCGGCGTCGCGCGCACGCGCTCCAGCAGACGCCGCTGGAAGTCGCGCCCGCGCGGCTCGTCGTACCCCTGCAAGCCTAAATCGAACGAAGCGACGAGGCCGTGCTCGACCTCGAAGCCGGGACTCGCCGCCTGAAGCCCTCGCAGCGCGCGCACCGTCAGGCCCGCGGCGACGAGCAGCACGAGCGAGAGCGTGACCTGCGCCACGACCAGCCCGCCGCGCAGGCGCGAACGCCCCCGCGCGCGCGGCGAAGCGACGCCCTTGAGCGCGGGCACGAGGTCTGTGCGCGTCGCCTGCAAGGCGGGCGCGAGCCCGAAGAGCACCGTCGTCAGAAGCGACGCGCCGAGCGCGAAGAGGAGCACGCGCCAGTCCAACGGCGGCTCGATCCAGACGGGGATGTCCATCGGCGGGCGGTACGCGGCGACCAGCTCCAGCAGCCACGCCGCCAGCAACAGCCCTGCGGCCCCGCCCGCGAGCGCGAGCAGAAGGCTCTCGACCAACAGTTGCCGGACGAGCCGCCAGCGCGACGCGCCGAGCGCGACGCAGAGCGCGATCTCCTTGCGGCGGCCCGAGGCGCGCGCCAGCAGAAGGTTCGCGAGGTTCGCACACGCGATGAGCAGCACGAGGCTCACCGCGCCCATCAGCACGGCCGCGAAGCCGACGATTGCCCCGCGCAACTGCGGGATGAGGAAGCCCGGCGGGATGAGGACGACCTTGCGCCCCTCATCCGTGTCCGGGTACTCGCGCCCGAGCTGCCCGGCGAGGAGGTTGAGCGACGCCTCGGCCTGCTCGCGCGTGACGCCGTCTTTCAGCCGGCCGACGGCGAAGAGGTTCTGCGTCGAGCGCCGTTCGAGCCACGCGTTGCCCGGCTCGATCCACTCCTGCATCGACATCGGAATCCAGACCTCGGGCGTGTAGATGATCTCCGTGCCCGCGAACCCTTCGGGCATGACGCCGACGACGCGGAAGGGGCGGCCGTTGAGCTGCACGTCGCGCCCGACGAGGTCGGGGTCGCCGCCGAAGCGCCGCTGCCAGCAGGCGTGGCTGATGACGGCCAGCGGCGCGGAGAGCGGCGCGCCGTCGTCCGACTGCGTGAACGCGCGGCCGCGCGCCGCGCCGACGCCGAGCACCTCGAAGTAGTTCCCCGAGACGAGGTAGCCCCAGATGCGCTCGTTGCCCGCGCCGCGGCTCAGACTCATCGGCGCGAGCCGCTCGGCGAAGAGGCCGTCGAGCACCTGGTTGCGGTCGCGGAAGTCTTTGTAGGTGAGGTAGGAGAACGCCTGCATCGAGTCGTCCTTGCCCAACAGGGAGACCGAGACCAGGCGGCCGGGGTCTCTGACGGGCAGCGGCCGGAGCAGCACCGCGTTCAAGAGGCTGAAGATGGCCGCGTTCGCCCCCACCCCCAGCGCCAGCGAGACGACCGCCACCAGCATGAACCCCGGGCTCTTCCGCAGACGCCGCACCGCGAACTTCAGGTCTTGGAGAATGGTCATTCGCTCACTCCGTTCGCGCGTGAACCGTGAACCGTGACGAGTAAGAACTGCTTTACTCTTGTCACGGTTTACGGTTCACGGTTCACGTCATTCGTATCTCAATGCCTCCATCGGATCGACCTTCGTCGCGCGGCGCGCCGGGACGAGGCAGGCGAGGAGCGCGACCGAAGAGAGCAGCAGGGCGACCGAGGCGAAGGTCAGCGGGTCGGTCGGCGTGACGCCGTAGAGGACGCCCTCCGTGAAGCGCGTCACGGCGTAGGCCGCGGCGAGGCCGACGACCACGCCGGCCAGCGTCAGTGCCATCCCCTGCCGCAGCACCATGCGCAGCACGTCGCGGCGCTGCGCGCCCAGCGCCATGCGGATGCCTATCTCGTGCGTGCGCCGCGCCACCGACCACGCCAGCACGCCGTAGAGCCCGATGCCGGCGAGCGCCTGCGCGAGCAGCCCGAAGAGGCTGAGGAGCTTGGCGAAGAGTCGCTCCCTCGCGAGCGTCTCGTCGGCCTGCGCCGTCTGCGTCTTGACGCCGTTGAGCGGGAACCTCCCGTCCAGCTCGTGCACGACGCGGCGCACGGCGGCCGTCGCCGCCTCGGGCTCGCCCGCGGTGCGCACCTCGAAGACGACGCCGCCCATCGAGCGCAGCTCCTGGAGCCACGGCAGGTAGGCCGTCGGCGGCGTCTCGTCGCGCAGGGTCGTGTACTTGGCGTCGCGCGCGAGCCCGACGATCTCGACCTCGTCGGGCTTCTGCGGGTTGAAGGTGAGGCGGCGGCCGACCGGGTTCTCGCCGTTGAAGAACTTGCGCGCGAAGGTCTGGTTGACGACCGCCACCTTCGGCGCGCGCGCGTCGTCGCGCCCCGAGAGCGTGCGCCCGGCGAGCAGCGGAATCTCCATCGCTTCGAGGAAGTTCTCCCTCACCTGATGGATGTAAACGTCGCCCGTCGGCGGCGGGAAGCCGTCCGGCCCGGGCGCCGCCTTCAGGGCCTCCGGCAGGTAGAAGCTGCGGCTGCTCGAAGAGTGCGACAGCAGCGTCGTCCGCGAGAAGGTGACGGAGCGGACGCCCGGCAGCGCCTCCAGCCGCTCGCTCATGTCGCGGTAGAGGTTGACGAGCTTCTCGTCCTTGTAGCCGACGAGCCCCGCCTCGACGGGGAGGAGCAGGAGGTTCTGCGCGTTGAAGCCCATCTCGACGCGCTTGAGGTTGATGAGCGTGCGCAGGAAGAGCCCCGCGCCGACGAGCAGGAGCAGGGAGAGCGCGACCTGCGCCACCACCAGCGACTTCGACAGCCACGAACGCGTGACCGCGCTCGAACCTCTCGCGCTGTCTTTGAGCGCGGGCGTCAGGTCAACCTTCGTCGCGCGCCACGCGGGCGCGAGCCCGAAGAGTATCCCCGTCAGCAGAGAGAGCGCCGTCGTGAAGGCGAGCACGCGCAGGTCGAGCCGCGGGTCGAGCGCGCCCATGAAGCGCCCGCCCCAGTCGTCCACAGACATCAGCCCGTCCTTAATCCAGAAGGCGAGCAGCACGCCGAGCGCCCCGCCCGCCAAAGAGAGCAACACGCTCTCTGTCAGGAGCTGTCGTATCAGGCGGCGACGGCGCGCGCCGAGCGCGAGGCGGACGGCGATCTCCCTCTGCCGCGACGCCGCGCGCGCCAGCAAAATGTTGGCGACGTTGGCGCACGCGATGAGCAGCACGACGCCGACCACGCCGAGGAGGATATAGAGCGGCTGCTGGAAGCCCTGGCGCGTGTTCATCTCGCCCTGCGCGCCCGTGTCCGCGTCGAGCTGCGGAACCTCCTCGTCGGCGAGCGGCCGGGCCGCGGCCCTCTGCGCGTCGGTCTGCGCCAGCGCGTACCGCGCCGTGCGGTGCTCGACGACCGACTGCCGGAAGACCGCGTCCAGCTCGGCGCGCGCCTGCTCCATCGTCGCGCCCTCCTTCAACCTTCCCATCACGCGCAGCCACCACGCGCCCGCGCCCGCCATGCGCGAGCGCTCGGTGTTGACCTGCGGCTCCCACGTCACGGGGATCGTCACGTCGGGCGAGGAGCCGACCTGCATCGTCCCGTTGAAGCCCTGCGGCGAGACGCCGACCACCGTGAAGGGCACGCCGTTGAGGTTCACCTGCCGGCCCACCGCCTCGGGGTCTGAGCCGAAGCGCTTCTGCCAATAGCGGTGGCTCAGGACGGCGGCGGGCGCGGCCGACGCTCGGTCGTCTTCGTCCGTCAGCAGCCGCCCCGCGTGCGGCGCGACCCCGAGCGCCGCGTAGTAGTTCCCCGACACGGCCTGCCCCGAGGCGACCTCGGCCTCCCCGCCCACGTTCACGTTCAGCGTCACGTTGCCGAAGGCGAACACGTCCGAGACGGCCCCGCCCTGCCGCTCGCGCAGGCGCACGTAAGACTGGTAGGGGAAGGAGGTCCTGACCGTGCGCCCCGCGGGGTCGTTGCTGCTGTTGCCGCTGTAGCCGCCCGGGCTGAAGCCCTGCCCCGAATAGGACTTGAAGAGGAGGAGCCGCTCGGGCTCCTTCACGGGGAGCTTCTTCAGCAGCACCTCGTCCACGACGCTGAAGAGCGCCGTGTTCGCGCCGATCCCCAGGGCCAGCGACACCACCGCCACGGCCGTCACCCCCGGCGTCCGCGCCAGCACGCGCAGCCCGTAGCGAATGTCTTGCAGCAGGGTTCTCATAGCTCACTCCGTTCGCAGGTGTTGGGTTCTGGGTGTTGGGTTCTGGGTGAAGAACCGGGTTTTGCCCAACACCTAAAACCCAACACCCAACACCCATCACTCGTATCTGAGAGCCACCATCGGGTCTACCTTCGTCGCGCGGCGCGCGGGGATGACGCAGGCGAGCAGCGTCACAACGAGCAGCAGCGCGGAGACCGAGACGTAGGTGGCGAGGTCGGTCGTGCTCACCTCGTAGAGGAGCGAACGCATCAGCCGCGTGAGCGCGAGCGCGCCCGCCAGCCCCAACGCCGCGCCCGCCAGCCCGAGCGCGAGCCCCTGCCGGACGACGAGGACGAGGATGTCGCGGCCTTGCGCGCCGAGCGCGACGCGGACGCCGATCTCGTGCAGGCGCTGCGCCACCGCGTAGCTCATCACCGCGTAGAGCCCGACGGCCGCCAGCGCCGCCGCCACGCAGGCGAAGACGCCGAGCAGGAAGGCGCTGAAGCGCGCGCGCCCGACCGACTCGGCCAGCAGATGGTTCATCGTGCGCACGTCGGCGACCGGCTGCTCCGCGTCCATCGCCAGAATCTCCCTCCGGACGAGCGGGGCCAGCGCTTCGGGGTCGCCGCCCTCCGCCCGGACGACGAGCGACGTGAAGTTCATGGGGAGTTCCGCCAGCGGCCAGTAGACGGTCGGCCGCGGCTCCTCGTCGAGCGACTGCGACTTCACGTCGGCGACCACGCCGACGATCTCGGTCAGCGGCGGCTCCTGCTTCATGAAGACCCTGATGCGCTTCCCCAGAGGGTCTTCGCCGGGGAAATACTTCTTCGCCAGAGACTCGCTGACGACGGCCACGCGCCGCGCCTCGACCTGCTCCTGCGGGCTGAAGCCGCGCCCGCGCAGCAGCGCGACGCGCATCGCGCGGAAGTAGTTCTCGTCCACGACGCGCACGTCCGTGGTGGGCTCCTCGCCGGGCGGCGGCGCGGGGCGGCCCTCGACGTTGAAGCCGGTGACCGCGCCCGGCCCGGCGAAGGGCAGGAAGCTGACGGCCCCGGCCGACTCGACGCCGGGCAGCGCCGCGACGCGCTCCAGCGCCTGCCTTTGGAACCGTATGACCTTCTGTTCGTCGCCGTACTTCCCATACGGCAGATCGACGCGCATCGTCAGCAGGCCGTCCGGGTCGAAGCCGGGGCTGACCGACTCCAGCCGCACGAAGCTCTTCACGGCGAGGCCGGCCCCGACAAGGAGCATCAGCGCCAGCGCGACCTCGCTGACGACGAAGGCCGCGCGCAGGCGTCGGCTCCGCCGCCCGCCGGTCGAGCCCTTCCCGCCCTCCTTCAGAGACTCGCCCGCGTCGTGGCGCGCGGCTTCGAGCGCGGGGGCGACGCCGAAGAAGACCGCCGTCAGCAGCGACACGCCGAGCGTGAACCCGAGCACGGGCAGGTCGAGTTGGACGCTGCCGACATCGACCAGGTCGCGCGGGCTCATGGCGACAAGCAACTCGACGCCCCACCAAGCGAGCAGCAGCCCCGTCGCGCCGCCCGCGAGCGCCAGCAGCACGCTCTCGGTGAGGAACTGGCGCGCGAGCCGCTGGCGGCTCGCGCCCAGGGCGGCGCGGATGGCGACCTCCCTGCGGCGCGCGGTGGCGCGCGCGAGCAGGAGGTTGGCGACGTTGGCGCACGCTATCAGCAGCAGGAAGCCGACCGCCGCGAGCAGCACCCACAGCGCCGGGCGAATCTGCCCCGCGAACTGCTCGCGCAGCGGCGTGACCTCGACGCCCCAGCCCTTGTTGAAGTCCGGGTACTGCTCTTCGAGCCGCGCGGCGACCTGACTCAGCTCGGCCCGCGCGCGCTCCTCCGTGACGCCGTCCTTGAGCCGCGCGACCGTCGAGAGGTAGCGGCCGCGGCGGACGCGGTGCTGCGCCGTGAAGCCGAAGGGCGACCAAAGCTCCGCGGGCTTGCCCGAGAAGGAGTTCTGGCGGACGAACCACTGGAAGCCCGCGGGCATCACGCCGACGACCTCGGCCGGCGTCCCGTTGAGCGTCACCGCCCGCCCGACGACGCCCGGGTCTGAGCCGAAGCGGCGCTGCCAGAGCCCGTGGCTGATGACGACGACCGCGGGCGCTTCGGGCCGCGCGTCGTCGGGCGTGAAGTCGCGCCCGAGGATGGGCCGGGCCCCGAGGACGCGGAACAGGTTCGGCGTCGTGTACTGGACGGGCACCTCCACGGGCTCGCCCCCGCCCGTCAGGTTCGCGCGCCAGTCGCTGTAGGCGGCCATCTCCTCGAAGACCTCCGTCTGCTCCCGCCAGTCGATGAAGTTGGCGGGCGAGACGACGTTGCGGAGCTTCTCCTTGGCGCGGTTCTGCTCCCAGACCAACACGAGCCGCGCGGGGTCTCTGTAAGGCAGCGGCCTGATGAGCACCGCGTTGACGACCGAGAAGATGGCCGTGTTGGCCGCCACGCCCAGCGCCAGCGCGAGCACGGCCACGGCCGTAAACCCCGGGCTCTTCGACAGCACGCGCGCGCCGTAACGGATGTCATGCACGAGATTTTTCATGGCTCGCCCCTCACTCGGATTTGAGAGCAACCAGCGGATCGACCTTCGCGGCGCGGCGCGCGGGCAGGTAGCAGGCGAGGAGCGCGACCGACCCGAGCAGCAGCGAGAGCAGCGCGAGCGTGGCCGGCTCCAGCGGCCGGACGCCGAACAGCATCCCGGCCATGTAGCGCGTGAGCCCGAAGACGGCCGCGAGCCCGACGCCGAGCCCCGCGAGCGTCAGCACCAGCCCGCGCCCGAGCATCAGCCGGATGATGTCGCGCGGCCGCGCGCCGAGCGCGACGCGGATGCCGAGTTCGCGCCGCGACTGTGTGACGGCGTAGGACGTGACGCCGTAGATGCCGACGACCGTCAGCAGCAGGGCGAGCGCGGCGAAGAGCCCGATGAGCAGCGTGTTGAAGCGCGGCTCGGCGACGGAGATGGAGACGAAGTCCTCTATCGTCCTCACGCGGTAGACGGGGACGTCCGGGTCGAGCTCGCGCACCCGCTCGCGGACGGGGCCGGCGAGCGCGGCGGGGTCGGCCGCCGCGCGGACGACGAGCGTCAGGCCCCACATGGGCATCTGCGCGTCCGCGAAGTAGAACGCCGGACGGCTCTCGGCGTCGAGGCCGCGGTGCCGGACGTTGCCGACCACCCCGACGATCTCCCTCATCACCCCGGGGCCGGCCGTCGAGAAGCCCGGCTTGATGCGCTTGCCGAGGGGGTCCTCGCCGGGGAAATACTGCCGCGCCAGCGCCTCGTTGATGACGACGACGGGCGCGGAGCCGAACGTGTCGCGCCGGTCGTATTCGCGCCCCCCGAGCAGGGGGATGCCCATCGTGCGGAAGTAGCCGGGCGCGACGGACTGCACCTCGCCCACGGGCTCACGCCCCGGCTCGGCCGGGCGGCCCTCGATGTCGAAGCCGGTGGTCGCGGCCTCGCCCGAGAGCGGGAGGCTGGAGGTCGCGCTGGCGGCGGTCACCCCCGGCAGGGCCGCGACGCGCTCCAGCAGTCGGCTGTAGAAGTCGGCGCCCCGCTCGCGCGGGTATTTCGACGGGGGCACGGAGACCGACAGCGTCAGCACGTTCTCCGGGTTGAAGCCGGGATCGACGCGCCGCAGGTTGAGCAGGCTCTGCACGAGAAGGCCGGCGCCGACGAGCAGCACCATCGCCATCGCCACCTCGGCCACGACCAGCAGGCCGCGCAGGCGGTTGTGCCGGAGTCCGCCCGTGGAGCCGTGCCCGCCGTCGTTGAGCGCCTCCGTGAGGTTGACCTTCGAGGCGGCGAGCGCCGGGGCCAGGCCGAAGACCGCGCCCGTCAGCACGGAGACGCCGAGCGTGAAGAGCAGCACGCGCGCGTCGAGCCGCGCCTCCGCCACGCGCGTGATGCGCTCGGGGCTGAAGGCGACGAGCAGTTCCGTGAGCCAGAGGGCGAGCAGCGTGCCGAGCGCCCCGCCGGCGAGCGACAGCAACAGGCTCTCGACGAGCAGGTGCCGCGCGACCCGCCACCGGCTCGCCCCGAGCGCGACGCGCACGGTGATCTCCTTCCGCCGCCTGACGGCGTGCTCGATCAGGAGGTTCGCCACGTTAACGCAGGCGATGAGCAGCACGAAGCCGACCGCCCCGAACAGCAGCAGCATCGTCGGCCGCAGCGGCCCGACGACCGATTCGAGCAGCGGCATGACCCTGACGCCGACCTCCTTGTTCGCCTCCGGGTAGGCCGACGCCAGGTTCGCCGCCACCGAGTCCATCTCGGCCTGCGCCTCCTCCGGCCCGACGCCCTCCCTGAGCCGCGCCACGACCCTCCAGGTGCGGAAGCCGCGCCCCTCCATGATCGTGCCCGGCCCCTTCGGGCGCTCCGCATCGCTCGCCGTCGAGGTCCAGACCTCGGTCGGCTGCCCCTGCACGGGGAACCTGAAGCCGGCGGGCATCACGCCGACGACCGTGTAGCCCTTCTCGTTGAGCGTGACGGCGCGCCCCAGCACGCCGCGGTCGCCGCCGAAGTCGCGCCGCCAGCACTCGTAGCTGAGGACGGCCGGGCGGCCGTCGCCCCCGCCGCCCGGCCGCTCGTCTTCCGGGCGGAAGCCGCGGCCCAGGGCGGGCGTCGCGCCGAGCAGGTCGAACATGTCGTGCGTGACGACCGCCCCGCGCAGGCGCACCGACTCGCCCCCGCCCGTCCTGGTGAAGGTGGTCGTGTAGTAGGCGGCCATCCGCTCGAAGGCGCGGGCCTGCTCCTTCCAGTCGGTGAAGTTGCGGTAGGAGGTGTTCGACGGCGTCGCGCGGTTCTCGGGGTACGTCTGCCCCACCGCGACGAGCCGCCCCGACTCCGCGTAAGGCAGCGGGCGCAGCAACACCGCGTTGACGACCGAGAAGATAGCCGTGTTCGCGCCGATCCCCAGCGCCAGCGCCAGCACGGCCACCAGCGTGAACCCCGGGCTCTTCCACAGAGCCCGCACCGCGTATCGCACGTCCTGAAGCATGTGCTCACTCCGTTCGCAGGTGTTGGGTGTTGGGTGTTGGGTTCTGGGTGAAGAACCGGGTTTTACCCACCACCTAAAACCCAACACCAACACCCATCACTCGTATCTGAGAGCAACCATCGGATCGACCTTCGTCGCGCGGCGCGCCGGGACGAGGCAGGCCATCAGGGCGACGACCGCGAGCAGGAGCGCGACGAGGATGTAGGTCGCGGGGTCGCCGGGGCTGATGCCGTAGAGCAGGCTTGAGAGCAGGCGCGCGAGGGCGAAGGCCCCCGCCAGTCCCGCGGCCAGCCCGACGAGCGTGAGCGCCATCCCCTGCCCGAGCACGATGCGCAGGATGTCGCGCCCCTGCGCGCCGAGCGCGACGCGGATGCCGATCTCGTGCGTGCGCCGCGCCACCGTGTAGGCCACCACGCCGTAGAGCCCGACGGCCGCCAGCGCCAGCGCCAGCAGCCCGAAGGCCGTCGCCAAAGACGCCCCCATGCTCTGCGCCCAGAAGGCCCACGTCAGGTGCTGCTCTATCGTCCGCACGTTGTAGAGCGGCATCCGGGCGTCGATCTCCTTGACGGCCTGCCGCACGCCAGCGACGACCCCCTCGCCCCCGCCCGGCGCGCGCACGACGAGCGTCAGCCCGCCGCGGTAGGTCTGATCGACCGAGACGTACATCAAAGGCCGCTGCTTCTCGCCGAGCGTGCGCACCTTCGAGTCGCGCACGACGCCGACCACTTCGAGCGCCTCCGCGTTCTCGCCGCGCCCGAGCATCATGCGGCGGCCGACGAACGAACTCTCCCCGGGCCAGAGCCTCCGCGCGAGCGTCTCGTTGATGACGAGGGCCTCGGGCTTGACGCCCTCGCGCTCGCGGTCGTCGAAGTCGCGCCCCTCAACGAGCGAGATGCGCATGGCCTTGAAGTAGCCGGCGCTGACGGTCTGCGCGTGCGAGTTCAGCCCCTCGCCCGGCGGCGGCGCGGGCTGCTCGGCCGGGTAGATCGGCCCCCAGTCGTTCGAGCTGTCGCCGAGCGGCAGCCAGTCCGCGAACCCCGCGGCCTCGACGCCCGGCGTCGCGCGCACGCGCTCCGCGAGCCGCCGGTAGAAGTCGCGCCCCTGCTCCTTCTCGTAGCCGAAGAGGCCGGGGTTGACCGAGACGAGGAAGGCCCCGTCGGTCGCGAAGCCGGGGTCGATAGACTTCGCGTGGCGGAAGCTCTGCACGAAGAGCGCCGCGCAGACGAGCACGACCAGAGAGATCGCGACCTGCGCCACGACGAGCGCGTTGCGGAGCGAGAGGCGGCGCGCGCGCCCCGAGCGCTGCGACTCGCCCTTGAGCACCGGCACGAGGTCGGGCTTGGTGGACTGGAACGCGGGCGCGAGCCCGAAGACGACGCCGGTCAGGAGCGAGACGGCGGCCGTGAACAGGAGCGCGCGCCGGTCGGGCGACACGTCAACCGTGATGGGGTACTGAATCTTCGGGAAGAAGGTCGTCAGCGCGTCCGTCATCCAGAAGGAGAGGACGAGGCCGACGGCTCCGCCCGCCAGGCTGAGGATGACGCTCTCGGTCAGGAGCTGCCGCACCACGCGCCAGCGCCCCGCGCCGAGCGCGAGGCGGATGCCTATCTCGCGCCCCCGCGCGACCGCCCGCGCCAGCATCATGTTCGCCACGTTCGCGCACGCGACTAGAAGCACGAGCCCCGCCATCGCGAGCGCCAGCCCGCTGCTCAGGGAGACGACGCCGGCCATGTCGCTCCAGCGCCCTATGCGCTCCTCGGCGATGAGCACGCGCACGTTCTTGTTGCGCGCCTCCGGGTACTCCGCTTCGAGCCGCGCGGCGACGGACGTGAGCGCGGCCGCGGCCTGCTCCTCGGTCACGCCGGGCTTCAGACGCCCGAAGACTTCGAGCCAGTGGCTGCCGCGCGCCGTGATCCAGCTGTTCGTCCCGCCGCTCAACTGCTGCCTCATCATCAGCGGCACCCAGAACTTCATGCTGAGCGCCCACTTCGCCCCGTGGAACTCGGGCGAGGCGACGCCGACGACCGTCAGCGGCCGGCCGTTGAGCTGTACCTGCCGGCCGACTATCGAAGGGTCCGCGCCGAAGCGCTCGCGCCACAGCGCGTCGCTCAGGACGACGACCGGGTGCGTGCCCGGCGTCCTGTCCTCTTCGGGCAGGAAGCCGCGCCCCGACTGCATCCTGACCTTGAGCACGTCGAAGAAGTTGCCGGTGACGTACTGCCCCCAGATCACGTCCGTCTGGTCGCGCTCGCCGACGGCGGCCTGCACCATCGTGTGCGCGGTCAGCCCCTCGAAGAAGTCCGTGCGCGCGCCGTAGTCGAGCAGGTCGGGGTAGGAGAAGTTGTTGTAGCCGGGCCCGCCGTCCGAGTTCTCGAAGACCGAGACCAGCCGCCCGGGCTCCTCCACGCCGTCGAGCGGCCGCAGCACGAACGCGCTCACGCCGCTGAAGATGGCCGCGTTGACGCCGATGCCGAGGCCCAGCGTCAACACCGCCACCGCCGTGAACCCCTTGCCCTTCCACAGGACGCGCAGGCCGAACCGAACGTCTTTCAAGAAGGTTCTCATCGCTTCTCCTTAAACCGGGTCAGTACCGGGTGGTACTGACCTGTTTATTCGTAGCGCAGCGCCACCAGCGGATCGACGCGCGTCGCGCGGCGCGCGGGGAGGTAGCAGGAGAGGAGCGCCACGACCGCGAGCAAGAGCGCCACGCCCGCGTAGGTCAGAGGGTCTGTGGCCGAGACGCCGTAGAGCAGCCCCGCCATCAACCTCGTCGCCGCGTAAGCGCCCGCGAGCCCGAGCCCGAGGCCGATGAGCACCATCTTCATCCCCTGACTCAGCACGAGCCGCAGCACGTCTCGGCCCTGCGCGCCGAGCGCGACGCGCACCCCTATCTCGTGCGTGCGCTGCGCCACCGTGTAGCTGATGACGCCGTAGAGCCCGAGCGCCGTCAGCAGCACCGCCAGCCCCGCGAAGCAGGCCATCAGCGTCAGCACGAAGCGCCGCCCCGCGACGTTCTGCTCCAGAAGGTATTCGACCGTGCGCACCTTCCAGACCGGCTGCTCGGGGTCAACCGACCAGACGGTCTTCTTCACCGACTCGGCGAGGCTCAGCGCCTCGACGCCGCGGGCGCGCACGACGAGCGTGCCGAAGATGTGCGGGTTCTGCGCGTAGGCCGTGTACATCTGCGGCCGCTGCCGCTCGGCGATGTCGTACTGCTTGGCGTCGCCGACGACGCCGACCACCTCGGCCGTCACCTTCACCTCCGGCAGTTCGAGCCGCTTGCCCAGAGGGTCTTCGCCCGGCCAGAGCTTCTCGGCCATCGTCCGGTTGACGAGCAGGACGGGCGGCGTGTCGGGGCCGTCCGCGTGCGTGAAGTTGCGCCCGCGTATCAGCGGCAGCCCCACGGCCGCGAGGTAGTTCGGGTCGATGGCGTTCTCAAGCGCCTTCTGCTCCTGACCGGGCGGCGGCGGGGTCTGCCCCGGCACGAGGTAGGTCTGAGCGCCGCCGTTCCCGCTGAAGGGCAGGCCGCGCACGACGGCCGCCGACTCGACGCCCGGCAGGGCTCGGACGCGCTCGACCACCTCGCGGTGGAACGCCCACTGCTGCTCGCCCTTCGCGTAGCGGTTGCGCGGCAGGCGGTATTCCATCGTCAGAAGGTTCTGCGGGTCGAAGCCGGGGCTCGTGTTCAGCACGCGGTAGAAGCTGTTGAGCAGCAGCCCCGCGCCGACGAGCAGCACCAGGCTCAGCGCCACCTGCGAGACGACGAACACGCTGCGCAGGCGCGTGCGCTCGCGCCCCTCGCCGCCGCCGCGCCCGCTCTCCTTGAGCCCGCTCGTCACGTCGGTCTTCGACAGTTGCAGCGCGGGCGCGATGCCGAAGACGACGCCGGTCAGCGCCGACAGCCCCAGCGAGAAGAGGAGCACGCGCCCGTCGATGCCGACCTTCTGCGTCGCGGGCAGGTCGCGCGGGTTGAGCGCGAGCAGGGCGTCCACGCCCCACTGCGCGACGAGCAGCCCCACGGCCCCGCCCGCGAGCGCGAGCAGCATCGTCTCGGTCAGGAACTGCCTGAGCAGTCGCATGCGTGACGCGCCGAGCGCCGTGCGCAGCGCCACCTCCTTCTGCCTCGACGCGCCGCGCGCGAGCAGGAGGTTGGCGATGTTGGCGCACGCGATGGCGAGGATGAGGCCGACCGCGCCGAGCAGGATGAGAAGGACGGGGCGCACGTCCTCGACCGTCTGCTCGTGCAGGCCGACGACCTCGACGGTGCGCCCGCGGTTCTCCTCGGGGTACGCCTCTTCGAGCCGCAGCGCGATGGCGCGCAACTCCTCCTGCGCCGCCTCGCGCGTGACGCCGGGCTTCAGACGCCCGATGACCCAGTTGTTGTGTGCCGAGCGCGCGACCTTGTAGTTGGGCCACTTCTGCGCGGGCAGCAGAACGTCCGGCGCGATGGTCGGGTAGCGGAAGCCCGCGGGCATCACGCCGACCACGGTGTAGGGCTCGCCGTTGAAGGTGAGCGAGCGGCCGATGATCTCGGGGTCTGCGCCGAAGCGGCGCTGCCACAGCTCGTGCGTGATGAGCGCGACCTGGCCGCCGCCCTGCGCGTCGTCTTCCGTGGTGAAGGCGCGGCCGCGCGCGGGCTGGACGCCGAGGACCGGGAAGAAGCTGGAAGTGACGAAAGCGCCGATGACGCGCTCGGGCTCGGCCCCTGCGCCCGTCAGGTTCACGCTCTGCGGGACGAAGGTCGTGAAGCCCTCGAACGAGCGGCTGCCCGCGCGGTAGTCTTCGAGGTTCGGGACGGAGACGAAGTCGCGCGGCACGCTCTGCGTCGCCTCGTAGACGATGACGAGGCGCTCCGCGTCCTTAAACGGCAGCGGCCGCAGCAGCACCGCGTTGACGACCGAGAAGATGGCCGTGTTCGCGCCGATCCCCAGCGCCAGCGTCAACACCGCCACCAACGCGAACCCCGGACGCTTCGCCAGCGTCCGCACCCCGAAGCGGAGGTCTTGCAGTAGAGTCGTCATAACTTCTTCTCCAAACAACCGGGTCAGTACCACCCGCGGTAGCGGGTGGGCCTTGGTAATCCGGACGGTTCGTATCGCAAAGGCCCACCCGCTACCGCGGGCGGTTCTGACCCGCGCTTACTCGTAGCGTAGTGCCACCATCGGGTCTACCTTCGTCGCGCGGCGCGCGGGGATGAGGCAGGCCAGCAGCGCGACACAGGCCGTCAGCAGCGCGACGCCCGCGTAGGTCAGCGGGTCGGTCGCCGTGACGCCGTACAGGAGGCTCGACAGCCAGCGCGTCATCAGGAGCGCCCCCAGCAGACCGGGCAGGATGCCGAGCGCGGCCAGCCGCAGGCCGTGCCACACGACCAGCATCAGGATGTCCCGAGGCCGCGCGCCGAGCGCCACGCGCAGCCCCAACTCGCGCGTGCGCTGCGCGACCGCGTAGGCCGTCACGCCGAAGATGCCGACCGCGGCGAGCAGCAGCGCCATCAGCGCCAGCCAGTTCAGAAGCACCGCCGTGAAGCGCGGGCGGGCGAGCCGCAACGCCACCTGCTGCTCCATCGTGACGACGCGGCTCACGGCCATCTCCGGGTCGAGCGCCGCGACCTCTTTCCGCACGAGCGCGAGCGCGTCCGACGCGCTCAAGTTCGAGCGCACGGCGAAGTGGTTGAGGTAGGCAGTCCCCTGCATGTGCGGGACGTAGATGTCGAGCCGCGCCGCTTGCAGCTCGCGGTAGCGCACGTCGCCCGCGACGCCGACGATAGTGCGCCAGGGCTCGTCCTCGTCGCCGTCGAGCATGAGCCGGCGGCCGACCGCGCCCGCGGCCGAGCCGAAGTAACGTTCGGCCAGCGACTGGCTCACGACGACGACCGGCTCGGCGTCCGCGCGGTCGCGCTCGTCGAACTCGCGCCCGGCCTTCAAAGGGATGGCGAAGGTGCGGAAGTAGTGCGGGTTGACGATCTCGAAGTTCGCGTCCGGGTTCTGCCGCGCCGCGTCGGCGGGCTGACCCTCGGCGGCGAACTTATAGTCCCAGGCGACGACGCCTTCGAGCGGGCGCGTCAGCACGCCGCTGGCCGCGACCACGCCGGGCCGCGCTTCGAGCCGCTCAATCAGTTGACTGAAGAACTCGCGCCGCGCCTCGGGCTTGCCGTAACGCGAGCCCGTCAGGCGCAACTGCGTCGTCAGGACGCCGCGCGGGTCGAAGCCGAGCGGGACGCTGCTCAGGTTGAGGAAGCTGCGGAGGATGAGCGTCGCGCCGGCCACGAGCACGAGAGTCAGCGCGACCTCGCCCACGACCAGAGCGCCGCGCAGTCGGTTTCCGGTGCGCGCGTTCGTCAGCTTGCCGCCGGCCTCGCTCAGCGTCTCGCCCAGGTTAAAGCGCGAGGCCGAGAGCGCGGGCAGCAGTCCGAAGACGGCCGTGGTGACGAGCGTGAAGGCGACGCTGGCAAGCAAAGCCGCGCCGCTCAAGGTAACGTCTTCGAGGCGCGGGATGTCCGAGGGCGCGAGCGCCGTGAGCAGCTCGACGAGCCAAGACGCCAGCAGCAGGCCGGCCGCTCCGCCCGCGAGCGCGAGCACGAGGCTCTCGGCCAGCAGTTGCAGCGCGAGCCTGCCGCGCGACGCGCCGAGCGCCACGCGCACGGCCAGCTCCCTGCGCCGGGAAGTGGCGCGCGCCAGCATGAGGTTCGCGATGTTCGCCGCGCCGACCAGCAGCAGCAGGGCCGTCGCCGCGAAGAGCGCCCACAGCGCGGGCTTCGCGTCGCCGAAGAGGTAGTCGGCCAGCGGCGTCAGCACCACGCGCTGCCCGGCGGCCTCCGTCTCGGGGTACTGCGCGGCGAGGCGCGCGATGATCGTGTTCAGGTCGGCCTCGGCCTGCGCCTGCGTGACGCCCTCCTTCAGACGCCCGACGGCTTGCAGGTAGACGACGTAGCGGTTCTCCAGGCCGCGCGGGTTCGCCGACGCGAGCAGGGGAACCCAGAGGTCAACGCCCGCGGGGAAGTTGAACGCGGGCGGCATCACGCCGATGACGTTGAAGGCGGTCTGGTTGAGCGTGACGGCCTGGCCGACGACGCCCGGGTCCGCGCCGAAGCGTTCGCGCCAGAGTCGGTCGCTCAGGACGACGACCGGCGGGCCGCCGACGCGGTCGTCCGACTCGTCGAAGACGCGCCCCAGCGCGGCGCGCGCGCCGAGGACCTCGAAGTAGCGCCCCGTCACCTTCGCGCTCTCCAACTGCACCGGCTCGCCCCGCCCCGTCAGCACGTAGCCGTGGCCGTAGACGGTCGTCGGCATCACGGCCAGGGACTCGAAGCTCCGGCTCTGCGCCTGCCAGTCGCGGAAGTCCGGGACGGAGAGTTCGACGAACGGGTTGTTGGTCGTCGCATCGCGCTTCCACGCGACGACCAGTCGCTCCTGCTCGGGGAAAGGCAGCGGGCGCAGCAGCACCGCGTGGACGACGCTGAAGGCGGCCGTGCTCGCGCCGATGCCGAGCGCCAGCGTAATAACGGCGACCAGTGCAAAGCCGCGGCTCTTCAAGAGCACGCGGACGCCGTAGCGCAAGTCTTGGAGTAAGGCTCTCATCGCTTCTCCCACGGCGACCGGGTCAGAACCACCCGCGGTAGCGGGTGGGCCTTCATTACCCGGGCGCTCCGTATCACCGAGGCCCACCCGCTACCGCGGGTGGTTCTGACCTGACTACTCGTAGCGCAATGCAACCATCGGATCGACCTTCGTCGCGCGGCGCGCGGGGAAGTAGCAGGCCGCGAGCGCGATGAGCGTCAGCAGCAGGGCGATGGCGGCGAACGTCGCGGGGTCGGTCGCGCTCACGCCGAACAGCAGGCCGCTCATCAGGCGCGTCAGCGCCAAAGAGGCCAGCAGCCCCGCGGCCACCCCGATGAGCGCCAGCTTCATCCCCTGCCGGATCACCATCCGGGACACGTCGCGGCGCTGAGCGCCGAGCGCCATCCGCACCCCGATCTCGCGCGTGCGCTGCGTGACCGCGTAGGCCATCACCCCGTAGATGCCGAGCGCGGCGAGCAGCAGGGCGGCGGCGGCGAAGAGGCCGAGCAGCCACGTCGCGAACCTCTGCGACGAGACGCTGGCCGCCACGATCTGCTCCATCGTCTGGACGAACGAGACGGGCTGGTCGGGGTCGATCCCGCGGACGGCCTCCCGCACCGAGTTCGTGAGCGAGGCCGGGTCGGCGGACGACCGGACGGCGAGCACCATGCTCCGCGGGAAGGCGACGGGCTGCCCCTGCGCGAGCGGCGAGTCGGGGGGGATCGGCAACTGGAAGTAAGGCCGGTAGAGCTCGACGCGCGCGACTTCGTTGGGGCCGTAATGCCTGACGTGGCGGACGACGCCGACGATCTCCATCCACGGCGCCGGCGGCTGGCCCGGCTGTGGGACGCCGCCGAGCCGGATTCGCTTGCCGACGGGCGACTCGTTCGGGAAGAAGCGCTCGGCCATCATGTCGTCGATGACGGCGACGCGCGGCGTGCCCTCGCGGTCGCCGTCCGTGAAGTAGCGCCCCTCGACGAGCGGGATCTTCATCGCCTCGAAGTAGCCGGGGCTGACGGCGAGGTTGACCGCGATGGTCACGTCCTTGATGTCTTTCACCTCGTGCCCCTCGACCGTGACCCCGGACTCGATGCCGCCGCTCATCGGAAGGCCGAGCGTGACGCCTGCCGACTCGACGCCGGGGAGCGCCCCGACGCGCTGCAACAGGGCGCGGTAGAAGTTCTCGATCTGCGCGTTCTCCCTGTAGCGCGCCTCGGGGAGCGCGACCCGCATCGTCAGCACGCGCTCGGGGTCGAAGCCGAGGTCGGCCTGCCGGAGGTTGAGGAAGCTCTTGACGAGCAGGCCCGCGCCGACGAGCAGCAGCAGGCTGAGCGCGACCTCGGCGACGACGAGCGCGGAGCGCACGCGCTGGCGAGAGCCGCCCTCGCCCCCCGAGCGCCCGCCCTCCTTGAGCGTCTCGCTCAGGTTCGACTTCGAGAGCTGGAGCGCCGGGACGAGGCCGAAGAGCAGCCCCGTCAGGAGCGCCGCGCCGAGGGTGAACATGAGGACGCGCGCGTCGAGCCGGACGTTCTGCATGACGACAGCCGGCACGCTGTTCGAGACGGCCGAGGAGAGCGCCTCGACGCCCCACGTCGCGAACAGCAGTCCGAGCGCGCCGCCCGCGACTGCGAGCAGCAGGCTCTCGGTCAGGAGCTGGCGCGCGACGCGCCAGCGGCCCGCGCCGAGCGCGGCGCGGACGGCGATCTCTCTGGCGCGAGAGGCCGAGCGCGCCAAGAGCAGGTTAGCCACGTTCGCGCACGCGATGAGCAGCACGAAGCCGACCGCCGCCATCAGCAGCAGCAGCGACGAGCGGATGCCCTGCGTCGCGCTGCCCTGGAGCGTGTCGAGCGTGAAGCCGTTGCCCGAGTTGGTCGCCGGGTACTCCCGCGCGAGCCGCTCGGTGACGGCCCGCATGTCGGCGCGGGCCTGCTCGATTGAGACGCCCTCTTTGAGCAGCCCGACGACGTAGATGCCGGGGTGGTTGTCGCGCGCCTGCATCCGGTCGGCGCGCAGGCCGAGCGGCACGAAGATGTCAACGGGCGCCTGCCACTCGAACGTCTGCGGCAGGACGCCGACGACCGTGTAGCTCTCGTTGTTGAGCATCAGGGCGCGGCCCAGAACCCCGGGGTCGCCGCCGAAGCGCCGCTGCCACAGCCCGTGGCTGAGGATGACGGTCTTACCCCCGCCCGCCCGGTCCTCTTCCGGCAGGAAGTTGCGCCCCGCGGCGGGCGCGACGCCGAGCGCCGGGAAGAATTGCTGCGAGACTTCGCGCGCCGTCAGGCGCTCCGGCTCTCCCGCCCCCGTCAGCACGAAGCCGTTGGAGCGGAACGCCGCCAGCGCGTCGAACGACGTGGTCTGCGCCTGCCAGTCGAGGAAGTTCGGGTAGGAGACGGACATGTTCGGGACCTGCTGGCTCCACTCCGAGAGGAAGACCAGCCTGTCCGCCGTCCGGTAAGGCAGGGGGCGCAGGAGCACGCCGTTGACGACCGAGAAGATGGCCGTGTTCGCGCCGATCCCCAAAGCCAGCGTCAACACCACCACGGCCGTAAACCCCGGCCGCTTCCAGAGCATCCGCGCCCCGAAACGAAGGTCTTGCAGTAGGGTCGTCATAACTTCTTCTCCAAACAACCGGGTCAGTACCACCCGCGGTAGCGGGTGGGCCTTTGCGATACGGCAGGCTCGGGTAATCAAGGCCCACCCGCTACCGCGGGTGGTACTGACCTGCACTTACTCGTAGCGTAGTGCAACCATCGGGTCTACCTTCGTCGCGCGGCGCGCGGGCAGGTAGCAGGCGAGCAGGGCGACGGCCGCGAGCAGCAGCGGCACGGCGACGAAGACGCCCGGGTCGGTCGCGCCGACGCCGAAGAGCAGCCCCGAGATGACGCGCGTGAGCGCGAGCGCCGCCGCGACGCCCACGGCCACGCCGACGAGCGTCAGCGCCATGCCCTGCCCGATGACGAGCCGCAGCACGTCGCGCGGCTGCGCGCCCAGAGCGACCCGCAGTCCTATCTCGTGCGTCCGCTGCGCCACCGAGTAGCTCACCACCCCGTAGAGCCCCAGCGCCGCCAAGCCGGCCGCCGCCGCCGCGAAGACGCCGAGCAGCGCCGCCGTGAAGCGCTGCGAGGCGACCGACTCCGAGACCCACTCCTCCATCGTCCTGACGTTGCCGACCGGCTGATCCTGGTCGATCGAGCGCACGCGCTCGCGCAGGGGTGCCGCCAGCGCGTGGGGGTCGCCCGCCGCGCGCACCACCAGCGTCATCCGCCGCGAGGGCGTCTGCGTCTGCGGGAAGAACATCTCGGGGCGCGTGTCCACGTCCAGACCGCGGTGGCGCACGTCGCCTACCACGCCGACGATCTCGACCCACGGCGACCTGTCGCCCGTGCGGATGCGCTTGCCGACGGGCTCTTCCCCCTGGAAGAAGGTGCGCGCCATCGCCTCGTTGATGACGAGGACGGGCTGCGCGTCCCTGGCGTCAGACGCCGCGAAGCCTCGCCCCCGCTTGAGCGCGATGCCGAGGGCGCGGAAGTAGTCGGCGCTCACGTTGCGCCGGCCCGCGCGCAGGGCCTGCCCCGCGGGGAGCGGCGCGCGCCCCTCGATCTGGACGAAGTTCGAGTTGTCGTCGCCGGCCAGCGGCAGGACGCTCACCGCCCCCGCGGCCTCGACGCCCGGCAGCGCGGCCGCCTCTTGCAGGAGCCTCTCGTAGAAGGCCGTCACCCGCTGCGGCTCGTCGTACTTCGCCGGCGGCAGCGCCACGTCCATCGTCAGCACGTTACGCGGGTCGAGCCCCGGGTCAACCGCGAGCAGCCTTGAGAAACTCTTCAGGAGCAGCCCCGCGCCGACCAGCAGCACGAGCGTCAGCGCCACCTCGCCGACGACCAGGCCCGAGCGCAGGCGGCTGCGCGCCAACCCCTGCCCCGTGCGCCCGCCCTCCTTGAGCGCCTCGACGAAGTCGGCCTTCGACGCCTGCAACGCGGGCGCGAGCCCGAAGAGCAGCCCCGTCAGCAAAGAGAGCCCGAGCGTGAAGGCGAGCACGCGCCAGTCGAGCGTGACCTCGCCCGCGCGCTCGACGCCCGTCGGGTCGAGCCGGACGAGCAGCTCGACGCCCCACACCGCGAGCAGTAACCCTAGAGCCCCGCCCGCCGCCGAGAGCAGAAGGCTCTCGGCCAGGAGCTGCCGGACGATGCGCCAGCGCGACGCGCCGAGCGCCGCGCGCACCGCCACCTCCCTGCGCCGCGCGGCCGCGCGCGCCAGCAGGAGGTTGGCGACGTTGGCGCACGCGATCAGCAGCACCAGCGCGACCGCGCCCAACAGCACGAGCAGCGCCGTCCGCGAGCCGCCGACTATCTGCTCGTGCAGCGGCACGACCACGACCTGGTGGCCGACGTTCGTCCCGCCGAGAGACTGCTCGACGCGCGCGGCGACCGTCGCCATCTCGGCCTCGGCCTGCGCGACCGTGACGCCCTCCTTCAAACGCCCGAAGACGTTGAGGAAGTGGCTGCCGGGCCGCGCGCGGTCTTCGGCGTTGAAGGCGATGGGCCGCGCCAGCGCCGCGTTCTGCGGCAGGCGGAAGTCGCGCGGCAGCACGCCGACGATGGTGCAGGCGACGCCGTCGAGGTTGAGCGTCTGCCCGGCGATGGAGGGGTCTGAGTTGAAGCGCGTCTGCCACAGCTCGTTGCTCAGGACGACCACGTCGTTCGCGCCCGGCCTGTCCTCCTCTTCGAGGAAGGCGCGCCCCTGCACGGGCGTCACGCCGAGCAGCGGGAGGTAGCCGGCCGACAGGAGCGCGCCCGTCACGCGCTCGGGCTCGCCGCGCCCCGTGAGGTTGTACTGGGCCACGTCCGTCGCGGCGATGCGCTGGAAGGACTGCGACTGCTCGGCCCACGCCAGGAACTCGTGCGGCGCGATCTCGACGCGCGGCATGTTCTGGCGCGGCCGCGCCTCCCAGAGCTGCACCAACTGCTCGGGCGCGGGGTAAGGCAGCGGCCTCAAGAGCACCGAGTTGACCACCGAGAAGATGGCCGTGTTCGCGCCTATCCCCAGTGCCAACGCCCCCACGGCTACGGCCGCAAACCCCGGGCTCTTCAACAGACGCCGGACGGCGTAACGCATGTCTTGCAGTAAAATTCTCATCGCTTCTCCCACGGCGGCCGGGTCAGAACCACCCGCGGTAGCGGGTGGGCCTCCATTACCCGAATGCTCCGTCTCGCCAAGGCCCACCCGCTACCGCGGGTGGTTCTGACCTGTATTACTCGTACCTCAAAGCGACCATCGGATCGACCTTCATCGCGCGGCGCGCGGGGAGGAGGCAGGCGACGAGCGCCACCGCCGTGAGCACGACGGCCACGCCCGCGAACGTCGCCGGGTCTGTGGCCGAGACGCCGTAGAGCAGGCCCGACATCACCCGCGTCAGCGCCAGCGCGCCGGCGAGGCCGAGGCCGACGCCGACGAGAACCAGCGACATCCCCTGCCGGAGGACGAGCCTCAGCACGTCGCCCTTCTGCGCGCCGAGCGCGACGCGCACCCCTATCTCGCGCGTCCGCTGCGCCACCGTGTAGCTGATGACCCCGTAGATGCCGACGCCCGCCAGCGTCAGCGCCAGCGCCGCGAAGAGGCCCACCAGCGTCGTCGTCAAACGCTGCGACGAGACCGACTCGGCGAGCCGCTCGTCCATCGTCTTCACGTCGTAGACCGGCTCGTCCGGGTCAACGGCGCGCACCTCGCGCGCGACCGCCGTGGCGAGCGCCTTCGGGTCGCCTTCGGTGCGCACGACGAGGGTCATGAAGGGGAGCGGCGACTGGAGCAGCGGGTAGAACATCTCCGGCTTCGGCTCGGCCGCCAGGCCGTCGTTCTTCACGTCGGCGACCACGCCGACGACCGTGCGCCAGGCGGCGTCCGCAGTTCGCAGGCGCTTGCCCAGAGGGTCTTCGTCCGGCCAGAAGCGGCGCGCCATCGCCTCGTTGACGATGACGACTTCGGGCGCGCCCGCCGCGTCGCGCTCGTCGAACTGGCGGCCGCTGACGAGCGGCACGCCGAGCGCGCGGAAGTAGCCGGGGCTGGCGAGGTTGAAGTTAGCGTTGCGCCCTTCGCCCGCGGGGCGCGGCGGCTGGCCTTCGATCTCGAAGTAGCGCGAGGCCGTGTTGCCGGTCAGCGGAAGCCCCGCGACCGCGCCCGAGGCGCGCACGCCCGGCAGCGCCTCGACCCTTTGGAGGAGTTGTTTGGTGAAGGCCGCCCGGCTCGCGCCGTCCTTGTACCTCGACGCCGGCAGCGAGAGTTGCATCGTCAGCGCGTTCGCGGGGTCGAAGCCGGGGCTCACCTGCCGCAGCCGCACGAAGCTCTGCAACAGAAGGCCCGCGCCCACAAGCAGGAACATGGCCGAGGCGACCTCGGCCACCACCAGCAGCCCGCGCAGGCGGCTGCGCCCCCCCGCGCCCGCCCGGTCGCGCCCGCCCTCTTTGAGCGCGCCGTGCAGGTCGGGCTTCGACGCCTGGAGCGCCGGCAGCAGCCCGAAGACGAAGCCGGTCGCCAGCGAGACCAGGAAGGCGAAGCCGAAGACCCACGCGTCGGCGCGGATTTCGTGGACGCGCGGCGTCCCCGCGGGGCTGAGCGCGACGAAGAGGTCAACGCCCCACACGGCCAGCAGCAGCCCCAGCACGCCGCCGCAGACGAAGAGCAGAAGGCCCTCCGTCAGCAGTTGCCGCACGACGCGCCACCGCGACGCGCCGAGCGCCGTGCGCACGGCGATCTCCGCCTGCCGCGTGGCTCCGCGCGCGAGCAGTAGGTTGGCGACGTTGGCGCACGCGATTAAAAGCACGAAGCCGACCGCGCCCAGCAGCACGAAGAGCGACGTGCGCACGCCCCCGACGACCTCGTCGTGCAGCGCGAAGACGTTCGCGCCGTGCCCCGTATTGACCTGGTACTGCTGTTCGAGTCGGCCCGCGATGGTGTCCATCTCGGCCCGCGCCTGCTCAATCGTGACGCCGTCTTTGAGCCGCGCCACGACGCTCAGGTAGTGGCTGCCGCGGCTGCTCTGCTCCTGCGGGTCGAGCGCGAGCGGCGCCCACACTTCGGTCTCCGCTTCGGGGAACTGGAAGGAGGCGGGCATCACGCCGACGATTGTGTAAGGCTCGCCGTCGAGCGTGACCGACCTTCCCACGGCCGAAGGGTCTGAGCCGAAGCGACGCTTCCACAGGCCGTGGCCGATGACGGCGACGCGCGCCGCGCCGGGGCGATCCTCCTCGGCGGAGAAGGCGCGCCCGAGCGCGGGCTCGGCGCGCAGCACGCGGAACAGGTCGGCGGAGGCGAGCGCCCCCGTCAACTGCTCCGGCTCGCCCTGGCCCGTGAGGCTCGGGCCCCAGGAGTTGTAGGCGGCCACGGCGTCGAAGGTCTGGGACTGCGCGCGCCAGTCGATGAAGTCGGGGGCCGAGACGACGTTGCGCGTGCGCCCGAGTTTCAGCCGCTTCTCGTAGACGCGCACGAGCCGCTCCGGCTCCGCGAACGGCAGCGGGCGCAGGAGCACCGCGTTGACGACCGAGAAGATGGCCGTGTTCGCGCCGACGCCCAAGGCGAGCGTCAAGACGGCCACGGCCGTAAACCCCGGCTTCTTCCACAGCACGCGCGCCCCGTAGCGCAAGTCTTGGAGTAAGGCTCTCATCACTTCTCCCACGGCGACCGGGTCAGAACCGCCCGCGGTAGCGGGTGGGCCGTCATTACCCGGGCGAGCCGTATCGCCGAGCCCCACCCGCTACCGCGGGCGGTTCTGACCTGATTACTCGTAACGTAGCGCTTCCATCGGATCGACCTTCATCGCGCGCCGCGCCGGCAGGTAGCAGGCGAGCAGGGCGACCGCCGCAAGCAGCAGGGCGATGCCGGCGTATGTGACGGGGTCTGCGGCCGAGACGCCGTAGAGCAGGCTCGACATCAGGCGCGTCAGCGCCAGCGCGCAGACGAGCCCCAGGACGAGGCCCGCCAGAACGAGCGCCATCCCCTGCCCGACGACCATCCGCAGGATGTCGCGCCCCTGCGCGCCCAGCGCCACCCGCAGCCCGATCTCGTGCGTCCGCTGTGAGACGGCGTAGTTCATCACGCCGAAGATGCCGACCGCCGCCAGGAGCAGGGCCACGCCGGCGAAGATGGCGAGCAGGAGCATGTTGAGCCGCCTCTGGGCCATCATGCCGGAGAGGAGTTCGTCCAACGTCCGCACCTGGAAGACCGGCACCTCACGGTCGAGCGAGGAGACGGCGCCGCGCACGGCGTTGGCGAGGGCCGACGGGTCGGCGGCGGACGAGCGCACGACGAGCATCATCCCGCGCGCAGGGGCCTGCGCGTGCGGCAGGTACGTCTCCGGGCGCACGGCCGCGTCGAAGCCCGTGCGGCGCGTGTCGCCGACCACGCCGACGATGGTTATCCATTGGCCGTCCGAATCCGGCGGGCCGTACTTGATGCGCTTGCCCACGGCCTCCTCGCCGGGGAAGAAGCGGCGCGCGAAGGTCTCGTTGACGACGGTCACTGCCGGCGCGTCCTGCCTGTCCCGCGCGTCGAAGGCGCGGCCCTTCAGGAGAGGCACGCCCATCGCCCGGAAGTAGTTCGGCGTGACGGGGTCAATCGGAACTTCGACGCGCTCGTTGGGCGGGAAGGCGGGCCGCCCCTCGATGCTGAACCAGGACGAGTTGGGCGTGCTGCTCAGGAAGACCGTGCCGACGGCGGCGGCCGCCTGCACGCCGGGCGTGGCCTCTATGCGCTCGACGAGCTGCTCGTAGAAGGCGACGGCGCGCGCGCCCTCGCGGTAGTTCGTCCCCGAGAGCTGCACGCGCATGCTCAGCACGTGCTCGGCGTTGAAGCCCAGATCGACCTCCTGCAGGCGCAGGAAGCTCTTGATCATCAGCCCTGCGCCGGCCAGCAGGACGAGGGCCAGCGCCACCTCCGCGACGACGAGCGCGTTGCGCACGCGGCGGCCGCGCGCGCCCTCCCCGCCGCCGCGGCCGCCCTCCTTCAAAGACTCGTTCAGGTCGCCCTGCGCGGCCTGCAGCGCGGGCGCGAGGCCGAAGAGGAGGCCCGTCCCGACCGAGATGCCGACCGTGAAGAGCAGCACCCGGCCGTCCACCCCGACCTGATCCAGGCGCGGCAGGTCGCTCGGGGCGAGGGCGACGAGCACGTCCACGCCCCAGACGGCGAGCAGCAGCCCGAGCGCCCCCCCGACGAGCGCGAGCAGCACGCTCTCGGTCAGGAATTGCCGGATGAGGCGCGCGCGCCCAGCGCCCAGCGCGCGGCGGATAGCGATCTCGCGCTCTCGGGCCGCCGCGCGCGCGAGCAGAAGGTTGGCGACGTTGGCGCACGCGATCAGGAGCACGAAGCCGACCGCGCCCAGCAGCACCCACAGGGCCGTGCTCACGCGGCCGACCACCTGCTCGTGCAGCGAAACGACGTAGGCGCCGTAGCCCTGGTTGCTGTCGGGGAACTCTTTCTCAAGGCGCGCGGCGACGGCCGACAACTCAGCCTGCGCGCCCTCGACCGTCGCGCCCGGCTTCAGGCGACCGACCATGCTCAGCCAGAAGGACTGCCGCTGCTCTCGCAGGCTCGCCGGCGGCGCGAGCGGCACCCAGACCTCCGCCTCGGACGGGAACTTGAAGCCCTGCGGCATGACGCCGATGACCGTGCGGCTGCGCCCGTTGAGCGTGATCTGCTGGCCGACGATGTCGGGCTGGCCGCCAAAGCGCCGCCGCCACAGGCCGTGCCCGATGACGACGACCCCGTCCTGCCCCTCGGCCTCCTCCTCGGCCGTGAAGAGTCGCCCCAGCGCGGGCTGAACGCGCAGCGCGCCGAAGAAGTTGGCGGTCGCGCTCGCGCCCTGGAGGCGCTCCGGCTCGCCCCGCTCGCTCGTCAGCGTCGGGCTGGAGCTGGTGAAGGCCGCCAGATGCTCGAAGGCCCGGCCCTCGTCCCGCCACGCGACGTAGTTCGGGTAGGAGTTCAGGTCCTCGCGCAGCCCCATCACGCGGTTGTCCATCCAGACCATCACGAGCCGCTCCGGCTCCGCGAAGGGCAGCGGGCGCAGGAGCACGCCGTTGACGACCGAGAAGATGGCCGTGTTCGCGCCTACCCCGAGCGCGAGCGCCAGCACCGCCACGGCCGTGAAGCCCGGCGCCTTCCAGAGCACGCGCAGGCCGTACCGCAAGTCTTGAAGGAGAGTCTTCATCGCTTCACCTCCGACCTCAATTTACTCGTACCTGAGCGCGACCATCGGGTCCACCTTCGTCGCCCTCCGCGCCGGGGCGAGGCAGGCGGCGAGGGCGATGAATGAGAGGAGCCCGGCCACCGCGGCGAAGGTCAGGGGGTCGCGCGCGCCGACGCCGTAGAGCAGGCTTGAGATGACCTGCGTCACGGCGAGCCCGCCCGCGAGCCCGAGCGCGATGCCGAGCCCCGCGAGACCCAGGCCGCGGCCGAGCACCAGCCGCAGCACGTCACGCGGGCGCGCGCCGAGCGCGATGCGCACCCCGATCTCGCGCGTGCGCTGCGCGACCGTGTAGCTGATGACGCCGTAGATGCCGACGCCCGCCAGCGCCACGGCCACCGCAGCGAAGACCCCGAGCAGGAGCATCGAGAAGCGCCGCAGCGCGACCGAGTCGGCGAGCAACTGATCCATCGTCGCCACGTTGAATACGGCCAGTTCCTTGTCGGCCGCGGCCACCTCGCGCCTGACCGCGGCCGTCAGCGCCGACGGGTCCGTCTTCGAGCGCACGACCAGCGCCATGAAGGAGGTCGGGTACTGCGCCTCGGGCAGGTACATCTGCATCACGTCCTCGCGGTCGAGGCCGTACTGCTTCACGTCGCGCACGACGCCGACGACCGTCCGCCAGGGCTGCGGGTTCCGCTCCGAGCCGGGGAACTTGATGCGCCGGCCCAGGGGCGACCGGCCCGGCCAGAGCTTGCGCGCCGCCGTCTCGTTGACGAGCGCGACCGGCGACTTGTCCGCGGCGTCGTGCTCGTCGAAGGCGCGCCCTTCGACCAGAGGGATGCGCATCGCGCGCAGGTAGCCGGGCGTGGCGACGTAGAGGTCAACCGTCGCCTCCTGCCCGCGCGGCACGGGGTTCTCTTCGACCGCGAGCGCGCGCCCGTCGAAGTTGCCGCCCAGGGGCAGCACGCTCGTGAACGCGGCCCCCTCGACGCCGGGCAGCGACTCTATCTGCCGCGCGAGCCGCTCGAAGAAGGCGGCCTGCGCCGCGCCGTCCTTGTACCTCGAAGAGGGCAGCGCGAGGTTCATCGTCAGGAGGTTCGAGGTGTCGAAGCCCGCGTCCACGGCGCGCAGGCGCACCACGCTCTTGACCAACAGCCCCGCGCCCGCCAGCAGCACGAGCGCCAGCGCCATCTCGGCGACGACGAGCGCAGAGCGCAGACGCCCGCCGCGCCCGCCGCCCTCGGAGCGCGCGCCCGCCTTCAGCGTCTCGTTCAGGTCCGGACTTGAGACTTGCAGCGCGGGCGCGAGCCCGAACGCGACGCCCGCGAGCACCGAGACGAGCGCGGTGAACGCGAGCACGCCGTAGTCCACGCGCACGCCCGCGAGCATTGGCGTCACACGCGCACCCAGCGACTCGACGAGCCCGATGCCCCACAGCGCGAGCAGCAGCCCGCAGGCCCCGCCCGCGAGCGAGAGCAGCACGCTCTCCGTCAGAAGTTGCCGCACGATGCGCGCCCGTCCCGCGCCCAAGGCGGCGCGCACGGCGAACTCGCGCCGCCGCGCCGAGGAGCGCGCGAGCAGGAGGTTGCCGACGTTGGCGCACGCTATCAGCAGCACGAAGACGACCGCGCCGAAGAGCGCCAGCAGCGCCGTGCGCAGCCCGCCGACCGTGTCCTCGGGCAGCGTGACGAGGCGTACGCCGTAGCCCGTGTTGTACTCGGGGTGCGCGCGCTCAATGCGGGAGGCGATGACGTTCATCTCGGCCTGCGCCTGTTCGAGCGTGACGCCGTCTTTCAGGCGGCCTATCGCGCGCAGGTGTCTTGAGCCGCGCTCTATCTCGTCGTGCGGCTCGGCCACGGGCCTGTAGAACTGGCCCGCCGGGTTGATGAGACTCTGCGGGAGCGGGCGGAACTCTTCGGGCATCACGCCGACGACGGTGTAGGGCCTGCCGCCGAGGCTCACCGACTGTCCGACGACGTTCGGGTCTGCGCCGAAGCGGCGCTGCCAGAGGCCGTGGCCGAGGACGATGACGTTGTCCTTGCCCTCCTCCTGCTCTTCGGGGAGGAACGTGCGCCCGAGCAGAGGCGTGCCGCGCATGACGCGGAAGAACCCGTCGCCGACCTGCGTGCCCCACACGCGCTCGGGCTCGCCGCCCCCGAGGAAGGTCGCGCTCCAGTCGCCGAAGGTCGAGACCTCCTCGAAGACCGTGTTCTCGCGCCGCCAGTCGTGAACGTCCGTGGCCGAGACCTGGTTGCGGCGGTTGCCCTCCGCCCGCGAGTCGCCCCACAGCAGGACTATCCGGTCGGGCTCCGCGTACGGCAGGGACTTCAGCAGGATCGAGTTGACGACCGAGAAGATGGCGGTGTTCGCACCTATCCCGAGCGCCAGGCTGACGACCGCCGCCGCCGTCACCCCCCGGCTCTTCAAGAGCATCCGGAACCCGTAGCGCACGTCCTGAAGCAGCGTCGTCATCACTCCTCCTGCGAACAACCGGGTCAGTGCCGCCCGCGGTAGCGGGTGGGTCTTACTTAACCGAGCGCGCCGTACCACCGAGGCCCACCCGCTACCGCGGGCGGTTCTGACCTGATTACTCGTATCGAAGCGCAACCATCGGGTCTACCTTCGTCGCGCGGCGCGCGGGGATGTAGCAGGCGAGCGCGGCGACGGCGGAGAGCAGGAGCACGGCCAGGCCGACCGAGACCGGGTCGGCCGGCGTCACCCCGTAGAGCAACCCCTCGGCGAGGCGCGCCGCCGCGAACGCCGCCGGCAGGCCGACGCCGACGCCGACGAGCAGGAGCAGCGCCGCCTCGCGCAGGACGAGCCGCAGCACGTCGCGCCCCCGCGCGCCGAGCGCCATCCGGATGCCGATCTCGTTCGTGCGCCCCGCCACGCCGTACGACATCACGCCGTAGAGGCCGACGCACGCGAGCAGCAGCGCCAGCAGCCCGAACGAGCCGGAGAGCGTCGCCATCAGGCGCTCGCGCAGGATCGTGTTGTCAACCTCGTCCTTGAAGACGCGGAAGGTGATGTCGATCTCGGGCGAGACCTCGCCGATGGCGTTCTTAATTGAAGACGCGAGGGCGGCCGGCGAGGCCGTGCTCGTGCGGATGAGGAACTGCGCGCCCTCGGCCGGGCGCGACACCTGCGTCGCGGCGGTGAAGGCCACGGGCACGAACTCCTCGCGCAGGTCTCGGTACTTCGCGTCCTTCACCAGGCCGACGATCTCGTAGACGGTCTCGGGCTCCGAAGGCGTCCGCTCGACGCGGAACCTCTTGCCGACGGGGTTCTCGCCGTTCGTCAACGCGCGCGCGAAGGACTCGTTGACGACGGCGACCTTCGGCGCGCCCGGGGCGTCGGCGGCGCCGAAGTCGCGGCCCGCGAGCAGCGTGTTGCCCATCGTCTTGAAGTAGTCGGCGCCCACGCGGCTGAAGAAGGTGCTCTTTCGGCTGCCGGGGTCTGCGCCGTCGATCCAGACCTCGTTGTTCCAGCCCATCCCGCTTAAGGGGAGGATGTTCGTGTCCGACGCCGCCTCGACGCCGGGCACGGCCCTTATGCGTTCGAGCAGCTCGTTCTTGAAGGCGAGCCTTCGCTCGGCCGGGAGCTTCAGACGCGTGAAGCCGACGCCCGTCACGAGGATGCCCTCGCGGCGCAGCCCCGCGTCCTGCGTCGCCAGCTTCGAGAGGCTGCGCGAGAAGAGCAGCGCGCCCGCTATGAGCACCAGCGACAGAGCGATCTGCGAGACGACCAGCGCGCGCCGCAGGCCGAAGCGCTCGCGGCTCGCGGTCAGGCCGCGCCCGGCGGCCTTCATCGCCGCGCCGGGCGCGACGCGCGTCGCGCGCAAGGCGGGCGCGAGCCCGAACAGCACGCACGTCAGCACGGCCGCCCCGGCGCTGAAGGCGAGCACGCGCCAGTCAGTGTCGAGGTTGACGAAGAGCGGGTTGCGCTGCGTGCTCAAAAGCGAGACGAGGATTTCGCTGAGGTACTGCGCCAGCAGCGCGCCGAGCGCCGCGCCCACCGCCGCGAGCAGCATGCTCTCGGTCAACAACTGCCGCACCAGCCGCCAGCGCGAAGCGCCCAGCGCCAAACGCGTCGCCAGCTCGCGCTCGCGCGTCGTCGCGCGCGCCAGCATGAGGTTCGCGAGGTTGGCGCACGCGATGAGCAGCACCGTGCCCGCGACCGCGAGCAGGAGCCAGAGCGGGCTCTCGTAGTTGTCGCGCAGCTCCGAGACGCCCGCGCCGGCCGGGAAGGTCGTGAGCTTGAACTCGCGGTACCCCTTGATGCTTTCGGGCGGGTAGTTCGCGGGGAGCGAAGCCTCGAAGACGCCGGGCGAGATGGCGGCGAGGTGCGCGGCCGCGCGCTCCTCCGTCCAGCCCTCCTTCAGCCGGCCCATGACGGTGAGCCACCAGCCGGTGCCGAGGTTGAGCATGCTCTGCTCGCCGCTGAGCAAAGGCTCCGCGCAGAGCGGGACGGCCACGTCGAACTGGCGGCCGACCTCCATCCCGTAGAAGCTCGCGGGCGTGACGCCGACGACCTCGAAGGGGCGGCCGTCCAGACTCAGGCTGCGGCCGACGGCCGAAGGGTCTCCGCCGAACTCGCGCTTCCAGAAGGCGTGGCTGACGACGGCCGCGGACGCGCCGCAGCCCTTCTGGTCGTCGTCGCGCGTGAGCACGCGCCCCAACGCGGGGCGCACGCCGAGCGTGTTGAAGAAGTCGCCGCTCACCCACATCGCGCGGGCGAAGCGCGCCTCGCCGCCGCGCGAGAGGTTGAGCGTGTCCGAGCCCCACGCGAAGATGCCGTCGAACGCCTCCTGCCGGTCGCGCACCTGCTCCCAGATGCCGTTCGTCACGATGGGGTAGTCGCTGGTGAACATCCCCCGCGCATTCGACATGTCGGCGAGCCGCACCCCGACCAGCCGCTCGGGGTCTTCGACCGGCAGCGCGCGCAGCCGCACGGCGTCGATCAACTGGAAGATGGCCGTGTTCGCCCCCACGCCCAGGGCGAGCGTCAACACCGCCACCACCGTGAACCCCGGGCTCTTCCGCAACATCCGGACGCCGTAGAGCAGGTCTCTGAAAAAGCTTTTCATAGCTCCCCCTTCAGATCAGGTCAGAACCGCCCGCGGTAGCGGGTGGCCCTTACCTTATGCGGCCCTTGCGATTAACAAAGGCCCACCCGCTACCGCGGGCGGTTCTGACCTGATTACTCGTAACGAAGCGCTACCATCGGATCGACCTTCGTCGCGCGGCGCGCGGGCACGTAAGAGGCCAGCAGCGCGACCGCGGTGAGCAGGAGCGCGACGCCCGCGAAGGTCAAAGGGTCTGTGGCCGAGACGCCGTAGAGCAGCCCCGCCATCACGCGCGTGAGCGCGAGCGCCGCCAGGAGCCCGAGGCCGACGCCCGCGAGCGCCAAAGCCATCCCGCGCCCGACGACCATCCGCAGCACGTCGCGCGTCTGCGCGCCGAGCGCGATGCGGATGCCGATCTCGTGCGTGCGCTGCGTGACGGCGTAAGACATCACGCCGTAGATGCCCGCCGCCGCGAGCAGGAGCGCCATGCAGGCGAACAGCCCCAGCACCAGCGAGTTGAAGCGCGGCTGCGCGAACGACTCGCCGACCAGTTGCTCCATCGTCCGCACCTCCGCGACCGGCTGCGCCCTGTCCACCGCGCGCACGACCTCGCGCACGCCGGGCACGAGGCTCTCGGGCTCGACCGAAGAGCGCACGACGTAAGACATACCCGCGAAGGGGTCTTGCAGGTAGGAGGCGTATATCTCGGGCGCGGGCTCGCGGCCCGGCTCCTCGCTGCGCACGTCGGCCACGACGCCGACGATCTCCTTCCAGACGGGCTTCCCGTCGGGCCCGATGCCGTTGCTGATGCGCTTGCCGACGGGGTCTTCTCCCGGGAAGTCTCTCCGCGCGAGCGCCTGGTTGATGGCGAACACGAGCAGCGCGTCGGCGGTGTCGCGCTCGTCGGGCACGCGCCCTTTGACGACGGCTACGCCTGCGGCGCGGAAGTAGTCCGCGCTCACGCTGCGGTAGTTGACCGGCGGCCACTGGTCGCGCCTGACCAGCGGGCGGCCCTCGAACTGGATGCCGGAGGTCGGCCCTTTAACCAGGGGCAGGGTGTTGATGAGGCCGACGGCCTCGACGCCGGGCAGCGTTGCGACGCGCTCGGCCACGTCGCGGTAGAAGTTCGTGTACTGCGCGTCCTCGCGGAAGCGCTCGCCCGAAGGGCTGAGGCGGAAGGTGAGCAGGCTCTGCGGCCGGAAGCCGAGTTCGACCGCGCGCAGGCTGATGAAGCTGCGGAAGAGGAGGCCCGCGCCGACGAGCAGCACCAGGCTCAGGGCGACTTCGGAGACGATCAGGAGGTTGCGCAGCCGCCCGCCGCGCGCGCCGCCCGTCGAGCCGCGGGCGCCCTCCTTGAGCGCGCTGTGCAGCTCCGGCCGCGTGAACTGCAACGCGGGCGCGAGCCCGAAGGCCACGCCGGTCGCGCAGGAGACGAGGAGCGTGAAGCCGAGCACGCGCGGGTCAACGCCGATGTCCGCGAAGCGCGGGAACTCGGCGGGCAGCAGCCCCTTCAGGAGGTCAACGCCCCACCACCCGAGCAGCAGCCCCGCCGCCCCGCCCGCGAGCGCGAGCAGCACGCTCTCGACGAGAAGTTGCCGCGCGAGCCTCAGCCGCGTCGCGCCGAGCGCCGCCCGCACCGCCATCTCCTTCTGCCTTCCGGCGGCGCGCGCGAGCAGGAGGTTGGCGACGTTGGCGCAGGCGATGAGCAGGACGAGCGCGACCGCGCCGAGCAGGAGGAGGAGCGCGCGGCCGGTCTCGCCGACGAGGTTCTCGTGCAGCGTCTCGACGCGGTCGAAGCGCCTGCTGTTCGACTCGGGGTACTGCTGGCGGAGGCGCGCGGTGATGGCCTCCATCTCGGCGCGCGCGTGCTCCAGGGTCTCGCCCTGCTTGAGCAGCGCGATGGCGCTCAGGAAGCCGAAGCCGCGCGCCCGCTCCACGTCCTGCTCCGGGCTGAGCGTGGGCACGCGCGCGAAGGGCGGCACCCAGACCTCCGTGCGGTCGGGGTACGAGAAGCCTTCGGGCGCGACGCCGACGACCTCGTAAGGGGAGCCGTCGAGCGTGACGCTCTTCCCCACAATCGAGGGGTCTGCCCCGAAGCGGCGCTGCCAGAGCGCGTGGCTGAGGACGGCGACGGGCGCGTGCCCGGCCTTCTCCTCTTCGGTCAGGAAGAAGCGGCCCGCCCGTGGGCGCACGCCGAAGACCTCGAAGAAGGCGGCCGAGGTCATGGCGAAGTTGACGCGCTCGGCCTCGTCGCGGACGGCGAGGTTCGCCGGGCGCGTGAGGATGGCCGCCATGTGCTCGAAGGTCTTGGCCTGCTCGCGCCAGTCGAGGAAGTTGGCCGGCGTGACCTGGACGCGCCGCCCCTCGGGGTTCAACTCCTGGATGACGACGACGCGCTCGGCGTTCGGGTACTGGAGCGGCCTGAGCAGGACGGCGTTGACGACCGAGAAGATGGCCGTGTTCGCCCCCACGCCCAGCGCCAGCGCCACGACGGCGACCAGAGTGAACCCGGGGTTGGCGCGCATCGCCCGCGCCCCGTACCGCACGTCCTGCCACAACGTCCTCATGGCCCAAACCCCCCTGACTTGAAATAGCGGTCAGAACCACCCGCGGCAGCGGGTGGCCCTTGATTACACGGCACGTCCGGTCAACGACGACCCGCCCCCTACCGCGGGCGGCTCTGACCTGATTACTCGTATCGCAATGCGACCATCGGATCGACCTTCGTCGCGCGGCGCGCCGGGACGTAGCAGGCGAGCAGGGCGGCGAGCGCGAGGAGGAGCGAGATGGCGGCGTAGGTGACGGGGTCGGACGCCGAGACGCCGAACAGCAGACTCCCCAGCACGCGCGCGAGCGGCAGCGCGCCCGCGAGCCCCGCGCCGATGCCGAGCGCCGCCAGCAGCATCCCCCGCCTCAGGACGAGGCCGAGCACGTCGCGCCGGCGCGCGCCCAGCGCCACGCGCACGCCGATCTCGCGCGTCCGCTGCGCCACCGAGTAGCTCATCACGCCGTAGATGCCGACGGCCGCCAGCGCCATCGCCACCAGCGCGAACAGACCCAGCGCCGTCATCGCGAAGCGACGCCGCGCCAGCGAGTCCGACAGGCGCTCCGTCATCGTCTTCACGTCGTAGACGGGCACATTCGGCTCGATGGCGCGCGCCTCCCTCGCCAGCGACTGCGCCAGCGCGCCCGCGTCGCCCGAGGTGCGCGCCACCACGTACATCGTCCCCGAAGGGTTCTGCCCGTGCGGCATGTAGATGGTGACGCGCGAGTCCGTGTCGAGCGCGTACTGCTTGACGCCGCCGACGACGCCCACGATGGTCAGCCACGGCGCTTCGGAGTCCGCGCCGCCGACCTTGAGCCGCTTGCCGACGGGCTCCTGCCCCGGCCAGTAGGTGCGCGCCATCTTCTCGTCGATGACGACCACCTTCGGCGCGTCCTTCGCGGCGTCGCGCTCGTCGAAGTGGCGGCCGCCGAGGAGCGGCACGCGCATCGTCTCGAAGTAGCCGACGCCCGCGACGCGCATGTCGGCCTGGATGGCCTCCTGCCCCGTCGTCGTCGGCACGTAGCCCTCGATGGTGATGCCGCCCCAGCCGATGGTGCCGCTGAGCGGGAGGCTGTTGACCGCGCCCGCCGACTCGACGCCGGGCATGGCGCGGGCGCGCTCGAGCAACTGCCGGAAGAACTCCGTGCTCCGCTCGCCCTGGTATGGCGTGCCCGTCACCGCGAAGCGCATCGAGACGACGCCGCGCGGGTCGAACCCCGGCTCGACCTGCTGCACGCGCATGAAGCTGCGGACGAGGAGCCCCGCCCCGGCGAGCAGCACGAGCGAGAGCGCGATCTCCACGACGACGAGCGCGTCGCGCAGGCGCTGGCCGCCGCCGCCCGCCAGCCCGCGCCCGCCCTCTTTGAGCGTCTCGCCCAGGTTCACGCGCGAGCTGCGGAGCGCGGGCGCGAGCCCGAAGAGCACGCCCGTCATGATCGTCACGAGTGAGGTGAAGAGGAGCACGCGCGCGTCGAGCGTGATGTTCGAGAGGCGCGGGATGTTGCCGGGCGCGAGCGCGCGCAGGGCGTCCAGCCCCCAAAAGGCGATGAGCAGTCCGAGCACGCCGCCGGCGAAAGAGAGCGCGAGGCTCTCGGTCAAAAGCTGCCGCACGATGCGCCAGCGCCCCGCGCCGATGGCGGTGCGCACGGCCATCTCCTTCTCGCGCACGGCCGCGCGTGCGAGCAGGAGGTTGGCGACGTTGGCGCACGCGATGAGCAGCACGAAGCCGACCGCGCCGAGCAGCACGAGCAGCGCCGGGCGCACGTCGCCGACCACCTGTTCGAGCAGCGGGCGCGCGCTGAAGGAGAAGGCGCGGCTCGGCGGGTAGTATTCGGGGAACTGCTGCGCGAGGTTGCGCGTGGCCTGGTCGAGTTCGGCGCGCGCCTGCTCGAAGGTGGCGCCGGGCTTGAGGCGGCCGATGACGTTGTAGTTCTCGTCGCCCTGCCGCGCCCGGCCCTCGGCGTCGAGCGCGAGCGGCAAAAGCACCTCCGCCTGCTGCACCGAGCCGACGGTCGGCATCACCTCGTAGCCGAGCGAGAAGTCGGCGGGCATGACGCCGACGACCTCGTGGCTCTTCCCGTTGAGGGTGACGGCCCGCCCCACGACGTTCGGGTCGGAGCCGAAGCGGCGCTGCCAGAGGCCGTGGCTGAGGACGACGACGGGCGGCCTCCCGGGCGCGTCCTCTTCGGGCAGGAAGACGCGGCCGAGCAGCGGGCGCACGCCGAGCAGCGGGAACATGTTCGAGGTCGTGCGCACCGCGCCGATGCGCTCGGCCCCCGTCTCGCCCGCGAGGTTCTGGCTCGTGCCGTGCGCGAGCGCCAGCGACTCGAAGGAGTTGGCCTGCGCCTTGACGGCCTCGAACTGCCCCGGCGACGGCCAGTCCTGCGCCACGTTCGCGCCCGGCGAGTGCGTCCAGATGATGGCGAGGCGTTCGGAGTCGGCGTAAGGCAGCGGCCGGAGCAGCAGCCCGTTGACGACCGAGAAGATGGCGCTGTTGGCCCCGATGCCGAGGGCCAGCGTCACGACGGCCACGGCCGTGAACCCCGGCCGCTTCCAGAGCATCCGCACGCCGAAGCGTAAATCCTGAAGCAGGGTTCTCATCACTCGTACCTCAGGGCAATCATCGGGTCCACCTTCGTCGCCCTCCTCGCGGGCACGAGGCAGGCGAGGAGCGCGACGCAGAGCAGCGCCAGCGAGACGCAGGCGAAGGTCAGAGGGTCTGTGGCCGAGACGCCGTAGAGCAGGCTCTCCATCAGGCGCGTCAGCGCGAAGGCCCCCGCGAGGCCGAGCCCGACGCCCGCGAGCGTGAGGCCGAGCCCCTGCCCGACGACGAGGCGGAGGATGTCTTTGGCGCGCGCGCCCAGGGCCACCCGCACGCCGATCTCGTGCGTGCGCTGGGCGACCGAGTAGGAGATGACGCCGTAGATGCCGACGGCCGCGAGCAGCAGCCCCACGCCCGCGAAGGCCGCGATGAGAATCATCTGGAAGCGGCGGCGCGCGACGGAGTCGGCCATCACCTGCTCCATCGTGCGGACGTTGTAGAGCGGCAGGTCTTTGTCCAGGGCGGCCAGCTCGCGCCTCACCGCCGGGACGAGCGCGAGCGGGTCGCCCGACGTGCGCGCGACGAACGTCATGGAGCGCCGCCTGAACTGGAGCGCCGGCAGGTAGACCTGCGGGTACGGCTCCCTCTCAAGCCTGCTGCTCCGCGTGTCTTTGACGACGCCGACGACCGTCATCCAGGGGTTGGTCGCCGGGTTGCCGATGTTGAGGCGCTTGCCGACGGGGTCTTCGTCCGGCCAAAACTTGCGCGCCATCGTCTCGTTGATGACGCACGCGTCCGGCACGCCCTCCCTGTGCCGCTCGGTCAGCCGCTCGCCGCGGACGTGCCCGATGCCCATCACGTCGAAGTAGTCGGGCGTGGCCGTGGAGAACTTCGCGTCCTGCACCTTCTCGGGCGGGAGTTCCGGCCGCCCCTCGACGACGAACGCGAGGACGCTGCCGCCCTCCAGCGGCAGCGAGTCCACGAGCGCCGCCCGCTCGACGCCGGGCAGGGCCGCGGCGCGCGCCGTGAGCTGTTCGTAGAAGGCCGCGAGCTGCGCCTCCTCCTGGTACTTCGCGCGCGGCAGCGAGAGGTCGAGGGCGAGGATGCGCTCGGGGCGGAAGCCGGGGTCAACGGCCTGGACCTGGATGAAGCTGCGGATCATCAGCCCCGCGCCCGCGAGCAGCACGACGGCGATGGCGATCTCGGCGACGACGAGCGAGCTGCGCAGGCGGCGCGTCCCGCGCCCCGTGGTCGCGCCGCGCGAGCCGCCCTCCTTGAGCGACTCGCCGAGGTCGGCCTTCGACGCGCTCAAGGCCGGCAGCAGCCCGAAGACGACGCCGGTGGCGAGCGAGACGCCGAAGGTGAAGGCGAGCACGCGGGCGTCGAGGCCCACCTCGTCGAGGCGCGGGATGTTGCCGGGGCTGAGGGCCACGAGCAGCTCGACGCCCCACATCGCCAAGAGCAGACCCGTCACGCCGCCCCCGAGCGCGAGCAGCACGCTCTCGGTCAAAAACTGCCGGACGATGCGGCCGCGGCGCGCGCCGAGCGCCGTGCGCACGGCGATCTCCTGCCTGCGCGCCGCCGCCCGCGCGAGCTGGAGGTTGGCGACGTTCGCGCACGAGATGAGCAGGAGGAACCCGACCACCCCCATCAGAACCCACAAGGCCGGCCGCACGTCGCCGACGACCTGCTCGTGCAGCGGCACGACCTTGACATCCCACCCCAGGTTGGTCGCCGGGTACTCTTGCGCGAGGCGCGCGGCTATCCCCGACAGCTCGGCGCGCGCCTGCTCGATGGTGGAGCCGCGCCTGAGGCGGCCGACCACGTCGAGGTAGTCGCTCCGCCGCGCGTTCTGCGTCAGATTGTAGACGGTCGGAATCCAGAGCTGCGCCGACTCCTCCATGACCGGGGTCTTGAAGCCGGGCGGCGCGACGCCGACGACCGTGTAGGGGTTGCCGCCGATGACGAGCGTCTGGCCGAGCGCATCGGGCCTCGCGCCGAAGCGGCGCTGCCAGAGCCCGTAGCTGATGACGACGACGCGGTGCTTGCCCGACATCTCCTCCTCGGCCGTGAAGCCGCGGCCGAGCGCGGGCGCGACGCCGAGCACCTCGAAGAAGTTCCCAGAGACGAGTGCGCCGGGGAGGCGCTCGGGCTCGACGCCCTCGCCCGTCAGCGTCAGCGCCGTGTCGGCGTAGGCCGCGATCCCCTCAAAGCTTTTGGCCTGCGTGCGCCAGTCGTTGTAGTTCGGGGCCGAGGCCGGCTCGTCGGGGATTTCCCGGTGGGTCTCGCGCACCCAGACGAGCCGCTCCGGGTCGGGGTAAGGCAGCGGGCTCAGGAGCACCGCCTTCACGACCGAGAAGATGGCCGTGTTCGCGCCGATCCCCAGGGCCAGCGCCAACACCGCCACCAGCGTGAACCCCGGGCTCTTCGCCAGAGTCCGCAACGCGTACCGCACGTCCTGAAGCATGTGCTCACTCCGTTCGCGAGTGATGAGTGATGAGTGATGAGTGATAAGTAAAAACCGGGGGCTCCCTTTCCTCCCTCTTACCACTCATCACCCATCACTCATCACTCATCACTCATCACTCGTATCTCAAAGCGACCATCGGATCGACCTTCGTCGCGCGCCGCGCGGGGAGGAAGGCGGCGACGAACGCGACCGCGGCGAGCAGCAGGGCGATGCCGGCGTAGGTGACGGGGTCTGCGGCCGAGACGCCGTAGAGCAGGCTCGACATGAAGCGCGACAGTGCCCAGGCGCCCACGAGCCCGACGACGAGCCCGACGGCGACGAGCGCCATCCCCTGCCCCACGACCATCTTCAACACGTCCCGCCCCTGCGCGCCCAGGGCCATCCGCAGCCCGATCTCGTGCGTCCGCTGCGCGACCGAGTAGGAGATGACGCCGTAGAGCCCGACGACCGCCAGCAGCATCGCCAGCGCCGCGAAGACGCCGAAGAGGAACATCGAGAAGCGGCGCTGCGTCAGCGAGTCGGCCACCATCTTCTCCATCGTCGTCACGCGGAAGACGGGCAGGTCGCGGTCAACGCCCGCGATGGCGCCGCGCACCGCGGGCGCGAGCGAGGCCGGGTCGGCGTCGGTGCGCACCGCCACGAACAGGTTCGCCGACGAGGCGTTGCCCGAGCCGTAGGGGACGTAGTACTGCGCGCGCGACTCGCCTTCGAGCCCCTCGTTGCGGACGTGGCCGACGACGCCGACCACCTCGCGCCAGATGGGCTGCAGGGCGTTGAGGTCGTCGGGCCTGTTGGGGTCGGGGTTGCTCTCGAACGTGATGCGCTTGCCGACGGGGTCCTCGTCCGGCCAGTACTTGCGCGCCAGCGCTTCGTCGATGATGACGACGAGGCCGTTGGCCTCCGTGTCGCGCGCGTCGAAGTAGCGCCCCTTGACGAGCGGGATGTTCATCGTCTGGAAGTAGTCTTCCGAGGCGAGCCAGCGGCTGCCGTGGGGGTTGTTCACGCCCGGCGCCGTCTGCTGCCCCTCGATCCGGAAGCTGCCGCTCGAGTTCTGCCCGCTCATCGGCAGCGTCGTGGTCGTGCCCGCGAGCTTGACGCCGGGGACGGCGCGCACGCGCTCCAGCGTCTGGCGGAGGAAGGCGGCGCGCGCGGCGCGGTCGGGGTACTTGTTCGGCGGGAGCGACAACTGCATCGCGAGCACGCCCGCGGGCTGGAAGCCCGGGTTGACCTGCTGCAACTGCATGAAGCTGCGGATGAGGAGGCCCGCGCCCACCAGGAGGATGACGGCGAAGGCCATCTCCGCGACGACCAGCGCGTTGCGCACGCCGCGGCGCACCCCCACCTTGCCCGAGCGGCCGCCCTCCTTGAGCGTGTCGTGCAGGCTGACGGCCGAGGACTGGAAGGCGGGGGCGAGCCCGAAGACGATGCCCGTCAGGAGCGAGACGCCGAGCGTGAAGAGGAGTACCCGCGCGTCGAGGCCGATCTCGGCCGAGCGCGGGATGCGGTTCTTGTAGAGCTTCAGGAGGAGGTCAACGCCCCACATCGCCAGTAGCAGCCCGGCCCCGCCGCCGACCAGCGACAGTAGCACGCTCTCGGTCAGGAGCTGCCGCACGATGCGCCAGCGCCCCGCGCCGAGCGCCGTGCGCACCGCGATCTCGCGCTGGCGGACGGCCGCGCGCGCCAGCGTCAGGTTCGCCACGTTGGCGCACGCGATGAGGAGCACGAAGACGACCGCGCCGAGCAGCACCCAGAGCAACGTCCGGATGCGGCCGACGACGAACTCGTCGAGCGGCGTGATGAGCAGCGTCCAGTTCGTCGCGTCGGTGTTGGGCATGTACTGGCGGCGCAGCTCGGCGGCCACCCCGTCCAGCTCGGCCTGCGCCTGCTCGACGGCGACGCCCGGCCGCATGCGCGCGTAGACCGTCAGGTACTCGCTCGTCAGGCCCCGGATCGGGTCGAGCTGCTGCGGCGTGAAGGTGATGGGCGCCCAGAGGTCGGGCTGCTGCCCGCCGAACTCGCGCCCGAGCTGGAAGGAGGCGGGCATCACGCCGACGACCGTGTAGGGCTCGCCGTTGAGCGTGATCGTCTTGCCGACGACAGGCTGCCCGGCGAAGCGGCGCCGCCAGAAGCCGTCGCTCAAGACGACGACCTTGCCGCGCCCCGCCTCGTTCTCCTCGGCCGCGAAGGTGCGCCCCTCGGCCGCCTGCGCGCCGAGCGCCGGGAAGAGGTTGGCCGTCACCTGCTGCCCCGCGAGCCTTTCGGGCTCGCCCTCGCCCGTGAGGTTGACGGAGAAGCCCGTGATGGCCGCCACGTCGGAGAAGGACTTGACGTTGTCGCGGTAGTAGGCGTAGCCGGACGCCGAGACCGTCGCCTTCAGGTCGAGCTTCGGGTAGTGGTGCTGGATGAGGACGAGCTGCGCGGGGTCTTTATAACTGAGCGGCTTGAGGAGCACCGCGTTGACGACCGAGAAGATGGCCGTGTTCGCCCCCACGCCTAGGGCGACGGCGATGATCGCGATGGCCGTGTACCCCTTGCTCTTCAAAAGCACCCGCGCCGCGTAGCGCACGTCTTGCCAGAGAGTCATCTGCTCACTCCGTTCGCCGTGAATGGTGAATAGTAAATGGTGAATAGTAAGAGCCGTTTTTAACCATTCACCATTTACTATTCACTATTCACGATTATTCGTGTCTCAAAGCCACAAGCGGGTCTACGCGCATGGCGCGACGCGCGGGGACGAGGTTGGCCAAAAGCGCCACGGCCGCCAGCACCAGTGGGACGGCCGCGAAGATGTAGGGGTCTGTGGCCGAGACGCCGTAGAGCAGGCCCGACATCAGGCGCGTGAGCGCGAAGGCCCCGGCGAGCCCGAGGCCGAGCCCGACGAGTGTGAGCAGCATCCCCTGCCGGACGACGAGCCGCAGCACGTCTCTTCCCTGCGCGCCGAGCGCGAGCCGGATGCCGATCTCGTGGCGGCGCTGCGTCACCATGTAAGACATCACGCCGTAGATGCCGACCGCCGCCAGCACGAGCGCGACCGCGGCGAAGAAGGCCAGGAGCGTCGCCGAGAGCCTCTGCGTCGCGATGGAGCCCGCCATCACGTCCTCCATCGTGCGCACACGGTAGACGGGCTGCGCCGGGTCGATGGCTTGCGACTCGCGCCGGGCGGCGGGCGCGAGCGCGGCCGGGTCGCCCTCGGTGCGCGCCGTCACGAAGAGGCCGCGGCTGATTACGTCGCCGAGGAACCGCTCGGGTATCTGCTTGAAGGCGAAGTAGACCTGCGGCTTGACCTCCTCGGTCTCACTCACCCCGTAGTGGTTGACGTGCTCGACGAGGCCGACGATCTCGGCCGGCGGGATGCCCTCGGCCGCGAAGCCCGCGAGCCTCTGCCCGACGGGGTCTTCGCCGGGGAAGAGGGCGCGCGCCAACTCCTCGTCCACGACGGCGACGCGCTGCGACGAGAGCGTGTCGTGCTCGTCGAAGAAGCGGCCGCGGACGAGCCCGATGCCCATCGCTTCCAGGTAGCCGGGGCTGGTGGTGTAGCGGACGGCCAGCGACCCCTCGTACTGCTCGAGCCGGTGGCGACCATCGACCCCCGTAATCGTCACAGTCGCGCCGAGCTGCGGCAGCCCCTCGGCGTAGGCCACGGCCTTCACCCCGGGCAGCGCCCCGACCCGCTCGCGCATTCGGTCGAAGTAGGCGGCGGTGCCCGCGGGCGGCTGCCCCTTCCCCGTAAAGCGCGAGACCTGCATCGTCAGGAGGCCCGCCGGCTCGAACCCGAGCGGCGCCTCGCGCAGGTGAGCGAAGCTCTTGAGCAGAAGCCCCGCGCCGATGAGCAGCAGCAGGCTGAGCGCGACCTCGGCGACGACGAGCGCGGAGCGCACGCGCTGGCGCGAGCGGCCGCCGGTCTGCGAACGAGCGCCCTCCTTGAGCGCGGAGTTAAGGTCTGCGCGCGACGCCTGCAACGCCGGCACGAGCCCGAAGGCGAGCCCCGTCAGAATCGAGACCAGAAGCGTGAAGAGCAGGACGTTCGAGTCGAGGCCGACCTCGGCCGTCGGCGGCAGGTTCTCTGCGGCCGCCGCGCGCAGGAAGTCAACGCCCCACACGGCGAGCAGCAGCCCCGCCGCCCCGCCCGCCAGAGAGAGCAGAATGCTCTCGACCAGGAGCTGGCGCATCACGCGCAGGCGGCTCGCGCCCAGCGCCGTGCGGATGGCGATCTCACGCCCGCGCGCGGCGGCTCGCGCCAGCAGGAGGTTGGCGACGTTCGCGCACGCTATCAACAGCACCAACCCGACCGCGCCCAGCAGCACGAGCAGCGCGGGCCGCACGTCGCCGACGAAGTGCTCGCTCAGGGGCCTGAGCAAGACGCCGTTGCCCGTCAGCCTCGCGGCGATGGTCTGCATCTCGCGCAGCGCGCCCTCGGCCGTCACGCCCGGCTTCAGGCGCGCCAGCACGTAGATGCCCGCGTGGTTGTCGCGCATCAGCATCTGCCTGTCCACGAGCGAGCCGAGCGGCACGTACACGTCAACCGGCGAGCCGTAGACGAAGCCCCGGCGGGTGACGCCGACGACCGTGTAGGGCTCGCCGTTCAGGGTGAGCGCGCGGCCGAGGATGTTGGGGTCTGCGCCGAAGCGGCGCTGCCACAGGCCGTGGCTGATGACGGCGACCCGGCCGACGCCCGGCCGGTTCTCCTCCTCCGTGAAGGAGCGACCCATGGCGGGCTCGACGCCGAGCACCTTGAAGAACTCGGGCGAGACGTTGCGCCCGGCCAGACGCTCCGGCTCGCCCTCGCCCGAGAGGTTGTAGCCGCCCGGCTGCATGGCGGCCATCAGCTCGAACGAGGTCTGCTGCTCGCGCCAGTCGAGGTAGTTGGGGTAGGAGACCGACATCTCCGGAATCTTCTCGCTGTACTCGGAGAGGCGGACGAGGCGTTCGGGGTCTTTGTAGGGGAGCGGCTTGAGGAGCGCCGCGTTGACGACCGAGAAGACGGCGGTGTTGGCCCCGACGCCGAGCGCGAGGGCCGCGACGGCGACGGCCGTCACGCCGGGGCTCTTCCAGAGCATGCGCGCCGCGAACCTGAAGTCCTTCCAAAGCGTGCCCATGCGCAAATCCCCCTTCGCGAAACAACGGGCCGCGCCGCGGCTCACCTGTACTGCTTGAAGGCGAACTCGTAGCTGCCGACGGCCTCGGTCGCCTCGACCTCGACCGTCCAGACGCCGGCCTCCGACCGCATCACGTCGCTGTCCACGTCGTAGTTGGTGGGCTTCTTCGACGGCCCGAGGCGCGCCTCCTGAAACACCCGCCCGTCGGGGTCGCGGACGACGATCTTGAGTTCGCCCTGGCGAACCGTCGCCTTCACGCGCAGGCGCACGCGCGTGCCCTCGCCGGGGACGCGCAGCTCGTGCCGCTTCTTCTCGGTGGTCTTGTGGTCGAAGGAGTGCGACTCGACCGTCTCGCTGCTGCGCTCGGGGGAGGCTGCGGCCGCCGCGGCGAGCAGCGCGACGAGCGCCGCGGCCTTGAGTACTCTTCTCATCGCTTCACCCTCCTTCAAGGTAGAGGGCTCCCTGCCCTGCGCGCCTGCGGCGCGAGGGCCGAAAACCAACCGCTGACTGCTGAAAACCCTTAGAGCTTGAACCCGCTCTCTTCCAACTCCTCCTCGGCCTTCGGCTCGTGGGTCTCCTCGACGACCTGGCCGTCGAAGAGGTGGAAGGTGCGGTCGGCGTACTTGGCGTAGCGCGGGTCGTGGGTGACCATGCAGATGGTCGCGCCGCCCGCGTGCAGTTCGCGCAGGAGGTTCATCACCGCCTCGCCGTTGGTCGAGTCGAGGTTACCCGTGGGCTCGTCCGCGAGCAGGATCGAGGGGTTGCCGGCCACGGCGCGGGCGACGGCCACGCGCTGCTGCTGACCGCCCGAGAGCTGCGAGGGGTAGTGCTTCATGCGGTGCGACATCCCGACCTTGAGCAGGGCCTCCTCGACGCGCTCGCGCCGCTCCTTCGCGCCCATGTCGCGGTAGGTCAGGGGCAGCTCGACGTTCTCGTAGACGTTGAGGTCGCCGATGAGGTTGAACGCCTGGAAGATGAAGCCGATCTCGCGGTTGCGGATGCGCGCGCGATCCGAGAGCGAGAGGTTCGCCACCGGCGTCCCGTTGAGGATGTACTCGCCCTCGGTCGGCGAATCGAGCAGGCCGAGGATGGACAGCAGGGTTGACTTGCCGCAGCCCGACGGCCCCGCCATCGAGATGTACTCGCCCTTCTTGATGTCGAGGTGGATGCCGGAGAGCGCGTGCGTCTCGACCTCGTCCGTGTAGAAGACCTTCCGCACGCCGTCCAGCTTCACCAGCGGTTCGCTTGTAGCGCTCATCTCTTTTCCTTTCGTAAACCGTTCACGGCACGTGAACCGTGAACCGTAAACCGTGACAAGTAGGGGAACCGTCTAACTCGTGAACCGCAAAACCATGACGGGAAGACTTCTCTCAAGCGAACCGCTCGACTCGACACATCCGAGCCATCTTCTCGTCACGGTTTACGGTTTACGGTTCACGGCAGTTAATCGAGTCGGAGTCTGTCCACGCCGTCCCACTGCGAGGTGTCGGAGAGGATGACGGTGTCGCCCACGTTCAGGCCCTCGACGACCTCGACGTTGTTGACGGAGGTGCGGCCGAGCTTGACCTGGACGCGCGTGGCCTCGCGCCCGTCGGGCATGACCTTGAAGAGCGAGACGGTCGCCTGACCGCCGCCGCCCGTCGCGGGGCGTCCGACGTAGAGTACGTCTTCGAGCCGCTCAAGTTCGATGGTTCCGTCCACGCTCAAATCGACGCGCGCGCCCTGCGGCATCGGGCCTTCGAGCGTCACGTCCACGGTGAAGGTGCCGTTGCGCGCGGCCGGGTCGATGCGCTGCACGCGCCCGTTGACCGTCCCGCCGCCGCGCGTGTCGATGACGGCGGGCTGGCCGAGCGTGATGTCCTTGATCTGAGTCTCGGGAATCTGGAGCGCGGCCTTGAGGCTGGTCGGGTCGGCGACGCGCGCGATGTTGGTGCCCGGCGTGATCTGCTGCCCGACCTCGACCGTGACCTCCTGGAGCACGCCCGCGGTGCCGGCGCGAACCTGGAGCGAGGCGACCTGCTCCTGGTTGAGGCGGAGCTGCGCGCGGAGCTGCTCGATGCGCGCCTGCTGCGCGGCGACCTGTGCGGCGACCTGCGACTTGTTCTGCTCGATGCGCTTCTTCTCGACCTCGACGCGGTTGGCGAGCTGCTCGACCCGCACGCGCGAGACGCGCAGCGTGAGCTGGGCCACGAGCCCCTCCTTCGCCAACTCCTCGTCGGCGTCGAGCTGAATCTTGGCCTGCTGGTAGTCGGACTGCACCGACGCGAGGGTCGCCTGCTGCGCGATGCGGTCGCTCTCAAGGCGCGACTTGAGGTTGTTCATGTCGGCCTCGGCCGACTTGATCTGGTAGGCGACATCGACCGCGGCCTGTTCGAGCGTCGGGTTCGAGAGAGTGACGAGCACCGTGCCGGGGCCGACCGTCTCGCCGGGCTTGACGAACTTCTGCTCGACGCGCCCCTCGACGGGGGCGGCGATCTGGCGAATCTCCTCGGGGATGAGCGTGCCCAGGCCCCGCACGTTGCGGAGCATCTGCCCGCGCTTGACGGTGTCGGTCAGGACGGTCGAGCGCGAGACGCTCGGCGCGGCCTTCGGCAGGCGCGAGAGCCCGTAGGTGATGAGCCCGATGGCGAGCACGCCGAGCACGGCGTAGGCGACCATCTTCACCCGGCGGCGGTTCTTCCGCTGGGGGCGCTTGACGTCCATCGTCGAGCGCGGCGCGTCAAAACCGGGGCGCTTCACGTCCCCCGAGGGGCGCGGCACGTCCGTAGAGGGGCGTTTTACATCCATAGGGAGTTGCTTGACTTCTCTCATAAGGGTTGCCATTCGGCCACAGGAACACTTCCAGTCGCGAAGCCACTCAACAACCCTCGTACCACTTAAAAAATCGCACGTTTCCTGGGGTTTTCCGCCCGCGGCCCCGCCTCCGGTGTCCGTTTCCGAAAACCAAAATCCCAAAATCGAAAAAGGCGGGCAGCTTCCGGGCGGCCGGAGGCGGCCGCAGGCTCTCCGCGACGCCGGAATTTATCTATTGCGTCGGAGTCCGGCGCGTGTATAGAGTGGAGAGGCGGCCCCGCCCGCGCGCGCCGCCGGCCCGGACTCCCTTCCCTTTCCTCCACTTCAAGAAAGTACGCCGATGAGAGAATACGAAACGAGCGACCCCTTGAAACTGCCGCGCCGCGCGCTCGCGCTCTTCGAGTTTGCGTTCGCAGGCTTTCTCCTGCTCCTGGGCGTTGACGGCGCGACGACCGAAGTCCGCGGCGGCGGCTGCGCCAACTTCGGGGCCGGGCTCATGCAGGCGTTCTCTGTGCCGCTCCTGCTTCTGGGGCTGGCGGTGCTACTCTCCGCGTTCAGGGCCTGGAAGGGCACGCGCCTGTGGTGGGTCTGGCAGACCGCGCTGCTGGCGTTGTTCGTCGTCGGGCCGATGACCTTGATGATTGCGGCCTCGCTGGTGTCGGCCGTCCTCGAATGACCGGCCGCCCCTCAACGGCCGGAAGATAAAGCTTTAGACTCCTTCACTGCTCACGCCATATAATCCGTCAGGTCATGGCTCATCTGAAAACGCGCCTGCTGGCGCTGGCGATTATCGCGGTCTTCGCGGGGCTGATCTACGTCAACTGGCACGGGCTGAAGACCGAGGGGCGGTATTCGACGAAGCTGGCCGCCTTCGGGCCGGTCGGGGTGGTGGGCGGGCTGTTCCTTCTGCTCTTCCCCGGCAAGGGCGGGCGGCCCGAGACAGCGAGGGACAAGGTCGTCGCGCTGCTCGTCTTCGGCGCGGGGCTGGCGGCCGGGCTCTACAACTGGTACCTGATGGACCCGGGCTTCTTCGGGAGGTGAGGCGGAGGACTTCTGGAGGGGCGTCGGAAGGCAGTAGGCAGTAGGCGGCCGCTCCGCGTTTAGTGTGTTGAAGGATTAACTTCAGAGTTTTCGACAGCGAGGCATTAACTGCCTTCTGCCTACTATCGATTACGAGGGGGGGCGAACCTATGGGCAGGGGGGAAGGCGCGGAGGCGTGCCGGCGGAAGTTTTTGCGTTACTTCCCCGGCGGGTTCAGGGACGAGACTTACCTCGACTGGGAGCGCGACTACAAGTGGGAGGCGCACGAGCGTTGGGAGGAGGCGCTGGGGCGCGCCGAGTTCCGCAGGCTCCTCCGCGCGGGCGAGTTTTCCGAAGCCGCGGCGCGCGCCGTCCGCGTCGAGCAGCGCACGCGCCACAGCATGCTCTTCTCCTTCGAGAAGATGGCGCTGCGCGACGCCGTCAAGACGGAGCCGGGCGCGCGAACCTTCGCCGAAGGGCTCTACGAGCTGCTGCACGGCGGGGGCCGTCTTGAGCGGCGCTTCGGCAGATGGGTCGAGGCGGTCGAGGCGCTGCCGCGCCGCCAGACGCGCGTGCTGACGTGGCCGATGGTGACGGTCTGGGGCTTCCTCGCACAGCCTGAGACGCACATCTTCCTCAAGCCTACGGTGACGCGCGCCGCGGCCGCGAAGTACGGCTTCGACTTCGAGTACCGCTCGCGCCCCGACTGGGAGACCTACGCGAGCATTCTGGAGCTGGCCGAGCTGGTGCGGCGCGACCAGAGGGCCTTAGGCCCGCGCGACATGATCGACGTGCAGTCCTTCCTCTGGGTGCAGGGCTCGGACGAGTACCCCGATTGAGAATTTGAAATTAAGGTCTTGTGCGGCGGGGCGGAAAGTGATTCAATGCGCGCCGCTCCGACATCCTCGACGCCCACGGAGGAACTAACGAAGATGAGGCTCCGCAGATTGTCTTTGGTCAGGGCGCTCCTGGCCTGTCTGGCTCTCTCGTGTCTCGCGGGTCACACGGCCTCGACGGCCGCGCCGCCGCCGCTCCCGAACCCCGTCCTCTACCTGAAGATCATTGAAGCATACGAAGCCGGCGGCAAGAACTTCATCCGCTACCGCTACGGCGTCTTCAACTTTGCGGAATACCCGGCCGAGATGTTCGCCGCCGCGCCGCGACTCCCGCCCTGCGGCCAGAACGCGAACGCGTCGCGCACCTGGGTGGACTTCTACGACCAGCAGGGCAAGCGCCTCTACGGCTTCTGCGCGCTCTCCAAGCCCGAAGACCTCAACTCGATCTGGTTCGCGCTGGAAGAGGGAGTCGTCCCGCCGAGCTACGTCTACATCGAGCTGAACGACCGCGCCACTAACACCAAGTACAAGTCGAACCTCGCGGAGACGACGCCGTGAGGGCAGTAGGCAGTAGGCAGTAGGCAGTAGGCAGCCGCTCCGCGTTAAGGACGTTGAAGGATTAACTCAGGGTTTTCGACAGCCAGGCTTTAACTGCCTTCTGCCTACTGCCTACTGCCTACTATTCCTTCACCGCCTCCCTGATGACCGACAACAACTCCGCCACGTCCTCTTCGGTCGTGTCGAAGGAGCACATGAGGCGCACCTCATCGGTCTGCTCGTTCCAGACGTAGAAGAAGAAGCGCTCCTGCACGCGCGGGATTGATTCGCGCGGGAGGACGGCGAAGACCGCGTTGGACTCGACCGGCTGCGTGATGCGTACTTGCGGAATCGCGCGCAGCCCGGAGGCCAAGGTCTGCGCCATCCGGTTCGCGTGCGCCGCCGTCTCGCGCCAGAGGTCTTCGCCGAGCAGCGCCGTGAACTGCGCGGCGACGAAGCGCATCTTCGAGGGGAGCTGCGCGCACTGCTTGCGCACGAAGCGGAACCCCTCGGCTAAGCCCCGGTCGAAGAAGACGACGGCCTCGCCGTACATCATCCCGTTCTTCGTCCCGCCGAAGCTCAACACGTCGAGCCCCGCGTCCGCCGTCAGCTCCTTCAGAGAGACGCCCAGGTGCGCCGCCGCGTTCGCCAGCCGCGCGCCGTCCACGTGCAGGAGCATCCCGCGCCCGTGCGCGAAGGAGGCGAGCCGCGCCAACTCCTCGACCGTGTAGACCGTCCCCAGCTCTGTGGGCTGCGCGACCGAGACGACGCGCGGCTGCACGTGGTGCTGGTCTCCGAGGCGCGCGAGCAGCGGCTCGACCTGCTCAGGCGTAAGCCTGCCGTCGGGCGTCGGAAGGTCTATCAGCTTGCAGCCCGTGAAGCGCTCCGGCGCGCCGCACTCGTCCACGTTGATGTGCGCCGTCTCCGCGCAGACGACCGCCTGGAAGGGGCGCGTGACGGCGGCCAGCGCCGAGACGTTCGCGCCCGTGCCGCCGAAGACGAAGAAGACTTCGGCGCGCTCGCCGAAGCGCTCGCGGAAGAGCCGGACGGCCGTCTCCGTGTACACGTCGTCGCCGTAGGCCACCGCGTGGCCGTGGCCGGCCGAACGCAGCGCGTCCCACACGCGCGGGTGCACGCCCGCATTGTTGTCGCTCGCGAATCCGCGCTTGATCTGTGTCATCTCTTTTCAGCGGGGCGGACGCCGTCCGGCCCGAGCACCTTCGACCGCGCCGCGCCGGGGAGCCGCGCGTAGAGTCCGGTGAAGGCGGCATGCCCGCTACCGAACAGTTCATGCACGCCTCTTCGCACTTTTGACTGTCGCACCCGTCAAAGCATTTTCCTCATGCCCGCCCGCCTGTCAAACCCTTTCTGGCACCAACCTTGCTCAACTCAAAGCGGTAAGCGAACAAACTGAAGTAACTGAAGCGCCGGCGCGTACGGATGTGCGCCGCTCATGTTCGCTTAGGAAACAGCGGGGGTGAGTTTCGCAATGGCAAACAGGGACAAGGTCGGCGAGGGCAGCACCGGCAAAAGCTCCGGCGGCAAGGGCGGCGGGGGTGGACAGGCCGGCGGCGGACAACACGGGAGCAGCGGCGGCACGAGCAAAGGCGGCGGGCAGCCGGGCGGAGGCCAGAGCGGCGGCCAGGGCGGGAGCGGTCAGAAAGGCTGAGTGAGTTATGCAAGAAGAGAGGTTCACCAGGGAGGCGCGCGCGGCGGGGCGCACCGACACGGGTTGGAGCCCGGGGATGGGGCAGATTCTCGGGCTCGTCCTGTGCGTGATACTGCTGCTGGCGGTCATCATCCTCGGGGTGACGACCGGGATCGGGTTCGTCTTCGCCATCCCGCTCGTGCTGCTCGTGGTGGTCGTGGGCGTCCTCCTCTTCCGCGGCGGCACGCCGAGGGCCGAGACGGTCTGCCCCAACTGCAACGCGCGCGTCAAAGCGCCCGCGCACATCGCGGAGTTCAACTGCCCCGCCTGCGCCACGCGCCTCGAAGTCGGCGAGGGCGGTGACGTGCGGAGGCTTTAAGACTTAAAGACACGAGGGGGACTTAAACGAAGATGAGCGCAGACAGCGGCGGCAGGAACCAGGGCGACAGCGGGCACGTCGGCGCCACCCGCCAGAAGGGCGGCACCAGCGCGCGCGGCGAGTCGGGCGCGAAGAGCGAGGGCAAGGGCACGGGCAACAAGTCCGAGGGCTCCGGCAAGAAGAGCGGCACGCCCGGCGGCGAGCGCCACCACGACTGAAGAGGAGAGGAAGCGGATGGCTGAAGCGACTAAACAGGGTCAAGACCAAGGCATCGGCGAGGGCAACCTGCGCGACGAGCGCGGCGCGCCCCCTTACGCGGACCGCGCCTACGCGGGCGAGCGCGAGCCGGGCGGCGAGACCGGCACGAGCTTGGAAGGCACGGCCGGCGGCACCAACGTCTCGTCACAGGGCGGCTCCGCCGACAGCAGCAAGGCCGGCGGTAACGCCGGCGGCTCCGGCGCGCAAGGTCACGGCGGACGCTAGAAGGAAGACAGAGCCGCGAAGCGGCGGCAGAAGGTAGCCAGGGGCCAGCGAAGGCGCAAGCCTGAGCGCCGCCCCTGGAACGCGACGTTAAATAATCGGAGCCCTGTAGGGGCGGCATAATTTCTGCCGCCCCTACAGGGCTCACACTTTTATTCGACGGTGACCGGGGGCGTCGCCTGCGCCGCTCGCCTATGGCTCGCGTCTGCGGCTCGCCCCTGGCCTTATGCCGCCCCTGCGGGGCTCCGTTATTCCTTAGTGGCTCACGATCCACTCATATAGCGGCTTCCAGACAAGCTCCTTCGCGTTGTCGGCGAGGAAGAGGTCGGAGTGGCCGAACTCGACGGGGCGGCCCTCGGGGCCGTAGAGCTTGACGACGTTGGAGCTAACGTCCGCGCTGCCGAGGCGGCTTAAGGTGTCGAGCCCGTAGTCGCCGAAGCCGCCGCCCGCGCCGACGTAGTAGACGGGGACGTTAATCGCCGCGAGGTTGTCGTCGTACGGAAGCTCTTCGCCGCAGATGACGCCGTCGGTCTCGACCTGCTCGGTCGCGCTCTGGAAGGGCGAGGCCGACTGGTAGAAGTCGTAGAGGTAAGCCTCCGCGGTGAACTGCAACCCCGACGGGAGGCCGTTCGCGTCGAACGTGCCCGCCTCGAGGTGGTAGAAGGGCACGGGCGGGTACGGCGCGAAGAGCAGGTGCGTCGCCGTCCCGACGAGCAGCGCCGCCTGGCGGTTCGTCAGGCCGTCCATGCCCGGCACGGGCGAAGCGCCCGCGGGGTCTGTCGCGGCCAGCGTCCCGAAGGTGCGCACGCCGACGCCGAGCGGCGAGTGGTAGACGCCCGCCGCGAGCTGCTGCCGCCCGCCCGCGTAACGGGCGCACGCGCCCTGGCGCTGCTCCTCGTGCTCGGGCGCGAGTTTGAAGGCGATGTCCACGGGGATGAGCGCGTCCACCTGCCTCGACTGCTCGGGGATAGCGGCCTCGGCGTTCGCGTAGGCGTAGGCGACGGTGCCGCCGCGGCTCCAACCCAGGAGCGCTACCCGGCCGTCGCCGCTCCCCGTCGCGCTACGCACGGCGCGCGCGACCGTGATGCCGACGCCCACGTCCGAGACGTGCGTCGAGACGTTCCAGTCCTTCATGAAGTTGAAGTCGGTCGTGTCGGCGGCTACCTGCGTCCAGCGCAGGTCGATGCCCCACACGTCAACGCCTTGCTGCGCGAGGTAGACGCCGACCGAGCGGTCGCGCGCGACCGCCCCCGAGAGCGTGCTGCTCATGAACGCCTCGTCGAAGCCCCACAGGTCGCCGTGCACCATGAAGACCGCGCGCATGGACTTGAAGGGGACGCCGTTGGCGCGCTCGCGCACGACGCGATGCAGGCCGATCACGTCGTGAGCGCCCGCGCCGACCTTGAGCTTGAAGGAGTATTCAAACACGTCGGCGACGATGTGACGGCGCTCGACGCGCTCGACGCCGCAGGACGGACAGGCGGCCGACGCCGCCGCGCGCACGTCGGCGGGCTTCTGCGCCGCGGCGCAGACGAACGAAGAGAGAATCAGGAAAGAGAACAGGGCTATCCGGCTGAACAGTCGCATGAGGGTCTCCTTGAATTATGAATGAGTGCGGGCGCGACGAGTTCCGCGCCCGACATCTAACGCGCAGAAGCTCTCCGCAAAGGATCAGCCCGTGACGCGAAATTTTTCCCCGCCTCTCATAGTCCTTTAACGCTCGACAAGAGCCTGCCATTAAAGCCCCGAAGGGGCGTAATGAGAAAGCCAGGGGCCGAAGCGTTGGCAAAGCCTGAGCGCCGCCCCTGGTCAGGCATCAGAAAATAATTTGAGCCCTGAAAGGGCGGAATAACGGTTGAACATTTATTCCGCCCTTTCAGGGCTTACCTTTGTCTCTCGCTGCTAACCAGGGGCGTTGCCCCTGGCTTTCTCATTACGCCCCTTCGGGGCTCAGTTGATATTTAGTCCGACAACAGTGTGGCCGCATCTTCCGGGTCGTGGTCGGCGATGAGGTCGATGCCGTTGAGGGCGAAGCGGCGGGCGGCCGCGGCGGCGCGCGTGTCGCGCTCCTCAGCGAGCGACCACTGCGCGTGGCGCGTGAGGAGGGCGAGGGCGAGCGCGCGGCCGAGGGTCAGACAGAAGCGGCGCGCGCCGGCTTCGAGCGCCGCCTGCCCCTGTCTCGCGGCCGCGGCCAGCCAGGCGCGCGCGTGTGACGCGGCGGCGCGCGCCGCGCGTGCGGCGGGCACGAGTCTTTCGTCGTGAGCCGCGGCGGCGCAGCCTTCGATCTCCGCCTCAAGAGCGGAGAGGGCGACCTCGTCCTTCAAGGCCGTGCGCAGCGCGTCGAGCGAGAGGACGTTGGTCGTGCCCTCCCAGATCGAGAGCACCTGGCTGTCGCGCAGCAGGACGGGCAACCCCGTGTCCTCGACGTAACCCGCGCCGCCGAACGCCTCGACGACCTCGCTCGCGACGTGGACGGCCGCGCGCCCCGTGGTCAGCTTCACGAGCGGCGTCAGGAGCCGGAGTAGGCGCGTGCCGCTCTCGTCCAGCCCGCCCACCTCCTCGCGCCCCGTCAGTTCGGCGGCGTAGAAGGCCAGGTGCAGCGCCGCGTCCGCCTCCGCCTGCAAACCCGCCAGCGTGTCCGCGTGCAGGGGCTTCTCGGCGAGCGCGGAGCCGAAGGCCGCGCGCCGCCGCGCGTAGTCGCGCGCGAGCGCAAGGCCGCGCCGCATCAGGGCCGCCGCGCTGACGGCGTTCCAGAGCCGCGTCACGTTGAGCATCGGCGCGATGTCGCGGACGCCGTCGGTCGTGCCTTTGACTAACGTGGCGGGCGTGCCTTCGAGCGTCAGCTCCGCGGTCGGCACCTTGCGCGTGCCGAGCTTCTCTTTGAGGCGGTCGATGCGGATGTCGCGCGGGCGGCCCTCACGGTCGCGTGTCTCGACGAAGAAGAGCGCGAGGCCGCGCCCGCCGCCCGGGTTGCCCTCGGGCCGCGCGAGCGTCAGGGCCACCTGCGAGGCGGCGGCCGAAGTGAACCACTTGCGCCCGTAGAGCCGCCACGCGCCCTGTTCGTCGCGCCGAGCGACCGTCTCGGACGCGCCCACGTCCGAGCCGCCCGTCAACTCGGTCATCCACTGCCCGCTCGTCCAGAACCGCGCGGGGTCGCGCGAGGTGAGGCGGGGCAGGACGTTCTTGATGAGGGCGTCGTTGCCCGAAGTCGCCAGCACGCGCGCCGCGCCGTCGGTCATCGCGAGCGGGCAACTGTAGATGTCGGTGGCGGGCGTGAAGAGGTGCGCGAGCGCCGCCTGATGGACGCGCGAGTGCGGCCCGTGGCGGCGCTCGTAGGCGACGGCGACGAGGCCGCGCTCGGCCGCGAGCCGCTCGGCCGCGCGCCACAGCGGCGTGACCTCGACGGCGTCGATGCGCTCGCCCCACGCGTCCCAGCGCACGAGCCGCGGCTCGTGTAAGCGGTCGGCCAACTGCATGCGGTAGAGTTCGCCGCCGGCCAGTTCGCCCAGGTCTTCGAGCGCGGGCTCAATCTCGCGCAGCACCTCGCCCGGAAG
>DATMVD010000038.1:0-5069 GCA_035563535.1 Pyrinomonadaceae bacterium | reverse complement strand
CCGACGGGCGGCCCCGGCCTCCCGCCGCCGACCGCGCCCGCCCCGCAGCAGCCGCGCGGCGTCGGCAAGGCGACGGTCGAGCGCATCGTCGCGCAGAACGTGCAGCAGGCCAAGAAGAGCCAGAGCCGCACCTACCTCGCGATCATCGCGGCGGTCGTCGTCGTCTTCGTCGGCGTCGCGCTCGTGGGCGGCTTCTTCGTCTACCGCGGGTTCACCGCCAAGTCCACCGAGATCGGGAGCCTCAAGAAGGGACTCGACGACGCGGCCGCCACCAAGGCGACCGAGGCCGCTGCCGCCCCGATGAAGCCGTCCGAGGTGGTCAGCAACTACGGCAAGGCCGTCGTCAAGATCGACGTGGCCTGGAAGCTCGTCTCGCAGCAGGGCAACGGGCTCGTCTACCACCAGTACACGATGTACAACGGACGGCCGGCCGCGCTCTACGTCCGCACCGGCAACGGCGCGATCGAGCCCTACCTGACCTACAACTCCAACAACCTGAACGTCGGCATCGGCGGACGCCACACGGGCTCGGGCTTCGCGGTCTCCTCGGACGGCTTCATCCTGACGAACCGCCACGTCGCGGCCGCGTGGGAGTCGGCCTACCAGTTCCCGCCGTCGGCCGACAACGGCATCCTCGTCCAGCAGGGCCCCGACGGCCAGATGGTGCCGGTCGCGGCCGTGCCGCAGGCCCCCGCCAACTGGATTCCGGCGCAGTCGAAGCAGGACGGCATCGCCTACGACGGCCGCAACGACCACCTCGACGTGCTCTTCCCCAAGTCGGAGCGCAAGCTCGCGGCCAAGCTCTCGGCCATCAGCCCGCGCCACGACGTGGCGATGATTAAGGTGGACAGCCCCGGCACCGTCCCGGCGGTCGAGATCAACGACAACTACGAGTCGATCCAGGCGGGCGAGACGGCCATCGTCCTCGGCTACCCCGCCATCTCGCAGCCCGTCTTCGGCATCGTCAAGTCGCAGGACCCGATGAACACCGAGACGAAGGGCATCGAGATTCCCGACCCGACCGTGACGGTCGGCAACATCGGCCGCATCTACCGCAGCACCGAGGGCGCGGCCGGGGCCGAGAAGGCGGCCTCGACGACCGTCTCGGTCATCGGCGACTCCTACCAGCTCCAGATCAACACGACCGGCGGCGGCAACTCGGGCGGCCCCGTCTTCGACGACAAGGGGCGCGTCATCGCCATCTTCTACGCCGGCCTCTCCGACGGCCGCACGGCCGTCACCTTCGCCGTCCCCATCCGCTACGGCAAGGAGCTGATGGGCAAGTAAGAGGAAGTAGACAGTAGACAGTAGTCAGTAGACAGTAGCGCTCCGCGCCGCGGCCGTTGAGGATGACAGCCGGAGGGTTCGAGCGACGAAGTTCTTCTACTGACTACTGTCTACTGACTACTGTCTACTCGTTTTTATGGGCCGAGCCTTCGACACCAACCAGACCGTCGGCGAGTACCGCATCGTGGACTTCCTCGGGGCGGGCGGGATGGGCGAGGTCTACCGCGCGGTGCACTCGAAGATCGGGCGTGTCGCGGCCGTCAAGGTGCTGACCGCGCAGGCGGCGCAGTCGGGCGGCTTCGTCGAGCGCTTCCTCAACGAGGGGCGCATCCAGGCCAACCTCAAGCACCCGAACGTCGCCACCCTCTACGACTTCTGCGAGGTGCAGGGCCAGCCCTGCATCATCATGGAGTACGTGGACGGCCAGACCATCTCCGAGCGCATCGCGGCCTGCGGCGCGCCGCTCCCGCCCGCCGAGACCGTCTACGTCTTCCAGAAGGTCTGCGAGGCCATCGACTACATCCACCGCCACGGCGTCATCCACCGCGACATCAAGTCGAACAACATCAAGATCAGCTCCGAGGGCGAGGTCAAGCTGCTCGACTTCGGCATCGCCAAGGGCCAGGGCACGCAGCAGCTCACGCAGGTCGGCTCGGTCATCGGCACGCTCCAGTACCTCGCGCCCGAGCTGATCCGCGGCGGCACGGCCGACGCGAGCGGCGACATCTGGGCCCTCGGCGTCCTGCTCTACGAGATGGTCACGGGGCGCGTGCCCTTCGACGCCGACACCGTGGGCGACCTCTGCGACCGCATCGGGCGCGTCCAGTACACGCCGCCCGCGCAGCTCAACCCTTCCGTGCCGCGCGAGGTCGCGGCCGTCATCGCGCGCTGCCTGAAGAAGAACCCGGCGGAGCGCTACCGCACGGCCGGGGAGCTGCTCGCGGACGCGCGCAGGCTCTCGGCCGCGGCCTCGAAGCCGGGCGTGAGCCCGACGGTGAGCGAGGCCGCGGGCGAGGCCGCCGACGCGAAGGCGGGGAGTTCGTTCCCGCTGACTCTCGTCCTCGGCGGCGCGGCGGTCGTCGTCGTGCTCGTCGCAATAGTCGGCGTCGCCGCGTTCGTGCTCCTGAGCGGCCCGGCGGGGGCCGGTGAAGGGGGCGGCGCGGCGGTCACGGCCGAGTCCTCGAATCCGGCCTCGAACACCGCGCAAGGTCTCAGGTCGAAGCCGGGGCCCGCGGTCGTCCGCGACGCGGCGGAGCGCGTCGTCGAGATCAGCGTCAACGACGGCAAGGCCGAGGTCTACCGCGGCGCGGAGAGGCTCGGCACGACGCCCTACGCGGTGCGCGGCCGGCTCGGCGAGCGGGTTCAGTTGACGCTCAGGCGCGAGGGCTACGCGGACGAGCCCGTGGACTTCGTCGTCACCGAGAAGAAGGCTTACATGTACTCGCTGACCAAAAGGTGAGCCGCCGGAATTTTTCAGACAAGGGGACACTTCATGTTCGGTAAAAAGAGGGCGTCACAGCCGCCGGCCAGGGAGACGCGGCAGATCGAGGTGCCGCCGCCCGCGGCCTTCGAGATCGACGCCAGCGTCCAGACCGACAAGGGCTGCGTGCGCGAGATCAACGAGGACTCCGGCCGGATGGTGCGACCCAACGACCCGGCACTGCTCGCCGCGAAGGGGACGCTCGTCGTCGTCGCCGACGGCATGGGCGGCCACTCCGCGGGCGAGGTCGCCAGCCAGATGGCGGCCGACGTGGTGAGCCGCGTCTACTACGAGATGAAGGCCGCGCCCGACGCCGCGCTCAAGCGCTCCGTCGAGGAGGCCAACCGCCGGATACACGAGGCCGCGGCCGAGGACGAGGCGAAGCACGGCATGGGCACGACCTGCACGGCGCTCGCGCTCTGCGGCGGCCGCGCCTACGCCGCGCACGTCGGCGACAGCCGGCTCTACATGCTGCGCGCCGGGAAGCTCTACCAGCTCTCGGAAGACCACTCGGCCGTCAACGAGATGGTCAAGCTCGGCATCATCACCAAGGAGCAGGCGCGCACGCACGAGGACAAGAACGTCATCCTGCGCGCGCTCGGCACCACCCCCGAGGTCGAGGTCTCGGTGCTCGAACCCTTCGCCGTGCGCGAGGGCGACCGCTACCTGCTCTGCTCGGACGGCCTGCACGACCTCGTCCTCGAAGACGAGATCGCCTCGATTCTTTCCGAGTCGGCAGACATCCACGCCGCCGGCGAGCGCCTCATCGCGCTGGCGAAGGAGCGCGGCGGGCACGACAACATCACGGTGGGCATCATCGCAATCATGCCCGAGGGGACGGCCGCGGCCGAGGCTCAGGACGCGCCCACGACGCGCGAGGTGGAGGCAATATGATCGGACAGGTTTTCGGAAATTATAAGATCGAGCAGAAGCTCGGCGAGGGCGGGATGGGCGAGGTCTACCGCGGGGTGGACATGATGCTCGAACGCGAGGTCGCCATCAAGTTCCTCAGGCCGGAGCTGGCGAGCCAGCAGCAGGTCGTCGAGCGCTTCCGCAGTGAGGCCGTCACGCTCGCCAAGCTCAACCACCCGAACATCGCCACGCTCTACAGCTTCATGCGGCAGGGCGACAGCTTCATCATGGTGCTGGAGTTCGTCCGCGGCGTCACGCTCGACCACGTCATCCAGCAGCGCGGCGCGATCCCCGTCGAGTCGGCCATCCCCATCTTCTGCCAGATGCTCGACGGCATCCAGGAGGCGCACGACTTCGGCATCATCCACCGCGACATCAAGCCCGCGAACATGATGGTCACCGAGAAGGGCACGCTCAAGGTGCTCGACTTCGGCATCGCGCGCATCCTCGGCACCGCCCGCATGACCCGGCAGGGGAACATCATCGGCACCATCGAGTACATGTCACCCGAGCAGGTGCGCGGCTTCGAGACCGACGCCCGCTCCGACATCTACTCCCTGGGGATGCTCCTCTACGAGATGCTGACGGCCCGCTGCCCGTTCGACATCCAGAACGAGTTCGAGCTGATGAAGGCGCAGATCGAGCAGTACCCCGTCCCGCCGCGCCAGCTCAACCCGGCCATCCCCGAGGTCGTCGAGCAGGCCGTCTGGAAGGCCATCCACAAAGACCCCGCGCAGCGCTTCCAGAGCGCGGCCGAGTTCCGCGCGTTCCTCCTGAACGCGGGCTTCGCCGCGACGGGGCGCATCGAGCCGCTCGCGGTCGGCGACCCCAACGCCTTCGGCACGCGCCCGACCTCGACGCCGCCTTCGAGCTACCCGCCGTCGCCGTTCGCGACGACGCCGATGCAGCAGTTCCTGGCGCAGCCGGGCGTGCCCTCGAACCCCGGCGCGCCGCCGCAGGGCGCGACCGTCCCCTCGCAGCCCGGCCTCCAGTCTTCGTCGAACCCCGGCCTCGACGCGACGATCATCGATAAGCCGTCGCCGGCGATCAACTCGAAGGAGACGCGCGTCGCGCCTCCGGCGCAGACGCCCGCGGCCGCGGCGGGCGGGGCGAAGGAGACGCGAGTCGGCGCGCCGCCGCAACAGCCGCAGCCCTTCAGGCCGCAGCAGCAGCCGCCGCCGGGATTCCAGGCGCAGCAGCACCAGGTGCGTCCGCAGGCGGGGAGTAAGAAGTGGATTTACATCGCGGGCGCGGGCGTCGCGGCCGTCGTCCTCGTCGGCGTGCTCGTCGTCGGCGGCGCCTTCTTCTTCCTCAAGGGGAGCGGCGGGCCGGCGGTCAAGCCCGCCGCGCTCAACGACAAGCCCGCCGCGCCGCAGCCGACCGCGGAGCA
>DATMVD010000037.1:0-9016 GCA_035563535.1 Pyrinomonadaceae bacterium | reverse complement strand
TTTGCGTCTGAATGACCGCTTGCCAGGTTGTTGGACCACCATCGAAACGTCCGCCCAGCACTTCGCCGGTTTCGTTATGTTTCCAAATCGAATTTTCCGGCTCCGTCACGAGACCAGCATAGAGACCAGCCTGCTGGTGCGTGGAGGGACCGAAGTGATCGTGCGAGAAGACTGTACCGAGCGTGCGGTCCTTGCCCGCCAGGTTCAGGGTCGGGTCAGCGAACCAGCGCTGCACGGTTGTTTGGGCGCCAAGCGTGCCGAAGAACGGGTGTGGCCTGGCTTCCAGTTGGGTCTTGGTCGTGCTGTTGAAGGCCTGCAAACCGCCGCCGGCGTTAATGGCATGTATGCGCTCGAGAACTTCGCCTGGAGCGAACGTGCCGTCTTCATAGTTGAAACCGTTACCCGCGCCGTCTGAAGAGGTTACGTCAAACTTCACGAGGTGAATGTGCTGACCCATGATGTCGGTCGGCGTGCGCACCTGGAAGTCGTCCTGCACGTAGACCTTCGGCACGAGGTTCGTGTGGTAGAAGGTGATGCAGTCGTTCGTGTGCGCTCGGAAGAAGAGCGGCTCGGGCGGGCGCTGGCCGCCGACCGTCGCCGCGTAGTCGTTCCAGAGCACGGCGATGCGCTGCTGCGGGAAGTGCCAGCCCGCCTTGTTGAAGGTCACGTCGAGCTGGAGGTTGACCGCCTTGTAGGTGCGCGGCGTGCCGAGGGGCTGGCCCGCGTCGTTGCGGCACGGGTCGGCGTAGGGCGCGCCGGCCACGCGCGGCAGGCCGTTGGTCTTGAAGCCGGCCGCGGTGCCGTCGGGCTTGTAGCTCGCGTGAGTCGGCGTCTCGTGGAAGGCCATCGCGTTCTGCTCGGTCTGCGTGCCGGGCTCGGGGAGCTGGACGGCGTCGGCCTCCTCAAGCTCCTTGTCGAAGTCGAGGCGGGCCTTCTGCGGGCTGAACTGCGGATCCTTCTCCTTGTGGTGGACGGCGACGCCGTCGCGGACGATGTGGCGCGGCAGGCCGCCGTCGTCCACGGTGTCGAGCGGCGGGTGCGGCGGGCGGTGGCCCGCGAGGCCGGGGATGTAGAAGGGGTAGCCGGGGAAGCCGGTGTTGGGCACCTGCGCCTGGCCGTTGGCGATAGAGACCTGCGCGGTCGGCGCGGGGGCCATCGCGATGGTCGGCAGCGGGACGAGCGCCGGGATGGGCGTGCCGGCGGCGATCTCGCCGTCGGGCAGCGCGCGCACGCCCGGCGTCGGGCGGCCGTCAACGTCCGTCCAACTCCCGGACTCGAAGGCGTCGTGGACGCGCCACAGCTCCCACATGCCCTGCGCGAAGTGCGGGTAGAAGTGGCAGTGGAAGATGGCGTCGCCCGGCGTCCTGGCGCGGTTGCCCGCGCCGCCGTGCGCGATCTCGGTGGTGAACGAGTAGCCCGGCCCCATGGACTGGCTGTCGAGCATCGTCGAGTTGTCGCTGTCGGGCGTGTGGAGCCACTGGTGCGCGTGCAGGTGGTGGACGTGGTGCTCCTTCGGCCCGGCGTGGACGACGCGGAACTTGACGTGGTCGTTCAGGTAAGAGTGGTGGACGTTGGACGGGTCGTCGGGGAAGAGCGCCCTCGTCGCCTTCGGCCCCGTCCGGAGCTGGCCGGTCTGCGGGTTGACGGCGTTGGCCGGGATGTCCACGACCATCGCCGGGTCGCCGACGGCCCACGTCGAGAGGAAGAACTCCTCGTAGAGGCACTCGGCGCAGTCGTGCATGGGCCCGACGCCGAGGCGGTTGGCGAGTATCTCGGAGCCGATGCCGCCCGTACCGTAGTTGATGGCGAAGCCGTCGCGCACGCTGTGCAGCGTGTGGGCGAGCGCCGGGTTCGGGTTGCGCGGGTCCTCCTCGTCGAAGTGCGGGAACGCCTGCACGGCCTTGATCTCGTCGTGGTAGACGGTCGTGAACTCGCGGAAGGGCTGTTCGCGGTCGGGCTCGACGGGGTTCGGCCGGAAGGTGCCCGGCGGGAAGCGCCCCTTGCCCGGCCCCGTGATGAGGGCGTTGAGGTCGGAGTGGACGATCTCGCCGTTGTGAACCATCTTGAGCACGGGCGTCCCGGCGCGCGGGTGGCCCGCCGGGTAGACGGCGTCGTAGCAGATGAGCGGCTGCTTCTCGACAGCGCCCGGCGCGAGCGGCGCGTACCCCTTCGTCGCGAAGCGGAGGTCGGCGGCCGTCACCTGGCTGCGGTACCACTCGGCCCCCGCCGGCTCGACGTTGACCGACCCGAAGAGGCCCATCGCGAGCGAGCCGCCGTTGCCCTCGCCGCCCGTGGTCGCGGCCGTCGAGTACATGAGGTGGTTGCCCTCGCGCTCGGCGTAGAGGGTGTAGGTCGCGGAGCCGCCGGGCTGGACGAGGCTGCTCGGGTTGCGGCCGACGTTCGAGCCGTCGTCAGTGATGCCGTTGACGAGCTGCATCCCGATGACGTGGACGGAGGCCGTGCGCGTGTGCGGCTGGTTGTCGTCGCGCGGCGTGTCGGCCAGCCAGTTCTTGAAGTTGATCTGGAGCTTCTGCCCGGCGTTGACGCGGAGCACTATCGGGCGCGGGCGCTTGCCGGGCCGCAGCTGCGCGTTGCCGGGGCCGGGCGTCGTGCCACTAATCGCCACCACGTCGCGCTCAAGCGCGTAGATCATCCCGGCCGGGTTGAGCGCGCCGAGGCGGTTGTAGAAGAAGACCTGGTCGAGGGCGACGACGTTGGCGACGACCGTCCCCGTCGCCGCAGGCCACGCCGAGGAGGTGGTCGGGCACTCGGCCGGCGGTATCAGGTCGGGGTCTTGGCCGGCCTGCGCGGTGGACGCGTTGGTCGAGAGCATGCGCAGCTCTTCGATGTGCACCTTCCTGATCGGGGTGACGTTGGGCATCGCCGGCGAGTCGGAGAAGGTCGGCGGCGGCGACACGCCCAGCGTCGTCAGCGCCTGCGAGAGCGAGTTGCGCATCTCCTGCATGTGGACGGCCTTGATCGGCGCGCCGGCGAGGTTGCTGTCAGTCCACGCGGCGGCGGCCAGCCCGGCCGCGCTGCGGACGGAGTTCACGGCCTGCCGCAGCTCCGTGAAGTGCACGGCCTTGATCGGCGTCACGTTGGCCGCCAGCGTCGGGTCGGTGAAGCTGATGGCGGTGCTCACGACGGACTTGGTGTAGCCGGACTTCTCGCCGTTCGAGCCGATGGCCCGCACGCGGTAGATGTAGGAGCGGCCCGCGGTGACGGTCGTGTCGGTGAAGGTCGTCGCCGTCGGGGAGCCGATGACGGTGAAGGGCGTGCTCGCCGAGGCGGTGCGCTCGACCTGGTAGCGCGCGGCCCCGGTCGAGGCCGTCCAGGTGAGGGTGATGCCGGTGCTCCCGGCGGCGGTGACGGCGAGGTTCGTCGGCGGGTTGACCGCGGCGCGCGCCTCGCTCGGCTGCGACAGGATGATTAGCAGGGCCAGCATGAGCACCGGGACGCACCTCGGCGTCGCCGTCGGCCGCCGCCCTGATCGCTCTACTCTGTTCATCATAGCTCCTCTTGTTACCTTATGACGGCCCAAGGGTCTGCCGGCCGACGCCCGGTCGGGCGCGGGCGGCCGCGTCTCATTGGAGGCTGAGCAGGACGAGGATTTCGCCAGTCCCCTTCTCCAAAGGCTCCAGCGCCTTGCCGATGATGGTGCCGGGGCGGTGGATAAAGATGCCGCCCAGAAGTACCGGCTCGGACTTCATCGCCGCGCCCTCCGCCTCGCCGGTCACGATGAGGTCGCCGATGCGGATGGGCGCGCGCGTCGCGTCAACCTTGACCCTGACGCGCCCCGTGGTGGCGACGAGCAACTTCCCCTCGCCCGCCTCGCCCAGCGACAGCCCCGGCTGCGCCGAGATGACGCCCGCCACCCGCGTGTCGTAAGCCCCCTTCGACGCGAGCACGTGGTTGTCGCGCGCCGTGTCGAGCACGACGACCGTGCCGGGCTGAAGCTTCTGCGTCGAGGGAACCCACTCGGCCACGTCCTGGTACTTGGCGTTGATGTTGCCCGAGACGGTGATGTCGCCGACCACGTGCAGCTTCGTGGCCGGGGCAGTCGTGCCGACGCCGACGTTGCCCGTGCGGTCGATAACGAGTCGGGTGGAGGCCGCGCCGGCGTCGGTGTAGGTCGAGAAGCTGAGCTTGCCGGCCCCCGCCGCCGTCGAGATCGCCCAGATGCGCCCGTCAACGGGCTGCGAGCTGTTGTTGAGGACGTAGCCCGAGCCCGGGTCGGCCGAATCGACGAGGATGTTCGCCGAGCCCGTCGCCCTGACGTGCAAAGGGATGTAGGCCCCGTAGTTGATGCCGTTGATGATGCCCGGCGTGGTGGTGCCGATGCCGACGTTGCCGGAGGTCGGCGCGAGCAGGATGTTGCCCGTGTCCAGCTTGAACTGCGCCACCGGCACCCAGGCGGTGTCGGGGCGCGGGTTGGTGCCGCCCGCCGCCATCCGGTAGAAACCCATCTCGTTGCCGTACGGTAGATTTCTGAGGTCGAGCTTGATGAACGCGGAGTTCAGGGTGGGGTCGTCCTGCGTCCAGTTGCCCGCCGTCTGGTTGAACTTGGCGTTCATGATCTGGCCGCCCCAGTTCGGCACGGTCGTCCCCACCGTCCCGACGCGGTACTTGGCGTTGCCCGAGGTGCTGATGGTGAGGCCGCCGCCGTTGGCGACGTTGCCGTTGATCTCCAGCCTGTCGGTCGGGGCGGTGGTGCCGATGCCGACGTTGTTGGTCGTCGTGGTGTTGTTCCCGCTCGTCGTCCACTGCGCGCGCGCCTCGCGCGACTGCGAGAGCGTCGCCCCGAGCGCGAGCAGGCAGAGCGCCGCGGCGCGCGCGACCCGACGGCGGTTCTTGAATTGATTGGTCATCCCCTTGTACGCCTCTCTTAATTCGTCAAACACTTATTGCAGGCTGAGGAGGACGAGTATCTCGCCCGTGCCGCCCGCCAGCGGTTCCAGCGCCTTGCCGATGATGGTGCCCGGCGCGTGAATGCGCCGGCCGCCGAGGAGGACGGGCTCGGACTTCATCGCCAGGCCCTCCACGTCGCTCGTCACGATGAGGTCGCCGATCTTGATGGGCGCGCGGGTGGCGTCCACGCGAACCTTGACCCGCCCGGTCGTCGCGACAAGCGTCTTGCCCTCGCCCGCTTCGCCGAGCGCGATGCCCGGCCGCGCCGAGACGACGCCCGCGACCGCCGTGTCGTACGAAGCGGTGGAGGCGAGGACGTGGTTGGGTCGCTCGGGGTCGAGCACGACGACGGTGCCGGCGGCGAGCCTCTGTGTCGAAGGCACCCACTCGGCCAGGTCTTGATACTTCGCGTTGATGTTCCCCGTCACCGTGATGTCGCCGACTACGTGCAGCTTGCTCGCTGGGGCGGCCGTGCCGACGCCGACGTTGCCCTTCACGATCAGGTCGTTCTTGCCGGGGTTGGCGTAGGCGTATGTGTCGGAGACGAGCACGCCGCCGGCCTTGAGGCCGGAGGCCGTGGAGAGGCCCGGCGAGTTGATGAGGTTGAGGTAGCGGTTCAGCTCGGTCGAGCCCGTGCCCGTGTAGAGGGTGGGGCTGCTGCCGGGGTCGAGGATGGCGTTGCCGCGCACGTCGAGCTTCTGCGCCGGCGCGGTGGTGCCGATGCCGACCGAGCCGCGCGCGTTGGCGAGGATGACGTGGCCGACCAGTGCGCCGGCCACGGGGGCCGTGCCGATGTCGCCGCCGTTAATGAAGACGCTTCCGCCGTTTCCCGCCTTGGTGTTGAAAGTGTTATCGCCGCCCGTGCCGCCCGTGATGTGTACCGCGCCGCCGAGGCCGCCGAAACCCGTGACCGAGCTGCCGGCCACGGGCGACCCGCCCTTACCGCCCTGGAGCTTCAGGGCGCCTCCGATCCCTCCCGCGCTCGCCCCCCAGTTGCCGTTGCCGCCCTTACCGCCCATCACGAAAAGGGTGTCGGGGGCCGGCGCGGCGGTGAAATTGTCAGCGCCGTTCGCGCCCACCACGTGGAGCTTTGCCTCGGGGGCGGTGGTGCCGATGCCGACGTTGTTGGTCGTCGTGGTGTTGGTGCCGGTCGTCGTCCACTGCGCCGCGGCCTCGCGCGAATGGAGGAGCGTCGCGCCGAGCGCGAGTAGGAAGAGCGCCGCCGCGCGCGCGATCCGGCCGCGGTGTTGGAATAGATTACCCATCTTGCTAATCCACCTTTCTGATACCCGCCGCGTTCATTGCAGGCTGAGGAGGACGAGTATCTCGCCCGTGCCGCCCGCCAACGGTTCGAGCGCCTTGCCGATGAGTGTGCCCGGCGAGTGCATCTTCCGCCTGCCGAACCTCACGGGCACGGACTTCATCGCGTAGCCCTGCCGGTCGCTCGTCACCAGCAGGTCGCCGACCTTGATGGCCCCGCGCGTCGCGTCAACCCTGACCTTGACGCGCCCCGTCGTCGCCACCAGGACTTTCCCCTCGCCCGCCTCGCCCAGCGACAGCCCCGGCTGCGCCGAGACGACGCCCGCCACCCGCGTGTCGTACGAGTCGGTGGAGGCGAGCACGTGGTTGTCGCGTCTGGTGTCGAGCACGACGACCGTGCCGGGCTGAAGCTTCTGCGTCGAGGGAACCCACTCCGCCACGTCCTGGTACTTGGCGTTGATGTTGCCCGAGACGGTGATGTCGCCGACCACGTGCAGCTTGCTCGAAGGGGCGGCCGTGCCGATGCCGACGTTGCCGCCGAACGCGGCGGTGCCGTCGCGCCCGACCGTCAGGGCGTCGGCCCCCGCGGCGTTGATGAGGCGCAGCAGGCGGACGCCGCCGCCGCCGTAGAGGCCGTGGTTGTTCAGGCCGTTGCCGTTGACGACGAGGATGTCGTGGGTGTGCTGCGCGTAGTAGCTGTTGCTGCCGTCGGCGGTGAGCCGCAGCGTGTGCCCGATGTAGTTGGTCTTCGGGGTGGTGGTCAACTCGCCGTACCGGCCCATCGTCAGCCCGTCGGCGTTGTCTGCCGTCTTGAAGCGCATCAGCCGGACGGTGGTCGAGGTGTAGATGCCGTGGTTGGCCGTCTGCGAGCCGTCCACGAAGAACGCGTCGTGGGAGTTGCCGGCGTAGTACTGGCCGCTGCCGTCGGGGACGATCAGCATCGTGGTGGGTCGGCTCGAGGTGACGGTGGTGGCGTGGAACTTCGCGGCCGGGCTGGCGGTGCCGACGCCGACGTTGCCGGAGTTGGTGTTGTTGATGTTCCCCGCCGCGTCGGGCTGCGTCCACTGCGCGCGCGCCTCGCGCGACTGGGAGAGCGTCGCCCCGAGCGCGAGCAGGCAGAGTGCCGCGGAGCGCGCGACCTTCGCGCCGAGACCGAGCCGGTGGTTGAGAGTCAGCATCTTCGTTCTTCACCTTTCGTTCGCTGGGTGATCGGGACTGCCGGAGGCTGCGCGGGAAGTGGAGTCCGCGGGTTGCCGCCCGCGCGCCGGGAGGCCGAAAAGCCGGAGCGCATGCGGGTCAGCCCCTGCGAACCAGTCGCAGTCTTCACACGGTTCTTGTTGGCCCTGTTCGAGTGCGCGACCGTCTGACTACATGAGGCCGGGGGACGGCTCATGAATTCCTGCGGAGACGGAGACTGGGGGTGGTCTCTCGGAGTCTTGCGATGGCGTTGCGATGAGCAAGCACCATGCCTCTACGGAGACATTCCCGTTGCGGCCTGATTACGGAATGAATGTGAGGTTCGGGGATGACGGCCTTCGCCGCCGCCATGTTTCAACGTGCGGCACGCGGGGCTCCGCGTGTTTCACTGTGTATCACCCCGCGGTGCGAGCGGGGGTGATGACAGGTGAGACTTTCTCAGTCTCAGTAAGCCTTGACCCAGCCGCTCGCCGGGACGAACTCTTTCTTCTCGGGGTCGATGGTCAGGACGTAGGCTCCGGCCGCGCCGACCCGGCGGTTGGGGCCGAAGGTGAGGCGCGGGGTGACGCCCGTCTCGAACTCGTAGAGCCCTTCGAGCGCCGTGAGCAACCCCTCGCGCGTCAGGTCGCGGCCGGCGCGCTGTAGGCCCTCGACGAAAATCTTCGCGGCGGCGTAGGCCGAGAGCTGCGCCGCGGTGTGGCGCGGCTCGACCCTGTGCTTCTCAAGCAGCGCGCGGAACTCCGAGAGGCCCGCCGCGGTCACGTCCGAGGGCACGGTCGGGAAGGCGAGGAAGATTCTATCCTTAAACGAGGCCGGCGCGGTCGAGAGGAGGTCGCGGCCGTCCATCACGCCGAGGAGGAAGAGGCTCGGCGTCCCTCCCGTCGCCGCCTCCCTGACGAGCGCGCCCTCCGCGCCGCCCGCCCCGAAGATGAAGACGGATTCAAAACCTTCCTGTTTAAGTCGGCGCGCGACCTCCGCGCCGTCCGCGCCGAGCTGCCTGAGCGGCTGCCTCGTGACCGAAGCCCAGCCGCCCCTCTTCAACTGCTCCTCCGCCGCGACGGCCGCGGCCGCGGCCAGCGACCCTTCGCCGTAGAGGACGGCCGCGCGCCCCTTCTTCAACTCCGACTTCGACGACGCGAAGTTGGCGAGAGCGCGCGCCTGCTCCGTGACGCCGCCCAGCAGGTAGAAGACGTAACGGTTCGGCGGAGTGCCCGCCTCGGGCATGAGTGTCGAGGGGCCGACGACCGGCACCTCCTGCGCACGCGCCAGCGCCGCCAGCTCCGCGTCCGAGCCGGCGCTGACGCCGCCGACGAGGGCGAAGACCTGCCCCCCCGTCGCCGCGGCACCGGCCGCGCTCGGGTCGAAGGCTCGCAACGTCACCTTCCGGTTGTAGACACCGCCGCGCGCGTTCAGCTCCTCGAAGGCGGCCGCGAGCACGCGGCGCATCGACTCGCCGGTCTCGGCCAGCGCGCCCTTCGACGGCAGCACGACGCCGACCTCGATGTTCGTATCGCTCAGGCCGGGGTCGCGGTCGGTCTCGATGAGCTTGAGGTAGGCGATGAGGTCGGCCATGTCCTCGGCCGACATGCGGTAGCGCGGCATCGCCGTCAGCAGCGTGTTGCCCGCCGGGTCGATGCCGGCGGTGACGGCG
>DATMVD010000036.1:0-2800 GCA_035563535.1 Pyrinomonadaceae bacterium | reverse complement strand
GCGGCTGACGTTGGGAGAGGAAGCGGTCGACTATCTGCGCGATGTCGTCGCGGCTGAGCGCGCCGCCCGCCGCGGCGGCGACCCCCGCGGGCGCGGGTTGCAGCGGCGAGGCCGCGGGCTGTTGCGCGGAGCGCGCGGGCCTCTTGCTCGGCACGGCGCGCGTCTCGAAGGCCACGCGCTTGATGTCCATCAGGTGCCAGGGCGAGACGTTGTCGGAGGTGACGTTGCCGCCCCACGAGCCGCAGCCCAGGGTCATCGAGGGCGGCAGCGCCGTCGAAAACCCGATGGCCCCGTGCGTCGTCGGCGAGTTGACGACGATGCGCGAGGCGGGCATCTCGACGCCGAACGCCGCGGCCTTCTCGCGCGAGCGCGTGTGGATGCCCGCGGTGTGGCCCATGCCGCCGTAGGACAGGATTTCAAAGCAGCGCGCCGCGCCCCTCTCCAGACCGTCCTCGACGTAGAAGGCGAGGATGGGCGAGAGCTTCTCCATCGAGAGCGGGAAGTCGCGGCCGACGCCGCCGACCTCGGCCACGAGGCAGCGCGTGCCCTGCGGGACGGTCAGCCCCGCCATCTTCGCGATCACCTCGACCGAGCGGCCGACGATGGCCGGGTTGAGAGCGCGCTTCTCGGTCGTGACGACCTTCGCCAACTGGTCGGCCTCAGACGCCGAGAGGAAGTGCGCGCCCTGCGCGACGAGTTCTTCCCTCACCTGCTTCGCCACGGGCGCGTCGGCGACGACCGCCTGCTCCGAGGCGCAGATGGTTCCGTTGTCGAAAGTCTTCCCCGTCAAAATGTTCTGCACGGCGATGGGCACGTCCGCACTTCTCTCGACGAAGACGGGGACGTTGCCCGGGCCGACGCCGAACGCGGGCTTGCCCGACGAGTAGGCCGCGCGCACGAGGCCGATGCCGCCGGTGGCGAGGATGACGGCCGTCTGGCGGTGCTTCATCAGGGCCTCTGTGCCTTCGAGCGACGTGCTCGTCATGCAGCCGACGGCCTCGGCGGGCAGACCCTCTTTGACGCCGGCCTCGCGCATGACGCGCGCCGTCTCGTTGATGCACCGGGCGGCCGAGGGGTGCGGCGAGAGCACGATGGCGTTTCTGGACTTGACCGCGATGAGGATTTTGAAGATGGCCGTGGAGGTCGGGTTGGTCGAGGGGATGATGCCGGCGACGACGCCGCGCGGGCTGGCTATCTCCAGCACGTCCTTCGACTCGTTGATGACGCCGACCGTGCGCAAGCCCTTAAAGTAGTTCCACACGTCCTCGGCGGCGAAGCGGTTCTTCTCGCGCTTGTCGTCGGGGATGCCGTAGCCCGTCTCCTCGACGGCCAGCGCGCCCAGGCGCGCCGCGTCGCGCAGGGCCGCCCGCGCCATCGCCTCGCAGACGCGGTCGATCTTCGCCTGGTCGAAGCGCGCGAGCACTCCTTGCGCCCGGTGCGCCGCCTCGACGAGGTCGCGCGCCTGCTGCACGGACACTAAATCTTTATCCGCCATAGCCCACTCCGTTCGCCGTGAACCGTAAACCGTGAACCGTGACAAGAGCGCGAACGGTGAACCGTAAACCGTGACAGGAAGAACCGGTCTTCACTTGTCACGGTTTACGGTTTACGGTTTACGACTTATTTCGTTCCTTGCTGTTGTCGCGCTGGCCGGCGGGGAGCGAGCGGCCCTGGTCGCCTTCGCCGAGGGAGCCGGCCGAGCCGCCGCCGCCGATGGCGCGCTCGTCGGGGCTGTAGCCGGTGCGGCCGTTGCGGGGGAGCACGCGCTCGACCTCGCCGTGCGGGCGCGGGATGACGTGGACGCTGATGAGTTCGCCGACCCTGCGCGCCGCCGCCGCGCCCGCGTCCGTCGCCGCCTTGACGGCCCCGACGTCGCCGCGCACGAAGATCGTGACGTAGCCGGCGCCGATGTACTCCTTGCCGATGAGAGTGACGTTGGCCGCCTTGACCATCGCGTCCGCGGCCTCGACCGCGCCCACGAAGCCCTTAGTCTCGACCATTCCGAGTGCTTCCAGAGGCATTCTCTTCTGACCTCGCTTCTCTGTTTGTATGAACTTTACGCCCGGGTGTAACGCAACCGTAGCACCGCGCGCCGCAAAGTTCAAGACCCGCGCTAACTTCGTCTGCCCGAGAAGTTTGACACCACTCAGAGACGCACATTATATTGTGCCCGTAGGCCCGGCGGATACATGGTACTGCGGCGGACTGAAGGTTCCGCCGCCCTTCAAGGGACGCCGGCCGAGACTCTCCCGTGGGCGCGCTCAACCAGTGACATCGAAGACCTCCGAACAGGCACCCGAAGGCCGAGCGGGAGGGGGCGCCGAAGGCTCCCTCGGCGAGCAGTTGCGCCGCGCCCGCCTTGAGCGCGGCGTCAACCTCCGCGAGGTCGCCGAGCAGACGCGCATCACCATGCGCCACCTCGAAGCCATCGAGGCCGACGACTACAAGGCGCTGCCCGGCGGCATCTTCAACAAGTCCTTCATCAAGTCCTACGCGCGCTACGTCGGCTTCCCCGAGGCGCGCGCGCTCGAACTCTACGAGCGCGAGATGCGCGAGCGCGGCCTGCACACGGACGAGGCGGCGACCACGCCGCAGCGCTCGCGCGTCTACACGGGCGAGGCCGCGCGCTCGCCCCTCATGACCTACGGCCTGAGCGCCGTCATCGTCGGCGTTCTCATCCTCGTCGTCTACGCCGGCCTGCAATACTACCGCCGCACGGATGCCGAAGGGCCCGCGGCGGGCGCGACGCCGACGCCCGCGGCGGCCGCTGCCAACACGCCCGCCGCGGCCGCCACGCCGA
>DATMVD010000035.1:0-67601 GCA_035563535.1 Pyrinomonadaceae bacterium | reverse complement strand
CGGCCCTCGGCGCGCGCGTGCGCGTCCGCCTGCGCGCCCGCGGCGGCGGCGTGGCCGTTCGCGTGCGGCGGGTCGGGCGTCTGGGCGGCGGCCGTCGAGACCGCGCCCTCACCCTCGGCCCGCGCGCAGACGAAGACCGGGTGGTAGTGGCCCTTGGGGAGGTCGATGATGACGGGGTCGGCCTTCCCCTCGGTGGTGTAGTACTCCTGGAGCTTGGTGCGCAGGCGGCCTGCCTGCACCCTCACCACCGAATCGATGCGCGGGTCGTAGTCGGTGTTGCGGCCGAAGACCTCGGTGGCGATGGTGTACTCCTTGAGCAGCGCCCCCTCGTCATCGACCGTCTTCTCGACGACGTAGCGGAGGAACGCCTTGAGGCTCTCGGAGTTCTGGAGCGTGCGACTCCGGAGGAGCTTCTCGAGCTGCGCGAGCTTCTGTTCCCTGCCTAGTTCCATCATCACGGCAGCGACCTTGAAAGAGTACGCCGGGCATTTAAACGCCGGGGCCGGGCGCCGTCCCGAAGCACGTGCGAGTTGGTAATGATTGTTCGTTATCCTAACAAAGGCTGGAAAAATTCCAGGTGACGGCGGGACGGATTATAAGCCCGCCCACCGCTTTTCAACAACAGCACCGCGGGGTCGGCGGCCCCGCCCTGTAACGAGGTTACATCCGCCGTGTAACGTGCCGTTTTCTCAGGCGATATGCGAGCCGAACCGCCCCTTCGCCGTGTCTTACTGACAGTAACTTTCAGGATGCCCTGTAGCAGGTATAAGGTGTATTCAAGTCTTAGTCTACGCGGCGGCCTACAGGTCAGCGGCCGCCGGTTCCGAGCCTGAGGCGGTCGAGGCGCACCCGCCAGTCAATATTTTATTCTACGCCGGTGATCATGGCTCCCGCTCGCGGGAGCGCGCTGGGAGTCGTCGAGGCTCTCCCCGAGCCCTGTTTCCGAAGAACCGTCCATGCGCCAGGAGACCCGGATCATGAGAAAGAGACTCGCCCTTTACGCCGTCCTCGTCCTGTTAGGGGCCGGCCTGCTCGCGGGGGCCCGCGCCCAGACGAGCACCGTCGGCAGCATCAGCGGCACGGTGCGCGACCCGCAGGGGGCCGCCGTCCCGAACGCCGAGGTCGTCATCGAGGAGGAGACTACGGGGCAGAAGCGCACCGTCAAGTCCGGCGGCGACGGCACGTACTCGGCCGAGAGCGTCCCCGTCGGCCGCTACAGCGTGAGCGCCGCGCCGCAGGGCTTCAAGCGGACGCTCGCCACGGGCGTCGAGGTGCACGTCGCCGAGAGGGTGGTCGTGGACATCAACCTCGAAGTCGGCGCGGTCACGGAGACGGTGACGGTGACGGGCGCGGCGCAGCTCGTCGAGACCGAGAGCGGCAGGGTCAGCAGCCTCGTCTCCGAGAAGCAGGTGACCGAACTCCCCTTGAACGGGCGCAACTACGCCGCGCTCGTCACGCTCGTCCCCGGCCTCTCGGCCCCGAACGAGGGCGGCGCGTTCGCCACGCGCGGGACGGGGCTCGACTCGCACGTGGACGTCTCGGTCAACGGCAACCAGTCGAACGCCAACATGTGGACGGTGGACGGCGTCAACAACATGGACGTCGGCTCGAACGCGACGCTGCTGGTCTTCCCCTCCATCGACTCCATCGCCGAGTTCCGCGTCGAGCGCAACAGCTTCTCGGCCGAGTACGGGCAGGCGCAGGGCGCGGTCATCAACCTCGTCACCAAGGGCGGCTCGAACCAGTTCCACGGCTCGCTCTTCGAGTTCTTCCGCAACGACAAGCTGAACGCCAACGACTGGTTCACCAACCAGGCCGGCGGCAAGCGCCCGCAGCTCCGGTACAACAACTTCGGCGGCAACTTCAACGGCCCCATCGTCAAAGACCGCGTCTTCTTCTTCTGGTCGGAGGAGTGGCGGCGGGAGCGGCGCGGGACGCCGCTGCGCGCCCTCGTCCCGACGGCCGCCGAGCGCCAGGGCGACTTCAGCGGCCCGCTCACCGGCGGCCGCCCTTACGACCCGACCACCTGCACGCGCGACGCGGCAGGCAACCGCGTCTTCAGCGCGGCCACCTGCCAGCCGTTCCCCGGCAACCGCATCCCGCAGTCGCGGCTGAGCCCGGCCGGCCTCGCGCTGATGAACATCTTCCCGCTGCCCAACAACCCCGACGACCCGACGGGCAGCCGGACGGGGGCGAACTGGGGGGCCGCGCCGTTACAGCCGGTCAACACCCGCCAGGACTTGATCCGCGGCGACATCAACGTCACCGACAAGATGAACCTGATGGTGCGCTACATCAACGAGACGTGGGTGCACGGGCAGGCGTCGGGCAACTTCTGGGGCGACACGCCCTTCCCGACGCTCTCCTCCGACTGGGAGCAGCCGAGCCGCAGCTTCGCCGTCAAGCTGGCGAACACCATCAGCTCGACGACCGTCAACGAGTTCCAGTTCTCGCGCTCCGGCAACGACATCTTCGTGGCGACGAGCGCCGAAGGGCAGGCGCTTCAGGAGCAGGTCGCCTCCGTCTTCCCGACCGTCTTCCCGCGCGTCGCCGGGACCGGCTTCCCGACCGTCGGCTGGGGGGCGGGCGGCTACGGCAACCTCTGGCACCAGGCCCCGTGGGAGAACCACCAGGACCTCAACATCTGGAAGGACGACCTCTCGGTGGTGCTCGGCTCGCACTCCACCAAGTTCGGCGTCCTCTACAGCCGCAACCGGAAGGACGAGCAGCCGAGCGGCGGCAGCGGCGTCTACACCATCCAGACCGACGGCAGCCGCACGGGCAGCCTTATCACAGACCTCCTGCTTAAGGACTTGCCGATTCTCCAGTACACGGAGCTTCAGCGGCAGGACACGACCCTCGGCCGCTGGCGCGACTTCGAGTTCTACGGCAACGACACTTGGAAGGTGCGCCCCAACCTGACCCTGACGCTGGGCATGCGCTACTCTTACTTCCCGCCGGCCTTCGCCGCCGACGACCGCATCACCAACTGGATCCCCGAGCGCTACAACGGCCTCGACCTCAACACCGGCTACGTCCGCGCCGACGAGGCGGAGGCGGCCGGGCTGCCGCGCTCTTTGGTGCGCCCGTACAAGATGGGCATCCAGCCGCGCCTCGGCCTCGCCTGGAACATCCGCGGCGACGGCAAGACGGCCCTGAGGCTCGGCTTCGGGCGCTACATGAGCCGCTCGAACGTCATCGCCTCGCTGCTGCGCATGGCCCTCGACCCGCCCTGGACGACGCAGGTGGACACGGGCTGGAACTCGACGGCCGTCTCCCTGACCGACTGCCCGACCTGCCGCACGCTCGACAACGCCAACGCCGCCGTGCTCGGCCCGCGCGCGGCCAACGTCGGCGCGGTCAACTCCGTAGACCCCAACTTCAAGCCGCCCGAGAGCTGGCAGTGGAACCTGACCGTCTCGCAGGAGATCATGCCGAACACCGTGGCCGAGGTCTCCTACGTCGGCAACCACGGCCTGCACATCTGGCGGCTGATCAACGGAAGCTACAACGCGGTGCTGCCGCAGTTCCGCCAGCAGGTCGCCAACGGGGCCGACGCCAACAACTTCCGCCGGTTCGGCTTCGCCAACGCCATCACGCGCGACGAGTCCACGGGCGACTCCAACTACCACGCGCTTCAGGTCTGGGTTGACCGGAGGTTCTCCAACCGGCTGGCCTTCCAGGCCGCTTACACCTGGTCGCACACGATCAGCAACGTCCCGACGCAGTCTTTCATCAGCGCCACGACTGACGTCTTCAACTACGACCTCGACCGCGGCGACGCCGACCTCGACCGCCGCCACGCCTTCGTCTTCAACACGGTCTACGCGCTGCCGTCGTTCAAGGAGTGGGGCTCTCTGGCGAGCGCCTTCCTCGGCGACTGGCAGCTCAACGGCATCGCCTCCTTCTACAGCGGCACGCCGCTCAACATCATCCTCGGCACGGACGTGGCGGGCCTCGGTAACTCGACGGTGCAGCGCCCGAACCTCGTCTCCGGCGTGCCGCTCTACATCGACAACCCCGCAGACCGCTCGCTGCTCATCAACCGGGCCGCGTTCGCCGCGCCGGCGCGCGGCACCTTCGGCAACCTCCCGCGCGGGTTCGTCCGCGCGCCCGGCATCAAGAACGTTGACTTCTCGATGGCGAAGAACTGGAGGATGAGGGAGCGCTACACCATCCAGTTCCGCGCCGAGATGTTCAACGTCTTCAACTTCGTCAACTTCCGCGGCCACAACGCGAGCGTGGCCGGCGGCGGCATCGAGAACAACCTCGCCAACGGCGGCTTCGGGCGGGCCGGCTCGACCAGGGGCCCGCGCGAAATTCAGTTCGGCCTGAAATTGAACTTCTGATATAGTTCGCCCCGGCTGAAACCTGGACGGAGGGTTGAGACTTTCAGCCCTCCGTCCGCCTTTTGGATTAGAGAAGTAGGCAGTAGGCAGATGGCAGTAGGCAGTTTAAGAATTTTGCCTTAACTGCCTACTGCCATCTGCCTACTGCCTACTGTTCTTAGTTCATAGTTCCACTAAGGTCACAATGCATTTCCCCTCGGCCCTTCTTCCGCTGCTGCTGCTCGTCTCCCCCTTCCAACAGCCCGGCGATTCGTTCCGCAGACACCACGAGGCGGCCGAGGCGCACCGGCGCGCGAATGACCCGGCGGCGGCCGAGAGGGAGTACGCGGCCATCCTGGCCGAAGCCTACCCGGCGCTTGGAAAAATCTACGCCGCGCGGGGAGACCACGCGCGCGCGGTCGCGGCGCTGGAGGCGGCCGCCGCGCGGCGGCCCGACTCCGAAGAGGCGCTCGTCGGCCTGTCAATCGCCCACTTCCAGACCGGACAGTACCGGCGCGCGGTCGAGCCGCTCGTCAAGGCCCTCGCGCTTAACCCGAAGAGCGCGCCCGCGCGCCACATGATGGGCAAGGCCCGCTTCATGCTCGGCGAGTTCGCGTCGGCCGCGCGAGAGTTTGAGGCGGCGCTCGCGCTCGCTCCCGCCGACTACGACGCGGCCTACACGCTCGGCCTCGCCTACCTCAAAGAGCGCAGGCTCGCCGACGCGCGGCGCGTCTACGAGGGCCTGGCCGCCGCGCTCGGCGAGAGCCCGCGGCTGCGCGTGCTCACGGGCCGCGCCTACCGCGAGACCGGCTTCTTCGACGAGGCCGTCGCGGAGTTCAAGCGCGCGGCCGCGCTCGACCCGCGCCACCCGCGCGTCCACTACCACCTCGGCCTCACATACCTGCTCAAGGAGGGCGCGGCCCGGCTCGGCGACGCGGCCCGCGAGCTTGAGGCGGAACTGGCCGCGCACCCGGAAGAGTTCCTGGCGCACTACTACCTCGGCGTGATTCAAAGCAGCGAGGCGCGTTGGCCGCAGGCCGCCGGCTCTCTGGAGAGGGCGGCGCGTCTGCGGCCCGACAGCCCCGACCCGCACTTCCTGCTCGGCGTCGCCTACCAGAATTTGGGCAGGTACGAGCAGGCGATTGACGCGCTGCGAAAATCCATCGCCCTCAACCCGCGCCTCGAACACAACGACTACCAGGTGACGAACGCGCACTACCGCCTCGGCCAGTCGCTCCTCAAGGCGGGCCGCACGGCGGAGGGCGAGCGGGAGTTGCAGAAGGCGGCCGAGCTTAAATCAAAAGCCTTCAAGCGCGACGAGGAGAAGCTTGACGCCTACCTCAACGCCGCCAAAGCCGACGAGCAGTCGAAGCTCCGACAGTCGGTCTCACAACCGCAGAACGTGACGGCGGGAGCCAACGCGACGAACCCGCCGAACGCAGTGGCGACGGACGCGCTGGCGCGGGAGGCGGCCTTTTACGAGAAGGTGGTCGCCGCGGCGCACAACAACGTGGGACTCCTGCGCGCGGAGCGCGGCGACTTCCGCGCGGCGGCCGAAGAGTTCGCGTCGGCCGCGCGCTGGAACCCGCTGCACGAGGGGCTGGACTTCAACCTCGGCCTCGCCTACTTCAAGTCCGAGTCCTACAAGGAGGCGCTCGCGCCGCTCGAACGCGAGGCGCGCGCGCGGCCCTCGAACCTTCAGGCTAAGCAGTTGCTCGGGCTCAGCTACTTCATGACGGAGGATTACGCGAAGGCCGCGGCGCTGCTCGCCGAAGTCGTGGCCGCGCGGCCCGGCGACGCGGCCCTGTACTACCCGCTCGCGCTCTCGCTGGCCAAGACGGGGAAGACCGACGAGTCGAACCGCGTCGTCCGGCAGATGGTCGCGGTCGGAGGCGACAGCCCGCAGTTGCACATCCTCCTCGGCCGCGCGCACTACGAGCAGAACGACGCGGGCCGCGCGCTCGAAGAGCTGCGCGAGGCGCTCAGGCTCGACCCCTCGGTGCGCCTCGCGCACTTCTACACGGGGCTGATTCAACTGAAGGCGGGGCGGCTCGACGAGGCCGCACGCGAGTTCGAGGCCGAGCTGAAGCTGAACCCGGCCGACCTCGAAGCCAGGTACCACCTCGGCTTCGCGCTGCTCGCGCGGCAGGAGACGGCGCGCGGCGTGGCGCTGCTGCGCGAGGTCGTCAGCGCCCGCCCCGACTTCGCCAACGCGCACTTCGAGCTGGGCGGCGCGCTCCTCAAGCAGGGCGACGTGCGCGGCGCGGTCGAGAGCCTTGAGCGGGCCGCGAAGCTCGCGCCCGGCGAGGCGCGCGTCCACTACCAGCTCGGGCGCGCCTACATCGCCGCCGGCCGCCGGGCCGAGGGCGAGGCCCATCTCGAAACCGCGCGGCAGTTGAAAGAGAAGGCGCTGCGCGCGACGACCCCGCAGCCTTGACCCGAGGTGTGCCGAGCGTGCCTTTGAGGAGAACGTTCCTGCTCGCGGCGCTCATCCTGCTGCCGCTACCGCTGCGGGCGCAGACGGCCGTCCGCTTCGCCGACGTGACCGCGCAGGCGGGCGTCAACTTCCGTCACGTCTCCACGCCCGAGAAGCGCTACATCGTCGAGTCGATGAGCGGCGGCGTGGCGCTGCTCGACTACGACAACGACGGCTTTCTCGACATCTTCTTCGTCAACTCTCTGACGGTCGATCTCGTCAGGTCGAAGGGGAAGACGAGGAGCGCGCTCTACCGCAACCGGGGCGACGGCACGTTCGCGGACGTGACGGAGCGGGCGGGCGTGGGCGACGTGGGCTGGGGCATGGGCGCGGCCGTCGCCGACTACGACAACGACGGAGACGATGACATCTACGTCACCTGCGTCGGCCCGAACCACCTGCTTAAGAACAACGGGGACGGAACATTCACCGATGTGAGCAAGCAGGCCGGCGTCGCCGACCCGCGCTGGTCGGCGGGCGCGGCCTTCGTCGATTACGACCGCGACGGGTGGCTCGACCTCTTCGTCGCCAACTACGTGGCCTTCGACTTCGACAACCTGCCCGAGTTCGGCCGCGACAAGACCTGCCAGTTCAAAGGCGTCGCCGTGCAGTGCGGCCCGCGCGGGATGCCCGGCGACGGCGACTCGCTCTACCGCAACAACGGCGACGGGACGTTCACGGACGTGACGAAGAAGGCCGCCGTCTCCGACCCGAACGGCTACTACGGCATGGGCGTCATCGCGAGCGACTTCGACGAGGACGGACTCACCGACATCTTCGTCGCCAACGACTCGACGCCGAACTTCCACTACCGGAACAACGGCGACGGCACCTTCAAGGAGGCCGGCTTCCTCTCGGGCACGGCGCTGAGCGAGAGCGGCGGCGCGCAGGGCTCGATGGGCGTGACCGTGGCCGACTACGACCACGACGGCCGCCTCGACCTCTTCATCACCAACTTCGACGACGAGTACAACACGCTCTACCACAACGACGGGCAGAACTCTTTCACGGACTTCTCCTACAAGGCGAAGGTCGCCGCGGTGAGCCTGCCGTACGTCGGCTGGGGGACGAAGTTCTTCGACTACGACAACGACGGCTGGGTCGATCTCTTCGTCGCCAACGGGCACGTCTACCCGCAGATCAAGAGCTTCCGGCAGCGCAACTTCGTCCACCGCAACAACCGCGACGGGACGTTCGCGGAGGTGGCCGAGCAGTTAGGCGCGCCCTTCGCCGAACGCCGCGCCGGGCGCGGCGCCGCCTTCGGCGACCTGGACAACGACGGCGACGTGGACATCGTCCTCAACAACCTCGGCGACGCCGCGCAGGTGCTCCGCAACGACGGCGGCAGCGCCGCCGGCAACTTCGTGCTCGTCAAGACGGTCGGCGTGAAGAGCAACCGCGGCGGCGTCGGCGCGCGCGTCCGCGTAGTCTCCGGCGACCTCTCGCAGAAGGACGAGGTGCGCAGCGGCGACAGCTACCTCTCGCAGAGCGACCGGCGGCTGCACTTCGGGCTTGAGAGGCGGACGAAGATAGACTTGATCGAGGTGCGCTGGCCGGGCGGCGCGGTCGATAAGGTCACGAACGCGAAGGTCAACGGCCTGGTCGTCATCAAGGAGGGCCAGGGCGTCGTCGAGCAGAAGGAGTTCAAGGCCGCCCGGCGTTGACCGATTCGTCGAACGTCATGCACACCACGTCGCAGAACATCGTCGCGCGCGCAGTCATCGTCACGCTGTGGTGCGCGCTCTTGACGCCCGCGGTCGCGCGGGCGCAGGCCGACGACCGCGTCGAGCAGTTGAAGCGCGCGGCGTCGCTCGTCGGCAGCAACCGGCTCGACGAGGCCGAGCGGCAGTTGAATCAAATCCTGAAGGAGAGCCCGGAGGAGGCGACGGCGCTCAACCTGCTGGGCGCGCTCCGCGCGAAGCAGGGGAGGCTCGAAGAGGCGGAGGCCCTCTTCACGCGCGCGCTGCGCGGCGACGCGCGGCTCGTGGGCGCGCACATGAATCTGGCCTACCTCCACCTGCTCAGGCGCGAGCCGGAGAAGAGCGCCGCGCGGCTCCGCGAAGTGCTGCGCCTCGAACCCTCGAACGCCGAGGCCGCGCAGAGGCTCGCGTGGCTCCTGCTCTCGCAGAACCGCCTTGACGAGTGCGTTGCGCTCGTCGAATCCCTCAAAGAGACGCAAACGCCCTCCGCCCCCCTGCTCGCCCTCGCCGCCGAGGCGTACCTCAAAAAGGGCGACCGGGCCGCGGCGCTCGCGTCGTTCAGGAGGGCGGCGGAGCTGAACCCCTCCGAGCCCTCGTACCATTTCGCAATCGGCTCGGCGTGGCTCAGGTATCCGCCCGACGTGGACGAGGCCGAGCGGGCCTTCCGGCAGTTCCTCAAACTCCGCCCCGGCGACGTGCAGGGGCAGGTACACCTCGGCTACGTGCTGCTCAAACAGAGCCGGCTGGCGGAGGCGCGCGCGGCGCTCGAACCGAGCGCGCGCGGCGGCGCGGCGACGGCCGAAGTCTTCTACTACCTCGGCCTCATCGCGCAAGCCGAGGGCGAGGACGCGCGGGCCGTCGAGCTGTTCGAGCAGTCAGTCCGACTCGCACCCGCCTTCGCGCACGCGCACGCCGCCCTGGGCGCGGCCTTCCTGAAGCTCAAGGATTACGCGCGCGCGCAGCGGGCGCTCGAAGCGGCCGTGAGGCTCAGCCCCGAAGAGCCGAAGGCCCACTACAACCTCGCGCTCCTCTACGCGCGGCAGGGCCAGCCCGAGCGTGCGCGGGAGGAGATGCGCATCGTCGAGCGCCTGAAGAATCAGGGTAAGGAGTTGACGGACGAGATGGACGAGGTTGCCCCGCCGCGCCCGCGTTAAAAAGGACTGAGTACTGAGGACTGAGTTAAAAACTCGTCCTCACTCAGTCCTCAGTCCTCAGTACTTCATTTAGAGGGGGCCGCCAGCGTCTTCACCTGCGCCTTCCATTCGGCGGCCGACATCTGGCGGAGGCGCGGCTGCTCGTAGGCGGCGACGACGAGCTGGCGGAGGCCGCCGATGACGGCGAATTCGAGCGCCGCCTTCGGCTTCGCGGCCGCGTCGAGCGCGGCCAGGCGCGTGTCGCGCCACTCCGCGGTCGGCGCGGAGCCGCGCGTGAGGTACGAGAGGGCTTCGAGCCCCGTCGTCCCCAGCGCAGGCAGTTCGGCGGCGAGCGCCCGCGCCTCGTGCAGCGCGGGCGAGCGGTCGATGAGAGCGCCGAGTTCGGGGCCGGCGTCGCGCCATGCGGTCAGCGTGGCGCGCAACTGCTCGGCGTGGGACGCCAGGCGCGGGGCGTCTGAGAGCAGCGCATCGACGGCCGCGTTGAAGCGGCGGCCCTCTTCGCTGTCGGGGCGCGCGGCGTCGATGAGCCCCGTCAGGGGCGAGAGCATCGTCTGCGGCCTCTGCTGGTAGCGCCGGTACTCCTTGACGGGTTCGAGGACGGAGACGAGCGTGCGCAGCGGCGCGGTGTCTGCGCCGCGCGCCAGCCGCCTGAGCATCATCGCCTGGTTGCGCTCGTGCGTGAGGCCGAGTTCTTCGAGCTGGACGCTGACGGCCGAGAGCCGCCGGTACATGTCTTCGACGTCCCTGACCTCGCGCGGCGACCAGAGGCGTTCGGCGATGGCGGCCGTGCGCGGCCAGATGCGCGAGTCGATCGTCTCTGGGCTGACCCACTCGGCCCACATCGTCGCCTCGCCGCCGAGGACGTGTCGGGCCTCGGCGTCCGTCAGCCCGTGCCCTTCGGGGAGCGGGTCGTTGAGGTAGTGCTGCGAGGCGGGGAAGGCGAGGTCGATGTAGTAGCCGTTCGAGAGCACGCCGTCGTAGCCCCTGCGCGCCGCCTCGGCCAGGGCCTTCGGGCCGCGCCAGGAGTGGATGACGACCTCGCGCGGCAGCTCCGGCTGGAAGATTTCGTCCCAGCCCATCATGCGCTTGTTGTTCTTCTTGAGAATCCGCAGCACGCGCTGGTTGAAGTATGTTTGGAGGGCGTGGTTGTCTTTGAGACCCTTCTCCTTCATGAAGGCTTGAATCTGCGGACTCTCGTTCCAGTGCTTGGCCTCGTTCTCGTCGCCGCCGATGTGCATGTACGCGTCGGGGAAGAGCGCGGCCATCTCGCCGAGGAAGGCTTCGAGGAGTTTGTAGGTCTCCTCGCGCGTCGGGTCGAGCGCCGGGTCGAAGATGCCGGGCCGCCGCTCAATCGTATAAGTTCCCGGCTTGCTGGCGAGTTCGGGGTGGCCGACGAGCCAGGCGGTCGCGTGCCCCGGCATGTCGAACTCGGGGACGACGCGGATGCCGCGCTCGCGCGCGTAGGCGATGATTTCGCGCGCCTGCTCCTGCGTGTAGAAGAGGCCGTCCGAGCCCAGCGTGTGGAGTTTAGGGAACCGCTTGCTCTCGATTCTAAAGCCCTGGTCTTCGGTCAGGTGCCAGTGCAGCACGTTGAGCTTGACGGCGGCCATGCCGTCGAGGTTGCGCTTGATGACCTCCAAAGGCTGGTAGTGCCGCGCCACGTCGAGCATGAGTCCGCGCCACGGAAAACGCGGGCGGTCGTTGATGGAGACCGCCGGGACGTAGAAGCCCTCGCGGTCGGCCTCGACGAGCTGGAGGAAGGTCTCAAGCCCGCGCAGGACGCCGACGACCGTCGGGGCCTTGAGCACGGCCTGCCGGTCATTGACTTCGAGCGTGTACGACTCGTCCTCCGAGACCGCGGGCACTTCGAGCCCCGGCCCCGCCGCCTCGACGACGAGCGCGGCCGCGGCCGGCTCCGCCGAGAGCCCGCGCGCCAGCTCCAACACGGTGCGCCCTTCGAGGCGGCGCAGCATGCGCTCGACGCCCGCGCGGAGGCGCTCGTCCGTGTGGCCGCGCGCGGCGACCGCGAAGGCTTTGGTGACGGCGAGCCTCCCTTCGCGGAAGCTCGCGGACGCGGGGGCGGGCATCAGGTTATGATGCCGGGGCGTCTGGGCGCGCGCCGCCGCGGCGGGGGCGCTCAGGAGACACGTCAGGGACAGGAAAAGCGGGAGGCGGGCTCTGTTTCTCATGTGATCCTCGGCGTGGCGGGTCGGGCAGGTCTCCGGGTTTGAAAGACGTTCGCAGCGGGGAGAGTTTCACTTATGAGTAGCCCCCGGCGGCGTAACTTACGGTGTCATACTTGAGGTTACTAAAATCGTGCCGGTAAAAAATTATGTGCTTCGCTAAAGACAAAGAGGCGGCGGCGTGAATTCGCTCAAGATAGGCATCAGCGGCGTGCGCGGCGTGGTGGGCGAGACCTTCACGCCGGAGCTGGCGGTCGCCTTCGCGCAGGCGTTCGGCACGTACCTGGACGCGGGGCGCATCCTCATCTGCCGCGACGCGCGCGCCTCGGGGCCGATGGTGCACGCGTCGGTCGTCGCGGGGCTGCTCGCCACGGGCTGCGAGGTGTTCGACCTCGGCGTCTGCCCGACGCCTTCGCTGCAACTCGCCGTCGGCCAGCTCGGGGCGGAGGGCGGCATCTCGATCACCGCCGGACACAACCCGGAGCCCTGGAACGCCCTGAAGTTCGTGCGCTCGGACGGCCTTTACCTGAACGCCACGCAGGCCGACGAGCTGCTCGACATCTACCACCAGGCGGAGTTCGACAAGGCCGACTGGAAACGCATCCGCTCAGATGTCGTCCGACGAGACGCCATCCCGCACCACCTCGAAACGCTCGCGCGGGCCTTCGACGTGGAGGCCGTCCGCGCGCGCCGCCTGACGGTCGCGGTCGATTGCTGCAACAGCTCGTGCGCGCTGCTGTCGCCGCGCTGGCTCCGCGCGCTCGGCTGCGAAGTGCTGGCCTTGAACGACGACCCGTCGGCCCCCTTCCCGCACGCGCCGGAGCCGACGCGCCAGACGATGGCGCAGTTGCGCGCCGTGGTCGAGGCGGGCCGGGCCGACGTCGGCTTCGCGCACGACGCGGACGGCGAGCGGCTGGGGCTGGTCACGGAGAAGGGCGAGGTGCTCTCGGAAGAGCTGACGCTCGCCGTCGCCGCCGAGATACAGCTCAGGCGGGAGGTCGGCCCCGTGGTGACGAACGTCTCGACGAGCGTGCTGGTCGAGCGCGTCGCCGAAAGGTACGGGGCGAAGGTGACTCGCACGCCGGTCGGGCAGGCGTTTGTCTCCGAGGCGATGGTCGAGGCCGGGGCGGTCGTCGGCGGGGAGGGCAGCGGGGGCGTCGTCGTCCCGCGCGTGCAGTGGACGCACGACGCGGCGGCCGCGGCCGGGCTCATCCTCGAACACCTGGCGACGACCGGGGAGACGATGTCGGGGCTGGCCGCGCGGCTGCCGCGCCTCGCGATGCTCAAACACAACGTGGCGGTCGAGCCCGACCGCATCCACTCGCTCCTCGGGCGGCTGCACGACGAGCTGGAGAGGGAGGGCGTCCCCTACGACCAGACGGACGGCATCAGGGTGCTCCGGCCCGACGGCTGGGTTCACGCGCGCGTCTCGAACACCGAGTCGATGCTCCGCCTCATCGCCGAGGCCGAGACGGAGGCGCGCGCCCGCGAACTGCTCGACTGGGCGCGCGACAGAATAGGGAAGTAGACAGTAGACGGTAGTCAGTAGCCAGTAGGCTCCGCTCTGCTGACGTTGAGGATGACGACCGCACGGTTCGTAACGAGAATGCTTTCCTACTGTCTACTGACTACCGCTTTATATGCGAGCCATACCGACATTAAAGATCAGCATCTCCGGCGTGCGGGGCGTGGTGGGCGAGAGCCTGACGCCGACGCTTCTGGTGCGCTTCGCGCAGGCGTTCGGGACCTACGCGGGGACGGGAACCGTCTGCGTCGGGCGCGACACGCGCACGTCGGGCGAGATGGTGAGGCAGGCGGTCGTGGCGGGCCTTCTGTCGAGCGGCTGCCGCGTCGTAGACCTGGGCGTGTGCCCCGTCCCGACCGTGCAGCTCATGGTGCGCGCGCTGCGCGCGCGCGGTGGCATCGCCATCACGGCCAGCCACAACCCGGAGCCCTGGAACGCGCTGAAGTTCATCGACTCCGCCGGCCTCTTCCTCGGCGCGGGGCAGGCGCGGCAGCTCCTCGACATCTACCATCAGGGCGAATACCGCAAGGTGGCGGGCGCGGAGATGCGCGCCGTCGAGCCTCTGGAAGGGGCGGTTGACCTGCACGTCAAGGCCATCCTCGACGCGCTCGGCCCCCTCCCTTCCGGGCCGCGGGGCGAGCGCCGGCTCCGCGTGGCCGTGGACTCGTGCAACGGGGCGGGCTCGGTCGTCGCGCCGCGCCTGCTCGAAGCGCTCGGCGTCGAAGTCTTTCCCATCAACGTCACGCCCGACGGGACGTTCCCGCGCGGGGCCGAGCCCGTGCCGGAGAACCTCGTCGAGCTGTGCCGCGTCGTGAAGGAGGGCGGCGCGGACGTGGGCTTCGCGCAGGACATGGACGCCGACCGCCTGGCGGTCGTCAACGAGCGCGGCGAGGCGGTCGGCGAGGAGTACACGCTCGTGCTCGCGGCCCTCTACGTCCTGGGCCGCGAGCCGGGGCCTCTGGTCGCGAACCTCGCGACGACGGGCGCGCTCGACGCGGTGGCCCGGAGGTTCGGCTGCCCCGTCTACCGCTCGAAGATCGGCGAGGCGAACGTGGCCGAAGAGATGCTGCGGCGGGGCGCGACGGTCGGCGGCGAGGGCAACGGCGGCGTCATCTACCCGCGCATCAACTTCGCGCGCGACAGCCTCGTCGGCATGGCGCTCGTCCTCCACCTGCTGGCCGAGACGGGCGCGACCGTCTCCGAGCTGCTGGCGGGGCTGCCGCCGTCCCACATGGTCAAGGAGAAGCTGGCCTGCCGCTCCGACCGCATCCGCGCGGCGCTGAAGGCCGTGAGCGAGGCGTACGCCGGCCTTCAGTTGGACTTGCGCGACGGGGTCAAGGTGACGACCGAAGCGGGCTGGTTCCTCGTCCGCGGCTCGAACACCGAGCCGATCATCCGCCTCGTCGCCGAAGGCCCGACCGAAGAGCGGGCGCGCGCCTTGATTGATGACGTGAGGGCACGCGTGCTTGAGTCTGTGAACGGATGAACACCCCCTTATGAAACTGACTCTCCTCGACTGGCTCATCATCGCCGCCTACTTCGCGCTGTCGCTCGCCATCGGGCTCTATTACGCGAAGCGCGCGGGGCGCTCGACCGAGGAGTTCTTCCTGTCGAACCGCTCGATGCCGTGGTGGCTGGCGGGCACCTCGATGGTGGCGACGACGTTCGCCGCCGACACGCCGCTGGCCGTCACCGAGATGGTGGCGCGCAACGGCGTGGCCGGCAACTGGCTCTGGTGGTCGATGCTCGCGAGCGGGATGCTCACCGTCTTCTTCTTCGCCCGCCTGTGGCGTCGGGCGGAGGTGCTGACGGACGTGGAGTTCACCGAGCTGCGCTACTCGGGCCGCTCCGCCGCCTTCCTGCGCGGCTTCCGCGCGCTCTACTTGGGCCTGCCCATCAACCTCATCATCATGGGCTGGGTCAACCTCGGCATGGCGAAGGTCTTGAGCGGCACGCTGGGCCTGGCGAAGTGGCAGGCGCTCGCGCTCTGCCTCGGCATCACCTTCGTCTACTCCGTCCTGTCGGGCTTCTGGGGCGTGGTCGTGACGGACGCCGTGCAGTTCGTCATCGCGATGGTCGGCTCCATCGCGCTGGCCTTCTTCGCCGTGGAGGCCGTGGGCGGCATCGGCGCGCTGAAGGAGCATCTGGCCGCGGCGACGCCCGCGGGCGGGGGCGCGCCGTTCGGCCCCGACGCGATAAGTTTGTGGAGCGACGGGAGCGCGCCGTGGATGTTGCCGCTGTTGACGCTCGCGGTCTACCTCGGCGTGAACTGGTGGGCGTCGTGGTATCCGGGCTCGGAGCCGGGCGGCGGCGGCTACGTGGCGCAGCGCATCTTCTCGGCGAAGAACGAGCGGCACGGCCTGCTCGCCACGCTCTGGTTCAACGTCGCGCACTACGCGCTCCGGCCGTGGCCGTGGATTCTGGTGGCGCTCGCATCGCTCGTACTCTACCCTGCGGGCACGACCGTCAACCCCGAGACGGGCCAGCCCGACGCCGCCTTCGGCTACGTGAGGGTGATGACCGACTACCTGCCCGTGGGCTTCCGCGGCCTGCTCCTCGCCTCCTTCGCCGCCGCCTACATGTCCACCATCTCGACGCAGATGAACTGGGGGTCGAGCTACCTCGTCAACGACTTCTACCGGCGCTTCGTCCGCCGCGGCGCGTCGGAGCGCCACTACGTCTTCGCGTCGCGCGTGGCGACGCTCGTCGTGGTGCTCCTCTCAGTAGTCGTCACCTACTACATGAACCGCATCACGGGCGGGTGGGAGCTGATCATGGCGCTCGGCGCGGGGACGGGGCTCGTCTACATCCTGCGCTGGTACTGGTGGCGCGTCAACGCGTGGTCGGAAATCTCCGCGATGGCGGCGGCGCTCGCGGTCTCGCTCGGGCTCTCGTACTTCGCGGCCTTCGACTCGGGGACGCCCGCCGGCTTCGCGCAGACGATCCTCACGACGGTCGCCGTCACCACGCTCGTCTGGCTCGCGGTCACATACCTGACGGAGCCCGAGCCGCCGGAGAAGCTCGAAGAGTTCTACCGGCGCGTGCGCCCGGCGGGGCCGGGCTGGCGGCGCGTGGCGCGCGCGGCGAACCTGCGCGAGCCCGAATCCGGCATCGCCTCGAACCTGCTCAACTGGGCGCTCGGCGTGGCGCTCGTCTACGCGACCCTCTTCTCCATCGGCGAACTAATCTTCGGCCAATGGGGGCGCGCGGCGCTCTTCCTCACGGCGGCGCTCGCTTCGGGCGGCGTGATGTTCTGGAACCTGAACCGGACGGGCTGGGCCGGCCTCGCCGAGCCCGCGCGCGAGTTAGAGGAAGGGGAGGCTGTCTGAAGAGTTCTATATGTGCAGGGCGAGATGACGCAGAACCGGACGGACTACTTCTTCAAACGCCTCAGGTGACAGGCGCGGTCGTCGGAACGGAGAAGAACTGTGAGGGCATACACCACGCTCGGCGACGGGATAGACGGGCTGAAGCTCGAAGGGCGGCCCGCCCCCGAGCCGAAGGATGACGAGGTGCTGGTGCGGATGAGGGCCGCGTCGCTCAACTACCGCGACCTGCTGGTCGTCAAAGGCGTCGGGCGTTGGAAGCCGTCCGCGCCGCGCGTCCCCGTCTCGGACGGCGCGGGCGTCGTGGCCGCCGCGGGCGGCCGGGTCACGCGCTGGAAGGTCGGCGACCGCGTGACCGGCGTCTTCATGCCGAAGTGGCTCGACGGCGAGTTGACGGCGGAGAAGGATGCGTCGCCGCTCGGCGGGGCGGCGGCCGACGGCGTGCTGGCCGAGTACGTCGCCTTTAACGAGCAGGCGGTCGTCAGGACGCCCGACGGCCTCTCGGACGCCGAGGCTTCGACCTTACCGGTCGCGGCGCTGACGGCCTGGCACGCCGTCGCGCGCCGCAGTCGGGTCGCGGCCGGCGAGACGGTGCTGATTCAGGGGACGGGCGGCGTCTCGCTCTCCGCGACGCAGTTCGTCAGCGCACTCGGGGGGCGGCCGTTAGTCATTTCGAGCAGCGACGAGAAGCTCGAAGCGGCGAGGGGCCTGGGGGCCTGGGCCACGCTGAACTACAAGAGGTTCCCCGAGTGGGACGCGCAAGTCCTGGAGTTGACCGGGGGCCTGGGCGTCGATCACGTGGTGGAGGTGGTGGGCGGCGAAAATCTGAACCGGTCGCTGAACGCCTTGAAGATGAGCGGCACGATCAGCTTCATAGGGCTGCTGGCCGGGATGGGCGGACACATCGACACCTTCCGCTTCGTCGTCAAGAACGTGCGGCTCCACGGCATCGAGACCGGCTCGCGGGAGATGTTCGAGGAGATGAACCGCTTCATCGAGTCGCGGCGGCTGCGGCCGGTCATCGACAGCTCTTTCGGCTTCGACGACCTCCGCGCGGCGTTCGCGCGACTCGAAAGCGGGGCGCACTTCGGCAAGATCGTGGTCGAGTTTTAAAGGGCGCGTCCGACCGCCTGAGGGCGGCGGAACTGTCGCGGGCGCGCGGCACGTCGCGAGGCGCGGCGGATGGTTCCGAACGCGACGGCGAGCGCGACCGCGATCAGAGCCGCCGCGACCGCGAAGGTGACCCGCTTGCCTGCGGCGACCGCTTCGGGGAGCGCCGCCGTGACGTCGTCCGTCGCCGAAGAGAGCGCGAATACCGCGCCCATGACGGACGCGCCGGTGACGAGCCCGAGGTTGCGCGACAGGCCGAGCATGCCGGAGACGACGCCCCGCCGCTCCGCGCCGACGCCCGTCATGACGGCCGTGTTGTTGGCCGCCTGGAACAGCGCGTAGCCGGCGGTCACGAAGGCCACGGGGGCGACGTAGCCGGCGACGCCGAACCCCTCCGGCATCAGGGACAGGGCGGAAGCGCCGCCCGCCATCCCGACGAGCCCTGCCGCGGTCATGCGTCGTGCGCCGAAGCGATCCACGACGCGACCCGCCGGCACGCCGGCCAGCGCCGCGACGAGCGGGCCGGCCGACAGCGCGACTCCCACCAGCGCCGTTTCGAGCCCCAGCCCGCGGGAGAGGTAGAACGGCCCGACCACCAGCGTCGCCATCATCACCGTCGAGACGAGCGCGCTCATCCCGAGACCCGCGCTCAGCACGGGGTCGCGAAACATCTCCAACCGAATCAGCGGCGACGGCGCGCGCCGCTCGGCGGCTACGAAGAGGCCGGCTCCGAATACGGATATCAACAGCAGAGCCGCGTTGAGTGGGCCTGGACGGCCCCGCCCGGTCGTCATGGCGAGGCCGTAGGCAGCGAGCGTCAGGGCGAGCAGCAGTGTGCCCGCCATGTCGAAGCCCGCCCCGCCCGGCTTCGCCTCGCGGCGGTCAACGGGCAGGTGTCGATGCGCGAGGAGAAAGTTCAGGACGCCCAGCGGCACGTTGACGAGGAAGATCGTCCGCCAGCCGAGTCCCGCGATGAGAAGGCCGCCGAGGCCGGGGCCGAGCGTGGTGCCGACGGCCGACATCGTGCCGAGCAGCCCCATCGCGCTGCCGGTCTTCGCCTTCGGGACGGTCTCGCCGACCAGCGCCACCGCGAGGGCCGTCATGACGGCCGCCCCGAGGCCCTGCGCCGCCCGCGCGGCGACGAGCAGCCGGAGCGTGGGCGCGACGCCGCACGCCAGCGAGGCCGCCGTGAACAGACAGATTCCGATCAACAGCAGACGCCGCCGCCCGACCAGGTCGCCGAGCCGCCCGACGCCGACAAGCAGGGTGGTGACGGCGAGCAGGTAGGCGAGGACGACCCACTGAACCTCCTGAAAGGAGGCGTCGAACGTCCGGGCCAGCGTCGGCAGGCCGACGTTGGCGATGCTCGTGTCGAGCGAGGACATCAACATCGAAAGCGAAAGGCCGGCGAGCGCCCAACGCGCCGAAGGAGTCCGCCCCTCACGCCCGGCCGACGCTTCGTCTCTTCCTGTGTCAATCGTCTTCAACATGACGGGAAGGATAGTCGTTCAGACGACGTTGCGGAAGACGCACCGTTTGCACTTTATTAGTGCGTCTGACGCCACGTCACGATATAGTCCGACGCATGCCGAGACCCGACTTCAACCTACTCGTCACCCTCGACGTGCTGCTCGCCGAGGGCAACGTCGCGCGCGCGGCCCGGCGGCTGCGGCTGAGCCCTTCGGCGATGAGCCGGGCGCTGGCGCGCCTGCGTAAGACCGTGGGCGACCCGCTGCTCGTGAGGGCCGGGCGCGGCCTCGTCCCCACGCCGCGCGCGCTCGAACTCCGAGAGCGGGTCGGCCGTCTCGTGCAGGACGCGGAGGAGGTTCTACGTCCCGCGAAGATGCTCGACCTCGGGCAACTCGTCCGAACTTTTACGTTGAGAACCGGCGAAGGCTTCGCGGAGAACTTCGGCCCCGGCCTCATCGCGCGCGTAGGCCGGGAGGCCCCCGGCGTGCGGCTGCGCTTCGTGCAGAAGCCGGACAAGGAGAGCGCGCCGCTCCGCGAGGGAGCTGTCGATTTGGAGACCGGGGTCGTGGGGGAGACTACGGGGCCGGAGGTGCGCGCGCAGGCGTTGTTCCGAGACCGCTTCGTCGGCGTCGTGCGGGAGGGCCACCCGCTGAGCAGGGGCAGGGTGACTCCGGCCCGCTACGCCTCGGCCCGGCACGTCAACGTCTCGCGGCGGGGGCTCGACGAGGGGCCGTTTGACGAGGCGTTGAAGGCGCTCGGGCTGGGGCGGGAGGTCGTCACAATCGTCGGCGGCTTTTCGACCGCGCTGGCCCTGGCCCGGGCCTCCGACCTGGTCGCCACCGTGCCCGAGAGGCACACGGGGAACCTGCGCGCGGGGATGCACAGCTTCCCACTGCCGTTCCCCGCGCCGCAGATCACGGTCTCGCTGCTCTGGCACCCGCGGCTGGACGCAGACCCGGCGCACCGCTGGCTGCGCGGGTGCGTCCGAGACGTTTGCGCGTAGCGACCGTTACCGCCCGGCCCTCGCCTTCAGCTCTTTATAGGTTCGTTCGACGTTGGGGTCTGAAAAGTATTCCCGGAAGAAGTATCGAAGTATGGGGTCGTCTCCGGCGAACTGCCGCTCGAACTCCGACAGGTCAACCCGCCGGCGCACGCCCTCAAGGTCGAGCCCCGCCCCCGCCCCCGCCTTCACCTGCGTCTGCACCGACCTTATCAGGCTCATCAAACTCCGCACGTAGTCCTTGCCCCTTTGAACCTCGCCGTGGCCGGGGACGAGCGTGTCGAAGTCCAGCTCGGACAGTCGCCCGAGAGTGTCGAGCCACTCGGAGGGCTGTTCGGAGAAGCCGTAGGGTACGGGGTGGACGACCATGTCCCCCGCGCAGACGAGTTTGTCATTCGGCAGGTAGACGACCGTGTCGTGCGGCGTGTCGCCCCTGCCGAGGAAGAGTAGTTCGACGGTTCGCGCCCCGCGGTGGAGCGTCATCCTCCGGTCGAAGGTGAGGGTCGGCGTCACGTTGACGATGCCGCGGTACTCCCCGAGGATGGCGTCGATGTCCTGTTCGTAGAAGCGCCGGAGGTGTGCGACGACCTTGTCGCTGCCCGGCCGCCCCTCTTCGCGCAGGCGGCGCATCTCGGCCTCGCCCTCCGGCTTCTGCGACTCGATCCGGCGGATGGTGTCGGCCACGAACTTCTGGCCGCTGCCCGCGATGATGTCGCGGATGGCTGGGTGCGAGACGATCTCGACGCCGGGGAAAGCCTTGACGTACTCCTGCGTGCCGAAGCGGTGGTCGCGGTGGATGTGCGTGTAGACGATGAGGCTGACGGGGTTGGGCGTCAGCCTCTTCAGCTCGGCGATGACGCGCCGCGCGGTCGAGGGCGAGCCGCCCGCGTCCACGAGGACGACGTCGCGCTCGTTGACGATGACGGTGACGTTGCCTTCGACGTACGGCCTGAGCGGCTCGGGCCTGTAGGCGAGGTAGACGCCCTCCTTGACCTTCCGAACCTTGACCGCGAAGAGGTCGGAGGTCTGGGCGGCCGCCGTCAGCGCGGGGAAGAGCAGCAGCAGTAAGAGCGTCGGGGTCTTCGTCCTCATGCGCCTCTACTCGTACCTCAGCGCGACCATCGGGTCAACCTTCGTCGCGCGCAGCGCGGGCACGAGGAAGGCCGCGAGCGAGACCGCGAGGAAGAGCAGGGGGACGAAGAGGTAGACGGCCGGGTCGGCCGGGCTCACGCCGAAGAGGAGCCCCGCCATCAGGCGCGTCAGCCCGAGCGCGCAGCCGAGCCCGAGGCCGACGCCCGCCAGCGCCAGCAGCATCCCGCGGCCCAGCACGAGCCGCAGCACGTCGCGCCCGCGCGCGCCCAGGGCCATGCGGACGCCTATCTCGTGCGTCTGCTGCGCGACCGTGTAGGAGATGACGCCGTAGATGCCCGTCAGCGTCAGCACCAGCCCGACGAGCCCGAACAGGCCGAAGAGCATCGTGTAGAAACGCGTCTGCGCGACCGTTTCGGAGATGGCCTCGGCGAGCGGCTGGACGTTCGTCACCGGCACGGTCTTGTCGCCGGAGCGGACGGCCGCGGCGAAGCCCCGGGTTAAGGAAGCGGGGTCGCCCGCCGTACGCACGAAGAAGCTGCCCCAACTCCAACTGTTCTGCCGGTAGGGCAGGTACAGCTCGGGCGACGCCGCCCTCGTCAGGCTGCTGTGGCGCACGTCGCCGACGACGCCCACGATCTCCCAGCGCCGCGGGTCGCCCTCGTTCTGGTTCGCGCCGATGTCCGAGACGTACTTGCCGACCGGGTCTTCGCCCGGGAAGTAGCGGGCCGCGAACGTCTCGTTGACGATGGCCGCGCCGAAGCCCCCGCGCTCGCTGTCCTGCCCGGTGAAGTGTCGGCCCTTGCGCAAAGGAATCCTGATCGCCCGGAAGTATTCCGGCGTGACGCTGCGCACGTTGGCCGAAGGCTCCTGACCCGGCTCGGGCGCGGGCCGTCCCTCGATCCGGAAGCCGCCGCCCACGTTGCCGCCGCTGAAGGGCATCGGCGCGACGAACGCCGCGCTCTCGACGCCGGGCAAGGCCCTCAGCCTTTCGAGCGTCTGCTCGACGTAGCTCACGCGCTCCTCGTGGCTGGCGTAAGTGTCCCGGGTCAGGCTGACGCGGCCCGTCAGGACGTTCGTCGGGTCGAAGCCCGGCGGCACGCTCACGAGCGCGTCGAAGCTGCGCATCATCAGCCCCGCGCCGATGAGCAGCACCAGCCCCAAAGCGACCTCCGCCACGACCAAGGCGTCCCGCCAAGCGCGCATCGCGCCGCCCCCCGTGGCCGTCTTCGCCCCCGCCTTCAGCACCTCGTTGATGTCCGGCCGCGAGGCTTTGAAGACCGGCAGCAGGCTGAAGAGCAGCGCCGTCAGGACGGAGACCGCCGTCGTGAAGGCGAGCACCCGCGCGTCTATCCGCACCTCGTCGAGGCGGGGAAGCTGCCCCGCGCCGTAGAGCTTGATGGCGCCCAGGCCCCACACCGCCAGCAGCAGCCCCGCGCCGCCCGAGACGAGCGCGAGCAGAAGGCTCTCGGTCAACAACTGGCGCGCGATGCGCCACGCGCCCGCGCCCAGCGCGACGCGCAGGGCCCGCTCCCTCTGCCTGACGCTCGCACGCACCAGCAGAAGGTTCGTCACGTTCGTGCAGGTGATGAGCAGCAGGAACATCACCGCGCCCAGCAGCACCCAGAGCGCGCGGCGCACGTCGAGCCCCACGACCTGCTCGTCAACCGGCACGAGGTAGGCCGTGGTGTCCCGGTAGTTCTGCGGGTACTGCCGCTCCAGGTTCGCGGCGACGCCCGTCAGCTCCGCCTGCGCCTGCTCGAACGTCACGCCCTCCCGCAGTCGGCCCACCGCCCTCAAGACCTGCGCGCCGCGCTCGGCGAGGTTCCCGCCTTCGCCGGAGACCGTGGCCAGCAGGTCTGTCTGCCCGGGCGCGAGCGGGAACTCGAAGTCGGGCGGCAGGACGCCGATGACCGTGTGCGGCCTGCCGTTGAGCGTGAGCTGCCGCCCCAGCGCCGCCTCGTCGCCGCCCAGGCGGTTGCGCCAGAAGCGCTGGCTGACGAGGACGACGGGCCACGCGTCGCGCCGCTCCTCCTCGACTTGAAAATCGCGGCCGAGGGCCGGCGTGACCTTGAGGAGCGAGAGGAAGTTGGCGGTCACGCGCATGCCTTCGACGCGCTCGGCCTGCTCCTCGTCGAGCATGACGAAGCCGTTGGGCTTGTAACCCGCGAGCGACTCGAAGCTCTGAGTCTGCGCGCGCCAGTCCTGCAACCCGAGGTAGGAGACGTACCCTTCGGCGCGCTTCTCCTTGCCCGTGCGCCAGACGGCGGCCACGCGCCCGGCGTCGGCGATGCGTGGAGGGTTCAGGATGAGCGCGTTGATGACGCTGAAGATGGCCGTGCTCGACCCGATGCCCAAGGCCAGCATGAGGGTCGCGAGCGCCGTGAAGCCCGGCGCGCGGCGCATCATGCGCAGCCCGTACCTCAAGTCCTGCGCGAACTGCCTGAGCCACACGCGGCCCCGCATCCCGCGCGCGACCTCTTTGACCAGCGTCACGTTGCCGAACTCCCTGCGCGCCGCCAGCTCAGCCTGCTCGGGCGTCTCGCCGCGCTCGACGCGGTCGCGCGCCGCCATGCGCAGGTGGCTCTCGATCTCCTCGTCCAGCTCCTCGTCGCGCCGCCGCCCGAATAGACTCATGTCTCGCCCTCCTGCCCCTGCGGGTTCAGGGCGCGGGTGATGGCCTCGGAGAGCTGCTCCCACCGCGAGCGCTCGGACGCTAACTGCCTCCTGCCCTCCGCGGTCAGCCGGTAGACCTTGACCCGCTGGTTGTTGTCCGAGACCTTCCACTCGGAGCTGACCATCCCCTGGCCTTCGAGCCGGTGCAGCGCCGGGTAGAGCGACCCGGTGTCCACGCGCAGCACCTCGCCGGAGTTGACCCGGATGGCCTGGCTGATGCCGTAGCCGTGCTGCGGCCCCCACCGCAGCGTCTGGAGGACGAGCAGGTCGAGCGTCCCCTGAAGCAGCTCTATCCTGTTCTGGTAGCGCGTCCGCTTAGGCATGTAGATATCCTACACCCTTAGCCTGTAGACTGTCTACAGCCTTGGGAGGTTTCAGACCGAAGCCTTCGGGCCCCGCCAGTCTTGCCGGGCCCCGCCGGCCGAAATAAGAAAAACTGAGAAATAATAAACGCGGGCTCAAGACTTGAGGCCCGCGCCGCACTATCATCGGCCCATGCCGCACGACGAGAATCACTTGAACCAGCCGCTCGGCTTCCCCGTCCCCGGCTGGAAGCCCGCGCGCCTCCCGGGGCGGGAGACGTTGGAGGGTCGCTTCTGTCGGCTTGAGGCGCTCAACCCCGAGCGCCACGCCGCCGGCCTTTACAGGGCGAACCGCGTGGATGCGGAAGGCAGGAACTGGACGTACCTGCCCTACGGCCCTTTCGACACCTTCGACGGCTACCGCGCGTGGATGGAGGAGACGTGCCGCGGCGACGACCCCTTCTTCTACGCGGTAGTGGATGGGGCGACGGGCGGGGCGACGGGCGTTGCCAGCTACCTGCGGATCGACCCGGCGAACGGCTCGATTGAGGTCGGCCATATCAACTACTCGCCGCTGCTCCAGCGCAGCCCCGCGGCCACCGAGGCGATGTACCTCATGATGAGGCAAGCCTTCGACCTCGGCTACCGGCGCTACGAGTGGAAGTGCAACGCGCTGAACGCGGCCTCGCGCTCGGCGGCCGAGCGACTCGGCTTCTCGTTCGAGGGCGTCTTCCGGCAGGCCGCGGTCGTCAAGGGGCGCAACCGCGACACGGCCTGGTACTCGGTCATAGACGGGGAGTGGCCCGCGCTGCGAGAGGCTTTCCGGCGCTGGCTCGACCCCTCGAACTTCGACGAGCGGGGGCGGCAGCAGACGCGGCTCATTGGCCGAAGGGAGGAGCGAGCTTGAAGGAGCAGCAGATAGAGTCCGACATCTACTTATTCATCGGCGAGACCTACGACTCCAACTCGACCGCCTTCGTGAAGGGTGACGAAGTCCTGCTCGTTGACGGCATGGCGAGCCGTCGCGACGCGGAGGAGCTGCGGGAGAGAATCGAGACCGGGTTAAGGAAGCGCGTGCGCTTCGTCATCGCCACGCACTACTTCAGCGACCACCTCGCGGCCCTCAAACTCTTCCCCGGCGCCGAGATCATCGCGCACCGGAACTACCTGCACACTTTCACGACCGAGAATTACCGGACGGAGGAGGAGGCGGCCAACTTCGTCGAGCCGACGGTGCTCATCGGCGACTCGCTCGTGATGCGTTGGGGCCGCTACACGCTCGACGTGTTCCACAACCCCGGCCACACGTTGAGCACGCTCTCCGTCGAGGTGCCGGAGGCCGACCTGCTGATGGACGGCGGCAACCTCGTCGGGAACATCGTCTACTGCCACTACTCCGCCCCCGAGATGCTCCGCCAGGCACTCCGCCGTCTCCGAAGGCGCGGAAGGGGCCGCCTCATCTCAAGCCACGGGGGCGTGCGCGAAGGCCGTGCGGTCGAACACGCGCTCGTCTACCTGGATCGCCTCGAAGCTCACGCCCGCGCGGCCTGGCAGTCGGGCGAGGCCGGCGAGTCGGTGCTACGGATTCCGATAGACGAATGCCTGAGCCCCGGGTTGACGGCCTCGCCCTTCGAGGAGCTTTACCACGGGCGCAACCTCGAATCCATCGTCGGCCGCCGCCTGCTCGTCCCCGAACGCGGATGAACGTCACACGGTGAGGGCCCGGCGCGCCTCGACGAGCGCCGAGACGAGCGCGTCCACGTCCGCCTTCTCCGTGCGGTAGTTCGTCACGCAGGCGCGCAGGACCGAACGCCCCGCGACCAGCGTCGTCGAGACCCACGCCGCGCCCGAGGCGCGCACGTGCTCGGCCAACGCTTCGAGGTAGTCCGCGTCGCCGCCTTCGGCGCGCGCGCGGTCGAAGAAGCAGACCACCGCGAGCGAAGGGTCGTTGACCACCTCCCACCCGGCGCGCCCCAACTCGCTCGCAAGGTGTCGCGCCGTCTCGACCTGATGCCTGACGGCCGCGGCGTACCCGTCCCACCCGGCCACGAGCAGCGAGAGGAAGACGCGCAGCCCGATGAAGCGGCGCGACCACTGCATCGAGTGGCTGAAGGGATCGACGACGCCCATCCCTTCGGTCTTCTTCAGAGGCATGTAGGCGGGCCGCACGCCGAAGGTTCGATTCAGCACGCCCGCGCGGCGCGTCAGGTAGAGCCCCGCGCCGCGTGGGACGGAGAGCCACTTGTGCGGGTCGAAGGTGATCGAGTCGGCGCGCCCCACGCCTTCGAGCAGGTGGCGCATCTCCGGCACGAGCGCCGCCGCCCCGCCCCAGGCGGCGTCCACGTGCAGCCAGAGCCCCGCCCCTTCCGCCACGTCGGCGATTGCGCCGACGGGGTCAATCGCGCCCGCGTTCGTCGTGCCCGCGGTCGCCACGACCATGAAGGGCGCGAACCACTGCGAGCGGTCGCGCGCGATCTGACGGCTCAGCGCGCCCGCGTCCATCCTGAACCGCCCGTCAACCGGGATTTCGCGGACGGCCTCGGAGCCGAGGCCGCACATCCGCGCCGCCTTGAGCAGAGAGTGGTGCGCCTCCGAAGAGACGTAGAGGACGGGCTGCGCGTCGAGCGCGCGCAGGCCCTTCGCGGCGAAGTCGGGGAAGGCGCGGGTGAGTGCCGTCAGCACAGCGGTGTGGTTCGCCTCCGCGCCGCCCGAGGTGAACGTGCCCTCGGTCTGCGCGGCGCGGTAGCCGAACCGCTCGCCGAAGGCGCGCACGAGGTGCTGCTCCATCTCGACGGCCGCGGGGCTCTGGCTCCAGACGGCGAGCTGCGGGTTGAAGGCCGCCGCCAGCGCCTCGGCGGCGACGCCCATCGTCGTGGTCGCGGGGTCGTACAGGCCGAAGTAGCGCGGGTGCGCGTTGTGTGTCTGGTACTTCCGCATCAGCCCCACGACGAAATCAATCGCCGCGTCGGGGGCCGTCTCTTTATGAAAATCGACGGAGGCCAGCGCGGCGCGGACGGCCCCGGGCTCAAGCTCGGGCCTGACCGGGAGCGTGTGCACGTCGTCGGCGTACGCCTCGACGGCCTCCACCACCCTCCGCCAGAGAGCGGCGCGCGCCTCCGCGTCGAGCATCAAACGGGACGACTCTCCCGCGGGCGTTTTATACTCAAGCTCCATCATGGAAAACTTCTCCCTTATAATACTCGTTAGTCTCCCCGACGACCGAAGCCCACTCGCGCCCGACCAACTTAACGGTCGCGGCCTTGAAAAGTCTTTTGAGCGCGATTCGTTTTTCTTATGACTTCTTAAGAACGCTCATGGACGACGCCTTAAGCCCCTTCTACGAATTCGGCCCGTTCCGCGTGGACGCGCAGCGGCACCTCCTGCTGCGCGGCGGCGAGGCGATCCCGCTCGCCCCGAAGGTCTTCGAGACGCTCCTCGCGCTCGTGCGCGGCGGCGGCCGCCTCCTCAAGAAGGGCGAGCTGATGGAGGCCGTCTGGCCCGACACCTTCGTCGAGGAGGGCAACCTCGCGCAGCACATCTTCACGCTGCGGAAGGCGCTCGGGGAGGGGAAGGGCGAGCACCGCTACATCGTCACCGTGCCGGGCGAGGGCTACCGCTTCGTCGCGCCGGTCAAGGTGTCGGAGCCCCCCGGGGTGACTTCGCGCGCGGGACGCCCCGATGAGGCCGGCGGCGACTGGCCGCCCGCCTCGCTCGCCGTCCTGCCCTTCAAGACCCTCACGGCGGCCGAGGGCGACGAAGTCCTCGGGCTCGGGATGGCCGACGCGCTCATCATGAAGCTGAGCGGGTTGCGGCTGGTCAAGGTGCGCCCGACCACCGCCGTCCTGCGGTACGCGGGGGCGGGGCAGGACCCCCTTTCGGCGGGGCGCGAGCTGGGCGTGGACGCGCTGCTCGACGGCTACTACCAGCGGCACGGCGAGCAGCTCAGGGTCTCGGTGCAGCTCGTCCGCGTGAGCGACGGGGGCACGCTCTGGGCGGCCAAGCTGGACGAGGGCTTCACCAATTTTTTCGCCGTGCAGGACTCGGTCGCCGACCACGTGGCCGAGCGCCTGGAGCTTGAGCTGAGCGGCGCAGAGCGCCGTCACCTCCGGAAGAACTACACCGACGACCCCGAGGCGTTCCGCGCGTACATCAAGGGCCGCTACTTCTGGAACCGGCGGACGCCCGAGGGCCTGCACAAAGGTCTGGAGTACGCGCACAGGGCCGTCGCCTTAGACCCGGCCTACGCGGCCGCCTACGCCTGCCTCGCCGACACCTACAACCTGCTCGGCGCTCAGCACAGCGTCGTGCCGCCGGGCGAAGCCTTCCCAAAGGCGCGCGCCGCCGCCGAGCGCGCCCTTGAGATAGACCCCCTGATGGCCGAGGCTTACGCCTCGCTCGGGTTCGTCGCCTACTGCTACGAGTGGGACTGGGGCGCGGCCGAAGGCCACTTCCGGAGGGCGTTCGAGCTGAAGCCGAACTACTCGACGGCGCACCACTGGTACGGCGAGTTCCTGTCGAGCGCGGGGAGGTTCGAGGAGGCGTTCGCGTCGCTCCGCCACGCCCTCGACCTCGACCCGCTCTCGCTCGCCGTGGGCACAGACCTCGGGACGGTCTCCTACTACGCGCGCGACTACGCGCGGGCCGCGGAGGAGCTGGGCAAGGCGCTCGAAGTGGACTCAGGGTTCGTCCGCGCGCACCTCGTCCTCGGCGTCGTCCGCGAGCAGGAGGGCCGGCACGCGGAATCGGTCGCCTCGCTGCGCAGGGCGGCGGAGCTTTCCGAGCGCGACCCCGTCGTCCTCTGCTCGCTGGCGCACGCCCTCGGCGTCTCGGGCCGGACGCAGGAGGCGCGCGCGCTCCTCGAAGAGCTGCGGCAGTTGGAGGGGCGGCGCTACGTCCAGCCCTACGGCCTGGCCCTCGTCCACCTGGGGCTCGGCGAGAGAGAAGAGGCTCTCGGCCGGCTCCGCCAGGCTTTCGAGCTGCGCGAGCCGAACCTCCTCTGGCTGGGCGTCAACCCGCGCTTCGACCCTCTGCGCGCGGACGCGGAGTTCAAAGAGCTGCTGCGGCGCGTGGGCGTCCCCGCTTTGAGAAACATTAAGAATAAATGAAGGGCGCGCGGAAGGGTCTTGTCGTAAGGTAGGTGCGAACGCGCGGGTAGCGGTCAGAACCACCTGCGGTAGCGGGTGGCCCTTTGTTATCCGGGTGGGCCGTATCGCACAGGGCCACCCGCTACCGCGGGTGGTTCTGCCCTGGTTGTGAAAACGGAGGAGAATGACGTGGGCGAGAGGCTGACTTTCAGACAGGTTGACGTGTTCACGGGCGTGCCGTTCAAGGGCAACCCTTTGGCGGTCGTGCACGACGCCGATGGCATGGCGACGGAGCAGATGCAGGAGATCGCGCGCTGGACGAATCTTTCGGAGACGACCTTCGTCTGCGCGCCCTCCGACGAGCGGGCGGACTACCGCCTGCGCATCTTCACGCCCGCGAGCGAGCTGCCGTTCGCGGGCCACCCGACCGTCGGCTCGGCGCACGCCGTCCTGCGCGGCGGCTTACGGCCGCGGACGCCGGGCCGCCTCGTGCAAGAGTGCGGCAAGGGGCTCGTCAACCTGCGCGTCGAGGGCGAGAGGATTTTCTTCGAGCTGCCCCGACCTTCCCTGCACGACCCGACCGTCGAGGAGTGGGCCGCGTTCGCCGACGCGCTCGGCATCACGGCGGAGGAGGTGATCGCCGGGGCCGTCATAGATGTCGGCCCCGTCTGGCTGACGTTGCAGTTGAAGGACGCAGACCTCGTGCGGAGCCTGCGGCCCGACCAGGCGCGCGTCGCCGCGGCCACGCCGCCGGGAGTCATCGGCCTCAACGTCTTCGGCCTCGAAGCCGACGGCTCCGAGTCACAGCTCGAAGTGCGCTCGTTCGCGCCCGCCGAAGGCGTAGCGGAAGACCCCGTGTGCGGGAGCGGCAACGGCTGCGTGGCCGCGCTCGTGCGGCGCGAGGGGCTGCTGAGTCAGAACTCTTACGTGGCCCGGCAGGGGCGCTGCATCGGCCGCGACGGGCGGATAGAGGTTAAGTTTGAAGACGGCGCCATCTGGGTGGGCGGGCAGGCCGTCACCTGCGTCGAGGGCACGCTGGAGACTTAGGGCATGACCCAACACATCGGCATCGTGGCGTGCAGCGCCGAGGGCGCGGCCCTCTGCTACCGGACGATCTGTCTGGAAGCACTCCCCCTGATGGGCGAGCACAATCACCCCCAGATCACTCTGAACTCCGTCCCGATGGCCGAGCACATGCGGCACATCACGCGCGACGACTGGGAGGGCGTCGCGGGGCTTCTGCTCGACTCGGCGAAGAGGGCCGCCGCGGCCGGCGCGGACTTCGCCATCTGCCCGGACAACACCTGCCACCAGGCTTTCCCGTACCTCCTGCCGAAGTCGCCCATCCCCTGGCTCCACATCGCGGAGGTGGTGACGGAGGAGGCGGCGCGGCGCGGCTTCCGTCGCCTCGGCGTCATGGGGACGAAGTATCTGATGGAGTCGCCGGTCTACCCGGAGGCGGCGGCGAAGCGCGAAGTGGCCTGCGAGATTCCCGGCGAGGCGGAGCGCGAGCGAATCAACCACATCATCTTCAAGCAGCTCGTCAACGGCATCTTCCCCGAAGAGTCGCGCCTCTACTTCAACGAGGTGATGGAGGGCTTGAAAGGGCGGGGCTGCGACGCGGCCGTCCTCGGCTGCACGGAGATTCCGCTGATCGTCCGCCCCGAAGACGCGCCGCTGCCGACGCTCGACTCGACGCGCCTCTTAGCAAAGGCCGCTCTGCTCAAAGCCCTGTCGGTTTAGAGCGGTCTGCGTTTGCATTTGCCTTGCCCCGTTTAGAGGTGGGCTCTGCCCGCCGGCTCAACCACCCGGGGCGAACCGGCGGGCAGAGCCCGCCTCTAAACGGGTGGTAAAGTGATTGGCAAACCGCTCTGGAAGGGCATCCGATGGACGGGCCGAGGCTTGTGGCCTTCGACATGGCGGGGACGACCGTGAAAGACGAGGGGCGCGTGGCCGACGCGTTCCTCTTCGCGTTAAGAGAACACGGCATCGAAGTCGCGCCGGAGCAGTTAAGCCGCGTGCGCGGCTCGTCCAAGCGCGAGGCCGTGCTCGGCTTCATCCCCGAAGGCGCCGACCGCGCGAGGCGGGCCGAAACAGTTTACAACTCATTCCGCGAACACCTCGCAAGGCTCTACAACGAGGGGGGCGTCGAGCCGGTCGAAGGGGCCGAAGAGACCTTCCGCCGGCTGAGGCGGCGGGGCGTCCGCGTGGCCCTCAACACGGGGTTCGACCGAGAGATAACGGGCCTGCTCCTCTCGTCCCTGCGTTGGGATGAAGGGGTCGTGGACGCCGTGGTCTGCGGCGACGACGTGAAGCGGGGCCGCCCCGCGCCCGACCTCATCTTCCGCGCGATGGAGGCCGCGGGCGTGAGTGACGCGGGGCAGGTGATGAACGTGGGCGACACCGTCCTCGACCTGCGGGCGGGACAGAACGCGGGCGTCCGCTGGAACGTCGGCGTCCTCACCGGCGCGCACGCGCGTTCGACGTTAGAGCAAGAGCCGCACACTCACCTCGTCGATTCGGTGGCGAGCCTACCCGACCTCTGGCCCGCAGGCTCCGCGTGACAAGAGTTAACCACGGAGACACGGAGACACAGCTTTGAGCCTCAGCTCTCGACGAGCTGTGTCTCCGTGTCTCCGTGGTTAACTCCCTCCGCGGAACGCAGACTTTGAACCCAGACGGTCTTGACGTTGACGAACTCGCGCAGGCCGTGCGCGCCCATTTCGCGCCCGTAGCCGGAGCGCTTCACGCCGCCGAAGGGCAGGCGCGGGTCGGAGGAGACCAGCCCGTTGATGAAGACCGAGCCCGCCTCGACCTCCTCGACGAAGCGGCGGGCCTCGCGCGCGTCGTTCGTCCACGCGCTCGCGCCGAGTCCGTAGGGCGTGTCGTTGGCGAGGCGGATCGCGTCTTCGATGTCGTGCGCGCGGAAGAGGAGCGCTACGGGGCCGAACAACTCCTCGCGGTAGGCGCGCGCGTGGGCGGGCACGTCACCGAGGACGCTCGGCGCGTAGTAGAAGCCGCGGCCCGGCAGCCGCCCCCCGCCCAGCACGAGGCGCGCGCCCGCTTCGAGCGCGTCGCGCACCTGCGCGTCGAGGTTACGCAGCATCTGCTCGGTCGCCAGCGGCCCGACCTCGGTCATCTCGTCGAACGGGTCGCCGACGCGCAAAGATTCCATCCCGGCGGCGAAGCGGCGCTCGAACTCGTCGTAGACTGTCTCGTGAATGATGAAGCGCTTGGCCGCGATGCACGACTGCCCGCTGTTGAGGAGGCGCGCGCGGACGGCCGTCTTCACCGCCTCGTCCATGTCGGCGCTCGGCATGACGATGAAGGGGTCGCTGCCGCCCAGCTCCAACACAGTCTTCTTGACGTGGCGGCCGGCCTCGGCGGCGACGCGGCTCCCCGCGGCCTCGCCGCCCGTCAGCGTCACGGCCGCGACGCGCGGGTCGGCGATGAGACCCGCGACCTTGTCCACCTCGACCAGCAGCGTCTGCAACACGCCGCGCGGGAACCCGGCCTCGCGGAACAGCTCCTCGACTTCGAGCGCGCACTGCGGCACGTTCGGGGCGTGCTTGACGAGCACGACGTTGCCCGCCATCAATGCGGGCGCGGCCACGCGTATGACCTGCCAGAAGGGGAAGTTCCACGGCATCACGGCGAGCACCGCGCCGAGCGGCTCGTAGCGGACGTAGCTCTCGCGCGCCGAAGTCGTCACGTGCTCCGTCGCCAGAAGGCGCTCGGCCTCTTCCGCGTAGAAGCGGCAGGCCCGCGCGCCCTTCTCCAACTCGCGCGCCGCGGCCGCGAAGGGCTTCCCCATCTCCGTCGTGATGAGTCGGCCGTAACGTTCCCTGCGACTCTCAAGCAGTTCGGCCACGCGCAGGAGCAGCTCGCCGCGCGCCGCGAAGGACGTGCGCCTGTGCGCGCGGAAGGCTTCGGCGGCCAGCCGCAGCCGCTCCTCGACCTCCGAGTCGGAGTGCGGCTCGAACGTCTTCAACAGCTCGCCCGTCGCGGGGTTGATGGTGGCTATCGTCATCTCTGAGCTGCTAGGACGAGCGCCGCAGACGCCCCTCTTGGGCGTCGCGCACCACCGACAGGTGGCGGTGTTCGTGGCCCGAGAGCCTGGGCGCGAGCGCCTTTGCGACCTGTTCCGAGATCGAGTCCTGGAGGGCGAAGGGGTCGTCAGACCCCTCGTCGAACTTGGCGGCCCAGGCGGTCGCGCCGTCGCTCGTCCGGGCCAGTTGCACCGAGACCCTCAGACGCCCGCCGTCCCTCTGGTAGAGCCCGTAAAGAAGCGCCTCGACCTCGGCCGCCTGAGACTCGGCCGACGACCCGCAGAGGCGCAGCGCCGCGCCCGTCGGAAGCACTCTGACCCCGCGGCACGCGCTCAGGCGGCGCGTGAGCGCGTCGGCCAGCCCTAAGCCCAGCCCGTCTTTGTCCCCCTCGGCCCCGAGCGGCCTGAAGGGCAGGACGGCCAGCGAGGCGATGGCGCGCTCGTCCGCGCGCGCGGCGGGCGCGGCCTCCGAGGCCCGCACCCGCGGCACGAAGAGGTAGCCCGCGCCCGGCACGGTGACGATGAAGCGGTGCTCGCCCTTAGCCTCGCCGAGCGCGCGCCGCAGCAGGAAGATGTTCTGCGCGAGGTTGCCCTCCTCGACGAACGTGTCGGGCCAGACCCCGGAGATGATCTCGTCCTTCGTCAACAACCTTCCGCCGCCGCGCAGCAGCACGAGCAGAGTCTCGAACGCCTTCGGCGTGAGCGGCACGCCCCGCCCCGCGCGCGTCAGCAGCCGCCGCCTCGCGTCCACGCGGAAGCCCTCGAACTCGTAAATCTCTCTCAAGGTTCCTTCCTCCGCTCGTGTGCCTTCACGCTTCTAAAGCCTGCGCGAAGTCGGCGAGCAAATCCTTCTCATCTTCGGCGCCGACCGAGATGCGCACAAGGCCATCGCCGATGCCGGCGGCGCGCCTCTGCTCCGGCGTGTGCTGGTGGCTCCACATCGCCGCCGCGGGCACGACGAGCGTCGTCAGCCCGCCGAGGCTCACGGCGCACTCGGCGAGCTTCAGAGAAGCGACGAGGCTCCTGACCGCCGCGGGGCCGCCCTTCAACTCGACGCTCATCATCCCCGTGAAGCCGCTCATCTGGCGGCGCGCGAGCGCGTGCTGCGGGTGCGACTCAAGGCCGGGGTAGCTCACGCGCTCGACCTTCGGGTGGCGTTCGAGGAACTGCGCCAGCGCCATCGCGTTCCGGTTCTGCCGCTCGACCCGCAGGCCGAGCGTCTTCAACCCGCGCTGCAACAGCCACGCGTCGAAGGGGCTCAAGACCGCGCCGGAGACGAGCGAGAAGTCCCACACCTCTTCGACGAAGCGGGCCGTGCCGACGACCGCGCCCGCCATCAGGTCGTGGTGTCCGCCCAGGTACTTGGTCGCGCTGTGAACCACGACGTCGATCCCGAGCTTGAGCGGCTGCTGGTTGACCGGCGTGGCGAACGTGTTGTCGATGATGGTCGTTATCCCGCGCGGCTTCGCCAACTCGGCCACGGCGCGCAGGTCTGTGAGGCGCAGAAGGGGGTTCGAGGGCGACTCGACGTAGATCAACTTCGTGTTGGGGCGCAGAGCCTCGGCGAACTCCTCCGTCTTAGTCTGGTCAACGAACGTGCACTCGACGCCCCAGCGCGGCGCGTAGTCGCGGAAGAGTTTTCCGGTCGCCGAGTAGAGGCTCTGCTGCGTGACGACGTGGTCGCCCTTCCTGAGCAGAGACATCACGGCGGAGTAGATGGCCCCCATCCCAGAGCCCGTCACCAGCGCGGCCTCGCCGCCTTCGAGCGCGGCTATGGTCGTCGCCACCTGCCTGTGCGTGGGGTTGCCGTAGCGCGTGTAGAACTCGTCGGGCCGGACGGCCTCGCCCAACTCTGCCATGTGCTCGGCCGAGTCCGCGCCGAAGGTCGAGGTCTGCCAGATGGGGGGCGTGACCGCGTGCGTCTCGTTGAGGCCGTCCGCCCCGTGCAACACTGTCGTCTGCAAGCCGAAGCCTTCTGCCTTCGCGTTCGTCATCTCCCGAACTCCTCTCTGTTCACGCGGGAACTTTGGGTATTATCATGTCCCGCCCGGACGCCATATCGTCAGATTGTACCGAGACAATTTGACGAACCGGGAAGATTGTGTCTAATATAGGCAGTGACAATCATACTGTCAACAAAAATTTCTACCATGACAATGTGGACTCCAGATTTGAGCCGGCACGAAGGCCCGCGCTACACGGCCATCGTCGAGGCCATCGCCGCAGACATCGAGCACGGCCGCCTGAAGCCGGGCGACCAGATGCCGACGCACCGCGAACTCGCCACACAACTCGGCGTGACGACGGGGACAATCACGCGCGCCTACGCGGAGGCGGCGCGGCGCGGGCTGCTCGTAGGGGAGACTGGGCGCGGGACGTTCGTGAAGGGAGACCTTCTGGACTTCGACCTGTCCGCGGACGAAGACGAGGCGCTGACGGATTTGAGTTCCAACAACCCGCCGCCGTCGGCGGGCGACCTGTTGGGTCAGGCTCTGGCGAAGACGCTCTCAGACCTCTCGGCCCGCCGCGGCCTCTCGGCGCTGCTGAACTACGGGGCCGCGGCCGCGGGCGCGCAGCGTCACCGCGCCGCGGGGGCCGAGTGGATGGCGCGCTCGGGGTTCGACGCGCGGCCGGGGCAGGTTCTGGTCTGCAACGGCGCGCTGCACGCGATGACGGTCGTCTTCGCCACGCTGTGCAGGCCGGGCGACACGGTCTTCACGGAGAGCCTGACCTACCCGGGGATGAAGAACCTCGCCAACCTCCTCAACCTCAGACTCCAGGGGCTGCCGACGGATACGGAAGGGATCGTGCCCGAAGCCTTCGAGGAGGCTTGCCGCGGGGGCGCGGCGCGCGTGCTCTACACGATACCGACCGTCCAGAACCCTCTGGGGACGGTGATGTCGGAGGCGCGCCGCCGCGAGGTCGCGGCCGTGGCCGCCGCGCACGAGGTCGCCATCGTCGAGGACGACGTGCACAGCTTCATGCTCCCGAGCCCGCCGCCGCCGCTCTCAAGGTTCGCGCCCGAGAACAGCTACTACATCCTGAGCACGTCGAAGAGCATCGGGGGCGGGATGCGCGTCGGCTACCTCGCGGCGCCCGGGCGGATGGTCGAGCCGCTCTCGACCTCTCTGCGCGCGACCGTCTGGATGGCCGCGCCGCTGATGGCCGAGATCGTCTCCGAGTGGATCGGGGACGGCACGGCCGACAGGCTCGTCGAGCAGAAGCGCGCCGAGGCGGCGGCGCGGCAGGAGTCGGCCGCGCGCGCGCTCGAAGGTTTCGAGTTCGACGCGCACCCTCTGAGCTTCCACCTCTGGCTGCACCTGCCCGAGCCCTGGCGCAGCAACGAGTTCGCGGCCCAGCTCAAGCGCCGCGGCGTCCTCGTCTCGCCCTCCGAGGCGTTCGTGCCCGGCCGCGAAGAGGCCCCGCACGCCGTCCGCATCTGTCTCGGCACGCCGCGCACAAGGGAGCGTCTGGAGAACGCGCTCGCCGTCGTCCGCGGGGTGTTGCAGGAGACGCCCGACCCCTGCCTCTCGTTCATCTGAGCGAGCCCTGGACGGCCGCGGCGAGGCGCGACTCGGCCAGGCGGTCGGCCATCCTGTGCGCGGCGACCCCTTCCGACCTGGCGAGCGCGAGGATGAGGAGCGTCGTGTCGTATATCGCGCGGACTTTCTCCAACGTCCGCTCGACGTCCCAGCCGAGCAGCTCGCGGCAGCCGTTGATGAGTCCGCCCGCGTTGGCGAGGTAGTCTGGCACGTAGGTGACGCCCAGCTCTTCCAGCGCGTCGCCGTGCCGCTCCTCGGAGAGCTGGTTATTGGCGGAGCCGACGACGACCTCCGCCTTCAGGCGCGCGAGGCTTCGGTCGTCGATGACGCCGCCGAGCGCGCAGGGGGCGTAGATGTTGGCCTCGACGTCTAAAATCTCTTCGGGCGCGACGAGCGCGGCGTCGAACTCGCGGGCGGCCGTTTCGGCGCGGGCGGCGTCCACGTCCGTGACGGTGAGCCTGGCCCCGCGCGCGTGCAACTCCTTCGAGAGGTGGTAGCCGGTGCTGCCGCAACCCTGGACGGCGACGCGGACGCCCTTCAGGTCGTCAGTCCCCCAGCGGTGCTTCGCGGCGGCCTGCATCGCGCGCAGCACGCCGTGGGCGGTCACGGGCGAAGGGTTCCCCGACCCGCACATCAGCCCCGCCACGTGCCGCGTCTCCATCCTCACGTACTCCATGTCGGCCGGCGTCGTGCCGACGTCCTCCGCGGTGATGTAGCAGCCGCCGAAGGACTCGACGAAGCGGCCGTGCGCGCGGAAGATGCTTTCGCGGTCAGTCGTCCGGTTGTCGCCGATGATGACGGACTTGCCGCCGCCGAAGGGGAGGCCCGCGAGCGCGCTCTTGTAGGTCATCCCGCGCGAGAGGCGGAGCGCGTCGAGGCTCGCCTCCTCGTCGCTCCGGTAGTTCCAGAAGCGCGCGCCGCCGACGGCCGGGCCGAGCGCGGTGCTGTGGACAGCGATGACGCCGCGGTAGTCGCTCGAAGGGTCTGACCAGAGCACGACCTTCTCGTGCTCCGACTCGGCGTAAAGCTCGCAAATGTTTCTGCCCGCGGTTGCTCTGCTCATGGGGTGATGATGCCGCCGACGCGCGCGGCAGGTCTTTAGGAGAAGGTTCAAAAGTTCTTAAGAGTTCTCAAGGCGTGGTGCGACCGGGAGGGGTTTAGGTCGAACGGCCCGCACGAAGTAGAATCTATGCCCATGCGAAATTATCTTCCGAAGCCAATGTATACCCTGGCGCTCGCCGCCTTTCTGCTCGCCGTCGTGGCGCTGGCGTCGGGGCAGACGGCTGCGCCCGCCTCGTCCTGCGACGCCTGCGCTGAGTGGAACAGGCCGCAGCGGCCCTTCCGCGTCTACGGCAACACGTACTACGTCGGCCCGCGCGGGCTGACCTCCATCCTGATTACGTCGAAGTCCGGACACGTCCTGCTCGACGGCGCGCTCCCGGAGTCGGTCCCGCAGATCGTCGCCAACATACGCTCGCTCGGGTTCCGCGTCGAGGACGTGAAGCTCATCGTCAACACGCACGTGCACTTCGACCACGGCGGGGGCATCAGCGAGCTGCAAAGGCTGAGCGGGGCGAAGGTGGCGGCCAGCCCCTGGAGCGTTGAGGTCTTGACGAAGAGCGGTGTCGGGAAGGGCGACCCGCAGTTCGGCAGCATCCCGCCGGTCGCGCTCGTCCCACGCGCGGAGAGCTTGCGCGACGGCCAGACGCTCCGCGTCGGCGACATCAAACTCAAGGCGCATTTCACGCCCGGCCACACACCGGGCGGGACGAGCTGGACGTGGGAGTCTTGCGAGGGGGGGCGCTGCCTGAATCTCGTCTACTCCGACAGCATGACGCCGGTCTCGGCCGAAGGGTTCCGCTTCACGGACAGCCGCGAGTACCCCGCGGCCGTGCGCGACTTCGAGAAGAGCTTCACCTTCCTCCGCTCGACCCCGTGCGACATCCTTCTGACCTCCCACCCGGACGCCTCTGGGCTCTGGCAGCGCCTTGAGGGGCGCGAGCGGGGCGAACGGCCCGACCCAATGGTCTCGCCGAACGCGTGCAAGGAACTGGCCGGGCGCGCCGCCGAACAGCTCCGCCGCCGGCTCGAATCGGAGAAGGGCCGCTAACACAGAGACACGGAGACACGGAGGCGCGGCTTGAAGTCATAAGTCTTCAAGCCGCGCCTCCGTGTCTCCGTGGTTACTTGCTCTCCTCCTGAGACTCGGCGACGGCGTCCGTCCGTTCGGCCCTGGCGGAGCAGCCCGTGAAGCGGTAGCCGACGCCGACGACCGTCTCGATGCAGTCGCCGCACGCGCCGAGCTTCTGGCGCAGGCGGCGGATGTGCACGTCGAGCGTGCGCGTGTCGCCGTAGTACTGCTGCCCCCACACGTCGTCTAAAAGCTGCTGGCGCGTGGCGACCCTCCCCGGCCGCCGCGCGAGCGCCGAGAGCAGCGCGAACTCCTTGCGCGTGAGCCGAACTTCCGCGCCGCCGCAGGAGACGTGCATGTCGTCGAAGTGGACTTCGAGCAGCCCGTCCTCGTAGCGCGTCTTGGCCGAGTCGTCGGCGCGGCGGAGCACGGCGCGCACGCGCGCGACCAGCTCGCGCACCGAGAAGGGCTTGGTGACGTAGTCGTCGGCCCCGAGGTCGAGCCCCGCCACCCGCTCGCCTTCGGACTCGCGCGCCGTGACCATGATGATGGGGGTGCGGCGGGTCTGCGGCTCGCGCCGCAGCCGCCGGCACAGCTCCATCCCAGACATGCCGGGCAGCATCAGGTCGAGCAGGATGAGGGCGGGCGGGTTCGTCCGTTCGAGCGCCAGCTCCAGCCCCCGCTCGCCCGTCGCCGCCACCACGGCGCGCAGCCCCTCGCGCTCAAGGTTGTACCTCAGCCCCTCGGCGATGTCCGGGTCGTCCTCGACGATTAGCACTGGCTTATTCATAGTTGGTGAATGGTAAATAGTGAATGGTAAATGGTGGGGTGAACTCTGCGGCGCGGCGCGTGACGCGCGAATCGCAACGACTATTCACCATTTACCATTCACTATTTACTACTTGACGTGTTTGATGACGGCGGCCTCTGTCATGTAGACGGTCAGCTCGCAGATGTCCGTGACGTAGTCGGCGACGCGTTCGAGGTGCTTGGCGACGAAGAGGAGTCGCGCGGCGCGGGGCGTGGCCGCGGGCTCCCGCACCATCAGGTCGATGAGGTCGCGGAAGAGGCGCTCGTACATCACGTCGATCTCGTCGTCGCGCTCGATGACGCGGCGGGCCGTGGCCGCGTCGGCGCGCGTGAAGGCGTCGAGCGCCGCGCGCAGCATCGACGAGGCGACCTCGGCCATGCGCGAGAGGTCGGGGACGGGGCGGAGCCGCGGCTCGTCGTTGAGGTCGAGCGCGACGCGCGCGATGTTGCAGGCGTGGTCGGCGAGGCGTTCGAGGATGGGCGTGATCTTGGCGACCGAGATGACGAAGCGCAGGTCGCGCGCGGCGGGCTGGCGCAGCGCGAGGATGTCGATGCAGAGCCGGTCGATCTCGACTTCGAGGCGGTCGATGCGGTCGTCGCCCTCCAGCACCTCGCGCGCCGCCCCCGAGTCGCGCTCCGTGAGCGCGTACATCGCGCGCACGAGCGCCGCCTCGGCCTCGCCGCCGAGCACCAGCACCCGGTCGCGCAGCACGTCCAACTCGGCGTCCAGTCTTCTGTGGTGTTCCATATCTTTGTTAAGGCAGTTTTCAGCCGAAGCGGCCGGTGATGTAGTCCTCGGTCAACTTCTCGTCCGGGTTGGTGAACATCTTCTCGGTGTCGTTGACCTCGACGAGCTTCCCCAGCCAGAAGAAGGCCGTGCGGTCGGAGACGCGCGCGGCCTGCTGCATGTTGTGCGTCACGATGACGATGGTGTACTGGCGCTTCAGCTCGACGATAAGTTCTTCGATCTTCTGCGTCGCGATGGGGTCGAGGGCCGAGGCCGGCTCGTCCATCAGCACGACCTCCGGCTTGACGGCCAGGGCGCGCGCGATGCAGAGGCGCTGCTGCTGCCCGCCCGAGAGCCCCAGCGCCGAGGACTTCAGGCGGTCTTTCACCTCCGACCAGAGCGCCGCGTCCTTCAAAGCCTGCTCGACGCGCCCCGCGAGTTCGGACCTGGAGTCCGTCAGGCGGTTGATGCGCAGGCCGTAGGCGACGTTGTCGAAGATGGACTTCGGGAAGGGGTTCGACTTCTGGAAGACCATCCCGACGCGGCGGCGCAGCTCGACCACGTCCACGCCCGGCGCGTAGATGTCCTGCCCGTCGATGAGCACTTCCCCGTCGGCGCGCGCGCCGGGGATGGTGTCGTTCATGCGGTTGAGCGTGCGCAGGAAGGTGGACTTGCCGCAGCCCGAGGGGCCGATGAAGGCCATCACGATGCGCTCCGGCACGTCGAGCGAGATGTCGTAGAGCGCCTGCGCCCGGCCGTAGTAGAAGTCGAGCCCGCGGACTTGAATCTTCGCCGGCCCGCCCTCCGGCCGCGGCGACTTCTCGCCCCCCACGCCCGGCGCAAGAACTGGAATCGGAGCGGTCATCATCTCAGAACTTCTTTCTCGTCAGGACGCGGACGGTGATGTTGATGACGAGGATAAGCGCCATCAGGACGAGCGTGGCGGCCCACGCCTGCGCGTGCCACTCGTCGTAGGGCGAGACGGCGTAGTTGAAAATCTGCACGGTCAGGGAAGCGACGGGCTGGTCGAGGTAGACGTTGAAGAAGCGGCTGCCGAAGGCCGTGAAGAGCAGCGGCGCGGTCTCGCCCGAGACGCGCGCCACCGCCAGCATCGCGCCCGTCGCGATGCCGGAAGCGGCCGCGGGCAGCACGACCCCCGTCGTCACACGCCACTGCGGCGCGCCGAGCGCGAGCGCGCCCTCCCTCAAAGAGGTCGGCACGAGCCGCAGCATCTCCTCGGTCGTGCGCGTGACTATCGGGATCATGATTAGCCCCAGCGCGACGCCGCCCGCCAGCGCCGAGAACTGCCTCATCGGAATCACGATCAGCGTGTAGACGAAGACGCCCGTCACGATGGAGGGGATGCCGGTCAGCGTGTCGGCGACGAAGCGGATGGCACCTGCGAGCCAGCCCTTCCCGAACTCCGACAGGTAGACGCCCGCGGCGATGCCCAGCGGCAGGCCGATGGCCGAGGCGAGCGCGAGCAGGACGAGCGTGCCGAGGATGGCGTTGCCGATGCCCCCGCCCTCGCCCACGGGCTTCGGCGTGTCGATAAGGAACTGAACGCTCAAGGACGAGACGCCGCGCCACGCGATGTAGCCTAGTATCAGGAGCAGGACGGCGACGCCGAGCATCGCGCACGCGGCCGTCAGCCTCGTCATCACGCTGTTGACGGCCCGCCGACTAGCCACCCCTGTACTCCGCTTTGAACTCATCTTCACGCCCTCGCTACCCCGCTCGTGCCGCGCGTCACGCTCCAGACGAGCAGGCGCGCCGCCCCGTTGACGACGAAGGTGACGAGGAAGAGCACCAGCCCCAGCTCGACGAGCGCGCTCAAATAAAGGTCGCCCGTGGCCTCCGTGAACTCGTTGGCGATGACCGAGGCGATGGTGTAGCTCGGCTCGAAGATCGAGACCGAGATTTCGGGGCGGTTGCCGATGACCATCGTCACCGCCATCGTCTCGCCGACCGCGCGGCCGAGGCCGAGGATGATGGCCCCGGCTATCCCAGGCGCGCCGTTGGCGAGCACGATGCGGGTCGTCTCCCACTTCGTCGCGCCCAGGGCGAGGGCCGCCTCCCTCTGCGAGACGGGCACGGCGGCCAGCACGTCGCGCACGACCGCCGTGATGATGGGCGTCACCATGATGGCGAGGATGACGCCGCCTGTGAAAAGACCTATCCCCGTCACAGTCCCGTGGAAGAACGGCAGGAAGCCGAAAGCCTTCTGCAGGGGCGGCCCGACGTGCTCGCGCAGGAAGGGGGCGAGGACGAAGATGCCCCACAGCCCGTAGACGACCGAGGGGATGGCCGCCAGCAGCTCGATGAGGAAGGCCAGCGGGCGTGCGAGGTGTCGCGGGGCCTGCTCGACGAGGTAGATGGCGATGCCGAGCGAGACGGGCACGGCCAAAAGCAGCGCCAGTATCGAAGAGACGACCGTGCCGTAGATGAAGGGGAGCGCGCCGAAGTGGCCCTGGATGGGGTCCCAGTCGCGCCCCACGAGGAACCCGAGCCCGAATGTTTCGAGCGAGAGCCGGGCGTTGCTGCCGATCTCGAAGAACATCAGCGCGACGATGACCAGCAGCAGCAGCGCGCAGCAGAAGAGCGCCCCGCGGAAGACGGCGTCGCCGACGTTCCCCGTCGGCGAGAGCGCGCGCCGCCAGTCCCACGCGCGGAAGAACGCGCCGTGCTCGCTCGCCGGGCCGGGTGTTACGGGTGCGTTCTTAGACATGACGAAACGATGAAGTAGGAACGCTGAACGATGAACTGAATACAAGAGGCTTTTGGTTCATCGTTCCGCGCTCATAGTTCTGAGTTACTGCCTGAGCGGCTTCCCGCCCGACGTGATCGAGTTAATCTTCGCCTCGGCGCGCTTGACGATCTCGGGGGGCAGAGGGGCGTACTGCAAGTCCTTCGCGAAGCGCTCGCCGTCGTGGATGCCCCACCAGAGGAAGTCCACGAGCGCCTTGCCCTTGGCCGCGTCCTTCTGGTCTTTGTAGGCGAGGATGTACGTGTAGCTCGAAATCGGGTAGGCGTTCGCGCCGCCCGCGTTGGTGATCGAGACGCGCAGGTCTTCCGGGGTGGTCGCGAGGCTCTCGGCCGCCGCCGCGGTCACGGCGTCTAAGCTCGGCTCGACGAAGTTGCCCGAGGCGTTCTTGATGAGCGCCACGGGCAGCCTGTTCTGCACGGCGTAGGCCAGCTCGACGTAGCCGACCGTGTTCGGCGTGTTCTTGACCTGACCCGTTACGCCCTCGTTGCCCTTCGCCCCCAGACCGGTCGGCCACTTCGGCGAGGTGCCCGTCCCGACCTTCTCCTTCCACTCGGGGCTGACCTTCGAGAGGTAGTCGGTGAAGACGGCGCTCGTGCCGCTGCCGTCGGAGCGGTAGACGGGCGTGATGTCGGCGGCGGGAAGATTGACGCCGGGGTTGTCGGCCTTGATGCGCGGGTCGTCCCAGCGCCTGACCTTGCCGAGGAAGATGTCTGCGACCACGTCCGAGGAGAAGCGCAGGGGCTGCGCGACGCCTTGCAGGTTGTAGGTGAGGACGACCGCGCCGAGCACCGTCGGGATGTGCAGAATCTCGGCGGGAGGGGCGGGCATGTCCTCGTTCTTCATGGGGGCGTCGGTCGCGCCGAAGTCGATGGTCTGCTCCTTGATCTGCTTGATGCCGCCGCCCGAGCCGATGGACTGGTAGTCGATCCGCGCCGAGGGGTTGACCTTGCCGTACTCCGAGAGCCACTTCTGGTAGAGCGGGTTGGGGAACGACGCGCCCGCGCCGCGCAGGTTGACGGCCCCGCCGCCGCCCGCGGGCGCGCCGCCCGGGCCCGCCCCGCCGCGCTCGCCGCTGCAAGCGAGCGCGGCGGATAGACAGAGGGTGATGAAAAGCGTTGCGGACGCACGCAGGGCTTTGGGTTTATCGTTCAAGGGCGGTGGTGACTCCTTCGGTTAGAGTTGTAGTAGAGAAGAATGCATGAGCGGTGTTACATCCGTCTGAACTGCCTGCTAAATCAGTGTTAACAATGCCGGCGTCCGACTCAGGCGGGGCGGCGCTCCGACACGCCGGCCGCCGGGACGAGGCGGTAGCCGACGTTGACCATCGTCTCGATCTGGACGCCGAAGGGCGCGAGCTTGGAGCGGAGGCGGTAGACGTGCACGTGCAGGCTCTCCGCGTTGTACGGCTTGCCGTCGCCCCACGCGTGCCGCCAGAGCTCGTCGGCCCTGACGACCCGCTCCGCGTTGCGCGCGAGGCGCGAGAGGAGAAGAAACTCGGCCCGGCGGAAGCGGAGCGGGTCGCCGCCGCAGGAGACGTAGTAGTTGTCGTGCTCGACGCGCAGGTGCCCGTCGTCGTAAACGTCGGGCGGCGCGTGACGCGTGGCGAGTGACGAGCCGGAACCCGAGTTAGCCGCTTCTGACATCCATCCCCCGGTCACTGAGAAGTGACGAGTGACGGGTGACGAGTGACGAGTTAAGGCAAGCTCTTTCTTGTCACTCGTCACCCGTCACTCGTCACTGTCTTCAGAACTTCAGCTTGAGGCCGAACTGCATCACGCGCGGGCCGCCGACCGTGTCGGTGATCTTGCCGAAGTCGCTGCCCGCCTCGCCGATGATGTTGTTCGGGGTGGCGAAGTTGACGTTGTTGAAGACGTTGAAGACGTCCCACCTGAACTCAAGGTTGACGCGCTCGGTCAGGTTCGTCCGCTTCGAGAGCCCCACGTCGAGGCGCTTCTGCCACAGGCCGCGCAGGACGTTGCGGCCGAGGTTGCCGAAGCCCCGGTTGAAGGGGTAGCCGCCCGCCGGGCTCAGCGGCGAGCAGAGCGCCGACGGGTTGAACGCCTGCTCGGTCGGGTCGTCTGCCGCCTGCCGCAACTGGTCGAGCGTGCCGCACAGCGAGGGCCGCCCGAAGGCGAGGCGGTAGAGGCCGCCCGAGCCGAGGCGCGTGTTGGCGTACTGCGCGGCGGTGCCGACCGTCACCTCGGGCGAGAAGATGGAGTAGGGCGTCCCCGACTGCATCTGCGCGAAGCCCGAGAACTGCCAGCCCGTCAGGAGCTTCGAGTTCGAGCCGAAGATCGGAACGTCCACGACGAAGCTCGTGCTGAAGCGGTGCGGGCGGTCGAAGTCGGAGACGGCGCGGCTGCTTGAGAGGTCGAAGGCGTTACCCTGGGCGGTGAAGCCGACGTTGGGCAGGTCGGGCTTGCCGCCGCCGGCCGTCGAGCCCGGGTCGGCCGAGCCGGTGTCGATGGACTTCGACCAAGTGTAGGCGACGTTGAACTGCGTGCTGCCGGAGAACCGCTTCGTCAGTCCGAACTGGCCGGAGTGGTAGATCGAGTCTGCGTAGTTGCCGAGTTGGATGGCTTCGGGCACGTCGAAGCCGAGGAAGGGCGAGCGCGCCTCGAAGCTGATGACCGCGCCCGAGGCATTCGCGAGGTTGTAGTCGAGCAGCCCGCCGAGCGCCGAGTTGGCGAAGCCGAAGGCGCGCCCCACCCCGCGCTCGCGCGCCGTCGAGCCCGAGCCCAGCGGCCCGTTCGGGCTCCCCGCGGCGACGTACGCCTGGTTGAACCGCTTGAAGATGAGGTCGGGCGTCGAGGGGTCGTTCAGGTCGTACCCCTGTGCGAACGAGACGGCCTGCAAGAGCTGGTCGCCCTTCGTCCCGACGTAGCGCGCCTCGAACATCAGGTTCTTCGTCAGCTCGTACTGCACACCGAGGTTCCACTGGTGGACGAAGGGCGTCTTGAGGTCGCGGTCGATGGCGCGGAACTCGAACGTCTCGGCAATGTTGCCGCGGAAGGGCTGCCCCGTCGCGGGGTCGGTAGGGTTGAGCGTGCCGTCGGCGCCGCGAGTGACGTTCGTGTTGTCGCGGATCTGGTAGGTGCCCGCCGCGCCCCCAGTGCGGACGACGCGGTTCGGGAGGTACTGGTTGAAGGGGAAGTTCGGGTCCTGCTGCGAGAACGCCTGCGTGATGGGCACGGCGCTGCCGGGGAACGTCACCTCGACCTCGCGCAGGAACGGGTAGTTGCTGAAGACCGTGTTGATGAAGGCGGCGCTGGGTCGGTCGTAGAAGAGGCCGTAGCCGCCGCGCACCACCATCCGGCTGCTGCCGAGGGGCGAGTAGGCGAAGCCGACACGCGGCGCGAAGTTGTTCCAGTCCTGCCCGTTCAGCGTGTGCTTCGTCGGCGCGACGGCCGTGGCCGCGATGGCCTGATCGACCGAGGCGAAGCCGGTCGGCGCGGCGTTGGAGGCGACGACGAAGCCGCCGCGCGGGTCGTTGAAGTCGTTGACGAGCGCGGGGTCGAAGTTGCCGATGCGCCCGTTCACCTCCTCCGGCCAGCCGAACCACTCCCAGCGCAGGCCGAGGTTGAGCGTCAACCTGCGGCTGAGCTTCCAGTCTTCGGCGACGTAGGCCGAGAGGTCGCGGAAGCGGAACTGCTTCTCGGTGATGCCGAACTGCGTGTCGGCCTCGGTGGCGACGCCGCGCAGCAGCTGCGTGAAGTTGTCGTACTTCTCGAACTCGGTCGCCTGCTCTTCCGGCAGGCTCGTGTCGTAGCTGTGGCGCTTGAACTCCGCGCCGAAGCGGAGCGTGTGGTCGCCGAGGACGGCCGTCATGTTGTCGGCTAGGCTGTAGGTCTTCTGCAAACGCTCGTTGAACGAGTCGTTCGGGCCGCCGAAGGAGAAGCGCTCAAGGATGGTGCCGGGCCGCCCGACGTAGTGGCCGAGCCGGAGCGTCGAGGGGCTCGCGTCGAAGGCGACGGCCGGGTTCGGGATGCCGACCGACTCGTTCGTGATCGAAAGGAACGGGTCGTCCAGGCGGCGCGTGTTGTCGAGGTGGAAGTAGCCGAAACGAACCTCGTTAATGAAGCGCGGGCCGAAGACGTGCTGGTCTGAGACGGCCAGCGTGCGGTTGCGGTCGGCGCGCCGGAGCACGAAGGGGGAGGCGAGGCTGTTCGGGTCGGGGAACGAGTCGAAGCTGGGGAAGTTCGAGAAGAAGAGGGTGCCGTTCAGCGTGTTCGCGGCGCTCAAACGCCCGTCGAGCTTGACGGTGAACTGATCCTGCTGGAACTCGGCGGGGAAGACGTTGCGCTGGCGGACGACCGGGTTGCCGCCGACCGAGCCCGCGACGTTGGCGTCGCGCCCGACGACGTTCGAGCCGCGCGGCGTGGGGATGACGAAGTCGCCCGTCGCCGGGTTCCGAAGGTTCAGCAGGCGGACGGCCACGTCCGAGATGGCGTTCGCGTTCGGGATCGAGGCCGTGATGCCGGGGTTGAGCGAGCGGAACGCGTCGAAGAGATTCTCCTTCGTCCGCTCGCCGCCGATGAGCGCGAGCGCCTGCGGCAGCACCGTGATCGAAGACGCCGTCGGGACGAAGCCCGTGACGGCGCTCGTCCGCTGGTAGCCGCCGAAGAAGAAGAAGCGTTCTTTGACGACGGGGCCGCCGACGGTGAAGCCGCCCTCGCCCCTCCGCGCCTTCGGCCGGTCGATGCCGTCCTTGTTGAAGAAGAAGTCGTTGGCGTTGAACTTCTCGTTCTGGAGGAAGAAGTAGCCCGAGCCGTGGAACTCGTTGGTGCCGCTCTTGGTGACGAGCTGGAAGTTCCCGCCGCCCGAGCGCCCCGTCGAGGCGTCGTAGAGCGAGGTCTGGAGCTTCACCTCGGAGAGCGTCTCGGGCGCGGGCGCGATGTTGTTGTTGAGCGAGCCCTCGTTCGAGGTGATGTTGGTCGCGTCCACGCCGTTGAAGGAGAGGCTCGTCGAGGTGGTGCGCGTGCCGTTGACCGAAGGGCTCTGGTTGCCGTTGCCGTTCGTGAGCACCGGCGAGAGGTCTGTGTTGACGCCCGCCTCGGCCGAGAGCAGTTGCGTGAAGCTGCGGGTCGAGGTGGGCACGGCCACGATCTGCTCGGCCGTAAGTTGGCGCGCGACGGCCGACGTGTCGGGCGTCGCCAGCGCCGCGCCGCCCTCGACCACCGTCACCGTCTCCCCGGCCACGCCGGCCACTTCGAGCCGGTCTTCGAGCGAGCGCGGGACGGACGCCTCCACCTCGACGTTCGACCTCTTGAGGGTCTTGAAGCTCGGGACTTCATAGGTGATCTCGTACGCGCCGACGGGCAGCGCCGCGAACGTCCAGCGCCCCTCGTCGTTGGTCGTGCCCGTGCGCGTCAGGCCCGTGCCCGTGTTCTTGATGGTCACCTGGACGCCGGGCAGCACCGCGCCGTTCGGGTCCTGCACGACGCCGCTCAGGCCGCCGGTCGTCCCCGTCTGGGCCACGGCCGGGGGCGGCGTCAGGCCGTGCGCCAGTAAGAGCACCAGCAGACAGGCGACGAATACCTTGTGAAGGTGAAACGGGCGGAAGGACTTCATCGGGAACCTCCTGTGTGGTTGACGAGTGTTTCGAGTTCTATTGTCGGACTTATACATGGGTGTTGTATGAGCTTCGCCGCGCTGCGGTGCGCGTGCGGCTTCAGTTGAACGGTTGGTGCAAGTTCGGCGTGGCAAGGACGGAGATTAACGGCGGCGGGTTAACTCGGCGTGAAGGGCCTATTAAATGTCCGTTAAATCTGGGCGGGCCTCGGCCCGGCTAATGAGGAAGGGAGGCGAGGCGTGAACACGGGGCAGACGAAAAGGCCGAGTGGTAACACTGCGGTAACACGGTGGTAACACGCGTGTCGTATGATGTGTCCCTCCGAACAGGTCGTCCGAACGTCGGGAGAGGAGTCAGCCCCCCCTTATGTCCATCGCACACGAACTGAGCAGCGAGGTCGCGGCCGCCGTGCTCGCAGGCAGGGAAGGTGAAGCGCCGGGCGACGCGAGCGGGCGCGCCGAGGTGGTGCTGGAAGTGCACTCGACGCTGCGGCGTCTGAGCGCCGAGTACCGCAGGCGCGGCCGCACGAGGCAGGGCGCGGACGAAGACCCGCCGCTCGGCGGGGTCGCCGCCGCGGGCCGGCGCTGAAGCCGCCTGACTCTTCGGTAACAGTTCTTCGGTCTTAGCGGTCGCTGGCGTAGGCGCGCGCCTGTTGGCGCGCGGCGAGGCGTGCGTGCTCCTCGACCATGTGTTGGAAGCAGTTCTGACACATGCCCGGCGGCTCGGGCGCCCGCGCCCTGCGAATCTCCGCGGCGCACCAGACGCAGACGACCGCGAACGACGGCTCGTCCCTCATCTCTTCATCTGCCATCGACGTTCACCCTCCTCCGGCGCAGTATCCCTCCGCCCAAGGCAAGCCACGGTTACGCCCGCGTTAAGTTTCGCTGAACAACGGCGCGGCGCGGCGAAGTGTTAACGCCCCGCACACACGACGTACACGCGGAATTAACTCCGGCGGCGTACGTTCTGTCGAGGCGACGCCGCGGCGCGCGGTCTTAGCCGGAAGAGACCTTTCTTGCCACAGGCGGGTGAAACGATGGCCCGGTCGAACGCTGTTCTTCAGTTGGAGCTGATCGCGGGCGCCAGGGGGAGGGTTGAGAAAGCCGGGGCGGCCGTCGGCGGCCTGGTCGGGCGCACCTTCTTCGACGGCTACTCGGACGTGCGCGTGGTCGGCCTCTGCCCCTCGAACCCCGCGCACGTGATGCTTGAGCGGCGCGCGGACGGCAGGCGCTGGACGGCCCCTTCGAGCCTGATGCGCCACATCCTCCGACGCCGCCGCACGTCTTAGGGCGGTTTGCGTTTGAATTTACTGTCTCCCGTTTAGAGGCGGGCTATGCCCGCCTCCGCGTGCTGCGACGGGATTCGGGCAGGCGGGCATAGGCCGCCTCTAAACAATTGGTAGAGGGTTGTGCTAATCGCTCTAAATGAATCGAGGTAAGAGGCCGGGGAGACCTCTTACCTCGCGCAGCACAGCAACAAGGCGGGCGTTTGGAGGGGGGACTTCGATGCTACAGGGCGGCGGCTACGCGGCTGTTAAGGGGCGATTAAATCCTGATTAAATCTCCGCCCGCGGCCCGACCCCGCGCCCGTGAGGTCGAGGACGATGACCGCGACGGAGTGCTTCGGCAGCGTCAGCGTGAAGCTCTTGCCCGCGCGCAGAGGCGTCCGGCTGACCTTGACCGCGTCCGGCCTTGAGAAGTCGTTCGAGTCGCCGAGCGAACCCGCGGTCAGGACGTGCATCTCTGCGCGCCGCACCGCGTCCACGCCTTCCACCGTGACGGTCGTCGTGAGCGGCGCGCGCGTGTCGGCGTTGACCGCCTTTACGTAAACCCGACGGCCGTCGGCCGTGCGGCTGGCCGACACGTCGAGGAAGGGCACGCCCTTCCCCTCGCGGCTCGTGTCGAAGGTGGGCGAGGTGACTTCCGCGGCCACGCGCTCGTCGCCGCGGTGCTCGGCGTAGAGGCGGTTGACGTGGTAGAGGGGCGAGACGAAGACGGCGTGGCGGCCGGCCTGGATGATGCCGCCCGGCCAGCCGTTGACGAGGTCGGAGACGGCGCTCATCCCGACGAGGCCGCCCGCGCGCTCGAAGACGTTCATCAGCCGCGCGCCGTAGAGCGCCGACTCCATCGAATACTGACGCTCGACGGGAAGGTCTAACCCCCACTCGTTGATCGCCAACTGAATGTCGCGCCCCGGCACCAGCTCCTTCAGAAGCCGCCCGACCTCCTCGTAGAAGCGCCCGTAGTGGAGCGGCCGCGCGAGCAGGTTTGAAGGGTCGCCCGCCGACTCCCTGCGACCGTAGTAGTGGTGGATGGCGAGGTAGTCTATCTCGCGCCCGGCCTCCGCGAGCACCGTGCGGTTCCAGCGCATGTCGTTGTCGCCGACGGCGATGAGCTTGATCGAAGGGTCTGCGGCGCGCATGGCGCGGGCGTATTCGCGCAGGCGGCGCGCGTAGGTGGCCGCGTCCGTGTGGCCGCGCACCCAGTCGCCCCAGATTTCGTTCCCGACCTCCCAGTACCTCACCCCGTACGGCTCGGGGTGGCCGTTCGTCGCGCGCATCCGGCCGTACTTCGTCGCGGCCGCGCCGTTGCAGTATTCGACCCAGGCGGCGGCCTCCTCGGCGGTCGCGCCGCGCCCCTCGACGTTGACGGTGATCGTGGGCTCGGCCCCGACCGCGCGTGAGAAGGCGATGTACTCGTCGGTGCCGAAGTCGGAAGGCTCGGGCTCGTTCTTCCAGGAGAGGTTGACCCAGGTGAAGCGCTCGTCGCGCGGGCCGACGCCCCACAGCCAGCGGTAGTCCTGCGCGACGTTGCCGCCCGGCCAGCGGATGAAGGCGGGGCGCACCTCCTTTATCTTCTCGAACACGTCGCGGCGGACGCCGCCCGGGGCCGTGTCCGCGGGCATCAGGGAGACCTGATCGACCCACACGCGCCCGCGCCCGGGGAAGAGCACGCAGAGGCGCGCGAGCGGGTCGGTCTTCGCGGGCCGCAGCGTGAACTCATACCTGCGCCAGTCGCCGGAGACGCCTTCGACCGACGCCTCGGCATACACCTCGCCGACGTTCACGTCCGATTCGAGCGCGAGCGTGACCTGACCTGCGTACCCTTCGGCCCTCATCCAGAGCGAGCCGCGGTAGACCCCGCCCGCGCGCACGGGCACGCGCGGCTGGAAGAGGCCGTGACGCTTGATGACGCCGTCGCCCGCTTCGACTCGGAGGGAGTGCTCGGGCGCGGGCTTCTCGCCCGTCTCGACCTTCAGCTCGCGGCGCGGGGGGTAGTGGACGGCGGTGTCCCAGGCGAAGGAGAGGCCGTAGTCGTCGTTGCGGTCGTCGGGGTATCGCTCCCAGTTGCGTGGAAGGCCGAGCGCGTTCGGCATCTCCTCGAAGCCGCGGTCGCGCAGAAGCTCCGCGTGCACCCCCGACTTCATCCCCTCGTACATGAATTCGAGGAACTGCCCGTAGAGCAGGGGACTGATGCGGTTCTCGACCCTGCGCGCGTCAACGCGCACGGTCGCCGCGCGCGCCGCCGTCTGCGCCTCGACGCGGGTCGCGGGCGCGAGGCAGAGCGAGACGCAGAGTGCGACGAGCGAAAGGAGTCTCATCCGTTGCTCACTTGACCGTCGTGACGCGCAGCACCGTCAGGGAGTTCGGGGCGAGCGCGTAGGTGAACTCCGGGCCGGCGGCCGAGAGCGGGCGCTCGACCGGGGCAACCTTCGTCGGCTCGTCCAGGCTGTTCTCGGCCTTGAGGTCTGTGCTTGAGAGCACGATGGCCCGCCCGCCTCTCACGCCGCGCGCGCCCGCGAGGTTGACGCCGACCTCCCGCTGTGAAGACTCTGTGTTGACCAGCTTCAGGATCACCTCGCCCCCGCGCTCGTCCAGAGACGCGGAGGCGTAGAGCCCTTCGCGCCCGTTCTTCGGCGAGCCGTCGAGGAGCACGGGCAGGAGGCGCGTGCCGCGGTTCGTGCCGAAGAGTTTCTGCACGTAGTAGTTCGGCGTGCCGTAGGAGCGGAGGTTGTCGAACCAGATGAGGTTCGGCGTCCACTGCCAAGCCTCCACGTGGCCTAAGAGCGGCGCGTACGAAGTCATCCGCACCACGTCCGCGTTGCGCTCAAGCCCCGTCACGAAGGCGGCCTCCGAGAGCGCGCACTCCCAGTTGTTTCGGTTGTCCGGGCTGGCGATGCCGACCGACTGCGCGGCGTACTCCCCGGCGAAGACCTTCGGGCCGGTGCGCGGGTACGAGTCGTAGCGGCCGACGTTCTCGCGGAACCACTGCGGCGGCCTGTAGTAGTGCTCGTCCACCAGCTCGGCGTTGAGTTTCCGCAGCTCGCCCCAGAGGTAGTCGAACTCCTTCCCGTCGGGGAAGGGGCCGGAGCTTGAGATGAGCGCGACGTTGGGGTGCTTCGCCTTGAGCACGCGCGCGAACTCTTTATAGCGCTCGATGTACTGCGGCCCCCACTGCTCGTTGCCGACGCCGAGCATCTTCAGACGGAAGGGCGCGGGGTGCCCCATCTGCGCGCGCACGCGACCCCACTTGCTCGTCGCGGGGCCGTTGGCGAACTCGATGAGGTCGAGCGAGTCCTGTATGAAGTGGCCGAGGTCTTCCATCGGGGCCAGCTCGCCCGAGTTGAACTGGCAGGCCATGCCGCAGTTCATGATGGGCAGGGGCTCGGCCCCGATGTCCTCGGCGAGCTGGAAGTATTCGTAGTAGCCGAGGCCGAAGGACTGGTAGTAGTCGGGCGTCAGGCGGTGCCGGAACTCGGTGTTCCAGCGGTTGACGATGAGCTTGCGCTCTTCGGGCGAGCCGACCGTTCTTTTCCACTGGTAGCGCTGTTCGAGGTAGCGCCCCTCGACGATGCAGCCGCCGGGGAAGCGCAGGAAGCCGGGGTTGATCTCCTTAAGGAGCTTGACGAGGTCGGGCCTGAGGCCGTTCGGCCGGTTCGCCCAGGTCTCTTTCGGGAACAGTGAGACGAGGTCAACGTCGAGCGCGCCCGCGCCGTCCACGAGCAGGTTGACGCGCGCCTTCGCGTCGGTGTCCGTCGCGCGCAGGGTGGCGGTGTACCTCTTCCACTGCGGCGTGAAGCCCGAGACGCGGGCCTCGCCCAGCGAGCGCCCCTGCGCGTCCGACACCTCGACGCGCAGCGCCGTGGGCGCGCCCGAAGCGCGCCGCGCCATGACGGAGAAGCTGTACTCCTTCCCCTTCTCCACGCCGACGCCGCGGAAGCCCTCGTTGGAGAGGCCGAACCCTCGGCCCGGCTCGTCCACCTTGATGCGCAGGTAGTGCGCGTTGGGCGCGTCGCCCTCGGTGCGCATGTCGTAGACCTGGAGCGTGCCCTTCGAGTCGCCGGGCGTGAGCTGCTTCCAGCCCATCAAGGGCTCGGGGAACTCGAACGAGCGGTTCTTGACGCGCTCGGGGTAGAGCCCTCCGTCCGCCCCGAAGTTGATGTCCTCGAAGAAGAGGCCGAAGAGCGTCGGGGGGACGGCCGCGCCGGGCTGGTCAACCAGCACGGTGACGTTGCGCGACTGCGCGGCGGCGGGCACGGCCTGCGCGACGACGACCGCGAGCGCGCAGGCGAGCCTGAGAAGTTTGAACGTTCTCATCTGTCTTGAAACCTTTTAAGCCGAAAATGATTTCACCACGGAGGCACGGAGACACAGCTCGGAGCACATAGCTCAACAAGCCGTGCCTCTGTGTCTCTGTGGTGAAATCCCCTCATACCCTTTAAGGGCGTGCGGCCGCGGCCTTCGCCTTCGAGACGCCGGTCATGCGCTTGATGAACTCCACCTCTTCGGGCATGTAGGGCGTCCCGTCGTTGCGGAAGACCTCATGGAACCAGACGGTCGGCTCGCGGTCGGTGTAGGGGCGCTGCCACGAGTCCCACGGCAGGTGCGTCTGCGTCCGGCCCTGCACCAATCCCCAGTTGATCATCCCGACGTTGTGCGCCTTGCCCACGAGCATGCTGCCGAAGAAGTAGCTGCCGTTGCCACGCGCCATGTACTCTGTGCAGATCATCGGCCGGTTGTAGCGCTTGAGCCAGTTGATGCGCTTCTCAAGCTCGGACGGGTGGTCGTAGTTGTGGAAGGTGATGATGTCCGACTGCTCGACCAGCAGGCGGTCGGTCGGCGACATCTTCTCGTGCGACGACCAGTCGCCCTTCCAGGGCCCGGAGGTTATCGGCTGCGTCGCCCCGGCCTCGCGCGCCCACGCGAAGACCCTGGGCAGGAGCGCCAGCACGAGGTCAACCTTGTTCTTCGGCTCCTTATCGCCGTAGCTCCCGTGATTCTCGTTGTCGGGCTCGTTCCAGAGGTCCCAGGCGAGGATGCGTTCGTCTTTGGCGAACGCGCCGATGACGCCCTTGACGTAAGCCTCGAAGCGCGCGTGCTGCGAGGGGTCTTGCAAGGCGGCGCGGCCGGGCCCCTGCACCCAGCCGGAGTTGTGCACGCCCGGCTTCGGGTCGCGCTGCTTGCCGAGCTTCGGGTCGGGGTCCCAGACCGAGTCGAACAGGCAGAACATTGGCTTGATCCTGTGCCGGGCGGCGATGGCGAGGAACTCGTCGATGCGCCGCTTGTACCCTTCGGGGTCTTGCTGCCAGACGAGGTCGTGGAGGGTGACGCGCATCGTGTTCATGCCGAGCCCCGCGGCCCAGCCCAGCTCAAGGTCGATCCGCTTGGGGTCGAAGGTGTCGGCCTGCCACATCTCAATCGAGTTGATGGCGCTGACGGGGTTGTAGTTGGCGCCGACCAGCCAGGGCTGCCGCGCGTACCACTCGCGGGCCTGCTGCTCCGTCCAACGCTGCCGCACCTGCGCCGAGGCGGCGGCGTGGCAGAGCACAAGGGCGACGAAAACTAGCGCGACTCTTCGCACTGCTGACATAAGTTATTAACCTCCGCTCTACTTTCCCTCTGCGTTTAACGAACTCCCAACAGGATGTCCATGGTGAGCTGGTCGAGCCGCTCGTACCTCAGCCCCTGCGAGGAGAGCTCCGCCCGGTCGAACTCCTGGCTGAGCAGTTGGTCGTTGCGCCCCTTCTCGAATTTCCCCGACCCGTTGCCGTCGAGCTGTGCCATCTCGGCCAGTATCTGCTTGACCTCCGGGTCGCGGTTCCACCGCTCGCCCTTCTCCTTCAGGATCAAGTACGTCCGCATGCACCCCCTGGCGAACTCCTTCACCCCCTCGTAATCTTCAGTCCGGTAGGCGTGCGCGTCGAACGCGCGGGGGCCGTCGTAGCCCACGTCCTCTAAGAACTTCACCAGCCAGAAGGCGGCCTTCGGGTTCGCCGAGCCGAACCGCAAGTCCTGGTCGTACCTCCCGGGCACCTGGTCATTCAGGTCGATGTGGAACAGTTTCCCGGCCTCCCACGCCTGCGCCACGGCGTGCGTCATGTTCAGCCCCGCCATGTGCTCGTGCGCCACCTCCGGGTTCACCCCGACTAAGTCGGGGTGGTCGAGCGTCGGGATCAGCGCCAGGTAGGCCCCCGTCGTCGGCATGTAGATGTCCGCCCTCGGCTCGTTCGGCTTGGCCTCGAGCGCGAACCGGTAGCCATACCCTTGGTCAATCGAGTACTCGCACAGGTAGTTCAGCGCCTCCCTGAGTCTCTTCACCCCCTCGTCGGGGCGGCGGCAGGCGTCGGTCTCCACGCCCTCCCTCCCGCCCCACAGGACGAATATCTGCGCGCCGAACTCCGCGCCCAAATCCATCGCCCGCATCGTCTTCTGCAGGGCGTAGGAGCGCACCCGGGCGTCGTTCGCGGTGAAGGCCCCGTCGCGGAAGACCGGCTCGTAGAAGAGGTTGACGGTCGCCATCGGGACGGCGAGCCCCGCCCCCTCGCAGGCCGCGCGGAACTCCCTGACGATGCGGTCACGTTCGGACGGCGTGGCGTCAATCGGCACGAGGTCGTTGTCGTGGAAGTTGACGCCCCACGCGCCGACCTCGCCCAGGAGCCTCGCCGCGTCGTCGGGCGGCAAGGAAGGCCGGACGGCGTCGCCGAACGGGTCGCGGCCGCGGTTGCCCACCGTCCAGAGGCCGAAGGTGAACTTGTGCTCCGGCTTCGGCTCGTACTTCTCTTCTGCCATCGTCTTACTCTCCCTTCTTACTTAAACCGGCCTTAGCCTGACGTGCCCGGACGACGCCGCGCCGGGCGAGGAGCCGCCGAAGACATAGGGCGTGTGCCCCTTCTCTTCGGCGCAGGCCGGCGGCCCGTGCGCGTCAGCGCTCATCGGGTGCTCCCGCGCGCGGCGTGCTTGTAGTGGACTCCGGGGGCGGCTTGCAGTTCCGCGGCCTTCTCCTCGGGCGAGGTGTCGCTCAGGAAATTCCCGCCGCCGATCTCGGGGCCCGCCAGGTACTTCAAAAGGTTCGGCCTCCGGAGCGGTGGGTGGAACTCGACGTGGAAGTGAAACCCCCGGTAGTCGCCCCCGTCCGTCGGGGCCTGGTGGAGCGGCATCACGTAGGGGAAGGGTATCCGCCAGAGGTTGTCGAACTTGATGAGCACCGTCCGGAGCACGTCGGCGAAGTCACGCCGCTCGGCGTCGGAGAGCGCGGCCAGGCTCGGGTGCGTCGCCTTCGGCGCGACGTAGACCTCGTACGCGTAGCGCGCGAAGTATGGGAGGAAGGCGACGGCCGTGTCGTTCTCGGCGACGATGCGGCGGCTGTCCTCGCGCTCGGCCGAAAGGATGTCCTGGAAGAGCACCCGGCCGGTCTCCTCCAGGTGTCTCTGCGAGACGCGCGCCTCGGTCTCGATGTACTTGAAGACGAAGTTGGTGGCGTAAATCTGGCAGTGCGGGTGCGGGTTCGAGACGCCGACCGCCTCGCCCTTGTTCTCGAAGATGAGGACGTGCCTGACCTCCGGCCTGCCCCCGAGTTCCCTGTACTGCTCCTGCCACACTGCCAGCAGCTCATCGACCTGCGGGACTTCCAACTCGGCCAGCGTCAGGGAGTGGTTCGGGCTGTAGCAGACGACGCGCGCCAGGCCCTCGGCGGGCATGTTCCGGTAAATGCCGGCCGGGCGCTCCAAACCTTTCGGCGCTTCGGGCGAGGCGCAGGGCATGTCGTTGTCGAAGACGTAGGTGGATGTGTAGTCGGCGTTGCGCCGGCCCGAGACGCGCACGTTGCCGGGGCAGAGGTAACAGTCGGGGACGTAAGACGGCTCCTCCTCCTCGTCGTGCTCTATCGTCCCGCCGCTCCACGGCCGGTTCTGCCGGTGTGCGGCGACGATGACCCACTCCTCCCGCAGAGGGTGCCAGCGCTCTTCCCAGACCATTGTGCTCACTCCGTTCGCTCGTAAACCGTGAACCGTGAACCGTGACAAGAAGGAGCGTGTTCTTACTTGTCACGGTTCACGGTTCACGGTTCACGCTAATGTAATTGACAGCCGCGTGACGGACGCGGGCGCGAAGCGGTAGACGAAGGGGCCGCCCGCGGAGGCGTTGACCGCCTCGTCGCGCGGCTCCACCTCGCGCGGGTTGGCGAAGGTGTTGTGCGCGTGCACGTCCGGTTCGGCGAGCACGCGCGCCCGCGCGGAGGCGACGCGCGCGCCGCGCACCGCGATCTCCGCCTCGCGCGCCTCCGTCATGTGCGGGTTCGTCACCGTCAGCGTCAGTTGCCTCTCGTTGACCGAGGCCGAGCCCGACAGCCCCCAGAACTCGGCCGGCTTGCCCGCGCGCGTCCACTTCACCTCGGGCGCGCTGAAGAGCGCGCGCACGGACTTCGCGCCCATGTGCGGGACGAACATCTCGAAGACGTGGTAGGTCGGGGTGAGGACGAACTTCTCCTCGTGCGTGAGGAAGAGCGCGTGGAGGCTGTTGACGAGCTGCGCGACGTTCGCCATCGCCACCTTGTCCGCGTGGCGGTTGAAGGTGTCGAGCGTGAGCCCGGCGAGCAGCGCGTCCCGCATCGTGGACTGCTGACCCAGCAGGTGCGTCGGGTGAACCTCCGAGCCCCTCCTGTACCACGCGCCCCACTCGTCCACGACCAGCTTGACCCGGTGCTGGCGGTCGTACTGCCCCATGATCGCCCAGTGGTTGTTGATGAGCGACTCCATGCGGTCGGCCTCGCGCAGCAGCTCGTAGTATTCCCCCTCGTCGAACTTCAGCCCGTCGCCCTTGCCCGCGAACCAGTCGGTGGTGCGACCCTGCGAGACGTTCCAGGCGTAGTGGTGCAGGCCCCAGCCGTAGATGCCGCCGAAGAGGAACGCGCCCTTCTCGGCCGTCTTCGAGAAGAAGCCGCGCGTCCAGTTGTAGTCGTCCACGTTCGCGCCCGAGGCGATGAACTTCAGGTCAACGCCGTAGCGCGGGACGGCCGCCGTGAACCGCCGGTACTCGGCCGCGTACTCCTCCGGAGTGAGGTTGCCGCCGCAGCCCCACGACTCGTTGCCGACGCCCCAGAAGCGCACCCCGTACGGGTCTCGGCTTCCCAGAGGCCCCGCCGCGCGGCGTTCGGCCCACGTCGTCGTTCCCGGCGGCGAGTTGACGTACTCGACCCACTCGTAAAACTGCTGCGCGCCGAGGCCCCGCACGTTGGCGGCGAGGTAGGCTTCGGCCCCCGCGAGCTGACAGAAGCGCATGAACTCGTTAATGCCGAAGTGGTTCGGCTCGTACCGCCACGGCCCCTCCTTCGGAGCGCCCTCGGGCCACTCGGGCGCGTCCACCCAGAAGTTCGTGCGGCGCGGGCGCTGCGCGCGCGGCCCCGTGCCGTCGCGCCAGTCGTAGCTGTCGGCGAAGCAGCCGCCGGGCCAGCGGATGACGGGGGCCTGTATGCGCTTGAGCGCCTCGACGAGCGCGGTGCGGATGCCGCCCGTGTTCGGCACGCGCGAGTTCTCGCCGACCCAGATGCCGTCGTAGACGACGCCGCCCAGGTGCTCCGCGAAGTGGCCGTAGATGTCGCGGTTGATGGTGCCGATCTCCTCGCCGACCAGCACCTCGACGCGCGAGTCGGTCGCGCGCGCCGAACGCGCAAGGCCCGTCACGGCCGCCGCCGCCAAGGCCGCTCCCGCCCCGCCGATGAACTTCCGCCTCCCGATCTTCGCCATTCACTCACCCCTTGAGAGAAGTCTAACCACGGAGGTCACGAAGGTTCTCACGAAGAGCGCAAAGGTTTTCTCTGAGCCCTTTGTGCAGACCTTCGTGTCCTTTGTGGTTAAAGCCCGAGTCACCTTAACCACTCAGAAGCGCACGTTGCCGAGCCGGCGGACGACCTCCCGCAGCCCGTCCTCGTCCTGCCTCTTCTTCGTCTCGTTCAGGCGCTTGAAAGTCTCGACTGCCCGCTGCGCCTCGGCCGTGCGCTTGAGCCGCACGTAGGCGCGGCTGAGCTGGTAGTAGGCGTCGGCCGACTCCGGCTCCAGCGCCGTCACCTTCAACAGCTCCTCGACCGCTTCGGCCCAGCGCTCGCCGCGCATGTAGAGCTTGGCGAGCGAGAGCCTCGGCGAGCTGAAGGTCGGGTCGAGGCGGGCGGCCTGCTTCAGGTGGGACTCGACGCGCCCCGCGTCCGCGTCCGGCTGTTGCAGCATCGCCTCGGCCAGGAGGTAGTGGAGCACGCCCAACTGCGCGTCCACCCGCAGCGCCCTCTCGTAGAGCGCCACGCCCCCGGCGACCTCGCCCTTGCGCACGCTCAGCAGCCCGAGGTAGGCGTAGGCGGGCGCGAACTTCGGGTCGAGCGCCGCCGCGTGGCCGAAGGCGCGCGCCGCCTCGTGATCCTTGTCCTGCTTGAAGTGCGCCAGCCCGAGCGCGAACCAGAGGCGCGGCGAGTCGGGGAACTCCTTCAGAGCCTCTTCGAGCCGGATGACGGCCGCGGCCGGGGCATACGCGTTCGTCAGGAGGACGCCGTAGGCGAAGCGGTACTTCTCGGACTTCGGGTCCTGCCGGATGGCGAGGCGCATCGCCGGGATGGCGTTCTCGGGGTGGCCCGCCTGCTCGTACACCTCCGCGAGCAGCGCGTAGAGCGGGGCCGACTCGACCCCGCGCGCGACCGCCCCTTCGAGCGTCCGGCCCGCGCCGCGCACGTCCTTGCGCGCGAGCTGCACGCGCGCCAGTTGGATGGCCGCGCCGGCGTCGGATGGGTTGAGCCGCGCGGCGGCCGCGGACTCAACCTCCGCCTCCTTCAAGAGTCCCGCCTCAAGCAGCGCGGCTCCGAGTTCCGCGCGCGCGCGCGCGCCGTCGGCCGAGGCATCGACCGAAGGCCCGCCCGCGGCGACGCGCGCCGAGTACGTCTGGTAGTGCGCGGCGGCCGAGGCCGCGTCGCCGCGGCGCAGCGCGATGACGGTCAGGGCGCGCGCGATCTCGGCGTCGGGCTCGATGCGGTCGGCGCGCGCGAAGAGGTCTTCGGCCGCGCGCAGGTCTTCGGCCGTGCCCGAGTTGAAGCGTATCTGCGCGAGGTTGACGAGCGCGTTCGGCTGCCGCGGGTCTGCGCGCAGGGAAGCCTCGAACTCGGCGGCGGCCTCGCGCGCGCGGCCCAGCCGCAGGAGGATGACGCCGTAGTTGTTGCGCGCCGGGGCGGAGGCGGGGGCGAGGCGCGCGGCCTCCGCGAAGTGGCGCGCGGCCGCCTGTAGGTCGCCGGCGCGGTCGTCGAGCAGCCCGAGATACCTGTGCGCGTCGGCGTCCCGCGGGTTCGAGGCCAGCGCCCTGTTGAAGGCGGCGCGCGCCCCTTCCAGGTCACCGCGGTCGAGGGCCGCGACGCCCTCGTCCACGGCCGCCGCGGAGGCCGCCGAAGCCCCGCGCGCCACCTGCCCCGCCGCAGTCCGGGCCGGTGTCTGCCCGAGGCACAGCGTCGCCGGGGCCGCGAGCGCCGCGAGCAGCAGCGCGGCGCGTTCGAGTTTGAATGAGCGCCCGAAGAGCATCTGCGTTGCGAGGCGGCGTCGCGGCGACGCCGAAAAGGGAAGAGGGGCGCAGGGGGTGCTCCGAACACACGCGCTCTGCGCCCCTCTTCCGTTAAAGGGTTCAGTTTAGAAGACGAACCTCCCGCCGACCTGCACGCGCCGCGGCTGGAAGATGTCCGCGTTGCGCGTGACGATGCCGTAGTTCACGTCGTCGAGGTTCATGTTCGGCAGGCTATAGCGGCCGCGGTTGAACAGGTTGAAGAACTCGAAGCGGAACTCGAAGAAGGTCGTCTCGCTGACCTTCGTCTTCTTGATGATGCTGAAGTCCTCGGTCATGAAGGGGTCGGCGCGCAGGCCGCTGTAGGACGGCGCGGCGTTGCCGAAGAAGATGTTCGGGTTCGAGTAGAAGTTGATGTAAGCCTGGTTGACCGTCGCGCCGTCGTCGAGCGAGATGGGCGGCGCGTTCCGGTAGTCCACGGGCCGCGAGAAGGCGGCCGCGTTCAGGAAGCGCACGTCCACGCCGCCGCTGCGGTTGTCCGTGTAGAAGTCGTCGCTCACGACGTTGGGGCGCAGGTTGCCGCCGTAGCCGACGCGCGTGAGGAAGTCACGCTGCCCGCCGCCGACGAACGGCAGCACGGCCTGCCCGCTCCGGTAGCGGTGGATGCCCGTCACCTGGAACCCGCCGACCAGGCGGTCTACGAGCCCGCCCCGGTCGAGGAACCGCCTGCCCTTCCCGAAGGGCAGTTCGAGGATGTAGTTGAAGACGAGCGAGTGCGGCGGGATGCTGGCCGAGACGGCGCGCAGCGAGCCGCGGTCGAACGGGTTCTGCAGCACGCCGGTGAGGGGCGAGTTGCCGAACACGTCCTCGGCCGCGTCCGTGATCAGCTTGGCGAAGGTGTAGGAGATGCCGGCCTGGATGCCGTTCGAGAAGCGGCGCTGGAGGTCGAGCTTGCCGGCGTGGTAGATGCTCTGCCCCTGGCTCTCCAGGCGGTTGTTGATGTTCCCGTACTGCGGGTAGGGCCGGAGCGCCTGGCCGACCGTCCGCGAGAAGTCGCCGAACTGGTTGTTGAAGCCGGGGTAGATGGCATCGGGGTTGGCCGGCAGGTTGAAGCCCAGGCCCGCTGCGAAGGCCCGCTCGGCCGGCGTCACATCGACGAGCAGCTTGGAGAGCAGCGGCAGCCCGAGCCTGAGCGCGTTGAACGGCAGCGCGTTGACCGGCGAGAAGTTGGAGCGCAGCCGCGTCCCCTTGCTCCCGATGTAGCTGACCTGCGCGGCGAAGTTCCAGGGGAGGTGGCGCTGGATGTCGAGGCTCCACTGCGCCGTCCGCCCCGGCTTGAAGTCCTTCGTGAAGTAGTCCATGTCCGTCCGGTTGAGGTCGCCGACGGCCTGGTCGGCCGGGTTGGCCGCGGGCAGGTTCGGGTAGGTGTCCAGCGTGATGAAGGCGTCGAGCCCGCCGTTGATGTTGACCGCGCCGGGGCTGTAGCCGAGCGCGCCGGCGTTGCCGAAGTCGTTGTAGATGATCGGCGCGTAGTAGATGCCGTAGCCGCCGCGCACGACCGTCTTGTCGTTGAGCGCGTAGGCGAAGCCGACGCGCGGGCCCCAGTTGTTCTTGTCCGGCTCGACCAGCCCGAAGTTCTCCGCCTGGATGCCGCCGAGCGAGGTGTCGGCGCTGACGACGGCCCCGAGCCTGCCGCCCGCCGCCGGGTTCGGCACGTCGGGGTCGAACCCGCGGTAGCGCCCGCGCGCCTCCTCGCGCGGCCGCCCGTAGTCGTAGCGCAGGCCGAGGTTCAGGGTCAGGTTCGGCGTCACCTTGAAGTCGTCCTGGAAGAAGTAGGCGGTCGAGAAGAAGCGGTGCGCCGGGTCGATGGTCTGGTTCGAGTTGAAGGAGAACTCGGGCCGCCCCGTGATGAGGCTGGCGATGGGCCAGCCCTGGTTGAAGTCGTTGGTGTTGGCGGTCTGGTTGCTGCGGAAGTTGAAGTTGCCGCCGATGTCGAAGTGCGCCGCGTTGTTGAGCTGCTGGATGCGCACCTCGCCGCCGGCCTTGACGGTGTGGCGTCCCCGCAGGAAGGTCGCGACGTTGCTGATGTGCTCGGAGTTGTCGCGGACGCGGTTGCTGAAGAAGGTCGAGCCGCCCGGCTGGTAGGCGCGCGGGTCGGTCGAGCCGACGGCGTCGCCGTAGCCGGGGAAGCCGATGAGCGGCAGCCCGAGGTCCTGCGTCGCCGTGGGGCTCAGGCCGAGGTCGCTGGACTTGGCGACGCCGGCCGTGAAGTTGCGGTTCGACACGTCGGTACGCGAGAAGCCGAGGTTGAGGTGGTTGATGACGGTCGGCGTCAGCGTCCAGTCGTGTTGCAGGCGCGCGTAGTAGGATTTGAAGACCTGATCCCAGACGCCCTGCGCCACGAAGGGCTCGGGGAAGCGCGGCCAGCCGCCCTTCGTGCTCGGCAGCTTGCGGAAGGTGTAGCTGAAGTTGAGCGCCTGCCGGTCGGTCAGGTTCTGCGTGATCTTCGTCACGTAGTAGTTCGTCCGCGAGCCGGCCGTCGTCGTCGCGCGGTAGTTGCGGAAGACGGTCGAGCCGTTCGGGCCGGTCTGGTTCGGCAGCGGGAAGAGGTTGGCGAAGTTCTGACCGATGCGCGAGATGCGCGCGCCGCCGAGGTACTGGTCGAGGCGGTTACCGGGAATCGCCGTGCGGGAGCCGACCGGCTGCGCCGGGTCGTAAATCTGGACGGGGCCGCCGAAGAACTGGAGCACGTAGGGGTCGGTCAGCAACTCCGAGAAGTCGCCCTGCCGCATCCGCGCCGTCGGCACGGTGATGTCCACCGACTCGCTCTGGTTGATGCGGTAGCCGCCGTAGTTGAAGAAGAAGAAGGTCTTGTTCCGGCCGCTCCACCAGCGCGGGCCGCCCTCGCCGAAGCGCGGCAGGACGACGGGGCCGCCGATGGAGAAGCCGTAGTCGAACTGCCGGTCGAGCGGCTTCTGGAAACAGCCCGGGCCGGAGTCGTCGTTGACGCAGTTCGGGTTCTGCTGATTCAGGATGCGGTTGCGGTCGATGTTGGCGTTCAAAGCCTCGTTGCGGTGGAAGAGGTAGAACTCGCCGTGCGGGTCGTTGCTCCCGGTCTTGATGGTGAAGTTGATGACGCCGCCCGTCGAGTTGCCGAACTCGGCCGAGTAGCTCGAAGTCGAGAGCGTGAACTCCTGGAAGGCGTTCGGCCCCGGCGCGACCTCCGAGAAGAAGGTGCCGTTCTCGCCGCGGCGGGTCTGCGCGCCGTCGATGAGGATGTCCGCGCCCAGGCCCTGCCCGCCGTTGATGCGGAAGTTGGTGGCGTTCGTGCCCGCGCTCCCGGTGCTGCCGCCCGTCGCCGTCTGGTCGTTCGAGACCACGCTGCTGTCGAGGAAGATGAAGGAGAGCGGCGTGCGCCCGCCGCTCTCGGCCGAGACGAGCAGCGGCAGCTCCCGCACCTGCCGCTCGGTGACGTTGAGCTGCGAGACGGGCGTGTCGGTCTGGATCACGGGCGCGGCGTCGGCCGTCACGTTGACCACGTCGCCGACGCCGCCGACCTCCAGCCTGATCTCGACGCTGCGCGTGATCTGCACGCCGACGCGCACCTCGTCGAGCGTCGCGGTCTTGAAGCCCGCGGCCTCGACCGTCAGGCGGTAGGGGGCGGCCTGGAGCTGCGGGAAGGTGAAGTTGCCTTCGTCGTTGGTCTTCGTCTCGGAGGGGGTGTTGGTCTCGACGTTGACGACCGTCACCCTCGCCTCGGGGACGACCGCGCCGGTCGGGTCGATCACCCGGCCGGTGATCGTGCCGCGGTCGCTCTGGGCGAAGGCGGACGCGCCCAGCCCGAGGATGAGAGTCAGCAGTGCCGCGAAAGTCAGCCTGTGGAATTTCATGAACGCCTCCCGGTGGCTTGTTGAGCAAGCGATACGATTGCGCTAAGGTGCACCCGAGCCGAAGAGATGACGTTGACCCGCAAGCGGGGAGGGCGGGGCGACCCGGAAGAGTGTCTCCGGGTGCCACGACGGCCGCTTACGCGCAACTTAAACTTTGCTAAAGAATCGGGAAGGAACGACCCGCGGCCGGCCATATTGACGGATAGAAAGCCCGAGCCGGCGTTTCGGCCGGCCCTTCTAACGGTCGCGGATTCAAATTCCTTGTGGCCTGTTGCGTTTGTTCATTTACACCACGAATGAACATGAAGTCAAGGTTTTTAAAATTTAAGCGGTCGGCCGTGCGCGGTTCCGTACGGCGCTGCCTGCTCGCGGCTTTGGCCCTCCTCTCGGCCGCCTCCGCCGCCGCCCAGGGGCCGACGGGCGACGTGCGCAACGTCCACGACCCGGCGGTCATAGAGGAGGCCGGGCGCTTCTACCTCTTCTCGACGCGCGCGGGCGTCAGTGTCCGCTGCTCCGAAGACTTGGTGCGTTGGCGTCTGTGCGGCGACGTGTTCGGCCACCTGCCGCAGTGGGCCGTCGAGGACGTGCCGGGCTTGCGGGGCCTCTGGGCGCCGGACGTGGCTTACTTCAACGGCAAGTTCCACCTCTACTATTCGGCCTCCACCTTCGGGAGCAACCGCTCCGCCATCGGGCTCGTGACGAACGCGACGCTTGACCCTTCGAGCAAGGACTACGCGTGGAGGGATCAGGGGAAGGTCATCGCCTCGGCGCGCTCCGACGACTGGAACGCCATCGACCCGAACGTCGTCCTCGACGAGGCGGGCCGCCCCTGGCTCTCCTTCGGCAGCTTCTGGGGCGGCATCAAGCTCCGCCGGCTCGACCCGGCCACGGGCAAGCTCTCGGCCGAGGACGAGACGCTCTACTCGCTCGCCGCCCGCCCGCGCTCGAAGGAGGAGCCGGGGGCCGTCGAGGCCCCGTTCATCTTCCGGCGCGGGGACTACTACTACCTCTTCGTCTCTTTCGACTTCTGCTGCCGCGGGCCGAAGAGCACCTACAACGTGCGCGTCGGGCGCGCGCGGCGCGTGACGGGGCCGTACGTTGACCGGGGCGGAAAGCCCATGACGGAGGGCGGCGGGACTCTGGTCTTGGGGGGCGGCGGGCGCTGGGCCGGGCCGGGCCACTGCGCGGTGCTGCGGACGAAGGCGGGCGACAAGCTCGTCTACCACGCCTACGACACAGAGTGGCGCGGCACGCCGACGCTGCGCGTCAGCGACATCGTCTGGGACGCGGAAGGGTGGCCGACGGTCTCGGCCCTTAAATAGAAGGGCCGCCGCATCTCCTCAACAGAAGACCGCGGCGGCCCCGGCAGCCAGGTTGCGGCCTAGGGTGCTAAGCACGATGCTGCGATATCCTACTGAGGTGGGCTGCCGGATACGAGGAACACGTCCCAGGCCCAGCGGCCCGCCTTCGCCCCCTTCGCATCATTCACCTTCGCCCGGTAGCGGAACTGGTTGCCGTGCTCGTCCGTACGCTTCGATTCCTTGTAATCAAGGTCTAAGCTCACTAGCCCCAATTCCGACAATGTGTGTAACTCGGCGTGCCGCGAAACGCCATCGTGGTCCATATCCTGCCACAGCCGCAGGTCAAAGAAGACTGAATCGCGAAAGTCTATCACGCCGTCCGAATTCCCGCCCCCGCCCGGCTTGTCGAACTCGGCGAGCGCCAGGAAGCCGTTCGGGCTATCCGACCGGGGCTGGTCGGTGAAGTTGCCGAACAGTTCTGCGCCCCCCGTAATGAGCCCGTCGCCGTCGCGGTCGAGCGCGAGGAAGGCGTCGTCGGAGCCGGCCTCCGTCCAGGAGAGGCGCTCGCGCTTGCCGACGCCGTTCATGTCA
>DATMVD010000034.1:0-37154 GCA_035563535.1 Pyrinomonadaceae bacterium | reverse complement strand
CGGCGTGCGCGGTGCGTCTCCAGGCCATCCGCGCATTCTAGCAACGTCAGTTAGCTCGCGGGCAGGCATCGAGCCTGCCCTCAAGCTGGCTCATCCATCCCCACCGCAAGCGGTGGGGCATTAAGAGCCTTTTTCGTAAATGGAGTTGATTTTCGGCGTGGCTCGCGATTAACAACTCAGCACGCCTTACTCTCAACGACTATTCACTATTTACCATTTACTATTTACTGCCTTCAGAACTTCCTCATCTGCGGGTCGAGCGCGTCGCGCAGGCCGTCGCCGAGGAAGTTGAGCGAGAAGAGCGTCAGCGCCATCGTCACGCCGGGGAAGATGAGCTGCCAGGGGAAGACCGCGATGTTCTGGATGCCCTCCTGCGCGAGACTCCCCCACGAGGCGTACGGAGCCTGAACGCCGAGGCCCAGGAAGGAGAGGAACGCCTCCTGCAACATCACCGAGGGGATGGTCAGCGTCGCGTAGACGATGACCGGCCCCAGGGCGTTCGGCACGATGTGGCGGAAGATTATCTTCGGCGTCGAGACGCCGGTCGCGCGCGCCGCCAGCACGTACTCCTGGTTCTTGAGCGAGATGACCTGCCCGCGCACGATGCGCGCCATCGTCAGCCACGAGACCGCGCCGAGCGCCGTGAAGAGCAGGAAGATCTGTTGCAGCGGCCCGCGCCCGCCGAAGAAGGCCAGCAGCACGATGACGACCATCATGTAGGGGATGGCGTAGAGCACGTCCACGATGCGCATCAACAGGTCGTCCACCTTGCCGCCCAGGTAGCCGGCGGTCGCGCCCCACGTCACCCCGATGAGGAGCGAGACGATGGTCGAGATGATGCCCACCATCAGCGAGATGCGCCCGCCGAGCAGCACGCGCGCCAGCACGTCGCGCCCCGCCGCGTCCGTCCCCATCGGGTGCGTCCAAGAGAAGGAGCCGTCGGGCTCCGTGAAGGGCGGGAGTGACAGGGTCTGCCCCGGCGGGATGTAGTCGTAGGTGAAGCCGGTCGTCATCCTGATGATCCAAGGGCCGACGAGCACGGCGACGGCGATGATGCCCACGACGTACATGCCGAAGACGGCCAGCTTGTTCCGGAGCAGGCGCTTCCACGCGTCGCGCCACAGGGAAGTCCCCTTCGCGGGCGCGGCCGACTCGCCGGCCGTGCGCACGTCGCCCTCGCCGACGGCCGTCTCGGGGAAGGCGTGAATCTCCGCGCCGCTCCGCCCGGCGACGGGGGCGCTCGGTGGAGTGCCGCGCGGCGTGAGCGCGGGCTCGCCTGCCTCCCACGCGTTCGGCCGCGAGCGCCCCTCTTCGGTCGGCACCTGCGGTGTCCTCTCGTCGCTCATCAGTTCAGTACCGTATCCGCGGGTCGATGAAGCCGTAGGCGACATCGACGAGCAGGTTGAAGACCAGCACGAGGATCGACGTGAAGGCGACGATGCCGAGGATGAGCGGCTCGTCGCGGTTCAGGTTCGCGTTGATGAAGTAGGTGCCGAGGCCCGGCAGCGCGTAGATGCGCTCGACCACGACCGTCCCCGTAATCAAGATTGCGAGCGCGGGGCCCGTAAACGAGACGACCGGGAGGAGCCCGCCGCGCAAGGCGTGGCGCAGCACCACCTGCCGCTCCGTCAGCCCCTTGGCGCGCGCCGTGCGGATGTAGTCCGACCGCAGCACTTCGAGCATCCCCGCCCGCGTCAGCCGCGCGATGTAGGCCATGTAGATGGCCGAGAGCGTGACCACCGGCAGCACGAGGCTCTTCGAGGGGAAGCCGCCCCACCGGGCGGGCGGCAGCCAGTAGAGCGTGAGCGAGAAGATGAGGACGAGGATCGGCCCTAGGACGAAGTTGGGCATGCTGATGCCGAGCATCGAGAACCCCATCGCCGCGTAGTCGAACTTCGAGTTCTGTTTGAGCGCCGCGACGGTGCCCAGCGTCGTGCCGACGAGGAGGGCCAGCAGGTAGGCGCACGTCCCGACGGCGAACGAGACGGGCAGCGTCCGGCGGAGCACGTCGTTGACCGTCTCGGTCTCGTAGCGGAGCGAGTTCCCGAAGTCCAGGCTCATGATGTTGCGCATCACGCGGGCGTACTGCACGTACCAGGGCTCGTCGAGCCCGTACTTGGCGCGGATGTTCTTCTCGACGGCGGGCGGCAGCTTCCGCTCGCTGTCGTAGAAGTTGCCGGGGGCGAGCCGGATGAGCGCCCACGTCAGCGTGATGACGACGAGCACCATCGGCACGGTCACGAGCAGGCGGCGCAGGACGAAGCGGAACTTCATCGGGCTACTCCTTCACCTCGGCCAACTCCTGGGTCGTCATGTCGGGCATCCCCCGATCCCACTTCGCGCGGTCGTGCTCGATGTAGACGTACTTCCACGCGTGCAGCGTCCCCGCGTTCGGGTACATGCCCTTGACGTAGGGCTTCTTCATCCAGCTCGTCGCGGGCTTGAGGAGCGGGATGATCGGGGCCTCTTCGAGCAGGTACTCCTCGGCCTTCGAGAGCAGCGCGTAGCGCTTCGCCTGGTCGGGCTCGCGGTTCGCCGCGACCAGCATCCGGACGAACTTCTGGTCGAACCAGCCCGTCCCGTTGTCGCCGCCCTCGGTGGCGAAGAGCCCGAGGTAGGTGTAGGGATCCATGTAGTCGCCCGACCAGCCGGCGCCGCCCGCGAATCCCTTGTATTCGAGCTTGACGCGGACGTTGACGAAGGTTTTCCACTCGATGGCGCGCAGCGGGATGGTGACGCCGAGGTTCTGCTTCCACTGCGCCTGCACGAACTCGGCGACCTGCCGGTTCGACTCGCTCGTGTTGTAGATGACCTCGATGGTGTTGGCCGGGAACTTCTTGGGGTCGAACTGACCCGAGCCGTCCTTGTAGCCCGCCTCGGCCAGCAGCTTTTTCGCCCCCTCGATGTCGAAGTCGTAGCCCTTCGGGCTCTGGTAGCCGTAGAGGATGCCCTTGGGGACGAAGGTGTTGTTGGCCTTCGAGACGGCGCGGAACTTCTCCAGCGCGTCCCGGTCGAGGGCCATCGCGAACGCCTTGCGCACGCGCTTGTCGTCCATCGGCGGCTGCGTGGTGTTGATCTGCCAGTACTGCGAGCCGTTCTCCGGCATGTCCATGTAGTCGGCCGCGTGGCGGAGGCCGGCCTTGAGCCAGGAGGCCGGGACGGTGTGGTTGTAGGTCGCGTCCACCTCGCCCGACTTGTAGAGGTTCATCATCGTCGTCTGGTCGTCGAGCGGGATGAAGATGATCTTCTCCAGCCGGACTTTGTCCGCGTCCCAGTAGTGCGGGTTCTTGACGACGACGAGCTGGTTGTACGGCTTGTGCTCGGCCAGCATGTGCGTGCCGCTGGTCACGATGTTGCCGGGCTTCGTCCAGTTGACGCCGTACTTCTCGACGGTCGGCTCGTGGACGACGCGGAAGAACTGGTGCTGGACGAGCCCCATGAAGTAGGGCGCGGGCTGGCGGAGCGTGATGCGCAGCGTGTAGTCGTCCACCGCCTCGACGCCCACGTCGTCGGCCGTGACGGGGACGAGCTCCTTGCCCTCGACGAGCGCGGCCAGCTTCGGGTTGGCCTTGAGCGCCTTCTCCCGATCCTTCTCGTCCGACGGGACGAAGAGGCGGTCGGGCTCGTGCATGCGGCGGTGGAACTCCGTGTCGGGCGCGGCGTCTTCGCCGCCGACGGGCGCGGGAGCCTCCGCGTCCGCCGCGCCGCCCGACCCGGCGGCCTCGGAGGCGAGGACGAAGCGGCCGGTCTTCGGGTCGCGGACGAAGGAGCCGCCGTTGCTGTAGGCTTCGGCGTTCTTGATCTCCCACGCGAGGAAGGCGACGCGCGAGGCCAGCTCCGGCTTGAGGCCGCGCCTGATGGTGTAGGCGAAGTCGCGCGCGGTGATGGGTTCGCCGTTGGAGAACCTGGCGTTTTTGCGGAGGAAGAAGACGAACTCGGTGGCGTCGCCGTTGACCTTCCAGCTCTCGGCGACGCCGGGGATCGGCTCCATCGTCTTCGGGTGGTACTCGACCAGCCCCTCGTAGAGCGCGATGTCGAGGCGCGCCTCGGGCTGCCCCGAACTCATCTGCGGGTCGAGCGACTCCGGCTCGGAGCCGGTGATGTAGCGGAGCGTCTGCCCCGGCGGCGGCTCTAGCTTGCCGAAGAATTCCGACTTCTGGACGGGAGGCCCGCAGGCGACCAGGAGGAGGGCGAAGGAGAGTACGAAGGTCAGAAGGCGCGCGGTCTTTCCTGCGGTCATGGCAGTATCACTCCTGCTTCAACCGGGACACGGGCGGGGCTCGGGGGACGTAGAAAAATTACATGCGGCTTAACAAACCGTTTCCGAACTTATCACGCCCCGCACTGCCAAGCAAGGATGAAGTGCGACGCCTATAACGATGCGCGGCGGCGAGCGAACAGTTGCTCAAAAACAGTAAGCGGTAGGCAGAAGGCAGTAGGCAGCCGCTCCGCGTTTCGGACGTTGAAAGATTAATCCGGAGGTTTCGGCAGAAAAGTTTTTAACTGCCTACTGCCATCTGCCTACTGCCTACTTCTTTTCAGCACAAGCCTCGCGGCCTGCTCGGGCGCGGGCGGCCGCCAGTCGCGGTTGATGCGGACGTGTTTGAGCGAGGGCGCGTCCAAGAGGTTGGACTCGAATCCATCGACGTAGGGCTTGACCAGCGCGTAGGAGGAGGCGAAGTGGAGCGGGATGGCCGGCACTTCGCGCAGCGCCTGCGCCTCGGTGAGGGCCGCGGGCGTCGGCCTCGCCTGCGCGCGCGCGGCTTCCGCCTGCCCCTCGACGGCCGCGGGCGCGCCCGGGGGCGTCGCCGCCGGCGTCGTCTCGGCTTCGGGCGCGATGGTCTCTGCGTCGCCGACCTCGCCGAAGAGCCGGCGCATGTTCGTCTCCTCGTCAGTCGTCTGCATGACGAGGCTGCGGCGCGCCACGTCGTAGTCGCCCGCGCGCAGCATCGCCTCGTACTCCTCCCAAGGCCGGACGACGATCTCGGTCTCGACGCCGAGCGCCTCGCGCCACATGCGCGCGACGGCCTGCGCGACGAGCCTCTGCTGCTCGTTGCGGTTGACGAGCAGGCGCACGCGCGGGAAGTTCTCGCCGCCGGGGTAGCCCGCCTGGTCGAGCAGCCTCCGTGCGCGCTCGACGTTGTGTTCGAGCGCGGACGAGCCGCCGCCCTCACCCTCGCCCGCGCCCGTCTCAGTCCCCTCACTCTCGTCTGCGACGGGGATGAACGTGTGCGTCGGCTCGGTCGCGCCGCCGAGCGTGTCCTTGCTCAAGCGCTCCACGTCGAGCGCGAAGGCGAGCGCCTGGCGCACGCGCACGTCGTCGAAGGGCGGGCGCGCGGTGTTGAAGCGGTAGTAGTTGAGCGCGGCGAAGGTCTCGCGGCGGAAGTCTTCGTAGGGCGTGAGGAGCTTGACGGCGAGGGGCTCGACGGCCGCGTTCGAGACGACATCGACCTCGCCCGCGCGGTAGGCCGCGAGCGCCGACTCGGTGTCCTTGCTGTCCACGAAGAGCACGCGTTCGAGCGCGACGGACGCGGCGTCCCAGTAGCTCTCGGCGCGCGCAAGCTCCACGCTGTCGCCCGCGAGGCGCGCGAGGCTGAAGGCCCCGTTGGTCACGATGCCCGGCTCCGTCTCCTGCACACTCTCGTCCCTCGGGTCCGGGAGCACCGCCTCCGGACTCAGCTCGTGCACCGGCCGGAAGACCGGATGCGCGACGAGCGCCGGGAAGTTCAGGTCGGGCCGGTCGAGCGTGACGCGCAACGTCCGCGCGTCGAGCGCGACCACGCCGAAGCTCTTCGGCCGCGGCGTCTGCCTGCCGTTCGGGCCCTTCGCCGCAGCCTCGCCCTCGCGCGGACGTTTGACCGCGGCGGTCTCGTCTTCGGCCTTCGCGCCGGGCTGCTCATCCCCGGCCGGCCCGGTCGTGAGCGATTCGGCCCCCTCGATGTTCGAGAGGAGCTGTGCGTGCGGCGCTCGCTCGCCGAGCCTGAGCGTCCGCTGCCAGGAGCGCACGAAGTCCTGCGCCGTCACGGGGTCGCCGTTCGTCCAGCGCGCGCCCTCGCGCAGGTGGAACGTCCAGCGCCGCCCGCCCTCCGCCTCCTCCCAACGGCTGGCGACCGCGGGCGTGGGGCTCAGGCTCCCCGGCTCGTAATCGGTCAGCCCCTCGTAGAGGGCGCGCACCGCGTCCGTGTCCGGCGGCGCCGCCGCGCGCGCGGGGTCGAAGACTTTCGGCAGCCCCCCGTCGCTCCAACGAAACTCCTGCGCCGAGGGAACCACGACCTTCCCGTAAAACCGCTCCCCCTTCTCCTCCCTGAAGCACCCGCCGAGCAGCAGCGCCGACGACACGACGACCGACACCCACAGCCTCACGCCGCGCGCGCGCATCAAGCGCCTACGTCTGACGATTTTCTTCCCGACGACTCTCATCGATTGTCTGCCGACGCCAGCTTGCGCAGCTCCGCGTAGACCTCCTCAGTCCGCCTGCGCGTCTCCTCGAAGCTCCCCGAGGTGTCTATCGTAAAGTCTGCGTGGCGCAGCTTCTCCTCCTGCGGCATCTGCGCGCCGATGCGCGCGGCGGCCTCCTCGCGCGTGTAGCCGTTGCGCCGCATCAGGCGTTCGAGCTGCACCTCGGGGCGGCAGTGGACGACGACCAGCCTGTCGAAACGCGCGTGCCCGCCCGACTCGATCATCAGCGCCGCGTCCACGACGCCGATGCCGCGCGGGTCTTCCACCTCCCAACGCCGCAGCAGCTCGTCCTGCTCAGCGATGATGAGCGGGTGCAGCAGCGAGTTGATCAGCTCCCGCTTCGGCGGGTCTTTAAAGATGACTGCGCTCACCGCGGCCCGGTCGAGCGTCCCGTCGGGTTTCAAGACCCACTCGCCGAACGCCTCGATTATCCGGCGCAGGCCCTCCGCCCCCGGCTCCACCACGCGCCGCGCCAGCACGTCCGCGTCCACGACGCGGCACCCCAACTCCGCCAGCACGCCCGAGACGTAAGATTTACCAACCGCAATCGACCCGGTCAGTCCGACTCGCAACATAAGAAAGTAGGCAGTAGGCAGCCGCTCCGCGTGACGGACGTTGAAAGATTAAATCAGAGTTAGGGCAGCAGGGTCTTAACTGCCTACTGCCATCTGCCTACTGCCTACTGTATTCCTCTGCGGACGCGCGCGGCCTTGACGGCGTTTTTCATGAGCATCGCCACGGTGAGCAGGCCGACGCCGCCGGGGACGGGCGTGAGTCTGCCCGCGACGCGCTCGACCTCGGCCGGGTGCGCGTCGCCGACGAGCGTGTAGCCGCGTTTGGCTAAAGTCTCAAGGCGGCGCGGCGCGTCCTCGCCGAAGAGCGCCCTGACCTCCCGCTCGTCGGTCACGCGGTTCATGCCGACGTCGATGACGGTCGCGCCGGGCTTGACGTGCTCGCCGCGGACGAAGCCCGGCCGCCCGATGGCGACGACGAGGATGTCGGCCTCCCGCGTCACCTCGGGCAGGCAGCCCGTGCGCGAGTGGCAGATGGTGACGGTCGCGTCCCTTTGCAGCAGAAGCTCCGCCACGGGCCGCCCCACGATGTTGCTCCGGCCGACGACGCAGGCGCGCGTGCCCGCAATCTTCACGCCCTCGCGGACGAGCAGCTCGACGATGCCCGCGGGCGTGCACGGCAGGAGGGTCGGCCGCCGCTGCATCATCCGGCCGACGGTGACGGGGTGGAAGCCGTCCACGTCCTTCGCGGGGTCGATGGCCTCGATGACCGCCGACTCGTCCACGTGCTTCGGGAGCGGGAGCTGCACGAGGAGGCCGTCCACGTCTTCGCGCGCGTTGAACTCCGCGACCATCCCGAGCAGGCGCTCGGGTGTCGTGTCGGCGGGCAGGTGGTGGTGCTCGGAGGCGAGCCCAAGCTCCTCGCACGTCTTCACCTTGTTGCTGACGTAGACGGCCGAGGCCGGGTCGTCGCCGACGAGGACGGTCACGAGTTTCGGCCTGACGCCGTGCTCTTGCAGTAGGCGGCCGACCTCTCCCGCGACCTCGCGCTTAATCTCTTCGGCCACGCGCGAGCCGTCGAGCCTCGCCGCCTTCGTCTGTAGTTTTGTTTCCATCGGAGGTTGCCGGACATCCTAGCACATCTCGCGCGGCGCGCGTGAAAGCGGGCCCCGCGCGGCGGCGCGGTTGCAAGCGCCTGCGCGCCTGCGACACAATCGGCGCATGGAACACTCCCCCCGCAGGCTCCGACGGCTGACTTCGATCATCCTGTTCGCCTCCGCCGTCTTCATGCAGGGCTGTTCGCCGAAGCCGGTCGAGAAGGAACGCTACGAGATAAAGGGCAAGGTCGTCTCGGTAGACCGCGCGAGGGGCGAGGTGAGCCTCGACCACGAGCCGGTGAAGGGCTACATGGCCGCGATGACGATGGACTTCCCCGTCCGCGACGCGGAGGCGCTCAAGGTCATGGAGGCGGGCGACCAGGTGCAGGCGTTCCTCGTCGTCGCCGACGACAGCTCCTACTGGCTCGAAAGCCCCGTCATCACGAAGGGGCTTTCGGCCGGCCCGGTCACGCCCCCCGCGGGCTCGAATGAGCCGCGGCCCGGCTCGGAGGTGCCCGACGTGAAGCTCGTCAACCACGACGGCCACCCCCTGAGCCCGAAGCAGTTCAAAGGTCGCGCGCTCGTCGTCAACTTCATCTACACGCGCTGCCCACTGCCCGACCAGTGCCCCCTGCTGAGCGCCAACTTCGCGCGGCTTAACTCGGCCATCCTCGCGGACGAGGGTCTGCGCAAGCGCGCGCACCTTCTGAGCGTGACGCTCGACCCGGAGTACGACAGGCCCGAGGTGCTCAAGGCTTATGGGCGAACCTACGCGGGCGGCGAGTTCGACAACTGGGACTTCGCGACCGGCGAACCCGCCGAGGTCAGGCGTCTGGCCGAGTCCTTCGGGCTGATATACAAGGCCGAGGGCGACCAGGTCATCCACTCGTTGAGGACGGCCGTCATCACGCCCGAGGGCAAGCTGTTCAAGGTCTACCGCGGGAACGAGTGGAAGCCGGATGAGGTGTTGAGTGATTTAAAGAACCTGCCGGTGTCGTAAAAGATTTTCGCCACAGAGACACAGGGGCACAGAGATTCTGATTTGAAATCTCTGTGCCTCCGTGTCTCTGTGGCGAAAGTTATTTCCGCAGGAGGCGCGGGGGGGAATGACTCAGCCCTTCAGCTTCTGAATCTCCTCCGTCAGCGTCGGCACGACCTCGAACAGGTCGCCGACGATGCCGTAGTCGGCGATGTCGAAGATGGGCGCCTCCGGGTCTTTGTTGACGGCGACAATCGTCCCGGCGTTCTTCATCCCGACGAGGTGCTGGATGGCCCCCGAGATGCCGAGCGCGATGTAGAGCTTCGGCGCAACCGTCTGCCCCGACGAGCCGATCTGCCGGTCAATCGGCAGCCAGCCCGCGTCGCAGATGGGGCGCGACGCGGCGATGTCGCCGCCCAGAAGCTCCGCCAGCTTCTGCGCCAGCGCGATGTTCTCCTGGCTCTTGATGCCGCGGCCGACGGCGATGATGACCTCTGTCTTCGTCAGATCGACGGCCGCCTTCACCTCCTGGAACGGGGCCTCCGGCTGCATGCGCACCTCGCCGACCTCGACCTGCACGGACTCTACGTCAGCGCCCCCGCCGCGCTCGGCCTGGTCGCCGCGGTAGGCCCCCGACTGGAAGGTCGCGAAGACCGCCCCCTCGCCCCGCGCCGAAACGTCCGCGTCCATCTTCCCCTGGAAGAGGCGGCGCGTGAAGACGACCACGCCACCCTCGGCCTTCATGCGGATGCAGTCGCTCACCAGACCTTTACCGAAACGCGCGGCCAGCTTCGGCGCGAAGTCGCGGACGAGGTACGTGTGCGGGAAGATGACGTAAGCGGGATTGCGCGCGCGCACGACCTGCTCGAAGGCGTCGGCGTAGGCGTCGGGCGTGTAGTCGGCGAGCTTCGGGTTCTCCGCCGACACGACGCCCGCCAGCCGAAACCCCGTGACCTCGTTCGCGAACGTCGCGTCCGCGCCGAGCACGACGGCCGTCACCTCTTGACCGATACCCGCGCCCAACTGCTGCGCCGCGGCCACGGCCTCGAACGAGGTCTTGTTAATCGCACCCTGCCGGTGCTCGACGAAAACAAGTATTCCGTTGGACATAATCTCTAGATGACTCTCGCCTCGTTGCGGAGCTTTTCAGCGAGTTGGGCCGCGCCCTTCTTGGCGTCGCCGTCGCCGAGGAACTGCGTCTGCTTCTGCTTGAGCGGGAGGTAGACGCGCTCGACCGTCTGGAACTCGCCCTCGCCCGCCGCAATCGCCGGTTGGACTTCGCGAATCTCCTTCTTCTTCGCCGCCATGATGCCCTTGAGCGTGGCGTAGCGAATCTGGCTGATGCCCGACTGGATGGTCAGGAGCGCGGGCGTCTGCATCGTGTACCACTGATACCAGCCGCTCTCCAGCTCGCGCTTGACGCGGAGTTGTTCGCCCGACCAGTCCACCTCGATGACGATGGTCGCGTGCGGCAGTCCCAGAAGCTCGGCGACGATGACGCCGGTCTGCCCGTAGCCGTGGTCGTCGGACTGGAGGCCCGCCAGCACGAGGTCGGGCGACTCAGTGCGCACGGCCTCGGCCAGAACCTTCGCCGCGGCGAACGGCCCGGCCTGCCCGAACTCTTCGGTGACAACGTGGACGGCGCGGTCGGCCCCGCGCGCCAGCGCGTCCTTGATGACCGACTTCGCGCGCTGCGGCCCGAGCGTGACGACGACGACCTCGCCGCCGCCCCTCTTCTCCCTGAGCCGCAGGGCCTCTTCGAGCGCGTACCCGTCCGACTCGTTCACCTCGAAGGAGAGGTCGCCCTCCTCCACCCACTTCCCGTCCCCGCGCACGCGCAGGACGGCGTCCTTGTTCGGGACTTGCTTCATTAAGACGACGATTTTCATGGTTAACAGTAGGCAGTAGGCAGATGGCAGTAGGCAGTCGCTCCGCGTGACGGACGTTGAAAGATTAAATCAGAGTTAGGGCAGCAGGGTTTTAACTCCCTACTGCCATCTGCCTACTCTCCTTCATAGCGTTTGAAGAGCAGCGCCGCGTTCGTCCCGCCGAAGCCGAAGCTGTTCGAGAGCGCGTAGTCGAGGCGCGCCTCCCGGGGCTCGTTGGGGACGTAGTCGAGGTCGCACTCGGGGTCCGGGTTGACGTAGTTGATGGTCGGCGGGAGCCGGCCGTCGTGGATGGCGAGAACGCTGAAGACGGCCTCGATGCCGCCCGCCGCGCCGAGCAGGTGGCCCGTCATCGACTTCGTCGAGCTGACCGCCAGCCTGTGGGCGTGCTCGCCGAAGGTCTTCTTGATGGCGAGCGTCTCGAACTTGTCATTGTAGGGCGTCGAAGTCCCGTGCGCGTTGATATAGCCGACCTGCTCCGGCCCGACGCCCGCGTCCTTCAACGCCATCGTCATCACGCGCACCGCGCCCGAGGCGGTCTCGTCTGGCATCGTGATGTGGAAGGCGTCGCCGGTCATGCCGTAGCCGACCAGCTCCGCGTAGATCTTCGCGCCGCGCGCCTTGGCGAACTCGAGCTCTTCCAAAATCATGAGGCCCGCGCCCTCGCCGATGATGAAGCCGTCGCGGTCGCGCTCGAAGGGGCGCGAGGCGTGCTCCGGGTCGTTGTTGCGCGTCGAGAGCGCGCGCATCGCTGCGAAGCCCGCGACCGACATCGGCGTGATGGCCGACTCCGCGCCGCCGCAGATCATCACGTCGGCGTCGCCGCGCTGGATGATCTTGAGGCTGTCGCCGATGGCGTGCGCGCCCGCCGAGCAGGCCGTGGCCGTCGCCGAGTTCGGCCCCTTCGCGCCGAAGCGGATCGAGACCTGCCCCGCGGCGAGGTTGACGATTGAAGACGGGATGAAGAAGGGCGAGACGCGGTGCGGGCCTTCGTCGAGGAGCTTCGAGTGCTCGCGCTCGATGGCCCAGAAGTCGCCGATGCCGCTGCTGATGTAGGTGCCGATGCGCCAGGCCGCCTCCTCGCCGTAGCGGTCGTAGAGCTTCTGCCCGCGCTCGACGAGCCCCGCGTCGTAGACCGCCTCGTCGGCGGCGGCGACGGCGAAGTGAATGAAGGTGCCCATCTTGCGGGCCTCCTTCTTCTCGATGAACTTGAGCGGGTCGAAGTTCTTGACCTCGGCGCCGATCTTGACGGAGAACTTCTGGGTGTCGAACTTCTCGATGTAGCCGACGCCGCTCCTGCCCGACATCAGCGCCGACCAGGTCTCCCCGACGGTGTGCCCGCAGGGCGTGACCAACCCCAGGCCCGTTACCACGACACGACGTTTCAAAGCTTCTGCTCCTCCGAAGGAGTGCGGACGGCGCGGCCTTCTTCAAGTCCGCGCGCCCCCGCGTGAAGGTTCGCGCAGGGGCGGGTCGGCCGCGCTAAGTTGAGCGCGGCCGCTTGCGGCGCAGGGGACGATTCACCCGGCGCGTTGCCTCAAGGCGGAGGGGCTCCTAGCCCTTCGCCTTGTGCTGGTCGATGTAGTTGTAGGCGTCGCGGACGCTCTGAATCTTCTCGGCGTCCTCGTCCGGGATTTCGATGCCGAACTCCTCCTCGAAGCGCATGACCAGCTCGACCGTGTCGAGCGAGTCGGCGCCGAGGTCGTCGATGAAGCGCGCGTTCGGCGTGACCTCGTTCTCGTCCACGCCCAACTCGTCGATGATGATCTGCTTAACCTTATTCTCGATCTCCTGATCGGCCATTAGTCCTGCTCCTCTGCGTCTGAAGTTGGAAAACCCTAAAACTCTAGTCGGCCGCGGCGGCCTGACTCCCGCCCGCCTCGCGCGCGGCCGTTAAAGCCGCTTCGAGGCTCGCCGCGTCCTCGACGTTCGCCGCGCGCGCGCCCGAAGCCGTCTGCCGGACGAGCCCGCCCAAGACCTTCCCCGGCCCGACCTCGACGAAGGTTCGGACACCCTCGCGCGCCAAAAGCTCGACCGACTCGCGCCAGCGCACGGGGCTCGAAACCTGTCGGACGAGCGAGGCGCGCGCCTCCGAGCCGGTACGGATGACGGCCGCGTCCACGTTCGTCACGAGCGGCACGCTCAAGTCATTGAACTCGACGCGGTCGAGGTCGGCCGCGAGCCTTTCCTGCGCCGGCAGCATCAGCGCGCAGTGGAAGGGCGCGCTCACCTTCAGGGGTATCGCGCGCTTCGCCCCGCGCTCCTTCAAGATAGGCAGGGCGCGCTCGACCGCCGCCGCGCTCCCCGCAATCACGATCTGGCCCGGCGAGTTGATGTTCGCGGCGGAGCAAATCTCGCCTTCGCGCGCGGCCTCTTTGCAAACGGCCTCGACCGTCTCGATGTCAGCGCCCAGAACGGCGGCCATCGCGCCCGCGCCGACGGGCACGGCCTCCTGCATGTAGCGCCCGCGCTTGCGGACGACCGACACGGCGTCCCTCAGGCTCAGAGCGCCCGCCGCCACCAGCGCCGAATACTCACCCAAACTGTGCCCGGCCACGAAGTCGGGCCGCGGCAGGCCCTCACCTTCGGCCGCCCGCAGCGCCGCGATTGAGGTTGCGAGAATCGCCGGCTGCGTGTTCTCCGTCAACTGCAACTCTTCCGCCGGCCCCTCGAAGCACAGACGCGACAGCGCGAACCCCAAAGCCTCGTCCGCCTCTTCAAAGACCTCGCGCGCGGCCCTATACTTCTCCGCCAACTCGCGCCCCATGCCCGGCGACTGCGAGCCCTGACCGGGGAAAATAAAAGCCAAAGACATAGTAGTCAGTAGTCAGTAGTCAGTAGAAAACCTTTGTCCCGGAGCAGTCAGCACGCAAGCGCGGAGCGCCTACTGGCTACTGACTACTGGCTACTGACTACCACTTGATTAACGCCCCGCCCCACGTCACGCCCCCGCCGAAGGAGGCGAGGAGCACGAGGTCGCCCTCGGACATCATCCCCTTCTCGACGCACTCGTCGAGCGCGATGGGGACGGAGGCCGCGGAGGTGTTGCCGTGGTAGGCGATGTTCGAGTAGACGATCGACGAGTCCACGTTCAGCCTCGAAGCCACGGCGTCCGTGATGCGCTGGTTCGCCTGGTGCGGGATGAAGAGCTTCACGTCCTCGGGCTTGTATCCGGCCTCGCTCAAGACCTCGACGCTCACGTCCGCCATCGAACGCACGGCGATCTTGAACAGCTCGTTGCCCTTCATCTTGAAGTAGTGGAGCCCCTGCGAGAGCGTCTCGGCCGAAGGCTTGATGCGCGTGCCGCCGCCCGGCGAGTAGAGCTGCTCGGCGTAGCGCCCGTCGGAGTAGATTCTGGTGGCGAGGACGCCGCGGTCGCCCTCGGCCGCCCCCATCACGGCCGCGCCCGCGCCGTCGCCGAAGAGGATGCAGGTCGAGCGGTCTGTGAAATCGACGTAGCGCGTCAGCACCTCCGCGCCGATGACCAGGGCGTAACGAATCTGCCCCGTCTTGATCATCTTGTCGGCCAACGTCAGGCCGTAGAGGAAGCCGGAGCAGGCGGCGGCGAGGTCGAAGGCGGCGGCGCGGTGCGCGCCCAGCTCGGCCTGAATCAGGCAGCCCGTCGAGGGGAGAATCTGGTCGGGCGAGACGGTGGCGCAGATGACGAGGCCGATCTCCAGAGGGTCGATGCGCGCGCGCTCGATGGCCTGGCGCGACGCCTCGACGGCGAACATCGACGTGTACTCGGCTTCGGAGGCGCGGTGGCGCTCCTTGATGCCCGTCCGCGTGGTGATCCACTCGTCCGAGGTCTCGACCATCTTTTCGAGGTCGGCGTTGGTCAGGATGCCCTGCGGGTAGGCGCGCCCCGTGCCGAGTATTGCCGATCTGACTTCAGCCATCAGCTTGCCTGCTTTCTGGAAGATGCCGAGAACATACCACAAAGAAGACCGGGTCAGAACCACCCGCGGTAGCGGGCGGACGTAACAAATCACGAATGCTGGTTGATGACAGCGCGTCTCTCATCGATCAACCGGCCATCTAATAAAGGCCCACCCGCTACCGCGGGCGGTTCTGACCGCTATGGCTCGGCGACCGCGCGCAGCGCGACCGACTCGCGCGCGTTCGTCTCGGCGATGCCGCGCTCGATGCGCTCCTGCGCGCCGTGCTCGGAGAACTCTTTCACGTTGCGGATGGCGTTGCGGACGGCGCGCGCGTTCGAGCTGCCGTGGCCGACCACCACGATCTTCCGCACGCCGAGGAGCGGCGCGCCGCCGTACTCTGCGTAGTCGAGCCGCTTCTTCAGATTCTGGAACGCGGGGCGGGCCAGCACCGCGCCCGTCTTCGTGATGACCGAGGCCGAAAGCTCGTGCTTGATCATCGAGACGACCGCCCCCTGCAAGCCCTCCGCGAGCTTGAGGATGACGTTGCCGGTGAAGCCGTCGGTCAGAATCACGTCCACCTGCCCGGTGAACACGTCGCGCCCCTCGACGTTCCCGACGAAGTTCAAGCTCGAAAGCTCTTTCAGGAGCGGGAACGCCTCCTTCGTCAGGTCGTTCCCCTTGGCCTCCTCCTCGCCGATGGACATCAGGCCGACCGTCGGCCAGTCCGTCCCCAGCACCGAGCGCGAGTAGGCGTCGCCCATGATAGCAAACTGTGCGATGTGGTGAGCCTTGCACTCGGCGTTCGCCCCCACGTCCAAAAGGAGCGTCGGCCGGCCCGACTTCGTCGGCAGGAGCGCCGCGAGCGCCGGGCGGTCAACGCCGGGCAGCATTCCCAAGACCATCTTCGCCGTCGCCATCGCCGCGCCGGTGTTGCCGGCCGAGACGAAGCCGTCGGCGTGCCCGTCGGCGACCAGGCGCGCGCCGACGCGCATCGAGCTTTTGCGCTTGCGCCGGACGGCCGTTGCGACCGCCTCGTCCATCCCGATGAACTCCGGGGCCTCGACGAACCAGACGCCCTTGTCGCCGTCCCTGCGCCAGCCGCAGCGGCGCAGCTCCCGTTCGACGACCTCGCGCTGACCAACCAACGTGACCTCGATCCCGAAGTCTCGCGCGGCGGCGAGCGCGCCGTCAATCTCCGGGTGCGGCGCGCGGTCGCTGCCCATCGCGTCGACGACGACTCTGCCGGTCGTTTTGGACTGTCGCATCAAAAAGCTCTCGCGGCGCCCGCGCTGAAGCGGTGACGCCGGGCCGAATCACTGGCGCGTCTGCGGGCGGCTACGCCTCTTGATCGACCTTCAGCACCTGGCGCTCTTTGTAGTAGCCGCACTTCGGGCAGACGCGGTGCGGCATCCGCGGCTCCTGGCAGTTCTCACACAGGACGGTCTGCGGCGCGCGCAGAGCGTCGTGCGCGCGGCGCTGGCGCGTGCGCGACTTGGAATGGCGTCGTTTGGGATTAGGCATCTTATAACTCCTTTTTAAGGCGTGAACCGTGAACCGTAAACCGTGACAAGTGAAAGACGGCTTTGATAAAGACAGTATTTATCTCGTCACGGTTTACGGTTCACGGCTTACGATTCACGGTTCTTTAAATCAGCGAGTGCGGCCCAGCGCGGGTCAACCTCGCCCTGCTCGCACGAGCAGTCTTTCTCGTTCAGGTTGGCCCCGCACTTCTGGCAGAGCCCCTTGCAGTCCTCGCGGCAGAGGTGGCGCGAGGGGAGCGCGAGCAGAATCTGTTCGCGCACAAGCTCGTCTAAATCGACCGCGCCGCCTTCGTAGGCCGACAGGATCAGGTCTTCGGCTTGCAGCTCGACGTTCTCGGCCTTCACGGCCTCGACCTCCTGCGGGATGAAGGAGGTGTCGAACTCGACCGCGAGCGGCGCGCTCCGCGGAGCGGCGCAGCGGTCGCAGAGCAGCTCGACCTCGGTCTTGATGCCGCCGCGCAGGCGCACCTGCTCGCCCTTGCGCGTGGCGCTCCCCTCGACGTTCGCGTCCGAGACGAGCCGCGCCCCCTCCTCTTCCAGCTCGACCTCTTCGGGGCGGTAGGTGTGCGCGAAGGGGCTGGCCGTCGCCGACAGATTTTCGACCTCGATTCGCATCAGAACACCCCCCGGTCAGCGACAGCCCTTCAAGGCGCACTCGCGCAAAAGTTGCAATTATAACGGCTTAAACTTCAGTGTCAAACCAGCCCGACTCTTCAAGCGCCCGCCGCCTTCCCCAGCGCGTCCTCGCGCAAAGCCGCGGCCAGACGCTCGTCGCCGCCCGTGATGAGTCTGCGACGCCGGCCGCGCCCCTTCGTCTCGAAGAGCGCGGGCGGGGCGGCCGCGTCCGGGTCTTTGCCGGCCTCGACGTAACGCCGGACGCCGGGCCGCGCCCCCGCCGCCGCCTCGAACGCCTTGCGCGCCTCCTCGCCTTCGCCCAGGCGCAGCAGGACGAGCCCGAGCAGGTAGTGCGCCTCCGCGTAACCGGCGTCGAGCCCCGTGGCCTTCTTCAGCTCGCGCAGCGCCGTCCTGTCTCTGCCCAGATGAAAGTTTGCGAGGCCGAGCAGGTAGTGCGCCTCGGGGCCGGGGCGCGTCGCCCGCGCCAGCTTGAACTCGGAGAGCGCGACCTTCCAGTTCGACTCCGCGGCCGACAGACGCCCGAGCGCGTAGTGCGCGGCGAAGGTCGGGCCGCCGAGGATGACCGAGTCTTTCAACAACTGCCGCGCGCGCTCCGCCTCGCCCTCGTCGCCGCAGGCGAGCCCGAGCAGCAGGTGGAGCCAGCCGTTCTCCTTATCGACGGCCAGCGCGCGCTCGAAGTAGTCGCGCGCGGGCGCAGTCCGCCCCCTGCGGTAGAGCTGCACGCCGAGGAAGTGGTTGAGCGGGCCGTTCTCGCGCGCGAGCGCCGCCGCCCGTTCGAGCCGGCGGAGCCCGGCCGTCACGCTCCCCTTCTCTATCTCGCCGAAGGCTTCGCGGACGAGCCCCTCGAACTGCTCGCGCTCGTCACCCGCGTAGTGTTCGAGCACGACCCCGATCATCCCCTCGAAGCGCGAGCGCCCCTCCGCCTCGCCCGCTTCGTCGGTCGCCTCTTTCTTCCGCCGCTCGCGCCACAGCTCCGCCAGCCGCTGCCGGCTGATGGCGCCCGACTCGCCGAGCACCGTGATGAGCGTGTCCAGAAGCTCGTGGTCGAAGAAGGCCGAGCGCGACTGCTTGAGCATCAGCTCGGCCATCTTCTCCAGCTTGTCGATGACGCGCGAGATGTGCGTCTCGATGGCGGTGACGCGCTCGAGCAGGTGCTCCTCCATCACGCCGCCCGTGCCGCGGCTCTCGAAGCGCGCGCCCGAGGGCTCGACCAGAAGCATCAGCCGCGTCCCGCACTGGCCGCACGAGTCCTCGCCCAGCTCGTTCGGCGACTTGCAGCGCTGGCAGAAGATTTTCCCGCGTACGTTCGACATAACCTTCAAAGACAACGCGCGCGGAGTCGGAAGTGACCCCGCGCGCGCCGCCTGTCTTCCTTAATACTCGTAGAACCCGCGCCCGCTCTTGCGCCCCAGCCAGCCCGCGTCCACGTACTTGCGGAGCAGGGGGCACGGCCTGTACTTCGGGTCGCCCAGCTCCGTGTGGAGCACGTTGAGGATGGCGAGGCACACGTCCAGCCCGATGAAGTCCGCGAGCGTCAGCGGCCCCATCGGGTGGTTCATGCCGAGCTTCATGATGCCGTCGATGGACTCGCGCGTCGCGACGCCCTCATACAAAGCAAAGATCGCTTCGTTAATCATCGGCATCAGCACGCGGTTCGAGACGAAGCCCGGCGAGTCGTTACATTCGAGCGCCGTCTTGCCCATCCGGTCGCACAGCTCGCGCGTGCGCGCCCACGTCTCGTCCGAGGTAGCGATGCCGCGGATGACTTCGACCAGCTTCATCACCGGCACCGGGTTCATGAAGTGCATCCCGATGACCTTCTCGGGCCGCCGCGTGGCCGCGCCGAGCTTCGTGATGGAGATGGACGAGGTGTTCGACGCGAGTATCGCCTCAGCGCCGCAGACCTCGTCCAGCTCGCGGAAGACCGACCGCTTGGCTTCCAAGTTCTCCGTGATGGCCTCGATGACGAAGCCCGCGCCCGCGAGGTCTGACAGCGCGGTCGTCGTCCGAATCCTCCCTACTATGGCGCGCTTCTCCTCTTCTTTAAGGCGCTCCTTGTCCACGTCGCGCTGGAGGCTGCTGTTGACGGCCTTCATCCCGCGCTCAAGGAACTCCTCCGACACGTCGCGCAGGACGACCTCGTACCCGGCGCGCGCCGCGACCTGCGCGATGCCGTTGCCCATCGTCCCCGCGCCGACGACTCCGATCAGTTCAGACACGTCAAAGTTTCTCCGAAAATATTTCTACCCGCGCCAGTCGGGCGGCTGCCGGGGCGGCACGTATTCGCGCGGGCGGCTCGACTCCGAGGCGCGCCGCGTCTCCCAGTCGTAGGCGCTGCCGTCGCGCAGGCTGCCGTGCCAGTCGGGCGCAGGCGGCATGTCGTAGCCGCCGCGGTGGAAGTTCTGGCCCTGCTGCCCGAAGAGGAACCAGAGCGTGTAGACGCACAGCGCCGTCCCGAAAGGGAAGCTCAGCGCCCCGACGCAGGCCGCGATGATGCCCCACACCTTCGCCCAGCTCTTGCGCTTGAGCATCCCGTAGCCGGCGACGAGCGAGGGGACGCTCAGCAGGCCGTAAAGGACGACGATGAAGCCGAAGAGGCCGATGAAGAACGCGGCCGGCGGCGCGCTCGGGTCGTTCGCCGCCGCCGCTCCTATGCCGATCCCTACGAAGGCGAAGATTAACGCCATTAGCAGCGTCACCAGCGCGAAGAAGCCGCCGTAGATAAGGTGCATGATGCCGAGCACCTTGTTGTGGTCTTGTGGGGTCATTTGGGACTCCGTTCTGTCTGAGGCTCTCCGTCCAACTCCCCGCGCGCCGCTCAGCGCTCGACGGCCAGCGCCACGGCGTTGCCGCCGCCGAGGCAGAGCGCGGCTAGGCCCCGCCGCGCGTCCCGGCGCTTCATCTCGTAGAGCATCGTCGTCAAAAGGCGCGAGCCCGACTGCCCGATGGCGTGCCCGAGCGCGACCGCGCCGCCGTTGACGTTGACCTTCGCGGGGTCGAGCCCAAGCTCGCGCATGATGGCGATGGCCTGCACCGAGAAGGCTTCGTTCAGCTCGATCAGATCGACCTCGTTGAGCGACCAGCCCGCCTTGCGCAAGACCTTCCGGATGGCCTCGACCGGGGCCATCATCACCAGCTCCGGCTGTATGCCGGAGGTCGCCTGCGCCGCGATACGCGCCAACGGCTCGACGCCGAGGCTGCGCGCCCTGTCTTCCGAAGTGACGACCAGGGCGGACGCCCCGTCGTTGACGCCCGGCGCGTTGCCGGCCGTGACCGTCCCGCCCTCTTTAAAGGCTGGGCGCAGCTTCGCCAGCGCTTCGAGCGAAGTGTCCTCCCTGACGGCCTCGTCCGTGTCGAACAGAAGGGGCGCGCCCTTCTTCTGCGGAATCTCGACGGGCAGTATCTCGTCCTTGAACTTGCCCTCCTTGATCGCCGCCGCGGCCTTGCGGTGCGAGTTCAGGGCGTACTCGTCCTGCTCCTCGCGCGTCACGTTGTAGCGCTCGGCGACGACCTCGCCGGTGTTGCCCATGTGGTAGTTCTCGAACGCGCACCAGAGCCCGTCGTGGATCATCGAATCGACGAGCTTGCCGTCGCCCATCCTGAAACCTTCGCGGGCCTGCTTCAGCAGGTAAGGCGCGTTCGACATCGACTCCATCCCGCCCGCGACGACGATTTCGGAGTCGCCCAACTGTATCCCCTGCGCGGCCATCATCACCGACTTCAGCCCCGACCCGCAGACCTTGTTGATGGTCACGGCCGAGACGCCGAACGGGATGCCGCCGTGCAGCGCCGCCTGCCGCGCCGGGTTCTGCCCCAGCCCGGCCTGCACGACGCAGCCCATGATGACCTCGTCCACGTCCTCGGGCGCGACGCCCGCGCGCCTGACGGACTCGCGCACGACCAGCGCCCCGAGCTGCGTCGCCGTGAACCCTTTGAGCGAGCCCAGGAACTTGCCCGTCGGCGTCCGCACCGCGCTGATGATGACGGCCTCACGTCTCTCGGCCATGTCGTTTTCGCTCCCCTTCCGCGCCCGACCGGGCGCACAGCATTTCAACTCAAGTAGTATGAATGTTTAGCCCAAAGACCGATTATACGTTGGCTCAAAGGGGTGTCAAGCAAGCCATTCCGGCACTTGATGGTGGCTACTTTATCCTCGCACGCCGCTTACCACGACAGGTCTCGTCAATTAAGCCGAGGGTCGCTGCGGGGTAGACATCCGCCCGAGGCTACGCTCCGAAAGTCAAAATATTCAGAAATGTAAATGAGAATTCAAATTCCTATATGAAAGGGATGTGAGGCCATCTCCTCGAACGCCCATATTCAGAGAACGGCTTACAGGTATAGTAATTGCTTCCAAATATCAAAACTGGCGAGGCGCGAACTGCGACAACTCGTCAGCCGGTCACATCAACTTCTGTTCTGCTCGCTTGACTCTCTGAGGTATTGGCAATGGCAAACAGTCTCCCTGGTAACAAACTTAACGGGAAACGGCTGGCCTTTATGGCTCTCGCCTTCGCGGCGTTATTCTGCGCGTCGAGCATTCGCATTTACAAAGACGAGAAGGCACAGACTCAGTTACTCTCCGCGGCGAATGAGACCTTCGAGGGTTTGGGTCGCACGTCCCTCACGCCAAAGCAGTACCAGCTAATACATGTTGCAACGCACGGCGTACTCGACGTTAAAGAGGTAGAGGCCGGCGCCATTCGCCTTAGCGCCATCCGCCTTGCCGACGAATACTGGGCCACCACGGCGATTCTGGCCCACGAATTGGGACACATCTCCAAGGATGAAAAGCAGTCTAGGATCACCTTCACCTACCCAGGCCATTACAACCATACCTTCAAGGTACGGCTCGACGGCTCGTCGAATGCTTTTCTCTACGAACAGTTGTTGCTGCAAAAAAGGCTGGAAGAGGGCGAATTGTCACCCGCTAGTTTCCAGTCAGAGTTTGCACTCTTGGCACAGGCATACCTAACTGACGAGCCCCAAACTGACGTAACGGGCGACGTTGAGTCACTGAGGGCCGAACTAAGGGCGGCCCAACAACAGATCGCCGAGACGCGAGCTCAAGTCGAAACCCTAAAAGTTCAACTCGCAGAGGCAGAACGCTTAACATTCGAGAAGTGGGCCCTGATTGGCATCGCCTTTCTTTCCGCCCTGATCGCGCTATCCTCCAACGTCGTCGCGTGGCGCACCGACCGGAGGCAGAAGCGGGAGGCGGAATTGGTGCCGCTCAAACGACAGGAGATGGAGAGGAACATCATCCAGAAAGATCAGCAGATAGTGGAAAGCGCCCGGAGGATCGTCGCCCCCAGCCCTCAAGAACTGCGGCTGTATTCGAGCATCCTGCCGGCGCATGACTCCGGGTGGAAGAAGCGTTGGAAGTGACCACGTCGGTAGGGACGGCCGGCGCGGGTCACTTACAAAGGCTCGGTGCTACTGCACGTCTTCCTCACTCATCACGCCCGCCGATGTAGGCCCGCCGCCTCGCCTGCTGCCTTCATTGAAAAGCCTTTCCCCGGGGTGCTAGACTCTGCCGCGAAAGAATCCACGCGTGCGGGAGTCAGTTCTGAACTAACCTTCCTCCCCCTTTCAACTATGCAAGCTCTCATACTCGCAGGCGGCAAGGGGACGAGGCTCAGGCCGCTGACGGTCTACACGCCGAAGCCGGTCGTGCCCGTCTGCAACCGCCCGTTCCTGCTCTACCAGTTCGACACGCTCCGCCGCGCCGGCGTCACCGACGTGACGCTCTCGCTCTCCTACCAGCCACACAAGATCGAGGAGAAGCTCGGCGACGGGTCGGAGTTCGGCGTCAACCTCAGCTACACGGTCGAGCCGCAGCCGATGGGCACGGCCGGGGCCTACCGCTTCGCCGCCGACCTCATCCGCGAGCCCACAGTCGTCTTCAACGGCGACATCGTCACAGACCTCGACCTGCGCGCCGTCATCCGCGAGCACGACGAGCGCAAGGCCGTCGCCACGGTCGTCCTCGCGCCCGTCGAGGACCCTTCGGCCTACGGGGTGGTCGAGACCGACGAGGAAGGCCGCGTCAAGAGCTTCTCCGAGAAGCCGCGCGCCGACGAGGTCAGCGTCAACACCATCAACGCCGGCACGTACATCCTCGACCCGAAGGTCCTGGACATGATTCCGGAGGGCGAGAGCTACTCGTTCGAGTACGACCTCTTCCCCGAACTCCTGCGCAGGGGCGAGCGCTTCTACGCGCACGTCCCCGACGACGCCTACTGGCTCGACATCGGCGCGCCCTCGCGCTACCTGCAAGTCCACCAGGACATTCTGGCGGGGCGCGTCCGCAGCGTGCAGTTGAAGAAGCGCCGCGGCGAGTGCGAGCTGGCGACCATCGCGGAGGTTGACGAACTCTCGCTCCTCGGCGACGACTGCACCATCAAGCCGGGCGCGCAGATCGTCAACTCGGTGCTGGGCGAGGGCGTGCACGTCGAGGAGAAGGCGCGGGTCGAGAACTCCGTCATCTGGCCGCACACGCGCATCAGCGCGGGCGCGCACCTTTCCAACGCGGTGGTCGGGCGCGGCTGTCACATCGGCCGCTCGGCGCAGGTCGGCGCGGGGGCCGTGCTCGGCGACAAGACGAACCTCACGGACTACACGCAGACCGGGGGCGCGCTGTGACGGGCCGCCGCGAGCACCCGACACCCATCCGCTTCGGCACGGACGGGTGGCGCGCCGTCATCGCCGACGGCTTCACCTTCGAGAACGTCGAGCGCGTCGCGCAAGCCTACGCCGACTTCGTCAACCAGCAGCCGGACGTAGATAAGACCGGGCACGCCGAACCCGGCGACCTTCATCAACACGCCGGGCACGCGGGCGCGCCTTCGCACAGGAAGGTCGTCGTCGGCTACGACCGCCGCTTCCTCTCCGAGCACTTCGCCGCGCGCGCGGCCGAAGTCCTGGCCGGCAACGGGATCGAAGTCTCGCTCTTCGACGCGGACGTGCCGACGCCGCTCGTCTCCTGGGCCGTCCGCGAGCGAGGGGCGGCCGGCGGCGTCGTCATCACCGCCTCACACAACCCCGCGACCTTCAACGGCTTCAAGATCAAGGCCCCCTGGGGCGGGAGCGCGACGCCCGAGACCACCGTGCTCGTCGAGTCCCTAGTTGACGCCAACCCGCCGCAGACGGCGCGCGTACAGCCGGACGCCTCCGCGAATCTTGAGGCCGAAGTCGAGAGCTACAGGCGGCAGGTGGCCGCCTACGTTGACCTCGAGCGCGTGCGCGCGCTGAGGGGTCGCGTCGTGGTTGACCCGATGCACGGCTCGGGCGGACGCTGGGTCGAGAGTTTTTTGAAGGGCGGGCGGCTGGGCGTCGAGACCATCCGCGGCGAGCGCGACACGCTCTTCGGCGGCGTCGCGCCCGAGCCCATCGACCGCAACCTCGGCCCGCTCAAAGAGAGGGTCAGGGAGAGGCGCGCGCTCGTCGGGCTGGCGACGGACGGCGACGCAGACCGCGTCGGGGCCGTCAATGAGCTGGGCGAGACGATGACGATGCACGAGGTCGTCCCGCTCGTCCTCCTCCACCTCGCGCGCCGCCGCGGGCAGGCGGGCGGCATCGTCCGCACCTTCTCTCAATCGGTCCTGCTCCGGCGCATCGCGGCGGCGCACGACCTCCCGATCCACGAGACGCCCATCGGCTTCAAGTACATCGCCGACCTGATGCTGCGCGAGGACATCCTCATCGGCGCGGAGGAGTCGGGCGGCATCGGCGTGCGCGGCCACATCCCGGAGCGCGACGGCATCCTCAACTCGCTCCTCTTCCTCGAAGCGGTCGCCGCCTCCGGCAAGACGCCGGACGGGCTGGTGCGCGAGATGCACCGCGAGTTCGGAGAGTTCTACTTCGGCCGGCGCGACCTGCACACGGAGGTCGCGCGCGGCCTCGCGCTGGTCGAATCGCTCGGGACGCGGCCGCCCGCCGCGGCCGCGTCGTACGCCGTCGAATCGGTCGAGACGCTCGACGGAACCAAGCTCGTCTTCGGCGACGAGTCCTGGCTCCTCTTCCGGCAGTCGGGCACCGAGCCCGTCCTGCGCATCTACTCGGAAGCAACCTCCGTCGAGAAGATGAGGGCCCTGCTCGACGAAGGCTGCCGCATGACGGAAAGTTTTCACCACTGAACTCATGCCCGAGCTACCCGAAGTCGAACTCGTCGCGCGCTCGCTCGACCGCTTGGTCGGCGGCCTCCGCGTTGAGACGGCCAAACTTATTCGTCCGGGGCTAGCGCCCGAGAACGCGCCGCGCGAGTTCGCGCGGCTCCTGCGCGGCGCGAGGTTCGAGAGGGTTGAGCGGCGCGGCAAGCACGTCCTCTCGAAGTTCGACAACGGCCAGGTGCTCATCACGCACCTGCGCATGACGGGCCGCTTCCTCCTGCTCCCCGCGCGCAGGCCGCTCCCCAAACACACGCACGCGCTCTTCCGCCTGGACGACGGCCGGCGGCTCGCCTTCACGGACCAGCGCCACTTCGGCCTGATGAAGGTCGTCCCCGCCGCAGCCCTCGCCGAGGCGCGCGAGCTGCGCGGCCTCGCGCCCGAGCCCTTCTCCGAAGAGTTCACGCCCACACACCTCGCCTCCGTCCTCGCGCGCACGCGCAAAGCCCTGAAGGACGTTCTGCTCGACCAGACGAAGGTGACGGGGCTCGGCAACATCTACGCCGCCGAAGTCCTCCACCTCGCACGCGTCAGCCCCTTCTCGACGGCCTCCAACCTCCCGCGCCGTCAGGTCACACGACTTCACAAGGCCATCCTCCAAGTGCTGGGCGAAGCGCTCGCGCACGGCTCGACGATGAACGTTGACCCGGAGAACATCGACGGCAGCTACTTCGGCGGCGGCGGCTACAACGGGCGCTGGCGCGTCTACGACCGCGAGGGCGAGCCCTGCCCCAAATGCCGCGACACAATCCGCCGCGTCACGCACGCCGGCCGCTCGACCTACTTCTGCCCGCGCTGCCAGAACTGCTGACCCGGGGCCTTAACTTGACAGACGCGCTCGCCGCGACGTATAAGCGCCGTTGACATAGACGTGGTGGGTTAAGGCGACTTGCGGCCACGTAAAATAAGCAGCTAAACAGCTCGGCGCTTCCGGCGTCGCCAACTTCTGAGTGAGGAAGTCCCGCGTTGTTTGGCGCGGGATATTTTTTTATTTTTGATCTTAGATTTTTGATTTGCGATTTGAAGAAGGCAGCTCTTCAATCGCAAACCGAAAATCTAAGATCAAAAATTGAAAACGGGCATGATTACCTTTAGAGAACTTCTTGCGAGTGAACACGTCACCGTCTTCGACGGGGCGATGGGGACGCAGTTGTACGCGAAGGGCGTCTACATCAACCGCTCGTACGACGAGCTGAACCTGACGAACCCCGACCTGGTGCGCGCCGTCCACGAGGAGTACGTGCGCGCCGGGGCCGAGGTGATCGAGACGAACACGTTCACGGCCACCGCGCACAAGCTACAGCAGTACGGGCTCGAAGGCCGCCTGCGCGAGATCAACGCGACGGCCGCGCGCCTCGCGCGCGAGGCGGCGGGCGGGAGCAGCTACGTCGCGGGGGCCGTCGGGCCTCTGGGGCTGCGCATCGAGCCGTACGGGCCGACCTCCTTCGACGAGGCGAAAGAGCTCTTCAAGCAGCAGGCCGAGGCGCTCCTGGAAGGCGGCGTAGACCTCTTCATCCTGGAGACCTTCTCCGACGTGTCCGAGATGCGCGAGGCCATCCGCGCCGTCCGCGAACTCTCCGACCTGCCGATCATCGCGCAGATGACCATCTCGCTCGACGGCAACACCTCTTTCGGCACGACGCCCGAGGTCTTCACCGCGCGGCTCGACGAGTGGGGCGCGGACGTAATCGGTCTCAATTGCGGCGTTGGCCCCGTCACGGTGCTCACGGCCGTCGAGAAGATGCGGCTGGTCACGACGAAGAAACTCTCGGCGCAGCCGAACGCGGGCCTGCCGCGCGACGTGCAGGGCCGGCAGTTCTACATGTGCTCGCCCGAGTACATGGCCAAGTACGCGAAGCGTCTCATACAGGCCGGCGTCCGCTTCATCGGCGGCTGCTGCGGCACGACGCCCGCGCACATCAAGCTCATCTCCGACGCCGTCCGCCCGCTCTCGCCGCGCCACACCGGCAGCACCGGCAAACTCGCCACGGCGGCCGCCCGCGTCACGGAGATCAAAGAGGAGGAGATTCCGGTCACGCCGCTCGAAGAGCGCTCGAACTGGGGCCGCCGCCTCGCGCGCGGCGAGTTCGTGACGACCGTCGAGGTGCTGCCGCCAAAAGGGTGGGACGCGACGAAGACGCTTGAGAGCATCCGGCTCTTGAAGGAGGCGGGCGTCAACGCCGTCAACATCCCCGACGGCCCGCGCGCGCAGACGCGCATGAGCGCGCAGGCCACGGCCGTCTTAGTCGAACGCGAGATAGGTCTCGAGTCGGTCCTCCACTACTGCTGCCGCGACCGAAACCTGCTCGGCATGATGTCAGACCTTCTGGGCGCGGCGGCCCTGGGGCTGCGCAACCTGCTGCTCATCACCGGCGACCCGCCGAAGATGGGGCCGTACCCGGACGCGACGGCCGTCTTCGACATCGACTCAATCGGGTTGACGAACATGGTCAACAAGCTCAACCACGGGCTCGACCTCGGCAACAACCCGACGGGCACGCCGACCTCCTTCTGTATCGGCGTCGGCGTCAACCCCGGCGCGGTCAACTTGGATGAAGAGATAAAACGCTTCGAGTGGAAGGTCGAGGCCGGGGCCGAGTTCGCCATCACGCAGCCGGTCTTCGACACCGAACAGCTCCGCGACTTCCTCAAGCGCATCGAGCACGTCCGCGTCCCCGTCGTGGCGGGCATCTGGCCGCTCGTCTCCTACCGCAACGCCGAGTTCCTCCACAACGAGGTGCCCGGCGTCCGCGTCACCCCCTCCATCATGGAGCGCATGCGCGTGGCTTCCGAGAAGGGCAAAGACGCCGCCCGCGACGAGGGCCTCGCCATCGCCCGCGAACTCCTCCTCGACGTGCGCGACGCCATCCAAGGCGTCCAGGTCTCCGCCCCCTTCAACAACGTCAAATACGCCCTCGAAGTCTTCGAGGCGCTGCCCGAATTCCGCGCGAGCAAGGGCGCAAGCGAGGCTATCACGGCCGCGGGTTCCTAGCCCGCGGCCCGGCGCGACCCGCGCTCATAAAACTAACGGAGCACCAGCCTCTCGCCTTCCAGATGATTCAGGATCACGGACAGCGGTCGCGCGCTGCTGTCGCCCACCTCGCGCAAGAGACTCACCGCTGCTTCTCCGATGCGCGAGTAGTCAAACGGGTCGTCGGGCTCGCCGCCTAACACCTGCCACGCCTGCATAGAAAAGTCAGCATTCGGGCGGTAAAGAATGCCGCGCCGGTCATAGTCCGGCAGGCGCAAGCCACGCCGACGCCAGTGTTCCTGCACTGTGCTCCAACGGTTGGCATATTTCTCCCGAACCTCCTTAACGCAAAGGCCTTCGAAATTTGCCGTGGTGGGGGGCATGAAGACTACGGTCTTGGAGATGAGGGCGGAATTTGCCAGAAGCGATATTTCTCGTTCCACCCCCGGAGTTATCTCCGGGATGACTAAGATCGCCCGACACGAACGGGCAAGGTAATCAAAGAGCCTATACCACCTCTCGTCGTCGGTCACCAGGTATAGGTGCTCCACCTCATCCATGTAGGAAAAAAACAACCTGTGCCACATAATGTGCCCGCGCGCTTCCGAAATCTTACCTATCGCAAGCAGCCGACCGAGGTGTGCCGTCGCTTTACCGAAGAAGTATGAGAACGGCTCGCCGCCGCGGACGGTGGCATACCGGCTACAGTAGCACGGGTATACCCGCGCGTAGGTTTCTGTCAGATCGGTCTCCGCGAACGCCCTTAGAAATAGGATTGGAGGTCTCTCATCCTCCCTGCTCGACTCCCGGAGAAGTTCGATTTTTATCCCGATGCCCTCGCACAGATAGTGATAGTACCCGGCCACACAGAAGGTACCCACAAGCGGGACAATACATAACAACAGGAACAAAGTCCGCCCACTCGCCACCCTTAGGCCATCAAAGAGTGCGCCCACTACCCCCAACAACACAATCAGCGCGCCGAAAGTCAAACAGGCCAGCGCCACCCTCTGGATTAGCCGTTTGTAGGATTCCACCTTTCGCTCCTGTTGCTTAAGCGACAGGAACTGTTGCCCTGCATTGCTCGTGTGAAGGTCAGGGGTCATAACCTCTGTGTGTTTCAAGCCGGCCCCGATTGTGCATAGCGGAGAGTTGAATGCTCCGCGGCCAGAGTTCTTCCCCATGTTATAGCAGCTTGCGAAGCAACTAAAAACCTCTTGCCTTTACAGCCTAAAGATGTAGAATGCGGCGCACATTCGGTCACGTTAACTCACGGCGTTGACCCGTCCGCTTCGCGGGGAGTGCCCTTCGGACATTTGGTTCCCAGCTTCTAATTCGGTAAGTGGCCCGCCAGCCTCTCGCCTCTGCGCGCGTAAAGGAGGTCGGGCGTGTCCTCACTTGTCGGGCGTTGTGCCTTCGCAGTTCTCTTCCCCGTTGCCGTCTGTCTGCTCGTCACGCGCGTGGGCTCGCAGGGCGTGGGCGTCGTCCGCGTGACGCAGACTCGGCCGGGGACGATCAACCTTAATCCGAGCATCAGCGGTGACGGCTCGCGCGTCGCTTTCGAGACGAGCGCGGACCTGGCCGGGGCGGGCGCGGGGGCGGGGCTGAGGCTCGTCGCGGCCGACGCGGCGCAGGCGGCGGGGTTTAAAGAACTGGCGCTCTCGCGTGCGCCCGCTCCGGCGCTGTCGCAGGACGGCGCGCGCGCGGCCTTCGCGTCAAACGCAGACCCTCTGGGTGAGAACCGTGACGGTGACTCGGAAATCTTCTTCCACGACGGGACGCGTCTCAGGCAGTTGACGCACACCACGCCCGACGAGCCCGCGCGGCGCGCGGAGCAGGGCTGCTTCCTGCCTTCGATGTCGGACGATGGACGGTTGGTCGCCTTCACTTCCGACCGCGACCTCGTCGGCGGGAATAGCGGGCTCGCCCGGCAGGTCTTCCTTCTGGACACATCGACGCGGAAGGTCATGCAGGTCACGCACGTCGGCGGCGGCGCGTCGGCGCGTGACGCGAAGGTGAGTGGCGACGGGTCGCGCGTCGCTTACGTCCTCGAACGCGACCCGGGGGGCGAGACGAGCGACCTGCTCGTCTATTCGGTTTCGGGCGGCGAGACTTTGACGGCCGTCTCGGGCGTGCAGTCTCTCAGGGTGACCATCGGCCGCGCCGTGAGCGACGACGGGTTGAGGGTCGTCTACTCCGCGCGCGGCCCGAACGGCGCGACGCAGGTCTTCCTCTTCGACGGGCGCAACGACCGACTCGTCCGTCAACTAACGCAGCTCGGCGCGCGCGCCTCAGACGTGCCGCTCAACCCGTCCATCAGCGGCGACGGCAACCGCGTCGCCTTCGCCACGCGCCGCAACGTCTCGGGCCTGAACCCCGACGCGAGCGTCGAGCTGTACCTCCATGACATCCCCTCGAACGCGACCGCGCGCCTGACCGACGCGCCTCCCGCGGCCAAGGCCGAGGTCGTCTCCTCGCTCGACGACGCGGGCGCGCGCGTCGCCTTCAACTTCCCGCGCGCTCTTTCGGAGCCGGACGTGTCGGAAGAGTTCGAGGACGACTCTGAGATTTATCTCGCGCACGTCCCGCCGCGCGCGCCCTTCGCGGCGGGGCTGCAACTCTTCAACGCGGCCGTCCCCGGCAGGACGCCGCCCTCGGGCGCGCTCGCGCAGGACTCGCTGGCGGTCATCACGGGAAAGAACCTCTCACTCTCTTCCAATTCAACTTTTAAACTTAACGACGGCACGTTCCCGACTAACGTCGAGAACCTCTCGGTCACGGTCGGCGGCCGCGCGGCGCAAATCCTCTACGCCTCGCCGTCGCAGCTCAACTTCAAGCTGCCGCACGCGCTCGGCCCGGGCGCGAACGAGGTCGTCGTGCGCAACCCCGACGGCTTCGAGCTGCGCGGCGAGGTCAACGTCGCGCACACCTCGCCGGGCCTCTTCACGCAGGCGGGGACTGGCGCTGGCGAGGTCTTGGCGCTCGACAACTCGACCCTGCGCGCAGGCCCTTTCGACGTGACTGACGGATCAGGCGACCCGCAACGCCTGATCGTCTTCTGCACGGGGCTGCGCGACGCGCAACACGTCGAAGCCCTCGTCAACGGTCGCGCGACCAGAGTCGAAGCGGTCGTCCCCTCGCCCGGCCTGCCTGGGCTCGACCAGCTACACCTCGCGCTCTCCTCATCTTTGAGAGGCGCGGGCGCGGCCTCGCTCGTCGTCCGCGCCGACGGTGCGGAGAGCAACCGCGCGACCTTAACCATCACGCAGGGCGGCCCGCCTGCTCGGGCCGCGCGCGTCGAAGTCAGTCCAGCCTCCGCCCTGATACCCGTCAGCGGCGAGATGCGTTTCAAGGCCCGCGCCTTCGACGCGCTCGGCGAAGAGATTCCGAACCCCGCCGTCGCCTTCGAGACGGAAGACCCTTCGGTCGCCGCGTCCGACGCGTCCGGCCTCGCAGTCGGCGTGAGTCAAGGCACGACGTTCGTCAAGGTCAGCGTCGGCGAGACGTTGACCGCGGCGACGCTGCGCGTCGTCGAACGGACGCTCGTCGTCAACGAGGTGCTGGCCGACCCACCGGACGGCATCGACGGGGACGCCAACCGAGACGGCGTCCGCGTCGGCTCCGAAGACGAGTTCGTCGAGGTGGTCAACGGCTCGGCCGACGCGCTCGACCTCTCCGGCTGGACGCTCCGCACGCGCGCCTTGAGCAGTTCAAATGAGAGTGTGCGCCACACGTTCACACAGGGGAGCCTGCTCCCTGCGGGCGAGGCGCTCGTGCTCTTCGGCGGCGGCAGCCCCGACCCGTCCGACCCCTTCTTCGGAGGCGCGCTCGTCTCGAAGGTAAGCACCGCATCGCTCTCGCTCTCCAACGCGGGGCTCACGCTCGTCGTGCGCGACGCCGCGGGGAATCTCGTCACGCAGTTCGCCTACGGCGCGGCGGGCGACGACTTCGGCGACGACGCGGTCAACGAATCCGTCACGCGCTCGCCCGACATCAAAGGCGCGTTCGCGCGCCACACCGCCGCGAACGCCGCGCGCAGGTTCTCGCCCGGCCGCCGCGTTGACGGCGGCCTCTTCCTCGAACGCGCCGGCCGCCTCACGCGCGTTAGTATCAACCCGCTCCGGCAGACTGTCTTCGTCGGCGAGTCGGCCGCCTTCAAGGCGCAGGCGTTCGACCAGTACGAGCGCGCGTTGAGAGACGTGAAGTTCGTCTTCAAGTTGAGCGACGCGAGCGTCGCCGAAGTGGAGGGCGTTGGCGGCGAGGCCGCCGAAGGCCCGGTCACTGTAACGCTACGCGGTCTGAGCCAGGGCTCGACGAAGGTCGGCGCGGAAGCGACCGCCGGCGGCGTCACTCTCGTCAACGCCGACGCAGAGCTTTCCGTGCGGCAACGTCCTCCGAAGATAACGCGGGTCGAAGTCTCGCCGCCGTCTCTCACCCTCAACCGCGGCGGCCGCGTGCAACTCGCCGCCAGCGCCTTCGACGAGAACGGACGGCCCGTCCCCGAAGCTCTCATCAGTTGGAGTTCGGACGACCCGCTCGTCGCGACCGTCGATGCCTCCGGCCTGCTGCGCGCGTCCGGGGCCGGCGCGGTTCTGGTCAGGGCCAATGCGCCCGACAACCGCGGCGCAGAAGTGTCGGGTCAGGCGGAGGTCAACGTTCTCGTCCCGCTGGCCGTCAACGAACTACTCGCCGACGTGCCGCCCGACGACACGGAGACCGCGCAGGTCGAAGGCGACGCGAACCGCGACGGTGCGCGCAGCTCCGACGACGACGAGTTCGTCGAACTTATCAACACGTCCGACGCGCCGCTCGACCTCTCGGGGCTGCAAATCGCCGACGCCTCGACCGTCCGCTTCACCTTCCCCGGACAGACGACGCTCGAAGCAGGGCGACCGCTCCTCATCTTCGGCGGGGGCGCGCCGCCGGCCGAAGCCTTCGGCGGCGCGCTCGTCCTCAAGGCCGGCTCGCTCAGCCTCAACGACACGAGCGACGCTCTGACCGTCAGGCTCCCCTTATCCTCCGACCGCACGTTCGTCGTCGCCACCCTCACTTACGGCCCCGGCGGCACAGTCGCCGCCCCGAGGGATCAGTCGCTCACGCGCTCGCCCGACGCGGGCTCCGGCTCTGCCGGCGGTGACTTCAGTCCACATACTTTGGCTGTGGGCTCTGCCGGGCGCGCCTACTCGCCCGGCCTACGAGCCGACGGCACTCCCTTCGGCTCGCCGCCGCTCGCGCGCGTCGATGTCACGCCTCTGACAGTAACGCTCGACATCGACGGCAGACAGGACTTCTTCGCCCGGGCCTTCGCAAGTGTCAACGGCGTCGAGACGGAAGTCCCCGGCGTCCTCTTCGTCTGGTCTTCGAGCGACGCAAAGAGGATGACAGTCGAGCCCGTCGAAGGCTCGAACGTCAGCGTCACGGCTCACGCCCCCAGCGCGTCCACACTCTTCGCGCGCGCGGGCGGCATCGAAGGCTCGGCGTCGGTCACAGTCAACCCGACGCCAACCCCCACGCCTTCGCCGACGCCTACACCAACACCGACTCCATCTCCAACCCCGACACCCACGCCCACGCCCACGCCCACGCCCACACCGACTCCAACTCCGTCTCCGACACCCACGCCTACACCGTCACCATCCCCAACACCTTCTCCCACTCCGACGCCGACCCCGACTCCATCGCCTACCCCGACTCCGACTCCGTCGCCATCTCCTACCCCTCTGCCCACGCCGTCTCCGACGCCCCTACCGACTCCAACGCCTACGCCTACACCGTCGCCGTCACCAACACCTTCTCCCACTCCGACCGTGACGCCGACGCCCACTCCGACGCCGACCCCTTCAACGACTCCGTTACCCACGCCGACGCCCGCGCCTACTCCGACGCCCACGCCTGGGCCGAAGCCCCTCGTCGTCATCAGTCAGGTCTTCGGCGGCGGGGGCAACAGCGGCGCGCCGTATAGGAATGACTTCGTCGAGATTTTCAACAGGGGCTCGGCGGACGCAGACCTCGCCGGGTGGTCGGTTCAATACTCTTCGGCCGGTGGGACGACGTGGCAGGTGACGAACCTGCCGCACGTCACGCTCGCGCCCGGCCGGCATCTCTTGATTCAGCAGGCGGGCGGCGCGGGCTGTTCCGGCTCGCCCTGCGGGCAGGAGTTGCCGACGCCCGACGCCTCCGGCAACGTCGCGCTGGCGGCGACCGCGGGCAAGGTCGCGCTCGTCAACACGACGGAGGCGCTGGGCGGCGCGTGCCCCTCGGGAGAGCGGGTCGTTGACTTCGTCGGCTACGGCCCATCCGCCAACTGCTTCGAGGGCGGCGGCCCCGCGCCCGCCCCGGGCAACACCCTCTCGGCCTTCAGAAAGGCGGACGGCTGCGCGGAGACGAACGACAACGCGAACGACTTTCAAGCCGCTCCGCCCGTCCCTCGTAACACCAATTCGCCAACAGTCTCGTGCTCGGCCACGCCGACGCCGACCCCAACCCCGACGCCCACTCCCACGCCGAGCCCGACTCCTGCTTCAACGCCGACACCTACGCCTACTCCGACCCCTTCGCCGACGCCCACCCCTACTCCCAGTCCTACTCCCACTCCGACGAGCACGCCGACGCCTACGCCGACACCTTCGGCCACGCCTTCGCCGACGCCGACTCCGACGCCGACTTCGACACCGCCGCTGGTCGTCATCAGTCAGGTCTACGGCGGGGCGGGCTGCGCGACGGCGAACTGCTCTGCCTTCAAGAATGATTTCGTCGAGCTGTATAACCGCGGGGCGGCCGCAGTCTCACTCAATGGCTGGTCTGTGCAGTACGCCTCGGCGACGGGGACGGGGGCTTGGCAGGTGACGGCGCTCGGCGACTTCACACTCGCGCCCGGGCAGCGTTACCTCGTGCAGGAGGCGGGCAACGCGAACGGCGTCAGCGCACTCCCGACGCCGGACGCATCGGGCTCAATCAACATGAGCGCGACGGCGGGCAAGGTCGCTCTCGTCAAGACGACGACGGCGCTCTCGGGCGCGTGCCCCGTGTCTGCGAACGTCGTTGACCTCGCAGGCTACGGCCCGACCGCGAACTGCTCGGAGACTGCGCCCGCGCCCGCGCCGGGCACGAACACCGCCGCCGTAAGGCGTGGCGACGGCTGCACGGACACGGGCGACAACTCCGCGGACTTCTCGGCCGCTCAGCCCAACCCGCGCAACAGCTCCGCGCCCTTGCAGGCGTGCCCCGCGCCTTCACAAAATGAAGCGGGAGAGCCCTCCGCGCTTCCGGGGGTGACTCTCCCGCCTCTCTTCTTACTCTTCGACGGCTACGCGTTCAGCGAACCACGCCCGTCAGGGGGCTCGAAGCGCTGGCGTAGAGACGCTTTGGCATCCGCCCGGCCTGGAACGCGAGACGCCCGGCCTCGACCGCGAGGCGCATGGCCGTAGCCATCCGGCCTGGGTCTTCGGCCTCCGCGATGGCCGTGTTCATCAGCACGGCGTCCACGCCCAGCTCCATCGCCACCGCCGCGTCGCTCGCCGTGCCCACGCCCGCGTCCACGATGATGACGGCGTCGGGGAGCTGCTCGCGCATGATGCGGAGGTTGGCCGGGTTCTGCACGCCCAGGCCGGAGCCGATGGGCGCGGCCAGGGGCATCACGGCCGCGCAGCCCGCGTCCAGGAGCTTCTTCGCCATGATGAGGTCGTCCGAGAAGTAGGGCAGCACCTTGAAGCCCTCGCGCACGAGCACGCGGGCGGCTTCGAGCGTCTGCTCGTTGTCGGGGAAGAGCGTCGTCTGGTCGCCGATGACTTCGAGCTTGACGAGGTCTGTCTGCAAAGCCTCGCGCGCGAGCCGCGCCGTGCGGATCGCCTCCTCGGCCGTGTAGCAGCCGGCCGTGTTGGGGAGGATGACGAGGCCCGGGTCGAGGTGGTCGAGGAACGACTCGGTCTTGCGGTCGAGCGGCACGCGGCGTACCGCCACCGTCACCATCTCCGCGCCCGAAGCCCTGTGCGCCGCCTTCATCTCCTCGAAGCTTCGGTACTTCCCCGTCCCCACAATCAGCCGCGACGCGAACACGCGCCCCGCGACCTCGAACGTCTCCCTCTCCGCCTGAACCGCCGTGGACATTTTGTTATGAGTGCTCCTTCTAAAGGATGACAGCCCGCCGACTCTTACGGGCGGGCTGCGCACAATTTACACCTTAACTATTTGAAACAGAAATTAGCCGCCGCCGACGAAGTGGACGATCTCGACGCGGTCGCCGTCGGAGAGCCGGGCGGCGGGCCAGTCGGCGCGGCGGACGACTTCGCGGTTGAGCTCGACGGCGACGCGCTCGGGCGCGAGCGAGAGGTGTTCGATGAGCGCCGAGAGGGTCGTCCCCTCGTCCAGCTCCTTCGGCTCGCCGTTAATCTCTACGCGCAAACCCCGCCCCTCCCGTCACTGGTGGATGATGCGCCGCATCTCGGCCGAGTTCTCGCCCGCGACGGCGCGGATGATGATGGCCGCCCGCCCCGAGTTGAAGCGCGGGAGCAGCGCGCGGACGATGCCGACGCCGTGCTCGTCCGTCTCCGTCGAGACGATGATGGGGCGGAAGGAGGTGCCGAGGACTTTGACCGTCAGTTGGGCCTGGCCCACCGGCCGCTGGCCGTACGTGCCGCGGCCGACGTAAATCTTGATCGTCACCAACTGGCCGGCGCGGAACTCGCCCTCGTCGTCGAGCAGGCTCAGGTAGATGTCGTCCGTGTCCTCTTCGGGCTCCTCGAAGACCTCCGCTTCGAGCACGGGCACGACGGGGATGGGCTCGGGCGTCGGCGTCGAGACATCTGCCACGGAGGGCGCGGCTGTCTCCTTCGTGGCCGGCGCGATGCGGTAGTAGTCCATCGTGCCGATCTCGTCGGCGAGCGAGGAGAGGATGACGATGTCGGGTTCCGGCTTCGCCTTCACATCGGCGGGCGGCGCGGCCTCGGCCGGCGGGGGCGCGGCCTTCTCCGGCGTGCGCGGCTCTTCGACGGGGGGCGCGGCCTCCTGGGCGGGCTGCGGCTCCGG
>DATMVD010000033.1:0-76270 GCA_035563535.1 Pyrinomonadaceae bacterium | reverse complement strand
ACCTCTTCAGGCAGGAGAGAAATCTCGATGAGAATTTGAACTATGTCCTTTTTCTTTTCGTCCCACTCGGCTTTAGTCAATCCATGCTTGTATTCCATAACAAGCTCCTTCGTGTGCCATTACTCGACAGCAATCTAACGCTAAGTAGGCGTACTCCAAGCCGCCGGTGGAGACGCCCGTTTGGGCGCACCTGTTTTTATCCCGGCGTATAAGCCGCCGGCAATGACGCCCGATTGGGCATCTAATCCGGTCGCTTCTTGAACTTTCCCCTTAATCTCCCGCGCCCGCGGGCGTATTTTGCGGCCAATAATCCCGCCAGATTATACGCCCCGTCAGGGCGTTATCTCTCACCCGAGGGGCGTCAGTAATGTCCCGTCTGCACGGGCAGGTGCGCGAGGCCGTCCGCACGCGCCACTACAGACGCAGGCGCTCTCGGCCCTCAGCCCGTGACGATGACGGGCTCCTACACGCACTCCGGTTACGAGGCCGGGGAGCGCGCCGTAGAACTCGTCGCCGCCGACGGCGAAACGGAAGCGAACGAGAAGTACGTGGTGAAGGTAAAGCAGGCCGGCCGTCGGCATCGTCCGATGCCATAGACGACGGGCCCAGAGTACGGGGTCGGGACTGTAAGCCGGGCCGTGAACTTTACACCAGGCGTCGGAAGGTACGCCCCGGCTGCGCTCGGAAGGGCAACGCGTCACCCGCCCGGGTGAAGGTTCATCCTGAGATTCGCCTCCCGCTACCTCTCCTCGGGAGAATCCTCGCCGGGTCGGTGGTCGGCGTCCACGCCGAGTGTCCAACCGGGAGGGTCGCTCGCCGGGAAGGACTCCTCCAGCGTCTCGTCTATTTCGTCCTCGTCGGGCAGATTCCTGCGGGTATGCTGTTCAGCCGCGGTCAACGGGTTTTCTGGCAAGCTGTTCCCCCCTTCAACATCTCAACCTGTGCCGGCCGCCGCGGCCGCGCCGCACTGCGGGAAGGCCCGCCGTGAGCCGTCCCTTCTTCCCGCCTTCATAATCTCACACGTTCGCGTAGCCGTCACCGCCAAATCCCGCCCGCGCTATGCGAGGTCGAAGAGGAGGACTTCGGCGTCTTCGAGCGCCTCGAAGTTGATGGAGGTCTCCTCGCTGACCGCCGCCCCGTCGCCCCTCTCGAGGAGGGTGCCGTTGACCGCCACGGCGCCCTTGACGACCTGAATCCACGCGTGGCGGCCGACGGCCGGCTGGTGCGAGACCCTGTCTCGGGGCGCGAGCAGCGCGTCGTAGAGCTTCACGTCCTGATGGATCGACACGGAGCCGTCGGCCCCCTCGCGGGAGGCCAGCAGCCGCAAGCGCCCCCGCCTCTCCCCTTCCGGGAAGGTGCGCTGCTCGTAGCCGGGCCGCAGCCCTTCCGTCTCGGGCTCGATCCAGACCTGGAAGAAGTGGACCGGCTCGGCCTGCGAGCCGTTGAACTCGCTGTGGCTGACGCCCGTGCCCGCCGTCATGCGCTGGAGTTCGTTGGGGCGGATACGGCCGCTGCCCCCCGCGGAGTCCCTGTGTTCGAGCGCGCCCTCGACGACGTAGGAGAGTATCTCCATGTCGCCGTGCGAGTGCGTGCCGAAGCCCCGCCCCGGCGCGACGAAGTCCTCGTTGATGACGAGGAGCTTGCGGAAGCCGGTGTGACGCGGGTCGTGGTAGCGGTTGAAGGAGAACGTGTGGCTGCTGTCGAGCCAATCGGTCCTCGTCCTGCCCCGCTCGGCCGAAGGTCTTACCTTGATCATCTCGCCTCCCCTTCACGGAGTGTATGGACGGCGACGAAAGCGGCGCGTCCGGCGGCCGCCGGCCGTATCCACCCACGGCCTCCAACTCATCGCGCACCGGCTTGATAGGGCGGGAGATGTTCCGCGCTTCCCTGCTCGTCCGGCCGTAACCTGCGTGCCACCCGACGCTAGACGCCGTCAGCCTACTTCCGGCCGCCGATCAGCCGCGTCCAGTCCACGAGGCTCTGAAGCAGCCGGCGGACGTGCTCCCTCGTCTCCACGTCGGTCAGGTTCCCGTCGGCGTCGAACCGCTCGGAGGCGTTGCCGATCAACACCTCGGGCTGGTTGACGGGGAACATGTTGAGGAAGACCATCACCTGCCGCAGGTGGTACTGGGCGCGCGCCGTGCCGATGGCGCTGACGGACGCGCCCATGACGGCCGCCGGCTTCCCCGCCCACGCGCTGTCGCCGTAGGGGCGCGAGGCCCAGTCGATGGCGTTCTTCAGCACGCCGGGGATCGAGTAGTTGTACTCGGGCGTGACGAAGAGGACGGCGTCCGACTCGCGTACACGGCGCTTCAGCTCCGTGACCTTCTCGGGGGGCCGCTGCTCGTCGTCCTCGCTGAAGCCGGGGAGGCCGTCCAGCTCGAAGAGCTCGACGGTCGCGCCCTCGGGCGCGAGTTCGGCCGCGGCGCGCAGCGCGGCGCGGTTGTAGGACTTCTGTCTAAGGCTCCCGGCGATGCCGAGGATGCGGACGGGCTTGCTCATAAATGTTCTCCCTTCGCTCGAACCGGTCTCGGTCACTTCCTACAGGGCCGGGCGCATCTCGCCCAGCATCGTCGGGATTAGCTCTGAGACCGTCGGGTGGATGGGCACGGCGCGCTCCAGCACGTCGTAGGGGACGCCCGCGCTCATGATGTCGAGGACGCCGTGGATCGCCTCGTCCCCGCCCGTGCCGAGGATGGCGGCCCCGAGAATCCTGCGCGTCTCGGCGTCCACGACGACCTTCATCAGCCCTTGCGTCTCCCCCTTCTCGACGGCGCGGCTGACGCGGGTCATGGGGCGGCTGCCGACGAGGAGCGGGCGGCCCGTGGCGCGGGCCTCGCGCTCCGTCATGCCGGCGCGGCCGAGCGGCGGGTCGATGTAGAGCGCGTAGCCGGGGACGCGGTCGCTCACGCGCCGGCTCTCGCCGCCGAGCAGGTTGGCGGCGATGATCTCGAAGTCGTTGTAGGCCGTGTGCGTAAACGCCCCGCGGCCGTTGCAGTCGCCGAGCGCCCAGATGCCTGGGACGTTGGTGGCGAGCTGGTCGTCAACCTTGATGTACCCGCGCGCGTCCAGTTCGACGCCGGCCGCTTCGAGGCCGAGGTCGTCGGTGTTCGGCCGACGCCCCACCGCGAGCAGGACGTGCGAGCCGACCGACGTGGGCTCGCCCTCCAGGCAGTTGACGCCGACCTCGACGCCCCGCGGGTGCGGCGCGAGGCTGATGCACTCGGCGTCGGTGCGCACGTTAACGCCCTCGCCGACGAGAATCTCCCTGATGGCTTCAGAGACCTCCTCGTCCTCGCGCGCGATGAGGCGCGGCCCCTTCTCGACGACCGTCACCTCCGCGCCGAAGCGGCGGTACATCTGCGCGAACTCCAGCCCGACGTAGCTGCCGCCGACCACGACGAGGTGCTCGGGCAGGCGGTCGAGTTCGAGCATCGAGCGGTTGTTGAGGAAGGGGACTTCGCGGACGCCCGGCATGTCGGGCACAAAGGCGCGCCCGCCGACGTTGACGAAGACGCGCGGAGCCTTCAGCAGCTCCCGGCCCACGCGCACACGGTGCGGCCCCTCGAAGCGCGCGTGCCCTTCGACGACGGTGCAGCCCTCCATGCCGCGCAGCCACTTCTCGACCCCCGTGCGCGAGTCCGCGACGAGGGCGTCGGCGCGCGCCTTGACCCGCCTCATGTCCACGCGCACGGGGCCTCCGAGCAGGACGCCGAAGTCGGCGGCGCGGCGCGCGAGGTGCGCGGCGTAGGCGCTGGCGATGAGCGTCTTGGTCGGCGTGCAGCCGGTGTTGACGCACGTCCCGCCGAAGAGCTTCCGCTCGACGAGGGCCACCGTCATGCCGGCCCCGGTCAGCCGCCCGGCGAGCGCTGGGCCGGCCTGGCCCGCGCCGATGATGATCGCGTCGAACTCTCTCATCGCATTACGGCTCCTATCAGCAGCGCGCCGCCGACGATGGCGACCGCGTCCTCGACGAAGGCGGCGGGGCGGTCGCTGGCGAACGCGGCGGCGAGACGCGCGCGTGCGGCGCGCCCGCCGAGCGTGCCGATGACCGCGCCGACAGCGCCCGCGACCAGTCCGCCGACCCACGACCCGCCCGAGGCCCCGACCGCCGCGCCGGAGAGGCCGCCCATCACGATGCGCGTGCCGAACTGAACCGGCACCGTGCGGCTCGGGGTGGACGGGAGCTGGTCTGTGACCAGCTCGACGAGCGCGAGCGCCGTCAGTATCCAGCGCACCCAGAAGTTACCGAGGAAGGCGAGCCAACTCCCGCCGAGGTTGAGCCAGCCGAGGTAAGCCGCCCAGGCGACCGCCGCCGGGGCGGTCATGGCCCGCAGCCCCGCGACGACACCGATGAGAAGCGCCAGTAGGTAGACAGACATCTTGTGACCTCCCTCTCCGAGTTAAGATTTCGCGGCGCGCATTACGGACGCGGCGCGGTCGCGCGGAAGCCGAACGGTGAACACAGAGCCTTCCCCGGGGCCCCGGCTGTCAGCCGTGATCGTTCCCTCGTGCAGCTCCACGATGTGGCGGGCTATCGCCAGCCCTAGTCCGAGACCGCCGCCCGCGCCGCACGCCCTTTCGGCCTGGCGGTAATGGTCGAAGACGAAGGGGAGAAAACCGGGCTCGATGCCCTTGCCGGTATCGCTGACGGTGATCGTGTGGTGTCGGCCGCACGCGTCCAGCGAGATCGTGACGACCCCGCCCTCGGGCGTGAACTTGATGGCGTTCGAGAGCAGGTTCGTGAGCGCCTGCTGCAAGCGGGCGGGGTCGCCGTGTATTTCGCCCGGCGCGGGGCCCAGCCGCTTCACGACGTGAACCTTCTTGGCATACGCCGCGGGGGCCACCGCCTCGACCGCCTCTTTGACCGCGGCGGCGAGTGGGAAGGCTTGTGCCTTCAGCGGGAGCCTGTTGGCGGAAACGACGCGCGTGTAATCGACCAGCTCCTCGACGAGCCGCGCCTGCAAACGCGCGTTGCGCTCGATCACCTCCAGGGCCAGCGCGAGCCTGTCCGAGTCGGTCTTCCCCGTCCTGAGCAGCCGCGCCCAGCCCAGAATCGCCGTGATCGGCGAGCGCAGCTCGTGCGAGACGATGGCGAGGAACTCGTTAACCGCCCGCAGGGACTCCTCCGTCCCGCCGGCCTCCGGCCGACGACGAAGTAGAGGTTGGGGCATGCCCGGCCCGCCGCGCGCTTCAAGAATGTCTTCAAGCAGTTCGTTCATCGCGCTTCCCTTCCTGCCCCCGCCGCGGGCGTGTGTGCGCCCGGGTTAATCAGCCGAACGTGAACGCGAAAGTCTCCACGCCCGGGTCGAGGAACTCGACCTCGAACCGCCGGTCGGTGACGGGCTTCGGCTGCCGGATCAACTGATACATCCGCTGCTCGGCGGCCGTGCCGTTGCCCCCGTCGTCAACGTCAACGCCGCGGGCCGCGCCCGCCGGCTGCCCGTCCAGGGTCAAGCGAAACCGCACGGACTTGCCCCGCGCCGCCGGCCCCATGACGAGGTGAAGGTCGCGGGCGTGGAAGCGGCACGCGACGCGCCCGCCGGCCTTGTTCAGCACGGCGGCCTGCCTCCCCACCGTCCAGTCGCCCGACAGCGCCCAACGGTTGAGGCCCAACTGCGCGGGGGCCGCGTAGACGCGTTGCTCGTCCGATTCCGCGCCGCCGGGTGACGCGAAGTTTTCGGCGCGCCCGTAGCCGAGGTAGATTTCCGGACTCTTCAGGCTGCCCCAATCGGCGGGGGCTTCGACCCCGCGGCCCTCGACCGAAACTAGCTCGCCGCCGCCGCCGGCCCCGGCCTCGGCCAGCAGTTGCTGGATGACCCTTTCGGACTGTTCGTACTCGCCCTCGCCGAAGTGGTGATGGCGGACGCGCCCCCGCGCGTCTACGAAATAGAGGGCGGGCCAGTACCGGTTATTGAAAGCACTCCATATCGCGTAGTCGTTATCGACCGCGACCGGGTAGGAGACCCCCATCTCCTTCAAGGCGCGGCGGACGTTATGGAGGTCTTTCTCGAACTCGAACTCGGGCGTGTGCACGCCGAGCAACACCAGCCCGTGCCCCTTGTACTTCTCGGCCCACGCGCGGACGTAGGGGAGCGTGCGCAGCCAGTTGATGCAGGTGTAGGTGCAGAACTGGACGAGGACGACACGCCCGCGCAGGGAGCCGGCCTTCGGCGGCTCGGAGTTGAGCCACGCGTTCGCGCCGCCGAGCGAGGGCAGCTCGCCTTCGTCCGGCAGTTGACCCGGCGCGCCCGCCGTCCGCCGCGCCGCACATCCGTTCACGCCGAACGGGACGGCGGCGGCGGCCAGGGCCGCGGCGGCAAGAAAGCGGCGGCGATTGTGGTTGCGCTCTTCGGACATCAGCCCCCTCCGACTCCATCCAAATCAATTGCTCAGTCGCGCAGGTAGTGACAGGTGTAGCCGCCGGGGTTCTTGCGCAGGTAATCCTGGTGGTACTCCTCCGCGCTGTACCAGGCCGCGGCGGGCTCGATGCTCGTGGTGACGGGCCGCTTCCAGCGCCCAGACGCCTCGACGCGCGCGATGACGCGTTCCGCAATCTCGCGCTGCTCCTCCGTCTGCGGGAAGATCGCCGAGCGGTACTGCGTCCCCACGTCATTGCCCTGGCGGTTGAGCGTGGTGGGGTCGTGCAGGCGGAAGAACCAGCGTTCGAGCAGTTCCTCGAAGCCGAGCACCGACGGGTCGAAGGTCACGCGGACCGCCTCGGCGTGCCCGGATTTGCTGTCGTGCGTGTCGTGGTACGTCGGGTTCTCCAGCCAGCCGCCCGTGTAGCCGACCTCGGTGTCGATCACGCCGGGCACATCGCGCAGGATGTCTTCGACGCCCCAGAAACAGCCGCCGGCGAGCACGGCCACCTCCACCTGCTGCGTGCCGGTCGTTACTGGGCCAGTCGCTTCGTGCTTCTCGTTCATGTCGCGTTCACCTCACTATCAGGTCGCTTACTGGTTGTCTGCGCCTACTCGATGCGCAGGCTCTGCTCCATCGCGTAACACTGATCCCAGACGTAGACGTCGAAGCCCGCGAGTCTGGACGACCACTTGGGCGTGAGCGTCTTGACGCACTGGGCCGCGACGCGGTCGATGTAGTCGTCGAAGCCCGCCCAAGGGTTGACCCTGTCCAGCGGGTTCAGCCCCTCGCCGAGCCTGGTCGAAGCCAGCGCGGCGCTCGCCGCCTCCTTCACGTCCCGGTTGAACTCGGCCTGGAGGTCCACGTCGGCGTGGGTGCCGGTGCGCGCGACGTGGCCGCCGACCAGCGTGTCCCAGTCCATCTTCCGTATCTCCTCGACCTGCGCGAAATAACCCCGGACGTCCTGCGCGAGGGCGAAGCGGCGCCACGGCATCCAGCCCGGGAAGACGACATCGACGACCATCAGCACGCGCTGCGCCGGCGCGCGGATGAAGATGTTCCCCGGCTCGTGCCCGTTGCCGTGGTAGGAAAGCTCCAGCACCTTACCCCCGACGCGCAGCGTGTACTTGTCTTTGAAGGTGACGGTGGGCAGCGGGCGGTTCGGGTCGGCGGCCCGCCTCAGCAGCCGGAGGGTCTCCTCGTGCGCGACGACGGCGGGGCGGCCGCCCAGAGACTTCGCGCCCCCGATGTGGTCGGTGTGGGAGTGGCTGTAGACGACGTGCGTGACGGGCTTGTCGCTCACCTCGGCGACGGCCCGCGGGATGTGCGCCGCGTAGGCCGGGGGCGCGTCTACGACCACGACGCCGCGGTCGTAGACGAGGAACATCGACTGGTACACGTTGTCGGTGACCATGTACAGGCCGCCCCCGAGGTCTTGCAGCCGGTAACCCTTGGCGGGGTCGAGGGCCGGGCCTTTGGCCGACGCCGGCACGTCCAGATACTTACCGATCCTCACGCCTATCGGCGCGATAGACGGCATCTGCGGGTACGGCTCCCCGGCCGCCCCCTGCCCGCCGCCCGAGTCGAGGGATTGGGCGTAAGAGCCGAACGCGCAGACGCCGGCGACGAGCAGGCCGGCCAGCAGGAACCGGGCGACGCGGGTGTTGACCGCGGCGGTCGAAAGCGTGTGGTAAACGTCTCGGTGCTCTTCGGACATCGCTCACTCTCCAATTCGTCTAGCGCAGCGGTCTGAACGCCGCGCGAATCTCTTGGGCGAAGAGTTGTGGTTCTTCCCACGCGGCGAAGTGGCCGCCCTTATCGACCTCGTTCCAGTAGATGAGCTTCTTGAAAGTCTGCTCGCCCCAACTGCGCGGCGCGCGGTAGATCTCGCCGGGGAAGACGGTGACGGCGACCGGGACTTTCGTAATCTCCACGGCGTTGAACGGCCCCCCGCCTCCCTGCGCCGCGTCCCAGTAGGAGCGCGAGGAGGACGTGCCGGTGTTCGTGAGCCAGTACAGCGTCACGTTGTCGAGCATGTCGTCGCGCGTGAACGCCTTCTCGGGCTGCCGTCCGCTGTACGTCCACTCGGTGAACTTGTCGTAGAAGAAGGCGAGCATCCCGACCGGCGAATCCGCCAGCGCGTAGCCGAGCGTCTGCGGGCGGGTGTTCATCATCTCGGCGTAGCCGAACCCCTTCCGGTAGAAGTATTCCAGCCCGGCGAACGCCGTCTTCTCCGCCTCGGTAAAGTTCGGGGGCGCCGGCTCGCGGTTGCGGATGAGCCGCAGGACTTCGGGCGGCACGGTGCCGGGCATGTTGACGTGGATGCCCAGCAGCCCCTCCGGGGCCTGCACCGCCAACACCTCGGAGATGATGGCGCCCCAGTCGCCGCCCTGGGACACGTACCGCCTGTACCCGAGGCGCTGCATCAGCCCGTGAAACGCGCGCGCCACGCGGTCTGGCCCCCAGCCCGTGGCCTTCGGCTTGCCCGAGAAGCCGTAGCCGGGGTACGAGGGCAGCACGAGGTGGAAGGCGTCTTCCGCGCGCCCGCCGTGGGCCGTGGGGTCTGTGAGCGGCTCGACGACCTTGAGGAGCTCGAAGACGGAACCGGGCCAGCCGTGCGTCATGAGCAGCGGCATGGCTTCGGGGTGGCGCGAGCGGACGTGGATGAAGTGGATGTCGAGGCCGTCGATGTCGGTCGTGAACTGCGGCAGGGCGTTCAGCCTCGCCTCGGCCTTGCGCCAGTCGTACCGCGTCCCCCAGTACTCCACGAGCGGCCGCAGCTTTTCGAGTTGCACGCCCTGGGAAAAGTCTTCGACGGTCTCGCGCTCCGGCCAACGCGTGGCCGTGATGCGCCGGCGGAGGTCGGCGAGCGCCTCTTCCGGGAATCTGACCCGGAAGGGGCGGACCGCGTCGTCCTCGTCCGCGCGCGCCCTGACCGCGGCCGGCGCCCGCATGCCGGCCCTGGCGGGTTGCTGCGCGAGCACGGCGGCGGGCGCGGCCAGAGATGTCGCCACCGCCAGGAGCACGACGAGGGATCGCCAGAGAGGGCCGACCATACACGCGGTTCGGGCCTTGGCGTCGCGCTGTGCTTTCTCGAATTGCATTGCGTTCTCCTTTATAAAAACCGTCCGTCCCACGCACCCGATTCGCCCTGGTGCGGTAGCCGGGGCGAGTAGACCACAGGCGTGTGTGTGAATCTATTAGACGTTGGTATCGGTCGGCACCTTGGCATCGGACAGCGCGGAGGCGAGGTCAACGACCCTGTTGCAAAGGAGCGTGGGGGGCGAACGGCCGGAGGGGACATGTCGAGTCGACATGTCCCCTCCGGCCGTCGCCGTGGGAGAAGGCCGCCTGCCCGGCGGGTGACGTATCAGGAGGGCGCCGCCACCCGGGCGGCGTCATCGGGGGAGGACGTGAAAAACCTCCTCCATGTAACGGTCGGCGGCGGCCGCCGCCTCCTCCGGGCCGCCGCCCTGCTGGCGGGCGCTCAGGTAGGGCGCGTACCAGTCCCACCAGTGGTGCTCGGCGTGCGTCTTCTCGTAATGGTCGTGGCGCTCCGCCGTCTCGCGGAGCAGCTCTGCGAGTGCCGCGACGTCCATGGCCCGCGCCCCCTTCATTCCCACACCCGGCCGGGGAGCCGCGACGTGATCTCCTGGAGCAGCCAGCCGTTGCCGTCCGGGTCCTCGAACGAGGCGAACGTGAAGTAGGAGCGGCCCTCCGGGTCGCGGCCCTTGACGCGCGGCTTCTCGCCGGTGTCGTTGAAGGGGCCGCCGGCGTAGTGGAAGACCTCGCTCACGGCGACGCCGCGGGAGAGGAGGTCCGCGCGGGCGGCGTCGATGTCGTCCACGGCGAGGACCAGGCCCTGGGCCGAGCCGGGCGCGCCCGCCGTGCTCCCCCTGCCGAAGATGATCGAGGCTTGCGAGTGCTGCGGCGTGAAGTGCACGCCGCGGAAGTCGCCGTTCGCGATGTCGATGTCGAGCCGCCACCCGAGCTTCTCGTAGAACGCCTTCGCGCGGTCAACGTCGGAGACGGGGATCGTCACGACTTCGAGCCTCATGTCAACCGGCTTGGCCTGCGGCGCCGCCTCGGTCTTCTCACTCACCTGAACGCTGGACATCATTATCTCCTTTCGTCTGGGGAGCCTTGACAGACTCCGTTCCTGTACGTGGAGGCGCCACGGCCGCCGCCCCCGGTTACCCCGCCCGGCGCTCACTCGGCCATCACGACGAGCGGCTTCCCTTTCTCGACGATGTAGGTGGCGAGTTCAGCCCCGTTGCCGCTGCCGACGTTCTTCGCCGCGTGAACCGCCCCGGCCGGGATGAACAGCACCTCGCCGGCCTTGAGCGTGACCGGCGGCCGGCCCTCGACCTCATACTCCAGCGTGCCCTCGATGACGTAGACGATCTCTTCGCCCGGGTGCCGGTGACGGCCGAACGCCACGCCGGGGTCGAGCTCGACGCGCACCTGCACGACCTCGCGCCCGGGGACGCCCAGGTCGTGGCGCTGGAGGTCGGTGCGCCTGATTCCGGACGGCTGCTGCGCCCGCGCCGCGTGCAGCGCCAGACCTCCCCCGACGATCAGCACCGCTAACGCCATGATTCGTATCGTCTTCATGCGGAACCGCCTTTCCTTCATCGAATGGCTCGTGCGACTCAACCTCTAGAGTTTGGCGACGCACTTAATTTCAATCATCAGCTCGGGGAAGCCCAGACGCTCGATCTGCACGATTGTGCTCGCCAACACCGGGGCCCCTGCGAAGACCTCCGGCCTGCACTTGACCGCCGCGGCGAAGGCCGCATCCATGTCTTTCACGAAGAGCACCTCGTCAACGATGTTCTCCATCGTCGCACCATATTTTGCGAGCACCTTCTTAACGTTGGCGTATGCCTGGCGCATCTGCGTTTCCATCTCCCCCAGACCGACGAAGTTGCCTTCATCGTCATGGCTCACCTGCCCGGAGAGGTAGATGACGTCGCCGACCTTCACCGCCTGTGAGTACCCGAACTCTTTCTCCCACCTCACACCTAAGCTTTTCGCTTCCTTCACCAGACTCATCATGACCTCCTCCCCCGGCGGCCCGGGACAAAGACCGGCGTCAGACTTTCACTTGGGCGTCCGGCGCTCAGCGTGCCGGCCGAATGGCTCTGAAGGCGGCGCGGAGTTCGGCCGCGAAGGGTTCGGGCTGCTCCCACGCCGCGAAGTGGCCGCCCCGGTCGGCCTCGTTGAAGTAGACGAGGTTGCGGTAGGCGCGCCGGGCCCACGTCTCCGGGGCCCGGTAGACCTCGCCGGGGAAGACCGTGACGGCCACCGGGAGCGCGATCTCTGAGGTCTTTTGCGCGGACGCGAGGAGGACGCTCTGGCCGCCGGTCTCCCAGTAGAGCCGCGCCGCCGAGGCCGCGCTGTTCGTCAGCCAGTACAGCGTGATGTCGTCCAGCATCTCGTCTCTGTTGAGCAGGCGCTCGGGCTCGCCGTTGTTGTAGTCGTACATCCAGGCCGCGAGCCCCGCCGGGGTGTCCGTCAGGGCGTAGCCGATGGTCTGCGGCCGCGTGCCCATCATCACGGCGTAGCCCCGGTGCTTCCTGTAGAAGGTGTCGAGCGCGTCGAACGCCGCGCGTTCCTTCTCGGAGAGTCCCGCGGGGGCGGGCGCGCCCGCGGCGAGAACTTTCGCGACCTCGGGCGGCACGGTGGCGGGCAAGTTGATGTGGATGCCGAGCAGCCCCGCCGGCGCCTGGCGCGCCATCGCGCTGGAGACGGGGGCGCCCCAGTCGCCGCCCTGCGCGACGTAGCGCGCGTACCCGAGCCGCTTCATCAGTTCGGCCCAGGCGCGCGCGATGCGTTCGGGGTTCCAGCCCGTGCCCTGCGGCCTGCCCGAGAAGCCGTAGCCGGGCATCGAGGGCAGGACGAGGTCGAAGGCGTCCTCCGCCCGGCCGCCGTACTTGGTGGGGTCGGTGAGCGGGCCGACGGTCTTGAGCAGCTCGAAGACGGAGCCGGGCCAGCCGTGCGTCATGATCAGAGGCAGCGCGTTCGGGTGGCGCGAGCGGACGTGGACGAAGTGTATGTCGAGCCCGTCAATCGTCGTGACGAACTGCGGCAGGGCGTTGAGCCTCGCCTCCGCCTTACGCCAGTCGTAGTCGGTCTGCCAGTAGCGGACGAGCTCCTTCATCGTCGCCAGCCGCACTCCCTGCGACCGGTCTGCGACCGTCTCCCGGTCGGGCCAGCGTGTCGCGGCGAGGCGGCGGCGGAGGTCGTCGAGCGCCTTTTGCGACACGCGGACGCGGAAGGGGCGGATTGATTCGCCTTCGCCGGCGAGCACCATAGCCGCCTTTGGGGCCCGCGCCCCGGCGCGGGCGGGTTGCTGCGCGAATACGGCGGGGGGCGGCGTCACAGACATGGCCGCCAGTAGCGCGGAGAGGAGTTGCGGGAGTGGGCCCAGGTGACACGTGATACGACCCTCGGCAGTGTGACGTGCATTTTCCGGTCGCATGGCGTGTGCTCCTTCTCTATTTAAACTGCCCGTCGCGCGCACCCGATTCGACGAGGCGCGATAGCGGGGCGAGTAGACCACAAGCTTGAGGTTGAATCTATTAGACGATGGTATTGGTCGGCACCTTGGTATCGGGACTGGAAACAGCTAAGCCCTGCGGACACCTCTCACGCTGTCCGCAGGGCTCGCCCGGTCTAACGATGAATCAGTAGCCGTCGGCCTCGATGACGGCCCCGGCAAAAGCCTCCGGGGCTTCCTGCGGCAGGTTGTGACCGACGCCGCCCGTGACGACACGGTGTGAGTATCTGCCCGAGAATTTCCTGGCGTAGGAGCTGGCGTCCGGGTGCGGCGCGCCGTTGGCGTCGCCCTCCATCGTGACGGTGGGCACGGCGATCAAGGGGGCCGCGGCCAGCCGCCTTTCCAGCCCGTCATACTTCGCCTCGCCTTCGGCCAGGCCGAGCCGCCAGCGGTAATTGTGGATGACTATCGGGACGTGGTCGGGGTTGTCGAAGGAGGCGGCGCTGCGCCCGAACGTCGCGTCGTCGAAGGCCCACTTCGGCGAGGCGAGCCGCCAGATGAACTTGTTAAAGTCGCGCCGGTTTTTTTCGTAGCCGAGTTTGCCGCGCTCCGTCGCGAAATAGAATTGATACCACCATTCGTGTTCGGCCTTCGGCGGCAAGGGCGTCCTGTTGGCCTCGCGGCTGCCGATGAGATAGCCGCTCACGGAGACGAGCGCCTTGCAGCGTTCGGGCCAGAGCGCCGCGACGATGCACGCGGTGCGCGCGCCCCAATCACACCCGCCGACGACCGCCTTCTCGATCTTGAGCGCGTCCATCAGCGCGATGACATCGACCGCAAGCGCCGACTGCTGGCCGTTACGGGCGGTCTCATCGGACAGGAAGCGCGTCGCGCCATAGCCGCGCAGGTAGGGGACGATCACGCGGTAACCCTTCGACGCCAGCAGCGGCGAGACCTCCGAATAGGTGTGGATGTCGTAGGGCCAGCCGTGCAGCAGCACGACCGCGGGGCCGCCGGCGGGGCCGGCTTCGGCGTACCCGACGCTCAGGACGCCGGCCTCGATCTGCTTCAGCGCGCCCAATGACGCGTCTGTGTTTGGTTTGACCGGGGGCGCCGCCGCCGGCTTTATCCCGTCGGACTGTGCCTGCGCGGAACCCACCATTCCGAGGCGGGCGGCGGCGATAGTCACGGCCGCGGCGCCGAGAAAGCGGCGGCGATGATGATTGATTTCTTCGGACATAACATATCCCCCCAGGCCGGCAGCCGGCGCTCATTCATGCACCTTCGGACTACCGCTAACTAAACTCGACCTCGCTCAGGTCGATGGAGACGATCAGAGGCTCCGGAACGCACGTCCCGTCCTCCCGACGCCCGAACACCCTTCGCCTGGTCGGCACGAGAATCCCCGAGAACTCTTCGTGCCGGTACACGTAGTGTGCGGCCGGAGTCCCGCCCGACACTTCCACCTCGTAGTCGTGCCGTCTGAGTAGACCTTCGGCGTCGAAGTAGAAGGTCTGGACGGCGCTGTGGCTGGCGATGTCCGGCGGGAAGGTGACTTTTAAGCGCCTCCAGGTCTCGCCGTTCTCCCGCCACGGTTCCACCTCCTCCGTCTCGACGCCGTCCGAGGCGAAGAGGAAGGGCGTGTTCAGGTAGGTCCACATGGCGTACCCCGCGAAGTACGCGAGCTGCAAGCGACTCCACGGCGTGTCGAGAGCATGACCGTCGAAGGAGTCGCGGGGCCGGGGCAACTCCTCGACGTGCCGTCCTTCCGCGTTCTCAATCGCCACCCGATGCGGCTCGAACGACGTGCGCAGGTCGGGCGCGCCGAACGGCCGGTGAGACGCCCACTCCCTCCGCAGGTCTGCGCGGACGCGCACGTCGTCGAGGACACCCTCTTGGTGCTTGAGCGGCCACAGGACGCCGCCGGTCAACAGGCGCGCCGAAACGGTCTCGAATTGGCGCCAGCGGTCGAGGCCGCCGGCGGCTTCAATCGCCTGTTGCGCAAGGCTGCTTAATCTCATCGTTGCCCTTCCCTTGCGTGGTGCCCGGCGCCACGCGCAAGCGCGGCTCGCCCTCGTCCGTTAATGAATGTCCGAGGCGATTCGCAGGTAGGTCATACCGCTCAGGTCGAGGCGGTACGAGCCGCGGATGTGCGTGATCCGCATCAGCGCCGTGTCGCAGTCGGCGCAGCGCAGGACTGCGCCCATCCCGTGCTGGTAGAGCATCAGCTCGCCGATGAGGCTCGTCGCGGCGCAGCCCGCGCAGGTCGCCTCCGCGGCAGTCATCTCGAACGGGAAGATTTCGTTCAGCAGTCCGCCCGCCGCGTTGCCGTCCAGCCTCAAGTCGTTATCCCGCATGCCGCTCAACCTCCGGTGGGCCCGAAACGCTCCGTCTTGATGCGTCCCGGCTCGTAGCCCAACTCCTCTAAATGTGTGGCGACCGCCTCGACAAAGGCGGTCGGGCCGCAGGTGAAGGCGAGCGGGTTTTCCGCCGGCGGCCAGGCGGCGTCCGCCAGCATCGCCCGGTCAACCCTGCGCCCGTAGCCCGCCCAGTCCGGGGGCCGCCGTCTGGTTAAGGTGTGAATGATGCGGAGCGTCGGGTCGCTCGCGGATAGGCGTTCGAGCTCTTCGCGGTAGATGACCTCTTCGTAGGAGCGCGACGAGTAAAGGAGTCTGGTCGGAACTTTATTACCCGCATGCGCGCGGTGGCGAATCATCGCCATCAGCGGCGCGACGCCGCTCCCGCCCGCGGCGAGAAAGAGCGGCGAGCCGTCGTGCTTCCCTTCGCGCGCGTCCCAGACGAAATAGCCGCCGACGGGGCCGCGCAGCTCGACCCGGTCGCCGACGCGCAGCCCGTCGGTTAAGTAGGGCGAGACCTCGCCGCCCTCGATGCGCTCGACCGTGAGCATCAGGTGTCTATCTTCCGGCGGCGAAGCGATCGAGTAGCTGCGCTGCGCCTGGTAGCCGTCTTCCGCCGTCAGGCGCACGTCCACGTGCTGCCCCGCGAGGTGCGTCGTCCAATCCGGCAGATCGAGAATCAGGCTCTTCGCCCTCGGCGTCTCCTGCCGGATTTCGACCACCGTGCCGAGCTGCCATTTGAGCTGCTGCGCCATGCCCTTTAATCACCCGCGTACCGCTGCTCTCTCCAGGGGTCGCCGTAGTTGTGATAGCCGACCGACTCCCAGAAGCCGGGGCGGTCTTCACTGACGAGCTTGAAGCCGCGCACCCACTTCGCGCTCTTCCAGAAATAGAGGTGCGGCACGAGCAGGCGCGCCGGGCCGCCGTGCACGGGGTCGAGCGGCTTGCCGTCGTACTCGTCAACGACCCACGCCTTTCCGCCGCGGACGTCGGCGAGCGGCAGGTTCGTCGTGTAGCCGCCGTCGCAGAAGGCGACGAGGTGACGGACTTCGGGCTGCGCGTCGAGGCCAACGCCCGCGAGCAGCGTATCGACCGAGACGCCCGTCCAGACGGTGCCGAGCTTCGACCACTTGGTGACGCAGTGAATATCGGCCGTCACGGTCTCGCGCGGCAGACGCCGGAACTCGTCCCACGTCCACTTCAGGTCTTCGGCGACCTCCCCGTAGACGGAAAAGTCCCAACGCTCCAGGGGCGTCCGCGGGGTCGGCCCGGCGGACAAGACCGGGAACTCCTTCGTCACAAATTGGCCGGGCGGGATGCGTTCTTTGACCGCCCTGTCGGTCTCCCTCGCACGCCCTTTGAAACCGCGAGAGATGAATTGTTCAGCCATCAGGCACCTCCCTAAAGACTTCAGTGACCGAGCACCACTAGGCTCAGTAAGGCCACGAAACCGACGACCAGCAGCAGGCCGTTGAACTGCGGCGAGCCGTGGAACGCCTCCGGGATCATCGTCTCCGAGACCAGCGCCAGGATCGCGCCCGCCGCGAACGCCTCGACCGTCCCCCGGCCCGCCGGCCCCGTGCCCCGGAGCGCAAGCCCGGCGACCGCCGCCGCGAGGCCGATCATCAGGGCGATTCCGACCCACACGCTGAACACGTAGCGCGCGGAACGCCCGGCGCGCCGCATCCCGGCGCTGCTCGAAAGGGCCTCCGGGATGTTAGCCAAAAAGAACGCCGCGACCGTCCCCAGGCCGGGCGCGCCCTGGTACAGCACGCTCAGCCCCAGCACCACCCCCTCGGGGACGCCGTCGAGGAAAGTGCCGGCCGCGATGGCCAGCCCGCTGCCGGGCTGTTCCCCTTCGGACGGCTGCTCCATGCACTCGCCGCAGCGTTTCCGGTGCCGCGCCCCGCGGCGGGAGAGCAGCCAGTTGACGGAACTGAAGACCGCCGCGCCGCCGAGCAACCCCATGACCGTCCAGTGCAGGCTCGCCGAGCCGCGCGCGTTGATCACCAAATCCACCGCCACCACGGCCAGCAGCACGCCGGCCGCGAACGTCATCACGCGTGCGATGACCGTGTGACGGAGTGACGTGTAGAACCCGCCGGCGGCCCCGATCAGCAGGCCGGACGCGGACAGGAGGCCCCAGCCGGCCGCCTGCAACCAGCCGGGCAGTTCCCCGAGCACTCCCATCAGCGTTTGGTCTTTCATTTATCCAAAGCCCGGCCGCCGACCGCGATTCCGACTCGGTCAGTTGCCATCAGGAGAAAATCCCTCCCAGCAGTCCGCCCGGACGGACGAAAGAGGCCATGGCGTTGAGCCCGACCGTCAGCAGCAGCACCCCGAACGCGATGCAGGCGTAGCCCGCCCACCGCTGTGCGCGCTCGCCGATGGCGATCCCCCAGTCAACGAGGAAGAGCCAGATGCCGTTGGCGAAATGCCAGACGGTCGCCGTCACGCCGACCACATAGACGATTAAAATCGGGAGCATGCGGAACTCGCGGGCCACGATGTCGAAGGCCCTGTCCGGGGCGTGCGCCACCGAGACCGTGTTCAGGCCGGGCAGGAGCCCGAAGCGGAAGTTGAGGACGTGGAAGAGGACGAAGAAGAAGAGGATCACGCCCGTGATTCTCTGAATCAGGTAGAACCAGTTGCGCGGGTACGGGTACGAGAGGTTGTTGGGCCGCGACTCCCACGTGATGAAGAGGCCGTAGACGGCGTGGTAGACGAGCGGGACGAAGACGACGCCGGTCTCGATAAAGAGGATGTAGGGGATGGACTGCAAATCCCGGACGGCGTCGTTGAACTCCTCGGGCCCCGCCAGCGCCTTCGAGTTGGTGTAGAAGTGCTCCAGGAGGAACGCGCCGAGCGGCACGATCCCCGTGAGCTGGTGGAGCTTGCGCAAGATGAACGTCCTGCTCAAACGGACAGCCATGGGAAACACTCCTTCGCCCTTCAATGCCGGAACGGCCCTCTTCGGTCTTCTCCCGGGGCGACCCGGCTACGCCGCCTTCCCGCGCGGCCGGTACTGCCCGACCTCCGGCCGGAAGGCGATGGCGAGGCGGTTCCAGCCGTTGATGGCGATGACGGCCATCGTCAGCTTGACCAGCTCCCCCTCGTCGAACTGCGCGCGGGCCGCCTCGTACTCCTCGTCCGACGCGTGGGTCTGCGAGATGTTCGTGACGGCCTCGGCCCACGCCAGCGCCGCGCGCTCGCGCTCCGTGTAGAACGGGGCCTCGTGCAACGCGCTCAGGCCGTAGAGGCGCTGCTCGGTCTCGCCGGCGGCGCGCGCGTCCTTCGTGTGCATGTCGATGCAGAAGGCGCAGCCGTTGATCTGCGAGACGCGCGTCTTGACCAGTTCGAGCAGCGGGCGCTCCAGCCCCGACTCCTGCACGTACTTCTCCAGCTTGTACATCGCCTGCACCGAGCCCGGCGCGGCCTTGCCGTAGTCCACACGTGTCTTCATCTCTTCACCTCGCGCCGTGCCGTTGATTCAGTGAGAGCGAGGCCCCCTTGGGTATCGTGAACGTCACCGTCCTGGACTGTCCGGGGAAGGGCTCGTGGTTGGTGTTCACCAGTTCGAGCCGCACCTTGTGGGGGCCTTCCGACAACCCGGCGATGTCGATTGTGTTGACGCCGCTCGGGTCCGCCCACCACCAGCCCACGTCGTCCACGTGGACGTGCAGGTGCCCGACCCGCGGGGAGATGTTGGTGGCGGCCTTGCCGAAGACCGGCACGACGTTCAGGTTCTCCACCCGCCACTGAATCCAGACGATGCCCTGGGCCAGCCCCTCGGGGAGCGGGTCGTCCACGAACAGCTTGGGCGGGGGCTCGTCCTTGACCTCGGCGTACGGCGAGGCGCCGCGAACCTCCTTCGCGCTCCGAGGGGCGGGCTCCGCGTCGGCGCGTGTGGACGTGCGGGCCCAGGCGGCGACGACGCCGGCCGCCATTGCGCCTGCGACCAGAAGCAGGGCGATCCGTTTCATACTGTGTCTCCTTTCAATGTGTGTCGTTCAACCACGGGGGCGAGTAGACCACAGGCGTGAGGGCGAATCTATTAGACGTTGGTATCGGTCGATACCTTGGTATCAGGTCGGCGCGACGGCGAGGGACGGGGGTGAAGTCGGCACTCGGATTTGAAAACACGTAGCCCTGCGAACTCGGGTGAGACAGTCCGCAGGGCTTAGTCAGGCTAACGACGAACCAGGAACCGGCCGGAGCCCCCGCCCCTAATCCTGTTCGCCGAGAGTTTGGGCGTACGTTTTGCCGTACGGGTAGAAGAGCTCCCTGCGCCCTTCAGCCCACGCCGCCTTGAGTTCGGGCGTGGTGATGTCCCAGTCGGGCCGGCATTTCCTGAGAACCGCGCGTAAGTCCTGGCGAAGCTCTTCCAGCGTGGGCCGGCCGAAGAACCAGTAGCCCATGTAGATTTTGTAAACGACCAGGCCGGGCTCCAGCACGATGACGTGCGGGATCATGGGGTCGTGGAGCGGGTCGGTGTACTCGGCGATGTCGAGGTCCTTCTGCACCTTGCGCCCCGCGTCGGAGAGGAAGGGCCAGTGGGCCCCGACGCCGCTGCGGTACTCGTTCGTCTCGGTGATGTTGTCGGTGCTGATCGTGACCAGCCGGCAGTAGCCGACCTCGATCTCGCGGTGAAGCTGGACGAGACCCTCGGCCTGCCGGCGATCCTTGGGGCAGAATCCCCCGCGGCTGAGGACGAGCACCAACGGGTGCTGTCCTTGCAGCTCGGAGAGCTTCCGGCGTTTCGTCGTGTGGTCGGGAAGCTCGTAGTCGGGGAAGACCGCCCCCGGAACAATGTCGGCTCGCATCTGTGCCCCCCCTTCACATCGTCAGGACGACCCGGAACTGCGCCTTGCCGCTCATCATGCGCGCGTAAGCCTCGGCCGCCTTTTCGAGCGGGTAGGTCTCGATCACGGGGCGCACGCCGGTCAGCTCACTGAAGCGCAGCGTGTCCTCCGAATCAATCGGCGCCCCCGTGGACCAGCCCTGAATCGTCCGAGTCCCGGTGATGATCTGGAGCGGCGTGACCTCGATGGGCTTAACGTCCACGCCGATGACCATGAGGTTGCCGTTCGTCCCCAGCCCGTCGAACAGCCCGGACATCGCCTTCGAGCTCGGCGCGGTCGCCAGAATCACCCGCGCCCCGCCGAGCTTTTGCAACTCCTCGGCCGCGTCCGTCGCCCCGCTGTCGATGTAGACGTGTGCCCCGAGCTTCTTCGCCAGCGCCTCGGATTCGGGGCCGAGCCCGACGGCGGCGACCCTGTAGCCGAACTGGTTCGCGAACTGAATCCCGAGGTGGCCGAGGCCGCCGACGCCCTGCACCGCGACGAGGTCGCCGGGCGACGCGCCGCTGTGGCGCAGCGCGTTGAAGGTGGTGACCCCGGCGCAGAGCAGCGGCGCGGCTTCGGTGTCGTTCAGACTTTCCGGTATCGACACCAGCGCCTCGACGGGAGCCACCATGTACTCCTGGTATCCACCGTCGTAGCTGATGCCCGGTATCTTCCGGTTAAGGCAGTTGCGAAAATCTCCGCGGCGGCAAGGGGTGCACGTGCCGTCGTGGCCGCCGTGCCAGCCGACGCCGACGCGCTGCCCCTTCGCCCACCCGGACACGCCCGCGCCCACCTCGTCGATAACGCCGACGACTTCGTGTCCCGGGACGCGCGGGTACTGAATCCCTCCGGGCCACAACCCTTCCTTCGTGAACACGTCGCTGTGGCAGACCCCGCACGCCTGCACCTTGATGCGCACGTGACCCGCGCCGGGCTCAGGAATCTCGCGCTCGACGACTTGGAAATCCGCCCCCGGCGCGGGAACCTGCGCCGCCTTCATCGGCGCTACTGCGACTGCCGTCTTTGACATAACTCCTCCTATCGAATCCAAAATTGTTGTTGCCGCGTGTGGCACGGGAAGCTCTCAGGCCGCTTTTGCCGACGCGGTGAATTCGGCCGCATTCTTCCTGACGAACTCGCGCACGCTGAGCGGCGCTTGCCCCGTCAACGACCGCACGTCCTCCGACATCCGGTCGTAGCGGCCCGCTCGGTGCAGGTCGGCCATCGTCGCGAGGTGGTTCACCAGGTGAACCGGCAGGCCGCGTCCTAGCAGCCCTTCCCGCCACGGCCCGACCGGGATGTCCTGAAAGGTGATCGTGCGGCCGAGAGCCTCCGAATACTCCCGCGCGTAGAAGTGCATGTCCTCGGACTGCGGGCCGGTCAGGTGATAGACCCTGCCGACGTGCGGCCGCGGGTCGGCGAGCAGCGCGGCGAGCACGCGCGCCACGTCTCCCACCGCGACCGGCGAAGTCTTCCCGTCGCCGAACGGCAGTCTGATCTGGTTTGACTGCCTGACCGACTCGGCGGTGAAAATCAGGAAGAAGCCTTCGAGCAGAACCGTCGGCCGCACGTGCACGACCGGCAGCCCGGACCAGTCGAGCGCCTGCTCGGCGAGCCAGTGCAGCTTGTGCTGCAGGCTCGGCGTGGTCTCGGTGATGCTCATCTGCGCGAGCGTCATCTGCGACATGTTGACGAACGCCTTCACGCCGTGGTGCTTCGCCACCGCCGCCGCGTTGACCGTCGCGGCCAGGTAGGCGTCCGAGACCGACATGCCGAAGTAGATGGTCTCGCAGCCGGCGACCGCCCTGTGCATCGAGTCGAGGTCGAGCAGGTCGCCGACCACGACCTCCGCGCCCAGGTCGCCGAGCGCCCGCGCGCGTTCGTCCTCCCGTCGCACCATCGCGCGCACCGCCCTGCCCTGCCTCAACAGCAGTTCGGCGACCGTGCGCCCTATCCCGCCGACGCGGCCCGCCGCACCTGTGACCAGAATGGGGCCTTCCATGTTCTTTCCTCCCGCGCGGTCACCCGAGAATCGAGCGTGCCGGCTCGTGCCTGAAACGAGTGCTACGGACATTGAAATTGGACAACTTTCAGGAGGCTCGCACTCGTTTCAGGCACGGGCCGACTTGTTAACCGGCACGAGCCGCGGCGGAGTCGGCGACCCACTCCAAAGGCCGCGGCTGAAAATTCAGTTCGCGCTTCGCCTTGGCGTTCGACACGCCCCGCATCCGAGTCCCGTAGTAGACCGCGTCCGCGCCGCCCGCTTTCAGGGCCTCCTCGACCGACACATGCGGCGGCGGCGGGGCGTCCACCCACCGGGCGAACGCGGGGAGCCATTCGCGCGCCGGCAGGGGTTGGTCGTTAGCGATTAGATAAATCCCCGGATTGCCCCGCTCCGCCGCCGCGGCGGTGGCGACCGCCGCGTCCTCGATGTGTAACCACGACGCGACGCCTTCGCCCTCCCCGATGACGGGGAACTGTCGCTGTCGCACCTGTCGGGCGACGTCGCCGTCGGGGTTGAACCATGTGCCGGGCCCGTAGAAGAAGCCGTAACGCAGGGCGATGCCTTCTATGTCCGGCTCTCCCAGTAAGCGCTGCTCAAGCTCGGTTATTAAGCGCGCTTCTGCCGCGACCGCGGGCGAGGCGTCTAAGGCCAGGGGCGTCTCTTCGTCCGCCAACCCGGGGCCGGGAACAGCCCAGAATGCGTGCGACTGCCTCAGGTAACGCCGCACGCCCGCCACCCGCGCGGCCGCTAGCACGTTGGCACCCCCTTCTAAACGGAGGCGATTGTTAAAGGCCGCGGCGGCGCTCAGCGACTCACGGGTGTAGGTTCTGGGCAGCGCGGTGAGTTGGTCGATCACGACCTCCGGCCGGGCGCGACGGACAACAGCCTTGACCGCCTCCGGATCAAACACGTCGGTGACCGCGGCCTCTATGCCTTGCTCCATCAGAGCCTGAGCTTTCTCCGGAGAGTGGGTCAGAACAACTGGAACGTGTCCTCCGGCGAGCAGTTCCGCGACCAGCGGACGACCAACCGCCCCCGTCCCCCCTGCGACAAAAATCTTCATCTGTGAACCTCCCGGCGGGCGGCGCGTTAACGACTCGACGCCGTCGCGCCGTCCTGCCGCAGCGACTTGAAGGCCGCACGGAGTTCCGCGGCGAAAAGCTGCGGCTGCTCCCACGCGGCGAAGTGGCCGCCCCTGTCGAGCCTGTTGTAGTGGATGAGTTTCGGGTAGGCCCGCTCCGTCCAACTCCGCGGGGCCTCATACTGCTCGCCGGGGAAGACGCTCACGGCCACAGGGATGGAGACGCCCTTGGCGTTGAAAAAGCCGCCCTTATATTCCCAGTAGAGGCGCGAGGCGGAGACGCCCGTGTTCGTCAGCCAGTAGAGCGTGATGTTGTCGAGTATCTCGTCGCGCGTCAGCTCGCCCGTGGCGCTCGTCGTCCGGCTCAGGGCCGACGCGACCGCCGCGGCAGGCTGGCCGTCGGCGTCGTTGTGGTCGAGGAGCCATGAGGCCAGGCCGACGGGCGAGTCCGCGATGCCGTACAAGGTCTGCGGCCGCGACCCCATCAGCCGGGCGTAGTCCACCTGCTTGAACGTCCTGACCAGTTGGTCGTAGGCGCGTCGCTCCTCGGCCGAGAGGCCGGGCGGCGGCGGGGCGCCGGCCAGGAGCGCCCTGTCCACGTCCGCCGGGACGGTGGCGGGCATGTTGGTGTGGATGGCGAGCAACCCCGCGGGCGCCTGCAAACCCATCTGGTCGACGACGAACGCGCCCCAGTCGCCGCCCTGTGCGACGTAGCGCGTGTAGCCGAGGCGCTTCATCAGCTCCGCCCACGCCCGGCCCATGCGCTCGGGGCCCCAGCCGGTCGTGGTCGGCTTGCCCGAAAACCCGTAGCCCGGCATCGACGGAATCACCACGTGGAAAGCTTCCCGTTCGCTCGCGCCGTGCGCCGTGGGGTTGGTGAGCGGGTCGATGATCTTCAACTGCTCGATGATCGAGCCGGGCCAGCCGTGCGTGACGATGAGCGGCAGCGCACCTTCGTGTTTCGAGCGGACGTGGATGAAGTGAATGTCGAGGCCGTCGATCTCGGTGATGAATTGCGGCAGAGCGTTCAGTCGCGCCTCCGCCTTGCGCCAGTCGTAATCCGTCGCCCAGTGGCGCGCGAGTTCGCGAACCGTCGCGAGCGGCACGCCCTGCGAGCTGTCCGCGACCGTCTCCCGCTCGGGCCACCGCGTGGCGTTGATGCGCCGGCGGAGGTCGTCGAGGGTCTCCTGCGGGATGTGGACGCGGAAGGGGCGGATTGCGTTAGCGTCGGCGGGCCGCGCGGCTCCCGTTCGAGCCGTGGCGGTCTGGGCGGGTTGCCGCGCGAGCACGGCGGCGGGGAGCGCCAGAGGCGTCGTCGCCGCAAAGAGCGCGAGGAGGAATCGCGAGAGCAGGCCGAAGCCGCCGGCGCGCCCTTTGATTTCGTACCGCACTTTTTCGAGTCGCATGGTCTATTCTCCTTGCCGAAAGCCGTCCGTCGCACGCGCCCGATTCGCTCGGACGCGGTGACGTGCGGGAGTAGACCACGGGCGCGTGGGCTCGTCTATTAGACGAAGGTATCGGGCGACACCTTGGTCTCAGCCGGCGTGATGGGTAACATTACCGCCGCCGGCGAGGGGCGTCCCTGCGGTACGGCCGGGCCGGAGACTGATACCAAAGTATGATAGACATCCGCGGGTGACCGGCGCATGCTGGCGTCTTCGAGGACTACCCACGAAACCCCGGAGTCCTGAACCGGCGGGAGCCTCCACCAGAATCCGCTCCTCCCGCCCCGGAGAAATTCCCGTGTGAGCTTGGCGGGCGGCGGGCCACGTTGAACGCGCCGAACGCGGTGTGAGTATGGAAGCACAGCCCGAACAGACCGCCGAAGAGATCAAGCGCCTTGAGCGCCGCATCGACGAGCTGACGAGGGAGCTCGCCGCGGCCAACGAGGCGTCGCGGAAGGAGGCCGCGGGGCGCCGGCGGGCGGAAGAAGCCCTGCGCGAGAGCGAGCGCGAGTCGCGCTCGATCCTGGAAACTATCCCGGGGCTGGTTGGCCTGCTCTCCGCGACGGGCTACGTGGAGGTCGTCAACCGCCAGTTGTCGGACTACTTCGGCCAGACCCTGGAGGAGCTGAGGCATTGGGGGACGAACGGCACGGTTCACCCCGAAGACCTGCCCCACGTCGCCGAGGTCTTCACCCGCTCCATCGAGTCCGGGAGTCCCTACAACATCGTGCAGCGCTTCCGGCGGTCGGACGGCGTCTACCGCTGGTTCGAGAACAGCGGCTTTCCGCTCCGCGATGCGGACGGTAAAGTCGTCCGCTGGTGCGTGCTGCTGACGGACATAGACGAGCGCAAGCGCGCCGAGGAGGCCCTCGCGGCGAGCGAGCATAACCTCAAGCTCATCATCGACACGATCCCCGCGCTGGCCTGGTCAACCGGCCCCGACGGGAGCGCCGACTTCTTCAACCAGCACTACCTGGACTACGTCGGGCTCTCGGCGGAACAGGCGGGCGGTTGGGGCTGGACTGCCGCCCTCCACCCCGACGACGCGGACGGCCTGGCCGCGTCGTGGCGACGCATCATGGCCTCCGAAGCGCCCGGAGAGGCCGAGGCCCGACTCCGCAGGCACGACGGCGAGTACCGCTGGTTCCTCTTCCGCGCGCACCCGCTGCGCGACGAGCTCGGCAACATCGTCAAGTGGTACGGGACGAACACTGACATCGACGACTGGAAGCGGGCCGAAGCCCAGCGCGGCCGCATCATCGAAGAACTCCAGGCCAAGCAGGAGCTGCTCGACCTGGCGCAGAAGTCCGCCCGCGCGATGGCTTTCGATTGGTACCCTCAGCGGGAGGTCAACACCTGGTCCCCGGAACAGGAGGCCCTGCACGGAATGTCTCCCGGCAGCTTCGACGGCACTTACCGGAGCTGGAAGAAGACGATCTACCCGCCCGACTGGCCGGTCGTCGTCAAAGCCATCGAGCACGCCCGCGAGGCCGGAGAGGTGGCGGCGGAGTTTCGCGTCGTCTGGCCCGACGGGAGCATCCACTGGCTTCTGACGAAGGGCCAGATGTTTTTCGACGAGCAGGGTAGACCGTTCCGCATGGTCGGCTTCACGTCCGACGTCACGCCCCTGAAACTCGCCGAGGAAGAGCTGCGCCGCAGCGAGGCGTTCCTCGCCGAGGCCCAACGCCTCAGCTCGACCGGCAGCTTCTCGTGGCGTGTCGAGACGGACGAAATGACGTGGTCGGAGCAGGCCTACAACATCTTCGAGCTTCACCCGGCCGCGCCCGTGACGCCGGAGCTGATGAGCACACGGGTTCACCCGGACGACGTCCCGCTGTTCGACGAGGCGTTCGCCCGCGCGCGCGCCGGCGGCGGCGACTTCGAGTTCGAGTGCCGGCTGCTCATGCCCGACCGCTCGGTCAAGTACCTGCACGTGATCGCCCACAGGAACCGGCGTCAGGTTAGTCACTTGGAGTACATCGGCGCGGTGCAGGACGTGACGGAACGCCGGCTCGCGGAGGAGGCGCTCGCCAGGCTGCGCTCGGAGATCGCGCACGTGTCCAGGGTGGCGACGCTGGGGGCGTTGACGGCGTCAATCGCGCACGAGGTCAACCAGCCTCTGGCGGGCATCATCACCAACGCCAGCACCTGTCTGAGGATGCTGGACGCCGAGCCCCCGAACGTCGAAGGCGCGCGCGAGACCGCGCGCCGCACGATCCGCGACGGCAACCGCGCGTCCGACGTGATCAAGCGATTGCGCGCGCTCTTCGGCAAGAGGGGTGCCGCGTCTGAAGCGGTGGACCTGAACGACGCGACGCGCGAGGTGATCGCGCTGTCGCTCGGCGAGCTTCAGCGGGGGCGGGTCATTCTGCGGGCCGAGCTTTCCGACGACCTCCCGGCCGTCACGGGCGACCGCGTCCAGCTTCAGCAGGTCATCCTGAACCTGCTCCTGAACGCCTCGGACGCGATGGGCGGCGTCGAAGACCGCCCGAGGGAGTTGGTGATCAGAACCGGGCAAGACGACGGCGACTGCGTGCGCCTCTCCGTGCGTGACGTGGGCGTGGGCTTCGACCCTCGGGATGCGGGCAGACTCTTTGAAGCCTTCTACACGACCAAGAGCGGCGGCATGGGCATCGGCCTCTCCGTCAGTCGTTCCATCATCGAGAGTCATCACGGCCGCCTGTGGGCGACGCCGAATGACGGGCCGGGGGCCACGTTCTCCTTCTCCATCCCCCGCTCACCCGGGGGCGCGACGGACGACGCCGGCCCCGGCGCGATTCGGGCGTCCGCTCTGAAGGACGCGGACGGCGCTCCCAGGAAGGCATAGCTATGACGGCCACACCTCATCTCGTATCGGTAGTCGATGACGACGAGTCGGTGCGCGAGTCGCTGCCCGACCTGCTGAGGGAGCTGGGCTTCGCGGCGCAGGCGTTCTCGTCGGCGGAAGAGTTCCTCGCCTCCGACTCCGTCGAGCGGACCGAGTGTCTGATCCTGGATGTCGCCATGCCGGGCATGTCCGGGCCAGACCTCCAACAGGAGTTGGCGCGTCGGCAGCAGGAGATTCCCATCATCTTCATCACCGCTCACGCGGGTGAGGCGCTGTGCCCGCGCCTGCTCGAACGCGGCGCCGTGGAGTGCCTGTCAAAGCCGTTCAGCGAGACCGCCCTGCTCGAAGCGCTCAACGCGGCGCTTCGCATGAGCCGGTAGTGTTCCGAAAGCCGTTCGGACTATTTCCTGCGACGCGACCCTTCAGGCCGTGTCTCTTATTCCGCGAGTAGCTTCTGAATCAGTCGCTCGGCCTCGCCGTAACCCCCTTCGCCGACGTGCCTCCAACGGATTCGCCCTTGCTTATCTAGCAGGAAGGTGGTGGGCCACGCCTCGACGTTATAAGCCTTCCATGTTCGGTAGTCGTTATCCGTGACCACCGGGTACGTAATCCCCAGCGAGGCGACCCGGCGGCGGAGGTGTTCGATTTCTCTTTCCTCGTCGAACTCAGGCGAGTGCACGCCGATGACGGTGAGGCCCTTCGCGCGGTAACGGGCGTCCCAGCCTTTGACGTAGGGCAACGTGTTACGGCAGTTGTAGCAGCCGAAAGTCCAGAACTCGACCAGCACCACGCGGCCGCGCAGGTCCTTGAGACGTAGCGGTTCCGAGTTTAACCAGTCGCCCGCGGCCAGCTCCGGGGCGGCGCCGGATTCCGAACTCTTATATTCGGCGGCGCCGCCGCGAAAGGGTCTCAGCAACTGCCTTGTCAGACCCGTGGCGTAGACCCCTGCCGCCACGACAAAGACGGCCACGACGATCCCGATTAACATATTTCGCCGTCTGTCCATATAGTTTCAGGCCCCTGCTTCACGCGAGCCCCTGCCGCGCACTCGTTCCCGGGTTTTCGAGGGCGGCGGTCGCGTCCGCGGTTTCACATGTGGTCACAACGGCAACAGTTTCAGGCGGGCGTAGGCGCACCGTCTCTCGTCGCTCCTCCGTTGCGCCGACTCGGCGATCCAACCCTTGACCGTGGCGGCGATTTCGCGCTCGCGCTGCGGCCCGGTCTTTTCGCCCCGGCCGACCGGCGCGCTCTGCGAGCATAGGGCGCGGCCGCGCTTTATGATTCTCACTCCGGTGTTCATGGCGGCGAGTAGACCACGGGCGCGAAGGCGAATCTATTAGACGATGGTATCGGTCGATACCTTCGTCTATGCGAGGCGCGAGGCTTTCGCGCGAAAGATGGAAAACAATCGCCGCACGGTCTAAACTGAAACCGCGCGGCGATCGTTGTCGGCCTCGAACCGGTAGTCTCCGGGGCGACGGCCTATCGTGTCGTCGGCGCTAAAACGAGTAGTTCACGTTTCGCCTCCCTCGCGGCATTGACAGGTAGGCAACTATGGACGCCGGAAGACCCATTCGGATTCTAACCGTAGACGACCATCCGCTTTTGCGCGAAGGGATAGCCGCCGTGCTGGCCAACGAGACGGACATCGTCGTCGTCGCGCAGGCCGGTAACGGGCGTGAAGCCGTCGAGCAATTTCGCGCCCACCGCCCGGATGTCACCCTGATGGACTTGCAGATGCCGGTCATGAACGGGACGGATGCGATTCTGGCCATCCGCAGAGACGACCCCGAAGCCCGCATCATCGTCCTGACCACCTACGGCGGCGACGCCCAGGCGGTCCGGGCCCTCAAGGCGGGAGCCTCCGGGTATCTGCTCAAGAGCATGGTGCGGAAGGAGCTGGTCGAGACCATTCGCAAGGTACACGGCGGCAAGAGAATAATCCCGCCTGAAATCGCCGTCGAGATGGCCGAGCACCACAGCGACGACGCGTTGACCGAGCGCGAAATCGAGGTGCTGCGGGAGGTGGCCGCCGGCAACGCCAACAAGGCGGTCGCCCGGCGCCTCGCCGTTTCGGAGGAGACGGTCAAAGCCCACATGAAGAATATTCTCTCGAAGCTCGGCGCCAGCGACCGCACCCACGCCGTGACCATCGCCCTCAAGCGCGGCATCATCGACATCTAATCGGCCCCGACGTTTCTTCCGGAGAGCCGGCGAAGCCATGACCCCTTCGATCTATCACGGGCGGCCCTGTAGGCCGTGCCCCCGGGGACGACCAGTTCGACCTCGGTTCCCGTCTCGGGGCCGCTCCACACCTTCAGTTGCGCGCCGATCTTCTGCGCGCGCTCCCTCATCCCCTGCATCCCCCAGTGGTCGGGGCGGCCGCCCTCTTCGAGAATCTTAGAATCGATGCCGCGCCCGTCGTCGCGGACGCGCAGACGAAACTGGCGGGCGTCGTACGTGATTTCCACTTCGACGTGGCGGCCGCCGGAGTGTGTGAGCGCGTTGACGAGCGCCTCGCGCCCGACGCTAAAAGATTCCTCCAGGACGACCGGGTGTAACTCCCGCACGCCGCCTTCGACCACGGTCTTGAAGGTCGCCTCGCCGCCGTGCGGGGTCTCTTTGGCGACCCGTTTGAACGCCTCCGGCAGGTCGTTGAGTGAGGCCGCGGCGGCGCGCAGATTCCGCACGCGATCTCTCCCCTCGGCCAACACCTGGTCGGCGCGGTCGAGTGTTTTCTCTAAGGCGTCGTGGGCCGGCTCGTCAACGGGTATCTGCCTGGCGACCGCGTGGAACTTCAGGATTAATCCCTGCACGCTCTGCAAGAGAGTGTCGTGTAGGTCGCGGGCGATGCGCTCCCGCTCCTCAAGCCGCTCCTCCATGCGCCCGCGCACTTGCCGCGCCACCTGTCGCAGCCGCAGTTGATAACCTCCCCCGAGCAGCAACAGAAACAAGGCCACGGCCGAGACGCGAAACCACGCGGTCTGGTAGTAGGCGGGGGCGATGGAGAAATCGAGGGAGGTGCCGGTCTCGTTCCACACGCCGCTGTTATTACAAGCCATCACGCGGAAGCGGTAGTCGCCGGGGGGGAGGTCGTTGTAGAACGCCTGCCGGCGATTGCCGGCGTCGTGCCAGTCGCGGTCGTGGCCTTCCAGCTTGTAGCGGAACAGAATCTTCTCCGGCGCGACGAGGCTGAGCGCCGTGTAGTCTATTTGCAGGTCGCGTATCAGCGGGGGTAAACGCAGACGCCCGCCTGCGGCGGAGGTCGCGTCGTAGGTCTTGCGGTCGGCGACAATCTGCTCGACGTGCACCGGCGGCGGAACCTTATTGACGCGCAACCGGGCCGGCTCGACGACGTGGGCGCCGTCCATACCCATGAACCACAGTTTTCCGTCCGCGGATTCGGTGACCTGCGGGCTGTAGTGGCCGCCGGAGGGGAGGATTCTTACCCCGTCCGTGCTGTCGAAGACCGTGGCCTGAATCGTCGGCGCGTCTTTCCCCGCGTCCGCCGCCGCCGTCCACGCGTCCAACTCGGGGCGCGCGATGCGCACCAGGCCGCAGGCCGTGTGCAGCCAGAACGAGCGGGCCTCGTCTTCCGTCACCCAATGAACCGCGTCGCAGGGCAAGCCGCTCCTGCCGGTCAGCGTGGCGGCGCGCCCGTTCTTCAAACGGCTGAGCCCGCCGTCGGTGGCGGCCCAGAGCGCACCGTCCCGGTCGAAACGCAGTTGGTTGACGCGGCCCTCGCCCAGCCCTTCGGCCGCCGCGTAAGACTCGCGCACCTGGCCGTCGGCGAAGTAGGCGACGCCGCCCAGATGAAATCCGAGCCACAGCCCACCCCGCGACGGGTCAGCAACCAGAGTGCTGCCGTGATCCTTACGCCCCAGTGCGGCCCAGGGAAACTGCCGGGGAACCCCGCCCCCGTCTCGCAAATTAAAAAGCCCGGAATCCACATTGACGGCCCACAGATTCCCTGCGTTGTCTTCGCCGAAGGAGAGGGTGTTTCCGCCGGGGGTGCCGGCCACGGGAGTGAACCGGTCGTTATCCATGTAGCCGATGCCGCGGGTCGTGGCGACCCAGATTCGGCCGCGGGCGTCCTCGAAAAGAGACTGGACTCCTCCATCCGGTAACCCGCTGCCGGCGATCTCGCGCACCCCCGTCGCGCGTCCAGCGCGCTCGCGGTAACTCGTCAGTCGCCCGTCACGCCATCTGCTCAGGCCCCCGTAAGTGCTGAGCCAAACGCTCCCGTCGCCGGCCGCCAGAACCGCCCCGACGATCGAACTCGGTAAGCCCTGGCTCACGCCGAACGTGGCGACGGCGAAGTCGCGGAAGCGGTCGAGGCCGTTTGTGGTGGCGACCCAAATGTTGCCTTCACGATCCTCGAAGAGGTCGTAAACGTTTTCGCCCGTGAGGCCGTCAGACGGCGCGAACGCGTCCGCCCTTCCCCGGCGTACGTGAAGCAGGCCCCGGTCTTGTGTCCCGACCCACAGGCCGCCGTCGCCGTCGCGCAGCAGCCTCTTGGCCTGGAATTGGCCGACGGTACTTGAGAGCGGATACGGCTCGGTCTTCCCGTCGGCAAACCGTTGGAGTCCGCCCTGCCGGTTGATCAGGAGCGTGCCGTCAACGTCTTCACCCAGACACCGTATGCCGTTCGGCTCGCCGGGCAGCGCGTAGAACTTTGGCGGGCCGGGCTTCCACCGCCACAGCCCCTCCGACGCCCCCGCCCACAAATTGCCCTTGCTGTCCTCATACAGGTTGAGGGCGCCGCGGCCGAGGGCGCCGTCCTCTCCGAAGCACTTGACGCCGCCGCTGCGAATCGCGCAGAGTTTCCCGACGGGGACGGCCCGCCCGACGACCCAGACGGCCCCTTCACGATCCTCAAGCAGCTTGAGAACGTACTGCCCGGCGAGTTCCGCGTACTGCGTGAGCCTGCCGTCCTTCCAACTCGCCAGCCCCCCGGAGGTGCCGATCCAGAGCGTCCCGTCGCGCGCGGCGAGCAGGCGGAGAATTTGGCCGGAGGGAAGCTGCGGCTGGCCCGGCGGCGGCTGCCAGGGAAGATTCCTGACGCCGTCGAAGCGAAGCAGGCCGAATTCCGTGCCCAGCCAGAGGTAGCCGTCAGGCGTCTGGGCGATGGAGTTGATGCTGCCTTTGGCAAAGCCGTCGCGTATCTTCCAGGCCGTGTGCGCGTACTGGCTGGCGTCCAGCTCCGGATTCAACGCGACCGCACGCGGACAACAGGCCAGCGCGATGCAGGCCAGCGCGATGCCGGGCAGGATAACGCGTCGTCCTCGTCGGGTTGCTCCCTGCATGCGGCGCACATCTTACCTGATTGCCGTTTCGGCCGATACGGTCACCCCGGAGTGTACTTAACCCACCTGATGATTTACTTCGTGACCGGCGCCGCGGGCATCACCCTTTCGGGGGATTGGCACGTCACCCCGCCGAGGTATTGACGCCGCGGCGAGTCCGCGAGTACTCTCACGCAGCCCCCGCCGGGAGGTTTGGTCTTACGCGACGACTGGCCACCTTTGCTTTTCTCCTCTTCGCTTCGCTGACGTGTGTCCGCGCTCAGACGACTAACGCCTCCCTCACGGGCCGCGTCACAGACCCCGCGAAAGCTTTGATCGTCGGGGCCAAAGTCAGCGCCGTCAGCGCCGGCACGAACGCCCGCTACGAGACGGCGACGAACGGCTCGGGCGAATACTACCTCGCGAACCTCCCGCCGAACTCCTACCGCGTCGAGATCGAAAAGCCCGGCTTCAAAAAGGTGGTCAAGGCGGACGTGGTTCTTCACGTCCAGGATGCCCTCGAAATCGACTTCGAGATGACGCTCGGCCCCGTGTCCGAGACGGTCACGGTGGAAGCCGGCACGCCCCTGATGAATACCGAGTCGGGGGCGGTCAGCACCGTCATCGACCGCAGGCTCGTCGAGAACTTGCCGCTCAACGGGCGGAGTTTCCAGACGCTGGTCACGCTCACGCCGGGCGTGGTTCTGACCGCCACCTCGTTCAACGACCAGGGGCAATTCAGCGTGAACGGGCAGCGCGCGGACGCGAACTACTTCACCGTGGACGGCGTCAGCGCGAACTTCGGCGTCACCGGCTTCATCGCGATGCACCAGACCGCTTCCGGGGCGCTGCCCGCGCTCAGCGCCTCGGGCGGGACGAACAGCCTCGTGTCGGCGGACGCCATGCAGGAGTTCCGCGTCCAGACGTCTTCGTTCGCGCCCGAGTTCGGGCGCACGCCCGGCGGGCAGGTCTCCATCGTGACGCGCTCCGGGACGAACGCTTTTCACGGCACGCTGTTCGAGTACTTCAGGAACGACGTGCTGGACGCCAGGGACTGGTTCGTCAACTTCAACAACCTGCCGAAGCCCGCGGAGCGGCAGAACGACTTCGGCGGCGTGCTCGGCGGCCCGGTTCTGAAGGACAAGACGTTCTTCTTCCTCTCTTACGAAGGGCTGCGTCTGCGCCAGCCGTCGAGCCTCCAGACCGCCGTCCCGGACGCCGCGTCCCGGCAGCAGGCCCCGGCCGCGATGCGTCCGTACCTGAACGCGTTTCCGGTCGCCAACGGCCCCGCGCTCGGGCCGGGGCTGGCGCAGTTCAACGCCGGCTTCTCAAACCCGTCAACGCTCGACGCCTACAGCATCCGCCTCGACCACGTCGCCAACTCCGGGCTGACCCTGTTCGGCCGTTATAACTATTCGCCGTCCAGCCTGGATCAGCGAGGCCCTTTCTTCTCCTCGGGCAGAGTCCTCAGCACGACGAATTCGCTCTCGTCCTCCGTCCACACCGGGACGGTCGGCCTCACGCAGATCATCAACCACGCGATCAGTAACGAAGTGCGTTTGAACTACAGCAACCACCGCATCGGCATCGAGTTCGTGGCGGATGATTTCGGCGGCGCCGTGCCGCTCCCGGACACACTCTTTTATCCCCCCGGGTATTCGTCCGCGAACAGCAATTTCATTCTTATCGTCGGGGGGGCCGGGCAGTACGTGCAGGGCAAGCAGGGGACGGACGAGCAGCGCCAGGTTAACCTCGTCGATAATCTGTCCGTGACCAAGGGCGGTCATCGACTGAAGTTCGGCTTTGATTATCGCTGGCTCGCGCCTTTCAGCAGCCCCGCGGCTTACCGCCAGTTCGCGCAGTTCTCCGGGATGTCGGCCAGCCCCGGCGGGGCGCTTTCGGGCGTTGCCACGTTCGCCCAGGCGACCACCTTTCAAGCCAACGCGCTGCTGTCACAAAATTTTTCCTTTTACGGGCAGGACACCTGGAAGGTCACACCGAACTTAACGCTGACGTACGGCCTGAGGTGGGACATCAATCCGCCGCTCAAAGGCAAGAACGCGGCGAACGACCCGTTTACCGTGGTGGGCCTGAATAACCCGGCGACGATGACGCTCGCGCCCCGCGGCTCCCCGCTCTACGAGACGACCTTCGGAAACGTGGCGCCGAGAGTCGGGCTCGCTTACCAACTTCGCGGGGTACGAGGCTGGGACGGAGTCCTGCGCGCGGGCTTCGGAGTCTTTTACGACCTCGGGCAAGGCTCACTCGGGGGCGTCTCAAGCTTCTTCCCGTACTTCGCCAGCAGGAACTTCACGCCCGGACAGTTCCCTTTAAGCCCTCAGAACGCCGCCCCCCCCGGCCTGACCACAAGCCCGCCCGTCGGCACCATCTTTATAGCCGACCCACACTTGAAGCTTCCCCGGAGCTATCAGTGGAACGTCTCGTTCGAACAGTCGGTCGGGAGCAAGCAGAGCCTCTCGGCGACGTACGTCGGCGCGGTCGGACGTGAGCTTCTTCGTGCGACCAAGTTACTTAACGTGAATCCGAATTTTCAGTTTATTACTCTGACCGACAATTCGGCGACCTCCGACTACCACGCCCTGCAAGTCAAGCTCCAGCGGCGCTTGTCGCGGGGGTTGCAGGGGCTGGCTTCCTACACATTCTCCCACTCGATTGATATCGCCTCGACGGACGCGGCTAACAACCGCAGCACGCCCGGCACGATTGGCAGTCCGAACGTAGACCGCGGAAACTCCGACTTCGACATCCGGCATTCGTTCACCGCCGGGGCGACTTACGATCTGCCGCCCCCGGGAGCGCAAAAATTTGTCAAAGCGGTATTGGGCGGGTGGTCGCTCGACAGCTTCGTCTTCGCCAGATCGGCCCCGCCCGTGGACGTTGTCGGCGCGGTTTTCAACGCCGGGGGCGTCACCCTCAGTCCCCGCCCGAACGTCAACCCGGGGGTGCCCCTCGAACTGCACGGGGCGCAGTTTCCCGGCGGCAAGATTTTCAACCGCGCGGCCTTCACCGCGACGCCCGCCGGGCAGCAGGGTAACTTCGGGCGCAACGTGCTGCGGGGGTTCGGGGCCTGGCAGGCGGATGTCGGGGTGCGTCGGCGGTTTCACCTGACCGAAAAGTTAGGGCTTCATTTCCGCGCCGAGTTCTTCAACGTCTTCAACCGCCCGAACTTCGGCAACCCCGTCAACACGCTGACCAGTCCCCTCTTCGGCCGCTCTACGCAGACGCTGGCGGGCAGTCTGGGGTCGGGCGGCGCCAACGGCGGCTTAAATCCGCTCTACCAGGTCGGCGGGCCGCGCTCGATCCAGTTCGCGCTCAAGCTTCAATTTTGAACAGGACGGCCGGTTAAGGTTCGACGGTTAAGAGCGCGCCCTCCCGCCCCTCCGCCGGGCCGACCCTCCACAGGCCGGGGCGACTCCCCCAAAAGAGTTATAGAGATGTAGCCTCATTTCGGGTGTCCATTTTTTGGGAAGGTCGCTACGCTCACCTACATGCAAAGGCTCTTCTCAATGTTTCCTCATGGGGGGCCGGGGGTCGCGTTATTGCTGCTGAGGAACTCGGTGGCGGCGATCTTACTTATGGAGGCGGCGAAGTGCTCCGGCGTGTCGTCCGTCCTCCTGCTCTGCGCGGTCGTCGTGCTGATGTCCGTGTCCCTGAGCGTCGGCTTCCTCACGCCGTACCTGTCCGTCGTCGCGTGCGCCGCCGCCATCGCGAATCTGCTCTTCGGCCCTGGCCCGGGCAACCTCATCCACGTTCTCCCTGTAATCGACGCCGCGGCGCTCACCCTCCTCGGGCCGGGGGCGTATTCGCTCGACGCCCGACTGTTCGGACGCCGCGTCACCGTAGTCGCGCCCCGCAGAGACAGGGATCGGCCTTAGCCTTCCGTCACATAGTCTGAACCGAGAGGACTGACCTTGTTGCCGGCAGTTGGGGGGGCGGAGTGCCCGCGGCTCCGCGCGGGGGGTGACCGCGCTATAACACAATCGGGGGATATTCCCCTCGCACCATTTAGGGTTTCGCGCGGAGGCCGGGAGGAGCAAACTTAGCCAACAAATCGGGACAGGCACTGCGGGTCGTTATTTCGCAATCGTCAAGGGGGCGCGCCGGCTCGGCCGAAGAGGTTCTTCGGCCGGTGCGCCGGGTAACGTGGTGGCTGCGCCGAGCAGGCGTTTTGGCTGTGCTTTGAGAGCTAACGGGAGGATCAAAATGTCGCAAGTCTGGTCGGTCAACGGCAGCGCGAGCGGTTCGGCTCGACACATCGCCGAAGCCATGCCCGCGTCGAGCGGGCGCATCATCGCGAAGGCCCACGACGGGCGAGCCGATCTGTTTCGGCATCGGCAGCCCGGGATTCACGCGCATTCGGCGCTGTCTTCGGCCCCGGCGCAGGGGACGCCGACCGTCTTCGTCGTTGACGACGACATCTCGGTGCGCGAGTCGCTGGAGCTGCTGATCGGCTTCGAGGGCTGGGAGCCGGAGACGTTCGCGTCCGCGCGTGAGTTCCTCGCCCGCCCGCGGACACTCACGCCGAGTTGCCTCGTGCTCGACGTGTCGCTGCCCGACCTCAGCGGCCTCGATTTGCAGGAGCTAGTCGCCGACCGGACGGACATGCCCGTCATCTTCATCACGGGCCACGGCGACATCCCCGTGGCGGTGCGGGCCATGAAGGCGGGGGCCTTCGAGTTCCTGACGAAGCCGTTCGACGACGAGCTGCTGCTCGGCGCCATCCGGTACGCCATCGAGCGCAGCCAGGCCGCCCTCGGTAACGAGGCAAAGCTACAGGCGCTCCGCGCCTGTTACGCGTCACTCACCGCCCGCGAACGTGAGGTGATGGCGTTGGTGGTCTCCGGCCTTTTGAACAAACAGGTCGGTTTCAGGCTCGGGATCAGCGAGATCACTGTGAAGGCGCACCGCGGCAGGGTGATGGAGAAGATGGGGGCCGGCTCCCTCCCCGACCTGGTGAAGGCGGCCGAGAGACTCCGCCTCCCGCCCGCGGGTAATTCGTAAGGCGGCGGGATGTCTATTCCGCGCCGGATAGTTTCGCCGTCACTCACTCGGCCCTCTCGCCCTCCGAACTGCTAACCTCCTCCGCCGGCCTCCGCGCGCGGGGCACGAAGAAACGCCGCCCCGTGTTCGCGGGGTGCTCGGGACGGAAAGCCACGTCGGCGGGGAGGGACAGTTCCAACTCCGCGCCCGCCGTGCCGCGGCCGCGGGCTTTAAGTCGCCCCCCGATCCTTTCGGCCCGCCCCCTCAACTCGTCGAGCACGCCGGGGCCGGGGCGCGGCGTGCTCGGGTCACTCGACCTGAGCTTCAGGCGCAGTTGACGCCGGCCGTATTCCAGTGTGACTTCGACGACGCCGGCCTTCGGGGGGCCGAACGCGCGGGCGAGCGCCTCGCGGCCGACGCGGTAGAGCTCGTCGCCGACGACGGGGTGGAGCGGCCGCCTGCGGCCTTCGACCCTGACGCGGAAGGCGACCCGCTTCGGGAGTCCGAGGTCCAGCGGCATCCGCGAGAACGCCTCGGCGAGTTCCGGGGGCTGGTCGCCGCCGGCGCGTAGCCCCCTGAGCGTGTTCCGCCCTTCCTCGATGACGCGGCCCATCAACCGCTGGATGTGGCCGAGCGGGGCGCGCGCCGGCGAGTCTCCGGGCAGTCCGTCCGCGACCACGTGGAGCTGCATCGAGACGCTCAGCACGTCCTGCAAGAACGTGTCGTGTATCTCCTGCGCGACGCGCGTCCGCTCGGCGAGCCGCTCCTCGAAGCGGAGGTTCAACTGCCTGGTCAGCCGCCGCACCCTGTGCCTGTAAAGGGCCAGCAGCGCCAGTGCGAGAGCCAGCACGGCCGACGCGCGGAACCAGCTCTTCCTCCAGAAGACCACGTCGCCCGCCGCGACGGCCGCCGCGACCACCCCGCCGCCCGCTCTCGGCAGCTCGTCTATTCGAGCCGGGGGGCTATAGCCCTCCTCGACGAGGAGGGCCGCGTATTCCGTCCCGAGGTGGGTCGAGTTCTTCCAGGTCGAGTCCGGGCGGATGCTCGTGAAGGGGCGATCCACGTACGGCTGGACGTACCACGCCCCGCTCCGTGCGTACAGGACAATCCGCTGGCCGGCCCGCGCGCCGACCGCGCGCCCTTCCATCTCGTCGAGGGTCTCCGTCCCGCCCTGCCCCGCCATCGGGACTCTGTCGAGCTCGACGGACGGCGCGCCGCCCGCCCGCCGCGCGCCGCAACCGCCTGACGGGGCGGCGCAGACGACGAGCAGGAGAATCCCCCTCAACAGCAGTCCGGGGCGCGGCTCTCGCACGCGCCCCGGGAGCGATCTGGGCACAGGTTCCTCGGGCTTTGGGCGTCCTCGTCGGGGCACATGCCACTATGCGCGAGTCGGGGCGCGGGGCACATCACGAGATGTGAGGTTTCTTGAATACCACTAAGGTGTTAGTCGAGTCGTGCCGACTCATCTGCCCGCTTCCCTCCGGCGGCCGCGTCGCCACCTGCGCGGGAGGAGTCTGCTGAGCCTGCCCGCCCCGTCATTGACCACGTCAGGCACAAAGGCCACGTCTCCGGGGACGGAGAGCCGCACTTCCGTCCCCTCGCCGGCGCGACTCCTGACCTCGAACTCCGCGCCGAAATCCCGGGCGCGCTCGCGCATGCCCGAAAGCCCCCAGTGTCCCGCGCGGCCCGAGCTGAGCACCTGCGGGTCTATCCCGTCGCCGTCGTCGCGGACGGTCAGGCGCAGGCTCCTGGCCCCGTACTCTACCTCCACCTCGACGCTCTGCGCGCGCGCGTGGCGGAACGCGTTCAGCAGCGCCTCGCGCCCGATGCGGTAGGCCCCGTCACGTATGAGGGGGTGCAGGGGCCGCGGCCGCCCCTTGACGGCGATGCGGTAATCGGCCCCCTCACGCGAGGCGAACTCGCGCCGGATGGCGGAGAGCGCCTCCGCGAGGTCGCCGGTGTCGTCGGCGGGCGCGCGCAGCCCCTGCACGGCCGCCCGCCCCTCCTCGATCACCCGCGCCATCAGTTCGAGCACGCGGCCCACGAGGGGCTTGGCGGGGGACGCGTCGGGCAGTCGGTCGGCCGCGACGTGGAGCTGCATCGACGCGCTCAGGACGCCCTGCAACAGCGTGTCGTGAAGGTCACGCGCGATGCGCGTGCGCTCCGCCAGCCGCTCCTCGAAGCGCACGTTGATGAGCCTCGTCAGCCTCCGCACCCTCGCGCGGTAGAAGGCGAAGACCGCGAGCCCGGCCGACAGCACGCACGCCAGGCGGAACCACCACGTCTGCCAGACCGTGGGCTCGATCTCGAACCCGACGACCGACTCCCGCCCGTTCCAGAGCCCCTCGCTGTTGCTTGCGACGACGCGGAAGCGGTAGGAGCCGGGGCCGAGGTTCGTGTAGACGGCCTCGCGCGCCGCGGCCGGCTCGCTCCAGTCCGCGTCAAAGCCGTCGAGCCTGAACCTGTACCTGACGCGCTCGGGGACGTTGAGACTCAGCCCCACGAAGCTGAACGTGATTCTGCGCGTGTCGCCGGGCACGCGAACCGCCCCGCGCATGTCAACCTCGTTGCCGTCGGCCGTGACGGCTTCGACGTGAACAATCGCGGGCGCCGATTCGTCCACGACCCGCTGGGGGTTGACGACCGAGAGGCCGCGGCCGGTGGAGACCCAGATGCGCCCGGCCGCGTCCGCGACGACGGCCCTGTGCCGCCTCACGCCCTCGACGCCGCGTAGTCCGTCCGCGGGCCCGAACTCGCGCAGGTCGAACGCTCCCACCGCGCCGCCCTCCAACCTATCGCGGCGCACGCGCAGGACGCGCTTCGAGGTCGAGACCCAGAGCCACCCGTACCAGTCCTCCGCGATTCCGAGCACGGGCTCGCGCAGAGATTCGGGCGTCTCGCGGGGCACCCTGACCTGCCCGGCGCGGACGACCGCGACGCCGTTGTCGGTCCCGACCCAGAGCGCGCCCGCCGAGTCTTCCGCGAGGCAGTTCACGCCGCCCGGCGGCAGCCCGTCCACGCTGCCGTAAGTCCTCCAAACGCCTTTCGAGAGCGAGCTCAGCCCGCTCGCCGTCCCGAACCACATCGTCCCGTCGGAGGCTTCGAGGACGGCGAGCACGGAGTCGGACGCGAGGCCGCTCGCGGCTGTGTAGGTGGTGAACGCGCCGTCTTTGAGCCTCGTGACGCCGCCGCTCAAAGTCCCCGCCCACACGGCCCCGTCACGACTCAGGGCGACCGCGTAGACGCTGTTCTGCGCGAGCCCGTCGGCCCGCGTGTAGGTCCTGGAAGTGAGGGTGTCGCCGTCGTACCTGAGGCGCGTGAGCCCGCCGCCCCGCCTCCCGAGCCACAACTCGCCCGGGCCTCCGGCCACGGAGTAGACCACGTCGCCGTCGAGCCCGGCCTCCTTGACGCGCACGGGCCGCGCCCCCTCGCGCCGGTAGAGTCCGCCGCTCGTGGGGGCGAGCCACGCGCGCCCCTCCGCGTCCACGTAGACGGCGCCGCCCTCGGGCGAAAGGCCGTCGGGGGGCGGGTAGGACATGAAGGCGCTGTCGCGCAGGCGCTCCACGCCCCCCGCGCTGCCCACCCAGAGGCCCCCCTCGCGGTCCTCGAAGATGGCGTTCACCGCCGCGCCGTCCCGCGCGCCCTCTTCGAGCGCGAAGGCCCCGCCGCCGTTCAGGCGGAAGAGGCCGCGGTCGGTACCCACCCATGTGTTCGACTCGCGATCCGTGTGTAAGGCGAGCGACTGTAGGCGGTCGAGCGGGGCGGGCGCCGCCGCGGGCTGCGGCCCGTCGCCGCTCAGCTTCACGAGCCCGCCGTCGGTGCCGACCCAGACGCCTCCGTCCGCGGCGGCGAGCAGGCTGTTGACCTTCCTGTCGGGCAGGTTCTGCACGACGGAGACCTGCCCCGCATTCATGACCAGGACGCCCGCGTCCCGCGTCCCCATCCAGACCCTTCCGTCGGCGGTCGTGGCCATCGCGATGATGAGCCAGTTGGGCCGCTCCTCCGTCGAGAGCAGCTTCTCGAACCTCCCGCCGGCGTAAGCGAAGAGGCTGCCGGGGACGGCGAACAGGGCCCCGCCCGTCGCGCCGCGGCACATGGCCGTCACGCCCGTGCGGCCCGCGTTCAGCTCGGGCGTCATGTCCTGAAGCGCCCCGTCGCGGTAGCGGAGCAGGCTCCTGCTCTGCGTGCGTATCCAGAGGTTCCCGTCCGCGTCCGTCATCAGCTCCTGCACGGGGCCGGTCGGGAACAGGGGCGAGTCCGCCTGTCCGTACAGGCGAAACCCGACGCCGTCGTAGCGCACGAGCCCCCTCTCCGTCCCGAGCCAGAGGTAGCCGTCGGCGGTCTGCGTGACGGCGTAGACGGCCGCGCCGGGGAACCCCTGCTCCGCGCCCCAGCGGTCGCGCGCGTAGTCGGCCACACCCCTGTCGGGGTCTAAGGCGCGCGCGTCGTGGACGAAACAGAGGAGCGTCAGGCCGGCGAGCAGCCAGACGAGGCGAGGGCGGCGACTCGCGGCCCGCTCAGGGGAGGTATTCAAATTTCTCAACGACGACCTCGGCTCCCTTCCGGAGGGACTGGCCGGTCTGGCCGAAGACGTAGAAGGCGATGCGCACCGTCTCGACGCCCGGCACGGGGACGCCGGAAGTGAAGACGTGCTCGCTGACGACTTCGGGGCGCGGGGCGTTCGCCACGCCGCGAACCGTTCTGAAAGTGACCCGCCCCGGCTCCCAGCGGAACGAGTGCGTGAGCGCGCCCGCGGGCGCGTCGAACCGTGCGACGTTCGCCGGCACGTGGAAGGGCTGCACCACGTACTGCGCGTTCTTGCTCGCCGGGTCGCCCCAGCGGCTGATCTCCACGTCCATCTCCCGGTTACTCGCCTCGGCGCCGGAGTAGTCCCAGGTGAACATGGCGAGCACGGCGGCCGGTTCGAGCTGCGACGCGTCGCGCACGACGAAGGTGTACGTCCCGTAGCCGAAGCTGCGCGTCAGGGCGACCTCCGCGCACGTCCACCTGCCCGGCTCGCCCGCTATCCGCAGGTGCAGCGCGCCGTCGGCGTCCGTCCAGGCGTTCGCCGGGTCGTAGAGGTTCATCGTGTCGCCGCGGCTGCTGGGCGCGGTGCGTATCCTCCACTCGTAGCCGGCGAACTGGAGCATGGGGGAGGGCGGAGCGGCCGCGCCCTTCACGGCGGAGACCGCGACCACCTCGCCGCCGGGGCCCGGAAGCTCTTCCAGCGTCGCGCGCGGGCGGTAGCCCGGCTCGACGAGCAGGGCCGCGTACTCCGTCCCGAGGTGGGTGGAGTTCACCCACGTCGAGTCCGGCTGGATCTTGGTGTAGGGGGCGTTCGGGAGGGGCTGCAACCACCACGCGCCCGCCCTCGCGTAGAGGACGATCTGCTGGCCCGGCTTCGCGCCCGACACGCTGCCCTGAATCACGTCGAGCTTCTCCGTGCGGCTGGCCTCGGCCTGCGGCACCCTCCTGAACTCGACGGCCGGCCCGCCCCCCGCCCGGGGCCGGCAGCCGCCGAGAAGGGCGACGCAGAGGGCCGCCAGCAGAAGCGTCAGACGGAGGAGCGGCCCGCGCACCATTCCCGACGACAGGTTGTTAACGGATGGCATGGAATAACTACGGGGCGGATGGAACCCGGCGGCCGTCCGGTCTCTACAACTGGATGATGCCGCGGCGCAGCGCGATGGCGACCGCCTGCGTGCGGTCGCTGGCGCCGAGCTTCTCCATGACGTGCTTGACGTGAACCTTCACGGTCTCCTCGGAGATGAAGAGCCGTTCGGCGATGTCGCGGTTACGGTTCCCGCCCGCGACCAGCCGGAGCACGTCCAGCTCGCGCCCGGTCAACGTCTCCTCGCCGAGGTGCTCTGCGATGCGGGCCGCGACGTTCGGGGGGATGCCCTTCCTCCCCGCGTGAACCTGGCGGATGGTCTCGACCAGGTCGGCGGGCGGGGTGCTCTTGAGCAGGTAGCCCCGCGCGCCGGCTTCGAGGGCACGCCGGATGTTGGCGTCGCCCTCGAACGTGGTCAGCATGATGACGCGCGCCTCGGGGGACTCGGCCCGGATGGCCAGCAGCGCGTCGATGCCGCTCATGTCGGGGAGCCTGAGGTCCATCAGCGTGACGTCCGGCAGGTGCTCTCTGAACATCCGGACGCCCTCGGCCCCGTTGGCCGCCTGCGCCACCATCGTCATGTCGGGCTGGCTGCCGATGACGAGCGCGAGCCCTTCGCGCAGCAGCGGGTGGTCGTCTACGCTCAGGACGCGTATGGGGGGGCGGCCGGTCATCCATTCAACCTCAGTTCAGGTGCGAGGGCGCACATAAGCTAACACGATTCGGCGAATTTGTAGTGTTAAATTCCTGGGGCGTTTCGGCAAACATAAAGGCCAGCTTCGGCGCTGGCCTTTGGTCCGGGTTTGGAGACTCCGCCTCCCACCCGCGAGCAATTCATGAGGCGACGGGTCAGCCGCCCCCCGCCGCCTGACACAGGTCGGCCCGGTCGTAGTCGAGCAGGTCGCCGATGCGCTCGACGGTCACGTCGGCCGGCGGGTACTTCGTCGTGGCCGCCGGGTCGAGCGCGTAGTGACCCTGGCGCGGGAAGACGGTCGTGAGCCGCGGCCCCCAAACCTCTTTCATCGCCGCCAGTATCCGCAGCTTGTCGTCCACCATCACGTAGTGCCCGGCCGGGTAGCGCCGCTCCACGTCCTGAAGCTCCAGCTCCTTGTGGATGTAGATGAGGATGTTGCCCTCGACCGCCTCGAAGAGGCCCGAGCGCTCGACCTTGCGCGGCTGGAAGACCACGTCGCCGTCCGAGAGGATGACGACTGGCCCCCAACGCCGGCAGTGCTCCAGCACGTCGAGCGAGTTCGGGAAGAGGCGGTTGGCGAAGGGGTAGTTGACGAGGTAGGTCGAGACTGCGAGCAGGTGGCAGTCGTACGGGCTCTCGACGCGGTAGCGCTGCAACGCGCCGAGGTAGTCCGCGTAGCCGAGCTCCGAGCGCAGCTCCTCGAAGATGGCCCAGTAGCGTCCGGCGCGCTCGCGCCCTACCTCGCGCTCAAGGAAGCGGCGGAGGTCGGCCGTCACCCTGTCGTTGTCGAGCAGGGTGTTGTCCACGTCGAAGAGGAAGACTACGTCGTTCGGCTGCATCGGAAATCAGAATCTGTAGCTCATTTGCGTGCCGAAGAAGCTGATGTCACCGCCGGGCGGCGTCTCGCGCAAGTAGCGGCCCGCGAAGTAGTAGGCGTAGAAACATTTGAACGTGGTGTGCCGGCTCGCCTCCCAGGTCAGTTCCAGGTCGTGCTGCGTGCCGACGTAGCGCGCGGCAGAGCGCTGGCCCGTGCGCATGAGACTGCTGGGCGGGCCGTACAACCCGTCGCGCACGGAGTCTCGCCAGTAGAAATAGGTGCTCGCGATCACGGATAAGTTTCCGGCGGGCCGGAGCGTGAACGACGGCTGCAAGACGCGCACGTTGGCCGCGCCGTTCTGCGCGATCTGCCCGAAGAACGAGCCCCTGGGAAAGAGCGGGTTGAAGCTCCCGAGGTCGGGGTCTGAGGGGTCACGGTCGCCGCTGATGACGGCGGCCCCGAAGCCGAAGCGGGGGCCGAATCGCGCGCCGCGGAGCGTGTAGCCGGTGTGCGCCCCGACCGTGTAGGCGCGGATTGCGCCGCGCCGCCCGCCGCCCGCCCCCGCGGGGCGGAACGTGCCGGACTGGCCGATAAATTCTACGTCGTAGTCGAACGCGCCGCGCGCGTTCGCGCCGCCCGGTGCCGAATTCGAGAAGCGCGCGCCGAAGCTGTGGCGCACCTCCCGCCCCGCGCCCTGGTCGAAGCGCGCGAGTTTCCGGTCGAGGCCCACGTAGTATACGTCCATCATCAGACCGGGCGCGAACCCCACGGGTCGCACGGCGTACACTCCCCAGAGCGTCTGGGAGGTGTCGGCCCCGTCGTCGAAGAATCCGCGGTTCGTCTCCGCGGGTCGCGCCGCGAAACCGTCCACGCGCCACCCGTCCGCCCTGAGAACGAGCCGCACCGCGTCGAAGCTGTGGCGCACGTTCGGCCCCTCGCGCAGGCTGAGCAAGCGTCCCGAGCCGTAGTTGAACTCCTGCCGGCCGACTCGCAGGGTGAGCGTCCTTTCGCCGACGGCGCTCCCGCCCATCGGCGCGCCGCCTCCGCCGCCCCGCGTGTGGCCGTCGAGATTGAAGTTGACGTCGAAGAAGGCTTGGTGCACGTCGAGGTAGTCCTCGTCGGGCGGGCGAGCGCCGCCCCTGCGGTTCGTCTCCACGCCGCTCTTAAGTTGGAAGAAGGCTCGGAAGCGCCCGCCCATGCGCACGTCCGCGTGGAGCATGTAGCGTTGCAGCCAGAAGCCGTTCGAGTCTCGCGGGGCGGCACCCCAGTTCTCGTTGCGGAAGCGTTCGTAGTAGGGGCGCACTTCACCCCCGACGGTCATGTACCAGTCGTCTCTCCCTTCGCGCAGCCGGATGTATTTGACGGGGTCGAAGAAGTCTGTGCGCAGTGACGGGTCGCGCAGGAAGCTCCAGTCCTCGTCCTCGCGCGACAGCCTGTAGAGCGGCGGCGTGGGCCGCGGCTCCGCCGTGCCCGCCGCCGGGCCGGGGGCGCGCTCCGTCTGCGCGCCCGCCTGCCGTTGATGCGACGCGGAGCACAGCAGAAGGACGAGCAGCAACGCCCGACCGAAGTAAACGGACACGCCCGCACGCCCCACCCACTTTGTGACTGCCTTGCTCATGATCCTCTAATGCCTGACCGTCCCCGGCTTGAAGGCGATGTGTTTGAATTCGAGGAAGTCGTCCAAGCCTGCCTGCCCGCGCAGACGACCCCGGCCGCTCTGCTTGAAGCCGCCCTCTTCAAACTCGTCGTGCATGTTGGCCCAGTCGTTGATCCAGACCGTCCCGGCCTCCAGAGCGCGCGCCACGCGCAGCGGCCGATCCACGTCACGCGACCACACGCTGGCGGACAACCCGTATTCGCTGTCGTTAGCCAGCGAGACCGCTTCGGCCTCCGTGTCGAAGACCTGCATCGTCAGCACCGGCCCGAAGACTTCCTGCCGCACGATGGGCAAAGCGGAATCCGTCACCTCAAGAAGGGTCGGCCTGTAGAAGGAGCCCTTCGCCAGAGGCCCTTCCGTCGCGGGGCCGCCGCGCACGACGACTTTCGCGCCGGCCGCGACGGCCTCCTCGACCAGCCTGTTCACGCGCTCCACGTTCGCCTTGTTGATGAGAGGCCCCATCTCGCTGCGCGCGTCGGACGCCGGGCCGACCCTGACCTTCTCCAGCCGCTCCGCCAGCGCGGCGCGGAACCGCTCCGCAATTCCTCGCTGGACGATGGCGCGGCTGCCGGTCATGCAGAACTGGCCCGCGAAGACGGTCAGCCCCGCCGCGACCTTCGCCACCGCGGCGTCGAGGTCGGCGTCGTCAAAGATGACCATCGGCGCCTTGCCGCCCAGCTCAAGGCCGAACCGTTTGAGTAGTGCCGCGCCGGCGGCGGAGATGGCCCGCCCGGTCCGGGTGCTGCCGGTGAAGCTGATGACCGGCACGTCCGGCGATTCGACGAGGTATTCCAGCCCCTCGCGCCCGCCGGTGAGGACGTTGACCACGCCTGGGGGCAAGCCTTCGGTCTCGGAAATCACCTCGCCGATCAGGGCGTTCACCTGCGCGGTCTCTTTCGGCAGGATGACGGCGGCGGTGCAGCCTGCGGCCAGGGCCGGGGCCAGCGAACGAATCCCCAGCGCGATGGGCGCGTTCCACGGCGCGAAGATGCCCGCCACGCCGACCGGCTGGCGAATGACGACCGAGAGGCCGTCCGCACCCACCTCGGCGGCGCGGCCGTATTCCGTCAACGCCAGGGCGGCGTTGAAACGCAGGTTGGGGGGGACGGTGGCCGTCTCGAACCGCGCGTCCGGGAGGACCTTGCCGACCTCCGTGGACAGAAGCCGCGCCAGGTCTTCGGCGCGAGCCTCGAACCGCGCGGCCATGGCGTTGAGCACACGGGCGCGCCGCGGGCGGTTCTCTTTCCAGTCCGTCTCACGGAATGCCCGCAGCGCCGCGGTCACGGCGAGCCCGGCCTCCCTGCGACCGCCCATCGCGTAGCCGCCTATCACCTCGCCCGTCGCCGGGTTGACGCTCTCCGAGTGTTCACCGGAATCCAGCCACCGGCCGCCGACCCAGTGCAGGGCAGTTCTGCCACTCGGTTCCCCCCGAGCTAACAACTCCGTCTGCGTGCTTGCTGACATGGACGCGCGCTCCTTTCCTGATTTCGCCGCCGCGGCGTTCGCGTAGGCGAAGGTAGTACTTCGGCGGCGGAGTTTCTATTAGACCTTGGTATCAATCGGGCCCGAGACCGATACCAAAGGATGATAGACAGCGGCAGGCGGTCGGAGCATTCTGTGCCCGGCCGAGACGAAGGCCGCGCTCGGGAAGTTCTCCGGCAGGTGAACGGCGCCCGGCGGAAGAGGAGAGCGTCGGGCGGTTCACCCGACAGGGCGTGAGGTGAAGTGATGCAGACCCGTTCGGACTACAGCGAGGCCGCGCCGGGCTCGGTGCTGGCGATGTACAAGCTTGAGGAGTTCTCCGAAAGGTCGGGGCTGGAGCGCCCGCTGCTCGAACTGGTTAAGACGCGCGTCTCGCAGATCAACGGCTGCGCCTTCTGCATCGACGTGCAGACGCAGGACGCGCGCGCCGCGGGCGAGACCGAGCAGCGCCTCCACGGCCTGTTGAGCGCGTGGCGCGAGTCGCCCTACTACTCCGAGCGCGAGCGCGCGGCGCTGGCGTGGGCCGAGGCCGTCACGAACATGCCGCAAATCCGCGAGTCGGACGACGAGTACGAGGCGGCCCGCGCACAATTCAGCGCGGAGGAGTTGGTCAAGCTGACGGTGGTCGTCATCGCCGTCAACGGCTGGAACCGGCTGGCGACCGCCTCCCGGGAGACGGCTGGGACTTATAAGGCGTCCGCCGCGACGACATAGCGGGAGGTTCACATGCGCGAAGGAGACTTGCAGTTACTGATAACACTGGATGACCCGTGGAATGCTCAAGAGTGCGATGCCTTCAACAACCGTCAGGCGGGACGTGGCGTAACGTCCCGGCCCTTTCAGCCTGACCCGACAGGGGGGCGACACGACCGTCGAGCGGAAGACGTTATTGATGACGGCTCCTACAAGGCGACTTCTAACACCCCGGCCGGAGAGGGGCATCACCGTGGACTACTCTGAACAACGAAACTCGACATCCGGCGTCATCGATAAGAACGGGTCGGAGCAGTTCGACGCACGTCGCCAAGATTTCCGCGCGCTTCACGAAGGAGGCTGTTTCGTCATCCCGAACCCGTGGGACGTCGGCTCCGCGCGCTACCTTCAGCACCTGGGCTTCCCGGCGCTGGCGACGACCAGCGCGGGATTCGCCTTTTCAAGGGGGCTGCCGGATTCCGACCTGGCCGTCTCTCGCGACCAGAGCCTGGCCCACATCGCCGAGATTACCGCCGCGGTTGATCTGCCGGTCAGCGCCGACTTCGCGTCGGGGTACGGGACTGACCCGTCCGGGGTGGCGGACAGCGTCGCGCGATGCGTGGCGACAGGGGTCGCAGGGCTGTCGGTCGAGGACGCCACCGGGGAGCGGTCGGCGCCACTCTACGACCTGCCGATTGCCGTCGAGCGTATCCGGGCGGCGCGACGTGCCATCGACCGGTCGGGCGGCGGAGTGCTGTTGACCGCGAGAGCCGAGTGCTACCTCGTCGGCCACCCGGATGCCTTCCGCGAATCAGTCCGCCGCCTTCAAGCTTACGCGGAGGCGGGCGCCGACGTGCTCTTCGCGCCCGGCGTCCACGAACCTGAAGAGATCAGGGCGCTCGTCGAAGCGGTCGGGCCGAAACCGCTCAACCTCCTGGTCGTCAGCGACCTCGGGCTAAGCGTCGGCGACATCGCGGCGCTCGGCGTCCGGCGCATCAGCGTCGGCCCCGCGCTGGCCCGCGCGGCGTGGACCGGCTTCATGCGCGCGGCGCAAGCCCTGAAGTCGGACGGCAGCTTCGCGGGTTTCGCCGGCCTGGCGTCGCACGCCGACATCAACGATTTTCTGGCGGCGGACCTAAGCACGCGCCGGATGCGCGGGGTCTGACACCTTCAAAGGCGGCGCGGAGAAAATTCTTACCAAAGGAGTTCCGACATGAGGCACAGGAAAACGAGTTGGACGGTCGCCGTGACCGTCCTCGCATTGACCATCATCGGCGTATTCTCCGCCCAGACGCGCACCGGCCCGGCATACGCGCAACCGGCAGGCGCGACACCGCGGCAGGCCGACGCGATGCCGAAGCTGCTCGACCCCAACGACACGGTCGTCCTCCTGCTCGATCACCAGACCGGCCTCTTCCAGACCGTCAAGGATGTCCCCATCCGCGAGTTGCGCGCGAACACCGTCGTGCTCGCCAAGATCGCCCGGCTCGGCAAGGTGCCGATCTTCACGACCGCGTCGGAACCCGGCGGCACCAACGGCCCGCTGATGTCGGAGCTGGCGGAAGTCGCGCCCGACGCCACCTACATTCCCCGCAAGGGCGAGATCAGCGCGTGGGAGAATGAGGATTTCCGAAAGGCCGTCAAGGCGACCGGCAGGAAGACGCTCATCATAGCCGGCGTGTGGACGAGCGTGTGCGTCGCGTTCCCCGCCCTCCAGGCCAGGGCCGAGGGGTACAACGTCTACGCGGTCGTAGACGCCTCCGGCGACATGAGCGAAATGGCTTCGCAGGTCACGCTCGCCCGCATGACACAGGCCGGCATCATCCCCGTAACCACGAACGTGGTGCTGTGCGAGTTCCAGCGCACCTGGGCGCGCCCGGACGCCGCGGCGTGGGGCGCACTCTACAACGAGCTGGTGCCGCACTACCGGGCCGTCTCCGAGAGTTACCAGAAGGCGCAGGCGACCGCTCTTCAGTCCAAGAAATGACTGCGAGCGGCCCCAACGCTTCAAGGAGATCGGCAATGAATGTATCACCAAAAACTAAGCGCTGGGGCGTCGCCACTCTGATATGCCTGGCCGTGGCGACCGCCGCGGCGGCGCGGCAGCGGCCGGCCGACCTGATCGTGACAAACGCCAAGGTCGTGACGATGAACCGGCCGTCTCCCCGTGCGAACGCGTTCGCGGTGAGGGGTGGCAATTTCGTCGCCGTCGGCGACGTCGCGGACGTGGCCCCCTACCGCGGCGCGAAGACCCGCGTCATCGACGCGCGCGGCCACACCGTCATCCCCGGCCTCGTCGATTCGCACTCGCACGCCATCCGACAGGGGCGGCTCTACAACCTGGAGCTGCGTTGGGACGGCGTGGACTCGCTCGAGCGCGGGCTGGCGATGATCCGCGAGCAGGCGGGCCGCACGCCCAGAGGACAATGGGTGCAGGTGATCGGAGGGTGGTCTCCGTATCAGTTCAAGGAACGACGCCTGCCCACCGTGCGGGAGCTTAACGAAGCCGCGCCCGACACGCCCGTGTTCGTCCTGTTCCTCTACAGCCGGGGCTTGCTGAACCGCGCCGGCGTCGAGGCGATGAAGCTCACGCCTCAGACCAAAGCGCCCGAGGGCGGCCGATTCGAGTTCGTCGAAGGCGGAGGCGCGATACTCCACGCCGAGCCGCGCCCGACCATTCTTTACCAGGCCGTGGGCAGGCTCCCGCCGCTGTCGCCGGACGAGCAGACCAATTCCAACCTGCACTGGTATCGCGAACTCAACCGGTTCGGACTGACCGGCGTCGTGGATGCCGGCGGCGGCGGGCACGCGTACCCGAAGGACTACGCCTCGGCGGACTCGCTCGCCAAACAGAACAGGATCCCGCTGCGCGTCTCGATGTACCTCTTCACACAGACGGCCGGGGCCGAACTGCGGGATTACGAGAAGTGGGGAGAGGCGGTGAGGCTAAACTTCAACCTCGCCGCCGAACTGCCGGAAGGATACGTAACCGAGGGCGCGGGTGAGAACCTGGTTCACTCCGCCGGCGATTACGAGAACTTCATGGCGCCGCCGCCGGAGCTGTCGGACGAAAAGCTGCGCTCCGAGCTGACGGCCGTCACGACGCTGCTCGTCCGCCAAGGTTGGCCCATCCGCATCCACGCGACGTACGACCCGACGATCACGAAGGTGCTCGACGTGTTCGAGCAGGTGTTCAGGGCGGAGGACTTCAAGGGCCGTTGGATAATCGACCACGCCGAGGGCATCTCCGACCGCAACATCGAGCGGGTCAAGCGCCTCGGCGGCGGCGTCGCCGTCCAGAATCGGATGGCTTTCGCCGGCGAGTACTACGCCGGGCGTTACGGGAAAGAGGCGGCCGCGGCCGCGCCGCCGCTGCGTAAGCTGCTCGACAGCGGCGTCCCCCTGGGCGCCGGCACCGATATGACTCGCGTCAGTAGTTACAACCCGTGGCTGTCGCTCTACTGGATGGTCTCGGGCAGGACGGTCGGCGGGACAGAGCTCTACACCCGGGAGAACCGCCTCACCCGGGAAGAGGCGCTGCGGTTGTACACGCTCGGCAGCGCGTGGTTCAGCGGCGAAGAGGAGGTCAAGGGTCGTATCGCGCCGGGGCAGTATGCCGACTTCGCCGTCCTCTCGGCGGACTACCTCTCGGTTCCCGAGGAGCAGATCAAAAACATCGAATCCGTCCTGACGGTCGTGGCCGGTAAAATCGTCTACGCGGAAAGGCCGTTCCGCAACTTCGCGCCGGCGCCGCTGCCGGCCGTAACTCCCGCCTGGTCCCCGGTGGCTCACTTCGGCGGATACCAGAGACCCTGCCCGCCGGGGCCGAGGCGACGATGACGGCACGCGTTCGGATGCGCGGCGCGTGACGGCACTCGGAGGTGGAGGTGCGGAAATGCCCCGGACGACCGGAGGGCTCATCGCCTACAACACAATGACCGGCTCGAAGGAACGGCTGAGGACTCTGCGCCCCGGCAGGATAGACCTCTTCGTCTGCGGCCCGACCGTCTACGACTACCCGCACCTCGGCCACGCCAAGACCTACACGCAGTTCGACCTCATCGTCAGATACTTGCGCCACAAGGGCTACGACGTCTTCTACCTGCAAAACGTCACCGACGTTGACGACAAGATCATACGGCGGGCCGGCGAGCGGGGCGTCGCGTGGGATGAGCTGGCGCGCGAGTTCGAGACGATTTACACGGAGGACATGACGGCGCTCGGCAACACGTCCGTCAGTCATTACGCGCGCGCCACCGACTACATCGACCGAATCGTCAGCCAGGTCGAGCGACTCATGGAGAAGGGTTTCGCCTACCGGAACAGTGCCGGCATTTACTACGACCTCACACGCTTTCCCGATTACGGGAGGTTGTCGGGCCGGACCGAGCTGCGCGAGGAAGACGCCGTCTCGCGCGTAGACGAGGGCGCAGGGAAGAGGAACTGGAACGACTTCTGCCTCTGGAAGGCCGCGAAACGCGGGGAGCCTTCGTGGGACACGCCGCTCGGCCCCGGCCGGCCCGGCTGGCACATCGAAGACACGGCCATCACCGAGGCTTTCTTCGGCGCCCGATACGACGTGCACGGCGGCGCGGTCGATCTCATCTTCCCCCACCACGAGGCCGAGATCGCCCAGATGGAAGCCATCTCAGGACTCAAGCCCCTCGTCGGTCACTGGCTCCACACCGGGTTCCTCAACACCGGCTCCAGAAAGATGTCCAAGAGCCTGGGGAATTTCACAACCATCCGGGAGGCCCTCGGGCTCTACGGCGCGCGCGTGCTGAGGTTCTTCTTCGTCAGCTCACACTACCGGGCGCCGATAGACTTCACCGAGTCGAGCCTGGAGCAGGCCGGGGGCGCGCTCGCCAGGATCGACGAGTTCGTTTTCAGGGTAGACTCCGAACTGGACGACGCCCAAGCCTCGGAGGACGTGGAACGTCTCAGGCGGGCGGTCTACGGCGCGCTCGACGACGACTTCAACACGCCGCGAGCCTTCGCCGCCATCTTCGACTTCGTCCGCGCGCGGAACGCGAGGGGCGGGTCGGGGATGAGGTGTCACGAACTCCTCCGGGAACTCGACGGCATATTCGGCATCATCGACTTCGACGCGCCGGCCGTCGAGGGCGAGATTATGAAGTTGATAGCCGAGCGGCAGGAACACCGCGCGAGGAGGAATTACGCCGAGGCGGACGCAATCCGCTCCCGACTCCTGGCCAGGGGGATTCAACTCTATGACACCGCCGAAGGCGTCAGATGGAGGAAGGCTCCGCCGGCCTCGCGCGCGAACGAGCGGCGGGGCTCTGGGGATGCGTAGGTCAAGAGCCGTGATGAGCATAGGAGACGAGGAGAGGATGAGATGGCTGCACGCTGCCCGCATCTAAGTCAGGTCAAAGAGGTCACGCCCGGCGCAGACGGCTGTGAAGACTGTTTGAGGATCGGAAGCCGCTGGCTCCATCTTCGCCTCTGCATGGAATGTGGTCACGTCGGGTGTTGCGACAGCTCGCCCAACAGGCACGCGACAAAACATTTCCATGCGACAAACCACCCCGTCATTAAATCCTTCCAGCCCGGCGAAGAGTGGGGCTGGTGTTACGTGGACGAGGTGTTCTTCGAGTCGCTTTGAAGGAGGCGGCCGGCTGTGTGATAGTTGCGGGAGAGAGGTTCGTGCGGCCGTCGCCGTGTGATTCGTAACGGCCGAGACTCGTGTGCACGCAGGTTGCTTCGTGATGAATACGTTTAGCGCAGAATCGCTTATCGCCGCGCTCGCCATCATCGGCGTCGTCATCATCGTGTCGGCGCTGCTATCGGGGCTGATCGAGCGCAGCGGATTCCCGCAGGTCGCCGTCTTCCTCGCGCTCGGCGCCGCGCTCGGCCCCGTCGGCCTGGGCGTCCTCAACATCTCGCTCGACTCTTCCGCGCTGCGTGTGGTCGCCACCCTGAGTCTCGCGCTCGTGCTCTTTACGGACGCCGTCTCCCTCAACATCGCGGAGGTGCGGCGCCGCGCGACGCTGGCGCTGAGACTGCTCGGGCCGGGGACGCTGCTCACGGCGGCGTTGATAGCGCTCGCCGGCTGGTGGCTCCTGGGGCTGACGGCGGCGGGGGCGGCAATCCTCGGCGCGGCGCTCGCCTCCACCGACCCCATCCTGTTGCGGGGGCTCCTGCGCCGCCGCGACATCCCGGCGGACGCCCGCCACGCTCTACAACTGGAGAGCGGACTTAATGATGTCATCTTACTGCCGGTCGTGCTGGTCGCAATGATTTTCCTCAGCCCGGGAACCACGCTCGACGCCGCCGGCTTTTCTAAATTCGGCCTCAACCTGTTCATCCTCGGGCCCGGGGCCGGGATACTCATCGGGCTGCTCGGGGTGGCGGCGCTCGACCTGATCAGGAGACGCCTGGGCGTGCGACGCGACTACGAGTCGCTCTACTCGCTCGGCGTCGCGTTCACCGCCTACGCCGCGGCCGAGGCCGTACACGGCAGCGGGTTCCTCGCCGCGTTCACCGCCGGGATGACGATCGCGGCGCTCGACGTCGAACTCTGCGACTGCTTCGTCGAATACGGCGGGGTGACCGCGGAGATGCTGCTCCTGTTTACGTTCGTGTTGCTGGGAAGCTCTTTGATCTGGATCGGGTTCTCCGTCATCAGCGGCCCCGTGCTGCTCTTCGCGGGCTTCGCGCTCTTAATACGAACGCCGGTCTACCTCCTGTCGCTGTTGGGATCGGGCGTGGACACGCGCGGGCGGCTGCTGATCGCGTGGTCCGGGCCGCGTGGACTTAGCTCCCTGCTCCTGGTTCTGTTGCCGGTCTTCGCCGGGCTTCCCGGCAGCGATCAACTGTTCGCGCCCTGTTCGCTCGTGGTGCTCGCGTCGGTCGTACTGCACGGCGGCTCGCCCATGCTGCTGGCGCGGGCCGCCCGCAAGCGGGCTTCTAAAGAGGCCGCCGGCGGTGACGTCGCGCGTGATTTCGGTCCCGGGCCCGCGCTCCCTGAAGATGACGCCAACAATCCCCGTGCGGATTCACAAGACGAACAGCCGGCGGCGCTTGGTACGCGCGGGGCCTCTTCGGCCTCAACCGGCGGCGAGAATCCGGCCGCGGGGGGCGCGAGCGCGCGGGTCGGCCCGCACAAAATCTCCCTGGAGGAATTAAAAGGTCTGTGGCAAGCAGGAGAGCCGGTCACGATCCTCGACGTGCGCACCGAACGTAGCCTTGAGGGGGAAGAGGCTCAGGTGAAAGGGGCGGTGCGGATGCCGCCCGACCACGTGGCCGAACGCGCGCGTGAGCTCGGTCTCAAACAGGAGGCATGGCTCATCGCCTATTGTGCTTGAACGAACGAAGCGACGAGCGCCCGTGTGGCGCAGGAACTGAGACAAGCCGGGTGGAAGAAGGCGCGCGCACTCACCGGGGGCTGGGCGGCGTGGCGGGAAGCCGGCCTGCCTGTAGGGCCGAGGGCGACCGAGGCGGAGGCCAGGCGGTAAGCACACGGGTCGCACTTCGGAGGCGCAACGCCGCCGCCCCACAGGTAAAGAGGCCCCCCTGTCGGTACGGCTTTACAGTCTCTATCTAATACCTGCTGTCGAGGCTGTTAACAGGCATCATCAGTTTTACTGACAGAAGCTCCCCGTCTCTGGTGACTGAAATACTCTGTAGGGTTCGGAGTTCCTCTCTGTCAGCTCCCTCATGACAACCGTAGGTGGCGTTGTAGCCAAGGAGGCCTCTCTTTATCTACTGCGAGCCTTATGGAAGTTTCTCACGGGAGTTTTACTTTCCAACTAAAAGGGATCTGCACAAACATTGAGGTGGAATGAAGAAAAGGTTATGAATTATGCGGCTCTCTCGGAGTAAAGGTGTGAGACTACCGCGGCTCGAACGTTCGGGCCGGAGGTGCCCACCTCATAACATGAGAGCCGGCCCTTGTGGCAGAACCCTCAATCCCCCCTCAGGCGCGAGAGCAGGTGTTCGTAGTGGGTGCGGCTGACGGTGAGCTGTGTGCCGTCACGCAGTACGAGGAGGTGATCCCTGTTGAAGAGCGGCCGCAGTTCCTGGATGCGTTCGAGGTTGACCAACGTGGAGCGGTGGACGCGCACGAACATGCTGGGGTCGAGTCGCGCCTCCAGTTGCGACATGGTCTCGCGGATGAGGTGCGTCTCATTGCCGGCGTGTAGTTCGAGGTAGTTGTCGGCCGCCCCGACCCAGTCGATCTTCTCCACCCGCACGAAGACCGTGCGCCCGCAGGATCTAACCTCCAGCCGGCTCACGCGGCGCCGCCGAGCCTCGGAGTGGAGCTCGCCGAGGAGTCTTTGCAGGCGCAGGTCGAGTCCCGCCGCCCGCGAGTTTTGGATCTGCGTCCGGGCCCGTTCGACTGCACTCTGAAACCGCCCCCGGTCGAGCGGCTTCAGCAGGTAATCAAGCGCGCAGACTTCAAAGGCGCGCAGCGCGAACTCGTCGTAGGCGGTGACGAATATGACGGCGGGCACCCTCTCTGCCCCCACGCGCTCGATGACGTCGAATCCGCCGAGCCGCTGCATCTGTATGTCGAGAAAGAGTAGGTCGGGCGGGCACCTCTCGATGTGCGCCACGGCCTCGCAACCGTCCTCGCACTCGCCGACGACCTCCACGTCGGGCAACTCGCCGAGGAACTGCTTGATGCGGCGGCGCGCCGCCGCCTCGTCGTCTACGATCAGGGCACGTATCTTGTCATTCCCGTCCATGGCGTAAGGTCGTCGAAGGGCGTCGGCCGTAGGGCAGGGCCTAAACGCCTCGGGTCTAACAGGGCGCGCGCCGCAGCGAGCGGCGTGCGGGTCGGGAGTCCTGCCATGAAGCCGACCCGGCACGCCCCGCCGCGTGGATTATGTCAGTACTGCTCTGAAGTTCGGAACGCGTCGGGGGACGTCGTGGATGCCGCCGGCCCGGGCCGGCTCGGCATTCTGTTATTACCGCCGCCGCCGGGGGAAAGTTCCCGGATTCCAACTGCCGCTGAGTCGCCGTCAGCTAAATTCCACACACGCTCTGCCACATTTGCGTCGGGGCGGACGGCCGGCTCGGTTAGAATGTACGACGCGCGCCCGTTCCTTTAAGTTGCCGCAACCTGTGAAAGACGGCGGCGTTTAAGAGGCACGTCCACAACCTTGGAGAGCGAGGTGCCCCGCCTCGCCGGCCCGTGGAGCTTCGTCTTCAACGGCGTCCTCGCTTACGCGAGCATCGTCGCCGTTCACCAGGCCGTCCTCCACTTCCGCGAGGCGCAGGAGCGCGAGTTCCGTTTGCAGCAGGCGCAGTTGCAGGCGCTCAAGGCGCAGCTCCAGCCGCACTTCCTCTTCAACACCCTCAACACCGCGGCCACGTCGAGATCAGTGCGGCGTGCGAGGGCGAGACTCTGTGCCTCTCCGTCGCGGACAACGGCTGCGGCATCGAAGGCGGCGCTAACGCGGACGGCAGTGCGGCGGGGCATTTCGGACTCGCCGACACGCGGGCGCGGCTCGAATACCTGTACGGCCCGCGCCACCGCTTCGAGCTGGCGAGCGTCCCCGGCTGCGGCGTGAGCGTCCGCATGAGCATCCCCTTCCGCGAAAGACCCGCGGGCGGCGGCGAAGCGGCGCACCGCCCGTAAAGATCGCACGGCTCGCCCCCGCCGCCCGACGCCTCGTCCCAAATGTCTTGCGGCCCGCCGCCCCTCCTCCTACCTTCCGACGCAACGGGAACGCACCAGTCATCCGCCGCCGCGGGCCCTCGCTGCCCCGGCCCGGTGCAGTCCGACGCGCGCCCGGCGCTATTCACTTCTCGGGCCGAAGGCCGCGCGCACTCGCCGCGTCGGCCCAGCCCGAGACCATATCGACAGACTCTCGAAAGCCCAGTCAGCACGGCCGCGACCTTCCCCCGCGCGGCCCTCTCCCCGCCACCGCTCCGCCCGCACGCCGAGCAAAGGAGGAAGCTCGCACCATGAAACTTCTGAAACTCGCAGCACTCGCAACCTTCGCGCTGGCCCTGCTGCTCCCCTCAGCACTGGCGCCCGCCGTCAAGAGCCAGAGCGGCGCGACCGAGGCCCCGACCGGCTTCGACAACCAGACCAACGGCTTCACCGACCAAGCCACCTTCGACGAAGACCGTGCCGCCTTCGAGGAGCAGGAGACGGTGCCCGAGGGGCTCGGCCCCGTCTACAACGCGCAGTCGTGTGCCGAGTGCCACCAGAACCCCGTCACCGGCGGCGTCAGCCAGATCGTCGAGACGCGCGCCGGGCACAGCGGCCCCGACGGCAAGTTCGTCAACCCGCCCGGCGGCTCGCTCATCCAGATGCGCGCCACCGACCCGCGCGTACAGGAGCGCGTCCCCGACGGGCCGCGCATCGCCTTCGCCGGCCAGAACCCGAGCGCCGGGTTGACCTACCAGATCGGCGTCATGGGACACGACGGCGGCCAGTACGGTTTCATCACCAACGGGCCGCTCGTCGCTGGCGAGGCCCAGAAGCGCTGGCCGACGTTTTCGCCCGACGGCACCAAGATCGCTTATCACGGCAGCATCAACGGCCAGTGGGACATCTTCGTGATGACCTCCGACGGCAGGTTCCTGCAACGCCTGACGACCGGCGGCGGCGACGACGTGCACCCCGCCTGGTCTCCCGACGGGACGAAGATCGCCTTCGCCAGCCGCCGCACCGGCAACGACGAAATCTTCGTGATGAACGCCGACGGCACCAACCCCGTCAACATCACCAACCACGCCGTCTCCGAAGACAACCAGCCCGCGTGGTCGCCCGACGGGGCGTGGATCACCTTCGCGCGCACGACCAGCACCAACACCGAAATCTACAAGATCGCGAGCAGCGGCGGCGGCGGGTTCCCCGCCACGCAACTGACGGCCAACCCCGGCGTCGAGGGCCGCCCCTTCTGGTCGCCCGACGGCGCCTGGATAGTCTTCCACCGCAACGAGGGCGGCCAGGCCGACATCTACAAGATGTCGGCGAGCGGGGGCGGCGAGGTCAAGCTCACGACCGCCGCCGGCCTCGACCAGTTCCCGGCGTGGTCGCCGAGCGGCACGACCATCGCCTTCTCCAGCACGCGCACCGGGGACTACAGCCTCTTCGTGATGAACGCCGACGGCTCGGGGCAGACGCGCATCAGCGGCAACTTCTCTTCGAGAGACCTGTCGCCCGCCTGGTCGCCCGACGCCGGCGAGACGGTGCGCACCTTCCGCGGCTCGCTCAACACGCTCGGCGACGGCTTCGTCGAGTGCATCGACGACATCACCTTCCAGATCATAGCCAACCAGCAGCCCGCGGGGATGCAGGGCACGTTCGTCCGTGTGCCCATCCTCGAAGCGGAGGGGTGCAACCCGGACGTTCCGTCCACCTGCCCGACGGGCATCGGGCGCTTCGGCTGGAAGGGCTCGGTCGCCAGCCTGCTCAGCTTCTCGGCCCTCGCCTACAAGGGCGAGATGGGCATCACCAGCCCGCTCCAGCCGACGGAGTCAACGTCGCTGGGCCGCTTCGTCGGCTTCGGCTCCGGCTTTGACCCCGTGCCCGAACTCGAAGACCCCGCCACGCCCGAGAGCCCGTTCGGCGAGGACGTGGAAGCCTTCGCGCGGTTCATGCGCTCGACCAAGGCCCCGCCGCGCGACCGCAGCCTCGTGCCCAACGACGCGAACGACCCCGGCTCGGCGCTCTTCGACCAGATAGGCTGCGCCGCCTGCCACGTCCGCAGCATCACGACCGCGCCGCCGGGGACGATGGTTAACGGCTTCACCTTCACCGTCCCCGAGGCGCTCGGCAATAAGATCATCCACCCGTTCGGAGACTTCATGCTGCACGACATCGGCACCGGCGACGGCATCGTCGAGGCGGGCGGCGAGGCGACGCGCAACAAAGTCCGCACGGCCCCGCTCTGGGGCCTGCGCACGCGCGACCGGCTGATGCACGACGGCGGCTCCAGCAGCCCGCCGTCGAACGGCGGCAGCCAGTCGTTCACGATCAACGAGGCCATCCTGCGCCACGCCGGTCAGGCCACCAGCGTCAGGAACGCCTACACGGCCCTCTCCGAGATGCAGAAGCGACAACTCATCAAGTTCCTTAAGTCGCTCTGACGACGACGCCGCTCGGAGGTTCGGCCGGGAGGGCGCGGCGGCGACGAGGCGGCCGCGCCCTCCCTTGCAAGTCATAGCCTGACGCCCGATGCCGCGTCTCCTTTTTCATCCGGGCGATCTGCCGAGTCCTTAACCACACGTCTTACTCCCTCCGCGGAGGCGCGAATGAAAGTGTCAACTCGAACAGTTTTGCGCGCAATCCCTTCGTTAACCGCGGCCGTCCTCTTAGCCCTCACGCCGGGCTGCGCAGGCTCGACGCGACCTGAGGCGGAAGGCACGGCACGCAGCGCTCGGCGGCCCTCGCCCGGCCCCGCCCCGTCGCCCGCCTCCGCCGCAACGCCCGCGCCCGCTCAAACGCCGCCCGCGCCCGAGCTTTCGGAAGCTTCGCCCGCAGACCTGCGCGAATGTGTCGGGCGCGTCTACCGGGACGTCGTGAACGTCGCGGAAGACCGCCCGGGGAATTACGTCACGGGTGACTTCAACGGCGACGGCTCGCAGGACATTGCCGTCGTCGTGCGGCCGGGCGGGGGGAAACTTGAGGAGGTGAACGACGACCTCGCCAACTGGGTTCTGGTAGACGCGCGCGAAGACCCGCTCCGCGACTTTAAGAAGGCGGCGCTGAAACCCGGCGAACGTCCGCAGCGCGCGAGGGTCGCGCAGGGCGACCTGCTGCTCGCCGTCATTCACGGTTACGAGGCCGGCGGCTGGCGCGACCCGGCTGCGAGGCAGACTTACCTAATCAAGAACGCGGTCGGCGGCGGGCTGAAGAAGAAGACTCGGGCGGAGGCTCTGGCCGCGCTCAGGCCGGGCCGTCGCCCGCCGCGCCTGACGGGCGACGTGATAAGCGAGACGCCCGCGCGAGAGCAAGGATTCCTTTACTGGGGCGGCGCGAAGTACGTCTGGCATTACTGAATTAACCCCCCGGGCCGGCTCTGCCGAGCCTCTCCTTGCCTCAAGTTAAGGTTTGCAACACAGCCGCCGCCGGACTTCAACTTTTCAAAACCCGCACACGGGGTTAGCCGGTCAATAGATGGCCTGCGGCGCGGCCGTCATCTTGCGCGCGGTGCGGACTTCGGGGCCGCTGCCGACGAAGACGAGTGAGAAGGGCTGGCCGGGCTGCTGCATGTACATGTTCGACTTGAAGGCGCCGCCCAGCACCTCCACGAGGTAAGTCCCCTCGGGCGGCTCGTGGATGACGATCTGCTCGACGGTGTAGACCTTGTCGAAGGGGTCTATCTTCGGGTCTAAGTTGGGCGGCAGGGGGTCGCTGAAGGGCGGGCCGCTGGTGGGGGTCGCCGGGGGCGCGGGCGCGAGCGGCCCGGTCTGCCAGCGGTTGCCGACGTAGACGCGCGCGGGCGCCGCGCCGGAGGCCGGGGCCGTCACACGCAGGTTGAGGTTGTTGACGACGTTGCGATGCGGCGGGTCAGTCCACGCCAGCGTGACGCGCAGCAGCGCCGTCTTCGGCGGGAGCGAGAACTCGTAGCGCGCGGTGCGCCCCGCCTCGACCGCCGCGTCGTCGCGCGCGTGGAAGGTCGCGGGCGGGGTGGGTGCGAGCGACTGGCGCAGGTTGATGCGCCCCCAGCCGTAGCCGTCGTTGGGGCCGGTGCCGAGGCTCGGCAGGGCGCGGTTGAGTGAGTTGGTCGCGCCGTTGACGAGCGTGGCGCGGACGAGCGCGGCCGAGGGCTGCTTGAACGGCTCGTTGAAGGGCGCGCCGCCGCGCAGCCGCGGAACCATGAGCGCGGTCTGCCTCTGCCGGAGCTTGCCGCCCGCCACCTCGACCCACGTGACGCGGAAGGCGCGGCCGTTCCAGACGAGCCGGAAGGACTGCACGTCGGCGTCGTCGGCGCTCAGTTGCTTCTCGACCACGTTGGGCGGGAGGCTGACGGGTGCGCCTTTCTCGTCGAAGATGTTGAAGAAGAGGCGGCGCGGCGCCCCGTCTTTGGTCGAGTCCTGTTGCAGCCACGCCAGCCCGTAGCCGTCCGTGTGCCAGACGAGCTGCGGGTCTGTGCAGTGCTGCCCGGCCTTCTGGACGACCGGCACGTCCTTCGTCGTCTTGCTCACGTCGCCGTTCCGCCTGAGCTCGCTGAAGCGAATCTCCCACGGCGCGTTGTGGGCGGGACGGTTCTGCCAGGCGACGCCGAAGACGCGCTGGCGGCTGAGCGCCGCGGCGTTGGCGGGCGCGGGCGGCGTCAGGTCGAAGAGGACCGGGCGCGGCGCGATGACGGCGTTGCAGGAGTCGCCCGCGATGGCCGTCAGCTTGAAGGGCTCGGCGACTCCCGCCTGCGAACGGCCGTCGAGGCGGAAGCGGTTCAGCTCGACGACGAGACGGCCGCCGTTCTCGGCGTCGCCGCGGTGCCACGCGGCGATGAGGTGGACGGGCGTCTCGGTCGGGACGACGTGGAACCAGCCGTGGCGCGCCGTGCCGTCCGCCAGCACGGGCTTCTTGCCGCGCGTGAAGTCCGCGGGCTGCGCCGCGGCCGAGCCCGGCGTCTTCCCCTCCTCGTCCAACACGACCAGCCGCAGGCGGTGCGGGCCGGGGCCTTGCGCCTGGCCGTAGGCGGCGAAGGCGCGCCAGTTCTTCCCGCTGCCCGTCTGCGCACACTGGATGTGGACGCCGGGCGCGGGCGTCTCGGCGAGGGCGACGCCGAAGGGGCCGAACGTGCCGACCTCGCGCCCCTCGCCGTTGAGCAGGAAGACGTGCGAGGCGAGCAGCGTCGAGCAGGCGGCGAGCAGGTGCTGCCCCGTCCAGTGGAGCGAACAGCTCAGGTACGCGTCGGCGCGGTGGAGGGTGACGGGGCCGCCCGCGTCGGGCTTGCCGTCGGCGTTGGCGCGGAGGATTTCGAGCACCGCGCCGACGCCCGGGTTCGGCGCGGTGCGGAGCGTGTACTGCTCGCCGCCGGCCCACGCCATCCCCATCTGCGTCAGCGTCGTGTCGCCGTGCTCGCGGAGCAGGTGCGCGACGTAGCGGCCGTCGCGCAGCAGCGGCGTGTTCGGGTCAACCTGCGCCTCGAACGCGCCCTCGGCCGTGACGTTGAGGGCGTAGACGCCGTACAGGTCGGAGTTGATCTCGTCCTCGCTCTGCCAGAGTGGCGTGACGCCTTCGGCGTCGGCGAGCGCCGCGAAGCCCTCCGTGTCCTTCGGCGTGTCGCTGGCCTGTAGGAAGCCTTCGGCGAGGCGCGACTTGTCGAGCTTGCCGTCGCCGTCGAGGAAGGTCAGGTAGAGGTCGTGCGTGCCCTGCCGGTCGCTCTCATAGAAGAGCACGTAGCCCTTCTCGGGGTGGATGACGAGGCGCGGCCGGCGCAGGTTCTTCTTGAGAGGGGCCGGGACTTCCGTCGCGGTGTCCACGACCGTCTCGGGCGGGGCCAGCGTCGTCCCGTCCTCCTTGACGCGCTGGACGAGCATGCGGCATTCGCCCGTCACCCACTCCTCCACCCACGCGACGACGAGCTGCTTGTGGCGCGCGTCCCAGACGGCCTGAGCCTCGCGCAGTTCGAGCGGCTGCGGCGCGACCAGCTCAAGCGGCTTGTCGCCCTCGACCTTGCCGTCGGCCCCCACGGTGCGCAAAAGCAGTGCGTGCTGGCCCGCGTCGCTCCGCACCCAGACGGCCGCGTAGAGCGCGCCCGTGTGCACGAGGTAAGGGTGCGGCGCGGTGTTGGTCGCCGCGCCCAAGGTCTTCGGGCTCGCGTCGCGCGCCTTGCCGGTGTCGGCCTCGAAGCGTTGGAAGACGAGTTCGTCCGTGCCCTTCCTGACCCAGACGAGGGTCACGTCGTTCGACTGGACGCAGACGGCGGGGCGGCGGGTGTCTTCGTCCCGCGACTCGGTCGCGGGCGTGACGGTGCCGGTCGTGTTGAAGCTCTTGACGGGCGCGAGGTCTTTGTCGAAGAGCGTCAGGTTGAGCTTCGAGTCCTTCCCGCGGTGGAGGAGGAAGGTCTTGTCGCCGTGGCGCGCGGCCGAGGGCGCGGGGTGGTCGCCCACGTCCGTGAAGAGCACTTTCGCGTCGGCCGCGCGGACGAGCCGGCGGCTGAAGCGCGCGGCCTCGATGTTGTTCTGCGCGGGCGCGGCCGCCGCGTGGCGCACCCAGAAGAAGTGGAAGCCGCCCGGCTGCGGCGCGGCGGCCGGGGCGCCTACGAAGACGACGGGCGGCGCCGGGTCGGTCACCGCGCCCAGCGACGCGACGAGCTGCGGCCGCCGCAGCCGGCTCAGGCGCTGGCGGTAGAACTGGCGCACGAGCAGCGCCGCGCCCGCCGCGATGGGCGTCGCCATGCTCGTCCCGTGTTCGACGTAGTAGGCGGCGGCGGGCGCCGTCAAGGGGTCTTGCCAGCTCCCGGCGGCGAGCGGCCATTCGAGGTTGTTGGCGGCGGGCGGGCGCGTCGCCATGATGTTCGTCCCCGGCGCGACGAGGTCGGGCTTGACGCGCCCGGTGCCGGGCGCGGCGGGGTTGGTGACGCGGCCGCGGTTGCTGAAGAGCGCCAGGTCGTCGGCCGAGTCCGACATCGAGAAGGCCGTGGCCGCGTTGGCCGGGACGGCGAACTGGGCGTGCATCCACTGGCCGTAGGTGTTGCGGTAGTTCCGCTGCTCGCCGTCCACCGAGGTCTCGTTCTCGCACGCGCCGATGCAGAGGATGTTCTTCGGTATCGAGTGCTCGCCGAGGAAGTTCATGTCGAGGACGCCGTTGTTGTTGGCGTCGTCCTCGGCGTTGCCCGCGGCGAAGAGGATGAGCATGTCCGGGTGCGTGAAGGCGTAGGCGTCGAGGGCGAGCGAGTTGCCCTGCGTGTAGACGTTCCTGTTCTGGTTCGACCAGGAGTTGTTGTGCACGCGCGCGCCGTCGCGGTAGGCGCGCTTGATGGAGTTGAGGTACCGGCGGTAGCTCATCGAGTTCGACTTCCCGCTCGCCACGGGGGCCGAGAGGTTGACCGAGTCGAAGACGATCTGCGCGGCCGGGGCGATGCCGCGCGGGATGGTCGCGGGCTGCGGCAGCGTCCCGCGCGCGACCGCGCCGTTGCCCGCGATGCACCCGACGACGTGATTCCCGTGCGGGTAGTGGTCGGTGGTCGGGCGCGCGGGCGGCGTGTTGATGTTGCCGATGCTGAGGACGCGGGAGGCGCCGGTGGCGGGGTCTTTGAAATCGTCGTGCGGGTCTATGCCGGTGTCGAGCACGCCGACGATCTCCCCGGAGCCGTCGAGGTTGACGAGGAAGTCCACCTTGCCGAAGTTGCGCACCTGGTTGGCCCCGATGATGACGCCCGCGCGCTGCGTCGCCGGCCCGGGCTCGCGGTAGGGCTCGACGGAGCGGACGCCCTGCGCGCCCAGCAGCAGCGTCAGGTTCTCCGGGTCGATGTCGGCGACGACGGAGTGGCCCGTGTCGGTGATGTCCGTCCCGCCGGCCGCCTCGACGAGCGCGACCGCCTGCCCCGTCGTCAGGCCGTCGAAGAAGGTGACCTGCACGGTCAGCCTCCCGCCCTCGACGAACTCCGACGGATCGACCTGCGCCGAGGGCAGGTCGGCGGCCGAGAAGGGCGTCTCGCGCCCGGCCAGCCTGTAGTCGAGCGCGTAGAGCGGGTGGTAGGGGCCGAGCCACCTGACCTGCTCCGCCGCGACCAGCGCGCGGGCCGCTTCGGCCTGCTCCGGCGTCATGCGGAAGAGGGCGGCCAGTTGCGGCGCGTCCCCGGCGTACTCCGCGCCCAACTCTTCGAGCGCGCCGATCCAGTCGGGCTCCGGCGGGGCGACGAACTGGACGAGGTAGTAGGCCGGCTCGCCCGGCTTGAGGAGGGCGGAGAGGTGGTCGGGCGGGCGCGGCTCCTCGTCTTCGAGCGGGTCGAAGAGGACGGCCGGCAGGTCGAGGAGGTACGCGTCGTCGTGGAACTCGACGGTGATGCCCACCTCGCGGAAGCGCTCGGCCTGCTCGGGCGTGATGTTCGTCCAGACGCGGTCGCCGAAGGCGCGCACGATCTTCGCCCGCTCGACGACGAAGCTCGTCTGCTCGCCGAGCCGGTTGGGGTCGAGTCTTAAGGTCGCGCCGATGCGGTCGCGCATACTCTTACGCCTCCACGTCAATGCGGATGTCAACGGGGCGGTTCGGGTCGGAGGGGAGGCCCTCGGTGCGGATGCGCAGGATGGGCCGGCCCTCGTCCTCGGACATCGCGCGCGTCGCCTTCAGCTCGATCTCGGCGTTGAAGTCGAGCACGCGCTTCTTCGGGCTGGCCGTGCCCTCGACGAGCTTGAGGGACTTGACCGTGGCCGCGACGCCGTAGTCGCCCTCCTGGAACTCGTAGGCGGCCTGCTCGATCAGCCTCCGGCGGTTGAGCGAGATGACGGCGACGGCCAGCGACTCGGCCTGCTGCACCTTCTGCGCCGAGGTCGATTCGAGCAGCAGCGAGAAGGTGTGTGAGACCTTGAGCCTGACGTAGACGCCCGCGACGGTGTAGAGCACGCGCACGCCGTCCACGCCCGTGAGGTCGCGCGCGGGCCGGAGCTGGAGCGCGAAGGCGCGCGTGTCGGTGTCGTCCCAGACGACCTCGTCGTCGCGCAGCGCGATGCGGTCTTTAAGCTCGGTGGTCAGGTAGACGCGGCGCGGGCCGGGGTCGGGGATGGTGGCGAGCTGGTAGGGGCCTTCGGGCTTCGCGGGGTCGAAGGCGAGGTCGTCGGCGCGGTCGTCGGGGCGCGGCGCGGAGGCGTCGGCCTCGGCCGAGCGCGCGTCGAGCTTGAAGCGGTTGTCGGTCGTGCCGATCTTGACCGGCGGGTCGTCGCCGCCGAAGAGCGACGGCAGCGCCTCCGCCAGCAGGGCCTTCACGGCCTCGTTGAGCCTGTCGTACATCCCACGCCCCCGCTAATTCGCGCCGGCCGCGCCCCCGTCCGACCCGCCCGGCGCGCCGCCCGCGTCCCTTGAGAGTTCCTCTTCGAGCACCTGGATCGCGCCGCTGATGCGCAGCAAGGTCTGGCGCAACTGCGCCGCCTGGTTCTCGATTTCGGCCAGGCGCTGCTGCCCGCTCTCGAACTCGGACTTCAGCTCGGCCAGCCTGTTCTCCAACTGTTCCCTCATCGCTCCCCTTCCCGCGCCGCGCTCAATGCCTGCCGTTACCGTTCGACCCGTTGAGACTCTGGGCCGGCGCGACTTCCAGCAGCCGCAGCCTCCTCGTCAAAGCCTCGTTGGCCGCGCGCAGTTCGGCGCACTCGGCGCGCAGTTCCCGCACCTCTTCGTCCTTCTCCCGCTTCAGCTCCTGCGTGGCGGAGACGTTGAGCATGGCGACGGCGTCGTAGTCGAGGACGCGGAAGTCGTCCACCTCGCGGCCGTAGACGAAGACCCCGCCGCCCCCGGGCTCGAAGGCGGTGCGGAATCCGTCCTGCGTCGCTTCGAGCACTTCGTAGACGCCCTCTGCCCCCTCGGAGATGAGGCGGACGCGCTCGCCCCGCTCAAGGTCGGTCGAAAGCTCCACCCAGCCGCCGTCGCACGGGGCCTGCCGGAAGATGTCGGGCACCACGCCGGCCCGCGTGGCGACGGCCTGCGGGAAGACGCGCTCGACCTGCTGCGCGACCAGCTTCTTGCGGGGGCCTTCGCCCTTCTCGAACACGTCCCGGTAGGTGTAGTCCGTGACCTCGATGGCGAGCAGCGTGCGGAGGTCGGCCGCGCCGTCGGAGCGGCCGGCGACGTGCTTGATGCGCGCGTCGGACATGGCGTTGAACTCGGCGGCGGCCACGCGCTGGTTCGCCCAGATGGAGTAGTGGATGCCGGCCTGCGCGGCGGTGGTCTTGCCGGTGGGGGTTCCCTGGTTGAGATATCCGTACGCCCCCACGTTGACGGGCACGCTCCCCGATATCTCCAGCTTCGCACTGTTCGGGCTGGTCGTCCCGATGCCGACGTTGCCGTTGGTGGTGCTCATCACCAGCCCCCACTGCGCGCCGTTGTTACCCCAGAGGCCGACCTGCGTGTCGCTCGCCAGCCCGATGAACGCGCGGTCGCTCCCGCTCTGGTAGAGCCAGTGGCCCGCCGAGCCGTTGCCCTCCCTGAACCGGGCGCGGCCCAACACGTCCAGGCGGAACCCGGGGTCGGTGACTCCCACGCCGAGTTGGCCGCCGGAGTCCACCACGAGGCGGTAGATGTTGAGCGTATCGTCGTAGAGGCCGAAGCCGCCGTTGCCCGCGCCCGTCGCGGTGCCGCCGGAGAGCAGGACGTACTTGCGCCCGCCCGCCGCCGTGTTCTCAAGGTACATCCCGACCCCGTTCGCGGTGTTGCCGGTCATCCCGAGCCCCGTGCCCCACGACGGGACGCCCGCGATCAGGAGTCGCACGCTCCCCGGCTCGGTCGTCCCGAGGCCGACGTTGCCGTTGGTCTTGATGGTGACTTTGGTGTCGTTGCCGCCCGCGCGCAGTTGGAGGTCGTGGTTGGTCATCGTCGAGACGATGCCCCCGGCGCCGTCCGCGCCGATCAGCAACTCCTGCGTGCCGTTGCTGGCCTTCACGTTGAGGTAGGTGCCGCCCGCGCCCTGGATGGTCAGCGGTCGGTCGGGCGTGATCGTCCCGATGCCGACGGCGCCGTTGACCAGGAGCGCGCTGCCGCTGCCGTAGGTCGGGACGCTCGGGTAGCCGATGGAGACGCCGCCCCCGCCGACGTTGAACTGGCGGAACGGGCCGTCGCCCGCGGCCCCGCCGTACTCGGTGCGGATGAACCTGAAGTCGTTGAAGAGCTGCACGCTCGACCAGGTCGCCGCCGGCTGCCTCAGGTTAACCATCGGCGAGACGTTGAACTGGGTGGAGACGCTGAGCGGGCCCGAGAGGGCGCCGCCGGTCGCCAGCGTCAGCTTCGCCGAGTCGAGGCGGATGATCTCGTTGAGGGCGTCGTTCCAGTCCTTCGAGCGGATGTTGTCGCCCTGCTTCTTGGGGAACGGCGGGTCGGGCGTCAGTGGCATGGTTCTCTCCTCTCCTTCAGAAGGTGATGTCCCAGAGCAGGGTCAGCTTGAAGGCGTTGGTCTTGGTCACGTCCTTGAACGTGACGCGGTTGTACATCACGCCGCCCGACGCGGCGTTGAAGACGGCGGCCTCGCGCAGCGGCTCGGCCCCGTTCGCCTCCTCGAAGTCGAAGACGGCCCTGAGCGTGACGCGCACGCGCTTGACGCCCGCGTCGGCGAACTCCGCGAAGCTGACCTCCTCGATGGGCTTGCGCGGGACGCCGTCGCGTGCGGGGCGCTCTTTGAGGAGCGCCGTCTGGTCGTCGGTCGGCTCGGTGCCGTCGGTGCCGACGCCCATGTGGGTGACGCGGGTCGGCTGCTGCTGGCCGGGCGCGCCGGCGAAGAGCTTGGCGACCAGGTCGCGCCCCGACTTCACGATGCGGTTGTGCTCGCGCCGCTCGTAGACGACCGCCCCGTCGCGGTCGGTCACGAGCAGCGTCACGCTGCCTCTCATGTCCAACACTTCGTTCATCACCTCTGCAAGCTCCCTTCACATGAATCCGAACGGCCCCTCGAAGGTCGAGATGTCGAAGACGCCCGCGAGCGTCAGGCTCTCGTCCATGCCCTGCGACTCGGTCTGCTGGCTGACGTTGGCGACCAGCAGCGAGTCGGACGCCGGGTGATCCTCGGCGCTCCTGTAGACCGCCTGCGCGCAGAGCCCGGCGACGCGCCCCGCCTCGCCGCACCCGAGGCCGCGCGCCTCGTCCTCGACCGAATGGTCTTCGAGGAAGCCCAAAGAGAAGTGGACGCTGCCGCGCACGCCGGCCGCGCGCGTCTGGTCAACGACATCCTGGATGTGTTCGAGCGGGATGCCCTTGAAGACGAACGGCTGGCCCCGGTAGTTGTGGCGCGCGAGCAGTTGCGGCACCACGTCCTCGACGTAGTAGGGCACCTCCACGTCGAAGGTCAGCGGCATGAGCCGCAGGCGCGTCAGCGCGACGTGGAAGGTGGGCGCGTCGAACGAGTCGGCGTCGAAGCGGCTCAGAGCGCGCGAGTCGTCGCCGAAGCGCCCGCCCTCGGCGCGGAACCTCCATTCGGACGGCGCCTGCGGCACGGGGGGCAAAAGCGCCGGCCGCGTCCCGTCGAGGTTCGTGAAGAGGCCGCTCACGTCGCGCGCGCCGACGAAGGCGTTGAGCTGGCCTTCGGGGCCGGCGTCGAGGACGAGCGTCTGCCCCTCGCCGACGATCAGGTCGTCCCCCGACTTCACGCCGCGCGGCGTGCCCATCAGCTCGATGGAGAGGCGGCGGCCGGCGCCGCGGTCGAACGCCCACTCGACGCGCGGGTAGCGCGCGTCGGCGCTGTGGGTCTCGACGCGCAGCGTCAGCTCGCGCGCCGTGCCGTCGCCGGTCGGCTTCGGGTCGGCCGCCAGCACGCGGTCGCCCTGCGGCGAGAACTCCGTCAGCACGACGAGGGCTTCGAGGTCGGCGAGCAGCGCCGGGTAGTCCTCCTTCAGGTTGAGCAGGTCGAAGTCGAAAGGCAGCCCCAGCGCCGTGCGTACCGCGCCGATGACCGCCCGGCGCGTGCCGCCGCCGGTGAAGAGCGGGACGATCCATTGCAGGCGCTCGCGGAACTCCTCGTCCGACTCCAGCCGCTCCTCGGTCTCGCCCGGCTCGCGCCGCAGCACGCGCCGCCTGACGCCGAAGGCGGCTCCGAGTTGGTCGAGCGCGCCGCCCTCCGCGTACCGCACCCAGTGCGACTTGAGTAGCCGCTTGACCTTCTCGTCGGCGACCATCAGCTCGGCGCCGACGGCGTCGAGCAGCTTGTAGAGCACGGACTCCCGGTCGCGCGCCGCGTAGGCGTCGGGGAAGAGGGCGGCGAGTCTGTCGGTCTTGTAAGACATTGGCGGCGTCACAGGCCGAAGAGCTTCCTCACGTCGAGCGTCTTCTGAATCTTGGCGAGCCCAGGGTAGGCGGCCGCGGCGACGGCGAACTCGACCTCGGTCTTGTGCACGTTCGGGTCGAAGCCGGTCAGGTCGGCCCTCGTCAGGTCAACCTTCCTGATCTCAAGCGACGCCTTCGAGCCGCCCGCGAACGTGACGCGGGCGGTGAAGGTGTTGACGCGCTCCGGCGGCTGGTCGGGCGAGTTCTTGAGCCCCGCGCGCACCATCACCTGGAGGTCGAGCGCGAAGCCGTTGAAGGAGGCCGCCGCGCCGTTCTCGTCGATGATCTGGATGTCCACGACGTACTTGCCGCCGGCGGCGTCGAAGCGCTCGGCGGCCCAGTCGAGCCGCACGAGGAAGACGGCCCTGATGTTGGCCTTGTCGGGGCGCACCATCTCGCCGCGCGCGACCGGTAGAGGCTCGGGCACGGGCACGGGCGCGCCCGCGCGCGTCGCCGTGAGCTTCGCCTCGGCCACGTCGGCGATGCCGGGGATGTTGAAGGCGAGCGAGTTGAGCCGGCGCGCGGCGAGCGGCGCGCCGATGGGCAGCGCCTCGACGGCGTCCTTGACGGCGGCCTCGAACTTCGCCGCGCCCCCCGCGGGCACCGGCCCGTCGGGGATGAGGTAGAAGAGGCCCGCGACGTAGACGACGACGATCTCGTCGAGCTGGGCCATGACGCCGGCCGCGCGCGTCAGCTCGACGGCCTGGCTCACGCGCTCGCGGACGCGCGAGTCGCCGTGGTAGCGGACGCGCACCTGGCCGAGCGGGATGGAGTCGTCCGTGCCGTGGTCGATGACCTCGGCCCCGCTCACGCCGTCCACGTCGAGCACCGCGTACTTGATGGCGGAGAGCGTGGCGTTGCCGCCCCGCTCCAGCGCGTGCTTGGCGCGCTCGCGGAGCTGCTCGTCGGTCTCGGGGGCCGCGCCCCCGACGGTCGGCGCCTCGTTCGTGACGCCCTCGGCCCCGGGCGGGGGGTCGGGCATGATCTTGATGGCGCCGGCGTTGACGTTGCCGTCGGGGCCGGGGTTGACGGCCTCGACGGCGACCGTCACGCTGCGCGGCATGTACTTGACGACGAGGTCGGCCTCGGGGAGCGGGGCCGGGCCGGCGGCCCTGACCGTCCGGTCGTCGGCGTCGAGGACGGCCTTCGGCCTGGTCGTCCCGTCCGTCTTCGTCAGGTCGTCGGCGTCCGATTCGTCCGCGCCCTTCGGCCAGACGCCGGCGAGCCCCGCGGCGAGGTTCCTCAACTGCCGGTTCTTGCCCCGCAGCTCTTCGCGGACGGGCTCGGAGGGGATGCTGCCGCCCTCGCCGGTGACGACGAAGACGCGCCCGCTCTGGTCGGAGACCGTCACGCCGGGCTGGATGACGACCGACTGCTGCGCCGCCTTCTTGCGGAAGAAGGTGACGCGGCCCGCGGCCTTCTGCGCCGGGTTGCGGCGCACGCCCAAGAGCGCCACGACGTTGTCGAGCGCGGCGCCCTCGGCCTCGTCGATGAAGGCCCGGCGGTACGCCTCGTTCATCTGGTTGTAGAGCAGCGTGACCTCGCGCGCGACGGCGCGCAGGAGCGTCCCGGCGACGCTGCCGGGGTTGAAGTCGGTGAGCCCCGAGGGCAGGTCGCGGTAGGTGTACTCGACCTCGAAGCGCGCGCCCTCCGCGGGCAGCTTCGTCTTATCCTTCTCGACCCAGACGAGGCGGTTGCCGTCGAGGCGGTACTGGGCCGGGTGGAAGGTGACGAGCTTGTTGCGGGTGACGCCCGAGACCGTGACGGGGACGAAGCTCGTGACGCGCGTCACCGCGACGGCCGCGCGCGGCAGGTCGTAGCCGCCCGCGCCCGGCTGGAAGAAGAAGGCGACGCTCGCCGGCTGTTCGACGCCCTCGCGGACGCTCGTCTCCAGCGCCGCGATCACGTCTTGCAGCGAGACGGTGAAATCGTTCGGGTCGGTCATGAGTTCCCCAGCCTCACGTCGAAGACGAGGTTCAGCGGATTGTTCTCGGCGATGAGCTGAATCTCCATTTCGAGCCGCGCCACGTCGCGCTCGCCCGGCAGCACGTAGGCGCGCATCGCCGTCACCTCGACGACGCGCGGGTCCTGCTCGACGGCCGCGCGGGCGTGCGCCATCAGGACGGTGTGCGTGCGCCGGTTGTTCGGCTCGCCGATCAGCTCGTGCAGCCGCGAGCCGTAGTTGGGCCACCCCAGCGCGGCCAGCTCGCCGCGCCGCACGAGCAGCCGGAGCGTGAGCGCCTGCACGATGTTGTCGTTGCCCTCGGCCACGCCGAGGTCGCCCTTGCGGTCGGGCGTCAGGTCGTAGTCGCCGCCGCGCTCGAAGAGCCGCAGGTCGTTGCCGAAGAGTTGTGGGCGCTCGGTCGCCATCGCTCCCTCCTTCAGGCGCTGATCGAGACGCCGAGCGGCGCCGAGTCGTGGAAGATTCCCGCGGCGTCCGTCCGCTCGACGCGCAGCCTGAGCGCGTAGGCCGTGCCCGCGACGAGTTGGGCCGGCAGCGCGCCCTGGTGCCGCAGGATGAACTTCTCCTTGTCGAAGCCGGCCGGGGCCGGCACCAGCTCGGCCGACGCGCGCCCGGCGGGCAGCCCCGTCGGCTCGAACATCCAGCGGAAGCGGAGCCGGTTGACCTTCGCCTGGTACTCCGCGTCGTCCCAGAGCGGCGGCGCCTTCGCTTCGAGCGTCGAGTTCGCCTTGCTGAGCGTCGCGCCCGCGGCCGGCTTCAAGACCTCGGCGAAGAGGACGTGGATGACGCAGGGCGGAGGCACGCCCGGCGGCGGCGGCAGCACGGGCGGCCCGCCGGCCATCCCGGCGTGCCTGACGTTGACGAGCTGCTTCGGGTCTTCGCTCGCCACGTCGCGCGCCGTCAGCGTGATGACCTGCGAGCCGACGTGCAGCGTCGGCGTGAAGTCGAGCGCCGCGGTGTTCGCGCGGTTGAGCGACGTGTCGGGGTTGTCCTTCGTCGGCGCCGGGGGCGTGACGAGGTTCGAGTACCATTTGAAGAAGAGCGCGGGGTGGCCGGAGGTGAGCACGCGCCCGCGCAGCCGCACCTGTCGCGTGCCGACGAAGTTCGCGCCGTGCAGAGGCTCCTGAATCTCCAGCCCGACCACGCCCATAGGATTCACTTCTGCCCGCTCGTGTTCAAGGTCGCCGTCCCGCCAGAGGGGAAGATGACCGCCATGTCGCCCTGAACGTTGATGGCGATGTTGTTGATCTTGACGGTCGGGTTGTTGGTGCTCGGCTGAACCATGCCCGGCCACGGGGGCGGCGGGGCGGGGTTGCCCTGCATCACCATCCCCTGCGTCACCATCGCCACGCCGCCCGCCGTCACCGTCTGGTTAAAGCTGACGAAGACGACCACGCCGACGCCGGGGTTAATGGGCGCGGCGGGCGGCGGCGGCTGGATGACGGGCGCGGCCGCGTCGCCGTGCTTCTGGCCGAGCGGCAGGACGACGAGCGCCTCCTTGCCGCCGACGAGCACCTTGCCGCCCGAGGGGTTCAGCCGGAGCACGCCCTTCAGGTTCAGCGTCCCCTTGAGGTTCAGGTCGCCCACGCGCTTCAGCCCCCCGTAATCTCGTTGCCCTTGATGGTCGTCTTCGGCCCGGTGCCAACGGCCAGCTCGCCCTCGACGGCCGCGTTCCCCGTAACCCTCATCTTGCCGTCAACCGTCAGCGTGTCGCACTGCACGTCCATCGTCTTGCACTTGACGGAGACGGGCTTGTCCTTCGTCTCGACGACGACCTCGGTGTCGTTCCTGATGGTGAGCGTCACCGTCTCGCCCATCGTGACGGTGAGGTCGCCGGTCGAGCCGTCTATCTTGACGGTCGTCTTGCCCTCGCTGTTGTCCTCCGGCTTCTTCACGTCGCGCTGGAGGAGGATCGTCCCGTCGGGCGTGAAGCGGAAGTGGTTGAGCGTCTCGCCGCCGCCGACGCGCTGCTCGAAGAGTATCTCGTCCTCCTTGAAGAGCGGCGCCAGCGCCTCGTCCGTGTAGAAGCGGCCCGTGATGACGGGCTGGTTGAGGTCGCCGTTGATGAACTGGACGAGGACGAGCTCGCCCGCGCGCGGCGGCGCCGCGAACCCGACGTGCGAGACGGCCACCGGCACCTTCCGCAACTCCAAATCCTCGTGCTTGAGGCGGACGTTGATCTCGTAGTTGTTGTTCCCCTTCGCGTCCTCGTTCGGGAAGACGGCGCTGACGACGCCGAGCAGGTTGCCGCGGGCGAGCGCCAGCTCCTCGCCGACGACGCGGCGGACGAGGTCGATGATGCCGGCGCTCACTGCGAATCCTCCGCGGCGACGCGCAGGTCGGTCACGAAGCCGGCGCGCCCGCCGAAGCGGTGGCGGACGGCGCGCACGTAGCCGCCGCCGTTGACCGACTTGTCGGGCGCGTCGGCCAGCGACACGGGGTCGCCCAGCTCGACGGAGGCGCGCCCCGTGACGGTGGCGAACAGTTCGCCTGCGCCGCGGCGCGCGGTGGCGAGGTAGCCGGCGGCGAAGCGGTCGGCCAGCTCCTTCGTCCGCGCCGCGGGGTCGATCAAGATGCGCACGGGCTCGCCGTCGCCGGCCGCGCCGCGGAAGTCGCGGCGGTTCGCTGTCAGGAAGTGGCTCGTCCCCTCGCCGTGCTCGGAGGCGGGGCTCTCGCCGCTCACCTCGACCTTCCCCCACGCGGGCGCGGCGCGGCGCGCGCCCCCGGCCAAAAGCTCCTTCCCGTAACGGTA
>DATMVD010000032.1:0-171954 GCA_035563535.1 Pyrinomonadaceae bacterium | reverse complement strand
CCGGTCGCACTCGGCGGCGATGGTGTCGAGGTACTCGCGCCGCTCCCCTTCGGTCTGCCCGCCGCGCTGCAGCACGCGCGTCAGCGTCTTGATGGTCGTCAGGGGCGTGCGCAGCTCGTGCGAGACGCTCGAGACGAACTCCGACTTGAGCTTGTCCAGCTCCTTCAGCCGCTCCTCGCGCTCGGCTATCTGCGCGGCCATCGCGTTGAAGGCCGCGCCCAGCTCGCCTATCTCCCCGCCGCCCGCAACGGGCGCACGCGCCTCAAGGTCGCCCGCCCCAAGCTCCTGCGCGGCGCCGCGCAGGCGCGTGACGGGGCGCACGATGCCGCGCGCGATGAGGAGCGCGGCGGCGACGGCGCAGAGGAGCGCGATCAGGCTGTAGAGCGCGTGGCGGTAGAACTGCCGCAGCGCCGGCTCGTAGAGCGTCGAGCTGGGGATGCCGACGCTGACGACGCAGCCGGTCTCGCCCGCGCGCGCCAGCCCGTAGACTCTCCGCACGCCGTCGTATGGACTCTCCATCTCGACGACCGCCGTCTTCCCCGGGCCGAGCGAGGCGAGCAACGGCGCCCCGCTGACGGTCAGGTCCACCGGCTCCGTCGTCGTCTGCCTGCGGTAGAGGCGGCGGCTCTCCGAGTCGAAGACGGCGATGACGGCGCTCTCCGACATCTCGATGTCGCGGAACAGTTCACTGATGGCCGCGCCGTCCACGCGCGCCATCACCGCCCCTTCGTCCTCGGCAGGGACGGCGAGGGCGAAGACCGGTCGCTCCTCGTCGAGCGTGCGGTCAGTCGCGATGGCCCACGAGCCGCGACTGCGAATCTCCGACAGGAGGTAATCGGTCAACGCGGGCGGTGGCGGCTCCCGGCCTGCGGGCTGCGCGACGATGGTCTCGCCCGCGCGGTCGATGACGCGCGCGTCTATCCAGTAGGGGCGTGTCTGCGCGGTGAGTCGGAGGTGTTCGGCGAGCTGCGGCGAGCGGAGCGAACGCTGTTCGCCGGCCTCCGTGGCGAGCGTCGTCAGGGGTTGGCGCTGCGCGTCTATCCAGCGCTCGAAGGCGACGGCCGCCAGTTCCGCCTGCTGCCGTAGGGCTTCGTCGAGCTGCGAGCGGTTGCTCTGCCAGACGCCGCGCATGTCCGCCACGCCGACTACCGCCAGCGGGACGGCGACGACGATGGCGAGCACCAGCAACCGACCGCGAATGCCCAAATGCCTTCCCCCTTAGAACGCCGCCAGGGCCGGGACGTGCCGGCTTGTGACTTAGGCCGCCAACATGTTGCGAAAAGATAACCTTGCCGCAAAGTATACCAACGCGTTCCGGGGACGGCATAAGGGTAAACACTCACGCCGCCTGAGTGTTCACACTGTTTCGCCTGACGGGCGCGGCGCGTTAGCCTCTCGATGACTTTACTCGAAGGGGTGGTTGATGGCGGACGTTATGGTCTTTCGCGCGGGTGGCAGAGAGTATCAGGGCGCGTCGGCGCTGGAGATCGTGCAGGCGCTCCGGAGCGAAGCCGCCGGGGGCGACGGCGCGGGCCGGAACCTTCGGCAGTTTCTACGCGACTCCCTTGAGCTGCTCAGCGACCGCATCCCGCTCAGGGAGCTGGACGTGAGCGACCGGCTCGACGAGGAGATGCTGGCGCTCAGCTACCTCTACCTGCGCGACGAGTTCGGGGCCGGAGAGTTGTCGGGCGTGCCCGGCAGGCAGCGCTGGGCACACACCCTTTAGCGGCGACGACGGTGACGGCCGCCTTCACCTAGCCACCTGCGGCCGGCGGCCGTGTAAGGAGTCAGGCAGTGAGTAAGGCAACCAGTTTCTCAGGCGAGACGGAGGGAAATACGACGGCAGGAGGCGTCCCGTTACCCGCCACGTTAAAAAGAATCGGGATTTACCTCGCCGCCGCCCTCGCCATCTTCCTGCTCGGCCTGACGCCGATGTGGCTGAAGGCGCGGGGCGCCGTCGCCCAGCGCGACGCGGCGCGGCGCGAGCTGCGTCTCAGCCAGACGCAGGTCACGCTGGCCTCGGCCGCCATCGACGCCCGCCGCGGTGAGTACGAGACCGCGCGACAGACGGCGAGCGACTTCTTCACCGCCCTGCGAACCGAGATCGCCGCCGCCGAGGATTCGCCGTTCAGCCCGCGCCAGCGCGAGGCGGCGGCGCCGCTCCTCGACCGGCGCGACGAAATCATCACGCTCCTCGCGCGCAGCGACCCGGCCTCGGCCGAACGCCTGTCCGACCTCTACGTCTCTTACCGGGCCGCGGTCTACGACGTCCGGTTAAAATAAGCGCGTGGTGGACGAGGCCGGGGAAAGGGGGCGAAGTCGTGCGTGACGCGATGGCGGTGACACAGGGTACTTCGGACTCGCGGTGAGGGGTGCGACCCCACAGCCTCCCGAACGGCCGCCGCTCGAAGCCGAACGGCGCGAGCTGCTCGCGCGGCTCGAAGCCTGGCTTGAGACGCCGATGCTTGTGCTCGGTTTCGTCTGGCTGGCGCTGCTCATCCTCGAATTCACGCGCGGCCTTTCGCCGCCGCTCGAAGCCGCCGTCACAGTCATCTGGGTCGTCTTCATCCTGGACTTCGCCCTGAAGTTCACACTCTCACCCGACAAGTCTGATTACCTGAAGGCCAACTGGCTCACGGCGCTCGCGCTCGCCGTCCCGGCCTTGCGCGTCTTCCGCATCTTCCGCGTCGTGCGCCTGCTCAGGGCCGCGCGCGCCGCGCGGGGCTTGAGGCTTTTCCGAGTCGTCAGCTCGCTCAACCGAGGCATGCGCGCCCTCGGCGCGACGATGCGCAGGCGAGGCTTCGGGTACGTGCTCGTTCTGACCGTCATCGTCGCGCTCTCCGGCGCCGCCGGCATGTACGCCCTTGAGAGTGAGCACCCCGACGGGCGGGGCTTCGACTCGTACGGCGAGGCGCTGTGGTGGACGGCGATGGTGATGACGACGATGGGGTCGGACTACTTCCCACGCACGACCGAGGGGCGGCTGCTCTGCTTCCTGCTCGCCGTCTACGCCTTCGCCGTCTTCGGCTACGTGACGGCGACGCTCGCCACCTTCTTCGTCGGGCGCGACGCAGAGAACGATGAGGCCGAGGTGGCCGGCGCGGCGCAGGTCGAGAGCCTGCGCGCGGAGGTCGCAGCCCTGCGCGAAGAGCTGCGCGCCCTCGCACGGCGGGAGGGCGACAATTGAGTACGGAAGTCATCACCGTCTTCGTGCTCCTCGTCGCGGCCGTCGTGCTGTTCGCCACCGAGAGGATGCCCGTGGACCTGATGGCGCCGCTCCTGATGTCCGCGCTCCTCCTGAGCAGGATCGTCACTCCCGCGGAAGGCGTCGTCGGCTTCAGCAACGTCGCCACCGTCACGGTCGGCGCGAGTTCGTCCTGAGCGCGGGGCCGTTCAGGACAGGCGCGGTCAACTTCGTCGTCGGCGCGCTGAACAGGTTCGGCGACTTCCTGCGGGTGGGCACGCCCCTGAGCGTAATTCTCTGGCTGCTCTGCTCCCTGCTCACCCCGGTCTTCTGGCCCTTCTCACTTCCCACCGAATTAAACCCTCACGGCGCCACCGGCTGATAGGTGGAATTATTCATCGGGCGTAAGTGTTAAGCCTGATGCGTGCCCCCGCACGGCACTTTATGCTTAGGGGCGTTCAGCGCAACGCGCGGGCCGGCATGATCAAGTCCATCAGGGTCAGGTCGGGGCGCCGGCTTACGGCGGCCGCGACCGCCTGCTCCCCGTCCGCCGCCTCGATGACGGCGTAGCCTTTCTGCTCCAGCATCCAGCGCACGACGCGGCGCGTGTCGTCGTTGTCGTCCGCCACCAGGGCCGTCCGGAATTCAGTGTTATCCGCCATGCCCCTACTCGTCACGCGGCCTCGGCCGCTTCACCCCTCTGACGTTCTCCCTGACAGCGCCGTTCACACCCTTGCCGAGCCTGGCGCTCGCGTCAAAGTCCCGCCGCGCCTCTTCTTCGCGGCCTTGCCGCCGGAGCGCGTCCCCGCGGTTGGCGTAAGCCTCGGCGTAGCGCGGGTCGAGCGAGATGGCTTTGCCGAAGTCGGCGACGGCGCCGTCAAGGTCGCCCATGTCTTTTCGGGCCGCGCCGCGGTTGTTGTACGCCTCGGCGTAACGGGGGTCGATCTCGACGGCGCGGTCGAAATCTTCGAGAGCCGCGTCGAGTCGGCCGCGCATGTGTTCGGCGACGCCGCGGACGTAGAAGGCCCGGGCGTGCCGGGCGTCGATACTGACGGCGCCGGTCATGTCCCCGACCGCGCCGACCCAGTCGCGTAGGGCGAGGCGGGCGACGCCGCGGTTGTAGTAGGCGGCGGGGTTACGCGGGTCGAGTTCGACGAGCCGGTCGTAGTCGCTGATCGCCGCCTTGTACTCCCCGCGCTCGTACAGCAGGTTGCCGCGGTAGTAGTACGCGGCGGCCAGGGCCGGCTTCAGCCTCAAGGCCCTGTTGAAGTCGGCGAGCGCGCCGGAGACGTTCCCGCGCGACTGCCGCGCGAGGCCGCGCCGCAGGTAAGCCTCGGCGGAGGCCGGCGTCTGCGCCTGTGCGGCGGTGGAGGCGGCGGCCAGAATGATGAAACCGAGCGCCACACACAGGCGCCGCCGCCCAACCCGGACGAAGTTATTCAAAAACATGCTTCCCCTTGTCGATGCCGAGAGCGGCCTGCCGTGTCCGTTCTGCCTTCAGGCAAGCGCGTCGGACACGTCGGCGGCAAGGCGCATGCCGTTAGTTCCTGGCGACGGGAAAACAGTTAGAGGGGCGGGCGCGGGCGCTTTAACGTCGTACGCGCATGGCCGAGAAGCGTGCCGGCCACAGGCGGTGTGGCTTTTTGTACCTGGTGTGACTCTGCCGGCATGGACGGCGGGCAGGAATCAGTCCCCTACTTCATCGCCCGGCCTCGCGGGTCAGTCGCCCGCCGACCTTCGGTCTTCGAGGTCTATCCGGAAGCGGGCGGCCATGCGGTAGAGCGTCCGGCGGTTGATGCCGAGGATTTCCGCGGCGCGCTTGCGGTTGCCGCCCGTCGTTTCGAGCACGTGCAGCAGGTAACGCCGCTCGATGTCGTCGATGGTCGGCAGTCCGTCGAAGAGGGCGGCCAGATCGTCCGTGGGCCGGGTAGAGCCGGCCTCATCGGCCATGACCTTCGGAGGGAGGTCTGCTGCCGAGATGCGTCCGCCCTGCCGGAGCGTGACGGCGCGCTCGATGACGTTCTCAAGCTCGCGCACGTTACCCGGCCAGGAGTAGGAGACGAGATGGCCCATCGCACCCTCTTCGACGGCCGGGGGCGTTTCGCCTTCGGGCGTGTGCTTGCGCAGCAGGTGCGCGACGAGCAGCGGGATGTCTTCGCGCCGCTCGCGCAGGGGCGGGACGTGAATCTGGATGACGTTCAGGCGGTAGAGCAGGTCGCGGCGGAACGCGCCCTCGTCGCAGACCCTTTCGAGGTCGGCGTTGCTGGCGGCGATGACGCGCGCGCCCACCTTGACCGGCACGCTGCCGCCGACCGGCACCACCTCGCGCTCCTGCAAAACGCGCAGCAGTTTCACCTGTAGCGCGGGGCTCGTCTCGCTGATCTCGTCGAGAAAGACCGTGCCGGCGCCGGCCTGCTCGAAGATGCCCTTCCTGTTCGCCACGGCCCCTGTGAAGGAGCCGCGGACGTGGCCGAACAACTCGCTCTCCAGCAGCGTCTCGGTCAGCGCCCCGCAGTTGACGGCGACGAAGGGCGCGGCGTGCCTCCGGCCGTGGGTGTGGACGGCGCGCGCGATGAGTTCCTTGCCCGTGCCCGACTCGCCCGTCACCAGCACGGCCGAGGACGAGTCAGAGACGCGCGCCACCAGCTTGTAGATTTCGAGCATGGCCGGGGTGCGGCCGACGAGGCGCGGCGTCAGCTCCGGCTCGTCCGCTTCTTCCCTACCCTCGCCCGTGCGCTCAACTTGCTGGGCGGCGAGCGCGCGCCTCACCGTCTCGACCATCGTGTCGAGGTCGAAGGGCTTGCTGACGTAGTCGAAGGCCCCTTCCTTGACGGCGCGGATGGCCGTGTCTATCGAGCCGAAGGCGGTCATCAGGACGACCGGCGTCGAGGGCAGCTCGCGCTTCACGTGGTCTAAGAGCGCGAGCCCGTCCACGCGCGTCTTCATGCGGATGTCGCTCAGGATGACGTTGGGGCCGTCGCCGCCGAGGCTGGCGAGGGCGGCCTCGCCGCTCTGCTCGGAGCGCGCCGCGAAGCCCTCGCGCTCGAAGACCTCGCACAGCAGCTCGCAGGTCACGGGGTCGTCGTCCACGACGAGGATGCGCGGGCGCTCACGCGGCATCGGTCGTCACCTCCTCGGCGCGCGCCGCAGTCCCCGCGCCGGCGAGGGGGAGCGTCAGGCGGAAGGCCGCGCCGCGACCCTGACCGCCGACGGCCTCGATCTGGCCGCCGTGCTCGATCATGATCTCGCGCGCGATGGCGAGGCCGAAGCCGTTCCCCGCGAGCTTCGTCGTCCACATCGGCTCGAAGACGTGGTCGAGCGCGGCCGGGGGTATCCCTTCGCCGGAGTCACGGAACAGCAGCTCGACGCCTCGGCCCTCCCCGTCCCGCCCCGTACTTATCTCCAGCCAGCCGCCTTCCGGCATCGCGTCCACGCTGTTGTTGACGAGGTTGAGGAGGACTTGCTGGAGGCCGTCGTGGTCTGCCGGCACTTCGGGGAGGTCTTCCGCGAGGTTGACGGCCACGGAGATGTCGTGCGCGTCGAGGGTCGGCTTGACGAGCCACAGCAGCTCGCGGACGAGCGCGTTGAGGTCTACCGGGCTGCGTTCGGCGCGTTGCGGCTGCGTGCGCGAGAGCAGACTCTTGACGACGCCGATGATGAAGGAGAGCTGCGTCTGGATGATCTCGACGCGGCGTTGCGTGTCGCGGTCGTCGGGGCGACTGCGCGAGAGCAGTTGCACGTGGCCGGAGATGGCGTTCAAAGGCGTGCCGATCTCGTGCGCGAGCGAGGCGGCGATCTGCCCGACGGCCGCGAGGCGCTCGGAGCGCGCGAGCCGCTGCTGCGTCTGGAGGAGCGACTCGTTGGCGGCCCTCAACTCTCGCGTCGCGGTGGCGACCTCGCGGCGCAGCTCCTCGTTGAAGCCGCTGATCTGCGTGAGCAGACCTTCGCGCTCGCGGTCGCGCTCGCCGAGTTCGTCCATCAGGCGGTTGAAGCCGCTACCGATTTCGCCGAGTTCGTCCTGACGGTGCACCGGCACGCGCGCGTTCAGGTCGCCGCCGCGTGCCGACGACATGGCGGCGACGATGTCGGCCGCCGGGCGGCGGAAGAAGCGGACGAAGAGCAGGTAGAAGATGACTACCGAGGCGACCACCGCACCGCCGAGCAGGAGGTTATGCTGCGTCTGCAAGTTGCCCGTCAGCTCGCTGCGCACGTCTTTGGCGACGAGCGACGAGAGGTAGCCGTTGCCGTCGGGGCCCCTGACTTCGGCGGTGATGACCCAGAAGGGACGGCCGCCCCGCGTCGTCTCTGTCGAGTGGATGTCCGGCCACGGGTGCTCGACCTCGACGCCCCCAACGGCCGGCGTGCCCGCGGTGAGCGCCGGGAGCCTCTCGGCGGCGGGAGTCGAAGTGGCGACGAGCCGCATGCCTTCGGGCAGGCTGCGGTACACGTCTATCTGCTCGAACTCGGGGCGGGAACTGACGACGAGCGAGATGTCCTGCCGCAGGTCTTCGAGGCTTCCGGGGTCTTGCCGCGCGAAGAGGTCGCGGGCCGTGATGCGCCCGGCGACGGTCGCCGTCTGCCTGACGGCCGTGTTGTAGCGGTCGGACTCGATGAGGCGCGCGGTAATGAGGCCGTGCAGGTAGGACGACGCCAGCACGATGGCCGTCATCGCCGCGGCGACGAGGAGCAGCACCTTCCACTGTAAGTTCAGACGTAGTCGCATGACCGCTCAAACCTCTTGCCCCGTCGGCCGACTGCACCTCTCATTCCAGTCGAGACTCCGCTGCTCATCCCGACGGCGTAAACGACAGAACTGACGCTGATTTCCGTCCCCGGATTATACCCGCCGCCTAACCCGGCCGCACCGAACAGCGTTGACACTCCCGCGCGAAGGATCGGGCGTGCGTGAGGCAACTTTACCCACCCGCGCACAAAAAGCCACACGCATCCGCGGCCGTGTGGGTTGCGGTCAGCCTCCGACCGCTGTTTCGGCCGCGGCCGGATGGCACGGACGTTGCCGAAGAGCGTTGAGCAGCGGTTGGGGGCATCCTTAGCCCGCTCCGCTGTTCCCGAGGGGCGCAGTTACGCGGGTTTCTGCGCCCCTCACCGCCACGAGCTGTCAGCGGCCTCGCCGCCAGGGTGTGCTGCAATCTTTTGCTTCAGGAGGGAAAGACATGGGCAGACGCTTGCTCGCATCAGTCGGTGTAGTTGCACTCGTTCTTCTCGCGTTCGTTCTCCTCTGCGCCACGGGGGAAGCCCGGGCGCAGGGCCCCGGCGAGCCGCCGGCGACCGCGGCGTTACAGAACACGGAGACGGACTGGACGGTCGTCGAATTCCCGGAGGGGCGGGAGGTCGTCGTCGATCTGAAGCCGACCGCACTCCTCCCCGACGCGAAGGGTACGGCGAGGGTGACGCGCGGCGGCGAAGGGGCCGCCATCTCCCTTGACGTTACGGGGCTGGGTGACGCCGCGGGCGGCTACCACCTTTACGCCGTCGGCCACGACGGGCGGCTCGTCCCGCTCGGCGCCGTACCTGCCATAGGGGGCGTGGGGGCCCTCAACGCCAAAGTCAACGCCAGCCGCTTCATGCTCGTGCTGTCGCCCGAATCCGGCCTGACGGCGGTGGACGCCTCGACGCCGGTCGCCTTAAGGAGCGCCGTCCCCGAGGGGCTGGCGGTCGTCCCGCGGGCGAGCGGAGCGCCGCCGGAAGAGGCGGCTTCAAACACCGACACAGTCCCCGAGAGCATGCCTGAGACCGCCGCGGCCGAGGCGGCGGGTGAGGACGACCAGTCCGAGTACGACGTGCCGCTGCTCGGCATCACCTCCCTACGCCGCGGCGCGGAGACGCAGTTGAAGTCCCAACCGGCCGGCGACCTCGCCGGCACGCGCACGGCCGTCTACGTCAAGCCCCTCAAGGGCGGCGAGACGCAGGTCAAGGTGCGCTTCAACAACCTGCGTGCGCCCGAGAGCGGCGCGCGCTACGTCCTCTGGGCCGTGGGGCCGGATAAGACCTACACGCGACTCGGGCAGGTGGACGGGCCGGACCGGAAACAGGCCGCGAAGATAGACGTGCGGACGATGCTCCGGGACTTCGGTCTGCTCATCACGGCCGAGAGCGGCGTGGCGGCGCAACACCCGAGCGGGCCGGTGGCGGCCATGGTCGTCAGGTGAAAAGGCCCGCGAACTTTCCTGAGTTGTTTCGCGGTGACTGACGACGCCCGGCACGCTCGCGGAGGGGGCTGCTCATGGGAGTGGCAGCCCCCTTTGATTTTCCCCGCCCGCCCCGTCGGGTTTCGGTATCGAGCGACGAGATGAAGCCATCGAAGGCCGTGAGAAGAGTCGAGCCGCCGCGCTGGCCGACCGTCCGCTGCCCCGGCTGCCTGCGCTCCTGGCTCGCCGCCGGCGTCCGCGGCGGAGACACATACACGTGCAAGGCGTGCGGCCGGCAGTTCGTCGTCGGCAAGCAGGAGGCCGCCGGCAAGAATTCTCGGCCGCTCGGCCGGCACCTCGAAGTCCCAACTGCACAAGGCGCGCACGAAGCTGCGCGCCCTGCTGAGGAAGAGGCCGCCGAAGAGGTAAAGCGGTGAGGGTCGAAAGGCCGCGACGCGGTCTCCGATTCGACTGTTAACGTTGGTCATGAACATCCTTTTTCGTGTGCTATTCATCCATATTCTATGGCGAGGGACGCGGCGATGACTAAACATGCGGCGGCGCGGATTTTAATAATCCTGGGCGCGCTGGTCTCGCTGTGCGTCTCCGACAACGTCGGCCCCCGCCTGCTGCCGCTGCCGCCCGTCTCCGAACTCGCCTCCGTGCCGGGGGCGTTCGACCAGAGGCTGGCCGCTTCGGGAGCCCCGGCGCAAGACAAGACTGAGGGCGCGCGCGTCGAGATGATCACGGCCCCTCAGAGCCGGGCCGGGGCCCATCGTCAGTCGTCTTTGGCGGCGGCACTCGCCCCGAAGTTTGCTCTCGCCGTTCCCACCGATCCGCGCCCGTCGAGGTGGGAAGTCCACCCGCCCTCCGCCGAAAGCTCAGCGCCTTTCTCGCGGCCCAAAGGCCGCGCTCCTCCTCGCCTCGTCTAGCTAGACAGCCGCAAAAGAGTCTCGGCCGTGCCGCGCGTGCGCGTTCATTTTGCGCGCGGCCGCACACGTCTATCTAACCGGCCCGGAGTGCCGAGGCATTTCCGGGCGAGAACGAGGAGAGATCATGGACACCAACCTTCTTTACGCACTTATCGGCGCGCCCATCTTATTCGTGATCATCGCGTGGGTCGTCGTCTATTCGCGCTCACAGCACCAGAAGGGGCTCCGGCAAACGAGCATCCGGTCGGAGGAGCCGCGGGCTGAGCATCGCGCCCGCTGACCCTCTGGTTTCCCCGGCGAGAACACATCCGGGTCAGGAGGGGGGAGGCCGCATGCTGACGTGCGGCCCTCACCCCGGCGGAGGAACGGCTCCGGAAGAAAGGCGGCGAGCGATGAACTCGTGTGCGTCTGAAGGGGCCATACAGTGCCTCATTGACAGCGAACTATCCGCGCCGGACCTGCGAAGGGTTGTATCGCACCTAGCCGGCTGCAACTCCTGCGCGAAAGCGGAGCACGCGGCCCGGCGTGAGGCCGACCTGCTCTCTTCAATCTTCGCGCCGGACGGCCTCGCCGCGGTGCCGACGGGGAGGCTGCGGGCGGGCATCATGACGGCGCTCGGCGCGGCCGGTCACAGGGCTTGAATCATGACGATAGATACATCTGTTATCGGGGCGGCCTCGGCGGCACGACGCTACGGCGTGGCCGTCCTGTCGGTGGCCGTAGCCTTCGCGCTGACGCGGGCGCTGTGGCCGTGGGTCGACCCGCACCCGACGCCGCTGTTCCTGGCGGCCGTCATGCTCTCGGCCCTCTACGCGGGACTCGGCCCGAGCCTCGTCGCCACGGCGCTGGCGGCGCTGGTCGTTGACTACTTCTTCATCCCGCCGATCTCCGGCATCGAGCTGAGCGTGGACAACGCGGTGCGCACCGGCATCTTCGTCGCCGTGGCGCTGCTCGTCAGCTGGATAGACGCGGCCCGCAGGAGGGCCGAGGCCGAACTCCGCCGGCAGGCCATGCAGCAGGCGGCGGTCGCCGAACTCGGGCAGCGCGCCCTGTGGGGGACTAACCTCGCGGGGCTGACGGACAGGGCCGTCTCCATCCTCGCCCGCCGCCTCGACGCCGAGAGCGTGGCGCTGTGGGAGTACCACCCTGAGAGCGAGTCTCTGGCGGTGAGGTCGAGTGTCGGTTGGACGACGGAGTTCCTGGAAGAGGCGACCGCGGACGCCAGGTCTGAGTCCATGCTGAGCCGCGCCCTCTTCTCCACGGAGCCGGTCGTCGTCGGCCACATGGCGATGGACCCGCGCTTCGCCGAGCCGCCCCACCTGAGGCGCGAGGCGCGCGGCTGCGTGAGCGTGGCGGTCACGGGGCGCGGCGAGCCCTTCGGCGTGTTGAGCGCCTACACGGACAGCCCGCGCGGCTTCACCGAGGAGGACGTCCACTTCGTCCAGTCGGTCGCCAACGTGCTCTCGGCCGCCGTCGAGCGGGGGCGGGGTGAGGAGGAACGCTCACGGCTCCTGCGCGGCGAGCGCGAGGCGCGGCGGGAGGCCGAGGAGGCCAGCCGCGCCAAGGACGAGTTCCTCGCGATGGTGTCGCACGAGTTGCGCACGCCGCTCGCCGTCATCACGGGCTGGGCGAAGCTGCTCCGCGACGGCGGCGTGGACGAGCAGACGACCGAGCGCGCCCTCGAAATGATCGAGCGCAACGCCCTGCTTCAGAAGCGCCTCATCGAAGACCTGATCGACGTCTCGCGTATCATGGCGGGCAAGCTGCGCGTCGAATCCCGACTGACCGAACTCCCGCCCGTCATCGAGGACGCGGTGGCGGCCGTGGCGCTGTCGGCGAAGACGAAGGGCATCCGGGTAGACGTCGAGTGCGGCCGCGACTCAGGCGTAGTCCTCGGCGACCCTGAGCGTTTGCAGCAGGTGGTCTGGAACCTGCTCTCGAACGCCGTCAAGTTCACGCCGGAGGGCGGACGCGTCGAGGTGCGTGTGGAGCAAGTCGGCGCGTCGGCTCAGATCACCGTCGGCGACACGGGCCGTGGGATCGGCGCTGACCTGCTGCCCTATGTCTTCGAGCCGTTCAGACAGGGCGCGGACGCCGGCGCCGGGAGGCGCGGGGGGCTGGGGCTCGGGCTCTCCATCGTGCGCCACCTCGTCGAGGCGCACGGCGGGACGGTCGAGGCCGAGAGCCCCGGCGAGGGACGCGGGGCGACGTTCCGCGTCCGCCTCCCGCTCGCGCCCGCCGACTCCCAAGTTCAGCATGTCAGGGACAGCGAGGTGCTCTGCATCGTCAACGGCGGGGGCACGCTCAGTGTCGGGGCTCAGTATTTTACAGACGCCGGCACGGATGACGTGCGCAGGCTTCGGATGACAAGCTCAACCGACGGGCTCTAAGCCAGGAGGCCATATGAATGAGGTCGTTACGGCGGCTCTCCTCTTTACGGCGGTCGGCCTCCTGTTGGTCGGCCTCGGCGTCCCCCTACTCCGTAGGTGTGTGCGGCCGAACTCGTGGTACGGTTGCCGGACGGAAAAGACTTTGTCGGACGAGAAGGTCTGGTACGCGGTCAACCGCGTGACCGGGAGAGACCTCATCGGGGCCGGAATCGCGGTCGTCGCCGTCTCGCTCCTACTACTCGCCTTCGGGCGGGGCATGAACCCCAACCACGCCATGCTCATCCTGCTATTTGTAATGCTGCTCTCCGTAATCATAATGGCCGTAGACAGCCATAGCGCTCAGAAGCGATTGTGACGGCGGCGGATGTGATCGGCTAGCCTTCGCATGGTTAGGCCATGCCCGCCCCGTCCGGTGTGTTATGTGCCTGCGGAGCTTTGTGTCCGGTCACCATTTAAGATGCCCATCATAAAAAGAAAACTGTCGAAGACCTTCAAAAACTTCTTCGATTCGGAGAAGTCGAGCGGCGTGCTGCTCATCATCTGCACGGCCGTCTCGCTCGCCGTCACGAACTCGGCCGCCGGCGAGGGCTACACGGGGCTGTGGCACGCCTACGTCGGCGGCCTCAGCGTCGAGCATTGGATCAACGACGCGCTGATGGCCGTCTTCTTCCTCTTCATCGGCCTCGAACTTGAACGCGAACTCTACGTCGGGGAGTTGTCCGACTTCCGCAACGCGCTGCTGCCCATCGTCGCCGCGCTGGGCGGCATCGCACTGCCCGCGCTCATCCACTTCTCGCTTAACGCCGGGACGCCCACGCAGGCCGGCATCGGCATCCCGATGGCGACCGACATCGCCTTCGCCCTCGGGGTGCTGGCCCTGCTGGGGAGCCGCGTGCCCGCGTCGCTAAAAGTCTTCCTGACGGCGCTCGCCGTGATGGATGACCTCGGCGCGATTATCGTCATCGCCGTCTTCTACACGGCCGAACTCTCGTTCGCGTACCTCGCCGGCGCGCTCGCGGTCTTCGGGCTACTCGTCGCGCTCAACCGCCTGCGGGTGATGAGCCTGCTGCCGTACCTCCTGGGCGGCGCGCTGATGTGGTTCCTGATGCTGAAGTCGGGCGTTCACGCGACCATCGCGGGCGTGCTGCTCGCCTTCGCCATCCCCTTCACCGGCAAGGAGGACGACGAGGAGTCGCCCTCGCACCGCCTCGAACACTTCCTGCATAAGCCGGTCGCCTTCCTTATCCTACCGCTCTTCGCGCTGGCGAACACGGCCATCATCATCGGCGCGGACGCCCTGCCGGGGTTGACGGCGGCCAACAGCCTGGGGATTATCGCCGGGCTCTTAGCGGGGAAGCCGCTGGGGATCACGCTGCTGAGTTTTATCGCCGTCTCCGTCGGCCTCTGCCGCCTGCCGCTCGACCTCAACTGGTGGCACGTCTTCGGCGCGGGGCTGCTCGGCGGCATCGGGTTTACGATGTCGATCTTCATCACAAACCTCGCCTTCGCCGGCGAGGCGGAGGTCATTAACGCCTCGAAGATGGCGATCCTGTTGACATCGCTGACGGCCGGGACCGCAGGCTTCCTCTGGCTCAAGCTGCTCGGACAGCCCGTGGCGAGCGACGACGACATGGACGCGATGGATTTTGACGCGAGCGCACCGGGAGAAGCGTGAATGGGCGCGCGGCGAAAGGCGAGGCGGAGTTAACCGCCTTCGGTCGTTAAGGATCAGGAGGACGTGAGCCTTGAGCACCGCAGCGGTCACTTCGATCTTCTACTTCCTGCTCGCCGGACTGCTGGAGATCGGCGGCGGCTATCTGATGTGGCTGTGGCTGCGTGAGAGGCGGCCGTGGTGGGTCGGCTTGTCCGGCGCGCTCGTCATCGTCTGTTACGGGGTGGTGCCGACGCTCCAGCCGGCGCACTTCGGTCGCGTCTACGCGGCCTACGGCGGCGTGTTCATCATCATGTCGCTGTTCTGGGGCTGGCTCATCGACGGCGTGAGGCCGGACGCATCCGACCTGATCGGAACGCTGTTCTGCATCGTAGGCGTCGGCTTCATCATGTACACGCCCCGCGGATAGCTGTTTACCGCCGCGTTACCCCGAACAACGGCGAGCGCGCGGGCGTACAATCCTTTGCGGCCTTGATGCCCGGCGTCATCCCCGCGAGTGAGGTCAAGAGATGTTCTGTCCGAAGTGCAGTCAGACACAGCCCGCCGAAGACCTGCGCTTCTGCCCGCGCTGCGGCTTCCCCCTGCTGGCGGTCCAGGAGTTAATCTTGCGGGAGGAGGCGCGCGGCGGAGATGCGCGGTTACGTGAGGAGGGGACGCTCCCCGCGCAGAAGGAGATCGTGACGGGAGCGCTGCTGATGTTCGCGGGCTCCATCGTCGCGGTGCTTTGGGGCTTTATGGGGACGCGCGGGCCGGTGGAGGTCTTACTGCCACAGTCCTACTTCATCATGGGCGGCACCCTGGCCTTCCTGCTCACGCTCTTCCACCCGCTGCTGCGCTGGCTGGAAGGTCTGACCTCCGCCGGAGAGCCCGCGGACATCTCGCGTAGGCGCGACGGGATAAACCTCGGGGCGATCCTGATGTTCGTCGGCGCGCTCAAGGCGACGGTGCTCAGCTCACTCATGCCGCTCGGCCCTGAGCGGGGGGTGACCACGCTCCTCTTCATGGCCGGGATGCTGCTCCTCGTCCTCCTCCTCCGCCCCATCCTGCGCGCGGCACGCGGCCTGTTCTTCGGTGGGCGGGTCGCCGCGGACTCCGCAGACGACCCCGCGACTGCGCGCCTCGAAGGGAGGGAGCAAGCCGCAGCGCTGCCGCCCGCGCAGAGCATGCCCGCGGGCGGCTTCGTGCCCGCCCGCGCCGACACAGCCGAACTGGCCGCCCCGCCGAGCGTCACCGAAGAGACCACGCGGAAGCTTGGTCTCTGAAATGGGTTTTGAGGTGCGATGAAGCAGGCATCTCCGGTTCAACGCTGAGCCGCGGTAAACTCATTTTACGCATGAGACCGGTTTGGCCTGATCAAGTTGAAGGGTGGGTCGGTGAGTGCGATGGCTACGCGTCCCGCCCCATCTCTGCGTGTAGGGTGAAGTACTCCGGTACATACCTCCGCATCATCAGGGGTTGAATCAGGCGACCTCGCAGTAGACCTTGATGGCACCCTGCGCACTCGTCAGTTTTTCGAACAGCTCGCGGTAGTTCTCCAACCCTCTGACCGGGTTCGTGAGCAGGCGCGGGAGCCAGCCGGGGTATTCAAGTTCCGCCTGCGACATGTCGCGCACGCCGGCCTCGAAGTACTCGCGGTTGGCGTTGACGGTGCCGACCATCACCTTGTTGCCGAGGACGAATTCGAGGTTGATCTTGTCGGCGGGCACCTCGACGCGTCGGTCGCCGCCGGTCACGCTCGAAAGGACGAGCACGCCGTTTTTGGCGAGCGCCTGCATCGAGTCGAAGACGATGGGCGAGTAGCCGGTCGCCTCGAAGATGAGGTCGAAGCCTCCTTCGTAACGTCTCGCCGACTCGGCCACGGGCAGCTCGTCGCTGGTGACGTAGGTCGCGCCCAGCGCCTCGATCAGCTCGGCGTTGAGGTATGGCTTCGGCGTCTTGCCGAAGGTGACGACTTCGAGCCCGCGCAGGCGCAGCACTAGCGTCGCCAGCAGCCCGATGGTGCCCGCGCCCATCACGGCCGCGCGTCGGGGCCGCCACACGCGTAGGCGCCGCTGAATCTCGTATGCCTGCGTGACCCCCTTCTCAACGACCGTCAAAGGCTCCAACAGCACGCCCACGTCCTTCAACCCTTGCGGGACTTTGACGACGAACTCGGCGTCGTCCACGTAGTACTCGGACATGAAGCCGTGACGCAGGTTGATGCCGCGCTCGTAGTAGACCGAGTCGGTCGTCATGTCGTTGGTGCCGATGAGGTCGTAGATGCTCCCGCCCGGCCGGCGGACGGTGGCGACGACGTAGTCGCCGGGCTTAACCTCGGTCACGTTCGGCCCCGTGGCCTCGACCTGCCCGAAGCCCTCGTGGCCGATGACGAGGAAGTCCGACCCCTCGGGCGCGGCGCCGTACTCGGCGGCGTTGATCTCCTTATCGGTGCCGTCCACGCCGACTCTCAGCACGCGCACGAGCACGCCGCGCCCGCGGCTTACGTCCGAGACCTCGGGCGCCGGCATCTCGACGAGCCGCACGCTGCCGGGCACGCCCGGCGTGACCGCTATCGCTTTCATCACGAATCCTCCCGTCGTTGCGTTTAGTACCTCTAACCCTTGTGCTCGGGCTTGCGTTTGAGGAACTGCGGCCAGTTCTGCTCGCTCTTCTGTATGAAGCCGGGGATGTCCTGCTCCCAGAGTCGCCTCACGTCCGCGTTGTAGTTGAGGTAGAGCTTGCCGCCCACGACCTTCCACGCCTGCGGGTCGGCGTCCGCCGTGTAGCCGTGCGCGACGGCGTAGGAGCAGTAACCGCCGTACTGCGGTGCGTAGGCCTCCGGCTCGCGCGCGAACGCGTCGCGGTTCTCCCCGCTCTTGAAGAGCCAGCGCGCGTTGTTCCATTCGTGCGCGAACTCGGCGCGACCCTCGACGGCCGCGCCCTCGCGGAAGTAGGCGACGGCGTCGTAGCCGCGCAGCGCCAGACCGTCCGAACTCCTGTTAACCGGCTCGACGCCATCGGCGCGCCTCAGGCCGAACGCGCCTATGCCGACGGCGGTGACGATGACGACGACGGCGACCGGAAATACCTTTCTGCCTTGCACAATGTCTCTCCTCGCAAGATGAAATCCGGTGCGGCTCAAAACAGCACCCACAGTCTTAGTCGCGCGGCCGGGCGAAAACTTACAGACTCACTCCCCGCTCTGTTGCAGCAGCTTGGCGACGAGCCCCGTCCAGCCGGTTTGGTGTGAGGCGCCGACGCCAGCGCCGGTGTCGCCGTGAAAGTATTCGTAGAAGAGCACGAAGTCGCGCCAGTGCGGGTCGCGCTGGAACTTTTCGGAGTCGCCGTAGACGGGACGCCGCCCCCCTTCGTCGCGCAGGAAGGTGTGCGAGAGTCGGCGCGAGAGTTCGGCCGCGACCTCGCCGAGGTCGAGCATCACGCCTGAGCCCGCGGGGCACTCGACGCGGAAGTCGGAGCCCAGGTAGTGGTGGAACTTCTGCAACGACTCGATGAGCAGGTAGTTGACGGGGAACCAGACGGGGCCGCGCCAGTTCGAGTTGCCGCCGAACAGCCCCGTCGAGGACTCTCCCGGCTCGTAATCGACGCGGTGCTCCGTGCCGTCAACGTGCAGCACGTAAGGGTGCCCTTTGTGGTGTCGGGAGACGGAGCGGACGCCGTGCGGCGAGAGGAACTCCGACTCGTCGAGCATCAGGCGCAGGACGCGGCGCAGCCTGTCCCTGTCTACGACGGCGAGCAGGCGGCGCTCGCCTTTACCGGGCGTGCGCATGCAGGCGACGCCCGCGGTCAGGTCGGGGCGGTTCTCGATGAACCACTCCATGCGCCGCTTGAAGCCGGGCAGGCTGTCAACGACTTCCGGCTCCAGCGTCTCGACGGCGAAGAGCGGGACGAGGCCCACCATCGAGCGCACCTTCAACGTCTGGCTCCCCTGCCCTGGCAGGTGGAGCACGTCGTAATAAAACCCGTCCTCCTCGTCCCAGAGCGAAATGTCGTCCTGGCCGAGATTGTTCATCGCGTGCGCGATGTGTAGAAAGTGCTCCCAGAACTTCGAGGCCACGTCCTCGTACGACGGGTCTTCCTTCGCCAGCTCCAAAGCGATGGCGAGGAGGTTCAGCGTGTACATCGCCATCCAGCTCGTGCCGTCCGACTGCGCGAGGTGTCCGCCCGTCGGGAGCGGCTGCGAGCGGTCGAAGACGCCGACGTTGTCCATCCCGAGGAAGCCGCCCTGGAAGATGTTCATGCCCTCGGCGTCCTTGCGGTTGACCCACCAGGTAAAGTTCAAAAGCAGCTTGTGGAAGACGCGTCGCAGAAAATCACGGTCTCCGACGCCGCGCCGCTTCTTCTCAATCTTATAGACGCGCAGCGCGGCCCACGCGTGGACGGGAGGGTTCACGTCGCCGAAGGCCCACTCGTAAGCGGGGAGCTGCCCCGAGGGGTGCATGTACCACTCGCGCAGCATGAGCGCGAGCTGCTCCTTCGCGAAGTCCGAATCGACGAGCGCGAGCGGGACGCAGTGGAAGGCCAAGTCCCACGTCGCGTACCAGGGGTACTCCCACTTGTCCGGCATCGAGATGACGTCGGCGTTGTGCATGTGCGCCCACTCGCGGTTGCGACCGCGCTTGCGCTCGGCGGGCGGCGCGGGCTGCGCGGGGTCGCCCGCGAGCCAGTCGCGCACGACGTAGTGGTAGAACTGCTTCGACCAGAGGAGCCCCGCCAGCGACTGCCGCATGACGCTGCGCGCGTCTTCGGAGAGGTCTGCGGGCACGATTTCTCCGTAGAATTCGTCCGCCTCCTGTTTTCGCGCGTCGAAGATGCGGTCGAACTCTTCGCCGAAGAGGTTCGCGCCTGGACGTACGTCGGTCAGGCGCAGGCGCACGGTCGCCGTCTCGCCGGGCGCGACGGTCAGCGCGTAGTGCGCCGCTAACTTCGTGCCGCGCCCTTCGGGGTTCACCGCGTTGCGCTCGCCCTGAACCAGATAGTTGTTGATGCCGTCCTTGGCGTAAGTCCTGTTCGGCACGCCGTAAAGCCGCGCGGTGTTCGTCTCGTTCTCCGTGAAGAGCAGCTCCGGCGCTCCCTCGCAGTGGAGCCAGCGCCCGCCGTAGTAGTCGTGCCGGGCTTCGACGACCTCCGCTCCGCCTTCGTTAACCTTTAGACGACGCAGCTCCGGTCGTTTCTCGTCCCCGTTCCAAGACCAGGTGTTGCGGAACCAGAGCGTGGGTAGGAGGTGCAGCGGCGCGGCGTCGGGGCCGCGGTTCGTCGCGCTCACGCAGACGAGGATGTCTTCCGGGCCGCCCTTGGCGTACTCGACCGTCACGTCGAAGTAGCGGTCTTCGTCAAAGACGCCCGTGTCCAGCAGCTCGAACTCGGGCTCGCCCTTGCCGCGTCGCCGGTTCTCTTCGACCAGCCGCGCGTAGGGGAACTCATTCTGCGGGTACTTGTAGAGGAACTTCATGTAGGAGTGCGTCGGCGTGGAGTCGAGGTAGAAGTAGTACTCCTTCACGTCCTCGCCGTGGTTCCCCTCGCTGCCTGTCAGCCCGAACAGACGCTCCTTCAAGACGGTGTCGCGTCCGTTCCAGAGCGCGAGCGCGAAGCAGAGGTACTGGTGGCGGTCGCAGATGCCGGCGATGCCGTCCTCGTTCCAGCGGTAAGCCTTCGAGCGCGCCTGGTCGTGCGGCAGGTAGTCCCACGCCGTCCCGTACGCCGAGTAGTCCTCGCGCACCGTGCCCCACGCGCGCTCCGAGACGTACGGCCCCCAGCGCTTCCAGTGCGCCGTGCGCTCCCGCGCCTCCGCCAGCCGCCTCTCCTCCGCGGTAAGCGTCCTTCGTTGCGTCTCCTCAAACACTTCCGTGACTTCGGCCACCGGCATCGTCGTCTCTCCTCAAGAAAATTGATCTGGCGGTTAGTATTCGGCGACGCGCATCACGTGGCCGTCCGGGTCGGCGACGAGGAAGCCGCGGCGGAAGCCGAGCGCGTCAGGCAAGAGCGTCGTGACGCCGTCCGAGACGAACGAGTAGCGCCCGCGCCGCAGCAGCTCGGCTAAACCATCCGGGTTCTCAGTGACAAGCCCCGTCTGCCAGTGCAGGAGGTCGTTGGCGCGCTTGTCGGCGGGCGCGGGCCGCCCGTCGCGGGGGGCGAGGTATTCGAGGAACTCGACGCCGATGCCGCCCCGCGGCGCACGCAAAGCGGTGATGCGCAGGCGCGCGCCGCGCACGTTGTTCAGGTGCTCCTGCTCCGTGCCGTAGTTCTCGCTCGCGCCCGCGACCGTCAGGCCGAGCACGTCGCGGTAGAACTTCAGGCTCGCCTCCGTGTCCGAGACGACGATGGCCGTATGGTCTATGCCGAGGAAGAGACGCCCCGACGTACGCAGCCGGTGCCACTTCTCCGCGCCCTTGCCTTCGGGGAACTGTAAGATTTCGAGCGCGTGGCCGTCCGGGTCTTTGAAGTAGAAGGCTTTGATCCCGCCCGCATTCTTGTTCCACTCAGGGAGCGTCTGCGGCCCCGTCGAGGCGTGCTGTACCTTGTGCTGCCTCAGCCGCGCGTAAGCCTTCCCCATGTCGGACGTGATGACGGCGAAGTGCTGGAACCAGCGGTCGTTGCTGCGCGAGTCAACGGGAATAGGTCGGCCCTTCGGCGCGAGGTACTCCGTCAGCTCAATCGTCTCGTCGCCCAGACGCAAACGCACGACGCGCATCCGCACGCCGAAGAGACCTTGCAGCCGCTCGTACTCCTCGCCCCACACCTCCACGTCCGAGACCTTCTCAAACGTCAGCACGCGCGTGTAGAACTCGACCGACGCGTCCATGTCGGAGACCGTCATGCCGACCGACTCGACCGACGTTACCGCCGCCCTCGCCGCCCCTTTGACGTGCAAGCTCTGCGCCCTTGCCGGCAGCAGCAGCAGGCCGAGCACGAGCAGAAGCATCGCCAGGGCCCACAGCCCTCGCACGGCCCCGCGCATGACCACGCCACACAACGCCGGTTCCGCCTCACACAGGCGCAGCAGCGCCTCCTCTCGCCGCGGGAATCTTTCGACCCTCATCGCATCCTCTCCAGCAGGTGATCGCCGACGCGCAACGCGTTAGCCATGATGGTGAGCGCGGGGTTCACAGCCGCGCTCGAAGGGAAGAAGCTGCCGTCCACGACGTAGAGGTTGTCGAGGTCATGCGCCTTACAGTTCGTGTCGAGCGCCGAAGACTTCGGGTCGTGACCGAAGCGCACCGTCCCGTTCTGGTGGGCGACGCCCGCGAGCGGTATGCGCTGCCCGAGGAAGATGCTGCGCGCGAAGAGCCCGACGTGGCACGAGTGGCCGTGCTCGCGGCACTTCGTCTGCCGCTGCATGAGGCTCTCCAGCTTCTTCTGCAAACGCCTGTGCGGCTCAAGGTTGTTCGGGGTGTAGGAGAGGACGATGCTGCCCTCGCGGTCGAGCGTGACGCGGTTGTTCGGGTCGGGCAGGTCTTCCGACGTGAGCCAGAAGTCGAGCGAGTGCTTCGCCATCAGGTCGAGCGTGAAGCCCGGGGCGATCTTCGGCGCGCCCGCCGAGAGCGCCACGCCGTCGAGCTTGCCGACGAAGGAGATGTGCCCCATCGGGAAGTCGTAGTCCTCAGAGCCGAAGTAGAAATCATTCACCGCGAGCGTCTTCTGGAAGACGGTCGGGTTCGGGCACTTCGAGACGGCGAGCACGACCGAGTTGACGTGCCCCATGTAGTGTCGGCCGACCACGTCGGACGAGTTGCCTAAGCCCCGAGGATGTCTGTCGCTCGCCGAGCGTAGCAGCAGCGCCGCAGAGTTGATGGCCCCGCACGAGACGGCCACGAAGTCCGCCGAGAAGGTCTCGCGCTCGCCGCCGTCGCGCTCGACGTGAACCTTCGTGACCACGCGACCCGAGGCGTCCGTCTCAAGCCGCGTGACCTTCGCGCTCGTCAAAAGCGTCACGTTCGGGTGTTCGAGCGCGGGCTCGACGGCGCAGACGTGCGCGTCCGACTTCGCCTGCACCAGGCACGGGAAGCCATCGCACGTCCCGCAACGGATACACTTGCTCCGGCGCGGGTCGTCCTCCTTCAGCATCACCCCGAGCGGCACGTGGAAGGGCTTCACACCCAGCGCGGCGAAGTCTTCGGCGAGTTGCTGGATGCGCGGCTCGTGCGAGACGGCCGGGTGCGGGAAAGGGCCCGACGCCCACCCTTCGGTCGGGTCTTCGCCGCGGTTCCCGTGGACGTGGTAGAGCGCCTCCGCCTGCGCGTAGTAGGGCTCAAGGTCTTCGTAAGAGATCGGCCACGCGGGCGAGAGCCCGTCGTGGTGGCGCACGACGCCGAAGTCCTCTTTGCGCAGGCGAAAGAGCGCGGCGCCGTAGAATTTCGTGTTGCCCCCGACGTAGTAGTTCGTGTGCGGGTGGAGCGGCTTGCCCTCCCGGTCATACCACGTCTCCTTCGTGTTGTACTTTCCCTCGACGTTGACGGCGCGCGACTCCCAGTTGTCGCGCTCGCGCGGGACGAACCCGCCGCGCTCCAGCAGCAGAATCCTCTTCCCCGAGGGCGCGAGCCTGTGCGCCAGCGTGCCGCCGCCCGCGCCCGTCCCGATGATGATTACGTCGTAGTGATTCGCCTGTGACATGGAGGCTCCTTCGTCGCTTAGAGATTCGCGGCCAGGAGCAGCGCGGCCGTCTCGGGGGCCTTGCCCCGCGTGACCTCGAACGGCTCTTCCCGCCCGACCTCAGATTTCCGACCCCTGCTCTCTATCTCTCCGAATTCGCAGTTGAAGATGCAGCGCTTGCGGTTGTGGTGGTGGAGCTTGGCGCAGGCCGCGCGCGCGCCCGTGCGGGCGAAGACCTCGGCGGCGAGCAGCATCCCCAGGAGCGGCGACGTGAAGTAGACCCACAGGGCCGTCCACACCTGCGCCGAGGCGGCCGAGCCGAACGTCCGCGCGGGGTTCATGCTCATCCCCGAAATGGGCGACTCGACGCTGATGTAGAGCGCGACCAGCAGCCCCGCCAGCAGCCCCGTCCAGCGTGCGAGCCGCTTATGGTTCGACGCGCGCAGCACGACCGACATCAGCACGAACGAGATAAGGGCCTCGGCCGCGAACGCCGCCACCACTCCGAAATTTCCGGGCACGGTCACGACGTAGTTGACCTTCTCGTCGGCGAGCAACTCTCCTAAAACAAGCGCCGCTAAGAGGACGCCCGCCACGCCGCCCGCGAACTGCGCGAGCACGTAGAAGAGAGCGTCCGCGCCCCTGACCTTGCCGAGCCGGTAGAAGGTGAGCGTGACCGCCGGGTTGTTGTGCGCGCCCGAGCGCATGCCCCACGGCGAGTAGACGAGGCCGACGTTCGTCAGCCCCATCGCCGCGCCCATCAGCACGCGCCGCGTGGTCTCGCCCTCTACCGCTCGCGCGACCGGCGAGGCCGGGTGAAAGAGCAACGCCGCGAACGCGCAGGCCGAGACCATGAACGCGCCGAGCCCCGCCGCCTCGGACAGGTATTCAGGCCAGTGATGTTTCAGAGCGTTAAGCATCTGCGTTCCTCGCCGGATGAATCACTCTGAGGTTTTGATTTATTCCGAAGTAAGAGAGGGTCAGGCGATGTTGAGGACGGAGTTGAGGCCGCCGAAGCCGTCGTCCTCCTTGAAGCCGTTGGCCGGGTCTTCCGTCCAGCGCGCGCCGTCCGCGACGAACTTGTAGCGGTAGCGGCCGCCGGCCGGGAGGTCTATGCGGACGCGCCAGAGGCCGTCCTCTTCCCTCTTCAGGGGCGAGAACTCCCAACCGTTGAAGTCGCCGGCGAGTGCGACCGACGCGGCCGTGTCGTCGTGGTAGAAGAAGACGAGACGGCCGCCCTCGACGCGCGGCGGGCCGAAGTTCTCGGCGCTCAGCGAATGAATTTCGCGCGTGGCCTCTTCGACGGCGCGACGCGCGTCGAGCACGCCGTAGCCCTGCCGCAGGAGCGGCGCGCTCCCGACGCGCACGGCCGTCGAGATGAGGAGCTGCTTGACTGCCGCGGGCGTCAGTCGCGGGTCGGCTTCGAGCATCTGCGCGACGACCGACGAGACGACCGGCGCGGCGAACGAAGTCCCGTCCACGTGCTGGTAGTGCGTGGCGACGATCTTCCTCTCGCGCAACTGAGCTTCGACCCGCGCCCTCGTCGCTTCCGTCTCTTCGTCTAGGACAGACTCCGGCAAGTCCGCCTCTCGCCACAGCCCCGCGAGCAGGCCGCCGAAGAAGTAGTCGGGCGCGTGCGCCAGCCGTGACAGAGCCTCCGCGGCTCTGTAAGAGGGCGTGTCGGGAAGGATCGGCGCCGCGACGTACATCGCCGGCGCGATCAACTCCGGCTTGACGACGCCGTCGGCGGTCGCGCCATAGTTCGAGCAGTAGAGGTCGAAGCCCTCCCCGTCCAGACGGTTCCCGTCCGAGTACCCTCCGACCGTGATGACCGAGGGCGAGTTCGCGGGCGGTATCGAGTGCGGGCGCTCGCCGCAGCCCGAGTTGCCGGCCGCGGCGACGACGACGATTCCTGCGGCGACCGCCCGTTCGGCCGCGCGGTCGATGTCGCTCAAGGCGTGCGGCAAGTCCGCGTCGCCGCCGAGCGAGATGTTGAGGACGCGTATGTTGTACCTCTCGCGGTTCTCGATAACCCACTCGATGCCGCGCGCGATTGACTCGCCGGTGATTTCGCCACCCGCGCTCGCCTTAACCAGCACCACTTCGGCTTCCGAAGCGAGGCCGCGGTAGACGCCCTCCGAGAGTCGCCCGTTGCCCGCGGCCGCGACCGCCACCATCGTCCCGTGCCAGTGCCACGGCTCGGGCTCGCGCACCGCGTCGAGCGACGCCTCCTCGCCCGAGATGTCTTTGAAAGCGACGATGCGGCTCCGCGGCTCGATCAAATCGGGGTGCGGGTAGAAGCCCGAGTCGAGAAAGGCAACGCGGACGCCGCGCCCCGTGCGCACCGTGTCGGCCTTGAGCCGTTCCGGCGTCGGGATGACAGCGAAGCGATTCTGCGCGTGGGCGTGTTCGTGCCCCTGCGGCGCTGGCGATCCAATGTTGGTGTACGCCGTCATGATGGTACCAACTCCGTCGCGGGCGGCTTCGGCCACTACGCCGGCCGGCCGCCCAACGTCGGACAGTCCTACCCGCGGAGCGGGGCCGTCGCAAAGTTCACGCCGAAGCGACGGCACCAGATCGTGACAGACCTGTACTTCGAGAGGTCAACGTCGCTCGGCAGCTCATAGTTCTGGTCGCCGACGTTACCTTTCAGCGCCCCCACGTGAAGGAAACCCGCGCGCGTGACCGTCTCGTTATCGTGAGCGTCGGGGGCGGCGACGAGGTAGAGTTGCACGTCGGGGCCGTTCGAGGTCTGGAAATCGGAGAGCCGTAACGTCTTCTTGCCGTCGGCCAACTGGTAGATGGTGGCAACGCCCTTCGTCTCGTGGGCCACGCCGTGGAAACCGCCGGAGGCCAACACCGCGGGCTGCGCGGCGGCCGCGGCCGTCGGGAATTGCTCGTTGACTCGGGCGTCTATAAACAGCCGCTCTGGGCGGAAGGCGTACCAGCCGCCGAAGGCAACCAGCAGAGCAGCGATGATGATGAGCTTACGCGTAGACATGCCGTGAATCTCCTCTCCTTCAAAGACCGCCGTCGGGCAGCCTGGGCAATTTTTCTTTAACCTGAGCGTGACGGTCATCCGTGCCGCCGCGCACCCTGTCCGCTCAGTTAGTCGCCCACGCCCTTGAATCCTTACAATGTTTTTTTGCGCGAGGCGCGGCCCCGCACGCCGCGCGCGTAAGCACTCGCCTATCTGACTTTCCACGACAGGGCTTGTGGCCGGGTGACCCTGTCGTGTTATAAATCGCGCTGAGTGTGGGGCGGCTCTTAACTTCCAACTTTCCCGACCGGAGGCGTTCGGTGGAGTCGAGGCTTGGAGAAGCGGGTGCCGGGCACGGCCGTGCAGCGGGGTCGCCTGTGAGGGCGGCTCGGAGCAGTCCAGGCGGATTCGTCCTCTTCCTGGCCGCTGCCTTTTACGCGCCGGTCGTCCTGATATGGCTCGGCCTCGTCCCATTCGTATACCGCTTCAGGGTTCTGTTGCTGATGACCGGGGTGCTGTTGGCGTATTCGCTGTGGCGGGGGCGGAGACTGAGAGACCTGGGATTCAGGACGGACAACCTCAAAGGGTCTTTAGCAGTCAACGGCGCGCTCTCGGCGTTGCTCGTAGCAGTGCTGCTCTGCTCTTACGCGGCCGGACTCATCCGCGAGCCGGTGCCGCCCGAGTGGGGGCTGTTCTACCCGTTCTACGTCTTTGTCTCCGGCCCAGCTCAGGAGTTCATCTACAGGAGCGTGCTCTTCTCGGAGATGGGGGCGGCGGGGATTCGGGGCGCGCTGCCGCAGGTTCTGCTCTCGGCAGTCACCTACAGCTTTCTGCATGTCATCTATAACGACGCAATCACCCTCGCCGTGACACTGCTGATGGGCGTCGTGTGGGGGCTGATCTACCGCCGGTATCCCAACTTCTGGGGCGTTGCTCTCTCTCACGCCACCCTCGGCGCCGTCTCGATAGCAGTAGGACTGGTGTGATGGATTCTCGCTTGAGCCGAACCCGAATTCAGAGGCATTACGCGAGCAATTTCGTCAACATAGTTCTGGCGGTCGTCAGCATCATCCAGGGGCTCGCCTTCAACGACCTGGCGAACCTCTTTCCGCAGATATATTCCGCAGGCTTCTTCACGGGCGACTACCGCGTCATCGCCCACTTCGTCCTCTGCTTCGTGCTCCTCCTGCGGGTCTTCCAGACATACGTCGCGGCCGCACTCGATTACGACGAGTGGGAGATTAACTTCGCGGACATCTTCATCATCTTCATCGTCGGGCTCCTAGAATACTTCGTCTTTTACTCGCTCAAACAGAACCCTTTCGACGTGGTAGAGTTCCACAAGAGGCTGAGCATCCTGTCGGTGCTTGGTTTCCTGGGCTACACGCGCGCCTACTTAAAAATCCGCGGGGCGGCCTCCTCGCATGCCGGGGTACGCTCGCAGTATTACCGGCTTGAAGCGCGCCTACAGTTGGCTAACCTGCTCGGCATAGTGACGGTGCTCGCCGTCTCGGTCTTCGTTTGCACGGCGCCGCCGCAGACGGATGCACGCTATACGGCACTGGGGCTGACGTCGGCCGCCGCACTGCTGCTCAACATCTACTACTCGCTACGGTGCACGTTCCTCAGGCCCGTCACGGACATGTTGCAGCCGGCGGGTGCCACGCCCGCCGCCGCGCCGGCGGCGGCGCAGGAGGAAAGGCTGAACGTTGATTTGAGAGAGGCGCGGAAGGAGGACGTGGACGCCCTGCTCGGCCTACTCATGGGGAACTTCGCCTACGTCTACACCACGCTGTTCGACGCCAGCCCCAGGCTAACGCGCCGCATCCTGCGCTCGATCCTTCTCGTCAACCGCGGCCGACACCCCCTCGGCTTCCGCTCCTTCCGCGTCGCCGTGAGTGAACAGGATGAAGAAGTCGTCGGCCTCGTGCTCTACACGCGCGCGCGGCGGGGCGTGGACCGGGGGCGAGTGGCGGGGATGTTGGGGTCGGCACTGGTCGTCATGCGCCGCCTCGGGCTGGTCGGCCTGCTCAGGACTCTGAAAAACTCTAAGCCCGTTCGGGCCTCCACGGAGCCCATCGTTCTGCCGGGTGAGCTACACGTAACGTATCTGGCGGTGGATAAGTCCTGTCGCCGGCGTGGCGTGGGGGCGCGTTTGATTAACGCTTCGGTCGTCGAGGCGGCGCGCCTCGGGCTCGGGTTGGTCGCACTTGAGGTCCGGGAGGACTCAGAGGCGCGTGCCTTCTTCGCGCGGATGGGCTTTACGGAAGAGTCAATAATTAAGAACGAGTACGACACGCTGTGGAGCAAAGGCGGGAGAGTGCGGATGACGAGGGCGGTGCCTCAACCGGACGGGACATGACCTGCCCGCGGCGCGGTGCTCGCGGTGATCTCTTCCAGAGTTAGAGGAATGTTCGCCCGCCAGCGGGTGCATAACTCCGGCCGTCGTGCGGTTAGAGCCTGTACCGCGGCGATCTCTGCGGGCGAGAAGTAGTTCCGCCTTTTCTCGGCGAGCTTTTCCGGCGGCACGTTTCTGTAAAGCCATTCGCGGTACTCACTGAGCCCTTCACCGTACCCCCTCACAATAGCTTCGAGGTCGGTGAGTCTTTCAAAACGCGCCGTGAAATTCTTCGAGAGGAGGCGCATGAGCATGAGCAACTCAAGTCGCCCAGCCCGTTCAAAGTAGAGGATGTGACATAACTCGTGCGCCACGATTGCACGTGCGGCCCCTTCCGCAACTCCCGATTCGAACGCGGCGGGGTTGACGCCGACGTAGTAACGCATCGGCCGACCAAACAGAAGGCGATGGACGCTGAAGCGCGCGCGGAAATAGTCGCCGCGGCCGTGAAACAGCCGCGGCCTTATATCGGCGCCGCCGAGTTCCGGGAAGGAATTCGCCTTGACCGACTCCACCAACTTTCGCGCGCGGTCTAACATGGGACAGTGGACAGCGGCTCTACGCGCCGTAGGCACGCCCCCGTGACACTAAGCCCTGTGCGTGGCCGTCAACAGGAAGCGCGCGGCTACGAACGGCACGCGTTGTGACAACGAAGTTCGATCATACACAGCCTCCTACCGCCCTGCACGGGACGCGCGGGTCACTATTCTCACCGCGCTCAATTCGCTCGAATCATCGCCCGGATCGCGCCCGCGAGACGAGGCGGCGCCTGAACCCCGCGCACGGCGTGGCGTAAGAGGTCACGTACGCGCTGACGCTCTTCGAGCAGCGCGGCGCAAGGCGCGCACTCCTTCAAGTGTGTGCGTGTCTCGCGTGCGGTCGTCGCGTCCAGTTCGCCGCTCAAGTGGGCGTCCAGACCCCGACGAACCCTCACGCACGCGCCTTTCCGAGTGTTGGTTGAGCCCATCGCAATTACATCCGCGCCGCCGCGCCTTCCTGAGAAATTTCGTCGGGGTTCGAGTCCTTCTCCGGACTGACGCCGGTGTATTCCCCCTGAAGGCCAATTTATTCCGCCGCGGGCGGGTGAGGAATAAATCCTCGCGTTCCCGCGATTACACGTCAGCGGAAGTGTCCGCCGGACGAAACTTTGCGAACAGGTTGGGGGACGAATGGACGAGAAGAGGCGAACAAAGATTCTGATACTGGGCGGCGGCTTCGCGGGGCTCTACGCCGCGATTGAGTTGGAGAAGGGGCTGGCGCGCGACCCGCGCGTGGAGGTCACGCTCGTCAACCGCGAGAACTTCTTCCTGTTCACGCCGATGCTGCACGAGGTGGCGGCGAGCGACCTCGACATCACGCACATCGTCAACCCCGTGCGCAAGCTCCTGCGCCGTGTGAAATTCTTCGACGGCGTGGTTGACTACGTTGACCTCCCGAACAGACGGGTCGGCGTCTCACACGGGCAGGAGCCGCACGGGCACGAGCTTAAGTACGACCACCTCGTGCTCGCGCTCGGCTCGGTGACGAATTTCTACGGCCTGCCGGGATTAGAAGAGCGCGCGCTGACGATGAAGACGCTCGGCGACGCCGTGGCTCTGCGCAACCGGCTGATCTCGAACCTTGAGGAAGCGGACTTCGAGTGCTGCCCGCGGGCGCGCGAGCCGCTCCTGAACCTGGTCGTGGCGGGCGGCGGCTTCGCGGGCGTCGAGACCGTCGCCGGCGTCAATGACTTCCTGCGCGAGGCCATCCGCTTCTATCCCCATCTGAAAGAGGAGATGCTACGCGTCGTGCTCGTTCACCCCGGCGACTTTCTGCTGCCCGAGTTGGGTGAGAAGCTCGGCCGCTACGCGCAGAAGAAACTGGCCGGGCGCGGCGTCGAGATTCGCACGAACACGAAGGTCGAAGCCGTCGCCGACCGCGAGGTGACGCTGAGCGACGGCGAGCGCATCGTAACAAGTACGCTCGTGTGGACGGCCGGGACTTCGCCCAACCCCCTGCTCGAAACGCTCCCGTGCCGGCGCGAGCGCGGCCGTTTGTGCGCGGACGAATTTTTAGAGGTGGAGGGCTGGCCGGGCGTGTGGGCCCTCGGCGACTGTGCATCGGTGCCCGACCCGGCGACGGGGCGACCCTATCCGCCGACCGCGCAGCACGCGCTCAGGCAGGGCAAGGTCGTTGCGCGTAACATCGAGGCGGCGGTGCGCGGGCGAAGTAAGCGCCCGTTCGCCTTCAAGACTCTCGGGCAACTCGCCGCCATCGGGAGGCGAAGTGGCGTGGCGAATATCCTCGGCGTCAACTTCTCGGGCTTCGTCGCGTGGTGGCTGTGGCGGACGATCTACCTCGCCAAGCTCCCGCGCTTCGAGAAGAAGCTGCGCGTGGCGCTCGACTGGACGCTCGACCTGCTCTTTACGAAAGACATCGTGCAGTACATGGATCCGCCCGCGCCGACCCTTTCGCGCGCGGAGAGGGCGGGGCATCTCGGCGCGGCCGAGAGGTTGGAAGAGCCCGAAGCAGTCTTGTTATAACGATTCCGCCCCGCACGACGGAGGTGACGCTGTGATCGAATTCGGTGAGGACATCTGCCGCGACCTTCGGGAGGCGACGGCGCGCGAGTGGCTTGAGACGAACGGCCTGGGCGGCTTCGCCTCTTCGACCGTGGCGGGGCTGAACACGCGGCACTATCACGGGCTCCTCGTGGCGGCGACGCGACCGCCCGTCGGCCGCACCGTCATGCTCTCGAAGCTGGAAGAGACGCTGGTCGTCGCCGGTCGGCGCTACGAGCTTTCTTCCAACCAGTACCCCGGCGTCGTCCACCCGCGGGGGCATCTCTTGATGAGCCGCTTCCGGCTCGACCCCTTCCCCATCTTCACCTACCGCGTCGAAGGCTTCGAGTTGGAGAAGTCGGTCGTGATGCCGCACGGCGAGAACACGACCTGCGTCCGTTACTCGTTGCGGCGGGTCGGTGCGGACGAGACGGACGTGCGGCTGGAAGTCCGCCCGCTGATAGCCTTCCGCGACTACCACGCCCTGACGCACGAGAACGGCGCGCTCGACCCGCGCGTCCGCGCGGAAGACGGTCTGTTGAGCGTCGCGCCCTACGACGGCCTGCCCGCGCTCCACTTCGCGCACGAGGGCGGCGAGGTCGAGACAAGCGGTTACTGGTATCGGAACTTCACATACGCCGAGGAGCAGGCGCGCGGGCTCGACCACCGGGAAGACCTCTTCAGCCCGTTCGCGCTCAAGTTCGACCTGACTTCAGACAGCAGCGTCTTCATCATCGCCTCGACCGAGAGGCGCGACGCCGCGCACGCGGATGGGTTGATTAATGCCGAAGTCGAAAGGCGAAAGGTCGTGCTTGAGTCGTCGCCTTCTGAAGACGAGGCGGTGCGCACTCTGACCGCGGCGGCCGACCGGTACGTCGTCGCGCGCGGGAGTCAGAAGACGGTCATCGCGGGTTATCACTGGTTCGGCGACTGGGGGCGCGACACGATGATCGCGCTGCCGGGTCTGACGCTCGTCACCGGCCGCTTCGACGTGGCCCGCAGCATCCTCGCGGAGTTCGCCAGGCACGTCAGTCAGGGCATGCTCCCGAACCGCTTCACCGAAGGCGACGAGGCCCCCGAGTACAACACAGTGGATGCGACGCTCTGGTACTTCGAGGCCGCGCGCGCCCTCGTCGCCTACACCGGCGATTCCGAGTTCGTCCGCGCGAACTTGTATGACGTTCTTACAGAGATAATCGAGTGGCACGAGCGCGGCACGCGCTACGGGATTCACGTTGACGGGGACGGCCTGCTCGCCGCGGGCGTCGGGGGCGCGCAGTTGACCTGGATGGACGCGAAAGTCGGCGACCGCGTCATCACGCCGCGCCACGGCAAGCCCGTCGAGATACAGGCACTCTGGTATAACGCCCTGCTCACCATGGAAGAGTTCGCCCGTGAGTTCGGATTCGTAGCAGCCGAGAGCAAGTACGCCGCGATGGCCTCGCGCGCACGCGACAGTTTCAACGTGCAGTTCTGGAACGAGGAGGCCGGCTGCCTCTACGACGTGGTAGAGGGTACGGCGCGTGACGCGTCTATGCGACCCAACCAGATTTTCGCCGCGAGCCTGCGCTACTCGATGCTGTCGTCTGAGCGGGCGCGCCTCGTGGTTGATGCGGTCGAGCGCGAGTTGCTCACGCCTTACGGCCTGCGGAGTCTCGCCCCTTCCGACCCGCAGTACAGCGGACGTTATGGCGGGGGCCCCGCGGAGCGTGACGCCGTTTATCACCAGGGTGCCGTCTGGGCGTGGCTCATCGGGCCTTTCGTCACCGCCTACCTCAAGGTGCACGGCCACACGCCTGAAACACTCGGGCGCACCCGCAAGCTTCTCGCGCCGCTCGTCGCTCATCTGAAAGAGGCGTGCCTCGGCCACGTCTCGGAAATCTTCGAAGGCGACGCCCCGCACGCGCCGCGCGGGGCGGTCGCGCAGGCTTGGAGCGTGGCGGAGCTGCTGCGCGCGCTCGTCGAAGACGTGCAGGGCGTCACGCCCGGCGCGCCCGCGCGCGCGCACGACGAGGATGAAACCCGCCCTCGCTCAACCTTCAAAACAGCCCCGGCCATAACCTTCCGGCAAGCCGAAAATTTTTTCTGTAAGGATTCCCGCGCCCGCGCGACCAATGGACGTAACGAGCCGTTGGCGGCGGGGCGAGCGATAAATTACTTCCCTAACCTGCCCACACGGCTTCTTTGAAATACGGCACCTGAAAGCCAGTCCAAGTGGCCCGCCCGCGCGAATCGAAGGCCGGGCGGGCCGGCCTTGAGAGTCCGGCGGTCGGGCGTGCGAGGGGGCTCGCGCGGCCGCCGGGTATCGGCCGAAGAGATTTCCCGGACGGTCAAAAGTTCATCGAGAGACTTTCGGCGAATCCCTCGATTCGCGCGGGGAGAGGTGTGTCCATGCACGGAACAGACGCAGAGAGGCTTTTTGAAGCAGAGGCTTTGCCGCACATCGACGTGCTCTTCCGCACCGCCGTCCGTTTGACGGCCGACCGCACGGAGGCCGAAGACCTCGTGCAGGAGACCTACGCGCAGGCTTGGGCTTCCTTCAAGGCTTACGAGCCGGGGACGAACTGCCGCGCGTGGCTCTTCAAGATTCTGATGAACAAGCTCGAACACCAGCGCCGCCGCCGTTACGCGCTGTTGAAGAGGACGGCCGAGACGGACGCGGAGTTGCTGGCACAGACGGTCGCGTACGTGCCGCCCGTCGGTCAGGAGTTGCAGGACGAGGAGGTGCTGGCCGCGCTCGGCCGCGTCCCCGCGCGCTTCCGCGAGGTCGTGCTGTTGGCGGACGTGGAGGAGTTCTCCTACCGCGAGATTGCGGAGATTCTGTGCGTGCCGCTGGGGACGGTCATGTCGCGACTGAGCCGCGGGCGCAAGCTCCTGCGCGAGATGCTGGCGGGCGTCGCTTCGGGTTACGGCATCGGCGCGGCTCCGGCGCGCAGCCGCTCTACGCGGACTGCCGCCGCGGCCTAGATTTCAGAACGAGGGACAGGTGAGAGAGTTCTCAGGCCAACTGCCGGCAAGACTGTTCGGCGACGCGCGACGCGTCACGCTGGAGCAGCGTCTCTTCAACATCATCGCGCTCGTCAACGCCGCGACGAATTTCGGCGGCGCGTTCGCGCTCGCGGGTCTGGAGAGCGGCCGTCTGTTGATAGCGCTCCAACTCTCGACGGGCGCGCTCTTCTTCCTCTTCTACTGCCTCTCGCGTTCGGGCGTCGAGCACCGGCGGCTCTACTGGCCGTTCGTGCTGCTCATAATCCTCTTCCTCTCCGCCAACACACTCGGCAACGCGGGCTCCGTAGGCGGCGCTCACTACTACCTCGTCCCCGCGCTCGTCATCGCCGTCATCCTTTCGGGGAGCAGGCGCAGGACGCTGGCCGCCGTCGCGGTCTTCGGCGCGGCGACGCTCGCACTCCTCGTGCTCGAAGGAAGCCAACCCGAACTGTTCACCCCATACGCAGACCCGCGCGAGCGCTTCTACGACGTAACGGGCAACCTCATCTTCGTGCAGGTCTTCACGGCGGCCCTCGTCGCGGTGCTCTCGGGCGGGCTCAACCAGGAGCGAAGGCTGACGGACGCGTTGCTGTTGAGCGTGCTCCCCGAGCCGGTCGCGCGCGAGCTGAAGATTTACGAACGCGTCGAGCCGCGCGAGTACGAGAGCGCCACGGTGCTCTTCACGGACTTCGTCGGGTTCACGCGCATCGCCGAAGCCTTCACGCCGCAACAGCTCGTCTCGGAGCTGGACCTCTGCTTCCGCCGCTTCGACGAGATCGCGCGGCGGCACAACCTTGAGAAGATCAAGACCATCGGCGACGCCTACATGGCCGCCGGCGGCGTGCCCGAGCCCAACACAACGCACGCGCGCGACTGCGTCCGCGCGGCGCTGGAGATCGCCCGCTTCGTCACAGAGACGCGCGCGGCGAAGACGGCCGCCGGTCTTCCCTATTGGGACGTGCGCGTCGGCGTCCACACGGGCGAGCTGGTGGCGGGCGTCATCGGGCGGGAAAAATTCTCCTACGACGTGTGGGGCGACACGGTCAACACGGCGAGCCGCATGGAGTCGGCCGGCGCGCCCGGCCGCGTCAACGTCTCGCGCGCGACCTACGAGTTGTTGAGGAATGATTTCGTGTTCGAGTACAGGGGGCGTGTCGAGGCGAAGGGCAAGGGCGAGGTCGAGATGTTCTTCGCGAACGGCGAACGTGTGGCGGGGTCAGGCCCCGCGGAGCGCGAGGTAGGCTGCGGCGAGTATGACGGCCGCGGCGACGAGCACGACCGCCAGACGGACGACCCTTGCGACGGCCCGCTCGGCGTCGAGGTTGCGGGCGCACTTCGGGCAGCCCCTTGAGTCGAGGTCTATTTCGAGGCCGCAGTCGCGGCACGTTGCGAGACGCAAGATGCTGCTCCTCTGGTCGAGAATGAATGTCGAGGCCCTCGGGCGGCGTATGATACCATGCGTGCTTCGCGCGGGTCTCCGGTCTTTTCTCTGTTAGGTATTCCCCCGATGGCTACTTCGCAGGTTGCCAGCACCAACGTCTCGGCCGACCCGAGCCTCTGGCTCGAACGGCACGGCGACTACCTCTACCGCTACGCGCTCTTCCGCCTGCGCGACCCTTCGGCGGCCGAGGACGCGGTGCAGGAGACGCTGCTGGCCGCCTTCCAGGCTTACGAGGGCTTCGCCGGCCGCGGCTCGGAGAGGACGTGGCTGACCGGCATCCTCAAGCACAAGATCATCGACCACTTCCGCCGCGCGAGCCGCCAGACGCCCGCGAGTCAGCTCGGCGACGAGACGCTCGAACACCCGGAGCTGTTCAGGTCCGCGTCGGATGAGTGGACGGGACACTGGTGGGACACGAAGGCGCCCGTGGACTGGCAGGCAGACCCGGCACGGCTCTGCGAGCAGACGGAGTTCTGGGAGGTCTTCCGCGAATGCCTCTCGCCCCTGCCGGAGCGCGTGGCGAGCGCCTTCCTGCTGCGCGAGGTGGACGGGCTGGAGAGTGCGGAGATTTGCGAGGTCTTTCAGATCACGACCAACAACCTCTGGGTGATGCTCCACCGCGCGCGCTCTCACCTGCGGCGCTGCTTAGAGATGAACTGGTTCAGACCCGATTTGGCGAAGCGTTCAGGACGGTGAAAGGTTGAAGATGGGAACGGCACTCTACGACAAAGCGATCCACGCGGCGCGCTACTTCCTGCTGCGCAGGCTGCCGACCTGCAAGCAGATGGCGCCCGTGATGTCGGAGTCCCTTGAGCGCCCGCTCACTCTGCGTGAGCGCTTAACACTCAAACTCCACCTCTGGGTCTGCGTCTGGTGCGTCTGGTACCTGGAGAACCTGCGCACGATGCGCTCGGCCCTCCGCGCCCGCGCGGCGCAAGAGGAGGAGGCGGCGGCCGACGAAGTCGAGTCCGCCGTCAAACTCTCCGAAGAGGCGCGCGAGCGCATCCGCCGCGCCCTCGCCCGCTGAACAGCTCACGATCCGTCGATAAGTCTGAACACAGACACAGAGACGCGGCTTGTTAAGTTTACAAGCCGCGTCTCTGTGTCTCTGCGGTTAGTTCTTCTTCTTACGGCATGAAGCCATTCAGCGGGTTGCCGTAGAAGGCGCCCGCCTTCCACGCCTCGCGATCCCACTGTCCGTCCTCTGTGCCGAGCACCTGCGCGGGGACGATGATGCGGTACGTGTCCAGACGGCTCCCGCTCGCTATGCGGTTGTCCGCGATGCGGCCGTCAGCGCCGACGGCGAACTTAAAGACGCGCGCCAGCTTGCCGCCGCGCAGGACTTTCACCTCGTACTCGCCCGGGTTCTGCCCTAGTCGGAAGCCTTCGGCGTGCGCGCCGTTCGTCTCGCGGTTGAAGACCTGCACGTTGAAGAAAGTGAAGACGTAGCGCCCCCACTCGTTCGGCGTGTTGGCGTTGAAGGTTTCGTGCGCCACGTCCCGGCGGGCGACGCCGTGCATCGTGTCTTCGGTGTGGCCGATCTGCTGCCCCTTGTAGAAGAGGTAGGCGTTGACGCTCCCGTCGCGGACGGGGCCGCGCAGCCACGTCACGACCTGTAGCTCGGAGTACTCGGCGCGGTCGGCGGCGTAGAAGGCTTCCGGCTTCGGCTGGACGTAGGCTACGGGGAGGTTCCAGTCCTGATCGACGTAGAAGTCGAAGTGATTCTTCTCGTCGGGGTAGGGCAGGAACTTCTTCACGACGGCCTTGCCGTTGAAGAGCTGCTGGTCAGTCCCCTGAAGCTCGTTGTGCAGCGTGATGCGGAACTCGTACGCGCCCGTCAGCGTCGCGCCCTTCTCCGAGGGGAGCCCGCCGTCGCAGAGTTTCACCTCGGAGAGTCGGCCGTCGAAGCGTGACTCGGCCTGGCAGGCGAAGCTCACCCAGGGCTTGCCCGCAGGGTCTTTGAACTCGACGAGGAGCTGCGCGCCCTGAGGCAACGCGCCGTTGAGATTGAAGGAGACGCGCGGCGTCCAGCCCCACGGCGCGGCATGCCCCGCCCCTGTGCGCCGCCACGTCTGCACCTGCACCGAGGTCTTATCGACCGACATCGGCGACACGTTCGCGTTGCCGGGCCACACGGCCGTCGCGCTAACGTTCGAGGTTCTTCCCGCCATACTCCCGTCGCCCGGCCCGATGCCCATCGTGGTGAAGTCGCCGGACTGTCCGGTGCCTGTTGTTCCCGTCTGGCCGCTCGTCTCGACCTTCGGCCTCGCCTTCTCCTTCAGCTTATTGAGCAGGCCCTGCGCGCTCGCGCCCGACGCGCCGAGCGTCAGCAGGGCAACCAGCGCGACGGCCGTCAAGGCCCCGCGCACTTTCGTCACTCCGTTCATTCATTCCTCCATCAAAGTAAGAAGTTATCTTCTCAACAGAGAGCGCCGCCGACTCCATTGTCGGCGGCGCTCTCTGCGCCGTCTCTGAATCTCGCGGCGCTCCCTTTTTATTCCTTCACTTCCCCGGCGCGAACCTCCCCGCGCCGGTTACGTTCAGGCGCATGCGGTAGAGGCCGGAGCGCGCGCAGAGGTAGAGCGTGCGGCCGTCTTCGTCTCCCCAGGCCATGTTGTGTATGTGTCTGGGCGCGATGATCGTCCCGAGGTGCTTGCCCCCGGGCGAGATGACCCAGAGGCCGCCGGGGCCGGAGACGTAGAGGTTCCCTTCCCGGTCAACCTTGACGCCGTCTATCGCGTTCTTCTCGCGGTCGAGCGCGGGTGTCATATCGAAGAAGACGCGTCCATTGTCGAGTGTCCCGTCTGCGCGCGCCTCGTAGCGCATGACGACGACGCGCCCCTCGTCCCAGTTGCCGACGTAGAGATACTTCTCGTCGGGCGAGAGCGCAATGCCGTTCGGCCCGGTCAAATCCTTGCCGACGAGTTGCAGCTTACCTTTGTGTAGAGAGTAGACGCCGCTGTAGGGCAGCTCCCTGCGCGGGTCTTTGAAAAACTTCGGCAGGCCGAAGGGCGGGTCGGTGAAGTAGAGCGTGCCGTCCGAGCGGTAGACGAGGTCGTTCGGGCTGTTCAGCCGCCTGCCCTCGAAGCGGTCGGCGAGCACGGTCTCGCGTCCGTCCTCCTCGACGCGGACGACGCGGCGGTTGCCGTGCTGGTTGATGGTCAGACGGCCGCGCGGGTCGAGCGCGAGCCCGTTCGAGCCCGGCTGCCCGTACTCCTTAACGTCCGTGCCCGCGTAGCCGCTCGGGTCGCGGAAGACTTCGAGGCGACCTACCTCGTTCCCTTCGGGCTTGTACTTGTAGATGCGGTTCGCGTTCGGATCGCTGAAGAGCAGGAAGCCGCCGTCGCGCGGCACCCAGACCGGCCCTTCGGTGAACTTGAAGCCCTCGGCGAGCTTGTAGATTTTCGGGTTCGGGCCGACGATTCGCTCAATCGCGGGGTCTCTGCGTTCGACCTCGACGTTGACCTCGCTCGGCGCGATGGCGAGCGGCGCGGCTCCGCTACGGAAGAACTCAAGCCTGGCCTCGCGCACCCAGATAAAGTTGGTCGGCGTCGCAGAGACGGGGCCGTTGATACCGAAGACGGCCAGTTGTATCTGCTGACCGGGTCGCACGTCGCGCCCGACGACGAGCCGGTTCGGCGCGTTCCAGCCGCCGACGACAGAGCCGCCCCTCTGCCCGAGTGAGCGCGAAAGCTCGCCGTCAACCCAGACCTCCGCGTAGTCGTCGAGCGCCGTCTCGAAGACGACCGTCGAGCCCGCCGTCTCGAAGCCGCCGACGCGCTCAGGGACGGTCAGGCGAAGGCGGTACCAGTTGAAGCTGAGCCGCCCCGCGCCACGCCTCTCCTTCAAAGCAGTCGGGGCGACCGTCGTCCAGCGCGAGTCGTCGAAGTCTGAGCCGCCGGCGTGCGGCGTGTAGTCGTAGGTCTTGACGGGCGCGCCGGTCGGCTGGCCGTCGGGGCCGGGCGCGCGGAATTCCGTCTCGACGATGCGCGTGTCGCTGTAGCGCCACACGCCGCCGACCGCCCTCAACCCGTCGTCCGTCGTCAGGTCAACGGTGGCCGCGGGCGTCGCTTCGTCCGGTATGCCCGGCAGGACTTCCCTCGCGCCCACGCCGCCCGCCGCCGACATCAACGCGAGGGAGAGCACCGCCCCCGCCAGCATGATTGCACGCAGTCTCATCTCACACCTCCGCTGTTACACCTCGTCAGGCTGCTAACGCACCTTCACCACGTAGTAGAGGAACGGCCCGCGCACTTCACGGAACCAGTGCGGCGTGCCGCTGGCGACCGTGATCACGTCGCCGCGCTTGAGCCGGCGCGCGTCGCCGCCATCTATCCTCGTGCCGCGAATCTCGTGCGGCGCGACCTCCTTCCCCTCGACGACGCGGCCGCCGGTGACGAAGTCCGCCTCGCCGTCGAGCACGTAGATGATGTCCGTGTCGAGCGCGTGGACTTCGGCCATACCCGGCTTCTCGCGGCGCGAGGCGTGAACCATGTAGTCGTGCCCGGAGTCGTCGCCGACGAGCACGGCCCCCTTGTCGAAGGCGGCGCGCACCGTGTTGCTCTCGAAGAAGGAGACGGCCGGGGCGCGCGTCTCCTCGGACTTGCCGCCCGCCGTCCTGAAGGCGGCGGCGCCGGCCAACGCCAGTTCTTCGTCCTGCTGCGCCGAGGCCGCGCCCGAGACGCCGACGCCGCCGATGATCTGCCCCTCGTACTCGATGGGGACGCCGCCCTGCAATGGCGTGAAGTCGGGGAGCGCGACCATCGCCGTGCGCCCGTTCTTGATGACGTCCTCGAAGAACTTCGTCGGCCGCTTGAACATGACGGCGGTCTTGGCCTTGCCGACCGAGATGTTCGCGCCCGCCGTGAACGTCCCGTCGAGCCGCTCCAACGCGACGAGGTTGCCGCCGTCGTCCACGACCGCGATGACGCCGCCCGGCGCGTTCAAACGCTTGGCCTCGGCCTCGGCGGCGGCGATGACCTTGCGCGCGCCTTCGAGGTTGAGCACCTTCTTGCTGCTCACCTGCGCCTGCGCCCCCGCGGCCAGCAGCGACAGGACGAAGGCCGCCATAGATATTCTCGTGATTGCTCTGGTTATCATTGTTCACCTCTTCTATAAGAGTCAGGTCAGTACCACACGCGACTGCCGGTAGTACTGACCTGCCCGCCCTAGTTGACCGGCGTGACCGTGACGCGGAAGAGCTGCGCGGTCTTCGCGTAGAACGAGTCGCCCTTCGCCATCCGCACAACCCCACCCTCGGCCGCGCCCGTGTTCGGCGCCTTCTGCCGCGGCGCCTGGTCGCTTCCGACGCCCGCCTCCTGATTCACTTCCGTCCCGGCGTCGTAGAGCGCGAGGCGCGCGGTGATGTCGCCGCTCAGCGGCTCCCCGGCCTCGTCGAACAGATCGACCGGCTGCTCGGTCGCGTAGAAGTAGTCGTTCGACTGCCCGAACATCGTCACGAGCGTCAGCTTCATCTTCGGCGTGGCGTTGACGTTGAACTCGTAAGCCGCCCCCGGCCCGACGGGCCCCGGCGCGCCCGCGCCCTCCGGCGTGTTGAAGACGCCGTACCGCGCCGTCTCGTGATTCATGGACTCGAACGACTTGACGAGCGCTTCGGCGTTGCCGTCCTCCGCCTGCGCTTCGAGCCCTGCGTCGGCCCTGCGCCCCTCCCTGAACAGCACCGCGCCCTTCTCGTTGACGACGTAGAGCCCCGGCGACAGCGCGAAGGGCCAGCGTGTCCCGTCCGAAGCCGCTTGCCCCTCGGGGCTGGAGATGTTCTCGATGCGCACCTTGAACGTGACCTGCCGCGCCGCCTTCTTAGCGCCCTTGGGCTTGGCCGCCACCGTCTGCGCGCACAGCAGCGCGAACGCGGCGACGAGGCCGATGAATATCTTTCTTCCTTGCATAACTGCTCTCTCCTTCGTTGTGATAAGCCCCGCGCCTGCCCCGCGGCAGAACTGGGATCGGTCCGCCCGCGCCGCACGGCGACGTAACCGGCTGATGTTCCTTGTGGGGCTAGCACCCCCACGACGCTTCCGCTGCATGTATCCCTACCGGGCGCGCGGTTATTCCGCGCCGCGTACCCGGCCGGCTCGACTTAGGGCCGGCGAATGCTTTTGCATGGTTTTGAATAACCGAACTGACGGGCGGTATTTATTGGCAGCAGAGGGGCATGGTTAGCGAGGCGGGGCCGCGCCGCACGCTGGCGGAACGCTAACGATGTGCGAAGTAGTGACGGCGCAAACCCGCGCAACCCGGACGTAAGTCATTATTCTCTTGGGAGTGTCATCGCTTCGTGATGAGACATTACGCTCCACTTCCTGTCGTGAACTTGCAAAACAACCGTCACCGCCGCGGGTTTTGGTCCGCTACTTTTTGAAACCCGCGGATGTAGGCGACGAGGGACGCTATCTCGCCCGGCGACAGCCTGTCTTTGAAAGACGGCATCCCGCCGCGCCCGTGAGCGATGCTCGCGCGCATGCGCTGGCCGCTGCGGCCCTCCTGCCAGGCCGCGTCCGCGAAGTCCGGCGCGCCCGTGAGTTCGCCCAACTCCGTCCGCGCGCGCCCATCCAGCCCGTGGCACCTGGCGCAGCTCTGCCTGAACAGACTTTCGGCCCGCGCCGCCGTCTGAACTTGACGGCGGCCGTGCGCTTTGTGCCCCGCGCGCGCCCGTTCCGCGTGGCCGGCGAGGCCGAACACGCAGGCGATGAACAGTAGCAACTTGAAGCTCCTCATCACGTCTTCCTCTATGCCGAAGCGCACGGGGACTTGCCCGCGCTCTCGGCAAGCGCTCCGGGGGTGCGTCAGTTTTGCGGCATCGCCGGGCCCGGCCCATTCCGCCCGGGCGATGCCGTCGGCAACGCCCTTCAGGCCAGGTACTTCAGGCCTTTGTTCTCGACGGCGTCGCCCTCCGCGACGGGCACGAATCTGAAGTTGGTCAGCCCGTGCTTGCGGGCGCAGGCGATGAGTTCGTCCGTGCAGAAAAACTTTGCCGGCGAGAGGTCGGTGGTGAACAGCCGCGCGCCGTTCCAACTCCCCGGGACGAAGACGTAAGGTCGCCCCTCGCGCCGTCGCCCATAGGTGGCGGCGACGTTGTCCGTGCGGTTGCCGCACGCGCCGCAGAACCTGACGCCGACGAAGCCGCTCGCACCGAAATCCATTCGCGCGCCCAACACCCGGGCGCCGTCCAGCCAGTAGTAATCGGGCGGCGACGTCCCCCTCAGTCCGCGCGGCAAGTCGCCCACGACGAACACTCGGTGGTGTGGCGGCCGGCCGATTCCCTCTTCGCGCCAGGCTTTCAGGACGCGGCCCGACACGATGAAGAGCGGGTAGTCGCCGCACCCGAGCACGTCGGGCCAGGCCGTGCCTTTCCTCGGCCTCAGGGAGACTTCGACGTCGCCCGTCAGCCCCAGGAGGGGCACCCCGCAACGCCCGCAGGGCGGCCCCTCTTCCAGACCCGACAGAATGCTGTCGGCCCAGGGGAAGCCTTGAGTGTCGAAGGTGTTGTGCCCGACGCTGAAGAACTCCATGCGGCTGCCTCACATCGACGGGTAGCGTTGGACCTTTCTCTTCATCTTATTCATGAATGTAAGCATCTGCTTCCTGCCTGCCCGCGGGTTATTGGCGAAGAAGTTGGCCCATTCCTTATTAAACTTCTTCGACCACTTCGCGTGCTTTTCGGCCGAGACCCAGCGCGTGTACTTCGGGTCGTCGATGTCGATTTTGCGCCTCTCGAACCGCTTCCGGAAATACTGCGGCATCTCGTGGTGGACCTGAGGGTTTACCATGCCCTTCGGCGGGGACTCCACCGCCTGCTTCCGCGCCCGGTAATCCGTCTTGCAGGGGGCATTGTGGACGAGCACACCCGCGCGCGCGACGAAATAGGTGTGTGTGCCCTCGACCTGGAAGTTGTAGACCTCGAACTGCCCCTCGTGCCGCCGGTACGAGACGACCTTGACGAGCCGGTTGTCGCGCGTGAGCAGTTGATCGCCGGGGCGCAGGTCGGCGGCGTTCGTCCACCCGCGGCCCGCGACCCAGAACGGGTGTTCGGGCGTGGTGGTGATGGTCTCGTCGCCGGCCCGCACGTCGAGCACGACGGGCGACGTTCTGTGGAAGGTGTTGACGACCCTCTGCCAGCGCACCTCGCCGCCCTGCTCAGGGTTGGCGCTGAGCACGAGGTCGCCGGCCTTGACCTCCTCAATCGGCACGCTGCCGTGTTCGGTCTGCACCAGCGTGCCGGCCGCGAAGCAGAACTTCCCCAGCCTCGCGCCGAGCTTCGCGCCGGCCCCGCCCCCGATGACGGCCCCGATGAGGAAGCCTATTCGGTAGTGCCGCTCGTCGGGGCACATCTTTTCGGTGAGGAGCGCCTCGATCTCCTGCGCCATCGCCACGGCCGCCTCGGCCGCCATGTAGAGGGACAGGAGCGGCACGAGCGCGGCGAGCGCCGTGCCCGCCGTCAGGCAGGTCACCACGCCGAACACCGCCGCGTAGAGGCACGCCTGGAAGAAGCTGGTGGCCGCCCCCTCCATCAGCCCGTTGATGAGGCTGCGCGCCGAGAGCCCCGTCGGGTCGTTGAAGTTGACGGGGTCGTTACCGACATAGGAGTAGAGGTTCGGCCCGTCCTCGAAGCCGGCCGGGTCTTCGGAGAGGAAGCGTCCCTGCCCGGGGTCGTACCAGCGGGCGCGGTAGTGAAGCAGGCCCGTAGCCGGGTCGCGTTCTCTCCCAGTGAAGCCGAAACGTGTGAGGGAGCTGCCCGCGCTCTCGCCAAAGGGCGTGTAGCCTTGCCGCTCGACGACGGCGCCACTCGCGCCCGTCAAGCCCGCCGTGCTACCCAGGTGATCGTGCAGGAAGTAGAGCGGGCCGGTGGCCGTGCTCGTCTGCCGGAGTTTCTCATCGATGCCGCCGCCGTTCAGGTACTCGACCGCGCTGCCGCCGCTCTCCCTGTCGAGGACGACATCTTCCCCGTCGTAGAGGTAAGAGGTCGAAGACCCGTCGGCCGTACGGCTCGCCAGCCGCCCGAGGGCGTCGTAGCCGTAGCGCACGGCCCGGCCGTCGGGGAGCGTCGCCTGCGTCAGACGACCCCGCGCGTCCCAGGCGTACTGCGTCGTCCCGCTCGGGTCGGTCTTCGAGGCGGTCTGGCCCGTGCTGTCGAAGGTGTAGGTGGCGTCGCCGGACTGCGTGACGCGGTTGGCGGCGTCGGCGGGGCCGACCGACCGCAGCGCGGGCAGTTGCGTCGCCGGGAGCAGCGAGGTGATGGACTCGATGTCGTTGTCGGCCGTGTAGCTGTAGCGGTAGTCCTCGACGGGCTGGCCCGCGACGTCGGTATGCCGGAGCCGTTCGAGGCGGCCGACGGCGTCGTAGGAGTAGGAGGTCGTGACGGCGTTCGGGCGGGCGAGGCCGGCGAGACGCGAGAGGGCGTCGTAGTCGTAGGTGAAAGCCTCGGCGCCCTGGCGGATGGTTTGCAGCCGGCCCGCCGCGTCGTACTCGTAACTGACCGGCGCGCGATCCGCGGCCCGCATCGAGGTGCGCTGGCCGGCGGCGTTGTAGCCGTAGCTGACGAGGCCCGCCGGCGTCCGCTCCGACACGATCCGGTTCGCATCGTCGATGACCCATTCGACCGAGCCGCCCTGCGAGTCGTCGGCGCGCGCGGGGCGGCCCGCCGCGTCGTAGGCGTAGCTGACGGTCGCGTCTCCCAGCGTCAGGCGGACGAGGCGGTCCAGGGCGTCGTAGGCGAGCGAGGCGCGGCGGCCGGTCTCATCGGTCGCCTCGGTAACAAACCCGGCCGCGTTGTAGGCGAACGTGCTGCTCTGGCCGAGCGGGTTGCGCGTCGTCGTGAGCCGGAACAGCTCGTCGTAGACGAAAGTCGTCGTGTTGCCGCGCGGGTCAACGACACTGGTGACGTTGCCCATGGTGTCGCGCGACAGGTGCGTGACCTGACCGAGCTCATCGGTTTCGGAGATGACCGCGCCGCGTGCGTCGTAGCCGTAGCGCAGCGTGCGCCCCGTGGGCGTGATGACGGCGGTCAGCTCGCCGGCCAGGTTATAGCGCTGGCGTGTGACGCGGCCCGCCGGGTCGGTGGAGGCGACGGGGCGGTTGAGCGGGTCGTACTGCGTCGCCCTGACGCGGCCGACGGGGTCGGTGACGCTCGTCAGATTGCCGTTGGCGTCGTAGGCGTATCTGGTGACCGCGCCGCTCGGGTCCGTGCTCGTCAGCATCCGGTCGAGCGCGTCGTAGGTGTAGGTCGCGCGGCGGCCGAGCGGGTCGGCCTTCGCCGTCAGGCGGCCGACCTCGTCGTACTCGCTCGACCAGCGATTGCCCAGCGGGTCAACGACGGCAGAGATGTTGCCGCGGGCGTCGTACTCCGTCCGCGTCGTGCGGCCGAGCGCGTCGGTGGCCGAGATCGCCTGCCCGAAGGTGTCGTAGGCAACGGTCGTCGTCTGCCCGAGCGCGTTGGTGATGGAGAGGAGGTTGCCGCGCGCGTCGTAGCCCACGGTCGTCGCGCGCCCGAGCGCGTCGGTGAGCTTCGTGACCTGCGAGAAGTCCGAGTGATACTCGCGCGCCTCCTTCTGCCCGGCCCGGTCGACGAGCTCGGTCACGTTGCCGCGCGCGTCGAAGGTGCGTTTGGCGTCGGTGCAGGTGGTGCAGGGGCCGGTCGTCTCCCGGGCGAGGTTCGTCGAGAGGTCGCGCAGGTAGGTCACGCCCTGACCGAGCGGGTCGGTCGAGGAGAGGACGTAGCCGGCCGCGTTGAAGCGCTGGACGCTCTGGCGGCCGAGCGGGTCGGTGATACGGACCTGCGTCACCAGCCGGCCGGAGAGCGTATATTCGTACTTCTCCACGCCGCCGTCGGCGAATTGCTGCTGGGCGACGCGCCCGGCCGCGTTGTAGGTGACCCGCTTGACGACGTTGCCGCGCGGGTCGGTGACGGAGGCGAGGCGGCCCCCGACGGCGTAGGTGTAGCGCCAGACCCCGCCCAGCGGGTCGGTGACCGTCGTCAGCCCGGGGCGGCCGGCGACGCCCGGCGTCCCCTCGTAGTTGTAGCGCCACTGGCGTCCGACGGGGTCGGTGACGCGCGCGACGCGGCCGCTCGCGTCGTATTCGAGCGCGAGCGAGCGCCCGACGGCGTCGGTCACGCGCGTCAGGTTCGACCCCGTGTAGGAGAGCGTCGTCGTGTTGTCGTTGCGGTCGGAGATGGCCGTCAACCTGCCGCCCGCGTCGAAGCGCATCAACAGGCCGTCGGCCTTCCGGTACTCGAAAGTCCCGTCGGGGAGGCGGCGCAAAACGTCGCCGAGGAGGTTGGCGCGGGCGCGCGTCGCGAAGACGAGCGCGCCGCTCGCGTCGGTCCCGGCGAAGTTGAAGAGACGGCCCCTGACCTCTCCGGGCATCACGACGCGCCCCGCGCCGCCGACGCCCCAGGTGCCGGTCAGGCGGATGGCGTAGTTGTGGGTCGTGCCGCGCCCGAAGGGGCAGAGGTCGCACGAGTTGGCGAGGTCGCTCGTGTAGACGCGGGTCAGCTCCAGCCCGCCGCGCGCGCCGCCGAAGGAGACGTCGGTCGCCTCCTCGATCTTGATGCCGGTGGCGAAGTTGACCGGCTTGCCGCCGGTGCTGCCCTCGGAGCAGTCGGGCTCGTCGCCGTCCCCGCCCTCGGGGTTGCCTTCGGGGCCGGCGTTCGGGAAGTGCCAGGAGAAGTCGCGCAGGCCGTAGCTGCGCCCGGTGTTGGGGTCGATCTCGGGCGAGATGGTGCGCCCGTCGGCGCTCACGCGGCCGAAGCCGTAGACGTACCAGCGGACGAGGTCGTGGTCGAAGGCGTAGAGTTCGAGGCGCGTGCCCGGGTCGGCGCCCGCGAGGTTCGGATAGATGACGGGGATGGGTACGTCGGTGACGGCGCCGCCCGGTTGGCTCGTGTAGACGAGGTTGGTCGCGACCTCCGTGGGCAGCGGCGCCGGCGTGCGGTCAATCGCCAGCGGCGTGATCGAGACGCGCGCGACGGGCGAGCCGTCGCGGTTGCGCAGGTTCGCGCCCACCGGGACGATCATCTGCAAGTCGGGCACGCGCGGGTTGCCGGCGGCCGTGTCCTGACCGGGGACGACCTCCACCTCGAACTGCACGTCGATGGGCGGCAGGTAGTAGATGTACGGGACGACGTTCGCCCGGCCGGCGACGATGTCGGCCGGCTCCAGGATGACGGGATAGGAGCGGTTCGGCGCGGAGGCCGTGCGCCCGTCAATCATCAGCGGGCGCTCCTGCCCGGCCAGGACGCCGGAGAGGAGGAAGGCGCCGGCCGCGTCGGTCGTCGCCGTCTGGCCGTCGAGCGACACCGTGGCGCCCATGACCGGCTCGTCCTCGGTCGAGCGCACGAGGCCCGAGAGGGTCGTCTGCCCGGCGACGAGCACGTTGAGCGTCGCGCCGGTCGTGCGCAGCAACTCGCGCCCTTCGACCTCGGCCGCGGCCTTGACGGTGAAGGGGTAGGAGCCGGGCGCGAGTCCGGAACTGCCTAGGGCGACGCTCAGCGTCGCGCGCGCGCCCGCCGTGATCTGCGGCGGGTCGAAGACGGCGGCGACCGCTTCGGGCAGCCCTTCGACGGAGAGCCGCGCCAGCTGCGAGAACGAAGGCTGCTGGCTCGTCACCGAGACGATGTAGGTGGCCGTGCCGCCCTGCACGGCGGTGGCCGCCGAGGGGGCAATCGTGAGTTGGAAGTCCTGCTCGATGTCGACGGTGAAGGGCGACGGCGAGACGGCGCGCCCGCCGGCGTGAGTCAGCTCGATGAGGCCGGTGACGGCCCCGTTCGGGACGACGACGCGCACCTCGCCCGCGCTCGCCGACCTGACCAGCGCGGGGAGCCGCGCGCCGGTCACGCCCAGGAAGGTCACCGCAGGCTCCTCCCCGTCGGCCACGAGGTTCGCGCCCGTGAGGGTGACGGTGGTGCCGACGGGGCCGCGGTGCGGGTTGAAGTCGGCGATGGAGGGCGGCGGGGGCTGCCGCAGCTCGAAGGGCTCGGGGCTGGTCGCGGTGCCGCCCGCCGTCTCGACCGTGACGGGGCCGGTGGCGGCCTCCGGCGGCACCTCGACCGTCAGCGCCGTGCGCGTCGCGCTCAGCACGCTGGCGGTCACCTGCCCTCCGCCGGCCTCCGCCGCCCGCGTGAAGCGGACGGTGTTGCGCGCGGGCGCGCGGGCGTCGAACCGCTCGCCGAGGATGGTGATGGCCTGGCCGAAGCGCGCGCCCTGCGGCGAGAGGGCGACGATGGAGGGCGGCAGCAGAACGCGTCGCAGCGTGTGGTTGCCCGTGTCGGCGACGAAGACGGCGCTCGAAGCGGCGACGGCGACGCCGCGCGGCGTGACGAACTCGGCGCGGTCGCCCGCGCCGTCCTGCGCTCCGCGAGCACCCGTGCCCGCCAGCGTCACCACGGCCTGGGCCGAGCCGGCGCCGGCGAGCGGCGGGTCAACGAGGCGGACGAGCGAGTTGACGGCGTCGGCGACGACGACCTTCCCGGAGCCGTCGAGGGCGATGCCGGAAGGCTCGGCGAAGCGCGCGGACGCGCCCGTGCCGTCGGCGAAGCCTCGCTCGGAGCCGGCGAGGTTGACGACGGCGCCGGTCGCGTCCAGCCGGCGGATGCGGTGGTTGCCGGTGTCGCCCAGATAGACGAAGACGTGCTCGCCGTCGCAGGCAATGCCGAAGAGGTTGTCGAAGCGCGCGACGGGCGAGTCGCTTGAGCCGACCGTGCCGTCGCCGGCGACGGTGCTCACCTCGCCCGCGGGCGTGATCTTACGGACGACCGAGTTGCCGCTGTCGGCAACGTAGACGTTGCCGAAGTTATCGGCGGCCACCCCGCGCGGCGCATTGAAGCGGGCCTGCGCGGCCGCACCATCCCGGAGACCGGGCGTGCCGTCGCCGGCCAGCGTCGAGACGGTGCCGTCGGGGGCGACGCGCCGGACGCGGTGGTTGCCGGTGTCGGCGACGATGACCGCGCCGTTCGAGTCCACGGCCACGCCCTGCGGGTCGTTGAAGCGAGCGGCCGCCGCCGGGCCGTCGGCGAACCCGGCGGTGCCGTCCCCCGCCAGCGTCGAGACCGTCTGCTCAGGTGAGCCCGGCGCGTTCGCCTGCTCGCGGGCCACGCGGATGCGGTGGTTGCCGGCGTCGGCGACGTAGAGCGCGTCGTCGGGGCCGGCGGCGAGGGCGGCGAGGTCACGGAAGCGCGCCGCCGTGCCCGTGCCGTCGGCGAAGCCCGCTGAGCCGGCCGTGCCCGCCACGGTCGCGACCGTCGCCGTCGCGGCGCCCGGGGGCTTCGTCGCGCGCACGCTGAGGGCATCGGCCAGCGAGACCGTCTCGCTCAGACTGTTGCCGGGGCCGGAGAGGGAGGTCACCACGCGCGCGGTGCGCGGTGCCAGCGCCGCGGTCGGCGAGACGATGACTTCGGCGACCGCCGTCGTCGGGCCCAAAACGGTGACGGGCCCGAGTTCGCCTGCCGGCGCTCCCCCGACCGAGACTTCGCCGCCGAGCGAGGCGCGCGTCAGTCCCGTCTCCCAGTGCGTGTTACGACCGCGCAGGGTGACTTGCAGCGTCTGCCCCTGCGCGGCGTGTTGCGGTTCGAGCGCGAGGAGCGAAGGCGGGGGCTGCGGCGAGAGTGAGACGGCCGTGATCGTGATGGTGAAGAACGAGCCGGGCGCGCCAGCGATTCTGACCTCCAGCGTGTTGTCGGGGGCGAGTTCGCCGGTGCGTGTGATGGCGGCGGTCTTCTGGTTGAGGTCCCGCGCTCGAATGACTTCGACGCCGTTGAGTTTGGCGGTGGCGCTTGTGGCGCGCTTGGAGCCGTCCGGCTCGCCGTTGTGCAGAACCAGCGTGAACTTGGTGCCGACGTTGGGCGGCAGCGAGAACTGCTTGACGTCTGCGGTCGGCTGTCCCTGCTCACGCGTGTAGCGTTGCGGCCCGAAGACCGTCACGACCTGCCCGTCCTGCGCACTCTTCGGCGGGGCACCGGTGCTCGGGGCCGCCCGCCGCGTGGGCTCGGCCGCGTCGGCTCGCACGAGCCGGTACAGTCTGCCCGCCAGCGGATACCCCAGCCCCTGACTGAGCACCGCCAGCAGCAGGAGCAGGTTCATACTGCGAAAACCGTAAGCGGCGAACTCGCCCACGAGGCGGCGCGCGTGGCAGAACACTTCGCGCAACAGCGGCTCTGTCATCTTCGTCTTCATCGCTCAGTCCTCAACGCAGTGCGATCAGCTCAAGACCTTCAACGGGCTAACGGGGCCGCCCCTTCGCTGGCGGCGGCGCACGTGATGCGCGCCGCCGCCGGGAGGCGTTGGCGGAGAAGAAGTCTCCGTCCCCTCAACAAAGGGGGTCACTACTCGGACGGGCGCGTGATGCGTCGCCCGGTGCGCGTGACGTAGGTGACCTCGGACTTGCCGCCGAAGGTCGCCGCGACCTCGACGCGGTCGACGCGCTCGCCCTCCATGAAGAGCGCGGCGGAGCCAGGCGTCGTCAGGTCGATGACCGCCACCGCCGTGATGACGCTCATCCCCGCGGGCAGCGTGACGCTGGCCGTGGCCGTCGAGGCCGTCTCGATTCCCGAGAGCGGCGTGCTCTGTGAGTTGGCGCGTGCGCCCTGCGCCGGCGTGAGCGTCACCGCGACGACCGTCCCGACGGGGACGTTCGAGGCTTCGAGACCGACCGTCACCGGGTTGGCCTGGGTGGTAGGGACGACGATGTCGGGGGCGCCGTTGAGCGAGCCGAGCGGCGCGGCCGGGGCGGCGATGCCCCCCACGGACGCGATGCGCAGCGCGGGCGCGTTGGCCGGCGCCACCGGGTGCGGCAACGCGAAGCTGACGAAGCCCGGGTTCGCGGTCGGGGCGAAGGCGCTACGGTCGAACGCCTCGACGCGTATGAAGCCGGGCCCGCCGGCCCCGCCGTTGGCGACGGAGGTGATGATCGAGCCGCCCCCGCCGCCGCCGTGGGCGGAGAGGGAGCCCCCGCCGGTGATGGTGTTGGCGATGAGCCGGATGCCGCCGCCCGCGCCGCCCCCGCCCCCGCCCGCGCCGTTCGACCCGGCCCCGCCGCGCGCCTGTATCTGGCCCGAGAAGGCAATCGTGCCCGAACTGGCGATAGTGATCGCGCCGCCGCCGCCCCCGCCCGCACCGCCCGTGTTGTTCGTACGGGCGCCGCCGCCCCCGCCGCCCGAGCCGCCGACGAGCGGGACGAGCGAGCTTGAGCCGTAGCGCGGGCCGCCGGGGGCCGGCGTGACGCCGCTCGGGGCGCTGCCGTTCGCGCCGGTGCCCGCGAAGCCGCCGCCCGCCCCGCCGCCCGGGGTCGCGGTGCCGTTGCCCTGCCCGCCGGTGCCCCCGCCCGGCCCGTCGCCCGTGGTGCCGACGAACGAGATGTCGAAGGGGTAACCGCCCGAGCCGCCGTCGTAGCCGCCCGGCCCGCCCTGCCCGCCGCCGCCGTTGCCGCTGCCGGCCTTGCCGTCGACGTTGATAGCCCCGGCGATGGTCACGTTCCCGCTGGCGAGGATCGTGACCGGCCGGTTCTTCGCGTTGCGGATGAAAGTGACCGTCACCCCGACCGGGATGTTGACGGTGGTGAAGTTGAAGACGCCGCTGTCGGGCACGACAATGGACTGGCTGGCCGTCGGCGAGAAGGCCCCGTCGGCCCCCGTAGAGCCGCTGCTGAAGGTGTTCAGTGTGTTCTGCGCCGGGGCGGTCGGCGCGCCGCACAGGAGCGCCAGCGCCAGCGCGCCGAGGAGGGCCCAGCGGCCCCTCGTCGGGGGGCGACGCCGCGTGACTTGATCGAAGGTTGGGAACATCTTTTTCTTCTCCTTAGGCTGCCGGGTGGACGGACGCCGACCGCGCGGCCGGGGCACGTTCCAAATCCCTAGTTGACGATGCGGAGCAGGTTCGAGCCGACGTTGGCGGTCACGGAGCTGGCGGCGGGCGTCGTCACGATGACGACGCGGTTGCCGAGCGCCGCCGTCGCGCCGACGGCGAGCATGGCCGTCAGCACCGTTCCCTCGGCGTTGACGCTGAGGTCGGTGACCGTCAGCGTCGTGTCGAGCGCGCCCGACGAAGCGTTCAGGAAGCGGATCGCGTCCACGCCCGAGAGGTTCGCGCCCGTGACGGTCAGCGTGAGGGTCGCGCCGCGCGAAACTTGCGCCGGCGATACCGAGACGATGTGCGGCCCCCTCGTCAACGAGACGCTGTCGGCGGCCGCGGTCTGACCGCTCGCGCTGCCGTAGCCGACGGAGAGCGAGGGTGCGCGCGGCTCCGTCTGGCCGAAGCCGTAGTGGACGGAAGTGGCCGCGCCCGACACGTTGCGGATGCCGGACGAGTGACCGACGTGGACGCCGACCGAACTCGCCGCCACCGCCGTCCCCCGCGGAAGCCCGCGCCGGACACTGACCAAGGGCGCGAGCAGTTCCGTGGTCATTGCCGGGTCGCGCACCGTCACCAGCGCCTCCCCGAAGATGTCCGGGCTGGCGGCGAGGCTGGCGCGGACGGTGACGGTGCCGGCCAGCCTCGGCGCGGTGTAAAGCCCCTCGGGCGTGATCGTGCCGACGGCGACATCGCCGCCCACGACCCCGTTCACGCTCCACGTCAGCGCATCCTCGCCCGACGTGACGACCTCGGCCGTGAACTGGATGGTCTCGTTGAAGAGGACGCGGGCCGCCGCAGGGCTGACGCGCAGGCCGCGGACGGTGAAGGGCGTCGAGGTCGTGACCGAGGCGGCGGGCGTCGTGATGGTGACGGGGCCGGTCGTCGCGCCCTCGGGCACGAGGGCGACGAGGCTCGACGGCGTCGTCTCGACGACCTGCGCCGCCGTGCCGTTGAAAGAGACGCCCGTCACGCCCCCGCCGAACCCGCTGCCGACGAAAGTCACCGGGTCACCGAAGACGCCTTCGCGCGGCGAGAAGGCGAAGACGGCCAGCGTGTCGGCGGCGAGGCGGCGGACGGCCGTGATGTTGCCGGCCGGGTCGTATTCGTAGACGGCGGCCTCGCCGTTCGGCGAGATCACCGCGTGCAGCCGCCCGTTGTCGTCGTAGACGTAACGCGTCGTGCCGCCCTGCCGCCTGCCGAGCACCGTCGGCGGAATGCTCAGGATGAGACTCGCCGTGATGAGCACCGCGAGCGTGCGCTGCCGGATCGTTCTCTTCACAATGAATCACCTCTCTGGCGCGGCCCGGTAGCCGGTGAGCGTCGGCCGCCCGGCCGACTCGGCGGTGTGCGCGTGCGACCAGACGCGCTCGTCGGCCCACTGCGGGTTGGCTGAGAAGAAGCGGGCGGCGATAGTGTCCGCGAGGGGGTCGTCACGCCACCTGAGGAAGAGGGAGCGGGCGCGCGCGCCCTCCTCCCGCCTGCCGAGTCGCGCGTAGAGCGGCGACAGGAACTGGTAGGCCCCGGCGTCGGTCGGGTCGACGGAGGCGATAGCCTCGAAGGAGGCGATAGCCTCGCCGAACCGGCCGAGCGCGTAGAGCGTCTGCGCGAGTTGCCTCTGCACCTCACGGTCGCGCGGGAACTCTGCGGCGACGCGGGCCAGGACGTCGGCGGCCTCGCGCGTCTTCCCCTCGCTGCGTAGCAGCAGCGCCCAGTAGAAGCGCGTGCGCGCGTCGGCCGGGTCAATCGCCAGCGCGGCTTCGAGCGCCTCCCGCGCCTTGCGCAGCTGCTCGCGCGCGAGGCCGAACTGCTCGGTGCGCAGTTCGGCGATGGCGACGTTGACGAGCAGGTTCTGGTCGCGCGGCTTCAGCTCGCTGGCGCGGCGGAAGGCCGCGGCGGCCGGCCCGAACTGCGCCTGCTCCAGCAGGCCGATGCCGTAGTCGTTCCAACGCCGCGCCTGCCGTGCCTGCTCCTCGGCGTCGGGCCGGGCGGCGGCCGCGACCCGCGAGCCGGCGGGCGGCGCCGCGCCCGCCCCCTCCTGCGGCGCGACCCTGACCTCGGCCTCGGCCATCCGCACGACGGGGTTGAGCACGGGCCGCTTGCGCATCTTCGAGACGAAGTCGGCGTACTCCTGGATGACGCGGCGGTAGTTGAAGCGCGCGCGTAGCGTGAGGGGGCCGGCGCCTCCCCCCGGCACGCGGAAGCGGAACCGCGCCACGTCCGACCGCCCGGCCTGGATGGTGTTGTCGTAAGCCTTGACGGTGGTCGTCCAAATCTGGTGGCGCGTGAGGGTGCGGCCGGCCTGGTCGAGGAGGATGGTCTTGTAGACGTGGGCGCTCTCGTCGAGGTGGCCGTCCGGCTTGAGCGAGCCGCTGCTGAAGACCGTGCGGCCTTCGCCGTCGAGGACCTCGAACTCCACCCACAGCTCGTAGAGGTCGCGCACTTCGGGGGGGAGCGAGTGGGCGGCCTTGCGATTCGAGACGACCACCTCGGCCGTCACCTCCTCGCCGGGCACGAGCGGCGCGTAGTTGGTGGCGCCCACCGCGAGCGCCATCACGCGCTCCCCCGTCGCCTCCCGCCGCAGCGCGAAGATATCGACGCCGACGACCTTCGACGAGAGGAACTCTTTGACCATTTCGGCCTGCCGCACCTGGCCGTAGAAGAGTGGCGCGGCGGTGTTGGCGCCGAGCCAGCGGTGCGAGGCGATGACGCCCTGCTTGGCCGCGCGGTCGTCGGCGCTCTCGACCTTCGGCATGTGGCACGAGCGGCAGTCCATCCGTTGGTCGCTGCGGTAGAAGGAGCCGACCGACTCGCGCGACGCGCCCGACTGCTGCCACTCGTCGTAGGCCGAGAACCCGCGGACGTTCTTGTAACCGTTGAGGGCGGCCGGGGCATCCACCTTGTGGCAGGTCGCGCAGAACTCCGGCTGCCGGAGCAGCGGGCGCATCACTGCCCGCTTGTGGCCGGGTACGTCGGAGAGGATCTGCGCGTCCGAGACCTCGCCGTAGACGGGCGTCCCGTCCTCGCGCGCGAGCAGGGTCGGGCGGCGGATGGTGTAGCTGCCGGTGCCGTCGAGCCGCGCCTCGGTAATCGAGTGGCAGACGGCGCAGGTCACGCCCTCGTCATCGAGTTCGGTGAAAGGGGCCTGCTGGCGCGGGCTGGCCTTCGTGAGCGCGCCGGAGAAGAGGGCGACCGGCGTGTGACATGACTCGCAATGGCGCGTGAACTCGATGCCGCGCTGCCGCAAAAGGATATCGGCGCTCTCGCGGTAGAAGGGCTCGCGCGCGGCGTTGCGGTGGAGGGATTCGGCCCACGCGGCGTGGGTGTCTTTGTGACACCCGGCGCAGCGCGAGGCGGGGAAGAACTGCTCGGCGGGGATGAGTTTCCCGTCCGCCGTGCGCGCGTTCGAAGGGCTGAAGGGCTCGCCCGCCGGGAGCGGCCCCGGCGGGCGAGCCCCGACCTCGGCCGCCCCGTCGGCCCGGCCGCCCGAAGCGGCAGTCCCGCACAGGTGCGTGACGGCGATGCCCGTCGCCACGACGAGGACCAGCTTTATGATGGAGAGAGACCTGGGCACAGTAATCCTCCTGCGGAGGGTGCGCGGCCAGTGATAGCGATTGTTGCCGGAGATTCCGGGCGACGAGTGTGGTCGTGGCGAGGGGTGTGGGAAGCTTCCGCACACTCAGGCGGCCACTCGCGCCCGCTCTTGGTTCATGAGAGAGAAGGCTTCTGGTTCCATCCGGGCTGCGGTTCAACTGAAGCGAACCGCGATCGCCCTGCATCCTGTCTCCTCAACCCTTAATGGGGCCCCGAGAAAAAGTATTACAACCTGTTCTTCGTCGAGGCGGGACATGCTACAGGCGCGTTACCCGTCGGGCGGGGCGGAATATTTCGTTGACACTATTTTCCGGACTGATTAACCTATCCGCACTTGTCCGCGCTAGGGTCGTTGCTTAGGATCAGAGTCTCTACGTGCAGACCCGCGGGGCTCGGCCCCCGGTCGCTTCCTGCGGGAAACGTCCTTACTCAAGCGAAGCCGTCAGGAATCTCAAGCCTCGCCTTGCGGCCGGTCTGACCGCCGCCGCACGCGCGTTCCCCCGGGCCGCGCGCCACTTGCCCTCGCACCCTCGCGCGCTAGCCCGCGGGTGTCCGCCGCATGAACAGAAATTCGTTACTCACCCACTCCAAGTTCGAGCGGATGCTCGACTGGCTTCACTCCGACCGCCAACAGGCCGGGAGGAAGTACGAAGCGATCCGCCGACGCCTCACCGAAATCCTGGCCGGCCGCGGCTGCCACGAGGCCGAGGACCTGGCCGACGAGACTATCGACCGCGTCGTCTCGAAGATTGACGCGGTGGTGAAGGATTACGAGGGCGATCCGGCTTACTATTTTTACGGCGTCGCGAAGAGGGTCCACCTGGAGTGGTTGAAAAAGGCGCCCACCCCGCACGTGCCTCCGCCGGCCTCGTCGGACGAGGTGGAGCGCGAGCACGCCTGCCTCGAACATTGCCTGGCGCGTCTCCCCGAGGAAGATCGGGAGCTGATCCTCGGGTACTACAGTAAAGAGCAGCGGGAGAAAATAATGAACCGCCATGAGCTCGCGCGGAAGCTGGGGATCGCCCTCAATAACCTGAGGATTCGTGTCTACCGCATCCGGCTCGCACTTAAAGACTGCATCGAGGATTGCCTCGACCGGGAGACGCCTTGAAGTAATCGTTTCGGCGACCGCCCATTTAAAGGTAGAGGGCGCCGCGGCGGCGGGAGGGGATGAAGGGATGGTGCAGGATTTAAGGGAGAGGGCGATCATCAGGCAGTACCTGTTGGGCGGGCTGTCGCCCGAGGAGCGGGAGCGGGTCGAGGCGCGGCTCATGACAGAGGACGGTTACTTCGACGCGCTCCAACTTGTTAAAGAGGAGTTGATCGATCACTACGCGGAGGGCGAGCTCACGGGCGAGGAGCGTGAAAGGTTCGAGCGACACTTCCTGACGACGCCGGGCCGTCGCCGGAGTCTCAGGCTCGCGCAAGCTTTAACGGACTACCCCGCGCCGCCGGCCGGAGACGAGAGCGCGAAAAAGAGTGAGCCGGCCCGCCGGCCCTTCGCGTGGGCGCGTGCGCTCTTCGCCACCCCGCTGCACGCCGCCGCCTACCTGCTCGTCGCGGCGGCGCTCGCCCTCGGCGCGTGGCTCGCCCTCCAACGCCAGTCGTCGGCCGTCGGCGAAGGGCTCCTAGCCCTCGGCGCCGCCTACCGTGAAGCGCGCCCCGTCGAGGCGCGCGTCGCCGACTTCCCTTACGCGCCGCTGGCGAACACCCGCAGCGGCGACGAGATCACTTTCGACCCCGCCGCGCGCGAGCGTGCCGAGGTCATGCTCCATTCCGCCGTGAACAGAGAGCCCGGCCCGGCCTCGCACCACGCGCTCGGTCAGCTCTACCTGTTCAAACGACAGTTCGACCACGCGATACGTCATCTGTCGGAGGCGCTGAAGGCCGACGCGGACAACCCCAAGATTCACAGCGACCTCGGCGCGGCTTGGCTCGAACGGGGCGGAATCGAGTTGCAAAAGGGTGAAGAGGCTGAGAGTTCCGAAAGTTTCGCCCGGAGCCTCGGGCACCTTAACCGGGCGCTCGAACTCGACCCCGCGCTCCCCGAAGCACTCTTCAACCGCGCCCTCGTCCGCCAGCAACTGAAACTTTTCCGGCTCGCGGCAGACGATTGGAAGGCATACCTCGAAAGGGACACGACCTCGCCCTGGGCCGAAGAGGCCCGGCAGCACCTCAAGTCCGTCGAAGAGCAACAGGACAGGTCGGCGCAGGATCGGGAGCAGCTCTTTCAGAGCTTCCTCGCGGCCCGGCGCGCCGCCGACGCCGAGACCGCGTGGGCGCTGCTCAGCCGCCACCGCGACTTCACCGGCGGCTTCATCGAGAACAGGCTGCTCGACGAACACCTCGACGCGGCCACGAAGGGGCGCGCCGCCGAGGCGCGCGAGAGGCTTGAGGCGCTGTCGTTCGCCGGGGCCCTGGGAGTACGCCGGGCGGGCGATCATTTCATTGCCGACCTTGTGAAGCTCTACGCCGCGGCGACCGGCGGCCGAGCGGCGGAACTCGCCGAGGCCCGCAGGTTGTTGAAGGCCGGTCACGAACACTTGCAGCAGGACAGGAGCGGCGAAGCCCTGGAGTTTTACGGCGCGGCCGGTCGGATCTTCGAGCGGCACGGCGCCGCCTGCGAGGCGCTCTTCGTCAGGTACCCGACCGGGCATGCCCGGCTCCTACAGGGCGAGTCCGCGCACAGCCTCTCCGAGTTCGAGGCGGTACGGCGCGGGGCGCGTGCCAACCGCTACACTTGGCTGTTAGGGCAGAGTCTGAACGCCCTCGCCAACGTCCACATCGGACTCAACAACTACTCGGTCGCCCTCGAACACAGCCGCCGCTCTCTAGAGATCCTGGAGCGGGTCGGCGACAGTGCCGGCGTCGTGAAGGTCAACGACCAGCTCGGGGTGGAGCACTTACGCCTGGGCGACCCCCGCGAGGCGTTGGGCTTCCACCGGCGCGCCGTCGAGCGCGCCAACGCCGACGCGCTCGGCCCACTGCCACGCTGGCGCAGCTACTTCACGACCGCCATGCCCTTTCACGCGCTCGGCCTCAGCGACGCTGCCATCGACTTCACGAAGGAGGCGCTGCGCCTGGCCGAGGAGACCAAGTCGCCCGTCAACGTGAGCCGCTCGTACGCCCACCTGGGGCTGATGTACGGCGGGCGCGGCGACTACGAAGCGGCCGCCGCGCACCTCCGGCTCGCGTTCGACAGCGGGAAACGCGTCCAGACCGAGAAGGTGCGGACGAACGCCCTGGCCTACGCCGCGCTCCAGTTCGGGAACCTGTACCGGCGCGCCGGGAATTTCGGACGCGCCATCGAGAGCTACGACGAAGCCATCCGGCTCTACGGACAGTTGAACTTCGGGGCCTTCAGCTACGTCGCGCACAAGGGCAAGTTTCTCTCCTGCGTCGCCCTGCGCGGGGGCTGCCCCGGAGTCGAGCAGGAGTTAGAGACCGCCCTGCGCCTCTACGAGCAACACCGCTCAAAGATTCTGGAGACGCGGAACCGTTACAGCTTCTTCGACACCGAGCAGGGGGTCTACGACGTGGCCATCGATTACGAGTTCACGGCGCGGGGCGACCGGCGGAAGGCTTTCGACTATTCGGAAAGGTGCCGCGCGCGTTCGCTCCTAGACCTGGCGGACGAGGGTGAACCGCGGCGCGAGCGCCGACCGGCCGGTGATTTACGCCCGTCCGCGCCGGCCGAGCCGGCGGGGCTGGCGGAGATCCAGCAGCAGATGCCTGACGAGGCGCAGATCGTGCAGTACGCCGTCCTGCAAGACAAGCTCTTGATTTGGTTCGTTTCGAGGACGCGCTTCGAGGGGTTCCAACAGCCCGTCGCCGCCGGGGAGCTGGAGGGGAAAGTCCTCAACTTCTTGCGCCTCGTCCTCAGCCGGTCGGAGGGCGATGAAGAACGCCGGCGGCGTGAGGGGGCTGAGCTGTACGACCTTCTGCTCAAGCCGGTCGCGCCGCTGCTCGACGGCGGGAAGCTCGTCTGCATCGTCCCCGACAAGATTCTGAACCGCCTGCCCTACGCGGCCCTCGCCTCTGCGTCACCGGACAGATACTTGGTCGAGGACTACACGCTCACCTTTTCGCCGAGTTCGACCATGTTCGTGCGCCGCTCGCAGACCGCGCTGGGGCGGCTCGGGCCGGGGGCGGAAAGGCTGCTGAGCGTCGGCGACCCGCGCTTCGCCCACGAGGACTTTCCCTCTTACAGGTATTTGCCGGCGGCCGGCATCGAGGCGCAGGAAATCGCCGCGCTCTACGACTCACACGACACCCTGATCGGGGCTGACGCCACCGAGGGGCGCGTCGTCCGCGCGATGGAGGATGCCGACGTGATCCACCTCGCCACCCACTCCATCGTGGACGAACACTCCCCTCTGTACTCGAAGCTGCTGCTGGCGAAGGAGGCCCGCGGCGAGCCCGGCCCCGAAGGCTCCGATGGGGCCTTGCTGACGCAGGAGATATACGGGCTCAGACTCCCGAGGACGCGACTGGTCGTACTCTCGGCGTGTCGCACCGCGGCCGAGCGGTACTACGGCGGCGAAGGCATGATCGGCATCTGGTCACCGTTCGTCACACGCAACGTCCCGCTCGTGGTGGCGAGCCTCTGGGCCGTGGACTCGGACTCGACGAAGCAGTTGATGGTTGACTTCCACAAGCTTCGCCGGGGGGGCGGTATCTCGACCGCGGCGGCGCTGCGGCGGGCGCAGGTGGGCATGTTTCGGGGCCCGCGTAAGAGCTACCGCCAGCCTTATCATTGGGCGTCTTTTATCGCCATCGGCGGGCACACCCAGTTTTAAGCCACGCGGGTCGAAGGCCGCCAGCATGCCTTCGGCCGCGGCCCGCCGCCTCTAGCCCCGGCCGTGTCTCGGCCGAACCGCTGAAGCCGATGCCCAAACCGCCCCGTTATGAACCGCCCGTAATAATTTTTGTAGAGCGCCCATTAGCATGTAGAGGCGGCCCGTTCGAGTTGAGCCGGCGCGTTGCCCGCGCACGCAAAACACCGTAAAGGAGGGAAGAAGATGTCGGCCTCAGTGCTTACCCGCCCCAGCATCGAGCTCACCATCGAAGGGATCATCGTCCTTTTGTTCGAGAGGGACGCGCAGGGCCAGGTGACGGCCTGCCTGGCGGGCGTGGTCCGGAACGTCCCCGGACACGACCTCGAAGTGAAGGGGACGAAGTTCGATCAGGCCGGGAACTCGACCGCCTTCGCCTTCAAACCCGTAGAGCCCCGGCTCCGACTCGAAGTCGGTGGCACCACACAGACCGGCATCCGCTTCGCGGGGGCGGGCGCGCCGATTAAGAGGGTCTGCGACGCGGACGACCGGAGCTTCTCTTGGGTGCTCGACTTCGAGGGGAAGGAGCTTCACGGGCGCGAGATCGGCGCCGACGTGGATCAGTTCCACCCGATCCTGCGCATCAACAACGGCGAGCTGTTCACCAAGGTGGTGAGCGTGAACCACCTCCTCGTACGCGCCGCAGGCACCCCCGACGCGCCCGTGACTCTCATCGGGAGGGTGGCTACGCAGGTCGGCGTCGCGGTCGAGTTAGACAGGCCGGAGAGCGTGGCGGAGTTCTCGAACGGCGCGGCCCAGACCATCACCGTCAGGCACGGCGAACGGCTCGAAGCCACGTTGGCGTTGACCTGCCCCACCGACGACCCGCGACGCGGCGGGCTGGCCCGGGGCCACGCCAACCATTACTACAACGCGGTCGGGAACAAACTCCCGGTGGGCGAGAGGAAAGTTTTCAGCTCGACCAAGTTTGAGCACCCCGGTGCCGGCCCCCTCATCATCTCCCCCGAAGCCTCCTGCCTCGTCGCCACCATGAGTGGGAGCCCAATCGAGCAGGTAGTCCGTCGGACCGATTCGACTGAAACGGCCGGCGGCGCTTGTCCAAGTCACGAAGGGAGCGCGCGCGCTGGCCGGACAATTTGGGCGAGACTCAGGCGTCTGTTGCGAAAAATACGTGGCGCGTCATAGGACTGATGAGTCTTACAGGTGGCACTCAACGACGGGGCCGAAGTCTTCGTTTCTTCCTAGTCGGCGCGCTCGACGGAGTAGTATTTCAGATACGTGGGGTCGGTGCCGATGGCTTTAGCCACGAAGGCCGGCCGGCCGCCGCGTGCTGGGAACTCCTGCGTGTAGGTGCGGGTCGCCTGGGTGCTCTCCAGGCGGGCGCTGCCGAGGTTAACGACATCGGCGTAAGGGACGCGGCGGCCCTGCTCGTTCGCCACCGCGGTGATGTAGCGCACCGACGTGTACTCCTTGTTGTAAGCGACCATGAGGTGTGAGTAACTGGGGTCGCCCGTGAGTTGCCACACCTCCTGCTGCCTCCGCTCCTCCTTCTCCAACTTGCCGATCTCTTGCAGGCGCGCGTGCGCCTCCTCCCGACTCATCCCGAGCCGCACGCCGAGTATTTCGGGCTTCGGCTCGACCGCCGTGGCGCACGCCGCGGCGAGCAGAAGCAGACAGCAAATGGTGACGGCTATTTTCATCATAGTTAACCTGCGGGTGGCTCCGGGCCGAAGTCTATCAAACGTCCTCGCGGGGCGATAGCCCGGCCGGCACATAGCACGAGCCGGCGGGCGACTCTCAAGAATCGCCCGCCGGCTCGTCGGTCAGTCAGCCGCCGCCTCCCGACAAGGCGGCAACTGACGACAGCGCGTTAGTCGAAGGCGGCGAACAGCGTCCTGCCGCCCGACTGGCGGATGATCGTCGCGCGATCCGTGCCATCGTTGTCGTTGCCGTCAATCTGGCCGTCGCCGTTCTTGTCCGCGCCGCTGATGCAGGCGGCGGTGACGCAGCCGTCGGCGTAGGCCGCCAGCGCGCGCCCCCGGCTGTCGATGGTCACGTCGTTGAAGTCGAGCAGGTTGCGCGTGGTGCCGGGGCAGCTCGTGCCCGCGGTGCAGATCACGCCGCGCTGCACGGGGTCGTTCGGCGTCGCGTTGACCGTGACCCAGGTCTGGCCCCCGTCGTAGGTCGTGGCGATGTAGCCGAACCAAGTGCCGTTGAAAGTCATGTCGGTGCCCCGCCCGTTCGCGCCTTCGGTCGTCGAGCCGAGGAAGAAGACCGCGGCGCGGTTCGCGTCGCCGCCGACGGCGGCCGGGAAGACCGTGTTCTTGATGCCGTGGGCGGCACCCACGTCCGTGATGTTCCCCCAGGTGAGCCCGCGGTCGTGCGAGACGGCGACGCGCGAGCGGCCGTCGCCGTCGGCGTAGGAGAAGTAGACGGTGCCGTCTGAGCCGATGCCGACCGACGGGTCGGTGTCGCCCGAGGTGCTGCCGGGCACGGTGCGGATGCTCCACGTCAGGCCGTTGTCCTCGGAGACGGCGACGCCCTGCTCGCCGCCGCACGACTTGTTCGGGACGTAGACGGTGCCGTCGGGCGCGACCTTGATGTGGCCGTGCAGGCCGCCGCACTGCACCAGCGTCCACATCGGGACGGCGAGGCCGAAGGTCAGTCCGCCGTTGTCGCTGCGCGCGATCTGGGCGAGGCCGATGTCCTGCGAGGCGTAGTAGACGGCGTTCGGGTAAGTTTGAAGGTCGAGGCCGGGGAGCTGCACGGCCCCGCCCTTGAGCGAGCCGTCGGCGTTCTTAGCGTAAGGGCCGCCGCCGAGGGTCTGGTGGTCAACGCCCGAGTTGATGCCCGCGCCCTGGCTCGGCGTCCACGTCGCGCCGTCGTCGTCGGTGAACGCCATCAGGCTGATCTTGCCCGCGAGCTGCGAGATGAAGGTGCGGTTGGTGCGAGAGGCGCCCGCGTCGCTGTCGGTGAAGAGGATCGGGTCGAGAGTTGCGAGCGAGGTTGTCGGCGCGCTCACGTCGGCCCACGTCGCCGTCGCGGGCGATGCGGAGTCGTCGAACGTGATGCGCAGCGTCTGAAGCGCCGCGATGTACATGACCGCGCCCGAGTCCCAGTTGACGCCGAGCGTCGGCTCGCCCGCGCTCTGGCCGAGCCCCGAAGGCGCGGCGTAGTTGAGATAGCTCGGCGGCGTCGCCGTCGAGGGCGTGGGCGTCGCCGTCGGCGGCGCGACCGGCTTCAACTCGACGGCCGCACTCCCGCGGTACTGGTCTACGGTGGTGGCCGCGTAGTAGACGGCGCGAACGGTGTAGACGCCCGTGCCCGACGCGGACGGGTCAATCGTCGTGTCCTCTATCGTTAGTTCCTCGGCCGGCGACGTGATGCCGCGCCCCGAACTGGCGACGAGCGGGCCGGCGTTCGAGCCCTTGTGGATGTAGAGGTCGTAGTCGGTGACGGGGAGGTTCCACTCGATCTTGACGCGCACGACCTTGCCCGCCCAGGCGGCCGTCGTGCCGCCGACGTTCAGGGTGAAGGTGTCGCAGGTGAGCCCCTCACGACACAGAGTCTCGGTGCCGACGGCGGGCGCGGCGTTGAGAGCGCCGCCGCCGATGGCCGTCCCCGTCCAGGTGACGGGCGAGGTGGCCGTCGGGCTGAGCGTCGTGGAGGTGGGGCTGGCGGCGTCCGCCGTCATCATCTGAGGCAGGGCGAAAATCATTGTCAACAGGAGGAGCGCGCCGACGGACGCGCCGAGCGCCTTCAAAGCACTCTTCGATTTGGGAGTTCTCGATCTTCTCATCACGAATGTTTCCTCAGGCGGCGGGTGGGGTGCCCGACAGGGTTGCGCCGGACAACCTTGCCAGTTCTCTTAATAGCCAACGACGCAGTCTAGCGGCGGCGGCTTGGCTAATTCTTGGCTGGCACTTGAAAGGGCGCAGGAAGGCGCGATTGAAGGCAGGAAACGGCTGAAAAAATTTTGCGCCCGTCACTCCGCGGAGTGACGGGCGCTGGCGTCAATGCCTTGAAGGTTCGGCCGTTATTCCGCGGCCCGCTTGGCGATAACGCTCATCGCGTGGGCGAGTTCCAGCCTCGTCAGCGCGGCCTGCGGGCGGAAGTTGCCGCCCTCCGCGGCGAGCAGTCCCCGCTCAAGCGCGACGGCCACGTAACCGCGCAGCCCCGAAGGTATCGCCCCGGCGTCGGCGACGGACAGGGGCGCTCCGGCCCTCGCCTCGGCCTCCGCCCCCAGCCCGGCGGCGCGTACCAGCGCGAAGGCCGCCGTCAGGCGTTCGACCGTATCGTCCGGCCGGAAGCGCCCGCCCGGCGTCACGTCCGCGAAGAGCGGGCCGCCCGGCGCGGCCTGAACGCTCTCGACGAAGAGCGTGGTCGTGCGGTCAGGCACGTCGGGGTAATTAGGCCGGCCTGGGGCGTACTGTGGGACGCGCGCGCCGAGCACGAGCGCTGTCGCGAGGTCAGCCCGCGTCACGACGAAGTCGGGGCGGAACGAGCCGCCGAGCGGCCACATCACGAAGGAGCGCAGGTTCTGATAGACCTCCTCGCGCGCCGACGGGCTCAGGCCGTCCACATCCGTCAAAGGCGCGTACACGGCGCGCATTACTTCCAGCACGCCGGAGAACTGCTGCGGCGTCCCCGCCAAGCCCAGTGTGTTCGTGACGCCGACCCGCCACCTGCCGGGCGCGGGCGACTTGACGGCGACGCTCTCACGCCTGCCGGTCAGCCCCGGCAAATTAATTTCGTTCGCCGAGGCGCGCCGCACGCCGCCGCCGTCATAGACCGCGAGCGCAAGGTCGTTCGTGCTGTAGACCGGCCCCCACGCAATCTGGACGGAGGCGAGGAGCGCGCCCTCGGGGATATTCAAGGAAGTTTCGTAACCCGACAAAGGCTGCGTCGTACCGCCGAACTGCTGTAAGGGGTCGCCCACGAAGCGCACCTGCCCGCGGTCGAGCGTGGCGCGCCACACCCCTATGAGCCGTTCGGGGAAGGCCGCTTCCAACACTGCCGCGTGCGCGTTGAGCATCCCGGCCCCGACCTCGTGCCGGTAGTAGGGCGGGAGCGGCGTCGCCGTCCGCTGGAGGATGTCGCGCACCTCGGAGGGCGTCAGGCCGGGGTTGGCTTCGAGCATCAGCGCGATGACGCCGGCGGCCTGCGGCGCGCTGAAACTCGTCCCCGTGCCGACCGTGTAGTACAGGCTTTCGGCTGCCGAAAGGCGACGCGAGGAGGTGACGCCGGAAGCGGCCACGAGGCTCGCCCCCGAACTGCGCAGGCCGACGACGTTCACGCCGGGCGCGACCAGCGTCGGGTGCGTGGCCGCGTCGCCTACACGACCGCGCGCCGAGAAGGACGCGAGACGCCCTCTCTGGTCGGTCGCGCCGACCGAGACGACCCACGGCGCTTCGGCGTAAGGGTTCAAGGTGTGGAGGCCCGGCCCCGAGTTGCCCGCCGAGAAGACGACGTTGACGCCGCGCTCCGTAAGCACCCGGGTGGCGACGTTGACCGGATCGTTCTCGTCGTAGAGGGCTTCGGCCGAGAAGCTACAGTTGACGACGCGGACGCCGAGGTCGGGGTGCGTCAGCAGGTAGTCGAAGCCCGCGAGCACGTGGAAGAGGTTCAGGTCTCCCGCGCTCAAGCCCACCAGCTTCGCGCCCGGCGCCACGCCCGCGTAAGCGCCGCCCGAGCGCGCGCCGTCGCCCGCGATCATCCCCGCGACGAAAGTACCATGGCCGTAAGTTTGATCCGTGTCCGGCACGTTCTCGACGGCGACGGGAGGCGTAAAGCCGACGCTCACGCTCTGCGTGTCGGCCAGCTTGACGTTCTGCGCGACGCGGCCCGCGAGGTCGCCGTGTGTGCCGTCCAGCCCCGTGTCGATCACGGCGACCGTGACGCCGCGCCCTGTCACGGGCAGCCCCGCGTTGAAGCTCGTCAACTCCGAGTCGCGCGCGACTCGCTCCGCGCCCGCGGGGGCGAGATAGGGGTCGGAGGTCTTCTGGAGGGTTCGGTTGCCATAGATGGAGCGCACCGCGGGGAGGCGCGAGACGGCGACGAGTTGATGCCTCGTCGCCGTCACGGCGATTACGGGCAGCGCACGGTAGCGCGTCCCGCCCATGATGCCGTTGAGCCGCAGGTCTGCGAGGTCGGACTCGCCCGGCTGCCGGTGGTAGACGACCGCCGCGTTGATGTTGCTGTCGTCCGTGACGCGGTCGAGCAGGATGGCGAGTTCGGGGTCAAGACTCTGGAGGCCGATGCGCTGCACGGCGTCGCTGCCAGTCGCCGTGATGCCGTCACTCCCCGTCACCGTGATGCCGTCCGAGCCGGTCGCCGTGATGCCGTCAATCCCTTGAAGCGTCACCCCGTCCGCGCCGGTCGCGATGATGGCGTCCGCGCCCTCGATGCGTACGCTGCTCGGCACGATGGAGAAGACGCGCCCGTCACTCCCCGTCGCGGTGATGCCCTGCGCGCGCCCCACGCTGAGCCCGTCCGAGCCCGTCGCGGTGATGCCTTGGGCGCGTGCGAAGTACAGGGCGTCGCTGCCGGTGGCCGTGATGCCGTCGCTCCCCGTCACCGTGATGCCGTCCGAGCCGGTGACGCTGATGCCGTCGGAGCCAGTCGCGGTGATGCCCTCGGCGCGTCTGAGCAGGAGAGAGTCAACGCGGTAAAGTGTGCCATCGGAGCCCGTCACGGTGATGCCGTCTGACCCCGTGACGGAGATGCCGTCGGCAGCGGCTACGGTCATGGCGTCAACCCCGCGGGCCGTGAGCGCGTCGGCCCCGGCGTAAGGGAGGCCGTCGGAGCCGGTGGCCGTGATGCCGTCGCTGCCGGTGGCGGTGATGCCGTCGGAGCCCGTCGCGGTAATGCCGTTGACTTTAAAGGCGAGCAGGTCATCGCTCCCCGTGGCCGTGATGCCGGAGAGGTCGGTGAGGGTGATTCCATCCGCGCCGGTGAGGACGATGCCCTCACCCCGCCTGACGCTCACGCCAGCCTTCACCGCACCGGCGCAGAGTACGCAGGCGAGGAGCACGGCGACGATCTTTCGCGACCTTCTTAATGCGCGCATAGTTATAGCAGGGCCGAAACGGCGTTACTTCTACAGCCTTAAAGAAGAAGTTATGAGGTTGACCACAAAGCCGGCGGCGCGGGGACGCACGTCAGACTCGAAAGGGGCTCGGCTCAAGCAGCCGTTCGTCTTTACCATCGGCGCTCGGAGTCCTGCGGATAATACAGCAAAGCCGCTGGCCGGGTAAATCCGTGAAGGACGAACTCCCGCCGGCTCACTTGACCGACTCGCGGTAAACCAACTGCGTCTCCTGCGCGGGCTCGACGCCGAGTTCCTTGAGTAGGAGGCCGCGCAGCGTCTCGTACTGCTCCTTGACGGCGACGCGGTTGCCCAGGGCCGCGTGGGCGCGCATGACGCGGCAGTGAACCTCCTCGCGGTACGGGTCGTCGCGCAGTATTTGATGCGCGAGCGTGAGCGAGCGTTCCCACTCGCCCGACTCCTGCGCGGCGGCGGCCAGCTTTTCGAGCATGCGGAGGTATTGGTCGCGGTAGTAGGAGCGCTGCTCCTCGACCCACCCGTCGTGCGTGCCCTGCATGAACTCGCCGCGGTAGAGCGCCACGGCTTCCTCGTAAGCCTGATGGCAGCGCTCGGTCTGGCCCCGCCTGCGCGCCGCCGTGGCCTCGGCCACCAGTCGGTCGAATTCCTCCACGTCCGAGCGGTAAGAGAGGTCGGGGTTGAGCAGGTAGTCCCCGTCTTTGTAAAGCAGGAAGTTCTGACGGAGGAGTTGATTGCTGTTGAGAGCTTTGCGGATGTAGGAGATGGTGGGGTGGAACTTTTTTTCGACGCTCTCTCGGTCGTCTTCGCGCCAGAAGGTGTCGATGAGCGTGTCCTTCGAGGCGCGGCGGTGCTGGCGCGAGGCGATGAAGCAGAGGATGTCGCGGGCGCGCTTGCTCGTCCACGCGTCCGGGGCGAGCGGGCGGGCCGGGTCGCGGTAGATTTCCACAAGACCCAGCATGTTGAGAGTCAGGTCGCTTGACGGCTGAACCGAGGCCGGGCGCGCCTGCGGCGACGGCCCGCGGGGCGGCGGCGGTTGAGCCTGAAGGGCCGAGAGTCTCTGCCGCAAGTCTGCGGGCAACAGCTTGCGCGCCTCTTCGGGGGAGAATAGCCGTGGGTTCTGTTCCACTTCGCGCCGGAGCCAGTATTCGTAATCGTAGCGCAACGCCAACTCCAACGCGCGGCGCAGGTGCTCAAGATAGTCCTTCTCCCTGCCCGCTTCCATAGCGCACGCGGCGAGTGCCATGGAAGCCTGCGCTTCGTAGTAGTGTAGGTTGTGCTCGCGGAAGTAACTGAGGGCTATGCCGAGTTCGGCCCGCGCGGCGTCGCACTCGCCCTGCGCGATCATGACACGGGCGCGGGCTAGCATGGCCGACTTCAGGGCCGCCTCGTTTCGCAGGGCGGCGCGCGCCTCGACGAGTTGGTCGAGGGCGGCGCGCGCCGCAGCCAGGTCGCCATCCTGCGCGGAGAGCATCGCCTGCTCTTCCGGCAGCTCGCGCCGCGCGAGGTCGAGCCCCGCCTCTTTATAAGCGCGCGCCGCCCTCGTGTAGAACTCCACGGCCCGCGCCACCTCCCGTTGCTCGCGGTAGAGGTTGCCGTAGGCCTCGAAGACCTCGCCTTGCAGCACGCTCAGGTTGAAGAGTTGTGCCAGTTCGAGCGAGCGGTTCAGGTGGCCCTCGCACTCGGCGAACTCGCCCCGGTAAAGGTGGCAGCGAGCGATGTTGAGATGCACGCCCGCCTCCTGTGGGATCGGCGGCGCGTCGCCGCCGTACTGGAGCGTGCGGCGCAGCCAGCGCAGGGCCTCGTCGAAATCGCCGCGGATGAGCGCCGGTAGTCCCAGGTTGTGCGACATCAGGCGGGCGTAATGCTCGTCGCCGAGGTCTTCCGCGCCCTGCAACGCGGCGCGGAACTCACGCTCGGATGCGGCCCAGTCCCCCTTCGCCATCAGGCACAGCCCGCGCGTGCCGGCGCACTTGGCGCGCACGACCGAGTCCTCATCCGCCAACTCGACGGCGCGATCCAGATAAGCGAGCGCCGTTTCAAGGTCGCCGTACCGGCGCTCGACGGTCGCGAGCGAGCGGAGCGTTTCGGCCTCGCCCTCGCGGTCGTTCTGCTCGCGCAGCAGCGCCGAGGCGCGCCTGTAGAGCGAACGCGCGGCGTCCAACTCCTCGCGCAGGCGGGCGACCTCGCCGCGGTAGAAGAGGGCGCGCGGGTGTACCCTGATCGCTTCGGCCGGCAGCACCTCGACGAGGGAGACGAGTGAAGCCAACGCGCCCGCCGCGATCCAGTGGCCGCCCCGCTCCGCGACGACGGCTGCGGCCCGCCCGAAGTCTTCCGAGGCGATGAGATGCCGCGCGGCGTGCTCCCACTCCCCGCGTTCGAGGTAACCGTCGGCGTAGCGCGCGTGTTCGACGGCCACCCCGTCCCGTCCGGCCTCCTGAGCGAACCTCCGCTGCAAAAAACTCCGGAAGAGCGGGTGGAGCCGGTACTCTTCGCCGCGGCTGTCACTCGCCACCGTCATGAAGACGTTGCGGCGCACCAGCTCCGGCAGGATGTGGCGGCTGCTCACCTCCGGGTAGAGGCGGGCGCACACGTCCAGTTCGACCCGGTCGAGCAGCGAGATGCGCAACAGGAACCGCTGGACGTTTTCGGGCTCGTCGGCGAAGACCTCTTCGGCGAAGTAGTCGAAGATGTCGTGCTCCGACCTCCGCAGGATCTCCTTGAGGTCGGCCGCGCCCGCCTCCCCGGCCGCCTCGCGCTGCGCGAACTGCCTGACCAGTTGCAGGGCGGTTATCCACCCCTGTGTGCGCTCGCGGTACTCGGTCAGTTGCTCGGGGGACAGATCGAGGTCGAACACCTGCCGGAACAGCTCGCGCGTCTCCCCGTCGGTGAAGAGGAGTTCCTGGCGGTCGATGATGGCGAGCGAGTTCTGCGAGCGCAGGCGCGAGAGGGCCAGCGGCGGCACGTCGCGCGAGACGACGATGACGTGCAGAACGTCCGGCAAGTAAGAGACCAAGCGGTCGAGGACTGCGTGCACGGCGGTCTCGCGGCCGAGGTGGTGGTAGTCGTCGAGCACAACGACGAGCTGCTGACTGACCTCTTCGAGCACCTCGTTCAGGAGTACGTCCACGGCGCGAGCGGGGCTTCGCGCGATCTCGTCGGACGACTGCCCCAGGTAGGAGAGCGTCACGTCGCCGAAGCCGGGCACGGCCTGCCTGAGCCCGTGCGCGAGGTATTCGAGGAAGACGAGCGGGTCGGCGTCCCCCTGGTCGAGTTGATACCAGACGAACCGGCGCGCGTGCGCCCTGACGAAGTCCGCGACGAGCGTCGTCTTCCCCGAGCCCGCCGGGGCGGTGACGAGCGTGACCGGGTGCGAGAGGTTGGCCTGGAGGCGTTCGATCAGGCGCGGGCGCGAGAGCAAGGCGGGGGCGGGCCGCGGCGGGAGGAGTTTCGTCCGTAAGAAGAAGGTGGGCCGCTTCGGCGCGTCCTCCGGCGTCGGCCGCGTCTGCGTCGGCGCTCGGGTACTGTCGCTTCGAGTCCTCTGTGCCATCGGGCGAAGTCTCTGCCGCTCTCGTTAAATTCAGACCGAGCTTACCACGGCGGCGGCCGCGTCTCTACGGTGACGCTGGGGCGTCGGCCTGCGGGCCCCCCAACGCCACCCCGCTCATCCGCCGCGCCATCGCATCCAGAGCGGCGGCGCGGCCCTGCGTCTGTTCGAGCGCCGCGCACGCGTCGCGGCCCGCGAGTCCGTAGCTGGCGAACAAGTCCGCCGCCTCCCGCGGGGTGAAAGCCAGCGCGGTCTCTTCGACGAGGCAGAGCGTCTGCTTCGAGCGCATGCGCCACATGGGCGTCGGCGGCAGGCCGCGCCCGACGAGCAGCATGTGCGCCTCCGGCGGCAGCAGCGGGAGGAGCCGGCGGAAGAACGGCACGACCCACTCCGCGTCATAGATGAGGTGCAGGTTGTCAACTACCATCAACAGCGGCTCGCCGCGGCACTCCTGCAACTCGTAGAGGAACGCCTCGGCGAGGCTCGGGATATCATCGTCGAAGCCCGGCGACCCAGCGAAGTGGGATAGAACCGCGCGGCCGAAGCCAGGACGCTGCCGGCCGATGCCTTCAACGAGGTAGCGGAAGAAGATCGGCAGCTCACCGTCGGAAGCCTCGACCGTGTACCATGCCGCGCGCCGCCCGCAGCCCCGCGCGAAGTCTTTCGCCAGCATCGTCTTGCCCGTGCCCGCGCGCCCCGTAATGATGGTAGATGTGCAGGAGTCGAGCCCCTCGCCCAACATCCTGAGAAGGCGCGGACGCGAGACGCGCGGGGCCTGGCGGGGGACTGTGACCTTGTCATGAATGACTTGCATACTCGCCGCTTCAGACAGTCCTCCACGGAACACGGCCCGCGGCGACGTGCTCGCCGTCCAAAGCGAGTGGCCGGGACTTCATTTAATAGCTTACGCGTCCGGCTTGGGTAATTCTTGAGTGTCCTATGAGGGGACCTCCGCCAACAAGTAAACATAGGCACTGGTATCAGTCTTCAGTCGCTCCCGCTGCGACCTGGCTTCATCCTTTCGGCGACCTTGCTTCCGTGCCTGTCCCTCTTGACGGTGATCCGCAGGACGTAGCCCCTCGTCGTCGCCTGGTTCTCGTGATTCAGGGCCTCCTGCGCCTCCAGGAAACTCCCCGTCTCCTCGGCCACGATCCGTGCGTAAGTGTGTCTGGTCTGGTGCAGGTGGATGTGAGGGAGCCCCGCCTCCTTCGCATAAGTTTTTAGATTCTCGACGAAGGCCCGCGACGAGAGCGGCGCGCCTCCCTTCCCCGCCCGGTCGTGGCGCGTCCACAGCGGGCGTTCAGTCCCCAAGACGCTGTGCCTTCCTGCCGCCCCTAGATAATCCTTCAGCGCTTCTAGCGCCGCCGGGTCCGAGACCTCGCGGGCCGTGAACTTCCCCCCTTTGCGCCGGTACCTGATGACCAGAGTCCCCTCCTTCGTCTCCAAGTCCCTGCCCCGCAAGCCGATGACCTCGCTCCTGCGGAGCCCGGTTAGGAAGTAGAACAAGAGTAAAGCGTAGTCGCGCTTGCCCACCCTCCCGACCACTCCGGTTTTCGAGAGATGAGTTAGAATGTGCCGTGAGCATGGAAGCCACGGTAAGTAACATCTCCACACTTGGTGCCGCGACCGGGGCCGGCGCGCTCGGGTCGCATCAGTTTCTCGACGATTTCGCGCTGGCCTCCCACCTGGCCGTCGCCGAGCGCCTGCGTGAGCGGCCGGGCGCGGTGATCGAACGTGCGCGTCAGAACCTTAACCGCTGGCTGGAGGGTGACGCGCTCGGGCCGGGCGAGCGCCAGTCTGTCGAGGGGTGGCAGAATATTCTCGATGTGTCTGGCGTCGGCCAGCTAATCGGGATCATCACCGACACGTCTGACGAAGGCCAGCGCCTGCGCTCGTCCTCGCCTTTCGTCGGGGCGCTCACGCCCGAAGAGCGATTGTAGATACTCGCCGCCTGTGAACAAAGAGCAACTGCTTGACCTGACTGAACGCATAAGGCTCGTGGCCGGGGTTGAGCTGCCGGTCATCGTCGGCTCGCAGTCACTTTACGCAGTCACCTCATCCGTCCCCGATAGCGTCCGGCGCTCGGTCGAATGCGACTTCCTACTCCTCGCCGCCGGCCCACCCCTCTTCCGCGCCGTCGTCAGCAGATCGGGTTCGCCAGCAGCTTCCAGGAGACGCACGGCTACTACGCCGACGCAGTCGGCCTGGCCGGCCACGGTCGTCCTGCCGGCGGGTTGGCAGGAGCGGCTCGTACCGCTGAAGGATGAGGCCGGAGAGATTCGCGCCTACTGCCTGGAAGTTCATGACACCTGCGTCAGCAGCAAAGGCGCTGGCGAACAACGAGACCTTTAGTAAGAACTCATCGAACGTGACCGCATGAGTGTGCCTCGGTAACCATCGTGGATGTGTCCACAAGCGGCTCCTCTGCGAACCCATGCTATTAACCCTGTGCCCTAGCCGGCTACGGAACTGACTCGGGGCGAGCCTTCCTTTCTTCTGATGGTTCGCGCCACAAAAATGTGCCGGCTTCTAACCCGGGTCAACAGACGAGGCGCTCGCCCGGATTGACCCCGCAGACCTCCCCGGCTATAAGACATCCAGCATGAGTCTTCTGAGGAGAGTAGTAGCCACGAGCGCGCCGGCAGCCGTCGTCCTCGTACGCCTGACGGTCGGGCCCGTCTTCCTCTCCGAAGGCACCCAGAAGTTCCTCTTCCCGGCGGAGGTCGGGGCCGGGCGCTTCGCAAAGATAGGCATCCCGAGCCCGGAGGTCGTGGCACCTTTCGTCGGCGTCGTCGAGGTCGTCTGCGGGGCGCTCGTCCTCCTCGGGCTCTTCACGCGGCTGGCGGCCGTCCCGCTCGTCGTCGTCATGCTGGCGGCGCTCATCTCGACGAAAGTCCCCATCCTGCTGGGTCACGGCTTCTGGGGCTTCAGCCTCCGTCAACTGCCCTACTACGGATTCTGGGGGATGGCACACGAGGCGCGCACCGATTGGGCGATGCTGCTCGGGTCTATCTTCCTGCTCGCCGTGGGCGCGGGGGCGTGGTCGCTGGACGCGCGGCTCATGTCCAGGCTACGCCCGCTGCCGTCGTACCGGCGTCGTCGCCCCTGACGGTGGCGAACGCCCGCCCCGCGAAACGTAGGCTTTCATATTCCTTCAAAGTCCCGGGGCGGGTGACGTCTGACGCGATTGTTTATCGTTAACGCCCAAACTTTCGTGGCGCGGGGGTCGTTTCTTCTATCAGCCGGAGGCGCGCCGGTCGGAACGACACTTATTGCGGTAGGAGCCACGCGATGTTTTGCCCGCTTTGCAACACCCTGAACGAATCGGAACAGGCATACTGCCGCCAATGCGGGCTCTCGCTGGGCGGCGTACGGCTCGCCGTCAGCGGCCGCGCCGGGGAAGCCCTGTCGAGGTATCAGAAGGGCGGCGGCGCACTCTCCGCCGGCGCCGTGGTGTTGGTCGTTTGCGTCCTGATCGCAGTCCTGAATTTCTTCCTGAGTTCCGAGCCGCGCAATTACGGGACGCTGATCAACCTGCTCGTGGGCCTCGTCGTAGCGCTGCCGCTGATCATAGTTGGAGCGGCGCGCGTCTCCCGCGCCGGGGCCCTGCTGAAGGGAGAAGGCTCGCCGGCCGGCCAAATAAGGGGACCGGCCGGTGAGCCCGCGTCACTCCCCCCTCAGACGCGCAGGATCGACCCACTGGCGGAAAGCCCGTCGGACGGAAACACCGTCACCGAGCAGACCACGCTCAAGTTGAACCGGAGGTAGAATGCCGCCGACGCCAACCCTCTTAGCCGGCCACAACTTTTATTAGGGAGGCCGGCGGGCCGATGACGACGGGCGTTGTGCGGCGCACATTTTGGTAATTGCCGGGGTTACAGTCTGTGAGAAGGCCGGGGTGAAGCGCATCGCGTTTCACCCCGGCCTTCTTCTAAGGTCGTCATCAAAGGCGTTCTACGGACGGACGGTCCGCGCCCGGCGCTCCCGGCCCGTTATCATTTCGTGTTGGCGTTCGCGTTCGCGCCGCCCGCCGAGACCGTCAGGTTGTTGACCACGCGCGCCGCGCCCTCGACCTTCGCCACCTGCCCGGCCTTGATCTTCTGCTCGTTACTGGCGACCGTGCCGGTGAGCGTGACGACCGAGTTGTCCACGTCGACGCTGACGGTCGAATCCCGCAGGTCCTGCGCGGCGGCGAGCGCCGCCCGCGCCTTCGTCCAGACCCACAGGTCGCTCGCGCCCGGCCCTATCTTGCGCCCGGCCTCCCTGGCCTCGCGCTGGAAGCGCTCCTTCTGGCGCTCGAAGTCCTCGCGCGTGATGTTGGCGTTGACGACGCCGCCGTTCGAGTTGGCGTTCGCGTTGGCGTTCGCGCCCGTGTTGGCGTTCGTGTTCGGGTAGACGTTCGCGTTCGAGTAGACGTTCGCGTTGGCGGTGACGGCGGCGTTGGTGTTGTTAGTGTTCACCGTCGCCTGACAGCCCGTGGCCAGCGCGGCGAGCGCCGCCACGCCGGCTATTAACGCGTATCTGATTCTGCCCATGCCTTCCCCCTCCTAACTATCGTCCTGTGCTTCGTGCCGGCATCAACCCTGCTACGACCCCGGATTTATCGGGCGGCGATGCCGCGGCCGACCTCGCGGCGAAGCCGCCCGCACGCGGGCCTATTCGTGGAAGACGCCGCCGAGCTTCCCGAACGTCCTGCCGATCACCACGCCCGTCTTCTTCACGCCCTCGCCGGTCTTCTTCACGCCGCCGAGCGTGTGGCCCGCGATGCCGCGGCCGCCTGAACTCCCCTCGGCGCGGGAGACCCTCACGTAGCCTCGGGCCGCGGCGGGACGCCCGCCGGCCCGCCCCGCCGCTTCCGCCCTGCCCCTCACGCCTCCCGGGCGTCTAACGGCCCTCTCGTCGGACGCGCCCGCAAAGTCTCCGCCCGCCTCGCCGGCCTCGACGCTCCCGTCCCCGGCCAGAAGAGCTGAATCGGCGCCCGCACCTTCCGGAACGTTCGCGGCGTCGTGTACCACCGGGGTGGCGGCTTCGGCGGCTTGTGGTGCGCCCGCCCGTGCGTCGGCCGCGTCCTCGGGCGGGTAATGAAAGACGAATCCGGCGAAGCCCCCGGCCAGGAGGGCCAGCACGACCACGGCGGCTAACGGGTATTTGGACACGGTGTCACCTCCGGCGCATGGCGCGGGTTATCTTCCGATACTGACCAGCTCGCTGATCCTCTGCCTGACCTCCGCCGAGAGCATGCGCACCTCCGCGGGCGTGTAGTTGGCCGCGCGGAAGGCGTCCGCGATCTGCCTATCCGAGAGGCGCGACAGTATGCGGCCGAGCCAGCGCACGTCCGCGACCGTAATGTCGCGCATCAACCCGCTGTTCTTCCCGCTGAAGTTGAAGCGGACGCGGCCGCCCTCCACGCCCTCGATGAATCTGTCGCCGGCGTAGTCCTCCGGCTCGTTGCGGCTACCCTTCACCTGGCGGATCAAGTCCATCGGCGAGTTCTGCCCGCCGGTCTTCCCGAACGTCGCGCCGAGGTCGCTCACGACGTAGCGCAACTCGTTGCCCCTCGCGCCCCCCACCGCGAGGATGCGGTTGTTGTCGTCCTTGATGTCCCAGTTCTCGAAGAGCGCCATCATGATCTTGAGCCCACGAAGTTCTCGCGTATCGGCGAAGGGGTTCTCCTCCCACTTCCACTCGCCGTGGCGCTTGACGCCTTCGGGCCGCGCCTCGAAGCGGACGTTCTCGAACGTGCCCTTGCCGGGGATGGTGGCGCGCGGCGCGAGGTAGGTGATCTCGGGGATGTAGCCGGCGGCCCACAGTAGCCGTGTCGCGGCCGTCTCGGGCTGCGCCTCCTTGCCGATCTTCGCCACCCAGACGCGCCCCTTGCCGTCCTTCACGCGGTACTTCTTCGAGTAGCCCCCCTCCTCCTCCTCAATGAAGGTGAGGCGGCTCAGGTCCGGCCTCATCGCCGCGCCGCCCGGCCCCAGGAAAAGGTCGAGGCGGGAGACGTTGCCCGGGTCGCGCCACAGCACGGGAGTACCCCGCGGGAGTTCCTTCTTCTTCTTCTCCTCCTTCTGGACGGCGTGTGTCGGCAGGGAGAGGCCGAAGGCGATAACGAGTGCGAAGGCGAGCGCCCTACGGGCAGGTAAGCTTCGGGACATGACTTTACCTCCTCGGTCAGTTCTTCTTCCGCCCGACCTCTTCCGTGTCGTCGGACGTCGGGACGCTACGCAGGCTGACGAGTTGATTGATGCGGTCGCGCAGCGCGCGGACGTAGCCTTCCGCCACCGGCTCCGGGTAGCCCGCCGCGCTGAACGCGTCGCGGAGTTGGTTGTCGCTCAACTGCGAAAGGAGCGACCCGATCCAGCGCGCGTGCCCGACGGGGATGCCGCGCATCGCCGCCTCTTTCTTCACCTCGCCCCGGTAGTATTTCGGGTTGAGAACTGAGAGGTGGCCGAAGCCGCGGGGGCGCGTGTCGAAGTCGAACTCCACCACGCCGTCGTCGTCGTCCACGTCGCGGACGAATTTGGTCGAGAGGAACGCGTCGAGGTCGTTCTTCACGCGCTTGCCCCCCAAGCCGCCTGCGCGCCCCAACGTCGCGCCGAGGTCTGTGACGACGTAGCGCGCCTCGCGCCCTGATGGCGTGTCGGTATAGAGGATGTGGTTGTTGCCCTTGCGCGCGTCGAAGTTGTTCAGCAGGATCATCAAGACCTTGAGCCCGTCCATCTCGCGCGTGTCCTCGAACGGGCTGTCGCGCCAGCTCCATTCGGGACCCTCCTCGAAGCCTTCGCGCCGCGGCTCGAAGCGCGCGCCGCGCACCGTCCTGCCGACGACGTACTCCCGGCCCCTTGAGAGGCGGGGTATGTTCGCCAGCTTCACCTCGTCGAAGTAGTAAGCCTCCTCCGCGAAGTAGCCGACCGCCCAGACGAGGCGCGTCGCCACGGTCTCGGACTGCGCCTCCGGGCCCAGCTTGACGCTCCACTCCACTCCGCGCGCGTCGCGGACTTTGAACTTCGGCGACTCGCCCTTCTTCACCTCCTCGACGAAGGTGAACGGTGCCTGCGGCGCGAACTCCGCAGAGCCCGGCCCGTACCTGAGGTCACGCGAGGCGACGTTGCCAGGGTCTCGCCACAGGACGGGCGTGCCGGTCGGCTTCTCTTTTTTATCCGATTTCTGCGCGTGGGCGGGTGCTAGGGCAAGGCTCAGACTAAACAACAGCAGAAGGGCCGGGAGTCCCGGCTTCAGTGATAGGCGCATCAAATATCTTCCTCCCGTTTACCTCCCGCGCCCACACGCGCAAGGTTCTCCGTCAATTCCGGACTCGAAGCGGTCTGCCCGGATGCGCGCGGTGTGCCACGGCGGATAAACTAAGCCTCGTTAGCAATTAAAGGGAACTGGTTCATAAACTTAACGTGCGTCGCCGTGCGCACGGGTATGTCCGCGCGACGGGGCGCCGCATTGTATAAGTACAGCTTTTTTCGGAAGTAAGACATCCGGACGAACTCTCTTCCCGCTGCCCTTCAACACTTTCCGGCGGCTCCGCACGGCGGGTCGCGGCAAGTGACGCTCGCGCATGGTGGGGTGTCCGACCCGGCGTCCGACAACGGCGAGGAGTACCACCGCTTCGAGAAGGGCGGCGTAACCTTCTACTGCCTGAACAGCAACTACACGGACAGGAAGCAGCCCCAGTGGCTCGAAGGGAAGCTTACGGCCGCCGCCTATGACCGAGACACGTCCTTCATGTTGGTCGAGATGACCAAGGAGGCGACGCACTTCCAGGTCATCTCCCGCACGGGCGAGACCATGGACCCCGGCGTCATGCCGTACCAGGGCAGGGCCCCGCGGCCTCCTCTAAATGAGATAGTGACAAAAGTCCCTGTGAATGGAATGTGAGGAGTGGCCGGCCTGAATGCCGCCGCCGGCCCACTCGACGGACGCGGGGGCTCGCCCGCGTAATGGCGCTACGACGCAGGCCCTTCCGGTAGCTCCGGCCTGCCTCGCCCGCGCACCACGGTCTCATCCTCAATGAGCACCGCCATCGGGCCTCGCGCCAACTCCTCCAGGCTCGCCGCCGCCGCGCGCGGGGCGTCTTCCGGGACGATGATCCGCTGCGCGTCGTGGGAGAGTGCGCGGCCGACCGAGGCCGGGATGAACAGCCCCCGCCCGAGCACCTTGTCGAGGAGTGACTCGCGCACCTCGTAGGCGACGAGCGGCGGCCACACGAGGTGGACGTAGACGTTCGCCACCTGCCCGAGCAGCGTCCCGCCCTCGGTGACGACCCTCGCCCCGGCCACGTCGCGCTTGACGCACGGCGCCTCGGCCAACGGGGTTTCAGCCGAAGGGATGACAGAGTCGTCTCCGGCCGCCATGACGGCGTCGCGGCCGAAGCTGTAGACCTCGCGGTAGTCCATCACGTCGAGCGCCCCCCCGGGCGAGCGCACCCAGAGGCCGAGCAGTTCGCCGCGGACGGGGTCGAGGATGAGGTCGTGGACTTCCCCGAGCTTGTTGCCCGTGACGCGCGACAGCACGGGCATCCCGATCAAAGCGTCAGCCGTTTGCATGTTATCGACCACCGCCATAAACGAAGCCTCCCCGTTCTCCCTTAAACTCTTCGACTAAATTATCACGCCCGCCGCCGAGATCGAGTTGTAAATCGGCAAAGGCATCAACGTGAACTGTGACGGCAGGGACACGGCTACGCTCGACGACGCGTTGCGATGATCGCTCCAGGCAGGCGCGCCGACGGAGCAGGCGTGCGCCATGTCAGGAAACCGTCCGCCGTGTGACCGCGAGTGAAGAGTACAGACACCGTCCCGGCATGCGCAACCATGTACGAATCAAGAAATTAGCATCAATCAACAGCAGGTACGGATGTTGCAGGTAGTAACTGATCAGAACGACGGACATTCTCGCCAGGTGCGAGGTATAACGGCGTCGGAGCGAACCGGAGGTGAGATACATACATGTCGATTAAACCTTTAAGAGCCATCCTCCTAATGCTGCTTTGCGTGACCACTCTCCTGACCGTGGCCGCAGACCCGGCCAACGGCCAATGGCGTGACCGACGCCGCTACGAGCGTCGGGATCAGCGTGACGGCGAGCGGAGCAAGCGCGCCGAACGCCGGCAGAAGGAGCGTCACAAGGCCGAAGAGGAGGAACTCAAGTACCACCAGCAGAGAGAGAAGGAGTTGTACGGCAATAGCGAGGAGGTGCGCGAGCACCAGCGCCGCGAGTGGGAGCGGATGAAGCGCCGGCAGAAGGCACAGGAGGAGCGGCGTAAACGCCGCGAGGAGTACCGGCGTGAGGGCGGCTACGGCGATAACGACTGACGTGGCCGCGACGAGAATGAGGACGAACACGGTTACTGCGGGCGGGAGCGCCAACGTCGGGAACACCGCAATGAGGAGAGGTACGGACGGCTACGCATGGACTGACGCCGCCGCATAGTCGATTTTCGCGGTGATGAGCGTCCCGTCGATGGAATACTCGTCCCGCCGCACTTTCTTCCGGTCGTCAAGTTGGTCGAGGAAGGCCCGCCACAGGTTGAGGAGGGTCTTGCCCTCGGCCCATTCTTTGAGCCTGCGCTGGACGGTACTCTTCGAGCCGCACCTCGGGGGCAACTCGCTCCACGGCGCGCCCGTCCAGAGAATCCAGAGGATGCCCTCGAAGCACTGCCGGTCATCCGCCGGAGGGCGACTGCCTTCCTTGCCTAGCGGACGCTTGGGCAACTGCTCGCGGATGAGCGCCGACTGGTTATCTGTCACTGCTCGCCAAGCCATAGGCTTGGTAAGCCACCGGAACGAAACTACCTGTCAACCGGTTTCGGGATGACTTCCAGATCCGGCACGACTTTCTGATAGACTCCGTTACATGAGCGAGCCGAGGTCGAGTGAAGGTGGGCAGAGGCGGGCACACCCCCGTTACAAGGTGAACTTTCGCGTCACACTGATGCGCGAGGAGTCACACGAGTTGGAGGGAGAGGTGACAGACCTCGGAGCAGGGGGCTGCTTCGTGGAGGCGGACGCGCAGGTACGTGAGGGCGACCTCGTCAAACTCCGTATCGACGTGTCCGGCCACGGGGAACTCAGCATCTGGGGCAACGTCGTCTACTGGGTCCATGACACGGGCTTCGGCGTGCGCTTCTCGGCCTTCTCGCAGGGAGGCGCGCGCGACAAACTGGCGACGATCCTGGAGGAGGAGGCGTGGCGCTCCTGAGTCGTCACACGCTACCCGCACCTCATCCTTGACCCTTTGCGCATTTCATATATGATGTCAGCCCTCGCGCCCGGGCGTGGGATTAACCCCCCGCGGCGCGACGTGAGGTCGCGGGCGCCCCGAGCGAGGCGTGGCGCCCGCGACCCCTGCTGTACCGGCTTCCCCTCGCAGGCCCTGACACCTTCCGGATCAGGAGACTTCCCTCGTGAGCCCCCGACCTCGCGTACTCTGTGCCGAGCCTTCGGCCGATGTCTGCTCTCTACTCCACGCCCTGCTAGACCGAAACGGCTTCGACTCCGACTCGGCCTCCACCATCTCCGAGGCGGTAGAGAAGGCCGGGGCCGGCGACTACTGCCTCTACATCGTGGACGACGGCTACGCGGACGGCACCAACGTCGAGCTGGTCAGGCGGCTGCGGTCTCTGACGCCGCAAGTGCCCGTGCTCGTCTACAGCTCGCTTTCGTTGGAGGCAAACCGGCTAGAGGCGGCTCGGGCGGGTGCGGTCTCCTACATCGTCAAGCCGGGCGAGTTCGACCGCCTCGTGGACGCCGTCGTCAGGCTCTGCGGAGCGGCATGAACGGTTCCCTCTGTCCCGCCCTGTTAGCTCCCGCCTCAAACCAGCGGACCCCACCGGAGGTTGTTCAGTACTGCGCGCGGCCGGCGCGTGCTGATGGCTAACATCGTCAGCGGGGGCGTCACCGCCGCTCCGGCCCCTTGCGGGGCGCGTCAATCTCCACATCCCCGTCGGTGATTAAACTTTACGCAGGACGGCGGGCGCGGGCATCACTCATATGCGGGGCAAGTGTCCCGGACGGACTTTGCTTTTACTACTGAGCGGCGCCGGAGGCCGGTACCGCCGCCCCCGTTGCCTTCTCCGTGACGAAGTTCTCGTAGTAGGAGAAGACGTGCTTCTTGAGCGAGCGCGGGTAGAAGAAGCTGTCCTCGAAGTCGTAGCGCTTCATCTCCTCGTACGCCTCGCGCGCCGTCCAGCCGTCTTGTGTGATGCGGTAGATGGCCGTCATCTGCCCGGTGCGGTGGCGCCCGCCCTTGCAGTGGACGTAGACCGGCCAGTTCGCAGGGTCGTTGACCAGCTTGAGGAACTGCTCGGTCTGCTCCGCGGTCGCGGGGCGCTTCGTCGTGAGCGGGATGTTGAAGTACTGCAAGCCCGCGCCGCGCGCCTGCTCCGGAGCCTCCTCCAAACTGTCTTTGCGCAGGTCGATGACCGTCCTGACGCCCAGCCCTTTGAGTCCGGCGAACTGCGCGGCGCCGGGCTGCGAGCCGCGGTAGTAGTTGTCGTTGACCTTGCCGAAGTTTTTGATGCCGACCTGCGGCGGGGCGACCGACTGCGCCGCCCCGCCCAGGCCGGCGAGGGACGCGAGCAGCGCGACCGCGAGCAGCGGCGCGAGGCGGTAAGCGGGCGGGAACTCTTTCTGCCTTCTTGTGTGACGGAACTTCATTTCAACTCACCTTCAGTCGCGCTGGGTTGCGGCGCCATAGTTTAACCTGTTAGAGCCCCCGCCGCCGCCGAAAGTTTGCCGAAGGCCGCGCGCATTGGGGGAAACAGTGGCGGCCCTTTTTATCTGGCCGTGCGGCCGGTGTCTTTGAGGTCTTTCGAGCGCCAGCCCGTCAGCCTGCCCTTGCTGCGGATGAGCCCCGAGCGGTAGACGACGTAGTCGCCCAACCGGCGCGAGTTGGCCGGCCAGTGATCCAGCCTGAACAGGTGGCAGCCGTCCACCTCGGGCACGGCGACCACCTCCGTCCCGTCCGGCAGCAGGTAGACCCCGAAGTTCCTGAGTCCCCCCTTGCGCGTGCTCATCTTCATCCCCTTCGGCGGAATACTCCGAGCCGTCGATGGCTAAAAGTATCTTCATAGCATCACCCCCACACAGCCTGACTCGTCCGTGGTCGCCCGCGTCTCCCGCCGGCCTCAACTCCGACCGCTCTGCTGGCGGCAGGTTAGAGACTCACGCGGGCGATATTGGCAAACAGGGGGCGGAGCGGAGTGGGGCTGTCGGGTTAAGAGGGATTCGGCGGCGCGTGGAAAGAGATTCAGTGCTGCCTGAAGGGAGTCGGCCCTTTTACCACCTCAGAGCCGTGTCCTCTGACCATTCTGTTACGGGGAACTGTGTAGATTGTACGTAGAAATGTTGGCGAAGGAAAGCGCGTGCGGCCGTCCTTCTCTCACTTGAGGAAGATGCTCAGCAGATTGTCCTGGAAGGTCGCGTCGTTCGGCAGGTCGCTGTGAATCTGACACCCGAAGACGGTGAACTCGTCGGAACATGAAGCTCACTCTACAAAGGTAGTCGCCACGCGAGCCTCTGCCGAATGGCCGGAAGACTCGGTCAACTGTTTTTCAGGACGGGGGCAACCCTCCAAACCTACAGGGTCATGCACCCGGCTCGCGCTTTTCGCTTTTCAATTTAATTGCGAAGGATGTCTTGGTGCGGATGTCTTGCCGGCGGAGGACACGTCTTCTTCCGGCGGGAAGGGTGGAGACGGGATTGCTACGGACGAGGCTTCTCGGTAATCGTTCCCACCAGCCTCGCCTGCCGCTTCTGGCCTTTCTGCTCGTCGCGCTGCTGCTCCGCTATCTTCTTTTCATATTCGCGCCGCCGCTCTGCTATTTTCTTCTCCTCCTCGCGCAGGCGTTCGGCGCTCTCCTTTTGCCTCTCGCGAAGCCATTCCTCCTCCTTCCTTATGCTCTCGGCGCGCTCCCCCTCGTCTCGGCCGCGGCCCTCATCCTCTTTCGAGTCGGGGCGTTCGGTCTCGACCCGTGCCTCCGGTTCGCCCTGCTCACTTCGTCCCCGCGGCGCGGCCGCCGAAGATTCCGGGCCATCACTCACGGCGGGCGCGGGCGGCGCTTGCTCGGCGGCCGCGCCGACAGTGACTTCGGTTGCTGCCTCCGGCGCTCGTTGGGTGTGTGCCAGGTAACCGGCGGCGGCGCCGGCCGCACCCGCGGCGACGACTGCGAGCGCGAGCGCGACGTTGCGCGGCAGCCCTCCCCGGCGCGGCCTCACCACCGTCTCGTCATCACCCCTCCGCCCGAGCGGGACTACCGGACGCGCCTCCGCCTCCGCCTCCTCGGTAAAGAACGGCTCCTCCGTGGCTGGCCCGCCGGTGGCGGCTTGACGTCTCTCTTCCATCTCCATAGCGCCTACCTGCCTTGACGCGGTAATGCCCGCGGGGGTGTTCGCATGACCTCTATAATTTCTCCGGTATAAACAGGTGCTGGCAGGTTCGGGCTTGGTCACGGCATCTGATTTGCCCGTCACCTACGGCCGCCGCCCCGCCTGTACCGAAAGAGTATCAGTCGAGGTTTGCGACTCTCCCCAAGTGAAAAAAAACAAGACGGCCCTCAAAGTCCGTCGCGGCCAGCCGTCAGTCAAGGGGGGTTTCGCTGTGAAGCAGTCGTCAATTCATCAGAACGCTCTCGCCTGCGCTCTGCGCCTGATAGCCTTCTGCACGATGCTTTCAGGGGCGGGCGTCGTGGCCCGCGCGCAGTGTCCGACTGTGGACAATGTCGGCTGGGCGCGCGGCGCGACCGTGCGCTTCTTCCTCGACGCGAACATGAACGCCGAGCAGAAGCGCCTGGCACGTTGGGCGTTCGCGGAGTGGAGCCGCGCGGGCAGCATCAACAACGCGCGCGTCCGCTTCGAGGAGGACTTCACGGGGCAGAATTTCCAGTTCCACCTCCTCAACGGCAACCTGGGCGGCAACACCCCCGCCTTCGCCAACAAGCAGTTCGCGCCCGACGGCACGGTCGTCTCGGCCACGCTCACCTACGACCCGAACGCCGTCTTCGCCGGCACCTCGACTCTCATCGCCGACCCCGCGCAGCCCGGCTACGATGAGTTCATCATCAAGCTCACGCTGCACGAGGTCGGCCACACGATGGGGCTCGACCACCCGACCAACAGCACCAACCCCTGCGCGCAGCCCCGGGGCGCGAGCGTCATGAACTACATCTGCAACGTCAACGACCAGGCCAACAACATGCCCCTGGAGGTCACGGCCTGCGACCAGAACACCATCAACTCGATGGCGCGCTACCCGGCCTTCACGCAGTCGCCCAACCCCATCGACGAGTCGCAGTTCTTCGTCCGCCAGCACTACCTCGACTTCCTCAACCGCGAGCCCGACCAGTCGGGCTGGTCTTTCTGGATTCAGGGCATCGAGTCGTGCGGCGCCAACGCCGGCTGCCGCGAGGTCAAGCGCGTCGACACCTCGGCGGCCTTCTTCCTCTCCATCGAGTTCGAGAACACGGGCTACTTCGTCTACCGCGTCTACAAGGCGGCCTTCGGCAACATCCCGAACACGCCCGTGCCGCTCACCATCCAGGAGTTCCTGCCGGAGACGCAGGAGGTCGGCCGCGGCGTGGTCGTCCACCAGGCCGGGTGGGAGCAGCAGCTCGAAGCGAACAAGCAGGCGTGGGTCGCCTCGCTCACGCAGCGCCGCCGCTTCACGTCCGTCTTCTCCGCGGCCTCGAACGCGCAGTTCGTAGACACGTTGAACGCGAACACGGGCGGCGCGCTCTCGGCGGCCGAGCGCGACCAGCTCGTCTCGCGGCTGGACGCGGGCGCCATCTCGCGCGCGCAGGCGCTCTTCGAGGTGGCCGAGAACGCGGAGTTCAGGCGGAGGGAGATCAACTGCGCCTTCGTGCTCATGCAGTACTTCGGCTACCTGCGGCGCGACCCCAACGACCCGCCCGAGCCGAACCTGGACTTCACGGGCTACAACTTCTGGCTGGCGAAGCTCGAACAGTTCGGGGGCGACTACCGCGCGGCCGAGATGGTGAAGGCATTCATCTCCTCCATCGAGTACCGCCGCCGCTTCGGGACGCCGTAGTTAACGACGACCTGTCAGACCGTCGCCGCCCGCCTCCGGGTCGGGTGGGCGGCAGGCGGTGCCGAGTGCGGTGATGCGGCCGAGCCGGCGAATGCTGGGAATAGCGCGAACGTTCGTCTACGGGCGTTAACGGCATGTAGAGGAAGTTTCAGCCGTGTCGTCAGGCCGCTCGTTGAACGCGACTAACATGCCGAATTTTTTACTCAAGCGGATCCGCATTTCTGGAAGCCCCGACGCTTTGACCTTTTCCAATGGTTGAACCTTTCTTGGGTGTCGTCCTTGCTTCGGCCTGTGCGGAGCCGTCGGGAGGAGGCAGTCCATGAAGGCGCTCTCGGAGAGGGCTTTGCTCCCGCCCGCCCCAGAGCCCCCGCCTTCTTAGCCACCGGTGTAGTCGCCGCACAGGCGCGCCGGAGAAAGAGGTTAAAAATATGAGATTAAGCTGAAGGCTTAATCTTAAATGTGCCTCCCACCCCGTCAAACAAAATCGGGAGGCGCTCGGGGGGGCGGGCTCATCTGAACAGGCCCGCCCCCCTATCCCGCGACACCTCAGGTTCGCAGTCAGCGTGGGCTACCGCCCCACCGTCCCGCCGTCAACCGTAACGGCGTCCCCCTACCGAGGCGATACCCGACGGACTGACACGTCGATAGGCCGCAGTGTCCCCCACCGTTCATTGGAAGTTCAGACTGTTTGTAAATTTCCTGTAAAGTACCGGAGTAGGTCTAGGCTCGTACGCCCCTGAAGGGCCGGACCGGCTTTTTTCACGACCACTCTGTCCATCTCAAATCGCGCCGCCCTGCGTTAAGTGGTTTCCCCGTCGCCGACGGGGCTCAGGCGGAGACGACTCGGCCTCCGCGCCGGACACGATCTCCGCCGGGGGCGGAGTGCGTCCGGAGGTCGCCGCTGATGCCGAAGAAGCAGAAGAAGAGGCGGAAGAACGCTTTAGTCGTCTGCCGCGACAGGAAGCGGTTCTGGACGACGCAGAAACAGTTCTGGCAGTGGGTCAGGGAGGGCGTCGTCGTCAAGACCGGCGACTCGCCGCTCAGCGGGCTGATAGTGCGCGATAACGAGGAGTCGCTGGTCGTGCTCAGCAACACCATCCTCAACCTGGCCTGCCCTAACCACCTGCGTGAATCTTTGCAGGCGCGGCGCGTGGTGAGGCTGGGGAAGTGACGCGAAAGGAGAAGGGCGCGATGGCTTCGACTTTCTTGCGTGTCGGCGTGGCCGCGGCGTGGGTGCTTGCGCTCGGGGCGGCCCTCCTTGCCGCCCCCTCCCGCGGCGTGGCACAGACGAACGGCGGGCACGCGGCGGCTCCGGGCGTCGGGGCGGGCGACCGCGCCGGGGAGCCGTACCGCATCGGCCCCGGCGACGTGCTGGAAGTGCGCGTCTTCAACCGCCCGCAGTTGTCGCGCGAGGCCGTCCGCGTCGAGGGCGACGGCACGATCCGCCTGCCGCTCGTCGAGGGCGGGGTTCGCGCCGCTTGCCTCACAGAGGGCGAGTTGGCGCGTGAGATCGCGCGGCGCTACCTGAAGTACCTGAAGAACCCGCAGGTGGACATCTTCCTCAAGGAGTTTAATTCGACGCCCGTGGCCGTGCTCGGCGCGGTCGCCTCGCCGGGCCGCTTTCAGTTGCAGCGGCGCGTGCGCCTCCTCGAACTCCTCTCGTTTGCGGGCGGGCCGACCGAGCGCGCCGGACGCAACGTCCAGGTAGTCCACTCCGCGCCGCCGCTCGCGTGCGAGGGCACCAGCGAAGGCGAGGCCGCGGCGGCGGAAGAGGCGTCGGCCTTCAATTCTTTCAGACTGGGCGAGATATTGCGCGGCGACTCCGCGGCCAACCCTTACGTCCGTCCCGGCGACATCGTGACGGTGACCGAGGCGGAGCAGGCGTACGTCGTCGGCAACGTGCTCAAGCCGTCGATGATCCCGCTCAAAGAGAGGGTCACCGTCTCGCAGGCGATAGCGATGGCGGGCGGCACGCTGCCCGACACGCAGAGCGAGCGCGTGCGCGTCGTCAGGCAGACGCCCGACGGCGCGAAGACGGAAATCGTCGTTGACCTCAAGGCCATCGCCAAGCATCGCGCCGAGGACGTGACGCTTCAGGCCAACGACATCGTCGAAGTGCCGACCGCCAGCGGCAAGCGCTTCCTGCGGACGCTCCTGGGCAGCGCCGTCCCCTCGGCGGCGCGGCTCCCCGTACAGATAATTCGATGACAGGGCGTGCGGCCATGAACGAAAGTAAACTGATACGCGACGTTTCTCCCGGCCTCCCGGCCGCGGCGGAGGGCGATTGGCAGAGGCCCGTCTACCAGGTCGAGGCCCAGACTGCGAGCCGCGACGGCGAACTGCTGCGCGAGTTCCTCTGCGCGCTGCGCAGGCGTTGGTGGGTGGTGGCCCTCGTCACGGCCCTCTGCACGGGGGCGGTGGCGCTCTACCTGAGTCGCCAGCCCAACGTCTACGAGGCGGAGGCGCAGGTACAGGTTGACCTTGAAACCGTCAACACGGCCCTTGCCGCGTCGAAGAGCGGCGCGCTCTCGCTCAACCCCGTCAACGACCCCGCCTACTTCAACACGCAGCTCCAAATCCTGACGCGGCCGAACCTGCTTCGCCGCGTGGTAAAGACCCTTAACCTTGAGCACGACGCGGCGTTCCGCACGACGCAGTCATCCGACTCCGCCTCTCTTTGGCAAAAGCTTTCCGGCGGGGGCGCGGCTGTCGCCGCGGGCGCGGCAGATGCGGGCGACCGCCCGTCGCGCGAGGGCGAACTCATCGGCGCGTCGCTCTCGGGCACTTCGCCCGAAGAGCTGGCCGAGGCCGCGCGCCTCGCCCCTTACGTCGAGGCGCTTCAGGAGGGGCTCAAGGTCGAGCCGGTGAAGGAGACGCGCCTGCCGATCAAGGAGACGCGGCTCATCAACATCACCTTCGAGCACACGAACCCGGTCGTCGCCGCGCGCGTGGTCAACGCCGTCGCCGACACCTTCGTCCGCCAGAACATCGAGCGGAAGAACGAGTCGGGCGCGGAGACCGGCGACCTCCTCCAGCGACGCGTCGAGGAGTTGCGCTCGCAGATTCGCGAGCAGGAGCGACAGCTCCTCGACTACGCGCGCAGCAACCAGATCATTTCACTCGACGTCAACCAGAACACCGTGGTCGAGCGCCTCACGGGGCTCAACCGCCAACTCCTCGAAGCCGAGAACGAGCGCAAGCTGGCCGAGGCCGCCTACCGCTCGGCGCTCGAACCGGGTGCCGCGGCCGCCCTGGCCGAGGGGACGCTCAAGGAGGCCGTCGAGGTCGAGAGGCAGCTCACGCAACTCAAGCAGCGGCGCGCGCAACTCCTGGCCGAGACCACAGAGGAGTGGCCCGAGGTCAAGGAGGCCGACGAACAGATCGCGGTGCTCGAACGGCAGCTCACGGGGCTGCGCGAGCGCGCGTCCGCGACCCTCGTCACAAACCTCTCCACCAAGTACCGGCAGGCCGCCGCCCGCGAGCAGGCGCTGCGCGAGGCGTTCGACCGCCAGCGCGCCGAGACGATCACGCAGAACGGGGCCGCCATCAACTACAAAATCCTCCAGCAGGAGATCGAGACCAACAAGCAGCTCCTCGACGGGATGTTGCAGCGCGGCAAGGAGCACGAGGCGCTGCTCGCGGGGATGCGCAACAACGTGCGCGTCAACGACTACGCCATCGCCCCGCGCGCGCCCGTCGGCCCGCGCCGCGCCCTGGCCGCGGCCGTCGCCTTCTCGCTCTCGCTCGGCTTCGGCGTCGGCCTCGCCGTCCTGCTCGGCCACATGGACGACAGGCTGCGCTCGCCCGACGACGTGCGCAAGGCGCTGCCCGTGCCCGCGGTGACGGCCGTGCCTTCCGTCGGCGGGGGGGGCCGGGGTCTGCTGCCCGCCCCACGCCGGTCACGCTCAGACAAACGTCAGGGGTTGTTGATAGGTGACGACGCGCCCGCGCCGCTGGCCGAGGCGTTCCGGCAGTTGCGGACGGCGGTGCTGCTCTCGGGCGGGCGTAAAGGTTTAAAGTCGCTGCTCGTCACCTCAGGGATGCCCGGCGAGGGCAAGACGACGATGGCCGTCAACACGGCCGTCAGCCTCGCGCGCACCGGCGCGTTCGTCCTCCTCATCGACGCAGACCTGCGCAACCCGCGCCTCCACTCGATCTTCGGCCTGAAGAACGAGCGCGGCCTGAGCAACCTGCTCTCGGACGACGCGGACGAGACGGAGGCGCTGCGCGCCGTCACGCCCGACGGCCAGCGCGGCGTGGACGTGCTCACCTCGGGGCCGATGATCCCGGAGTCGGCCGAGATGCTCAGCTCGCCGCAGATGGGCCAACTCGTCAAAGTGTTCAGCGCCGTCTACGACTACGTCGTCATCGACTCGCCGCCCATCGCCTTCTTCTCCGACGGCGTCCAGCTCTCGACGCTCGTTGACGGCGTGGCGCTGGTCGTCAGCAGCGGCGACAGCTCGCGCGAGGGCGTGCGCCGCTCCTATCAGCTCTTACAGGACGTGGGCGCGAACGTCTGCGCCGTCGTCCTGAACAACGCCGAAGTCAGCGCGCTCGACTACGAGCGCTACTACAGTCGCGCCTGAGCCGTCCCCCGGCTCGGCTCACAAACGCCTACACGGAAAGCACGACGCCCCAGCCGCCGCTCCGCCTTCTCTCGGAGCGGTGTGAGGGGCTTTCTATCTCTACCGGCGGGAACGAGCATGGCGGAAGTCATCGATTCGAGCGGCGGAAGGCTGACGCGCGGCAGGTCGCGCGGGGCCGGCAACGTCTTGACCGGGGTGCGCCTGTACGTGGCGGAGGAGACTCACGCCCGGGTCGAACGGGCGGCCGTCCCGCTCGTCGCGCGCCTCTGCGAAGAGCTGGGGCGGGCCGGGGTGCGCTACTGCCAGTTCAAGAGCAACTGGCGGCTCGACCGGTGGCTGCAAGGTGAAGGCGACCTCGACCTCCTCGTCGAGCGCGGGGACGCCGGGCGCTTCGCGGGCGTGCTCGAAGGGCTTGGCTTCAAACTGGCGCGGCCCACCGGAGACCGCCAGGTGCCCGGCGTCTGCGACTACTACGGCTTCGACTCCGAGGCGCGCAAGCTCGTCCACCTCCACGTCCACTACCAGCTCGTCCTCGGCCACGACCTGACGAAGAACTTCCGCCTGCCCTTGGAGAGGCCGTACCTCGAATCTGCTTTGCCCGACGGGCCGATCCACGTCCCCGCCCCCGAGTTTGAACTCGTCCTCTTCGTCCTGCGGATGGTGTTGAAGTACAGCGCGGCGGAGGCGGCCGCCTCGCGCCTTGTCGGCGCGAAATCGGCGGGCGGCGCGGTCCGCGAAGAGCTGGCGTTCCTCGAAGCGCGTTCGGCGCGCGAGGGGGTCGAACGGATTTTGCGTGAGCACCTTCCCTTCATCGGCGTGCGGTTCTTCGACGAATGCTCGAACACACTCCGGGGTGAGTGCCCAGCGTGGCGGCGCTGGGCACTGCGGCGACGGCTTGAGCGGTGCCTGGGCACGCACGCGCGGCGCACGCATGCGGCGGACGGGCTCGTGAAGGTCGGCCGCCGCGTCAAGCGTTTCTTCCTTGAGCGCGTGGCGGGGCGGCCCGCGCGGAAGCGGCTGGCGGCCGGCGGCGCGCTCGTCGCGCTCGTCGGCGGCGACGGCGCGGGGAAGACGACCGCGGTCGAAGGGCTGCACGGCTGGCTGTCGAAGAAGTTCGTCGTGAGGAGGTTTCACCTCGGCAAGCCCCCGCGCTCTGTGCTCACGCTCGCGGTCATCGTGGCGCTGCGCCTGAGGGATAGGCTTCCGGGCGGGAAGCCGCGTGACGGCGCCTTCCCCGGCTACCTGCGGTTCCTGCGCTGGTTGCTGGCCTCCCGCGACCGGCGGCGACTCTACGAGCGCGCCCGACGTTTCGCGACCAACGGCGGCATCGCCCTCTGCGACCGCTTCCCCGTCGAGCGGCTGCGGCTGATGGACGGGCCGAACATCGCGCGCGCGGTCGGGACGGAGAGGGCGCGCGGCCTTGTGCGCCTCATGCTCGAAGCCGAGGAGCGGAACTACCGGCAGTTCATGGAGCCCGACCTGCTCTTCGTGCTGCGGGTCGATCCCGAGACGGCCGTGCGGCGCAAGACCATCGAGAGCGAGGAGCACGTCCGCTCGCGCTCGCGCGAGTTGTGGGAGCAGGACTGGACGGGGACGCGCGCCCACGTCGTAGACGCGGGCCGCCCCGCCGCCGAAGTCCTGGCGCACATACAGTCCGCCCTCTGGCGGAATCTGTGAAGAGCAGATGGCAGTAGGCAGTTGAAACGCCGCTGTCGAGAACTTTTAATTAACTCTTCAAAGTCCGAAACGCGGGGCCTACTGCCATCTGCCTACCGCCTACTTCTTTCCATGCCCTTCGTCGCTGAAATCGTCGGCCCCGCCGGGTCGGGCAAGAGCACGCTGGCGGGCGCGCTTGAGGAGCGGGACGGCGGCGTGCGCGCCGGGCTCAGCGTGTGGGGTCTGCCCAAGCCTTTGCTGCTGACGGCCGCCCTCCTGTCGCTGCCGCAACTGCTCGGGATGTGGCGTCGTCGGGGTGCGGTCGGGTGGGAGGAGGCGGGGCTCGTCGTCCGCCTCAACGCGTTGGGCCGTCTACTCAATCGAGAGTCGTCGGGCCGGCACCGGTTCCTTCTGCTCGACGAGGGGACGGTCTTCGCGCTCGCCAAGCTGCGAGTCTTCGGCCGCGCCGGACTTGCCGGCGAAGAGCAGTTGGCGCGGATGTCGGAGCGCTGGGCGCGGAGGCTCGACGCGGTCGTGTGGCTCGACGCGCCGGACGAGGTGCTCGCGCGGCGCATCCGCGCGAGGGAGAAGCCGCACCGGATGAAGGGACGTTCCGACGAAGAGATCGCCTCCTTCATCGCGCGCTACCGCCAGGCTTACGAGCGGGTGGTCGAGGAGTTGCGCGCGCGGCGGGCGCTGAAGGTCATCAGGGTGAGCACGGACACGGGGACGCCCGAGGAGATCGCCGAGCAGGTTCTGGCAGGCATCGCGGGGGCGGAGGGCTGAAGCAGGTGGCGACGGTCGAGTTAGATGTCACGGCGGCGGGCGAAGTCAGAGAGCCGGCCGCAGTCAGGGAGAGCGCGGAGCGCGGCGAGGGCCGGCTGACGCACAAGGCGTACCTCAACGCCTTCGCCACGCTGCTCGACATGGCGGTGAAGAATCTCGTGACGGCCTTCGTCACGCCGCTGCTGGTCGCGGGGCTCGGCGCGCCGCTCTTCGGCGTTTGGCAGATACTCGCCAAGCTCGTCACCTACATGCAGGCCGCCGACGGCCGCCCCACGCAGGCGCTCAAGTGGGTCATCGCCAACCGCCGCGAGGTGGACGGCGACGAGGAGAAGCGCAGGTATGTGGGGAGTGCCGTCGGCGTCTGGCTGCTCTTCCTGCCGGTGCTCGCCTTGGTGGGCGCGGCGCTGGTGTGGGCCGCGCCGCACTTTGCGAAGACGCCGCCCGAGTCGCACGCGACCGTGCGCCTGACGACGGCGCTGCTCGTCCTCAGCTTCCTGCTCACGCAGCTCGTCCTGCTGCCCGAGGCCGTGCTGCGCGGCATGAACCTCGGCTACAAGCGCATGGGGCTCCAGGCGGCCCTGAGCGTCGTGGGCGGCTGCTTGAGCGTGGGCGCGCTCTACGCGGGCGGCGGGCTGGTGGGGCTGGCCGCGGCGCAGGTGGCGCTCGTCGCGCTGACGGGCGTTCTGTTCCTGCTGGTGGTGAAGAGGTTCGTGCCCTGGTTCGGCGTCGCGCGCGCGAGCTTCAAGGAGGTGCGCCAGTTCCTGCGCCTCAGCGTCTGGTACTTCGCCTGGACGTTCGTCCACCGCTTCATCCTCGCGAGCGACGTGGTTATCCTCGGCGTCGTCGTCTCCTCCTCGGCGGTCGCCGCCTACACGCTGACGAACTTCGCGGGCGGGCTGCTGTTGGGCCTTGTGACGGCGTCCATCGGCGCGGCGACGCCGGGCCTGGGCGGGGTGGTCGGCCGCAAAGAGTTCGAGAAGGCGGCGGCGCTGCGCGCGGAGATGATGACGCTGAGCTGGCTGCTTTTGGCGTCGGCGGGCTCGGCCGTCATCGCCTGGAACCGCTCGTTCGTCTCACTGTGGGTCGGCGCGGAGCACTACGCGGGCTTCTGGCCGAACCTGCTCGCCGTGCTGATGACGGTGCAGCTCATCTTCATCCGCAACGACTCCTACGTCATCGACCTGACGCTCCAACTGCGCGAGAAGGTTTTGACGGGCGCGGCCTCCGCCGTCCTGTCCGTCGGGCTCGCCGTCGCGCTCACGCCGCGGCTCGGCATCACGGGGCTGTGCTTAGGGATGCTGGGCGGTCGCGCGGTGCTGACGTTCGCTTACCCTTTGCTCGTCAACTCGCAGCTCGGGCTGCCGCGCCCGCCGCGTCTGTCCGGCGCCGTGCGTCCCGCGGCGACGATGGCGCTCATGTTCGCCGCGTCCGCATGGCTCGGCCAGGCGTTCACGGCCGGAGGCTGGCTCGTCTGGCTCGCCTGTGCGGGCGTGACTTTCGGGGCCGCACTTCTGTTCTCGTTCTTCGTCGGGCTGCCGGCCTCTGCCCGGCGCGCGCTCGCCAAGAGGCTGAACCTGCTTCGCACCTTGCCCGCCGCCCGCGCGCGGCTCTGAGACAGGAAAGAGGTCTTGATGAAAAGCCGTCTCGCCCCCGCGTCGAGGTTCGTAGCCCGCAGGGGCTACAGACTCGCGCTGTCGGCCGCTGCCGCACTCCTCGCCCTCGCACTCGTCACGCTCCCGCCCGGCGCGGGGCGCGCGGCGCAGGTGGCGGACTCGGTCACCTTCGCCGTGATTGGCGACTTCGGCTCGGGCGACACGAACGAGCTGGACGTGGCGAACCTCGTCAAGGGCTGGACGCCCGACTTCATCGTCACGGTCGGCGATAACAACTACCCCGACGGCGAGGCCGCGACCATCGACGCGAACATCGGCCGTTACTACCACGAGTACATGCACCCCTACTCGGGCGCGTACGGCGCGGGCGCGGCCGAGAACCGCTTCTGGCCGTCGGTCGGCAACCGCGACTACGAGAACCAGGCGGGTGCGCCGCTCCAGCCCTACCTCGACTACTTCACGCTGCCCGGCAATGAGCGCTACTACGACTTCGTGCGCGGCCCCGTCCACTTCTTCGTCGTCAACAGCGACTCGCGCGAGCCCCACGGCGTCGAGAGCACGTCCACGCAGGCGCTGTGGCTCAAGGGGCGGCTCGCCGCCTCGACCGCGCCGTGGAAGCTCGTCGTCATGCACCACCCGCCCTTCAGCTCTCGGACGTCCTGGCCGAAGTTGCAGTGGCCCTTCCGCGAGTGGGGCGCGACGGCCGTCCTCACGGGGCACGCGCACATCTACGAGCGCATCCTGAAGGACGGCCTCCCTTACATCACGAACGGGCTGGGCGGTGAGAGCCTCGGCTCCTTCTCGACGGCCATCGAGGGCAGCATTGTCCGCTTCGGCAGCGACTACGGCGCGATGCGCGTGAGGGCCACGAGCACCTTCATCACCTTCGAGTTCATCACGCGCCGCGGCGTCGTCGTTGACAGCTACTCCATCGAGCGCAACTCGCCGGCGCCGGCCGCGCCGTCGAACCTCTCGGCCGCGCCGCAGTCGCCGACGCAGATCAACCTCACCTGGGCGGACAACTCGACGAACGAGGACGGCTTCAAGGTCGAGCGCTCGACCGACCGTGTCAACTTCACGCGCGTCGCCACCCTCGGGCCGAACGTCAACGCCTACTCCGACACCGGCCTCCAGCCGGCGACCGCCTACCACTACCGCGTGGCGGCCTTCAACAGCACCGTTGACTCCGGCTACTCGAACACGGCGAGCGCGACGACGACGGACTACCCGCCCGCCGCCCCCTCGAACCTGACGGCGTCGGCCCTGCCCGGCGGCCAGGTCAGCCTGAGTTGGGCCGACAACTCTGCGAACGAGACGGGCTTCGAGGTGGAACGCTGCGCGGGCGCTGGCTGCACGAACTTCCAGACGCGCACAGAGGTCGGGGCGGGCGCGACGACTTACAGCGACGGCGGGCTCGTCGCGGGCACGGTCTACCGCTACCGCGTCCGAGCCTTCAACGGCAGCGGCGACTCGGACTTCTCGAACGAGGCCGAGGCGACGGCCCTCGGCGGCACGTCGGACGGGAAGCCGGCGGCGCCGGGCGGCCTCTCGGCGACGGCCGTCTCCAGCGTGCAGATCAACCTCGCGTGGGCCGACAACTCGACGAACGAGGACGGCTTCAAGCTCTACCGCTCTGTCGATAATGCCACCTTCTCCCGCATCGCCACGCTCGGCGCGGGCGTGACCGCATACTCGGACGGCGGGCGCGCGGCCGGGACGACCTACTACTACCGGGTGCTGGCCTACAACGCGGCGGGCAACTCGGCCAACTCGAACACGGCGAGCGCGACGACCTTCCCGCCGGCCACCTCCGTGCCCGCCGCGCCGTCGAACCTGACGGCGACTCCGCTCTCGGGCACGCAGGTCAGGCTGGGTTGGGCGGACAACTCGGTGAACGAGGACGGCTTCAAGCTCTACCGCTCGCCCGACGGTAAGAACTTCACGCAGGTCGCCAAGCCGCCCGCCAACGTGACGACGCACACCGACTCGGGCGTCGCGTCGAGGCAGACTTACTACTACCGCATCCGCGCCTACAACGCCGCCGGCAACTCCGCGTACAGCAACACGGTGAAGGTGACGACGCCTTGAAAGAAGTGACGAGTGATGCGTGATAAGAACGGCATGGAGGTTTTCTTATCACCCATCACCCATCACCCATCAACATGAGTTCTGAGGTCACTGCCAGCATTCAACCGAGGGTCGGCGCCGGGCCTTTGGTGCGTGTGATCGTGCGCGAGTCGGCCGAGCCGGCGCGGGTCGTGCGCTGGCTCTTCTACGCGTTCGTCTTCTCACTCCCGTTCGAGACGGTCGGGAAGGGGGCGTTGGAGCCGCCGACGATCATCGGCGGCCTGCTGCTGGCGAGCACGCTGCTACAGCCTGGGCTCTTCCTGCGCTGGCCGCCGGCCGGGCTCTGGTGCTTCGTCGTCTACCTCTACCTGTTCGTCACGCTCGGCGTCCTTGAGCCGTCGCAGTACCGCGCGGAGTTCGCGCGCAGCGTACTCCTGCTCACGCAGCTCCTCGTGCTCTGCTGGATCGCCTACTGCCTGATGCTCGACCGGCGTGTGGCGGAGCGGGCGCTCCTCGCGCTGGCCGCCGCGTGCGCGCTGCTGGCGCTGCTCCAGGTGACGGGCGTGGCGAGCCGCGCGACCGACGTTGGCGCGCGCGTCGAGCGCGTCACGGCCTTCGGCTTCCACCCGAACAACCTCGCGCGCATCCTGACGCTCGGGCTGCTCGCGCTCGTCGGCCTCACCTACGGCCGCGGCCGGAGCTTCTTACGGCCCGTCTTCGTCGCGTGGCTGCTGGCCGCGCTTGTCGGCGTCGCGCTCATCCAGACCGGCTCGCGCGGCGGGCTGCTCGCGCTCGGCGTCGGCCTGACCACACTCGTCCTGCGCGGCGGGAGTTTGAAGGCCAAGCTCTTGAACGCCGCGGGCGTCCTGCTCGTCGCGTCCTTCTTCGCGCTGGCCTCGATGCAGTCCGAGGTCATGCGCCAGCGCTTCGAGCGCACGGTCGAGGAGGGCGACCTCGCGCGGCGCGAGCAGATATACCCGACGGCGTGGGCGATGTTCCTTGAGAAGCCTCTGGTCGGCTGGGGGCCGACGGCGAGCACCTACGAGCTGGGCTCGCGCCTCGGCCACCCGGAGGAGGAGAGCAAGAACCCGCACAACCTGCTCCTCTACGCCCTCGTCTCGTCGGGGCTGGCCGGCGCGCTCCCGCTGCTGGCGGGGATAGCGCTCGCGGCCTTCGCGGCGTGGCGGTCGCGCCGCGGCGCGCACGGGGTGCTGCCGCTGGCGATGGTGGCCGCCGTGCTGGTGGCGAACATGAGCGGGCTGTGGCTCTTCAACAAGCTCCACTGGCTCGTGATGGCCTACGCCCTCGCCAGCGCCCGCTACGTGCGGAAGAGTTAGACTTTTTTTAAGCAATGCTGATCACCTTCTCCGGCCTTGATGGCTCGGGAAAGACGACGCTGGGCCGACTCCTTCAGGCGCGGCTGGAGCGGCGCGACGTGCGGGCCACCGTCTCGCACATGTACCGGGACGTGGGCGTCTATGCGCTCGGCAAGGCGTTGGTCAAGAGGCTCGGGCGTCGAGCCAAGCGGGCGGAGTCGGGGCGGGACAAGAGCAGTGGCTCCGCGCCGGTCATCGTCTGGAACAGATCGCTCAGGCTCCTGGTCTACCCGCTCGACCTGCTGCTCTTCGCCTGCTACCGGCTCTACGTGGAGGGCGTGAAGAGGCACGTCCTCATCATGGATCGCTACTTCTACGACACGCTGGTTGACGTCTCCTTCAGGCGGGGCGACTCGCGCGCGGCGCGCATCCTGCACCGCCTCACGCCGACGCCGTCGCTGCCCGTGCTGCTCGACATCAGCCCCGGCGAGGCGTTCGCGCGCAAGGGCGAGCACGGGCTTCAGTTCCTCGAAAGCAAGCGCGCGGCCTACGCGTCTATCTTCCCGAACGGCGGCCGCGGCCTCGTGCTCGAAGCGCGCGGCGACGTGGGCGAGACAGTCTCGGCCATCGAGGCGGCGGTCATGGAAAGGATACAGGGGCGATGACCGGGGCTCTTGAGATGACGTACCCGGCGCTCACGCTGCGGATGTGTCTGGGAGAGGCGGGCTCGTCGGACGTGGCCGGCGCGGATTGGGCCGAGCTGCTCCGGGTCGCGCGGCGCAACTACGTGCTGCTGCGCCTCGCGGCGCGCCTCGAAGAACTCGGCGCACGCGCCCCCGCCTACTTCAGCGAGGCCGTCGAAGAGGAGAGGCGGCGCGCCTCCGCAATCTTCGGGGTGGTTCGCGGCGTCGGCCGCGCGTGCGAGGCGGGCGGCGTCGAACACCTCTTCGCCAAGTCCTTCCAGCACTACCCGGACATGGGCGGCGACATCGACCTGTACGTCGCACGTCGCACGTCCTCGGTGGACGAGGCGGTGCTCGCGGGCACGCCCGCCTCGCCGGTCAGGAAAGACTTCCGGAGCCTCATGTCCGGCGTGACCGCGTACCGCGTGGGCGGCGGCGAGTTCGTCCTTGAGATATTCCACGGGCGGCTCGGCGTGCTCGGCGAGCACGGGGCTCTGGTCGGCCAGCTCATCCGCAACGCGGAGCGCGCGCGCGTCGGCGGCGGCGAGTTCCTGCTGCCCTCGCCCGAAGACCTGCTGGTGCTGCACGGGATGCAGAGGGTCTACCGGCACGGCTTCATACGCCTGTGTGACGTGCTCTCGACGGCCTCGCTCGTCGGGCGCGCGGGTCTCGACTGGGACTACGTGCTCCGCACTTCGGAGCAGCTCGGCACCGCCTACGGCCTCCGCAGTTATCTGACCTACGTCGGGCAGATTTACCGCGAGGCGCTCGGCCGCGAGCTGCTCCCGGCCGGGCTGCGGGCGCGGCTCGCGGCCGACGACTGCGGGCGCGGCGAGTTCAGGAACGGGGTCTTCGTCTTCCCGCGCGGGAGGGTCGTCGGCCGCGTCTACCTTGGGAAGGTGCGCGCGGCCGTCCGCGCGGGCAACTGGGGCAGCGTCAGCCGCCTGTCGCTGATGCCGCTCGTCGCGGCCGCCGCGCTCGCGCGCAAGGTGGGCACGCGCGCGGCCGCGGCGGCGACTCTGGCGGACAGTCTGATTGATACTTCGGCTTACCTGATTCGATGAGAGGGTCGTTTGTAACCCTCGCCTACGCGAATGCCTATGATGCTCGGGCGTAATTCGGTGAAGCGCGCGGTGAAGCGGACGGCCGGGTGGGCCGCGTCGCTTGAGATGTTGCTCGCGGGCCGCCGCGCGTGCGAGGGGGCCTGCGTCTTCTACTACCACCGCGTCGCCGACGTGGACTTCGTGGACGGCGCGGTGGACGACTGGAACGTGCGGCCCGAGACCTTCGAGCGGCAGGTCGCGGCCCTCAGCGAGTTCGCGGAGATCGTGCCGCTGCTCGAACTGCCCCGGCGGCTGCGAAGCAAGCAGAGGGGCGGGAGGCCGCTCGTCTCGCTGACGTTCGACGACGGGTACGCGAGCTTCCACCGGCACGCGCTGCCGGTGCTGAAGCGCTACGGCGTGCACGCGACGGCCTTCGTCGTGACCGGCACCGTCGGGCACGAAGGGCCGCAGCCGTTCGACCGCTGGGCGCGGAAGAACCTGGGGCGGACTCGCGCCGAAGACTGGCGTGCGATGACGTGGGACGAGTTGGAGGGCTGCGTCGCGTCGGGGCTCGTCCACCTCGGCGCGCACTCTCACGCGCACCTGCGCGGCAGCCTCTGCACGCCCGAGCAGTTGGCGGAAGAGGCCGGCCGCTCGCGCGAAGTGTTACGTGAACGGCTGGGCGACGTGCAGGCGCGCGCCTACGCCTACCCCTACGGGAGCACGCGCCTCGGCGACGCCTCACCGGCCTACGCCGCGGCCGTGCGCGCGGCCGGTTACGAAGCGGCCGTGACGACCGACCTGGGGCTCGCTTCGGAGGAGAGCGACCCGTTTCTTCTGCCGCGCATCGAGGCGCACGCGCTCGACGCGCCAGGCGTTTTGAGGGCGAAGGCCGTCGGCGCGCTCGCGCCTTACCGACTGACCGACAACCTGCGTCTTTTGAACCGCGCGTTATGAGACAGCCTGAGCCGATCCTGATTCTCGACGGGCACACGAACCAGGCGCTGGCCTGCGCGCGCTCGCTCGGCGAGGCCGGTTTCGCCGTGTACGTCACGAGCCACGAGCGGCTCCCGCTGGCAGGCTGGTCGCGCCACTGCAAGGGGCGTTACCGCCTGCGCGGCCAGAGCCCCGAAGACTTTGCGGAGGTGCGCGCGTGGGCGCAGAGCCAGGGCATCGGCCTCGTCCTCCCGCTGACGGAGCGCTCGTGCGTGCTCGCCAACGCCGCGCGCGCGGAGTGGGAGGCGGCCGGCGTGACGGTCGGCTGCGGCCCGGCCGAGATGCTCGAAGGCGCCTTCGACAAGGCGCGCACGATTCGTCACGCCGAAGAGTGCTGCGTGCGCGTGCCGCCGACGCGCGTGCCGGGCTCGCTCGAAGAGTGCGTGGCGGCGGCCGAAGAGGTCGGCTTCCCCTGCGTGTTGAAGCCGCGCCGGAGCAACGCCTGGGATGGGGTACGGTTCCTGCCGACGCGGGCGCCCGTCTACGTCAAGCGGCGCGACGAAGTGCGCGTGGCCGCCGAGGCGTGCCGGCAGGGCGACGAGTGGCCGCTCGTACAGTCTTTCGTCGGGGGGCGAGGCAAGGGCGTCTTCGCGCTGTGCGACGGCGGCCGGGTGGTGGCGAGGTTCGCCCACGAGCGTTTGCGCGACACGCGGCCGACGGGCTCGGGTAGCAGCCTGCGCCGCTCAGTTTTGCCGGAGCGGCGGCTGGTCGGGCCGGCCGAGCGGCTGCTGGCGAAGATGAATTGGCACGGGCCGGCGATGGTCGAGTTCAAGGACGAGGGCTCCGGCGAGCCGGCCCTGATGGAGGTCAACGGCCGCTTCTGGGGCTCACTCCAACTCGGCATCGACGCCGGAGTGAACTTCCCTCTGCTCTGGGTTTCGATACTGAGGGGCGAGCCTGTCAGGCCCCATACCGGCTACGAGGCCGGCGTCACGCTGCGCTGGCTCTGGGGCGACTTCAAGCGCTTCCTCTTCATCGTGCGCGGCAGGCCGGCCGGCTACGCGGGCGAGTACCCTTCAGTCGCCGAAGGGCTGAGGGAGCTTTTCGGGCCGCAGCCTACGGGGACTCGCCTGGAGGCTTACCGAGCGGGCGACCCTTGGCCCGCCGTCGGCGAGTGGGTGCAGGGGGCGAGAGACCTTTGGGCGCGCCTCTGACCGCGCCCGCTTTCATGTGGGGTGACAGATGAGTAATCCGATTCGCGTGCTGATGGTCACGAGCGAATGGCCCGCGCCGGGCATGTCGCGCACGGCCCACTTCATCAAGCGGCAGGCCGACTTCCTCCGGGCGGCGGGCGTTGACGTGGAGGTCTTCCCTTTCAAGGGGGCGAAGAACCCGCTCAACTACCTGAAAGCCTGGTGGCAATTTCGCCTGAAGCTGAGGCGCGGGCGCTACGACCTCGTCCACGCGCAGTTCGGCCAGAGCGGCCTGCTCGCGCTCCCCAAACGTCTGCCGCTGGTCGTCACCTTTCGGGGCAGCGACCTCCTCGGCACCGTGAGCGACCGCAGCGGCCGCCACATGTGGGCGAGCCGGATTCACACGCGCCTGTGCCGTCTCGTGGCGCGGCGCGCCGACGCCTGCGTCGTCGTCTCGGGCCACATGAAGGCTTACCTGCCGCCCTCGGTCGAGGCCGAGGTCATCCCTTCGGGGCTCGACTTCGACTTCTTCCGCGAGCTGCCGCGCGACGAGGCGAGGCGCCGGCTGGGGCTCCCCGAAGACGAACGTCTGGTGCTGTTCGTCGGGCGGCCGACGCAGGCCCGTAAGCGGATGTGGCTGGCCGAGCGCGCCGTCGAAGTTCTTAACGAGACTCTGCCCTCCCGCCTCGTCGTCGTCTGGGGCGTGCCGCACGCCGAGGTGCCCGTCTACATGAGCGCGTGCGACGCGCTCGTCTTCACGTCGATGCAGGAGGGCTCGCCCAACGTGGTGAAGGAGGCGCTGGCCTGCAACCTCCCCGTAGTCTCGGTGAAGGTGGGCGACGTGGAGGAGCGCCTGCGCGGCGTCGATGGCTGCGAGGTGTGTGAGGACGAGCGTCCCGAGTCCGTCGCGGCCGCCCTCGGGCGCGTGCTCGGCCGCGGGGGCCGGAGCGCCGGTCGCGCCGCGGTGCGCGGCCTCGACGAAAGGATCATCACTGACAGGGTGATCGGCATCTACCGGAGGGTTCTGGCGGGCCGTCCGGAGTTCGCCGGGGTGTGTCTGACGGGCGGCGACTCGCTGGCGGGCGAGGGCTACCCCGAACGGGCGCTCGCGGCCGGTGCGGTCGCGCCGCCGAGCGAGGCGCGGGTGAGCGCCGTCCGACAAAGCTAGAAGGAGGACTCTTAACAGCGCGCCGTTGGCGGGCGCCTAGGGCTTCCGCCAAGCGCGGGTTCACGATCACACGCGGCCGTAAACATACGCGGGCTGAGCGACGCTGGCGGGCGCTGCTCAGCCCTTCACATTGAACCTCCAACCTTCTCCGGGGTGAAAGTCAATGCAGCCTAATCCTATCACACTGCGGGAAACGCCTGCCTCAGTGCAGCAAGTCGAGGCCGCGCCGGTCGTGCCCGCGTTCTCTGCTGCCCAGACGTTTTCATGGGACTCGGTCAACTTCGCCGGCGGCGACGATGGCGCAGCCGCCGTGACGCTCGACGCGTTGGGCGCACCGGCCGCGCGACTGCTCGGCAGAGCCACGCCCTACGCCGAGCGGTCCAGGCGCAGGCGCGGGGCGTACTCCCTCTGCAAGAGGGCCATAGACATCCTGGTCGCGGCGGCGTTGCTGTTGGCCGTGCTGCCGCTGCTCGCCTGCGTCGCCCTGCTCGTGAAGGCGACGAGCCGCGGCCCGGTCTTCTTCAGGCACCGGCGGCTCGGGCTGGGGGGCGCGGAGTTCGACTGCCTCAAGTTCCGCACGATGGCCGCGGACGCGGACGAGCAGTTGAAGAGGAATGAGTTCCTGCGGCGGCAGTTCGAGCAAGACTACAAGCTCAAGCATGACCCGCGCGTCACCCCGGTGGGCGCCTTCCTGCGCCGCACGAGCCTCGACGAGCTGCCGCAGCTCCTGCACGTCCTGCGCGGCGAGATGACGCTGGTCGGCCCGCGCCCCATCGTCCGGCCCGAGCTGGAGAAGTACAGCATCTACTCCGGCAAGCTGCTCACGGTGAAGCCGGGCTTAAGCGGGCTGTGGCAGGTCTGCGGGCGCAGCGACACGACCTACCCGCAGCGCGTGATGATGGACATGCACTACATCGACCACCGCAGCCTCTCGCTAGACCTCCGCCTCATGCTGCGCACCGTCGGCGCTGTCGTCAGGAAGAGCGGCGCCTGCTGAACTACCATGCGTATTCTCTTCGTCACACAAATCTATCTGCCGGAGATGGGAGCGCTCTCGAACCGCCTGTACCCGCTGGCGCGCGGGATGGCCGAGGCCGGGCATGAGGTCTTCGTCGCCACGGGGATGCCGAACTACCCGAAGGGCGAAGTCTTCGAGGGCTATAAGGGGCGGCGCAGGATGCGCGAGGAGCTGAACGGCGTGACCGTGCTGCGGACGGCCTGCTACGTCACGCCGCGCAACCAGTCCAAGTGGGCGCAGTTGCGCAGTTACCTGAGCTTCATCCCGGCGGCGCTGCGCAGCGGCTGGCGCGCCGGGCGTCTCGACGTGGTCTTCGTCACCTCGCCCTCGGTCTTCGCGCTCGTCCCGGCCCTCCTGCTGGCGTGGCTGCGCGGCGCCCGCCTCGTCTTCGACATACGCGACCTCTGGCCCGACGAACTGGTCACGTACGCGGGCTACCGCGAAGGCTCGCTCCCGGTGCGCGTGACGGGCGCGCTGGCCCGCCTCGGCTACCGCGCGGCCGACCTGGTCGTCGCGACCACGGAAGCCATAGCCGACGCGGTCGCCGCGCGCGGCGCCGCCCGCGAGAAGGTTTTCTTGATGCCGAACGGCGCCGACCTCGAACTCTTCCGCCCGGCCGCGCGCGACAACGCCGTCGCGCGCCAGTACCCGTTCGGCGACCGCTTCGTCGTCATGTACTCGGGGCTCTTCGGCATCAAGCACAGCCTCGAAGTCCTGCTTGAAGCGGCCGCCCTCCTGCGCGAGCACAGGGAGATTGTCTTCTTCTTGCTGGGCAACGGTGCCCGGCGCGAGGCGCTGCTCGCGCAGGCCCGAGAGCTGAAGCTCGACAACGTCATCTTCGGCGGCGAGCGCCCGGTCGAGGAGGTGCCCTCGCTCATCGCGCGCGCCGACGTGTGCTTCGCCGCCGTCAGGCCCGAGCCCTACCCGAAGAAGGTCATCTCGGTTAAGGTCTTCGAGTACATGGCGTGCGAGCGCCCGGTAGTCGGCGCACTCTCGGGCGAGAGCGCTCGCGTGATCGAAGAATCCGGGGGCGGGCTGGTCGTCGCGCCCGGCGACGCGCGCGCCACAGCCTCCGCCATCCTCGAACTCTACCGCGACCCGTCGCGCCGCGCCCAGATGGGAGCCGCCGGCCGCCGCTATGTCGAAGAGCACTACTCGCGCTCTGCCTGGGCCGCCCGGCTCGAACGGAGAATCCGCGAGCTGTGCGGCGGCGAGGCGGTCGAAGAACTGGGCTACGATGCCGGCGCGAGCCGCGGCGTGGAAGTCTGACGCCTCCCCCGAAAGCCGATGACCTTCACGGCCCACAACGGCGCGGCTCCCGCTCCTTTTGGTCGGAGCGTTAAGGTGAACGTCCGCAGGCTGATCCTCTTTGCGTTGGTGCTGCCGCTGCCCGTCGTCGCGGCGCTGCTCTTCCTAATGCAACAGGCGTCCGAGAGCCGGGCAGACCGCCGGGCCGCGCACGGGGAGACCACCAGCGCCGAGTGGAGCCCCGAGGCGTTGACGCGCGGGCAAGCAATCGCGAGCCTAAACCTCCACCCGGCGACGCTCGTCGGCGGCGAGGCTTGCACGGTCACGGTGACCCTCCGGTACCCGGCGCGGCCGGGCGGCGGCGTTGTAAACGTCTCTGCCGAAGGGGGGCCGGCGACGCACTCTCCGAAGAGCATTACGATTCCTGCGGGCTCAACCAGCGCCAGCTTCAAGGTCGAAACGGCCGCGGTCGCGCGGCTCACACCCTTGAGGCTGACCGTCACCCACGAAGGTAAGATTGAAGAGGACACACTGACCCTCATGCCGCGGCCCCGACGTGAGTGGTACGCCGCGCCCGAGGGCCGCCCGGAGGCGAGCGGGGCGAAGGATTCGCCGTGGGACTTGGCGACGGCCCTCGCCGGTGGCACGGGCGGCGACAAGGTGGAGCCCGGCGACACGCTCTGGCTGCGCGGCGGCCGCTACGCGGGCACATTCACGAGCACCCTCAAGGGCGACGCGCAGGCACCCGTTGTCGTGCGCGCGGCGCGCGGCGAAAGGGCGGTGATTGACAGGGCGGGTGTCGGCGAGTCGAAGCAGCCCGCGCTGAAGGTCAGAGGGCCTTGGGTCTGGTTCTGGGGTCTTGAGGTCACGAACTCGCACCCCGACCGCAGCCGGAAGAGCCCTTACACGGGGAAGGACGAGCCATGGCGCGGCTCCGGCGCCGACGTGTACGCCCCGCACGTTAAGTTCATCAACTGCGTCTTCCACGACAACGGCCACGGCGTCTGGGACAAGCAGGACATGACCGAGGTGCACGGCAGCCTCTTCTACTACAACGGCAACAACAAGCGCGAGCACGCGCTCTACACCGGTAACGGCGAGGGGACGAAGTACGTCACCGACAACGTCGTCTTCGCGCAGGGCGGCTACGGCATCCTCGCGCACTCCGACTCGGCCAAGAGCGCACAGCGCGGCCTGCACATCGAGGGGAACGTCTGCTTCAACAACGGGGCGATCACCGGCGACGACCAGGCGACGGGCAACCTCCAGGTCGGAGGCGTCGAGGGCGTCCCGGCCGAGCGCGTCGTCGTCAGGAATAACTTCGTCTACGCCGCGCCGGGCGCCGCCGCCTCAAAGAGTAACGGCATGCGGCTGGGCTTCGAGGACAAGAACAACGTAGACCTCAAGCTGCTCGACAACTACGTCGTGGCCCGGAGGCCGTTGCGCGTCTGGTGGTGGCGGCAGGTCGAGTGCGCGGGCAACACCATCATCGCCGACGGCGAGGCGTGCGAACTGCTGACGCCCGAAGGCGCGGAGACTTCCCGGTATCTGTGGGACTTCAACACCTACCTCCTCGCGGGGCGGGGCGGCGCGTCCTTCGTCGGCGACTCGAAGGAGTACGGCTTCGCCGGCTGGCGGCAGAAGGTTCGGCTGGACGTTAACAGCCGGTACATCGCGACGCCCCCGGCCGGGGCGGAGGCCCCCCGCGTCTTCGTGCGCCCCAACAGGTACGAGGCGGGCCGCGCACACATCGTCGTCTTCAACCGGGGCGCGCGGGAGCGGGTCGAGGTTGACCTCGGCGGCCTTCTTGCAAAGGGGCAGGGGTTTGAAATCCGCGACGCGCAGAACTTTCGCGGCGCGCCCGTCTCACGCGGCGTGTACAACGGCGGGCCCATCTCGCTCCCGCTACAGCCGGGGGAAGTGGCGCGGCCGGCGGGTCGGGTGGAGAGAGCGCCTACACACACCGCGCCCGAATTCGCAGTCTTCGTCCTCAGCTTGGAAGGCCGCTAGTTAACGCCTCCGCCCGTTCCCGCCCGTCGTTTTCCTTTCTTAACAGTCGGCATGTTGGGCGGTCGTCCGTCCGCGGCGAAGTGGTCGGCCATCTTTAATGGGCGCAGCATTGGCCGCTTCTTCCGCTGGTGCGCCTGCATGCGCCGCAGGATGCGGTCGAGGGCGCCGACGGCCTCTAGGATGTAATCGCCCTTGTTGAGCATGACGCACTCGGCGCGCGCGCCCATCGCCGCGTCAGTGATCTCGGCGCGCGACGGGGTGCCCTCCTTCGCCAGGCTCTCCAACACCTGCGTGGCCTAGATGACGGGCACGTGTGCCGCCTCGCAGACCCAGAGCAACTCCTCCTGCACCTCCGCCAGCCGCTCGTAGCCGCACTCGACCGCGAGGTCGCCGCGCGCGATCATCACTCCGACCGAAGGGCTGCGCATCGCCGCCAGGATGATGTTCGGCAACTCCCTCAGGGCGCGGCCCGTCTCGATCTTCAGCACGAGGCCCACCCCTTCGCCCCCGAGTTCGGCGAGACGCTTTTGCAGGGCGCGCACGCCGGAAGCGGAGCGCACGAACGAGTAGCCGACGAGGTCGGCGTGGCGGGCGATGAAGGGCAGCGCCGCGAGGTCGGCCTCCGTCAGCGTAGGCAGCCGCAGCCGGCTCTCCGGCAGGTTGATGCCCTTGTCGCCCCGCAGCTTCTCGCCTTCGGGGCCGGCGTGCGTGACCTCGACCTCCACGCCCCCGGCGCCGACAGACCTGACGCGCCCGCCTATCTTCCCGTCGTCGAACCAGACGCTCTCACCCACACGGACGTGCGCAAATGCTGCCGGCATCGTCACCCCGACTGACGCCGCTCTGACGAGCCGCCCCTCGCGGTCGTACGCGGCCGGGCTCCCGGGCCGCTGATCGAACGTCAGGGTCAGCAGGTCGCCTACACGCAATCTAATCCACTGCTCCCGCGCTGGGAGTTCCGCGACCTTCCCCTTGACCCTCCCGCCGCCTTTAGCCGCCGGGCCGGCGAGGCTCAATGCAGTACCGGTCGTGACGTAGGCCGTCTCATTCGACTCTGCCCAACGGCCCTTACCCGCGGCCCTGACGACCTTCAGCGAACGCGGCTCGCCGCGCGCGTCGAGGAACTTTATGAGGTCGCCCCTTCGCGTTTGAGCCAGCCAGTCGCCGTCTACGGGCAGGCAGATGTCGGCCCCCTCAGGAGGCTTCACGTCGGCGCTGGCCGGCCTCAGCCAGACGCGCACAGGAGCCTCGACTCTACCCGCGGGGTCGCGGCGCGGGCTCCAACTGACGGCCCGGGGGCCGGGCTCCGTCGGCCCGGTGCGAGGGTTCGGCCCCGGCAAGTCCATAAGGACGCGGCAGCCCCTCCGCGTCTCCTTCATGGCCCGGCGCAGGTTGCCGATCATGCGCGACCACTCTTCGGAGCCTTCGTGCGCGCAGTTGATGCGCATGCAGTCCATGCCGCGCGCCAGCAGGTGCCTGACCAGTTCGTAGTCGTCGGCCGCCTTGCTCGGCATCGTCACCATGATGCGCACGCGCCTCCGACCCGGCGCACGCCCGAGTAGAGCACGCGCGTGCTCCTCAAGCAGGCGCTGCCCCTCCGCGAGGCCGACGCTCTTCCCCGATGACTCAGGGGCTCGCCCGTCGGAACCGGCCAGGCGGTGTAACACGCCGAGTACGGCCTCCAGGTTCTGTTTGACGTGGGATTCGGATCGTCCCAGGGAGGAGAGACCCATCGCGGCCAACCGCTGCTGCGCCCCGCGCAGGTCGTGGCGGCGCAGGGCGAGGTAGTGCAGGAGGTTCCTAGCGCTCTCGACGTGTGTCTCGGGCAGGCCGCGCAGCGCCGCCCCGGCCTCGGACTCCAGCCAGAGCATGTCCGCGCGGACGGAACTTAACTCCCGGATGAGCCTTTTCAGCCGGGCCGCCTCTTTGCCGCGGCCGGCGGGGCGGGGCGCATCGCCCGGTGCTTTAACTGGCATAGGGTCTGTTTGAGCTGCGGCGTCGCACGGGAGGGTATTAATCAGTCACGTCTGGTCTCCCGCAGCCGGGACGTAATTATCAGGGGCTTTCCCGCCGGCCCGGCCTTGTCAGTTTCTCCACCAGCACTTCGAGCCTTTTGAAGTCGATTGGCTTACTGAGGTAGTGGTCGAAGCCGGCCGCCTCCGCGCCGTCTCTGGAGATCGCGCGGTCGAAGGCGGTGACGGCGATGATCGGGAGTCCGGAGAACTCTTCACGCGCGCGGATGGAGCGGATGGCCTCGTAGCCGTCGGCGACCGGCATCGACAAATCCATCACGACGAGGTCGGGGCGGTGCTCCACCGTCATCTCGTAAGCCTCGTGACCGTCCGACGCTTCGACGACGCGGCACCCCCACCGCTCCAGCATCCAGCGCACGACGACGCGCGTATCGGCGTTATCGTCCACGACCAGCACCGTCGGCCTGTTACCGCCCTTCACAGTCGCATCACCCCCCGCCTCGACCTTAGCAGGCGCGGGCGCGCGCGTAAAACATTTCTCACCCACCCGCCTGCCGCCGGACCGAGTTCCGATCCGCTTTTGCTAATGGACATTCCGCCGATAAGCCTCGCAATACATCAGCCCTATTTTTGAGTAAGTGGGCTGATAATTACTGTATCTTCTTTAAATCCCACTCGTCGGCCGCACATGTTTATATGCTAAGCCCGAAGGTGGTGACCGGTGTCACCTACGGCGGGACGGCACTCACCCGGATCGGCTCTCAGCTCGCGGTGATTAGGCATCATAACTACCCTAAATGAGATTATACGGTAGGCATACGGCGGTGCAGGCGAAGTTCGTCGTGAGCCTGTTCGGTGTCGCCGCTTAACGAAAGTTACAGAGCAGCCCTTCCTGCTTCAAAGCAATTCCCGCAACACAACCATCCGAAAGTCATTTCCTGCCGGAACGACTGTGCGAGTCTCCGTGCGCAAGGTGGGGCGTTCCCCGACCGCTAAAAACTTTCGCGCCGGCAGTAATATCGCGGGGAGTTCCGCAACTTCTCCATTCGGCGGTTGGTTTTGAATGCCGATTTGACGAGGAGGATTAGTTGCGGCGGGTCGGATTTTTATTAATTACTTCTGAGTTACTCACTCACGTCGGTCTAACGACCGAATGAGGCCGATCCCCGATCACTAATCCTTTTGTCTCTCGGCAACTCAGGCGGCAGGTCACGCGGGGCGTGAGGCCGCTCGGATGGTTCGGCAGGAACAGAGACCGTAGTGTTCCTGCCGTTAGAGGGCTATTTATAAAAAATGGAGGAAATCATGAACGCACGAAAGTTGGCCGTCGCACTCTGTCTGTGTCTCCTGTTCCAGAACGTCGCGTCGGCTTGGGACTTCGACTGGGTCTCCCAGTTCGGAACGACCGAATCTGACATCGCCGGGGGTGTTGCCGCAGATTCCGGCGGGGTGTATGTCGCCGGGAGCACGGTGGGCGTCTTCCCCGGCCAGTCCGCCGCGGGGGGCATCGACCTCTATCTTCGGAAGTACGGCTTCAACGGAGCGGTGCTCTGGACGCGCCAGTTCGGCACCCCTTCGGATGACGACACGTTAGGCCCCTCGGGCGCCGTGGCGACCGACGCCACGGGCGTCTACGTCGGGGGCACCACGGACGGCACCCTCCCCGGTCAGACGAACGCCGGTTTCGGCGACGCCTTCGTCCGCAAGTACAGTCCCGCGGGCGACATCATGTGGACGCGCCAGTTCGGCACCGCGGCCGACGACCTGATCAGCGGGGTCGCGGTTCATTCCAGCGGGGTGTACGTGGCGGGCTATACGAGCGGAACCTTCCCCGGCGCGCCGACGGGCAGCGGCACGGACGTCTTTATCGCCAAGCTCGCTCCCGAAACCGGCAATCCCGTCTGGGTTCGCCAGTTCGGGGTGCGCGGCTCCCCCACAGACCTCGGGGGCGTCGACGTGGACTCGACCGGCGTGTACGTCGCGGGACTCCATTCGACGGGTGACGTGAACGTGCCGCAGGCGCACCTGCGCCGGTACGACTTCGACGGCAACGTCATCTGGGCGCGCCAGCTCCCCAACGCCAACGGTTACTTTTTCGCCCTCTGGTCCGTCTCGGTGCATCCCACGGGCGTGTACATCACGGGGCAGGTGCAAGAGGGCTTCTTCGGCGAGCCCGCGCGCGGCGGCAACGGCGCCGCGGCGCACATCGTGGGCCTGCTGCGAAAGTACGACGTCGAGGGGAACGAGCTGTGGACGCGCAAGATCAAGGGTAAGCCCGAGGGAGGACAGGGCACCGCGTTCACCGGGGGCAAGAGGGTTCGTGTGTCGGACGCGGGGGTGTTCGTCAGCTCGAACCTGACGGGGTTGTTCGCCGGGCAATTCCCGGTCGGCTCCCAGTCGGACACGAACGAGTGCCGGACGAGGTTCGGGCGTTTCTACGACCAGCTCGACGCCTACGTGAGGATGTACGACTTCGACGGCAACGTCATCTGGACGCGCCAGTTCGGCAGCCGCCGCTTCGACATCGCCCTCGACCTCGCGCCGGTCGGCGACAGCGTCTACGCCATCGGGGACACGGCTTGCAGGATCGACCCGAGCCAGACACTCCTTGGAGTCCGGGACGCCTTCCTCACGCGGATGACCGTCGATCCGACGAGCCTGTCGGGGCAGACTCAGCTGCTCGTCGGACGCCTCGAGACGCTAAGCGACGCGGGGACGCTCGGGCCGCAGGGGTTCGACTCGCTCGTGAAGTATCTGGAAGAGGCCCTCGCCGCTCTCAACCAGGGGAACAGACCGGCCGCGAAACAGCGACTGGAGGCTTTCATCGCGGAGGTCAGAAAGTTGGAGAGCAGCGGCGGGTTGCCGCCCTCCGAAGCCGCAGCGCTCGTGGCGGCGGCCGACGCCGTGATCGCACAGCTATAAAGACCCGGACGCCGCGGTAGGCTCAAAGTATAGCCGTGCCGCCGGTGGGGGCGGCGTTGCGGGTCTGCGAGCGGCTTGGCCGGCGGTGCCCGAGGAGTATCGCGCAGTCGATACTCCTCGGGCCATTCCGAAGCGCCCTGACCCGGGCGCCTACCTTGACACGTTCCACCCGGAGCTCTAGTACCGGCAGCTCGACGGCCGCACCATCGGCCGGGAGCAGCTCGGGCGCGCCGTCCGCGACCAACTAGAGCAGGTGCACGCCGCATCCAGTGAGTTCCGGCGCGAGAGGCCGGAAGTCGGCGCTGACGGGACGACGGCGGTGGAGGAGGGCGAGGGGCTGGCGAGGTTTGAGGTGCGCGCGTTCGGCGTGCTCCGCCGCGAGTGGAGCGTGCTCCGGCGTGGGCGCTACGAGTGGGTCCGCGGAGCGGCCGGATGGCGGATCCGCCGCGTGGAGGTGCTACGGGAGGAGGTTCAGTCGCGCTTACGAGTAGGGCTCGGCCGCAGTACGCCTGCCGCCTAACAACGGCATGCACCTGACCGCCGACACGCCAGATTTCAAGTTCCTTCAGAGTTGTGAGGCGGCGGGTGATGCCGGGCGTTATGCGCTGTGTGGTTGATTCTCCTTGAACCAAACTGTATCAGCATCGTACTTGCCCATGTAGATTGATTCTGCCAAAGGAGCCAACGCATGTTCTGTCCGAAATGCGGGAGAGATGATTCTCACGGGTACAAGTTCTGCCCCGCCTGCGGCACCAACCTTGACGTGGTCACTATCGCCCTCTCAACCGGGGAGGACAGCGTACTCGCTAGAGTCAATAAGCATCTCGACCGCTCCGTCGCACGCTACGCCGACCACTTCTTCGAGAGTGCTACTACGACGGCCCGCGAGGGTCGGGTCGGCAGTTCATGGCGGCTCGCGGGTAAAGGGTTGCTCACTTTCCTTATCGACCTCGCGTTGCTCCCGGTAATGTTTTTCTTCCTCCCGCTCAGGCTCCTAATGCTGCTGTTGTATACGCCTCTGGGTTTGTTGCAGGAGCGGAGTGAGCGAAAGCGAAGTGGCGTGCCTACTGTCGGCGGGGCGATTGAATCATCCAAGCGAGGGTTGCCGGAAGCAGGGGGTTGGCGGGTCGGCTCGGTTGGCAGCGTGACTGAAAATACAACGGTGCATTTAGAACTTGCCGAACCTTCAGAAGGGCGGGCCAAGACTTCAGACGATATCGGTGGCAAGGCGCGCACAACAACCAGATGAACCGGACTCGCTCCCGGCACACCTGCTAAAGGTCAGGGCTTATGCTCGCGGGTTATCTGGCGCGTTATGCGGCGTGGGGGCCCCAACTCATGAAGCGGTGGCTGTTCAACCTCGTCGCCGCGGTCTCGCTGCTGCTGTCGCTCACGGCCGCTGCCGGATGGGCGATGAGCTACGCGCGGCCGCTCGACTGGCATCTGCTCGGGATCGCGCACTCGGCGGACTTGACGCGGGTTGACCTCGACCGGCGTACGGTCGTCTCCATGATGCCCGTCAACGGGTCGAACGTCCCGCGCTACGGGTACTGGGACGCGTTGTGGGCGCGGAGCCAGTCCGGGAGACTGTCGCTGGTCGCTCAGGCCGCCGACTACGGCGGCAACCTGCGCGCAGTGTACGCCTCCCCGCCGTCGCTGATCGTCGATCTGCCGGGCCCGGCGCGTACGCGGGTCGTGGCATTCGGTCGCATGCCGAACTCTCGCCCGTGGGCGCGTCGGCTGGGGTTCGCGTGGGACGCCGACGCGCAGCAGGCGGCCGACGACCGCGACGGGGTCGGCGGGCCCGTCAGCGTGCGGGCGCGGATGATCATGTTGCCCTACTGGCCCATCGTCCTGCTCGGCCTGCCGCTGCCGCTGCTGTGGCTGCGCGTCAACCGCCGGTCGCGCCGCTAGCGCGAGTCGCCCGACCGCCGACACGACACCGCCCCTCTCAAGCCCCCGCCTTTGAAGCCACGTGCCCGCCTAACGAGAGATTCACCCCCGTTCTTGCAACACAGCCTGGTAGGCCGCCGAAGCCTAAAGAGTAGGGGGAGGGGCGTAAGAAGAGCAGTAGGGTAGGCGAAGTTTGTCGCGAGCCTGTTCGGGGGCCGCATGAGTAAAAGCGTCTGAGGGCCTCTTCTCGCCTCGTAGTAATACTTCGTTTCGCAATCGCAAGGGTACAGTTGAATCAAGCTGCCTTAGGGGAAGCTACGCAGGCCCGGGACGGCGTGATGATGGCCGGGCGGGTTAGTGCCGGCGCACTTGCAACACGGGGAACGTTGACAGAAGCGCGGCGGACAGACACCGGGAGCAATTGTTCTTGAAATGTTGGGAGGAATTAATTGCACTCTGCCGCACTTAAGGGGCTAACGCGCATCAGGGGCATCAATCTCACTCAATAATTTGAAGTCTCGTTTAATTGTCAGTAACTGCGATCGCCCGTGGATCGGCGCGTACCAGATAATGACGGCCACTGCTTCCGCCGTCACCGTGTCTACCGCGCTTTGCTAAGCTCTACCGTCTAAACTCCGCACGCAATAATTTAGAGCACCCCGACGGCCTGGTCCTCCACGTCGCTCATCTACCTTCAACCGTATCACGCCCCCGCGTGTAGACGCCGGGGGCCGGGCACCCTAAAGAGTATCGCGGGAGGTGACGTCATGGCTCTCACAAAGATGGGCCTCTATGAATTGCTGGCCCCGCAATTCCTGGCCGGGTACGTGTTCCCGCCTCAGGTTGACGCCGTCCTGTCGATCCTGTTCGTCGACGAGTTGCATACGGTGTCCGACGACTGGGCGATTGTCTACACGGGCCGCCTGTCGCTCGACCCGAGCCTCGTGCCGGTGCGCTAGTACGAAGACCCCCTGACGGGGGCCGTCTTTAGTTGGGACGATCACTTGATGGAGTTTCGCCTCACCGTCCCGCGCTGGGGCTCGCAGCCGCTCGCAGCCGTCTTCGCCCAACTCAACAACATCGGCACCGGCGGGCTTCCCGGCGCGGGCGCGGCCCTGGCCGCCCTCGGCGTCGTCTGGCCCGCCGGGGCGGCGATGGTGCAGGCCGACCTGGACACGATGGCTAATATGGCGGCCCTGCTCGGCACGAACCTCGGCCCCGGCCCGGCTCCGAACGCGCCGCCGCCCCCGCCGCCCCTACCGCCGTCGCCTAACGTCTCGCAGCAGCGGGCGGCGACGACCGACTTCCCCGACGTGGCATTCCGCCTTGAGTTGTTGCTCAGCTCGCTGAAGTTCCAGCTCGGGCCCGAGTGGAAGCCGGCCATGGTGGAGGGGAGTCGCTTCGTACGCGACAGCGGGCGAGCGAACGAGCCGGTGCGCTTCGTCCTCCCCAAAGTCGCGCTCGTCTGCCAGCAGATGTCGGCCGGGGCGGGCACGCTCGGCTTCCGCCTGAAGTCCTGGGGCAGCGGCGGCTTCGACGCGCCGGCGGACATGGCGGCCGGCGAACTCGTCCGCATGGAGCCGCCGCTCACGATTCACGAGAGCGGGCGCGTCGGCTTCGGCATCGACCAGATAATCCTCGACCTGAGCGAAACGAGCACGCCGCCCGAAATCCTCAAGCACTTCGGGACCGACGAGGAGTGGACGGGCCTCTACCTGAAGAACCTTCAATTCTTCTACGCCGACGAGAGCAAAGAATTCGCCTTCAACGCCTGCGTCAGCGACGCGCTGATCTCCTTCGGTGGCGAGGTCTAGTTCGAGGCCGCGCTGGACTTCCTCGGCGAGGATTTCAGCTTCGACACCCTGTTTTATGACGGGGCGGACAGCATCGCCTACTTCAGGGGCTATCAGGGGAACACCCTGGCCGAGGCCGAGACGAAAGCGGGCCGTGTCATCTTCCCGGCCGACGGCACCATCCATCTCCTCATCAACGGCGGCGCGCCGCTCTTCACCGTCAGCGTCTTGCAGCAGCCGGGCGGCATAGAGCTGTGGAACCCCAACACCAGAGTGGCGAAGCTCCAGAACCCGGTCGAGCCGCTCTGGCTGCTCGTCTCCGTCGCGGACAAGCTCGGGAAGCAGAGGTTTGAAAAGATCGAAGTCGTCCTCTTCCAGAGGCCGAAGCAGCTCCCGGGCGCGGTCGCGAAGCTCGCGCAGGCCGAGTGGAAGGACGAGCAGGTTGACCCGCCCGGCGCGGGCGGCTACGACGTGGAGTTCATCCCCTCGGCGCAGGGCGTCACCGAGACGCTGCGCGTCGTGGCCCCGAACCGGCAGGCCGAGGTCACGCTGAGGAATAAGAACGGCGACGTGCTGCGCAAGTTCCCGCTGGCGGGGAAGCTCTTCACGGTTGACGTGGGGGCGGACGACGAGGTCGGGGTGGAAATCCGCTTCGAGGCCGAGCCGGCGAGCGTCGAGTTCTTCGACCTCTGGTACAAGTACGAGCGCCCGTCGCAGGGACAGGTCGCGGCGGTCACGCCGCTCTACGTGAGCAACTTTCCGCCGGGCACGCCCGACAAAGACGTGGACGAAAGATTCCTCGAAAGCACCATGCCGGCGACCGCGGGCGGCGGCGCAGACCCTTACGAGCCGAACGGGGCCGACGCCTTGCGCGAATGGCTCGACAAGCGCGTCCCCGTCGTCGGCAACGAGAAGAGGGTCACCCTCCACGGCTACTCAAGCTACGAGAGCGACCCCAACAAGTTCCAGTACAACTGGGAGCTGTCGAAGCGGCGTCTGCAAGTCACGTGGGCCGTCCTCAACTCCTACGTGCCGCCGCAGGGCGTCACGCTCGTAATCAAAGAAGCGCCGGAGGTCATCCCCTTACTCCTTGAGGACAAGAACGCCACGCCCCAGGAGAAGGACGACGAGCTTGACAACCTCGGCGCGCCGCGCGGGCACAGCTACGCGCGGCTCAACAAGGCCCTGCACGGCGACGTGCCGACGCACGCGGACTTCCCGACGCCCTACCCGCCGGCGAAGCAGCAGTCGCCGGGCGCGCCGCTGCGCCACGGCGACAAGGACGACCGCGTGGTGACGATCAGCGCGGCGCTTGGTGGGCACGCCGAGGTCGTCGTCACGGGCAGGGTCACGCGCGGCCCGAGTACGGAGCTGAAGCCGCCCGACCCGCCGAAGCCGCCCGCGCCGCCGCCCCCGCTCAACGAGCCGCCGCCCGTCTTCCAGCGCCTCGGCCTTCGCGTGCGCGTCGAGCGCAACCTCGTCGTGCTCGCCGAAGTCTCGGGCACGCTGGATTTTGAGACCCAGACCGAAAAGGGCCTGCGCAACGCCCTCCAGAATTCGCCCGGCGGCAACGCCGCGCTGCCGCCGGCGGACCAGAAAATGATTGCCCCGTCCGCCGACGGCGTGATCGAATTCGCCATCACCGTCACCTACGACACCGCGAGCAAGTACATCACCGAAACGCTCCGGCTCGGCTCGGGCGAAGGCGACACGAACGGCCTCTGGAAGCCGGTCATCGTCTACGAGACGCCCAAGAACATCCTCGGCGCGATGCTGACCTTCATGCCCATCATGGGTGAGAGCATCCCCGAGACCCTCTCGCCGAACCCCGCCGACTGGGCCCTGATGGCCGTGACGTGGGCCTTCCCCATCGCCGCCGACAGTCTCGACTACTTCCAGACGACGAGGCTCGTACTCTACGGCGGCGAGCTGCGCTTCCGCCAGCACGTCCCCGCGGCCGGCAACGTGCTCTTCACCGACGCCGCCGTCATCTTCGACTACGGCGTCGAGTTCGAGATACACATCGACCCGCTGAACATCCACTCGACCCGGCCCCTGCGCGTCCGCTACCGGGCCGTCGGCTTCAACCTCCACTTCGACACGGGGCCGAACGACGAGATCCAGTACCAGCCCATCTTCGACCCGAGCAAGGGCTACGAGTTGGACCTGAGCGACCCGGCGCTCTTCGGCGTGACGGGTCTGCTCGGCGACCTCTTCCGCGTCCTCGGCGTGCGCATCGCGCGCTTCAACCCCTTCACGCTCGAACTCGACCTCGGCCTCAAGGTTGACCTCGGGCTGGTGACGGTTGACACCTTCAAGGTCAAGTGGCCGCTCGACCCGCCCGACACGCCGATGATTCTGCCGAGCGGCGTCCACGTCAACCTTGAGAAGACCATCGTCGGCAGCGGCTACGTCAACGTCACCGACAGCGGCTTCATGGGCACGATCGACATCACCATCGTGCCGCTCAAGATTCGCGTCGCCGCCTCGCTGGCCGTCCAGAAGATCGAGGACGTGGCGACCGGGCGGATGGAGACGGGCGTCTACTTCGGCCTGACGGTCGAGTTCCCGACGCCCATTGTCCTCGGCGCGTCCGGCCTCGGCATCTACGGCTTCAGCGCCCTCTTCGCCATGCACTACCGGCGGATGGAGGGCGAGCCCACGCCGCAGGACAGCGTCGGCCCGGCGCTGGCCTGGCTGAAGAAGGCGGAGGGCGAGCCGGCCCGGCTGACGAACGACCAATCGGAGGTCTTGTGGGAGCCGAAGCTGGATCACTGGAGCTTCGGCCTCGGCGTCGTGCTCGGCACGCTCGAAGGGGGCTTCCTCGCCAACCTGCGCGGCATGCTCCTGCTCGAACTGCCCGGCCCACGCGTCCTCGTCTTCGTCAAGATGCAGGTCATCACCAACCTCCCCGGCCTCGGCGACGAGGACGTGGATGTGGGCCTGCTCGGCGTGCTCGACATCGACTTCAACCTCAAGCGCATCACCATCGGCGTCATCATCAACTTCAAGTACCAGAAGGAGGAGCCGGGCGAAGAAGGCGGCGACCTCCTCCAGGTCAGAATCCCCATCGAGCTTTTCTTCGACTTCAAGAGCACGGCCGTCTGGCATCTCTACATCGGCACGATCGAAGGCCCGGCCTCGATGAACATCCTCGGCATAGTGAAGGGCACGGGCTACTTCATGCTCGACGCCGAGGACATACCCTCGCCCGCGGGCACGCTCGGCGGCGTCGCCATCGCCGCGGGCATCTACGCGCCGATGATCTGGGGGTCGGAGAGCATCGGCCTCTACGCGAAGATCTACGCCAAGGCCGACGTCGGCTTCTCGCTCTCGCCCTTCGCCTTCGTCGGCAACCTGACCATCGGCGGCGAGCTGCGGCTCTTCATCATCGGCATCGAGGTGCACGCGTCGCTCATGGTCTCGGCCCCGCCCGTCTACTTCAAGGGCGAACTGTGCGGCAGCGTTGACTTCTTCTTCTTCGAGATCGAGGGCTGCGTCGATGTCTCCTTCGGCTCGCAGGGGGCGATTACTCCGGCGGCGCCCGCCCTCGTCACCAACTGCTGGATACAGAGCTTCGCCCCGGTCATCGCGTCGGGGCAGGGCGGCGACCGCCCGATCGACGCGAGCCTCGGCGACGCCGCGACCACCTCCGGCGGCGACCTGCCCGTCGTGCCGATTGACGCCGTCCCCGTCCTACAGTTGATCGCCCCGCCGCAGGTGACGCCCGCCACCGCCTCCTACACCGAGTCGCTCAAGCTCGCGCCCGGCTACGTGGACGTGAACGGCTGGAGCGAAGTCGGCGGCGACGTGCGCAGCCGCTACACGCTAAAGAGCATCAAGCTGTTCGAGCTCGTCCCCGATAGCGGCGAGGCGGAGGCCGACTTCGGGGCCGACCTGCCGCCCGCGGTCTGGCGCAGGGAGCCGGTGGAGGCGGCAAACGGGCAGAAGACGAACCTCGACCTGGCGCTCGGCAGCCGCACGCCCGTCACCGCGGCCTTCGCCCTCGAACGCTCCACCGAGCTGAAGACCATCGTCACCGAGCAGTGGGAAGGTATCTGCGAACCGGCCGCGCCGCCCGCCTGCGTGCTCTGGACGTTCTGCGACGTGCCGCTCGGGGGCTCGGGCAAGGGCTGGACGCTCACGGGCGCGCCCTACCCCGACCCGCCCGGCACGACGCGCGATGTCCCGCCGCCCACACAGCTTTACGTCGAAGAGCCAACCCTCAACGAGCTGGAGGTCGCCGCCAGCCAGTTGGCCGAGCTGTACGGCGACCCATACCTTATCCCGGCGCGCGTCCTCGGCACCCCGCCGGCGGGCGGCAGCCCCAAGCAGATCGAGTTGGTGAAGTGCCTCCGCGCGCTTCACCTGCCGAAGCTCTGGCGGGGCGCCTACCAGGGCCCGCCCGTCAACAAGCCGCCGGCCTACGTCGACGCGCAGAATAAGATCAAGAAGAGTCAGTGGATCACCCTGAAGACGGGCGCGGCCTCCGCCGTGAAACTCTTCCTCGCGCTTGAGCCGCGGTTCGTCGAGGTCGGGGTGTGTCGCCTCCGCCAGCTCAGGAAGGACGGGCAGGTCATCTCGGACGAGCCGCTGCTGAGCCTGCCGCACAAGGAGATCAAACAACCCGCCGACTTCCCCAAGACGTGGACGGACGCCGCCTCGCCCTGGAAGGCGAGCGTGCAGGAGGTTTCGACCTTCCTCGGCGGCGGGAAATTCGCGGCGCTGAAGAAGCTGCTCTTTAACGTCACACCCAGAGAGGGCTGCGTCGCCCTCCAAATCTACGTCGTGCCGGAACTTTTCAACCTTGAACTCAGCCTCCTCGTCGGCGCGGTCGAGGTCTGCTCGCTCGCCGAGAAGGCGCGCTACGAGTACGAGACCACGGTCAAGAAGCAGGAGAGCGAAACCATCCTCGACTTCCTCGAACCGAGCGGCAAGCCCGCGCCCCTGCTCAAACCCGACCGGCAGTACCGCATCGAAGTCGCCTACGACTCTTACGTCCAGGTCAAGGGCAAGGACGACAAGGGACATTTCAACCAGCAGACGGTGGAGGCGGAGTCGAACCCGAAGCCGCTGCCGCAGAACTTCTACTTCCGCACCGACAAGCGCGCGCCGAACCGCCTCGACCCGTGGGTGCTCGGCACGACGCCGCATACGGGCGAGCAGTACCACTTCTACAAGGAGCCGATCAAAGTCGTCTTCAACGACCAGTCGGCCGTCCCGCTCTTCGCGGCCCACAACGTCAAGCTGACGTTCAGCATCCGCGGGGCCGACGGCGCGCCGGTGCTGCCCGAGCCGCCCAAGGCGCCGTTCTTCAACCCCCCCGACCAGGTGGTCGCCTTCGACCTCGACGGCTACCTCGATGTCAAGGAGAGCGACTTCAACTCGCCCTACTACGAGGTGCTGAGCGAGGTCGTCGAAGTGTTGCCCTGCGTCAACGGCTCGGGCCAGAAGACGAAGACGGACACTTCCGTCGTCAAAGCCCTCCTCGCGCCGCTCATGAACTACACCTTCGACATCGAACCGGCCAAGCTCGACCCCGACAAGGAGATGGAGCTGATGCCGTTCCTCGACAAGGACGGCAACGCACTCCCCGTCAAAGGCCGGGTCCCATTCTTCCGCCGCCCCTTCAAGACTTCGCGCTACGAGAGCATGGGGCAGTTCGCGGGCGAAGTGCTGACCGCCAAGATTCTCCACCGGCGGCTGAGCGGCCAACTCGCGCTCCTGCCCGAAGGGACGGCCGCCGACGACCAAATCCAGCAGGCGCTCCTCGACGCGGGCGAGCAGACGCTGCCCGCGCCGACCGAGAACCGCGTCGTCATCTACTGGACGGCGGCGGGCGAGGGCCAGCCGTCCCGGCAGCGGGCCATCCTGATCGACACCGTCGAGCCGCACTGGCGCTGGCGCGACGAGGCCGACCTGACACCCGTCCAGAAGTCGCCCGACCCGAACTTCATGCGCGTGACGGTCGAGTCGAAGCCGTCGCTGGTGGTCGGCGAGAAGGCGGGCGGCGCGAGCGTCGAACGCTGGGTCTACTCGGCCGGCGGCGCACGCACGCTCGTCTACCTCGACCCGGACAAGCTGCCCACCGACGCCCCCGCCGAGGTCACGCTCGTCCTCAGGCAGAAGGCCAGCGAGGTCTTCGAGCTGGAGGAGAAGGCGGCCGACTTCGTCAAGGTCGTCCTGACGCCGCAAGCCCCGTGGGAGGAATAAGCCGATGCCCAGAACCGTCCTGTCGAGAGTCCTCGTGCTCCGCTCCTGCCAACTAACCGGGGCGCACCCGGGGCTAACGCAGAAAGCCCTCGACCAATACTTCCCCGGCCAGCAGGCCGGCGGGCCGGAGAACGCGCCGGTCGCGCTGCGCTGGTTCTCGCACCCGTACTACGGCTTCTGCCGCCAGCCCTTCAACGTCTACCGCCGCCCGCGCAACAACCAGGACATCGTCAAGCACGGCGAAGTGCTGCACAACAACCCCCTCGTCATCAACGGCTCTCGGCTCGTCGGGTGGAACAAGCGGCAGATGTTCCAAGTGATCTTCAACGTCAGCCTGAAGCCGAACGAGAGCCTCACCGTCCGCGCGCGACAGCTACGGCCACTTCATCCCCCAGCAGCAGGTCAAGCTGTCGGTCTCGGGCTGGGGGCGCTTCCGCACGACCGGCATCGCCGACCTACACTTCGACGGCGCGGGCACGCTCAACCTCGTGCGCGGCATCTCGCAGGACACCTACGCCAACCTCCCCGACTGGAAGCTGACGCAGGTGGTCGGCCTCCCCTACAGGCCCGGCGACATCGCGCCGGCGCACTACACCCAGATGCCGCAAGGCTACGTCGTGCCGAACAAGACGGGCGATCAGGCCGCCCTCATGCGCCTCGGCATCGCGCGCCTGCTTCAGCTCCCGCTGCCGGCCATCCCCTTCGCGGGCATCCCGACGCCCGCCTGGCCCGCCCCCCACCCGGTCTTGTACCTCAACCTGCTGCGGCAGGGGGGCAGCTCCGCCCCCGGCGACGCCATCCTCGACGCCATCACCGCCTGCCTCTCCAACACCGACGACACGGTCTCCTCCAAATTCCAGAATAAATTCCGCTACAAGAAAGATGTCTCCGGCCTCCAGCAGCAGGGGCAGCCGGCCGACCAGTCAGACCCCGAGAACAAAGCGACCTTCGAGATACCCGTCGTCCGCGTGACGATGGCGAACGTTTCCAGCGACAGCTACGCGGCGACGGGCCTCGGCTACGGCACGATAGATTTCCCGTCCGTCGAGCCGGGGAGACAGCCCGTCCGCAACATCCCCAGGCCCACCACGGACTTCAAGCCGCCCGGCGAGGCGGAGCCGCCGCGTGCCGCGCGCTTGCAGCCGGACGTGGGGGTGGGGATGGCGAGCGCCGTCGCGCAGACCGTCTTCAACGACCCGCCGGGCGTGCCCAGCCTGCACTGGGACTACATGGTGACGGGGCCGTTCACCCTCCTGCTCGGCATTAAGATGGAGCTGGCGGCCATCGCCACGCCTTCAAGCGAACCCGTGGCGGCGCAGTCTCTCACCGCCGCTTCAATCGCCAAGGGCCGCCCGCCCGGCGTGGATCAGGAGAGCCGCGAGACGGTGCGACTTCGGTGGCTCGTCTCGCCGTACCCGGAGGCTTACGGCGTCGCCGTCAAGCGCGCAGGCGAGGTCAGCACGCAGATGCTCAACCCCCCGCGCGGGCAAGCCGGCGGCTACCAGCCCTACGTGCCGAACCGCCCCGCCCCCGTCGAGGGCCAGATACCGCCCGGCGCGAAGTCCGACTACTTCGACTCGCTCGCCGAAGTGCCCTTCAACGGCAACGCCGTCAACAACTACCTCGTCATCGGCGTGGACGTGTTCGGGCGCTGGGCCGGCTGGACGAAATACGACTACATCGCGAAAGCGCCGAAGGTGGCGCAGCCGGGCATCAACAGCGTGAAGTTCTGGCCCTACGGGGGCTCGACCGGCCCCGAGGTGCCGGGCCGCCTCGTCATCGAGTTCGGTTGGGACTGGACGGATCGCTCGCCCGACCGCATCGAGTTCACCGGCAAGTTCTTCCCCGTGGACGGCGTGTCCGACCCGGGGGCCGCGCCCGCCGCGGGCTTCCCTGTCAGCCCCGGCTTTAACGCCTCGAAGCTGGTCGTCAAATTCCCGAACAACCCCGCGGCGCCGCCTAACAACCTCCCGCTCCGCCTCGACCCGCCGACCCTTAACCCGCCGGTCAACCCTCCGCCGCCGGACCCGCCGCCCGTCTACCCGCCGGCCATCCCGCAGCTCGAACTCGTCAGCGCGCCTGCCCCCGGCGACCCGAACAACGACGTGCGCGGCTACCGCCTCACGCTCGAAAATTTCGTCTGTGATTTCACGGGCACCGACGAGGTCGGCTTCGCCGTCTACGCGCGCGGCTTCGAAGCGCGCAGGCCCGCCGTCGCCAGCGACCCCGTGGGCCCGCGCGTCGCGTACGTCCTCGACCCCGGCCCGCCCGTGATCTCGATCTACGCGCCGGACGTGATCTGGACGGCGCTGCCCGACGCGACCAACCGCGCGCGCGCCCTGCTCACCTGGAACGCCGCCCCCAAGGCCGCCGAGTACATGGTCTGGGAGGCGACTGAGACCGCCCTCTGGAACAGGGCGGTAGAGTACAAGAGCAAGATACCCGAGCTGGCCGGAGTTGACGTGGAGGCCGAGCAGGCCAAAGAGATTTGGTTCCGCGCCGACACCCTGAAAGGGAAGATCGAAGAGACGGCGGAAGACTTCTGGAACTTCGCCCGCATCGACACGCGCCGGCCCATCACGGAGCCCAGGTTCGAGGTCATCCTGCCCGCCACGGCCGACATCCTCTACCTCTTCCGCGTCTCGGCCGTCAGCAAGAACAACGTGAATTCGGGGCGCTCGAAGGGCAGCTTCGCGGTGGCCGTGCCGCGCCGCATCGAGCCGGGCCCGCCGCGCCTGCTGCTCAGGAAGAACCCGGAGCCGGGGATGGAGGGTGTAGGGGTGATCGCCCTCCCGAGCAAGGGGCCGGCGGCCGCCGGCTTCCGCGTCTTCCGCGTGCAGAAGGAGACGCTGGCGCGCGACGTGGGGCTCATGGGCGAGCCGAAGTACGCGGACGACGACCCCGACTGGCAGGACGTGACGGTGCCGCCGCTCAACGGCGGCGAGCCCGAGCCGGGCAAGTGGCTGCTCGACCCCGTACAGCCGAGCTGGTTCCCCTACTACTACCGCGTGCAGGCCGTCGGCGAACACCTCCCGCCCTACGGCAAGTACCGCGGCGAGTCGCCGCCGTCGCAGGCGCAGAGTATCGAACTCCTGCCCGCCCCGCCGGCGCTGTCGATAGAAGCGGGCGACGACCTGGAGAATATTCACGTCGACGACCAAAACGCGCACAACCACATCCCTTTCAAGACGAACGTCCCCTTCGTCGAGACTCCTTATGGCTGGTCGAAGTTTGAACTCTTCAAGACCCGCACGGACGAGCGCGGCATCATCAGGCGCGACCTTGTGGCCGTGCGCTTACCCGGCGGGTTGCTGGTGGAGCCGAACCCGACGAAGTATCAAGTCATCCTGAGTGGTTTTTTCCCGAACATCGCCGTGCAGACAGTCCACGACGCGCAGACGGGGATGAATGAGTACGTCGTCCGCGTCCTGACCATCCCGACGACGAAGGAGACCACGACGAAGACACAGATCGACGCCGAGGGGAACGAGACCACCGTGACCGTGACGCCGCCGAACGTCGGCGTCATGTACATCCTGCGCGTCACCGACCCGCTCGGGCGAACGGCGGAAGCGTCGCTCCCGCAAAAGCTGAACCCGCCGCCCGCCGACATGTGAGCTTCGTCCGTGAAGGGGCAGAGGAGAAACCGCCATGACCATCCTCATGAACGTGCTGAGCAAGCTGAGCCTAGAAGCCTTCGGCATCGGCATGCCGCGCATCGCCTGGCACCTCGCGCCGCCCAACGTGGTCTGCCAGTACGCCGAGCGGGTCACGACGCCGACGCCGGGCCTGCCGCAGGTGCAGGGGTTGCCGCTGACGCTGCAAGGTCTGACGAATAACCAGACCGCCCCCGCGCCGTGGGTGGCGCTGCTCGCGGGCTCGACCCGCAAGATCAACTCCTCGGCAGACATCGGCTTCCCGCTCGTGCGCGCCGACGGCCAGTTGGAGAACGAGACGGGGCTGCTCATCACGGTCTTCCCACAACTCTACGCGCGGCTCCAAAGGCTCTACAGCGTGCTGCTCGAAGGCCCGCCGCCGCCGCTCCCGGGCGCGCCGCCCGCGCCCCCGCCCCCGCGCGTCCCCGCGCGCCCCGTCCCGCGCCATTTCTTCTACGTCGAGCCGGACAACGCTTTCGCCGGTACGAACTACGACAACGTCAACCCCGGCGAAGAGATCGGCAACTTCGGGGCGATGCGCGTCTACGACGCGGACGGGATGCCGATTGACCCCGTGGCGATGCTCTACGCCTTCTCCGTCCTGATGTCCTTCCACCCGACACTCCAATGGCTGCCCGAGCTGATGCTCGGGCCGGTGTTGATGCCCGGCATCCTCGCCGTCGCGGGCGTGCTGACGCAGGCCAACGCCGGCCCGCAGCCTGACGTCCGCATCCGCCTCTGCGACGAGGCGGGCCAGCCTCTCAACGGCGTCGGCCTCGGGGGGCTGAACGCGTTCGACGCCAACAACGGACTCTTCAACCTCGCGGGCGGTCTCGGCGGCGTCATCAACGTCACGCCGCCGCCGCCCGGCGGCACCCTCGCAGGGCGGCTCGTCGGCTCGCCCAACGGCGGGCGACTCGGGGCCGCCTTCGCGCCGCCCGCCTTGACCTACGCGCCCCCGGGCCCCGTCGCGCCCTTCAACACGACGCCGCCCGCGCTCATGCCGCCGCCCACGCCACCGTTCCCGCCCAGCCCCGTGGTCATGCCGGTCATCTACCGCGACTTCTTCACCATCCGCGTGCTGAACGTTGACCAGTTCCTGCTCGGCACGCCGCCCCCCAACTTCGCCGCGCCGCCCGGCGCGCCTTCGCTTGAGCAGCGACCCGTCGTCCGCGTCAACGAGCAGCTCGCGCTGCTCGACAACGGTAACGACCTCCTCGCCGCCGCCGAGAGCGCGCTGGCGGGGGCCGCCGCCCAGTCGCAGTGTGTGGCGCAGACGATCAGGGACGATTTCGTCGTGCCCGCGGTCGCCGGCCCGGCCTCGCAGTGGCCGACCTTCCCGCTCGGCGCGGCCCCGCCCGCCGTCGCCTTGCCCCGAAACCTGGACAACGTCCTCACCTTCACGGCGAACGTCGTCGCGGACGGCAACGGCAACCCGACCGTGGACGTGATGCTGACCATCGGTAACGTGGTCATCCCCCAGCCCGGCGGCGGCGCGGCGGCGGGTGGCGTCGCCGTCCGGGTCTACCCGCGGAAGTTCGTCGCCGACGCGCGCGAGGAACGCGGCGACGGCGCGGGCGCGGCCGTCCCCGTCGGCGCGACGACCGCCCTCTTCCTTTTACGCGACCCCTTCTCGCGGATACACGAAGACGGCACGAACCTCGGGCCGATACCGTCCAACGCCGTCCTGCATTTCGACATGTGTGTCGTCAGCCCGACCGACGCGCGCATCTACGGCAACGTCGCCGTGCCGGTCACGCAGGCGACCATCCCCGCGCCCGCGCCGACTCCCAACGTCAACAACTTCGGGCCGAACCCGCCGGGCGGTGGCCCCGTCGATTGCGGCACGTGCCAGTCTGAAATCCTCGGCCTCGACCCCCCGCCGGTCGGCGGCCCCGTCGCCTTCTTCATGAACTCACTCGGCGGGCTGGCCGAACCGAACCCGCGCGAGGCGACGCGCATCCCGACGATGGCGCACCGCGACCTGCTCGTCGCGGGCTACACCGGGCCGGGGCCGGGGCCTTGGAGCGCGGCGGTCGCCGGCGGGCGGCTGGAGCCCGAGACGCATTCGGCCGACGCGCGCCGCGGCGCGCCGGGCGGACTCGGCGGGCGCGAGACGCAGGTGGCCGGAGTCGCCACGGCCGGCGGCCTGCTCGCCTACGACGTGGCGCGCATGGCGCTGCGCCGCTCAAGGATTATCCCCGAACGCCTCATGAACCTCGTCAACCCGCTCTGGGACGCGCCGGCCGCGCCCCCGCCCGCCAACGGCACTTTCGCCGGCGCGCTCCTCCAGTCGGCCCCGCCGCTCGCCTCGACGCCCTCATTCTTCTTCCTCAGGAACGACATGGGGGCCTTCGCGAACTTCCTTCAGAACCCGCCCCCGCCCTACACGCTCGACTCCCTCATCAACTGGGTCGTGACGACACTGCAAGGTAAGACCGTGGTCTTCACCGACCCCGAGACCGGCAACCCCCTCATCGACCCGGTGACGGGCAACCCCATCACCGTCCAGGTTGACCAGGTGATGCCCGACCTCCTCTCCGACCCTGTCAACAACGACGGGGTCCTTCAGGTCATCAACGGGCTGCCGACCACCACGCCGCCGCCCGACCCGCGCAAGGATCGCGCCCGGGACGAACTGGAGCGCGAGCTGATCACGTCCGTCTACGGCCGCCGCGACACGGAGTGGGCGCTCGCCGCCGCCATCGCGCGCGCGCCGCTTCATCTACATCGAAAGCCCCGGTTTCTGCTCGACCAGCGTGGACACGGACGGGGTGCTGCTTCAGGATGACCTGATCACAGCCCTGGTCAACCGCCTCTCGCAGACGCCGAGCCTGCACGTCGTCGTCTGCACGCCCCGCGACACTGACTTCCCGCGGAAGTTTCAGGTCCAGGTCATGGCGAACTACGAGATTAAAGACCGGCAGGAGCGCTTCGCCGGGTTGCCCGCGGAGCGCTCCGCGCTTTTCCACCCGGTCGGCTTCCCGGGCCGCCCCAGCCGCCTTGAGTCCACGGTGGTCGTCGTTGACGACCAGTGGGCGCTCGTCGGCTCCAGCACCTTCCGCCAGCGCGGCCTGCGATTCGACGGCAGCAGTGACCTCGTCTTCACCGACACGCTCTTAGAGAACGGCGTCTGCCCGTCGGTTGCAGACTTCCGCCGCCGCGTCATGGCTAACCGGCTTGGCCTCGCGCCGCTCGACGCCGGCATGCCGCATCCGAGCTACGTGCGCCTCTTCGACTGCGTCGAAGCCTTCCACGTGGTCAAAGAGACGCTCGCCGTCGGTGGTCTCGGCAAGATCGAGCCGCTGTGGCAACTGTCCGATGACGCTGTCACTCCGGCCCCCGCAAAGCATGCCAACCCGAGCGGCGTGGACGTAACGGCCGACCCCGGCCTCAGCCTCTACGTTGAACTGTTCGCCCAGGCGCTCATCACCTGACGCGGGGTTGAGGTGTGGCGGGAGTTAGTGTCGAAGGAATTACTTTCAGGCAGGAGGGTTGCGTTGCGAAAATTGATTGGAGATGAGGAAGGTTGTGAGTTGCCCCTAGGCTATGCCGCTACCCCAAACAGGCTCTCGACGAACTTCGCCTGCCCTATCGAATCTCTACCATCTAACCTCTTCACCTGACCTTTCCGCATCACGACCTACTTTTACGTACGTCTCGTCGAGGCGGTAAGAGGTCCCGCTCATTTTCAGGTGCTTGCGCATCCGCCTATTGATCTCCGGCGCGTAACGCTGGACCCACCTAAAGACGGTGACGTGGTCGACAGCCAGCCCTCGCTCGCGCATCATCTCCTCGAGATTCCTGTAGCCGAGAGAGTAGCGGCAATACCACCGGACGCAGAGCAGGATGATGTCGGGCGCATAATGGCGCCACTTGAAAGGCGAGGAGTTACGTCTCATGAATCAACAGCCAGCAGGGTATAGGATGGTCGAGAAGGACGGATTTTATTTTGCCACTCCCTAGATACCCTAAACGCTTTGGTTTCAATAAAGGAACCGCTTGACGAGCTAATTTCCCTACGAGGAGACGTAGTCCACAGGTCGAAAGTGATTGTGGCGGCGCGCCCCCACAGCCTCACATGTCAAGCGCGAGGACTTAGAGAGGTCTATTCGCTTCCTCAAGTCCCTGGTTGAGGCAACAGACAAGGCGTTCATCTGAAAGTGAATTCTAACCAATGTCGGCACTGACCACTTCATTTTACGAGTGAAGCCGGGAGAGGATTCTCCTCTCCCGGCTTCACTCGTTCATCTCGCCGTAGCGCTGGCCGTGTTGGAATAGGCGGAGTCGCCATTCGCGTTGTAGGCGCGCACGCGGTAGTAATAGGTCGCGCCGCTGGTAAGGCCTGTATTTGTGTAGCTAATCGTGTTCACTGCCACGGCGGCGATTTGGGTGAAGCTCACCCCGTTGCTCGAACGCTCGATCTTGAATCCAGTCTCACCCGTCGAGTTGTCTGTCCAGGTGATGGTGATCTTCTTTTTGCCGGGTGAGGTTGCGGCCACATCGCTCGGCGCGGCTGGAGGTTGTGCCGCAAGCGTGGTCGAGCTGGCTTCGGCGCTGTCGGCACTTTCGCCTCCGCCGTTGACGGCTGACACGACGTAGTAATAAGTCGTGCCGGCGGCAAGACCGGCGTCGCTGTAGCCCGTCGCGGTGACGCCCGTAGCAATCGTTGTGTAAGGCCCGCCGCTGGCGGTCGCGCGTTTGACGTTGTAGCTCGCCGCGCCGCTGCCCGCGATCCATAAGAGATCAATCTGACTGGATGAAACGGCCGTGGCTGCCAGCCCGGTCGGCGCAGACGGAGGGGGCGGCGCCCCTCCGTCGCTTTCGAAGCACCCCAAGTCCGGGGCGGCGCCATTAAAAGAGAAGCCGAGATTAACGCCCTGGTCAACGAGGTCGCTGCCGCCGGCGGGCCGCATGAACGTGATGTCGGGCAGGCTGCCGTCTGCTTTGCGCGGGAGAGTCATCTGGGACGCGTCGAGGCTCACGAAGTCGGCGTCGGTGACCGTCACCGGCAGCGTCCAAGAGTTGTTGTTAACCACGCTCTGATTCAGATCGAGATTGCTGATGCCCGCGATGTACGTGAGGTTGTTGTGCATGACCTCTCGCCAGCCGGCGACGGAGCACTGGTCGCCATTGTTATTGCCCTCGAGCATGTTGAATCCGCTCCCCGAAAGGTCGTACGCGGTGTTGCTATACCAGTTGGCACACTGCCCCGGGTGATGGTTGGCATAAAACTCGTGAGAACCGTTGCGGGCTGCCAGGCAGAACCTGACGTTATGGACCGGCGGCGGATTCGGGTAGGCGTCGCCGCTGCACCCGTAACCCCCAATCTTGAATCCAATCTTGTTACCGTCGAGGCGCCCGTTGTCGTAGGCCCAGCAATGATCGAAGGTGATAGGCCCACCGGAGTTGTTAATGGCGTCGTAGCCGTCGTCGCTACAGGCCCAGGCCCGGCAGCCGCGGAAGACGTTGCCGGAGCCGCTCGAATGACACCCGAAGCCGTCGGTGTTGCCGGCCGATATGTTTTGCACGCCGATGAGGTTGTACGAGTCGCAGTTCTCCACCAGGGTGTTGGAAGCGCTGCCGCGAATGTAAACGCCGTAAGCCTGGGAGTCGCGGTTGACGATCCATCGCAGGGTGTTGCCGCTGCCGCTGATCCGCCACGAATCCACCTGAGGGTGGTTCCCGGCCCGGATACCGGTGACGTCGAATCCCTCAAAGGTATTGCTGCCTCCGACCACGGCAAAGGCACAGGTCCGCCTGGCGCCCGGATTTACGTTCGAGAAATCCAAAACCGGCCGCGGATCACCCGGATAGGCGAGGTAGGAGATGCCGCTCTTATTGATGTAATGGTAGTAATCATAGGATGAGTCAGAGAAGGCCACCGAAAACGAGGTGTAGGTGCCTCCGCGGATGTACACGGTATCCCCCGCACTCGCGGCCGCCTGCGCGCGCGTGATGCTGGCAAACGGCGATGACAGCGTGCCGGGATTGTTGTCGTTGCCGTCCGGCGCAACATACCACGTCGCCGCCCGCCTGGGCGTTGCCATACCCCACATGAACAGCGTCATTCCCGCCGCTAAAGCGAGTACGAACTTACGCGCATTGGAGTGTGTCATCGTAAGCACCTTTCGTTGAAGGGTCGGAAGTTGAACAGGCAGACGGGCGAGAAGTTTTTGAGTACTACGCTTCTCACCTCGTCCCGCCGCCAGCGGCCGACTCATAGACCTCTATCTCGATGATGGCGAGCGTGCCTCTGGCGTCGGCGCCGCCCGCGGCCGAGTTCGGGTCAGGCGTGCCGGGTATCTCGACGATCTGGCCGAAGGCGTCGCGGTTGCCGGGCCTGCCCATCAACTCCACCTTGAGGCTGCGCCCCACGACGGGCGGGAAGGCGAAGCGCACGTAGCCGAGGCTGCGCGGCGTGTTCCCCTCGAAGACCACGCGGTCGTCTACGAGGACGCGGACGGGGTAGGAGAGCGTCCGCCAGCCCCGCAGCTTCAACACCACCTCGCTCACGGTCGCCTCCCGTCCGAAGTCGTACCTGACCCAGCCGTTCGGGAGTTTGCCGTCGCTCGCCCACTCCGTCATCTCGTTATCGTCAAAGCTCGCCCCGGCCTTCTCGGCGTTCGCCCCCGCCTCCGCGCCCATAACCTTCACGGGCCTGCGAGTCACTGTGAACGAAGGCCCCGCCGGCGTCGGGCCGCGCCCGAGGTAGGAGGGTAGTCCCTCACCGGGCATCTCCCGCGACAGGCCGCCCGTCTCCGTCAAGGGGCGCGAGACCATCTCGACCGAAGCGGGCTTGAGCCCTTCGGCCGATGCCGAGAGGACGACCCGCCCGGCCTTCGTCGTCGAGCGGACGATGACGCGGTTGACGCCGTTCTCAACGGGCAGACTCTTCGAGATGATGTAGTTGTCCGGCCCTTGCGCGATGCCGCCGCGCCACTCCGCAGGCCCCGTCATCCTGAAGTTAATCAGGTTCAGCGCCGTCGGGCAGCGATTGCCCTCCGCATCCACGACCTCCACGTCCACGAGCGCCACGTCCGAGCCGTCGGCGCGAAGGCCGCGCGGGCCGGTGCGGGCGGTGAGCCGCACGGCGGCGGGGCTGCCGGCGGTCTTCTTCGAGACTTCTGTGACCCTCCGCCCCTCATCGTCGTAGCCCACGGCCCTCACGGTGCCGGGCTGCCACTCGACGTTCTTAAAGGTATAGAGGAATCTGTTCGACTGCTCGCCCATGCCGAGCGACTTCCTGTTGACGAACAGTTCCACTTTGTCGGCGGAGGAGATGACGTAGACGTTCTTCTTCGTCCCCTTCGCGTAGTTCCAGTGGCCGACGATGTGCGCCCGCGGCCGCTCCACGTCCACCCACCCGTCCCACATCACCTGGTGGGCGAAGAAGCCGTCCTTCGGCAGACGCACCGCGTCCACCTCGCCGCTGCGCCGGTAGTTCTCCGCCCCGCGGTAGTGCGTGTTCGAATCCGAGAAGATGATGTTCACCCCGCCCGAGCTCACGCGCTCGCCCGTGCCCGGCCGCTCCCGCCAGTAGTCGTACCAGCGCACGACGTTCTCTATCGCGTGCGAGTCCTGGTTGCGGTTGTACACGCTCGCGTCTTGGCCGCGGTAGAGCGGCCCTTCGCCGTCCTTGTGGTAGGGCGGCGAGAACTCGTCCCAGTACTTCCTGAGTCCCTCGTCGCGCGAGTACTCCATCGCCCAGAAGGGCAGGCGCGCGCTCTTGTTGATGTAGAGCATCTCGCCGCCGTACTCGGCGACTTTACTGTCCAGCATCTCGCGGCTCCCGGCGGCGCGCCCGCCGTGCGGGTCGTACCTGTCCCGGATGGCCTTCATCTGGGCCATGTGCTCTTCGCTCACGCTCTCGTTGCCCGCCTCGTAGAACACCACGCTCGGGTTGTTGCGGTTGTAGATGGTGGCGTCACGCATCACTTCGAGCCGGTGCTCCCAGCGGCGGCCCTCCACGTCCTTCTCCGCGTCGCCGGCCGGCATCGCCTGCAAGAGCCCGACGCGGTCGCAGGATTCAACGTCCTGCTTCCACGGCGTGGTGTGCATCCAGCGCACGAGGTTCGCGCCCGACTCGACCATCAGCCGGTTCGAGAAGTCAGACAGCCACGCCGGCACGGCCGAGCCGAGCGCGGGCCACTCGTTGGTGGTGCGCTGCGCGTAGCCCTTCATCTGGATGACGCGGTCGTTGAGCTTCACGAGCCCCGAGCCGAACTCCGTCTTGCGGAAGCCTGTCCGCGTCGTGACCGTATCGACCGGCCTCCCGTCAACCTTCAGGATGGTCTTGACGTCGTAGAGGTAGCCGTAGCCCCAGCTCCAGAAGTTGAGGCCGCTTAGCCTGGCCGAAGCCGTTACCGTCTTCGTCTCGCCGGGCGCCAGCGTGTGCCGGCCACCGTCCATCCTCCTGACGACGCGCCCCGCAGCGTCCTCGACGACGACCTCGTAACTGAGAGTCTTCGCCGCCGCGTGGTCGTTTTTGACCTGCGCCTCGGCGGTGACGGTCGCGCCGCGGCCGGGCACGTCGAACTCTCTGGCGTAGACGTAGACGCCCGTGGTGCCGAGGTTCGTGTAGAGCGGCAGCGTCTGGTGCAGCCTGTCCGCGACGTGGAGGAAGACGTTCTTGTTGATGCCGCCGTAGTTGGCGTTGAAGTTCTTGTCGTTCCACTGGAAGGCCGAGCCCGTCGCGCGCTCCTTGTAGTCCCACGCATTATCTGTCCGCGCAGCCAGCACGTTCTCGCCTGGGACGAGCAGGTCGGTCACGTCGAAGCCGAAGGCCGTGATGCCGTTCTCGTGAAGGCCGAGCCGCTTGCCGTTGAGGTAGAACTCGCCCGCCTGCCGGACGCCCTCGAACTCGACGAAGACCTTCCTGCCCGCGGCGCCGGCCGGGAGGCGAAAGCGCTTGCGGTACCAGGCTATCCCCGTCGAGAGGTCTTTGATGTCCTTGCGGAAGGCGTCGTCCTCGTTCCAAGCGCGGGGCAGCGTCACCTCCTTCCAGCCCGAGTCGTCGAAGCCGGGCGCCTCGGCGCCCTTGGGGTCACCGACGAGGAGCTTCCAGCCAGAGTTGAAGTTGTACTTCGCACGCGGGCTAGCGGGAGGATCGTACGCGAAGGCCAGGGACGATGCGCACAATATAACCAGGCAGCTCTGAATGAATAGACGTTTCAAGATGCTCATTGAATACCTCCGGACGTTAGCGGCAGTTGGTTTCCGTTTACAGTCCCCTGTCATAGCCTCTATTGCTTGTTCTGTAATTCCCGCATGCTGCGGGCGAAGCGCGCGCCCAACTCCCTCTCCGCTTCGGCGCTGAAGTGGAGGTCGTCGCCCTTGTGGCCCAACCCCTCGGAGCCTGCGTAGCCCACGCCCGCCACGACGACGGGAATGTGCCTGATTGCGCCGCGTACCTGCTCCACGTACGGGTACTTCTCGGGCGTCAGGAAATCCCCCAACTGCCCGACTACAATCGGCAGGTCGGGCAGACCGAGGTCCTGCCGCAAGTCCTGGAACATCTGAGCCAGGCGCGCCTCGTAGGTCTCGGCGTTCTCCTGCTGACCCGTGTCCGATTCGCCCTGGTGCCACAACACTCCTTTGATAAGGCCGTCCCGCGCCGCCGCCCTGGCGCGGCTCACGGCCCTCTCGTAAAGGTCGCCCCGCTTGACCCAGCGCCGAAGCTGCGTGCCGCCCACGGCGCAGGGGACTAACCCGATGGTGACCTTCGGGTCTGCCTTCAGCATTTCGAGGGCGAAGGGGATGCCCGGCCCGACGCCCGTCCCTCCGACGTGCATCGGCTCCCTCGCCACGCCCCAACGGCCTTCGCCGTCCAAGGCGAGCACGCGCGAGTTATCGACCTGCGAAGCGAGAGGGCGTGTGTCGCGGCCCACCATGTTCGACTGCCCCATCAGCAGGTAGACGTGAAAGTTCTCCCGGGCGGGCGGCGTAACAGCAGCCTGCGCGGGAGTAGTGGAAGGCGCAGACGTTGTGATTGATTGAAGAATGCCGATCTTATGCAGCCAGTCCAGGGCGGCCTGCGGCCAGACGCGCACGCCCTTCTCGGAGCGCAGCCCGTAGCCGTGGCCGCCCGTAGGGTAGAGCAGGAACTCGTTCGGAGCCTTCGCCGCGTCGAGCGCGGCCTGGTAGAGCTTGCTCCCCTGGACGAAGGTCTTGTCGTCCTCAGTGCTGACGATCAGCGTCGGCGGGATGTCCGCCTTCAAGTTCAGGTCGGCGGCGACCTGCCCGTCCTTCTCCAGGTAGGCCGGGTAGACCAGCACGGCGAAGTCCGGACGGCAGCTCTGGCCGTCTGCCGCGTCGACAGGCTCATAAGCCCTCTGGTCGAACAGCGTGCTCGCCTTCGCCGCGAGGTTCCCGCCCGCCGAGAAGCCCAGAACGCCGAGCCGCTTCGGGTCGATGTTCCAACGGTCGGCGTGCGCGCGTGCGAGGCTCAGGGCGCGCTGGACATCCTGTAGCGCGCCCGCACGGTTGTTGGGGACGCGGTATTTCAGAACCAGCGCCGTGACTCCGACCGAGTTCAGCCACGCCGCGACCTCCGTCCCCTCCTTGTCATAGACCACGTAGCTGTACCCGCCGCCGGGACAGATGATGACGGCGGGCGCGGGCTCTCCCGTCTTCGGCGCGGGGAAGACGGTCAGAGTCGGCCGGCTGACGTTGGTGACGCGGCGGACGTTGTCGCCCTTCGGCGGCCTGTCCCCCTCGGGCTCCTTCGCGCCGCGTCCCGGCATCTTTCCTTCCGGCCACACGTCCACGGTCGCGGCGGCCTGCGTCGAGTCAAACGTGCTGTCCGCAGCCACGACTGCCGGCGGTGCCGTGGACAATGAAATTATCGCGGCGAGCAGCTTGAAGAGGATTGCTTTGAAGTGTGGCATTGGTCGAAAGTTTACGCCGCTCCGTTCTGCGCGGCGAGGGTCGTCAGGTAGTGCTCGGCCGCGACTTCGAGCGCCCCGCCGAGACCCGCCCCAACCGGCTCGCTCGGCTCTACTGACAGCCCCGCCACGCGCCCCGCCAACGAGCGTGCGACCGCCTGGTTCAGCGGCTCCCGGACGAACTCCCACGCGCCCGCGATGCGCCCGCTCACGACCACGTGGGCCAGCCCCAGGCCGGCCAACACGTTCCCGATGCCGACGCCGAGGTACTCGCCCACGCGCCCGAGCACCGCCCGCGCCCTCCTCTCGCCTGCCTTCGCGCGGGCGATGACATCGGCGAACTGCACGGCTCCCCCTGCCGGTCGCTCGCCCGTGTAGAGTGAGACGGCGCCCGGCTCGGCTGCGTAGCGCTCCCAACAGCCGCAGTTCCCGCAGACACAGGGCTTGCCGCCCGCCACTATCGTCATGTGCCCGAACTCTCCGGCCATTCCGCCCGCGACGCCGGCGCCGCGGAAGACCTCGCCGCCGAGGACCAGCCCGACGCCTATCCCCGTGCCGACACGCACCAGCGCGAAGTCTTCCCACTCCCCGGCGCCGTCGCGCAGGCGGCGCCGCGCCTCGAAGATCGCGGCGGCCGTCGAGTCGTTCTCGACTACCACCGCAACCGCCCCGTCATCTCCCGTCAGGCGCAGTCCGTTCGCCACCTCCAGGTCGCGCCAGCCCAGGTGGGGTGCGTAGAGGAGTCGGGAGCGTTCGGCGTCAACCATGCCGGGGACGCTGACACTCACGCAGCGTAAATTGCGTTCCGTGTGTACCGCGCGGAGGTGCTCGACGGCCGAGCGTACTAGCTCCATGGCGGCGGCAGGTTCGGCGGGCGTCTCGAATTCCACCTCGCCCAGCCGACGACCGCCCGGCGTCGAGGCGCCGACCTGAGTCTGACGCACGCCGACGCTGACGCCCGCGATGAAGCCCCGGCCGTCGCGGAAGGAGAGACCGACCGGCGGCCTGCCGGCGCGCACGACGCAGTCCTGCTCCGGGCTCTCCTCACGCAGCACGCCGGCGGTGAGCAGTGGGGCGACGATCTCGGTGACGGTGCTGCGGTGAATGTCGAGGCGGCGCGCCAGCTCCGAACGCGAGACGGGCTGCGCCGCGCGTACTACGCGCAGGGCGCGCAGGGCGTTCCCCATGCGCCCAAGCGAGACGGCCGGTGATTTATCTCCGCGTCTACGTTCGCCGGCCACAAAGATGATTGCCGGCTCGCTCCCCTTCCGTCTGGGCGCGGTCTGCTCGCCATTCCTTTGTCTGGCAAGCGTGCGCGCCGCCTGGTTCGGGACGTAACCCGTCCGGGCGATGGCACGTTCGACGCGCGCGCGCGTCTCGGCCGTGACATGCTTCGTGTTGTTGATGACGTTCGAGACCGTGGCTACGGAGACCCCGGCCATTCCCGCCACGTCATGTAGAGTAGGCATGTCTCCCATAAACATCGGCAGCCGCGCACGAAAGAGGCGCCGCGGTGAAGGGTGCGGCCACAAGGAAGTGCCTTACTGGAACCTTCCCGCCTTGGAATACTCGGCAACCCCAAAGCGGAAGGGCGGCGGACTTCCTATCCGTCCGCCCTCCCGGCACCACGCCCGCCGGGGCGCGGGGTTTTAGGCGCGCGTCTTCGGCTTAGAAGAAGATTCTAAGTCCGAACTGGACGTAGCGCGGGCTGTTGATCTCTGAGAGCACGCCCCAAGCCGTGTTGTACTGTTGCCGCAGACGGTAGAGCCTGAGCCCTTGCAGCGAGTTGATGTCGAACGAGTTCAAGTCCACGCTGCGGAAGCCCTCGGGGATCGGGACGCGGAAGAAGTCGAGCGGGAGGGCGCCGCTCGGCAGCCGGCTGTTGACGATCCGGTTGTTGATCTGCGTGAGCAGCGCCGCCCCCGCCGCCGTGCTTCGCGCCGGCCGCGTCGAGGGCGAGAACGCCCGCCAGGCGTCGTACTCGGCGTTGGTGATTGTGACCTCGGTCGGCGCTCCCCCGAAGCCCGGCGGCGTATTGCCGTTCTGCGCGAGGCGGAAGTTCGGGTGGTTGAGCGCGTTCAGCAGATCGACGCGGAAATTGATCCGGCGCTTCTCGTTGCGGGCGAACGGCCACGGGAAGTTCTTCTGGAACGAGAGGTCGAAGAACTCCTGGTTTGGCCCGCGCAGCGCGTCGATGGTGCGCGGGGCGTTGCCGAGCAGCCCCTTGACGGGCCGCATGAAGGCCGCCGGGTTGACGTAGGGCTCACAGGCCGCGCCGATCTGGCACGACGAGTCGTAGAGTGGGTTCTTGAGCGGCACGCCCTCGACGATGTCGAGGCGGACGGTGCGGTTGATGCCGCCGAGGCTGTTCGTGTCGGTGATGTAGGGCAGGAACGGCAGCCCGCCCTGGACGCGGAAGAGGCCCGACACGCTCCACCCGCCGAGCACGGCGTCGACGACGCCGGGCGCGTCCGCCAGCAGCCAGCGCCCGCGGCCGATGGGGATGTCCCAGACGAAGGTCGAGCTGAAGGCGTGCTTCACGTCGAAGGCCGAGACCGAGCGGTCGACGCTGCGCGGCACGCCGTAGGTGACGTGGCCGAGCGTGCTGCCCGAGGTGAGCACGCGCGTGTCGGGGCTCGCGTCCGAGGCGTCGTCGATGGACTTGCCGTAGGTGTAGTTGGCCGTGAAGGTGAGCCCGCGCGCGACGCGGCGGCGCACGTCGATGTAGCCGGCGTGGCGGATCGAGTTGGCCGAAGGGTCGAAGAAGCGGAAGAGGTTGTTGAAGCCGAAGAAGGGCGCCGTGATGCTGTTGCGCCGGATGGCGACCGTGGCGCCGAGCACGTTGGTGCGCCCGAGCGGGTCGTTGAAGGTCGTCTCGGCGGCGATGTTGCTCGCCTCAAGGAACTCGACGAACTCGGGGTCTTTCGGGTTGATGTTGACGCGCGGCATGTAGAGGTGCGTTCCCTTGTTGCCGACGTAGGCGAACTCGACGACCGTGTTCTTGAACGGCTCGAACGAGAGCGAGAGGTTCCAGTTCTGGCTGTAAGGGATCTTTCCGCTGTCGGCGACCGCCACGGCCACGTCGCCGAGCCCGAGGCTGTTGTCGATGACGAGCCCGTCGGCCGTCATGCCGAGCCGCTGTTCGAGCGTGCCGCCGCCGAAGGTGGGCGCGTTGTCGGAGAGGCGCACGGGCCGGGTCGGGTCGGGCGTGCCGCCGGCGGTCGAGCCGTTGGCGAGGGTCGAGACGCCGGTGAAGCCGCCGAAGTCCGGGTTGGGCGAGCGGTTGTTGCCCGTGATCGGCGCGTGCGAGATGCCGTAGCCGCCGCGGACGACGACCGAGCGGCTTTCGAGGTCGAGGCCGAACAGGTTCATCTTCGGGCTGTAGGCGAAGCCGAAGCGCGGCTCTAGCCCCCAGTAATCGACCGGCGTCAGGTACTTCGAGCGGCCGCCCCGGCCGGCGAAGGCGAAGGGCGGAATCTGGATCGAGGTCGGGACGTAGTCGGGTATCGGCGAGGTCGCCGGTATCCCGAGGCCGCCCGTGCCGCTCGCTATCGCCCGGCGCTGCGCGGTGGTGAGTTCGCGCGTGACGGCGAGGTCTGGGCGGAAGACGCCCTGGAGGTTGTTCTTCTCCGTGCGCGGGAACTGGAGCGAGTAGCGCAGGCCGAGGTTCAGGGTCAGGTTCGGCCGCACCTTCCAGTCGTTTTGGACGAAGGCCGCGCCCGACTTCCAGCGGTAGTCGTAGTCGAGCAGGAGCGGCCGCACCTGCACGACGTTGGGCACGCCGATGAGCATGCTCGCCAGGGTGTTGCCGCCGTTGGTGGCGAAGTTCGTGGAGCGCGTGGCCGCCGTGTTGAGCGTGCGGAACTCCCAGCGGCCGCCCGAGGCGCCGAAGAACGGGATCGAGCGCAGGCGCGCGTCGCTCAAATCAACCCCGAACTTCCAGGTCATGTTCCCCTTCGTCCAGTAGACGATGTCGCTGATGTTGTAGCGCTGCTCCAGGTTGAAGTTGTTGGTCGAGCTCGACGCGCCGATGTTGCCGCCGATGGTCGTGTAGGCGGTGTCCTGGGCGATCTGGAAGAGCGGGATGCCGCCCTGCGTCAGCGTGGGGAGGCCCAGTTCGCGCGCGAGGCTGCGCCCGCCGAGGATGGAGAACTCGGGCGTGAAGTCCTCGCTGAAGTTGCCGCGCGTATAGTTCAGCCGCAGGTCGTTGACGACGTTGGATGAGAAGATGTGGTTGTCGGCAAACAGGTATTGCTGGGCGTTGCTGTAGACGCCGGTGTTGCCGTTGATGTCGCTGCCGAAGCCGCGCAGGCCGATGGCGGGCGTGCGCGTGTAGCGGAAGTTGGCCTTATTGTTCTCGGTGATGTTGTGGTCGAGCCGCAGCGTGTAGCGCGTCTCGTCCTGCGTGACGAAGCGCTGCACGAGGTAGTTGCGGACCAGCCCCTCCTCGTCGAGGAAGTAGTCGCCGCCCACCGGCTGGAACTGTAGAATCCTCGGCGCGGTAGGGTCGAGGAAGGCCGACGGGATGACGTTGAGCGCCGGGTTCGGGTTGGCGTTGGTCGCGGCCGTGCACTGCGGGCCCGTCGCGGTCTGGATGGCGCGCGGGTCGCCGAACTGGCAGTACTGGTTGCTGCCGGTCAGGACTATCGGCCGGAGTTGTCCGTTCACCAGCGCGAACTGCTGGTAGATGTTCGAGTTGCCCAGCGAGGTCTGGCCGAAGTGGGCGGCCACGTCCGCCGGCAGGAATCCGCTGTCGGTGTGGATGATGTTACGGAAGTCGCCGGCGCGCTCGGCGAGGGTGGGGACGAGCGCGGCCTCGCTCAGGAAGTCGCGGCGCCAGCGCGGCTCGTAGGCGAAGAAGAAGAAGGTGCGGTTATGCCCGTCGTAGAGCGCTTTGCCGCCCTCGCCGAACCGCGGCAGGTAGACGGGGCCGCCGACGGTGAACGAGACCTGGTTGTAGCGCAGGTTGTTGGCCGGGCGCGGCCCCTCGCCGATGCGGTACCGCCGCGCGTTGAACTTCGGGTTGCGGGTGTACCAGAGGGCCACGCCGTTGAAGTCGTTCGTGCCGCTCTTGGTGCTGGCGTTGATGACGCCTCCCGCGGTGTTGCCGAACTCGGCCGAGTAGGCGGAGGTCTGGACGGTGAACTCCTGCACGGTCTCCGGCGTGAAGGAGACGACCGAGCGCGCGATGCCCACACCCGTGTTGTTGACGCCGTCGGCCAGGATGGCCGTGCTGCCCGGCCGGCCGCCGTTCGCGCTCAGGTTGAAGCCCGGCACGGGCTGGTCGCCGTCGACGCCGGGGTCTTCGCTGCCGGCGTCGCCCGAGACGTTCGGCGCCGTCACCGCCAAGTCGAGCACGCTGCGATTCGCCAGAGGGATGTCCTGTATCTGGCGCTCGGTGACGGTCGTCGTCGTGGTGCCCGACTCGGTGTTGACGAGCGGCGCGTCGGCCACGACCGTCACCTGCTCGCCGACCGCGCCGGCCTCCATGATGACGTTGGCCGTGGCGGTCGTCGCCGTGTCCACCTTGAGGCTCTGAATAGTCGCGGTCTTAAATCCCTGCGCCTCGACCGTGATGCTGTAGGTGACGGGGTCGAGCGACTGGACGGCGAAGGCACCGTCGTCCGAGGTCGTCACCGTCTGCTTCTGGCCCGTGCCGACGTTGGTGACGGTGACGGTCGCGCCGGGGATGGCCGCCCCGTTCTGGTCGAGCACGGTGCCACTGATCCCGCCCCTGTTGGTCTGCCCCACGGCGGCGCCGGCCAGCATCAGGACAAGCGCGATAATCTGCATCGGTCGCATAGTTAACTTCCTCTCTCTAACTTCACTTGATAAGGGCAAGAGGCTTTACCCGGTTGGTTGTTGACGGCTTGCTGCCCACCTCAACGTTACTCCCCGCTTCACCTCCGCCGCCTTGCGATTAAGCGCTTTACCCGCCGGGTGTTGTGAGTCGAAGCCCGGCCTGGGTGGACAGGCCGTAGCGCCTATTCGCGGCCACGGTCAAACGGAAAATTAAATTGGAATCGTGCTATGCTCTAAAGCGGTATCAGCCCGCCCAGGTCTTCCGCTAGGTAAAAACCACCTCTTATTTCTTCTAGCGATTTTCTCGGCCGATGGACTGAAGCGGAGCCAAACTTTTTTTGTTACGGTGGTAAACAAAGCCTTATGATGTGTTTTCCGGAGATTTAACCTTAGATTTAACCTTCCCCCGTCCCCGTGCGGAGACACTGATGGCAGCTGCTTCGAGGCAGGAAATCACCCAACTACTTCAAGCTTGGGGCGGTGGCGACCAGGCGGCCCTCGAAGAGCTGACGCGCGTCTGCTACCAGGAACTGCGGCGCATAGCGCTCCAGCACATGAGGCGCGAGCACCCGGGGCACACGCTGCAAGCCTCGGCCCTCGTCAACGAGGCCTTCCTCCGGCTGGCCGATTGGAAGAACGTCGAGTGGCAGGGCCGCGCACACTTCTTCGCCGTGGCGGCGCGCGTCATGCGGAACGTCCTGGTCGATCATGCCAAGAGCCGGCTCCGCACCAAGCGCGGCGCCGGGGCGCTGAGGGTGTCGCTCACCGCGGCGGCCCACGTCCCTCAGGAGCGCGGCGCCGACATTGTCGCGCTCGACGAGGCGCTCGACGCGCTGGCCGCCTACAGCGAGCGAAGGAGTAGAGTCGTCGAGCTGAAGTTCTTCGGCGGGCTCACGAACGAGGAGGCGGCCGAGGTGCTCAAGGTCCACCCCGACACGGTCGGCCGCGACTGGCGTCTGGCCCGGGCCTGGCTCTACCGCGAGCTGAGTAGAAGAGAGAACGGATGACGCCCGAGCGTTTCGAGCAGATCGCCCAGCTTTATGAGACGGCTTTAGAGCTTGCGCCCGAAGAGCGTACCTCATTCATCGACCGCGCCTGCGGCGCTGACGAAGAGCTGCGCCGCGAGGTCGAGTCGCTGCTTGAGGCAGATGAAATGGCGGGCGATTTCATTAACAAGCCCGCGCTGGGGGCGGCCGCAGAACTGCTCGAAGAGGCGGCCGCCCCGTCGCTGGCTCCGGGGCACGCCATCAGCCATTACCGGGTGCAGTCGCTGCTGGGGGCGGGCGGGATGGGTGAGGTCTATCTCGCGCAGGACATCACGCTCGGGCGCAAGGTGGCGCTCAAGCTGCTGCCGAAAGAATTTATGAACGACACGGAGCGGGTGCGGCGTTTCGAGCGGGAGGCGCGCGCGGCCTCGGCGCTCAACCACCCCTATATCCTCACCATCCACGAGATCGGCGAGGCGGATGGCCGCCACTTCATCGCCGCCGAGTACGTCGAGGGCGAGACGCTGCGCGCACGACTGGAGCGCGGGCGTTTGGAGGCGGGCGAAGCGCTCGACGCCGCCATGCAGGTGGCTTCTGCCTTGGCGTCGGCGCACGAGGGGGGAATCATCCACCGCGACATCAAGCCAGAGAACATCGTGGTGCGCCCCGACGGCTACGTCAAAGTCCTGGACTTCGGCCTGGCTAAACTCATCAGCCGGCAGCCGGAGACGGGGGCGAACCGGCCGAAGCCTTTCGACACCCGGGCCGGCCTTGTGATGGGCACGGTACATTACATGTCGCCGGAGCAGACGCGGGGCTCGGCGCGGGTCGATCACCGCACGGACATCTGGAGCCTGGGCGTGGTGCTCTACGAGATGTTGACGGGGCGCGCCCCCTTCGAGGGCGAGGACGTCCACCGGCGGGTCATCTCTATCCAGGAGGGCGAGCCGCCGCCGCTCGCCGCGTACGCCGGGGGTGTGCCCGAGCGCCTCGAAGAGATCGTCCGGAAGGCGCTGGCGAAAGACCCCGAAGAGCGATACCAGACGGCGAGGGACTTGCTCAGCGACCTGCGGGACCTGAAGCGCAAGCTTGAGGTCGGCGAGGAGATGGCGCGCTCCTCATCACCCGACTGGGTGTTCACGAGCGGGGCCGTCAAAAGTTATAGTGGGCGACTCTCAACGGCGGGCGCCAAGGCCGCCGGGCAGGCCCGGCCGGTTTCGAGCGGCGGAGTAATCGTTGGCGAGCTCAGACGCCACAAGCGGGGCTTCCTTGTTGCCTTGGGCGTCTTTGTCGTGCTAACGGCGGGAGCCGTCTTCGGTGTTTACAGGTGGCTCAGTCGGGACCGGCCCTCGGACAAAGTGGCAGCCCCCGTGCCGAAGGTAGTCCCCTTCACCAGTTTCCCGGGTACGGAGATAGAGCCGTCCTTCTCGCCCGACGGCAGACAGATCGCCTTCACGTGGGACGGCCCGGGCGGCGACAACTTCGACATCTACGTGAAACTGCTCGACGCCGGCGACCCGCTAAAGCTGACCAGCCATCCCGGTGAAGATCGCTCTCCCTGCTGGTCTCCCGACGGGCGCCACGTCGCCTTCATCCGCTCTGCGGAGGATGAGCATGAAGTCGTGCTCGTCCCCGCCCTCGGCGGCCCCGAGCGCACCCTTCACTCATTCAGCCCAACCGGCGACCGTTCGTTAGGCCCCTTCCTCTCTTGGGCCCCCGACGGGAAGTCCCTGGTCTTCTTGGAAAGAGCCTCGCCGATGGTGCCCTTCGGCATCTACCTGCTCTCGGTCGAGACACTCGAAAGAAGCAGGCTGACTTCGCCGCCCGCGGGGACTCGCGGCGACCGATTCCCTGCCATCTCCCCGGACGGGAAGACGCTGGCCTTCACCCGCCGCAGCAACAACGACACGGACGACATTTATCTCGCGCCCCTCGCCGGCGGCGAACCCGCACGCCTGACCTCCGATAATTCTGTGATTGCCGGTTTGGCTTGGACCTCCGACGGGCGTGAGCTCATCTACTCTTCTAATCGCTCCGGCTCCCGTTACCTATGGAAGATTCCGGCCTCCGGCGGCACGCCCGAGCGCGTCTCGGCGGGCGCCGAGAACCCTACCACTTTGGCGATAGCGCGTCAGGGTAAACTGCTCGCCTACACTTCAACACGCTCGGATACGAACATCTGGCGCGTCGAAGTTCAAGGCACAAAAGGCGCGGGCAACAGCCCGACCGTGAAGTTGATTTCCTCTACGAGGACGGATACCAGCCCACAGTATTCGCCGGACGCAAAGAAGATTGCTTTCCAATCCTCGCGCAACGGGTACTTAGAGATCTGGGCGTGCGACGCGGACGGCTCAAACCCCGTCCAACTGACCTCCTTCGGCGGCCCGCACGTCGGCAGCCCGCGCTGGTCCCCGGACGGGCGGCAGATCGCCTTCGACTCAACTGCGGAGGGGCACCGGGACATCTACGTGGTGGGTGTTGACGGGGGCAAGCCGCGCCGCATCACGGTCGAGCCCTCGGCGGACGTGCGCCCCAGTTGGTCGCAGGACGGCCGCTTCGTCTACTTCGGCTCCGACCGCGGCGGCGAGTGGCAGGTCTGGAAGGCGCCGGCCGAAGGCGGTCAGTCGGTGCCGGTGACGAAATGGGGCGGGCGCGAGGCTTTCGAGTCCCCCGACGGGAGGTTCGTCTACTATACGAAAGAGAACGTGCAGGGACTGTGGCGGGTGCCGACAGAAGGCGGCGAGGAAGCGAGGGTCTTGGAGCAGGTCCGGCAGGGCTCCTGGGCCTTGTGGGAGCAGGGCGTCTACTTTGTCAACGCGGAAACGCATCCATACACATCCGTCGAGTTCTACAGCTTCGCCACGGGCGGGACGAAGCGGGTCGCCACCATCGAGAAGGAACTTTTTGGAAGCGGCCCGGCCCTCGCCGCCACGGCCGACGGCCGCTGGATACTCTACGCCCAGAACGACCAGACGGAGAGTGACATCATGCTGGCCGAGAACTTCTCTTGAGGCCCACACGCCAACGCCATTAACGGTCGCCAGCGCGGCGCCCGGGTTTGCTTCGGAACTTCATTAGTAAACTTCTTACCGCCCCTCTTCACCTGGAAGATCGCATTTAACGCTCTGCATGCCTTTCAAATCCTCCGCGCCGCCGGCTTCATACTTCATCGTACCCGAGGAAGTTGACGGCGTTCTGGTCGAGGTTCTCCCTGCCGTGATCGTAACGCATCACCGTCTTCGGGTCTTTATGTTTTGACATCATCTGCACCTGCCTATATGTGAGGCTCGACTCCAGCGCCCGCGTGATGGCCGTCCTCCTGAGGTCGTGCGGCGAGAGGTCGCCGAGGCGGGAGTAGTCGGCCCACCGCTTGGCGATTTTCTGCACCATCCTCGTGGAGAGCGGCTTGTCGAAGTCCAGCGTCCGGTAGTTCGTCATGGGTTGGAAGAGGTAGGCGTTATCCCCGCCCGAGTGCACGCACGATCTCGCGGCGCTTCCTGTCGAGCCGCAGGTAATTGTCTACCGCCTCCTTCACGTCCTTCGGCAGGGGCCAGACCTCCTCCCTGCCCCCTTGACCTTGCACCTGAGAGTCCACCGCCCGTGGCTCCACTTCACGGACGAAGCCCTCAGCGAGCAGACCTCCGAGACGCGCAGGCTGAGGCGGAGCATCACTAGCATCAGGGCGTAGTCCCTCGCCCCCTCCGCCTTCTCCCGACCAGGCCCCGACAGCAGGTAGCGCACCTCCTTCGCCGTGAGCGCCTTCCCGGCCGTCTCCGACGGCAGCTCCGGCGGGATGACTAGTTTCGTCGAGGCCGGGTTGAGCGGCACGGCGCCCGCCGCCTTCAGGTACTCGAAGAAGGAGCGCACCACCGAGAGCTTGAAGGCGACCGTCGCCGCGCTCTTCTTCCGCGCGCAGTCTGTCCCTCCAAAGGAGGATATCGTGCGGCACGACCTCCGCGGGGTGCTTCATACTTACGGACTGGAAGAACTCCCGCACCGCTCGGCCGTTGGCTCGCCGAGTCGCTTTCGAGACAGACTTGTTGACGAAGGGTTCGGCGCTCTTCGGGTCAAACCTGCCCCGCGAGACTTCCCCATCGCTGGGGATTTCAGGCGTCAGAGCTTCATTGGACAATGGGCATTAGCCTCTTAAATGCACTACCTATTTTAATTTATGGGCGGGCACAGCGGAGAGGCGGGGCAGACAGTCGCTACCATGCGAGTAGGCTAAGACTCAGCCTTCGTTACCGCCTCCGCTAGCTTTGAGTCACGGCAGATGGATTGTTTTCCACGCGCCAGCCAGAGCTTTGCTCTCTCATGCGCCGGCCGCGGCTTGCCCCGCGAGCAGGCTCCCGACGCCGACCTTGCCGGCGAGTGGGTCTTGCATTAAGCCCGCGTCGCGAAGAGACTGGGCGCGCTTCTTTGCGGCGTGGCTATAAGGGGATATGATTTACCCGTCGATTGTAGAGCCGGCGGAGGAGAACGATACCCGATGTCTCAAGTAATCACCCCGCGTAAGACGGAGCGCGGCTGGATCGTCGAACTGCCGCCCGAGCTGGCCGCCGAGTTGAACCTCGAACCGGGCGCGGTCGCCATCCTCTACCCCAAAGGCGGCGCGCTCGAGACCGAGCTCCTGCCCGCGCCGTCGGCCGAATTGAAGGAAGATTTCGAACGCCTCTTTGAGAAGCACAAGGACACTTTCGCGGAGTTGAAGCGGCTTGGCGACTGAGGCCGCTTATCACCTCACCTTCGCCGAGGCGGTCAGGCTCCACCTGATGTTAATGCGGCGCGCGGGCGAGACGCGTTGCGGCATCTTCGACCGCGCGCTCCTCGAATCCGCCCTGGCCCCCCCGCCACGCCGCCCGTTACGAGGGAGCGGACCTCGTGCGCCAGGCGGCCACCCTCTGCCTCGGCCCGATCAAGAACCACCCCTGACTCGGAGGCAATAAAAGGACCGCGACGATCCTGGTTGACCGTTTCCTCTACCGCAACGGCCTCGAATTCCGCGCCGCCGTCGCGGAAACGGTAGAAATGGACTTGGCCGTCGAAGCCGACCGCTGGGGCGTTGATGAGATCGAAGCCTGGTACCGCCAACACGCGGCCCCTCTTTCCACAAAATAAATACACAATCCCGAGCATCGAGCAGGCGCTCGACGCCGACTTCACCCGTGAGCAGGTCGTCGTCCGCGTGCTTGAGCTCATGGGCTACTTCGACGACGAATGATAGACACTATATGCACTGGAGCTATGATATTTGAGGGCGTGCCGGGGGCTTGTAGCCACCTCCGGCGAGGCGGAAACGAACGCGAAGTACGTAAAAATGGGAAAAGGCTGACCTCGCGGCCGGCCTCCCGTACGGCGTAAGTTGTTGAAAAGAAAGGTAGCGGGGGGAGACTTGAACTCCCGACCTTGGGGTTATGAACCCCGTCCGGGCCCCCTGACACGCCGCATATAAGGCAAAAACCCAACATTGCACGGATCGCGGTTGAAGGAAAATACGCTCATGCGCCTTATTCGGCACGGCTTACGTGATGGACTACGGCAAAATTACGGCAAAACCTTTTCCGGCCATGAATGGAAGGCACCGACGGACCATTGTCGGCTCTCCTTGAGGCTCTTGTCATCATGTCAGATTCGACATATAGTTAAACCATGAACGGCGACGACAGGCCACTCGTTTGGCTGCATGGCGAAATCAAGACGCCGCCGTTCTCATCAGCCGCACGACTGGAAGCGGGCTTGCTGTTACGACGCCTGCAACGCGGCGAGCATCTGGGGCTGCCGCAATCAAGGCCGATGCCGGGCATCGGCGCACACTGCCATGAGTTGCGAGTGCGCGATAGTAGTAAAAACTGGCGCATCATCTACCGCATTGACGCGGACGCGATTGTCATCGTCGAGGTCTTCAACAAAACAACCCGAACGACGCCTGCGGAGGTAATCAAGAACTGTCAAAAGCGTCTGCGGATGTACGATGAGAGCCAGTAGCAAGGAGCTGAAGGGTGAAAAAGACGAAACGTGAGCGGTTGGAAGCGAGCGGATGGAAGGTAGGCACGGTCGCCGAATTCCTGGAGCTGACGCCCGAAGAGTCGGCCTTGATCGAAATCAAGCTGGCGCTCTCGCGCGAGCTGCGCGAACGGCGGCAAAAGCGGATGACGCAGGCACAACTGGCCGAAAAGATTCAGTCGAGCCAGTCACGAGTCGCGAAGGCGGAGACCGGCCACGGCTCTGTTTCGCTGGAGTTGCTCGTGCGCGCCATGCTCGCCACCGGCGCGAGTCCCAAGGAGATCGGCAAAGTAATTGCTGGCGGCCAGAAATAGTACCGTCTTATTCTTCGCTCGGGTCTTCAGACTCCTCGACCGGAAACACGATCGCACGAGGACGTGAATACCAGCCAGATTTACACGGTGGCGACGGACTCGGGGCTGAGATGGGCGGTGGAGTCTCTAGCGGAGAAAGGGGAGACCGACACGGAAGTCCCTACACAAGAAGAACGGCGGTCGTTGCGGGCTGCCGTAAACCGTTGGAAATTATGGTAGTGGGGGGAGACTTGAACTCCCGACCTTAGGGTTATGAATCCTCCGCTTAGATAGTGCGCCTGTTGCGGCGTACATACATTCATTGACATTTACCGCGGATCGCAACCCATGACTTTTGCGCTTGTTACACCTATTACGGTCTTTCTACGGATAGCACCGTCACAAGTCTCCCCACAAAAGGATAGCCCTCTTAGAAGGGCTGCTCTATACATCGAAAATTTCTGGTCTTATGAAGTTGCCAAGCTTCCCACACTTGCCGATGTCGGGCGTGGTAAAATGACACCACGGTTCGGAGGTGAAAAAGATGTCGGCCACGATTAACCTGCCCGAAAAGATCGAGCACCAGTGGAGGGAGCAGCGGGGCGACCTACCGCGGCGTACGCTGGAGGCCCTCGCGCTCGAAGGCCACCGCTCTGGGGCTCTGAGCGCGAGACAGGTGGCGGAGGTGCTCCAGCTTTCAGTGTGGGAAACCGAGTCCTTCCTCCATCGACACGGCGCGGAACTCGGCTACACAGTGGAAGAATTTGAACGCGGTGTGTTCGAGAGTGCACGAGTACTGCCCCAATGATTTTCGTCTCGGACACTACGCCGCTTAACTACCTCGTCCTCATCGATCAGCCACACCTCCTACACGAGTTGTATGGCCGCGTCCTCATACCATAGGCCGTGCGTGACGAGATGCAACGGGCAGATACGCCCGAGAAAGTCCGCGCCTTTGTCAGCAACCCTCCAGTCTGGCTGCAGGTGCATACCGTACCGGCACCAGATTCCACTTTGAATTTAGGAACCGGAGAGGGACGCGGCCTTCCTCCTCAACTGCTCCGACGGCCATCTTCGCAACCTCATTAAGAAGGCGAAGCAGCGGAAGACCAGCCGCCCCATCCCTTTTAACGACTTAGACGGGCTCTGCACCTTTAACCGGGAAGAGTTGCTCGCGTGGAGCCGCGGTTACCGCGGGCGGCCGAAGGAGGGGACGGTGGAGGTTCGGCATGGGGCAAATATTTGATAAAGTTACCGCCGCTCCTTCAACCGCGATCCGGCAGATAGGAGGAGCAGATGACTGTTGAGAAACGCGGCAGCTTCTACCACTACGAGTTCATGGAGGGTGGTAAGCGTTACTACGGCTGCTTTAACGGCAAGGGCGGCAAGCCTGTAGCCAAGGATAAGAAAGAGGCCAAAGAGCTTGAATTCAAAGAAAGGCTGAAGGTAAGAAACGGGCCTCTCTTTGAAGAGCAGGAGAGCGAGCGGCTGAAGGACTTCGCCACGTTCGTGGACGAAGTTTACTTGCCCTTCGCCCGCGAGAATCATGCAGACTCGGACCATGCGGAGTTCAGGTGCGGGGTGCTGAAAGAGTTCTTCGCGGGCAAGAGGTTCGACGAGATCACGATGATGTCTGTCGTCGGCTACATCAACGAGCGCCTGAGGAGCGACACCGTCAGGAAGGAGGTGCTGAAGGACAGGGCCAAGGTGAGCCGCAAGCGCAGCCCGACCACGATCAACAAGGAGGTGACCTTGCTCTCCTCGATCTTCATTATGGCGATCCGGGAGAGGGTGACGAACGCCAACCCCTGCGACGAACTCACTAAGTCCGTCCGCTCCAAGATACCTGCGAGGCGGAAGCGGAACAGGGTTCTGTCGTCGGACGAGGAAAGAAGATTATTCGGCGAGGGGCTGACGGGGAGACGTGAACACCTCAGGGAGCCGGTCGAAGTCGCGCTCTACACCGGCATGCGCCGTGGCGAAGTGTTAGGTCTCAAGCCTGAGCACGTCAACTTAGAGCGAGTGCCCAGGTCTTTCGTAGTCAAAGGCGAGGCGTGGGTGATCAGGCCCGGATGGCTGCTCATTGAGAAGAGCAAGAACGGCAAGCCGCGCACCATCCCGATGAGCGGCAGGGTGCGGCGCGTCATCGAGCGGCTCTGCGCGGAGGCCATGCCAAGCGAATACGTGTTCGAGAGCATCCGCACGGGGCGGAAGATTACGGACGTCAAACGGGGCTTCACGTCAGCCTGCTTGGAAGCCGGGATTGAGAACCTGACGTTTCACGACCTCCGGCACACTTGGTCTACGCGGGCCGCGGATATGGGCGTCCCAGAGCACGTCAGGCGCGATATCATGGGCCACAGTTCACAGAGCATGATGGGCGATTACACCCACGCCATCCCCGAAGCAATGGAGGATGCGATGGAGCGGGTCGCCAACTACTCTGTGAATTACGGCAAAATTACGGCAAAAACACGGAGGCGGCAGGGACTTCGTTGAGCCCCGCCGCCCGTAAGTTGTAAACGCAACGGAAGATATGTGGTAGCGGGGGGGAGACTTGAACTCCCGACCTTGGGGTTATGAATCCCGGAGAACAGCCCCCACCATACTTTTCCTTCACATAAGCCGCATAAACACAGGGGTCGCGGCCGAAAGAGATGCGTTTATGTGCCGTATGCGAAATACTTTACGTTATGAATCTCGGCAAAATCTCGGCAAGTGCCCTTTGTAGGGTTCAAGTCCGCTCCGATGTGTACCCAAGCAAGGGAAGAACACTCCCGGGCGCGGCTGTCGCTGGCACGCACTGGGCTCTTACTACTGGCAGCAGACGAACACCCTACTCAGGCTCACGGCTCAGTTCGTGCGCGCTTATCTGCCGCCGATACGCTTGAGGAGTCTTCAAGTAGTTGATGGCTCCGCGAAAGTGATAAGCGGCCAGCAGATTAGATCATTGACTTGTATCGCATTAATAAGTAAGCTTTGCCTGTTCCTAAGAAGAAGTGGTGTCCGCACCTCAATCTGTCAAACGGGCACTAATTATTAACAACATTCGCGAGCTGTTTTTTTCTACTGTTTGATGTTTGCGCGGGACATCATTAACAGGTCAGAGCTATTGGCAGGAAATAACTGCCCTGACCTTCGCTCGTTAATCTTCCGGTTGTTCTCGTAGTCACGGCCGTTGATGACACATTCCACAGGAGGCAGAAGCATGTCGGAGGAGATTCGTTACAAGTGGGCTGACATTCCCGCCGAAGAGTATGACAAGGATTTGGACGAGTTGTGGGGTGAACTGCAAAATCCTGACTCGGCCCTGAGCCGCGAGGCTAGGGATTTGGGGATTGACGTGAAACCGCTGCGGCGCCTAGATAGAAAAGATGCTATCAGCCTGCGGACGGAAGGCGAGGGGTTCGACCCTGCGACCGTCGCCATCGTTGTGGCGTTAGCCCCCGTGGCCACCGAAACCATCAAGGCGCTCACCCCGATCATCCACGACGTTTGGAAGCACGTACTTCTACCCCGCATACTGCGGCGGAAGGGCGGGCAAGCTCTCGTCCCCAAAGAATAGTACCCCTATGGCTCCTCACATACCTCTATCGCAGAGGAAGGCGCTTTGCGGGCGTCTGTCCTATTACGACGCCTTCCAGAGTCACGAGCTGGAGCTTTACGCGGACAGCGCGGCGGCGGAAGTCGAGAGTTTCTGCCAGCAGTTTTTCGCACAGCTCGACCTTGAGAGTCGGAAAGACGCTCAACAGAGAGTGAAAGAGAGCGACTCGTCGGAAACTCGCCAGCCGCTCACGCACCTCGACGTGTCGTTGCGAAGCGTGCTCGACAGGTTTAAGCAAATTCTCCCCGCCGTGCTCTTAGAGCCTCAGTCCGTGGTCACACAGCGGCTGTTGCCCGCCATTGAGAACACGGTCGCCGGAATCTCGTGTCAGGGCTGCACACCCTTCGGGCGAGTCTGCGAGGGCGTCAGCGACGCTGAAGATGACGAGATCGTGTCCGCAGCGGGCTTGTGTGTCCGCCAACTCCGCCAGATGTTCGACCTGGCGCTGGAGGTGGCGCACAGTTATTACGTGACGCACGGAAGCCTTTTCCCGCGAGAGAATCCCCCGGAGGTCGTCTTTTCCACTCTGCAATTCGAGTCGGAGGTGGACAGCCATAACGCCGCGGCCAACCGTTACGGGGGCGGGCTAACCATTTATTTCCCGATCGTAGCTAGGGCGCAGGTGCAACTACACCTATACATCCAGAAGTTCGATCTGGAGACTTATAAAAGCGTCCTGTATCTGCTGTTCCACGAGTGTATCGCCCACGCCTTCCACGGGATACACCCCGACCCCAAGAAGCGAGTCAAGACCGAACCCTACGAACGTTATGCCGAAGGCTGGATGGATTGGGTGGCCTACAAAATTCTGGAAGAGGTCGTGAAGGGGACGGGCCCCGAGGGGCAGCGGTGGCAAGACCGCATCACGCTGCCGGACGTGTTTGCAGTTTCCACAACCTTGCACCGCGCGAGGAGCAACCCCACCAACCGCGGCGACGGCGTCCGCCAGATCAGGCTCGGCGCGCGGGCGGCGGAACTCACCTGCGAGTTCTTCCACGAGCTTTTAGAAGAGAAATCTTTGGAAAACTTCGATGACCCATGGGGAAATTTCCTACAGCTATCATTTGACTTGAACGCGCTTGGGGAGATCGACGCTAAAAAGAGAAACGCCTTTGTAGGAATGATGCGCCACCTTGAGTTCTCGCCCAAAGAAGATGAAATCCGCTACCCTCTGGACTCCCTGCTGATTGATTACTTGCGTACGAGAGACATCCACACTCTCATTGAAGAAGTGTACAAGCTCGACCACGCGAGTTAATGTACATACAAATCCTCGTTTCTTCCATAATTCGTTTGATTTCGATGGTTTAGAGAGAAACTTACACGGCGTTTAAGCACGCTGGAATAAAATTCACCGGCCGATTCATCTTTCAATTGACAAATGAAAGATGAAAGAGTATAAAGTGATTTTGGTTGGTGCAGAGGAGGCTGAGATGAGTGAGACGGATAAGATATCGGGGCTTGAGACGTATAAAGTGCTGGGCTCGATGTTAGCGCTTAAAGAATTTACAATCAAGAGTTTAGCTGATTATAGCGGGGTCAACAGAGACACGGTTGACACGATCAGGAGGCGAAACCCTCAGTTTTGGGATGAGATCGGTAAGGAGGAGACGCAGAAGCGCGGCGGACAGACGAAGCGTTTCCGTGTAAAGCCTGAGCAAGTTGGGGTTTTACGGAGAAAACTCAAGGGATATTTTAGTCAAATCAAACCTCCTAACGAATTGGAGGGGGAAGAGGCTGCCGCAGTTGAAGAGCCGCAGGAGGCCGTCCAGCCCCCCCCCGAACCGCCCGTCAGCTTAGCGGCTGGCGAAGAGGCTTTGCTCTACCTGTTCACGAAAGCCAGGAGTCTGGAGGACAAACAGACGCTGCTGGAGGCTGCCGAATCCGATCTGCGAAGTGGACGGCACGAGGTAGAAAGGTTGTTGAAAAGGGGGGCGGATGAACGGCAAGCCGAAGACGCGAAGAGTTGGCTACAGAGAGTTAAGGCGCTCAGGAATCTCTCCCATGCGGAACTCGCCGTCGAGAAGCGGCTGTCACTTCAGGGCGAGTTGGAACCGCAAAGCGTCCTGACCCAGTTGTTTAAGTCGTTGCAGTATTTAATCAAAACCGGCGACGCCGAGCGGGCGGAGGCGCTGACGAAAAGAATGGGGAAGTTTGTGGAAACAATCAGCGCCCCCGCCGTCGCAAAGCCAGCAGTGGCTGCGGCATCCGCAGCGGCAACACCAAGGGTGGCCGCAGCGGCGGCTGCCGGCGGCGGGACGCGCGGGGCGTATCTGTCAGCTGTGGAACCCGATTTCAGCAGTCGTCATGCAATCGCCGTTGTGCCGCTCACGACCGGCAGTTCCGGAGAGGAATACGTGGGGTACGGAGTCACACAGGGCATCGCAAGATGCCTTTCTTTGTTGCCCGATTTGGCGGTGAAAATCCCGTCCCAGTATCCGCTAAGTTACCGGCAGGTCAAGGACGTGGGCACCATTCGCTCGGTCGGGCGTGAGTTGGACGTGGACGCGGTATTGGTCGGGGTCGTCAACCCCAAGGGAAACCGTATCTATTGCAACACACGTTTGGTAGACACCAGTGGCGGGGAGGTCTGGGAACTAAAGCACAACCGTAGCTTCGCCGACATTTTCGAGGTGGGGGCGGACATCTCAAGAACCGTCTCGGAGGCTTTGAACATTGAACTGCCGACGGAATGGGCCGAGATCATCGGTGAAAGGCCGACGGGTAACGCGGAAGCCCAAAGACTGTACATGGAAGGGCGGTACAACTGGAGCCGTTGGTCGGCGGACGGTTTAAGGAAAGCCATCACGTGTTATGAACGGGCTCTCGAAAAAGATTTAAGCTTCGCCCTCGCATACGCAGGGTTGGCCGACTGCTGTAACATGATGACGTATTGCACGGACGCGTCGCCTCGGGAGGCCTTCACCAAAGCGAAGGCGGCGGCCTACGAGGCGCTGGAGTACGACGAGACGCTGGCGGAGGCATACACCTCTTTGGCCTACGCTTTGGCGCGGTATTACTGGAGGTGGGACGAGGCGGAAGCAGAGTTCCGGCGGGCGTTAACGTTGAGCCCTAGCTACACCGTCGCCCGCCAGTGGTATGCCGAGTTCCTAGCCGGGATGGGCCGCTCCCCCGAGGCACTAGCGCAGATCAACCTCGCGCAACAGCTTGAGCCCAAGTCGCCGATAGTGAGCGTGACGATGGGCTCGATTTATTATTTCAACCGTCAGTACGATCTGGCGATCAATCAGTTCAGAGCGGTGCTTGAGAACGACCCGGAATTCTTGCGGGCACACTTTCGCTTGGGCGTCGTCTACACACAGGTCGGAAGGTACGAGGAGGCGCTCACACATCTGCACAAGGCGCTCCGACTTTCACAACAGAACATGAGAGAGCTGGCGCTGCTGGGGTACACCTATGCCGTGTCCGGTAATCACGCCGAGGCGAGAGGCATCCTCGACACGTTGCTGAAGCAGTCGGAAGGACGCTACGTCGCCTCCTATAACTTGGCTTTGATTCACACCGGCCTCGGGGAGTTTGACACCGCCTTAGACCGCCTCCGTCAGGCGATAGACCAGAGGAGTCCTTGGCTGGCTTTCATAAGAGTTGATCCGAGATTCGACCCGCTCCGCGACCAGCAGAAGTTTCAAGAGAGGTTCCGTGAAATAGTCGCGGCGGTCGGGCTGGCGGGATAGGTCGTAAACCATCAGAGACCTTAACACTTCGTCCAGCCGAGTGGTGTAGCGGCCCGACAGCCGCCCGCGTCTCATCCCCATGACCGAGCATAGCCCTGGAGGGAGTTCATACCAGGCGGACGCGTGAGCCAAGCTATGGGCTGCGGCGCCAGGAGAACGAGAGTCGAGCCGCGCGGCTCAGGCAGAATTTGTCACTTGTGATTAACGTGAGTTCGACGTAAGAAATTGAAAAGAGAACCCCAAGCGGTCAGAATGTGGTTGACCAAAACTACATCCTGTCCGGGCTCACAGAGACGATGCCTATGTTTGGCAGCCGGCGTTTAATTGTTGCGCAAAGCAGCGTGAGATAAATATTAGCGCGCCTTAATCCGTTGGGCTGTGTGATGAGCGAGCGCCATGATTGAGATCATGGGGTTCACCCCCGTCGCCCCCGGAAGGGCGGACGCGTCCCCGATGAACAGCCCGCGCACTCCAAAAACTTCTCCATCGGAGTCGCAGACTGCGGTGCGCGCGTCGGCACCCATACGGCAGGTGCCCATTTGATGGGCCGAGTATAATGTCGCCCAATTCCGGTCAACTGCCTGGCGACTGAGGCGAGCGCAGAAGTCCTTAACCGCTAAAGACTCAGGCGATCCTTGTCGAAAACATTGCTTGCGGGCGTGCGGCGCTAGTATCTCGTCAGCGCCAGCTGCCGCGTGCACCTTGACGGCCTCTTGGATACCTCGTTGCAGAAGTGCTCGCTCCAGTTTACCGGGGCGGTACTCAATGACGGGTCGTCCACTGCGCGCCACGCGCACACGCCCGCCTTCCCTGTCGCGCACTAAGACGATGAAGACGCTCGTATTCGACAACTGCTGCATCCGCCGTCTGTGATCGCGTGCGCTGAACCAGGGTGTCGCTAGGGCCATCATGCCGGGGTGAACGGGCGCGGTCTCTAGCCGGAAGCCGTAATTGTCCTTTAACTCGGAGAACTCATCACAGAGGATCGTCTGGGGCGGCCCAAGCCAGGGCGCAACCGTCTCGCTGTACACGCCCGCCACGGTCGTAGTCGGGTGAAGAAATAGATTACGACCGATCGCAGGCAGATCAAGACCTGAGCGTAGCAGGAGGGCGGGGGAGTGAATGGCCCCCGCCGCCATAACCACTATCAGGGCACGTACTTGCATCGTGTGCCCCCGCCCTGTTTCCGCATCAATAGCGATGGCCTCGACTCCAGTGACCCGCCCGTCGGAAATTACTAGGCGCTCGACGCGGCAGCGCGGGACGATACTCACATCTCCGAGTCGTTGCGCGTCATCAAGGTATGTGACCGCGGTGCTCTGCTTACCGCCGTGGCGACAGCCGAACGTGCAATAGCCGCACTGCGTCGGGTCACAATTCCGCGCGTTTCGCTGAATCATTGACCAACGATAGCCGAGCGCCTCGCAGCCGTCCCGGAGTTTCGCGTTATTAGAATTAACAACGCTCTCAGCTTCGTTCACGTTGAGACGTGCGGCCACCGCATCCAGCGAGCGCGTGAAGCTGTCTTCGACGAATACCCGACAGCCAGATCGCTCACTAAATTCTCTCCTGATGTAGTCGGGCAGCTTTATAGCCGTCTGCCAGTTGACGCGCGTACCGCCGCCAACTCCCGCGCCCGCTAGGATGGCTATTCCAAGATCGCGCGTGGCGGTCATCCCTGCATCCAGATACAGGCGCTGCATGCCCACTGCTTCACGTTGGTCAAAATCGGGCGACTGTTGCCCGCCGCCCGCCTCCAGCACAATCACACGCAACCCGGCGGCGGCTAGTTCCCCCGCGATGACCGGGCCGCCGGCTCCCGCTCCGACGATACAAACGTCCGCTTCGAGTGTGGTCGCTCGCTTAACCGAGGTAAGTTTGAGTGAAGGCTGGATTGCCGGAGGATTATCAGATGACTTGTACTTCAGCGCGGGCCATGTCGGATTCAGACCTTCACCGTCTGTGATGGAGTAAAAATAGTAGGTGGCGAGCCTTTTGACAGCTTGAAATCCGGTGCGCAGCCACCGGAGGGTACTCATGGACATAGACGATAAGACGCGCTCGCGCTCGGCGCGTGTGAGGTCGCCGAAGCGCCTCGGCTGATGGATTAGCAAGGCGATAAAGAGCGGGCGCTCAAGCGAATTAAGGAGCCGCTTCAGCAAAGACCTTTGCCTTTTACTGAGCCGGGCAATTCCCTCTTCTATCGCTGCCGCCACGCCTATCATATTGGCATTCAACAAAAACAGTTCGGCGTCGTCTCCGCCCTCCGGCGCGAGACTGGGCAGTAGCGTATCGCATACATCACGCAGCGTCTGCCGTTCGCTAGTGCTGAGGCGAGGGGTTTGCGCGCTTCCGTGCAAGTTTACTATCGCCTGTGGAAATGGTGTTTGAGCACCTTTTAAGCTCAAATTAAAGTTTTTCATCTCTCTTTTAGCCTCTCTGCGCGTATGTCTCGTTGTGCCTCACCTCTAGTTATTTAGTGGCGAAGGGCCATGCGGCAGGATTACTCTGGCAGACAAAAGGAGATTTAGGGTCAGACGTAGATCAGCCTTCCCTTAAGGAAATCTCAGGGATTCGAGGCATGATGTCTTAAAGAAACCTCTGCTCTAGGTTGAGATACAGTTCAGAATAGATGTTCCGGAAGGCCGTATGCTTAAACGAAGGAGGATTAGACAATGGCGATCAAAGGCCTGAAAGGCGTTTATAAATTTGGTGAGTTCTCGTTAGACGTGGCGACGAAAGAGTTAAGAGGCATTGATGGGTCACGAACCTTGCGCGGCAGACTGTTCGACTTGCTTCTCATGCTCGTGCGTTGTGCGCAACGCGTTGTGAGTAGTAGCGAGATAGTCGACGCCGTCTGGCACGACAAGGAAGATGCCAGTAATCCCGAAAATCTTCTCCACAACGGCATCAGCGAACTGCGGAGGATGCTCGGCGACGAATCGCCCCCAGGCCACAAGTATATAAAGAACATCAGGGGGGAGGGTTATCGGCTCATCCCGGATGTTATCGAGGAGAACGTGCCAACGGTCGTAGCGGTAATTCCGCTTAAGGCCAAAGACGGTTTTACTAGCACCGGGGAGTTTGTGGGCGGCACCCTCAGAAGCGTGGGGGAGGTGGTGGTTATACCGACAGAGGAAGTGCGTAAGCGTCTTCGGACATGCCATAAGGCCCTGAGTTTGGGGCATCAACTCGCGGCGGATTACGTTTTTCGCTGGGAGATAGAGCCAGTTGGCTCCCGTCTGGTCATCCGCAATACAAGCATGGACGTGCGGGCAGGGCAACGATTTGGCGAGTATATACCTGACCGGACCGATGCCTTGCTCACAGACATCGAGGAGAAAATTGCACCTCTGGCGGCGCGTGACCTGAAAAGAGCATTAAACTTGCGGGATCAAAAACGCCGGAAGAGTCCCAGCACCAGAAACGCGCAAGCGCACAGTTTGTACTGGCGCGGCCGCATCCTGCGCGACGAATTTAAAGAAGACATTTTACGCCGATCCGCCGAGTGTTTCGTACGCGCTTCCCGCCTCGATCACACCTATGCGAAGGCTCTCGCGGGCGCAGCCGACGCATACTTCTGGATGGGGGTTTTCGGTTTCAAGCCAGCGGAAACTTTTCGCATCGCTTCCGGCTACACGACCGATGCTCTCGACAGAGACCCTTCTCTTCCCGAAGCCCGCACGACCAGCGGTCTCATCGCGGTTGCCCACCAATGGAATTGGGAGAAAGCCATGCGGGAGTTTCAGCAGGTCATCAGCAAAAAAAAGTATGCGACCGCGTACTTGGGTTATGCGTACCTTCTAACTATCCATAGCGACTTCACCGGAGCCATGGAAAAGATTGAAGAAGCCATGTGCGCAGTCGAAGACGTGCCGCCCATTATCGAACTAGCTAGGGGTATAATTTTGTACCAGGCCGGCTCGTACCGCGATGCGCTTCAATCGCTGCTTGAGTTCGCTAAGACGCATGAAAATTCTGACCCAGCGTTCTACTGGATGGCTTGCTGTCATGATCAACTAGGACAGTACGAAGACTCTGTCGCCAACGCCGAAAGGGCTTATAAATTGTCCTACGGGAATCCCCTCAACCTCATGGTTGAAGCACGCGCCTACGCCCTTCTCGGCGACCAGAACAAAGTGCGTGCGTTGATGGAATCACTGACCGACATAGAGAAGGAACGGTACGTGTCAGCCTTTCACAAAGCGGTTATAGAAGTGGCTCTTGGGAACCACGATCAAGCTTTTGAGTTGTTGGACAGGGGCTACGAAGAGCGAGATTTCTGGATGGTCACCGCCGCCACCGATGGGCGATTGAGAAATCTTCGTTCCGACACGAGATTTGAGAAGTTGCTTGACCGTCTAGGGCTGCCGCGGCCGGAATAGAACCCAGCGCAGCTCAATTCGGATGTTAGGCGGCGTCACGGGCAGTGGTCTATGAAAGGGAGTCGTCAAGAATAAACTCCGCCCGTGCCGACTGCGCTCGCACTTTTCTTCGGCAGCCAGCCCTTAACTTGCCAGTCGAGAGTGGAGACTTGCCCTAACTGTTGGCTTCCATCTGTCTGCTCTGACCGTAGTGCCGTTCGCTGGCTGTTCCGGCCCGAAGCACCCGCGGGTTGAACCCGCGCGTCAGCCTCCCCGTGCGCTGGTCCTGCTTCATCACTACGGCGACGGTGAGCCCCGGCCTCACGTCTTCCCGCTCCCCGCCATCCATCAGTCACTTCCCCTTTATTCCTCGTCATAAACCAGGAAGTTGACCGCGTTCTGTTCAAGATTCTCGCGCCCGTGGTCGTAGCGCATCACGGTCTTCGGGTCCTTGTGCCTCGACATCATCTACACCTGCCGGTAGCTGAGCCCGGATTCTAACGCTTTGGTGATGGCCGTCCGCCGCAGGTCGTGGGGCGAGAGGTCGCTGAGCCGTGAGTAGTCCGCCCACCGCTTCACTATCTTCTGAACCATCCGTGTCGAGAGTGTCTTGTCGAAGTCGAGCGTCCGGTAGTTCGTGTGCGGCTGGAACAGGTGCGCTTCGTCTCCGTCGGAATGAGCGATCTCCCGCCGCTTCCGGTCGAGCTTCAGCTAATGGTCGATCGCCTCCTTGACCTCCTTCGGCAGCGGCCAGACCTCTTCCCTCCCCCCTTGACCTTGCACCGCAGCGTCCACCGCCCGTGGCTCCACTTCACCGACGAGACGCGGCAGGGAACAGACCTCCGAGACGCGCAGTGAGAGCCGCAGCATCACCAGCAGCAGCGCGTAGTCGCGCGCCCCCTCCGGCTTCTCCCTGTCAGGCCACGACAGCAGGTAGCGCACCTCCTTGGCCGACAGGGCCCGCCCGGCTGGCTCCGAGGGCAGTTTGGGCGGCGAAACCAACTTCGTCGAGGCCGGGTTCAGGGTAATGGCCCCGGCCGCCTTCAAGTTTCCACCTCCTGGGCGGCCGCGCCGGGTGCCTGCTGCCGCACGAATTCCCGAAGTGGCAGACCGTCTACCATTACTAGCGGGTATGGCGTAAGGCAGGGCTGTGGGGGCATAGCTACTCCACCTTCGTCAACGCCTGCGAGTGGTGGCCGGCCGTGAGGCCGAGCACTCCGCCTGCATCATCGACTCACAGCCGGTGAAGACGACTGAGAGGGGCGGCCTCCACGGCTACGACAGGGCGAAGAAGGTGGGAGGCCGCAAGCGCCACATCCTGGTGGGTACGCTCGGATTATTGCTCAAGGCGCATGTCAACGCGGCCGACATCACCGACCGCGACAGCACTCAGCTCCGCAATTAGAGGCGTACTTGAGAAGAATATAACTTACCTTATCCAAGGCATTGTGGATTTTGGCAAGGCCATTGAGTTGGGTCCGAAAAATATAGCGAGTTACGAGTTTCGCGCCCCTTGTTTAGAATTACTGGGAGAGGGTGAAAAAGCCGACAAGCGGAAAGCCGAGGAGTTGAAGAAAAACCGCAGTAGTCTCTAAATCAACGAATGCCGATGAAGCGGCACCAAACACACATATGAAAATGGGTCTATGCTTTAATCGTGGCCAGCCGAACGGTCATAAAAAAAGCCTGTGAGGGTGATGCGCATCGCCCTCGCAGGCTTCAAGTGTTCAGACGGTAGGCCGACTTCCCTACGCGGCGTCGGACGCCCGCTCGGCGAGGTAGGCGTCGATCTCCTCGTCCTGCTCCCCCGACAGGTGGATGTGGCGCGCCAGCCCCGTCGCGTTCCAGATGTGGTCGTGGCCTAAGACCTCCTTCTGGTACGTGACGAATTGCAGGCAGACCTCGAACGGGTGCTTCGACTGCGGCTGCCTGCGCCCTTTACCGCGCCTCCTCCCGCGGCCGTTCGGCCGCGCCTCCGCGGCGGCGGCCGGACGCTGAGGCAGGGGGGACGCGTGTGCCGGTGATGTGGCTTCGGGGAACAGCCGCGGGGCTGTGGCCGTCTCAGCCGTGATTGGCTGGGGCGCACCCACTTGGGGCGGTTGCTCTAGCCCCGCCATCCACGGGTGTGACGGGAAGAAGACGCGGATGTCCTCGGGACTCACGTTTCCACGTGAGACCTGGATCAACCCGACCTCCTCCAACTCCATCAGGTGACGAGACATCTGCCCCTCGTCCTCCCCGAGTGCTGCGGCCTGCACGCGGAAGTGGAGTTGGACGGCGCCGCGGGAGTTGGCCTGCTGCCCCAGCGCCGCGTAGGTGAGTTTCGCGCCGGGTCCTAGCTCCTGGCGCGACAGCAGCCAGAAGGGGACGAAGGCCCCGGCGAAGAAGTGGTAGACGTTGAAGTTCGCTTTCAATCACACTGCTCCTTTACTACAAAGATTGATACAGCGAAGCTCTACCTCCCATTAACCTTTATTGAATGATGGCGACGGGGTGCGCCGGCCGAACGTGTGAGACAGGGCGCAAGGCTGGTTAAGAGTGCGGTTCGTAAGGAAGCGGTATAATGGATGCCAGGCTGTTACCTCAAGCTCGGAGGTCGCTTCAATTGAGCCACGTTCATTCAAACGTGGAAACGATGATTCGCCCGCCTCGGAACTCCTCGGCAACCACGCTTCAATTGAGCCACGTTCATTCAAACGTGGAAACGCGCGCCGACAGCTTGCGCCCCTCGCAGGCCGAGTAGCTTCAATTGAGCCACGTTCATTCAAACGTGGAAACTTCACGGGATGCTCCGTGATGTCACGGTCGAAGCGGCGCTTCAATTGAGCCACGTTCATTCAAACGTGGAAACTTACTGGTTGATTACGAGCGGGTACGTGATGGTGGTAGCTTCAATTGAGCCACGTTCATTCAAACGTGGAAACCATCGTGACGGAGGCTTACGAGAGCGGCGAGAAGAAGGCTTCAATTGAGCCACGTTCATTCAAACGTGGAAACTGCGCGCTTGTATGGCTTATGCGGTGAATGTATTACGCTTCAATTGAGCCACGTTCATTCAAACGTGGAAACGCTAGGATTCGGGTTAATGCCGGTTGAATCGATGTTAGCTTCAATTGAGCCACGTTCATTCAAACGTGGAAACATACCCGAGCATTACTAGCCCCCCTTTGGTGTCTGAGCTTCAATTGAGCCACGTTCATTCAAACGTGGAAACGGTGGTATTAACCGCCGCCGTGCGCGTCCGAAGAAAGCTTCAATTGAGCCACGTTCATTCAAACGTGGAAACGAGCAAAGCCGCGCGCCTGGTGGGGCTCATATCGAGGCTTCAATTGAGCCACGTTCATTCAAACGTGGAAACGCCCTTCAAGGTGATGGTACGGGACAACCCGGCCATGCTTCAATTGAGCCACGTTCATTCAAACGTGGAAACTAGTCAGGTTCGGGCCGGGCTTGCCGCTGGCGTTGTAATCGCTTCAATTGAGCCACGTTCATTCAAACGTGGAAACCGAATCAGGCCCGCCGAAGGTGGCAAGGCTCTGGTAGCTTCAATTGAGCCACGTTCATTCAAACGTGGAAACGACGAGCTGATCGACTGGACGGACGGCACCTCGACCGCTTCAATTGAGCCACGTTCATTCAAACGTGGAAACACCGGCTTTCCTTCAACCGTTCCCTCTGGCAACTCCATGCTTCAATTGAGCCACGTTCATTCAAACGTGGAAACGCCGCCCCGTCCGAAAACACAGGCATAGCGATTGAAGGTCAGAGCTTCAATTGAGCCACGTTCATTCAAACGTGGAAACGCTCGCGTTCGGCCACGACCAGAACGCCATCGACGACTTGCTTCAATTGAGCCACGTTCATTCAAACGTGGAAACGCGGACCAACCCCGACACGGGGCCGCTTTACGACAACCTGCTTCAATTGAGCCACGTTCATTCAAACGTGGAAACTCGCGGAAGAGCACGCGCAGGCGACGGTGCGCGTGCAGCTTCAATTGAGCCACGTTCATTCAAACGTGGAAACCCAGTCGGGCATGAACTACGGGCTGTCGGGGCCGACGCTTCAATTGAGCCACGTTCATTCAAACGTGGAAACCGCGCGGCATTGCCATAGGAGCCATCGGCGCGGCCTCGCTTCAATTGAGCCACGTTCATTCAAACGTGGAAACCTCGGCGACCAGGAAGGCGGCGCGCTCCTTTTTTGAGGAGCTTCAATTGAGCCACGTTCATTCAAACGTGGAAACAAGGTGGCCGAACTGCGCGTTCTCCCATTCCAGCACGCTTCAATTGAGCCACGTTCATTCAAACGTGGAAACCTAGGACGCATTGATACTAAATCACATCTGTTGTCAAGCTTCAATTGAGCCACGTTCATTCAAACGTGGAAACGCCCCGTCTCCTCCTCCCACTCCGCGCCGGTCTTGTAGCTTCAATTGAGCCACGTTCATTCAAACGTGGAAACGGCGTCGAACACGCTCGCCATTTGAGTTTGGAAGTTGAGCTTCAATTGAGCCACGTTCATTCAAACGTGGAAACCCTCGTCTCGAACCTATCGCTCGCCGACGCGATTGCGCTTCAATTGAGCCACGTTCATTCAAACGTGGAAACTACCGTCATACTGCGCTGTGCGCCGTCGGGAGTCACGCTTCAATTGAGCCACGTTCATTCAAACGTGGAAACCCTTCCCCTTGCAAGACCTTTTTAGCACTTTATAATACGCTTCAATTGAGCCACGTTCATTCAAACGTGGAAACGAGCAGAGCGGCAACCGCATGCTCGCGTGGGCTCACAGCTTCAATTGAGCCACGTTCATTCAAACGTGGAAACACCAGGAACTCCCTGCGCCGGGCGGCCGACCCGTCCGCTTCAATTGAGCCACGTTCATTCAAACGTGGAAACGTGAGGCTGTGCTCGACGTACTCGAAGACGCGGGTGTGGCTTCAATTGAGCCACGTTCATTCAAACGTGGAAACCGAAAACGGCCCGCGCCTCTATCCAGAGGTCGGAGTTGGCTTCAATTGAGCCACGTTCATTCAAACGTGGAAACGGACGGGTAGCTTGCAAGTAGAGGCGCTACTAAGGCTGCTTCAATTGAGCCACGTTCATTCAAACGTGGAAACCTCGTCGCGTTCGGCGATTGCGGTTGCATCTTGAGCGGGCTTCAATTGAGCCACGTTCATTCAAACGTGGAAACATATTTTTTATCGGCGCATTTCTTTTGAACCAATGGCTTCAATTGAGCCACGTTCATTCAAACGTGGAAACGCGCCTTGACGTGTTCCATTTTTATCTTCCCCTCATTTGCTTCAATTGAGCCACGTTCATTCAAACGTGGAAACATACACGGATGAAGAGTTAAAAAAACGTGATATATCAGCTTCAATTGAGCCACGTTCATTCAAACGTGGAAACCCCATATTGCGCTTGCGTTCCCACGCTGACTAAACGTGCTTCAATTGAGCCACGTTCATTCAAACGTGGAAACGCCCGCGATTCGCCGCGATGTCTTGCGAACGATAACGCTTCAATTGAGCCACGTTCATTCAAACGTGGAAACGTAAAGTGGCAGAGGAAAAAGAATGGCCGTTTGATGCTTCAATTGAGCCACGTTCATTCAAACGTGGAAACCTTGCCAGCGTCCACAATATTTACTCCACGGTTCATTGCTTCAATTGAGCCACGTTCATTCAAACGTGGAAACAAACTACTTCCTAACGCAAACGGGGAAGTTAACTTTATGCTTCAATTGAGCCACGTTCATTCAAACGTGGAAACACGCATTTACTTACATAGGTATATTGTCGAAACACAATGCTTCAATTGAGCCACGTTCATTCAAACGTGGAAACATGTTGAGCGCCCCGACCAGCGCGTCGCCGTCGATGAGCTTCAATTGAGCCACGTTCATTCAAACGTGGAAACGGCGGTATTCGAGGCCGAATTTCTCGCGCTCGTCATGGCTTCAATTGAGCCACGTTCATTCAAACGTGGAAACGTTTGCGGGGGTTAGTCTACTTGTCGAACTTAGCCATGCTTCAATTGAGCCACGTTCATTCAAACGTGGAAACGCTTCGGCGATGCGGTCGACGCGGCCGACCTGGAGAAGCTTCAATTGAGCCACGTTCATTCAAACGTGGAAACAACAGGGTTCACGTAAACGCCGCCGCCGGTGATGAAGCTTCAATTGAGCCACGTTCATTCAAACGTGGAAACCCTCATACCACCATCTTCCCCACTGGCCGTTGATGTGTGCTTCAATTGAGCCACGTTCATTCAAACGTGGAAACACCGCGACCTAACCGACGCGGAGCGGGATGAAATGCTTCAATTGAGCCACGTTCATTCAAACGTGGAAACCTCACGGCGGGGCGTGCGCGCGCGCCTGCTCCTCGACGCTTCAATTGAGCCACGTTCATTCAAACGTGGAAACCCAGCATGTCCAATTGGCACTCCGGCGGGACATGGTCGCTTCAATTGAGCCACGTTCATTCAAACGTGGAAACGGTGCTGGCCCGCACGCTCAAGCCGGCCGACGTGAACGGGCTTCAATTGAGCCACGTTCATTCAAACGTGGAAACAAGGCCGGTAGCCGTCTCTTTAGGTGGGTTAGTCGTGCTTCAATTGAGCCACGTTCATTCAAACGTGGAAACGATAGTCGTACCCCCCTCCTCCCTTTCCTTACTCATGCTTCAATTGAGCCACGTTCATTCAAACGTGGAAACAGCCCTAACAGCCAACACGTCTTTGTCATAGAGGTGGGCGCTTCAATTGAGCCACGTTCATTCAAACGTGGAAACTCTCGCTGAAAAGCTCGAACTTCTTTTTGCGCTCGGGCTTCAATTGAGCCACGTTCATTCAAACGTGGAAACCCCACGCGTTGCTCGCCTCAACAAAATAAAACCAATCGCTTCAATTGAGCCACGTTCATTCAAACGTGGAAACTCTTCCATCTGATACAAGAGGAACGCGAGCGACTTGGCTTCAATTGAGCCACGTTCATTCAAACGTGGAAACCCATCCACGGCGTCGGCGGCTACCGCATCAACGACGGGCTTCAATTGAGCCACGTTCATTCAAACGTGGAAACCCACGCCCCCGCACGTCCAATCCGTCCCCGCGTCCGGGTTGCTTCAATTGAGCCACGTTCATTCAAACGTGGAAACAACCCGGCGGCGAGTACGACCGCGAGCGTTCGCGGCTTGCTTCAATTGAGCCACGTTCATTCAAACGTGGAAACGCCGCCGCCGTGGCCGAGGCGATGGGCTGGGACAAGGATGCTTCAATTGAGCCACGTTCATTCAAACGTGGAAACCTGATAGCCGCCGCGCCCGACCTACTCACCGCTTGCGCTTCAATTGAGCCACGTTCATTCAAACGTGGAAACCTTCGCGCCGTCGAGGAACTTGGCGGCCCCTTTGGGGCTTCAATTGAGCCACGTTCATTCAAACGTGGAAACGCCAGGCCGTCTTTCAAATAAAGGTATTCGTTTGCACTGCTTCAATTGAGCCACGTTCATTCAAACGTGGAAACTAAGCTCGCAGACCTCTTCCACTCACAAGGTGAGAAGCTTCAATTGAGCCACGTTCATTCAAACGTGGAAACGCAGTACTCCGTGGCCCGCTTCGCGCTGCCCTTGCAGCTTCAATTGAGCCACGTTCATTCAAACGTGGAAACGATAATGTAACCAACTTGCTTTCGATGGTTGCGGCGGCTTCAATTGAGCCACGTTCATTCAAACGTGGAAACTGTAGCGGTCTGGTTGAATCCGGCAACACGCATTGCCAGCTTCAATTGAGCCACGTTCATTCAAACGTGGAAACGAGAGAGTCGGATTGGCTCAGAGCCAGCGTGATCTACTCGCTTCAATTGAGCCACGTTCATTCAAACGTGGAAACCTCGCTGGCCCCAACACGATAAGCCTCGGAGTGCTGGCGCTTCAATTGAGCCACGTTCATTCAAACGTGGAAACAACGTCACCCGCAACTACACCCGGCGGGAGTGACACAGCTTCAATTGAGCCACGTTCATTCAAACGTGGAAACCTTATCCTTTCCGCTGGTAGACCGGAGAGGGGAAGTTTTGCTTCAATTGAGCCACGTTCATTCAAACGTGGAAACAGGTCGGTCATCTCCCGAACGCTGCCGCCGCTCTCCTGGCTTCAATTGAGCCACGTTCATTCAAACGTGGAAACCTTCAGCTCGTCAACCAACAGCCCCTGATTGTTCCGGCTTCAATTGAGCCACGTTCATTCAAACGTGGAAACCTTCCGCAAGAACGCAAACGCAACGGGGCGGCAGCGCTTCAATTGAGCCACGTTCATTCAAACGTGGAAACGGGCACGTTCTACCACTGGATTCTTGAGCCCGCGTTGGCTTCAATTGAGCCACGTTCATTCAAACGTGGAAACGCCGGGGAAGGGCGCGAAACGTTGTGAGTGCCGGCTGCTTCAATTGAGCCACGTTCATTCAAACGTGGAAACGGCGCGAGCGCGAGCTTGAGCGCCAGCGCATCATCTCGCTTCAATTGAGCCACGTTCATTCAAACGTGGAAACTGCGTCAAGGCGTGCGCGGTAGGGGTGCGCGCGTCCGGCTTCAATTGAGCCACGTTCATTCAAACGTGGAAACCGATCAAGGCGAAGCTCAAAAGTGCGTTGACGATTAAGCTTCAATTGAGCCACGTTCATTCAAACGTGGAAACGGGCCGGGAGCAGAGCGCCGAGATCGGCAGGCGCGCGCTTCAATTGAGCCACGTTCATTCAAACGTGGAAACGCGGGCAGTGGCCGGTTGTACTCGCGGCGGCTCATAGGCTTCAATTGAGCCACGTTCATTCAAACGTGGAAACAGTTATCGTCCCGGTTATATTTCTCCTCCCAAAATGAGCTTCAATTGAGCCACGTTCATTCAAACGTGGAAACTCGGCCGCGGCGTGCCGAGCGCGGCGGACTCCAGCACGCTTCAATTGAGCCACGTTCATTCAAACGTGGAAACCGGCCGCCGCCTGCGCGGTCGCGCCGTACGAGGAGGCGCTTCAATTGAGCCACGTTCATTCAAACGTGGAAACTCGGCGCGCTTGTGGTAGCAGAAGGTGCACTCGTTGAAGCTTCAATTGAGCCACGTTCATTCAAACGTGGAAACAGCTCGGCAGTAAGTAGCGGCATACTATCAGCTTTCCCTGCTGAATTCGAGGGGTGACTGTATAGCGGTCGGACTAATTTGAGGGCGCTCTGCGAGCTCGGGCTAAGCATCTGATACGCCGTGTTTTAGCTACTGCGAGCGGAGGCCGCACTTTGGGGCACCGGGTCAGCGCTCGCTTTAGCTCGAGTGAAGCCCTCGGCGGCGACCTAGACGATAATCGCACAACGCGTGGAGGCGTTGTCAATAGTTCGTCCGAGCGTTTCGATGCTGTTAGCTCCGCGTTGTTCGGCAGGCCCCAGGTTGACGATGAGGATTTGATCTTCGCGGGTGTTGATGACTTTGGTCAGGGCTTCGATCATCAGGACGCGCTCGGCGGCCGAGAGCTGGCAGTGGAAGACGGAGAGTTGTAAGGCGTCGCCGTATCCGCGCATGGTGCGATGCACGCGGCGCAGACGTTTCGGGTCACTGATGTCGTAGGTGACCAAGTAGGCCAGGCGCATCGTTTAAGCTCCTTCACACGTACGGGCTGTGCGGTCGTTAGCGCGTACAGAACGCCGGGTAGAAGTTTATTTCGCTGGTTAGGAGGCGTGCGAGTAGCCTGGCCTGCACCTCGAAGATGCGCCGGTAGCTGATCGCGTAGCCGAAATGCGGGTGCGTGACAAGCATATCCAGGCGCCTCTCGTAGCCTTCTAGCACCTGCTTTCTGCCGTGAGGTGTAAGTGCGCAGGCTCCAGCGCGGGTAATGAAATCCGTCGGGCGCACTTCGCCGTTATTGATCAGGTTGATGACGACCGAGTCGGCGACGAGCGGTCGGAACTCCTCCATCAGGTCGAGCGCGAGGGCGGGCCGCCCGTAGCGCGGCTGGTGATAGAAACCCAAGTACGGGTCCAATCCGACGCCGACGAGAGTCGCCACTAAGTCTTTCAGGAGCATCGCGTAGACGAACGAGAGCAGCGCGTTGACTGGGTCGCGCGGCGGGCGGCGGTTGCGCTTAGTGAAGTCGAAGCGCGCCCACGTTTGTTCGTCCGGCGGCGCATCGGCAGTCCTGGCCTCACACTCCGCGGAGGAATCCCCTTCTTCGAGCGGCAGCGTGTCCCGTCTCTCATCTGTTTTGAACATCAACGAGAAGCTCGCGAAGTAATCACGCGCGGCGGCGCCTTCGATGCCGAGAAGCTGCTCCAGCGCCACGGCGCGCTCGGCGTCTCGGCGCGCGTAGGCGAGGCGCACCAGAGTCTCGCGCGGTAGC
>DATMVD010000031.1:0-61812 GCA_035563535.1 Pyrinomonadaceae bacterium | reverse complement strand
GCCCGCGCCCGCGCCGCTGCCGCCCGCCCCCGCGAGCCCGCGGGCGCGGCCCCGCGCGGCGGCGGGCGACTTCTACGCCGAGGTCGAGGACGCGCTCGCCTCGCGGGGCGGTGGCCGCGTCATCGAGCTGGAGGGCGACTCGGCGGCGCCGAACGCGCGCGGGGCGGCCCGCGCCACGCTCAGCGCCGACCGCGCCTACGTCCGCGCGAACTTCCGCGGCGTGCCGCTCCCCTCGTCGGTCGGGGCCGGCGTCTACGTGCTCTGGGGCGTCATCCCAGACGGCCGCATCGTCTACATGGGGAGCCTCCCCGCGTCGGAAGACCTCAACCGCGCGGAGGTCTACGTCCGCGTCGCGGGCTTCGAGTCGGACGACTACACGCTGCTGGTGACGGCCGAGCGAGCGCGCCCCGCCCCCGCGCCCGACGGCCGCCGCCTCCTCAAGCCGAAGGACGCCGCCTTCGTCAAGTGACCGCCGCCGGGGTAAAATGAGTACTGAGTGCTGAGTACTGAGGACTGAGTGGAAGACAAGGCCCGCTCTTTCACTCAGTCCTCAGTACTCAGCACTCAGTACTTTTTTTGAGGTTCGGATGGCGAGAAAAGGTTCCGTCCTCGTCGTGGACGACGAGGAGATCATGCGCGACGTTCTGGAGACGCTGCTGTCGGCCGAGGGGTATCGCGTAGACCTGGCGAAGACCGGCGAAGAGGGCTTGGAGTGTTACGGCCGGCGCGCGTACGACGTGGTGCTCCTCGACGTGTCGATGCCGGGCATGGGCGGCCTGCGCGCGCTCGAAGAGATTCTGAAGGCCGACCCCGAGGCCGTCTGTATCATCATCACCGCCTACGCCACCTTCGACACCGCCATCGGCGCGTGGGAGCGGGGCGCCTTCAACTGCATCCGCAAGCCCTTCCAGAACGAGCAAATCTTAGAGACGGTCGCCTCCGGCATCAAGCGCCGCCGCAAGGAGGAGGAGCGCCAGAACCTCCGCCGCGCCATGAGCCGCAGCGTCGAGCGCGGCTCCATCATCGGCCGCTCCGAGAAGATGCAGGCCATCTTCCAGCTCGTCGATCAGGTCGCGCCCGCGCGCTCGACCGTCCTCATCACGGGCGAGTCGGGCACGGGCAAGGAACTCATCGCGCGCGCCATCCACATGCAGAGCCCGCGCGCGCAGAAGACCTTCGTCACCGTCAACTCCTCGAACATTCCCTCGGAGCTTTTAGAGTCGGAGCTGTTCGGACACACGCGCGGGGCGTTCACCGGCGCGGTCGCGGCGAAGAAGGGCCTGTTCGAGGTGGCCGACGGCGGCTCCATCTTCCTCGACGAGATCGGCGACATCCCGCCCGAGACGCAGGCGCGGCTGCTGCGCGTCCTCCAGGAGCGCGAGTTCACGCCGCTCGGCGACACCAGCCCGCGCAAGGTGGACGTGCGCATCATCGCCGCCACCAACATCGACTTGAAGGAGGCCGTCCGGCAAGGGGGCTTCCGCGAAGACCTCTACTACCGCCTGGCGGTCGTCCCCATCGAGCTGCCCCCCCTGCGCGACCGGCGCGAGGACGTGCTCGCGCTCGCGCAGCACTTCATACGCAAGTACAACGAGGAGAACGGCCGCCGCGTCTCCGACCAGCTCGCGCCCGACGTGCTGGCGCTCCTCGAGCAGTACACCTGGCCCGGCAACGTCCGCGAACTCGAGAACGTCATCGAGCGCGCGGTCGTCATCGCGCCCGGCCCCGAGATCACGCGCCAGTGCCTGCCCGCCGAGATCGCCGACCCCTCGAAGGCCGCGGGCGCCGCCCCGCTCTCTACGGGGACGGGCAGCCTCGACGTGAGCCGCGGCGTCAACTTCTACGACGAGGTGCGCCGCTTCGAGATCGACATCATCCGCCGCGCCCTCGACCAGACCGGCGGCCACCAGTCCCGCGCCGCGAGACTCTTAGGCATGAACGCCACCACCCTCAACTCCAAGATCAAGACCTACAACATCCAGCTCCGCTCTTGAAGACACAGCCCGCCGCGAGGGACGGCGAGCCCCGCCCGCTTCCCTCGCGCGGGGCCGCGCTGCGCCGAAGTGCGCGGAGTTAAAAGTTTCTGTTTGTCTCAGGCGGCTCCGCCGTCGGCGTCGCGTGCACGGACGACCTCGACATGGAGTTCGTGTTCCTCTGTATCGCGGGGGCGGCGTTGCCGCCGCTGTTGTTGGCGCTCGTGTTGCTCGCGGCGCTCCCGTTCGAGGAGCCGAGTCCGGGCGAGACGATGTTCTCGTTACCCGGACGGAAGTTGCCCGTCTGGTTGGCCGCGCCGTTGACGTTGGCGTTGTTCGCGTTGGTCTGGCTACCGCCCGACCCGCCGCAGCCCGATGCGGCCACCGCGACCGACAGCAGCGCCGAGGCCGCGAGCCGTCCGCACAAGTTCTCCATACTCACCTCCTAATTCTCTCGCCGCGCGGCCGCCCTTCACGTCTCACCTGCACTCCTGATCCCACAGCGGCTGCACCTGCTCCGGCCCCACGCCGAAGATGCTCTTCGTCAGCATCGGGTTCTGCGTGGCCCCGTAGAACCAGCAGAAGGCGCTGTTGATCTTCCGCCTCACGTCAACGGCGTCCAGCCCCTTCCGGCCCGCCTCCGCCGCCGCCCGGCTGACGACCAGCAGCTCGACGTGCTTCCTGTACCCGTGGAAGAGGGAGATGAACTGCGCCTTCTCCTGCGCGTTCTTCGACGGGACGGCTTCGGTGAAGATGTCTTCCGGGCTGACCGTGACCGAGGCGTAGTACCGCGGGTTCGCCTGCCGCCCGGCGAGCAGCACGTCCTTGTACTTGGAGATGACGTCGAGGTTCTCGCCCGGGCTGTTGACCAGTTGCTCGCGGTAGTAGTCGCAGTAGAGCATCGCCTTGCGGTCGTACTCCGCGTTGCGCGTCCGGGTGAGGTCGAATTCCGGCGACCTCGTGAGCTGCGTGAGAAGGAAGCCCACCTCCTCGCGCCGCCTCTTTAACTCGTCGCCCTCGTACCCCTCCTCGACGACGTTGCGTATGTCGCGGAAGTTGAAGACGGCGGAGGAGATCGTCTGCTTGTCGTCTATCGGGTACTGCACCAACTGCTGGAGCGTGGCGCGGAACTGCCGCTCGGTGCGTTCGTCCAGCTCCCTCCGCCGCAGCTCCGTCTCCTTGTTCTTGTCGGTGACGAACTTGTCCCACGCCGTCCAGACGCTGAAGCACGTCGCGACGACGGTGAGCAGCGTGGCGAGGACGGTGAAGATGGTCGCGAACTGCGTCAGGCGGCTCAGCAGGCCGTTCTGTCGTCTCAGGGACTGAATCTCAAGCGCGAGCTTCTCCTGCTCGCGCTCGGCGACCGCCTTCTTTCTGCGTACCTCGAGCTTAAGCGACGCCGCCTCCAGTCGTAGTTTGCGGAGTTCGGCCTCGGCCTTTTTGTCGGGCGTGCGCGGAGGGGTGGAAGACATGGCTTGCCGATCAAAGCTGACCGTCGAAGGAGACGAAGCTCCGTTGACCGCAGGGCATCCGGCGTTTTGTGAGGGCGGCGCGGTCTTACGGCAGCGCCGCCGAAGGAGCAGTGCAACGCGGGAAACATATGCGCATCGCGCGCGGATGTCAACGCCCTCAGTCGGCCGCCCTGGTGTAAAATTCGCGAGCCCCGGCGGGCGCGCGGGCGCCAGGCGCGGGCCGACGGAACGCTGACCCATGACACCGTACGCCGCAAGAGCGCGACTCTACGTCCTCCCGGGTGCTCTGTGCCTCCTCGCCTTCGCGCTCTACGCGTTGGGCGTGCCGGAGAACCCGCCGGGGTTCTACATCGACGAGTCTTCCATCGCTTACAACGCGCTGACCGTGGCCCGGACGGGGAGGGACGAGCACGGGGAGGCGTGGCCGCTCTACTTCAGGGCGTTCGGGGATTATAAGAATCCGACGTACGTCTACCTGTTGGCGGCGGTGTTTCGCGTGACGGGGCCGGGCGTGGCGGTCGCGAGGTTGTTGAGCGCGGCGCTCGGCGCGGCGGCGGCGTTGCTGCTAGGGCTTTTGGCGTGGAGGCTGACGCGGAGCAAGGAGGCGTGCGCGGTCGTGGCGTGCTCGGCGCTGCTGACGCCTTGGCTGTATGAGTGCAGCCGTCTGGTGTTTGAGGTCGCGGCGTACCCTCTGGCGTGCGCGCTGTTTCTGCTGGCGCTCAGGCGCGCGTCCGAGCGGGAGAGGTGGGGAGTGCGGGACGTGTGCGCGCTGGCGGGTGCGCTCGCGCTGCTGACGTACACGTATTCGACGGGCCGGCTGCTCGCGCCGCTGCTGGCCGCGGGGTTAGTGTTCTTCGTCACGCGGCGCAACCTTGCGCGCGTCCTCATGACGTGGGCGGCTTACCTGCTCACGCTCGTCCCACTCGTCATCTATTCGCTGCGACACCCGGGCGCGCTCGCGGGGCGGTTCAGGCTCATCACGTACGTCACGCCGCAGAGCAGTCTGGCGGATGACGTGCGCGGGTTCGCGCTGCATTACCTGGCGGACGTGAACCCGTGGCGCTGGCTCGTGACGGGCGAGCAGAACATACGCGACCACCTGCCGGACTCGCCCGCGCTGCTCGCGGCGAGTGTGTTGCTCGCGGCCGTCGGGCTCTTCTTCGTGCTGCGCGAGCGCAGGAGGGAGCCGTGGTGGCGCTTTCAACTCTACGCGCTCGCGGCGTCGGTCGTGCCGGCCGCACTCACCGTGAACGACTTCCCGCAGCTTCGTCTGATAGCCTTCCCCGTCTTCCTGCACGTGCTCGCGGCGGAGGCCGTCGCGCGGATGGCGGGCGGCAGGATGTTGAGGGCCGCGCTGTACGCCGTCGTCGTGCTGCTCGTCGCGCAGGGGGCTTACTTCCAGTGGCGCTTCCACGCGCGGCCGCCCGAGCGCTGGTACGTCTTCGACGCGCGCTTCCCGTCGAAGATACTCGCGCCCGCGCTCGAAGCCTCGCGGGGCGGCACGGTCTACCTCTACGACCCGCCGGGGCGCTCCGGCTACATACAGGCGCTGTGGCACGGCGCGCTCCGCGGCGTCGGGGCGGCGCGGTTCAGAAGGCTCTCGGAGAATGAGACGCCGCCGCCGGGCGCGGTCGTCGTCAGCACGGAGGAGGACTGCGCGAACTGCCGCCTGCTCGCGCGCTCGACCAACTACATCCTCTACGCCGCGTGGCCGACCGAGCTTGAGGCCCGCCCCGCACGGCTCGGGGCCGTGTCCGCGTCGCTCTCCGCGCGCGACCTGCCCGCGTCGCTCTCCGCGGGCCGGGGCCTGAGCTTCGAGGTCATCGTCCGCAACGTCGGGGCCGAGACGTGGCCGGCGGTCGGCGACGCCGCGGGCCGACTCGCCGTCTCTCTGCGCGCGCGCTGGCTGCGGCCGGACGGCTCGGCCGTCATGGAGGGACATTGGCTGAAAGAGAGCGCGGCGCGCATCCCCTTCGACATGGAGCCCGGCGACACAGCGGGGCTTAAGGTGGAAATCTCCGCGCCCGACGCGCCCGGAGACTACGTGCTTGAGTTGGCCGTCTCGCAGGAGGGCGTGGCGGGTTCCGGCGCGGGCCGCTCGCAGACGCGGGTGAAGGTGACTGGCGAATGAAGAGCGCGGGGGCTCGCGGAAAAAGCCGAGGGCCGGGCACCCAGAGAAGTTGCCCGGCCCTCTTGTCTTTAGTCGGACGCTATTTCCTGATGTCGAAAGTCCGCAGGCCGAAGCGATCCTGGTATTCGAGCGAGACGAGGAACGCCTTGACCATCTCGGCGCGGCGGAAGTCGCCGAACGTGTTGAGCTTGTCGAGCCAGAACTGGTAGCCCGAGAAGTCCGCGTCCGGCGGCTCGTTCGGGCCGCGCCTCAGGTAGCCGAAGTACTGCATCAGCACGAAGCCCGAGTTGAACTGCCGGTCGGAGACCGACTTGCTCTCCGCCACGCTCCGGAGCGCCGCGGCGCGCCCCGAGGCGCCGCCCGCGCCGAAGGCCGCCACGGCCGCCCCGCGCTCCTCCGCGGTCGGGGTCGCCCCCGCGTTGGCGAAGAGGCGGTCAACGAACTCGCCCGCCGGGAGGCCCTCGGGCTGCGCGGCCACGAACTCCGGCCGCTGGACGAAACTGAGCGCGAACGCCTGCTTGTTCGCCTCAAGCTGCTGCTGCCAGTTCCCGACGTTGACCACGACGCCGCGCCCGATCTCCTGCGTGTCGCTCAGGAACTCGCGGAAGCGCGGCAGCCCCTTCGGGCGCGCCGCCGTGTCAGGGTACGAGGCCGTGTAGAGCCTGTGGACGAGGAAGCCCGTCTGCTGGAACTCGATGGAGAGGAAGAACGCCGCCGAGACGTTGATGCGGTGGTCTTCGAGGCAGTTCTCTCTCGCCAGCAGGTTGGTCTGGGACTGGCACTCCAGAATCTGGTTCGTCCAGAAGTCGTAGCCCGAGGGGTCGTCCGACGCGTTGCGGTTGAGGAAGTCGCGGTAGTGCTGCGCGACGAAGAAGCGCGCGTCCGAGAGCGGGTTGATGTTCGTCTGCGTCGCGTCGTTGTCGTTGACGTCCACGGTGATGGTCGAGGCCCCCTCCACGAGCGCCGCCCCCGAGGGGTCTTTCAGCGTGACGGTGAAGCTCTCCGGCCCCTCGACCAGGGCGTCGTCGGTGATCATGACGATGATGGTCTTGAGCCCCTCGCCGGGCGCGAACCGGAGGGTGCCGAGCGTCGTGTTGAAGTCGGCGCGGTCGGAGGCCGTGCCCGAGACGGTCTCGTAGGAGACGGTCGCGGCGTCGGTGGTCACGTTGCGCGTGACGTTGATGAAGGCGAGGCCCGAGAACTCGGAGGCGTTGGTCGCGGCGGTGGTGAAGCCGACGGTCTTGAGCGTGGCCGAGAAGTTGAGCTGCCCCGCCGTGTTGGCGGGGTTGCTGATGGTAACGCTCGCGGGGCTGAAGACGTAGTTCGCCTTCGAGGGGGTGACCGTGAAGCTGCCGCAGATGGGGATGCCGGAGAGCGAATAGTTGCCGGACGCGTCGGTCGTCGCGGTCGTCGTCAGCGAGCCCGTCACCGAGAGCGTGACGTCGGGGACGGGTGAGCCGTTCGGCGTCGCGTTGAAGACCGAGACCCGGCCCGCCGCGCTGAAGGTCGGCGCCGTCGGCGCGGGAGCGGGGCTGTACGTCGGGTCGGTGCCGCCGATGAGCGAGTTCTGAAGCAGGTAGACCAGCCCCGCGCCGTTGCGGAACGCGAGGCCGTTCGCGCCCCAGCGCACGAGGCTGGCCGGGGTGCCCGTCACGCCGGCCAGCCGCAGCTCGCCGACCTTGAGGAAGGTCCTGATGTCGTAGACGCGGAGCCGGAAACCGTTGTCGTTGACGAGGAAGTAGACCTTGCCCGCCTTCGGCTCGGGCACGACGAGGGTCGGCGTCGAAGGGAAGGAGGTGGAGGAGGAGAACAGGCTGAAGAGGCCGACCTGCGCCCCCGCCTCCGGGTCGGCGGCCCGCCCGCTCGTCGCGTAAGCGATGTTATTGGCGACGCGGAAGTCGTTGCCGAAGCCGCCGCTGAAGAGGTTCGGAATCGTCCGGACGGTCACGACGCCGCACGCGGCCACGCCCATCCGGCGGAAGCCGAACTCGCTCGTCTCGGTGTTCTGCCCGTAGAGCACCGCCGGCGAGTTCGAGAACTCGATGACGTTGCTCCCGGTGTGGTCGGGCGTCATGGTCGGCCGCTTCACGCCGTTGTCGTAGATGGCGACCCCGCCGTGGCGCGGGCTGCCGCTGCGCTTGAGCGAGATGGCGACCACGCCGGGCTGCCCCGGGGCGACCTCCATGTCTTCGACCCTTGAAGGGCCGAAGAACCCGTCCGCGGCGAGCGAGAACTGGGGCTCGGCGGCCGTCTGCGTCGCCACGTCGAAGCGGCGGACGGCGGCCGCCCCGTCGAGGCCGACGTAGATGTACTGGCCGTTGTCCGAGATGGCGAGCTTGGTCGGCTCGCTGCCGACGAAGACGGGCGTGCCGACCGTCCCCGCGGCCGGGTCGATCGGCGCGAGGCTGTTGCCGCCCGCGCCCGCGCTCGAAGGCACGCTCGCGTAAATCTTCTGCGTGTTCGGGTCAACGACCAGGTCGTTCGCCGCCTGCGAGATTTGGCGCAGCTCGCCGGGGCCGGGCGTCGGGGCGGGCGTCGGGGTCGGGGTCGGCGTCGGGCTGGCGGTCGGCGTCGGCTCCGGCGACGGCTCGGACGCGGAGACGAGCGGCGTCTGCACGAGGAAGACCTGGCCGCCCGTGGTGCAGAAGGCGATGCCGTTCGCGCCCCACCGGACGGCCGAGCGCACGCCCCCGCGCACGTTCGCCACCTGGGCCGTGCCCAGCGGGAGGAACGTCTGCTGGTCGAACGCGCGTATCGTCACGGTCGAAGTCGTCGGGCCGAACGACGAGCCGGGGCCGACGAAGAAGGTGCGGCCGGTGGACGAGTCGGGGACGGCGAGCTGGCTGCCGTCTACCCCCTGGAAGGTGCCGAGGATGGCCCCCGTCTCGGCATCGATGACGCGCCCGCCGCCCAGGTAGATGCGCCCGTTGTTGTACTCGATGGAGCCGCCGAAGCCCGAGAAGACGCCCTGCGTCACCTTCGTCACGGTCACCCCGTCGGCCGTCACCTTCATCGTGCGGAAGCCGAACTCGGTCGTCTCGATGTTGAGGCCGTAGAGCGTGTCGGCGGACGCGAACTCGATGAGGTTAGCGCCCGTGTGGCCGGGCGTCGTCGTCGGGCGGCGCACGCCGTCGTCGTAGATGGCGACGCCCTCGTGGCGCGGGCTGAAGCCGACGTTGCGGCGCGAGACGGCGACCGTGCCGGGGCTGCTCGGCATCACCTCCATGTCTTCGACGAAGAGCTGGCCGCTGCTGCCGAACTGGCCGGCGCCGAGGTTGAACTGGAGGCCGGCCGTCTGCGTGTCGGTGTCGAAGCGGCGGACGGCGGCCGCCCCGTCGAGCGAGACGTAGATGCGCTGACCCGTGTCGGAGATGGCCATCTTGCCGGGCTCGCTGCCGACGAAGACCGGCGTGCCCAGCGTCCCGTCGGACGTGGCGACGGGCGTGACGGAGTTGCCGCCCGCGCCCGCGCTCGAAGGCACGCTCGCGTAAATCTTCTGCGTGCTCGGGTCGTAGACGATGTCGTTGGCGAGGAGCGCGACCTCCCGCGCGAAGGCGGGCTGGGGCGTCGGCGTCGGGGCGGGCGTCGGCGTCGTCGAAGGCGTCGGGGTCGGCGTCGGCACGGGCTCGTCCGAGGGGACGAGCGTCGTCTGAATCAGGTATAACTCGCCGGCCGTCGTGGAGAAGGCGAGGCCGTTCGCGCCCCAGCGCACGAGCGCCGTCGGCGAGCCGAGCACTCCGGGGATGTCGAGCGTGCCGGCGGGGGTGAAGGTCTGCTGGTCGAAGGCGCGCAGCGTAAAGGTCGTCGGCGAGCCGGGCGAAGAGAAGGGCGCGGTCAGGAAGTATGTGCGCCCCTTCTGCGAGTCCGTGGCGAACGGGTTCGCGCCCTGGATGTTGGGGGCGGAGAAGGTGCCGAGCAGGCCGCCGGACTCGGGGTCGAGGACCTGCCCCGACGAGACGTAGAGCCGCCCGTTGTCGAACTTGATAGAGCCGAAGCCCGAGACGTTCGTGGTGTTGACCTGCGTCACGCCGCCGGCCGCGACGGTCAGGCGCCGCAGGCTCCCGCCGCCGAAGGCGTAGAGGCGCGTCGGCGTGGACGCGCTGAAGGCGAGCGAGAGCGTGTCGAAGGCGGAGACGGTCGAGCCGCGCGCGACGCCGTCGTCGTAGACGGCGACGCTCGACGAGGAGAAGCTCCCGCCGCGAAAGACGGCCAGCGTCGAGGGGCTCCCGGGCTGCACGGCCAGGTCGCGCGCGTAGAGCGGCCCGTCGGAGGCGAAGGTGCCGAAGCCGAGCGAGAACTGCGGCCCGGCCGTCTGCGTCGCCACGTCGAAGCGGCGGACGGCGGCCGCGCCGTCGAGCGAGACGTAGATGTACTGCCTGTCGTCGGAGACGGCCATCTTGCCGGGCTCGCTGCCGACGAAGACCGGCGTGCCGACGGTGCCGGCGACCGGGTTGATGGGGGTGACGGAGTTGCCGCCCGCGCCCGCGGCCGAAGGCACGCTCGCGTAGAGGGTCTGCGTGTTCGGGTCGAAGACGAGGTCTTTGGCGTTGAGCGAGAGCTTTCGGACGAAGTGTGTGTCGGCGGCCTGCGCCGGCTCGGCCCGGCGCGCGGCGGCGCGTGCGGGGGCGGGGACGGCCGGCAGGAGCCCGGCGACGACACACAGATACGAGAGGGCGACCGAGAGGGCGCGGGTCGTCCGCGGCGCGAGGATAGTTCGCATCAGCTTCCTCCTGAAGAGCGGCTGCAAGGGGCTACGGGCTGTTCGGTGTTGTCCGCCGGCGCGGCGCGCCGGGGCACGTTACGTTTCGACCTTGCCTGGGCTACACCGTGCGGGCGGACGGGAGTATTGCACACGGCGTGAGTAAAAAAAGACCCGGGCGGCGACGAGACTGCCTACCCCAAAGGCACGAGAGGCTGCGCGGTGCATTCTAGGGCGGTGGCGTGGTCTAGACAAGGGGCGAGGATGGTTTAAACTCCCACGCGTGGAAAAATCCTTAGAAACCGCCGCGGCGAAATCGTTCGAGCCGGCCGAGGTGGTCAGCCCCGCCGAGGCCCGGTTCGAGCGCTGGCGGCGGGCGGCCGGGTTCGTCGTCGCGCCGCTGGCGTTCGCGGCGCTGCTCCTGTTGCCGCTGCCCGGTCTGAAGCCGGAGGCGCACAGGCTGGCGGCGGTGATGGCGGCCGTCGTGATTCTGTGGGTCACGGAGGCGCTGCCGCTGCCCGTGACGGCGCTCGTCGGCGCGGCCGCGTGCGTCGTGCTGAAGGTGGCTCCCGCCCGCGAGGTGTTCGCGCCCTTCGCAGACCCTCTGATGTTCCTCTTCATCGGGTCGTTCATGGTCGCGCGCGCCATCTTCCTCCACCGGCTCGACCGACGGCTCGCCTTCGGCGTCCTCTCGATCAAGTGGGTGGGCGCGCGCCCCTCGCGCATCCTCTTCGCCTTCGGCGCGGTGACGGCCTTCATCTCGGCCTGGATTTCAAACACGGCGACGACGGCGATGATGTTCGCCATCGGCATGGCCATCCTCGCCTTCCTCTTCGACCAGGAGAAGGAGGGCGGGCAGAAGCTCAGTAGACGTTACGCGACGGCACTGATGTTGATGACTTCGTTCGCGGCTTCGATAGGCGGACTCGCCACGCCCATCGGGACGCCGCCGAACGTCATCGGGCTCGGCTTCATCCGACAGCTCACCGGCGTCGAGTTCCCCTTCTTCAAGTGGGCGGTCATCGGCGTGCCGGTCGTCGTCGTCCTCTTCCTGTGGCTCTTCTTCTACCTGAACTGGCTCTCGCCCGCGGGCGTGCGCGAGATAGAAGGGAGCCGCGAGATGCTCACGCGCGAGCGCGACCGCCTGGGCGCGTGGACGCGCGGGCAGAAGTCAACGCTCGTCGCCTTTCTGGTGACGGTCGCGCTCTGGGTCGTGCCCGGCCTCTTCGCGCTCTTCGCGGGCGACCAGAGCGGCCTCTACAAGAGCGTCAACGGCAGCGTGCCCGAGGCCGTCGCGGCGGTCGTCGGGGCGTCGCTGCTCTTCCTCCTGCCGGGCGACGGGGGGCAGAGGGCGATCACCTGGGAGGAGGCGGTCAAGATCGATTGGGGCGTCGTGCTGCTCTACGGCGGGGGGTTCGCGCTGGGCGTGCTGTCGTTCCAGACGGGTTTAGCCGAAGCGGTCGGGCGCGGGCTGACCGGGCTGCTGCCCGTGAGCGGCGGGACGGGGCTGCTGTTCGCGTCCGTCGTGGTGGCGGTCGTCGTGTCGGAGGCGACCTCAAACACCGCTTCGGCCAACATGGTCGTGCCCGTCGTCATCGCGATTGCGAAGGCGCAGGGCGCAGACCCCTTGGAGCCGGCGCTGGGCGCGACGATGGGCGCGAGCCTCGGCTTCATGATGCCGGTCTCGACGCCCTGCAACGCCATCGTCTACGGCTCCGGCTACGTCCCGCTCGCGCGCATGATGCGCTACGGGATTCTCCTCGACGTCGTCGGCGTCTTCGTCATCGTCGCCCTCGTCAAACTGCTCGTGCCCTTCCTGCGCTAGTCGGCCGAGGTGAGCTTGAGCCCGGCCAGCCCGACGACGATGAGGCCGATGCAGGCGAGGCGCGCCGGGGTGGCCTCCTCGCCGAAGAGGAAGATGCCGAGCACGGCCGTCCCGACCGCGCCGATCCCCGTCCAGATCGCGTAGGCCGTCCCCAGCGGCAGCGCACGCAGCGCCGCCGCCAGCAGCACCATCGAGAGCACGAGCGCGACCCCCGTCCACACGCTCGGCCAGAGGCGCGTGAACCCTTCGGTGTACTTCAGCCCGACCGCCCACCCCACCTCCATCAACCCCGCGACGAGAAGATATAGCCAAGCCATCACGCGCCTCCGAATTGCCGATTGAGTAAACGACCCAATCGTATCACCACCCGGTGGCGAAGAGCCTCTGCGCGGCGCGCAGGCCGCAGTTCTGGTACTTGTCGTAGGCTCTGGCGGCGCGGAGTTTTACCTGCTCGCCGTCCTCGCCCGCGAGCCAGCCGTCGAGCGCGGCCTTCAGGACGTAAGCCTCGGGGGCCATCAGGTTGGTCGTCCAGACGAGCGGGTGCGCGCCCGTCTCTCGGAGCCCGGCGGCGAAATACTGCTTGCTGGCGCAGGCGAGGATGACGGCGTCGCGGCGCACCTCGTCGCGCCGCTTCGGCAGGGCGGGGAGTTGGAAGTCCATCAGCCCGTCGTGGCCGACGTAGGCGACGAGGTGCGCCGCCGCCCCGCGCCCGAGCCCGTAGGTCTTGCCCCCGTCCTCGAACGTCGGGTTGAGGTTCCCCGACGCGACGTTGAAGAAGTCCAGGGTCGCCTGCTCGATCTCCGCGCCGCGGTACGCGTCGGCCACGAGGTAAGCGTCCAACGTCCTGTGCTTGTAGACTACGCGTTCGAGGATTTTGGGCGAGGGGTTCGCGACGGCACTAAGCGCGCGCCACTCGCGCGAGGCTTTGAAGTGCGTCTTGACGCCGAAGCGCGCGCCCCAGTAGAGGTTGCGCGCCGGGTCGTCGCCGTTCCCCAAAGCCGCCGGGACGGGCACAATCCCCTGGTTCACGTTGTCGCACAAGGCGACGATGACGTAAGCCACCTTGCCGGCATAAGGCTCGGTCTTGACCTCCGCCTGCGCCGCCGCACGCGGCCCGGGCGCGGCGACGCGGGCCGCGCCACCGCGCAGCGCGCCGCCCGCGCACGCCGCCAGCGCCAGCGCCGCGCCGCAGACCGCCAACGCCACGTCGGGCCAGAACTTCCGCGGGAGCGCGTTACTCACGTGTGACCTCCTCGGGAGCGGTGTTAGGATTGACGTCGTAAGCTTTTGACGCCCGCACGCGCCTTGAGGTTCCGAAAGCTCATGGAGAGGATCGTCTTTCTCGAACGCGACACGCTGACGGTCGGGCCGCGCCGCCCCACGTTCCAGCACACCTGGCAGGACTACGGCACGACGCGGCCCGAGGAAGTTTTCGAGAGGCTGAGCGACGCGACCGTCGCCGTCGTCAACAAGACGCCGCTGCGCGCGGACGTGCTCGAACGTCTCCCACGCCTGAAGCTCATCGCCGTCGCCGCGACGGGCACGGACAACATCGACCTTGAGTTCTGCCGCGCGCGCGGGATAGAGGTCAGGAACGTCCGCGGATACGCGCGCGAGACGGTGCCGGAGCACGTCCTGATGCTCATCCTCGCGCTCAGCCGCAACCTCGTCGGCTTCCGCGAGGACGTGCGCGCGGGACTCTGGCAGCGCGCCGAACAGTTCTGCCTGCACACGCGCGAGGTGCGCGACCTGCACGGCTCGGCGCTAGGCATTGTCGGTTACGGCACGCTCGGGCGCGGGGTCGAACGCCTCGCGCGCGCCTTCGGGATGGAGGTCTTGATTTCGGAGCACAAAGGCGCGAAGGAGTTGAGGGAGGGGCGAACGGCCTTCGATGAAGTCCTGCGCCGCGCGGACGTTCTGACGCTCCACGTGCCGCTGAAGGAGGAGACGCTTAACTTAATCGGGCGTGAGGAGCTGGCGCTGTTGAAGCCGACGGCGATTCTCGTCAACTGCGCGCGCGGGGGCGTCGTTGACGAACCGGCGCTGGCCGCGGCGCTGCGCGAAGGCCGCCTTGGCGGCGCGGGCGTTGACGTGCTCTCGAAAGAGCCGCCCGACGCCGACAACCCCCTGCTCGCCCCAGACCTGCCCAACCTCGTCGTCACGCCCCACGTCGCGTGGGCCGGCCTCCAAGCTCAGCAGGCGCTTGCCGACCAACTGGTGGACAACATCGAGGACTTCTTCAAAAGTACTGAGGACTGAGTACTGAGGACTGAGTGAAAGATCATCTCACACTCAGTCCTCAGTACTCAGTCCTCATCACTTTCTTAGTCCCCGTGCTCGGCCGTGTAGAGGCGGAGAATCTCCTGACCCTGGCGGGAGCGCGGGTCGATGGTGCGGAGGTGCTTGCGCCCCTGCATCTCCCAGATGGCCGTGACCTGGCCGTCCTTCTCGACGGCGTGGTAGGTGATCTCTTCGGCGGGCGCGGCCTCGGCCTGTGGGGCCGGCGCCTCGGCCTGCGCGCCCTCCCCGCCCGTCGCCTCCGCCGCGGGCGCGGCCGCGTTCTCGTTCTCTGCCATTATGCTTTCCTCTCCGTACTGTCCGCTGGAATTTTCGTGCTTCGTTTTGTGCGGAGGATTGTAATAAGGCGGGGGGTAAAAGGCAAAAGAAGACGTGAACCGTGAACCGTAAACCGTGACAAGAGACAGAGGTTCTTCTTCTTGTCACGGTTTACGGTTCACGGTTCACGTCTTCTCTGCCTTCGCTCACGCCGCTTCGCGCCGCGGGACGACGACGACGGCGGGGGCGGGTTCGGCGAGGCGGAGCTGCTCCATGTCCTTGCGCCACAGTTCGCGCTGCGTGCGGTAGGCGAGGACGCAGAGCGCGACGAAGCCGCAGGCGGCGACGTAAGGGAGCACCTTCGTCATCCTGCGCGTGCCGTAGAAGACGAGCAGCGAGTTGATGAGGACGAGCGCGACGCGGAACTCCGTCGGCCCGAGCTTGCCGTGGCTGATGTGGAAGCGCCCCGTCGCGGCGAAGGCCAGGAACGAGTTGACCATGAAGCCGCCGAAGACGGCGAGGACGAGGAAGAGGCTCAGGTGCGCCGCCGCGGGCAGCACCAGCGCGTAGCCGCCGAGCACCGCGCAGAGGAACGCGAAGTCGAGCAGGTGATCCATGTAGAAGCCCCAGCGGACGAGCCCCGTCCCGCGGTGCTTCCCGACCTTCCCGTCGAAGAAGTCGGTCGCCCACTGGAACGCGATCATCGCGGACGAGCCCCACAGCCAACGCAGGTCGCCGGCCGCCAGATACCCGAACGCGACGAGCCCCGCGCACCACGCGAGCGTCAACATCGTCAGGTGGTGCGTCCCCACCCAGAGGGGGATGCGCGGCACCACGCGCGCCGCCAGGCGACGTTCTAAGGGGGACAACAGCGACGAACTCGACTTCGTCGCCAGCGCGAACTGTTCTCTCTGCATGACTCTTAAAACTCCGTCCCGAAGCCTCGGGAGAGCAACGTCAACAGAGCAAGCCCCGCGCCACGACTTTAAAGACGAAAGCCCGCCGTCCGTCATTACCCCTTAAACATGGGCGCAGGAAAAAGGTTGCACCTGGCAGGTCTGCCCTTAAGGAAAGGCCGGTAAGAGGACTTTAGTGCACCGCTACAAAACAACAGGTGATAAAATCGCCGCGGAGGTTTTATGTCTCAGGCACACGACACGAACCGTGACAATCGGAGCGAGTCTAACGTCCGGCGTGCGCGCACCCCCGATTTGAGGTACGAGGAGATGTCTGATTTAGGGCGTGAGCTGTTCGACCTCAGCCGTGACTATGAGAGTTCCGGCGGAGAGCTGCTCACCGAGGAAGAGATAGAGAAAGAATTAATGCGCCGGCGCGGCGGACACGTCCAACAGAATGCCGCCTAAACAACTCACCTTTGTAGACGCTTCCGTTTTAATTAACGCGATTGTCGGCAAGGACGCCGCACGGAAAATGCGCGCCCTTTCCGTGCTCGCCGACCCCGACCGGGAGTTTGTGGCGACGGAATTTCTCAAACTTGAGGTCTTACCCGTCCCGACAAAATACGAGAGGAAAAAGGAGCTGGCTTTTTATGAAAAATATTTCAAGGGCGTAGTCACCTGGATAGACCCGTCCTCATTTCTGCAACCCGCCTTTGACCTCGCCTGCGAACACGGCCTCGGCGCGATAGACGCCTTACACATAGCCGCGGCTGTTAAAGTCGATGCGGAGTTCATATCCGCCGAGAAGCCCACCAAGCCGATCTACTCGGCATATACAAACGCTTCCTCAATTTATTGATTCCTGCCTTCTCACTGCGGCCGGAGCGAGAGGGCGACTTCGACGGCGCGGCGGGGGGCGATGACGCCCCAGCCCTGGCGGTCGATCTCGACGCCGGGGAGGCGCTCGGCCGTGTCGATGAGGATGCGCTTGACCCGCTGCGGCGAGAGGTGCGGGTTGGCTTCGAGCATGCAGGCCACGGTCGAGGAGACGATGGGCGCGGCGAAGGAGGTGCCGTCCACGAACTTGTAGTGCTCGGAGATCACGTCGGCCTCGTGGAGCTTCACGGAGACGAGCTGGCGGATGAGGTAGGTCGGGAGCGTGCGCGCCTCGTAGATGTCTCGGTCAACGTCCTTGTGCTCCTCGATGAGCGGCAGCAACTCCTCGCCGGAGGCGCGGTCTAACTTCGCGTACAGCTCGGCCTCGGCGGCCGTGGGCGTGTGCGGGAGGATGGGCGCGGGCACCCAGATGCCGGGCGCGATGACCTCGGGCTTCTGCAGGCCGTCGATGGTCGGGCCGTAGGACGAGCGGTAGAGGCTGTGGCGCGCGCGGTCGAGCGAGTTCTGGTCGTTGAGTCCCCCGACCGCGATGCAGGAGGGCGAAGAGGCGGGCGGGATGACGGGGTGGCCGGGCTCCCACCCCGCGTTCCCCACCGCGCAGACGACGACCAGCCCCTCGCGCACGGCGCGCTCCACCGTCTGGCACAGGCTGTTGTCGAGGTAGGAACTCTCCCCGTCGCCGCCGGCCGAGATGTTGACGACGCGGATGTTGTGGCGCTGGCGGTTCTCCATGATCCACTTCAGGCCGCGCTCGATGTTCTTCTCGCCGATGTGGCCCGACTTGCTGACCTTCACGAGCACGACGTTGCAGTCGGGCGCAATCGAGCGGAAGAAGCCGCCTGAGAGAGCGCCGTTGCCGGCGGCGACGACCGAGGTCATCATGCCGTGCCAGCTCGCCACGTCTATGTCTTCGAGCCTGCCGGTGCCCTTCGGGGAGATGTTGTGGAAGTCGAGGATGCGGCTGTGCGGCGTCGTCAAATCCGGGTGCGGGTAGAAGCCCGAGTCGAGGAAGGCGATGGTCACGCCGCGCCCCGTGAAGTGCTCGTGCGCGCCGAGCCGCGCCCAGGTCGGGAGCACGTGGCGGCCCTGCTCGAAGACCGCGCCGTACTTCTCGACCTGCGCGCGCGCCCGGCCGAACAGTTCGAGGCAGCGCTGGCAGACGGCCTGCACGCCCTCGGGCGCGTTGGCCGCGATCAACTCCTTCAGCCCGCCCGGCACCTGCTCGAACGGCACGAGCCCTTCGCCCGCCTCGCGCCAGCAGACCGGGCACGCGGGACGCCCCGCCGGCACCTCCGACACATGCGCAGACCCTTCCATTGTTTCAGACACTTCTTGTGAGCCCCTTGTTTTTTCCGCCTATGATGCAGGCGAACGCGCGGCTGCGCAAGGGGCGGATTCGCCACGCGCCGCCAAATGTTATAAATTAGAGGCAGGCGTAAACCTTAAAAGTTCAGACGAAGGGGCGACCGATGGCGAAAGAACAGACCAGCGTGCCCGACATCTTCCGCCGCGCTCTGGAGCTGGCGCGCGCCGACGAGAAGCTGTCGCTCAGAGACCTGCGGCGCAGGCTCTACGAGGAGTTCAAGGACGGCCCGATGCCGCCGCTCGAAACCCTGACCATCCCCGAGCAGGACGCGCGCGCCCCCGAGGAGGACTGGACGGCCGGGCTCTCCATCGTCCGCCGCGGCATACAGCAGGAGGACTGGCGCGAGATCGTCAACGGCATCGCCATGAGCCTCGACCAGACGCTCCGCTACGAGCGCGAGCGCGGCGCGCCGGGGCAGGCCGACGACTGGCACGACCGCACCGTCGGCATCGAAGGGGCCTTGCAGAAGGGCGTCTCCAAATGGATGCCGGAAGAGCTGATGCGGCTGGCGGAGAATGCTGGAAAGAAGTAGTCAGTAGACAGTAGTCAGTAGCCGGTAGCGCGCCGCGTCGCCGACGCTGACTCTTCCACCCTGACGACGCATTAAAGTCTGCTTTTTTACTGACTACTGACTACTGCTTTATGAGTTTCTTGGACACGTTATTCAAAGACCCCTTTCGGCAAGAGGGCGAGCCGCGGCGGGCGGAGGAGTTCGAGGGCGGCGGCGTCATCGTGAGCCCCGACACGCGCCGCGAGCGGCGGCTGCCGCCCGGCCAGACGCGCACGCGCAAGTGGCCCGTGCTCGACGCGCACGGGACGCCCGAGGTTGACCTTGAGGCGTGGCAGTTCGAGGTCGGCGGGCTGGTCGAAAGAAAGTTGAAGTGGTCGCTCGACGAGTTCCTGCGACTGCCCGCCGTCAAGGTCTACGCGGACTTCCACTGCGTGACGCGCTGGTCGCGGCTGGACAACCTGTGGGGCGGCGTCTCGACGCGGACGGTCGCCGAACTGGTCGGCGTGAAGCCCGAGGCGAAGTTCGTCGTCGCCGAGGCGCACGACTACGGCTGGACGACGAACCTGCCCGTCGAATACTTCCTCGCCGAGGACTCGCTCTTCGCGTGGTCGAACGACGGCCGGCCCATCCCGCCCGAGCACGGCGGCCCCGTCCGCCTCGTCGTCCCGCAGCTTTACGCGTGGAAGTCTGCCAAGTGGGTCAAGGGCGTCCGCTTCCTCGCCGAGGACGAGGCCGGCTTCTGGGAGGAGGGCGGCTACCACATGCGCGGCAACCCCTGGAACGGCCAGGACGGCGAGCGCTTCCGCTACCAAGATGAGGAATAAAACCGTAAACCGTGACAGGAAGGAAACTGCTTTTCACTCGTCACGGTTTACGGTTCACTTGTCACGACTCTTAAGACGTGAGCGAAGCCATCACACTCAAAGACAAGCAGCCGGCGAGTGCGCCCGCGGTGCCGAAGGACGCGGCGGCCGTGGTGCTGGTGCGCGGCGACGAGCGGGAGCCCGAGGTCTTCTGGGCGCGGCGGGGCGGGCGGCTGGCGTTTCAGCCGGGCTTCTACGCCTTCCCCGGCGGGCAGCGGGACGAGGCGGACGCGTCGGTCGAGGTTGACAACGCCGAAGACCCCGAGACCGCTTCGATGATCGCGTGCGCGGCGCGCGAGCTGTTCGAGGAGCTGGGCGTGCTGGCGGCGCGCGGCGCGGAGCACCTGACGAAGGGGCAGCTCGGGTCGTTGCTCGACGACCTCACGTCGGGGCGGATGACTTTTGGCGAACTGCTGAGCCACTACGGGCTCAGGCTCGACGCGCGCGACTTCACGCCCGCCGGGCGCTGGGTGACGCCGCCCTTCAGCCCGCGACGCTTCGACACGCACTTCTTCGTCGTGCGCTGCCCCCCGAAGCAGAGGCCGCGCCTGCTCACCCCGGAGTTCGACGAGGGCGGCTGGGAACGTGCGTCCGAGGCTTACGGGCGCTGGCGGCGGTACGAGCTGATGGCCGCGCCTCCGGTGATTCATGCCGTGCGCACGGTAGCGGGCGGCCTGACGGAAGACCTGACCGAGCGCTTCCTCTCAGTCCCGCAGGCCCGGCGCGAGCCCGTGCGGAGGATTGAGTTCCTGCCCGGCTTCGTCTGTCTCCCGTTGCGCACGCCGACCAAGCCGCCCGCGACGACGACCAACTGCTACGTCGTCGGCACGCATGACTTCGTCGTCGTAGACCCCGGCTCGCCCTACGAGGACGAGCAGGAGGGGCTCGCCGAGTTCGTCAGAGAGTTGTCGGACGAAGGCCGGCGGGCCCGTGAGATAGTCCTGACGCACCACCACCCGGATCACGTCGGGGGCGTCGAGCGGCTGCGTCGGCAGCTCGGCCGGGACCTGCCCGTCGCCGCGCACCGCCTGACCGCCGAGGCGCTGGAGGGCCGCGTCCACGTTGACCAGTTCATCGAAGAGGGCGACCGCATAGAACTCGAAGGCTACCCTTCGATCTCCCTGCGGGCGATGCACACGCCCGGCCACACGCGCGGCCACCTCTCCTTCTACGACGAGCGCGCGGGCGCGCTGCTGACGGGCGACAACATCGTCGGCGTCGGCTCGGTGCTCATCGACCCGGAGGAGGGGAGCGTGCGCGACTACCTCGCGTCGCTCGAACGCTACCGAAGCCTGCCGCGCCTCGTCGCGCTCTTCGGCGGGCACGGCCCCGCGGTCGGGAGCCCCTTCGCGAAGATAGACGAGTACATCGCGCACCGCCGCAAGCGCGAGCGCGACATCCTCGCGGCCGTGCGCGAAGGCGCGCAGACGCCCGCCGAGGTCGTCGCGCGCGCCTACACCGACGTGCCCCCGAAGATGCACGCGCTGGCCGAGCGCGCCGTCATGGCGCACCTCCTGAAGCTCGAAGAGGACGGGCTCGTCCGCCGCGACGCGGGCGGGCGCTTCACATTCAACATATGAGCCCCAAAGAGACCCCGACGAAGAAGGCAGTCCCCGGCGTCAACGGCGCGGCGGCGGCGCCCGACGTGGAGCGCGCGTGGCTCGCGGCCATCGTCGACTCCTCCGAGGACGCCATCCTCTCGAAGACGCTCGACGGCACGGTCACGAGTTGGAACGCGGCCGCCGAGCGGCTCTACGGCTACACGGCCGAGGAGGCCGTCGGCCGCCACGTCTCCTTCATCGTCCCCGAGGAGCTGCACGCGCAGCTCGCGGACATCCACGAGCGCCTGGGGCGGGGCGAGAAGGTGAGCGCCGTCGAGACCGCGCGCGTCCGCAAGGACGGCACGCGCGTCGAGGTCGCCATCAGCATCTCGCCCGTCCGCGACTCCGCGGGGCGCGTCGTCGGGGCCGCGGCCATCGCCCGCGACATCACCGCGCGCCGCCGCGCGCAGGCGGAGTTGGCGCGCCGCGTCCACCAGGCCGCGCTGGGCGCGGAGGTCGGGGCCGCGCTGGCCGAGGGCGAAGTGCCCTTGCGCCTTGTCCTTCAGCGCTGCGCCGAGGCGGTCGTCAACCACCTGGACGCGGCCTTCGCGCGCATCTGGACGATAGAGCGCGGGTCGGACGTGCTGGAGCTACAGGCGAGCGCGGGGATGTACACGCACACGGACGGGGCGCACGGGCGCGTCCCCGTCGGCAAGTTTAAGATCGGGCTCATCGCGGCCGAGCGCAGGCCGCACCTGACGAACGAGGTGGTCGGCGACCCGCGCGTCGGCGACCAGGAGTGGGCGCGGCGCGAGGGGATGGTCTCGTTCGCGGGCTACCCCCTGCTGGTCGAGGACCGGCTGGTCGGCGTGCTGGCGATGTTCGCGCGCAAGGCCCTGTCCGACGACACGCTCGAAGCGCTCGCGTCCATCGCGAACGTCATCGCGCAGGGCATCGAGCGCAGGCGCGCCGAGGAGAGGCTGGCCGAGCTTCTGCGCGAGCGCGAGCAGACCATCGAGGAGGTCTCCACCCCGGTCGTGCCCGTGCTCGAAGGCGTGCTCGTCCTGCCGCTCATCGGCTCGCTCGACACGGAGCGGACTTCGCGCGCGACGCACGCGGCCCTGCAGGAGGTGAGGCGGCAGGGCGCGCGCGTCTGCATCCTCGACATCACGGGCGCGCGCCTCGTGGACACGCACGCGGTGGCGAATTTGACGAACCTCGTGCAGGCCCTGAAGCTCGTCGGGGCGGAAGCCTGCGTGACCGGCGTCGGCGCGCAGGTGGCGCAGACGCTCGTCGGGCTCGGTCTGGACATGCGCGGCATCCGCACCTACCGCACGCTGGCGCAGGCGATTGCCGCGCTGCTCGGCGCACAACGCGGAAGAAGTTAATTCAAGGGGACAAGGTTTAAAGTAATGGCACTACCTAAGACACTCGGCGAACTCAAAAGCCAGGGCTACCGCGCGCGCCCCGTGAAGGAGGAGATGCGCGCCAACCTCATCGGCAAGCTCCGCCGCGGCGAGCGCGTCTTCCCCGGCATCGTCGGCTACGACGAGACGGTCATCCCGCAGATCGTCAACGCCGTGCTCGCGCGCCACAACATCATCCTTCTGGGCCTGCGCGGCCAGGCCAAGAGCCGCATCATCCGCCAGCTCGTAAATCTTTTAGATGAGCGCATCCCGGTCATCGCCGGCTCCGAGATCAACGACGACCCGTTCAACCCCATCTCGGCCTACGGCCGCCAGACGGTCGAGCGCGAGGGCGACCACACGCCGGTGGCCTGGGTCGAGCGCGACGCGCGCTTCGTCGAGAAGCTCGCGACGCCCGACGTGACGGTCGCCGACATCATCGGCGACGTTGACCCCATCAAGGCCGCGCGCGGCGGGCACCTGCTCTCCGACGAGCTGACGATCCACTACGGCCTGCTCCCGCGCGCCAACCGCGGGCTCTTCGCCATCAACGAGCTGCCCGACCTCGCGGGCAAGATACAGGTCGGCCTCTTCAACATCATGCAGGAGGGCGACGTACAGATTAAGGGCTACCCCGTGCGCCTGCCCCTCGACGTGATGCTCGTCTTCTCGGCCAACCCCGAGGACTACACCGCGCGCGGCAAGATCATCACGCCCCTCAAAGACCGCATCGGGTCGGAGATCACGACGCACTACCCCTCGGACTTGCAGCTCGGCGTCGAGATTACGCGGCAGGAGGCGTGGGTCAGCCGCGAGGGCGTCGGGGGCACTCTGCGCATCCCCGACTTCATCCGCGAGCTAATCGAGCAGATCGCCTTCGAGGCGCGCGACGACCAGCGCATCGACAAGCGCTCGGGCGTCTCGCAGCGGTTGCCGATCACGGTCACCGAGTCGGTCGTCTCGAACGCCGAGCGCCGCGCGCTCGTCACGGGCGAGGAGGACGTGGTGCCGCGCGTCTCGGACGTGTACGCGGCCGTGCCCTCGATGACGGGGAAGATGGAGCTGGAGTATGAGGGGGAGCAGGTCGGGGCCGCGAAGATCGCGCGCGACCTCATCAAGCGCGCCGCGGGCGAGGTCTTCGAGGGCTACTTCGTCGGCTTCGACTTCGGCGCGGCCGTCCGCTGGTTCGACGCGGGCAACAACCTCAAGCTCTCCGACGACGCGCCCGCGGACGAGTGCGTCCGCCTGCTCGAAGCCGTCCCCGAACTCATCGACAACGCCGTCGTCCCCTTCGACTTCAAGCGCTCGGACGACGCCATGCTCGTCTCGGCCTGCGAGTTCGTCCTCGAAGGGCTCTACGCCCAGAACAAGATCAGCCGCAACGAGGAGGGCGGCTACACCGCCGCCACCAAGGCGCGCAAAGACCGCCGCGGCATGATCTACGACGACCTGACCGAGTCAGGCCGCTACAGCTAAGGAGAGAAGCAATGGACTTAACTCTGAACGCCGTCTACCTCAAAGTGCCTGAAGGCTACATCGGATTCGTTGAGGAATTGCCTGGCGCTAACACTCAGGGCGACACGCTGGAGGAGGCGCGCGAAAATCTTAAAGAGGCTGTGGAGATGGTTTTGGAGGCTAACCGCGCTTTAGCTGCGGAGGTGGTGAAAGGCGAGCAGGTATTAAAAGAGAGACTTGCCTGAGTTATAGTGAACGCGAACGTAATTTGCTGCCAGCGGTCAAATCGACTTTGTTTTTGCGGATTGTTGATTAACGACCCATGCAATACTCCTTTGCGTGAAACGCATTGACCTGATCCGACATCTTGAGCGTCACGGCTGCGAGTTCTTCCGCGAAGGCGGCAGCCATACGGTCTACGTCAACCGCGCAGCCCAAAGGTCTTCGACGGTTCCGCGACACCGGGAGATAAACGACTTTCTCGCGCGCAAAATCTGCCGCGACCTGCAAGTACCCGAGCCAAGTGGGAAGAAGTAGATGAAGTTCATACGGTATTCGAGGTTCAAGGGGTTCGACGTGTCGGGGCTGTCTTTGGGCGACCTGATGGGGTTGCTGCAGGACTCCCTGCTGTCGTCGGGGTACGACGAGGACTACTACTGGACGCGGCAGCGGCAGGACCCGGACAGGTCTCTCGACGCGCTGCGGCAGGCGCTCCTTCAGGCGCTCCTCGAGATGGGCGAACTCTCCGAGCGCGACGTGGAGGAGATGCTCGCCGAGAACGCGGGGCAGTTCAAGGGGTCGCAGTTGGAGGAGCTGCTCAACCAGCTCATCGAGCGTCTGGTCGAGGAGGGCTATTTAAAGCTGAGCGAGGAGCCGGCCGAGGCCGAGAGGCAGAGGCGGCGCGGCTACGGGCAGGGCGAGGTGGGCGAGCCCCTGCCGCGCAACGTCAAGTTCGAGGTGACGGAGAAGGGGCTCGACTTTCTAGGGTATAAGACTCTGAGGAACCTGCTCGGCAGCCTCGGCAAGTCTTCGGTCGGCCGCCACGACACGCCGCACCTCTCGACCGGCGTCGAGGCTTCGCAGTCGCCGAAGCCTTACGAGTTCGGCGACACGATCAACCTCGACGTGAACACGACGCTGCTGTCGGCCATCAAGCGCGAGGGGCTGGCCCTCCCCCTGAACCTCGAATACGGCGACCTGCACGTGCACCAGCAGGACTACCAGTCTTCGTGCGCCACCGTCGTCATGCTAGACTGCTCGCACTCGATGATCCTCTACGGCGAAGACCGCTTCACGCCGGCCAAGAAGGTCGCGCTCGCGCTCGCGCACCTCATCCGCACGCAGTACCCGGGCGACTCTCTGAAGGTCGTGCTCTTCCACGACGACGCCGAGGAGCTGCCGCTCGGGCGGCTGGCGACGACGCAGGTCGGCCCCTACCACACGAACACGGCCGAGGGGCTCAAGCTCGCGCGGAGGCTCTTGCAGGCGCAGCGCAAGGAGATGAAGCAGATCGTGATGGTGACCGACGGCAAGCCCACGGCCTGCTTCCTCGACGCGGAGGCCGACCGCGCGCTGGCGGGCCGCGGCGCTCGGCGCTCGGCGTACGGGTTCGGCGAGATCACGGGCGGGCGCCGCCTCTACAAGAACTCGATGGGCGGCGACCCCGTCGTGATGGACGCGACCTTCCGCGAGGTGCAGGCGTGCCGCAAGGCGGGCATCCAGGTCAACACCTTCATGCTCGCCTCGGACTACTACCTCGTCGAGTTCGTCAAGCAGATGTCGGCGATGACCTCGGGCAAGGCGTACTTCGCCACGCCCGGCAACCTAACCCAGTTCGTCCTGATAGACTTCCTGCGCCGCAAGAAGAGCCGCGTCAAGTAGCGACCCGCACAAGGCGCATCGGCCGAAAAGGCGCGGACGTCCGGCCCGTGTGCGAAGTGTCGGTGAGGGGGCGCGCCGAGCCCTGCCCATCGCAGCAAGGTTAGGTGTCGTATGCCTCGGCGCGGAGGGCGTCATAAAGGTCAGGTTCGTCTTCGGCCAACTGCCAGTTAACGCCGCGAGTCTCCAGTATAGCGGCCAGTCCTAAGAGCCGCAGTGGGTCGCTCGCAACCAATTCGTTAACGTCTTTTCGCGCTAACCACTCCTCGCCTTCGTCTACCTCACCCACCGGGCGTACCCACACACGGTAACCGCGCTCCTGGAGAGTGGCCAGAGCAGGGTCATACGTGTTCATGGCATCGACCAGAATCAACCCGCCCTCATCCGTCGTACCCATCTCAATGTGCCCTCCTGATGACTCTCGGAGGAATCTGCCCCTCGATGAGCACTTCCTCGTTTTTGTTCATGATTTCGAGGACATCGTTGGCGTCCCTCTGAATCCTCTCGTCCGAGTGATTACGCATGATCCGCGCCACATCCCCACGGTCGTGAATGCGGATTGTGCCGTCACCCTCAAGCTGCAACAGGTCGATGATGGCGACCTTGATGACCCTCCCGAATTGCCTGGCCTTTTTATATGACTCGGAGAAGGAAGTGAACCGACTGCTCTTGCTGGAGCGCTTTCTTACGTGAGCCCACGGCGTTTGAACGTCAGCGGCAAGGGCCTCGTCGCTGTCTAATTTCATCCCGATAGGCCCTCCCGAATATTCGTCATCGCCTCTAAACAGGTATCCGCCTCTGGTGCGTACCGGGGCGAAGACCGTGGTGGCGACTAGCGTGGCGGCCAAACCCAGAGCTACCGTGGCGCGAAAGACCGACATTGTCGATATCGTTTTACTGACCACTGTGGCTCCGAGCAGGTCGTTATAGTAATTCCCGGACGGATCAACCTTATTGACCGGGTCGGACGCGCCATAGAGATACTTGTGCAGGGTGAGCGGGTCAGAGTTGTGCCCCTCATATTCGTCCATCGACCAGAACCGGCCGGTGTCGGGCCGCATGTACCGCGCCCTGAGGTGGTACATGCCGGTCTCGGCGTCGAGGCGCTCGCCCGCGTAGAGGTACTCGTTCGGCGTCGCGCCCGCGCGCGAGATGAGTGTGCCGAAGGCGTCGTAGGTGTAGGTGTCGGTGACCGCGCCCGAAGTGTCGGTGAGGGAGCGCACCGAGCCGTGCCCGTCGTAGCCGTAGTAGCTGACTGACCAGGTGCCGTCGATGAGTTGGCGCTGGCTGATGAGGTCGTGCCCGTAGGTGTACTGCCGGACGACCGCGCCGCCCTGCAACTCCTCGACGACCTGCGCGTAGCCGGTCAGATTGTTCGTGTCTACGAGGTAGGTGGTGGCGACGCCGCCCACGGTCTTCGCGACGCGGTTGCCGTCGCCGTCGTACAGGTAAGTCACCGCCCCGTCGTTGACCGACGAGAGGCGGTTCTCCCAGTCGTACGAGTACGTCACGCCGCCCGCCCGCGTCGTGCTGCCGTTCCGGTCGTAGGTGTCGCCGCCGAGCCGGTCGTTCTTGTCGTAGGTGAACGACTGCGGGCCGACGCCGGGCAGCGTCGAGGTGCGGCCCTCCCGGTTGCCCACGTCGTCGTAGGTGTAAGTGACCGTGCCGTTGACGCCCTGCGGGTCGCCGCTGACGGCCTCGCCCTTGAGGCGGTAGAGTTCGTCGTAGGTGTATGTGAAGCTCCTGCCGCCGGCCTCCGTCACGCCCTCGCGGTTGCCGGCCGCCCCTAGCTGGTAGGAGTAGCTGTTCAGCGTCGAGGTGGCCCTGCTGACCGTCAGGCCCTCAAGTCGGTTCAGCTGGTTGTACTCGTAGAGGTGCCTGACGCCGTTGCCGTAGGTGTAAGACTCCAGGTTGCCGACCTCGTCATACTTGTACGAGGTGACGCCGCTGCCGGCGAGCCGGTTGTCGGCCGTCTCCTTGAGCCGGCTCAGCTCGTCGTAGGCGTAGTCCACCGACGCGCCGTCGGCGTTCGAGGAGCGCAGCGTCTTGAGGTTGCCCAGCTTGTCGTAGGTGTAGGTGAGCGTGCCGGACGGCGTCTGCTTTGTCAGCAGCCGGTCGCGCGCGTCGTACGTGTAGACGGTCACGCCCGAGGCGTCCGCCATCGTCTCGCGCCTGCCACTCGCCGTGTAGGTGAACTCGACCGCCGCCGCCCCGAACGACGCGTCCGGCGTCTTCTTCTTCAGACGGTTCAGTTCGTCGTACTCATACGTCGTCTTCTTCCCCTCGAAGTCCGTCCGCGACTTCAGCGCGCCCGTCTCGTGATACTCGTAGACCTCCGACATCCCCTCGGGCAGCGTCCGCCTCGTCCGCCTCCCGAGCTCGTCGTACTCGTAGAGCGTGGTGCGCCCCTCGGCGTCGGTCTGCGAAGTCTGGTTGCCCACCTCGTCGTAGCCGTACGTGGTCTCCTTCAGCGCCGCGTCCGTCACCTTCACGAGCCGCCCGGCCGCGTCGTAGCCGTAGCCCGTCTTGCGCCGCGCCTGGTCGGTCCTCCACGCGACCTGCCCGAGGCCGTCGTACTTCGTCTCGTCGTACGTCCCGTCGTGGTGGATGACCTTCACCCGCCGGTTGTTCCGGTCGTACTCGTAGGTGGTGGTCCGCCCCTTGGCGTCCGTCACCTTCCACAGGTTTCTGGCCTCGTCGAAGACCTGCTTGGTCGTGCGCGAGAGCGCGTCGGTCACGTAGACGACGCGCCGCTTCCCCTCCGCCTCATAGCGGTGGGCGGTCGTGTACTTCGTCGTCGCGTCGAGCCAGCGCGTCTGCGTCTCGACCCGGCCGAGCGCGTCGTACTTCGTCGTCATCTTGCCGCCGTCGGCGTAAAGCGTCTCCGCCAGCCGCCCGACCTTGTCGTACCGGTACTCGGTCTTGCGCAGCCCGCGGTCCGTGCTCGACTTGCGCCGACCCTCCTCGTCGTACTCGACCTCCTCCTTCTTGTCGTCGGGGTAGACGGTGCGGCGGAGGCGGCCGTGCGCGTCGTACTCGTAGCGCGTCTCGCGCCCGAGCTGATCCTTCGTCCAGGACTGCTTGCCCAGCTCGTTGTACTTGGCCTCGGTGAAAGTGCCGTCCGGGTAGATGGTCTTCACCAGCCGCCCCTCCCGGTCGTACTTGAACTCTGTGGTCAGCTCCTCCCGCGTCCCGTCGGCCTTCGTGCGCGTCACGGTCTGCTTCGTCCGGTTGCCGCTCGCGTCGTAGTCGTAGACGGTTCGGCCCCCCGCCGCGTCCACCTCGACGAACGGCAGCCCCAGGCGGGTGTGGTAGCGCGGGTAGCTCGTCACCAGCGGGTGCGAGGGGTCTTCCTTCGGGACGCGGATGACCGCCGAGACGTTCGTCGTGAACGGCTCGTACTCGTAGCGCGTCTCGTTCCCCTCGGCGTCCACCGTCTTGAGCAGCAGCCCCGACTGCTCGTGGTAGGCGGTCGTCGTCACGCGCCCCAGCGGGTCTTTGACCGACGTGACCCGCCGCATGGCGTTGTAGGTGTACTCCGTGACGTTGCCCAGCGGGTCGGTCGTCCGCTCCAGGTTGCCGGCCGCGTCGTAGACGTTCGTCGTCGTCCCTTCGGCGGTCGTCTCCGTCAGCACGTTGTCGTCCGCGTCGTAGGTGCGCCGCGTCTCGGCGCCCTCGGCGTCCTTCGTGTAGACGACGTTGCCGCGCTCGTCGTACTCGTAGGTGGTCGGGTGGCCCAGCCGGTCGCGGATCACCTCGCGGCGGTTCGCCAGGTCGTGCTCGAACTTGATCTCGCGGCCCTCGGCGTCCAACTGCCGCACCAGCCTGCCGCCTTCGTACACGTTGTTGAGCGGGCGGAAGACCGAAGCGCCGTCGGCGCTCCTGACCTCCATGCCCGTCAGGAAGTGGCCGGCCTCGTAGGCGAAGCGCGTCGTGTTGCCCTCGGCGTCCTTGAAGCTCTCCAGGTCGCCCGCGGCGTCGTAGGTGTAGAGGCGCGAGCGCCCCTCCGGGTCTCTGACCTCCGCGATGCGCCCCTGCGGGTCGCGCACGAACGTGACCCCCGCGCCCGACGAGTGGGTGATGCCGTCGCGCGTGATCTGAAGCGTCTCGCCCGCCGGGGTCGAGACCGACTCGATGCCCGCCTTCTGGTCGAGCACGAAGCTGGTGCCGTCCTCGGTCGTCAGGCGGAAGCGCGTCGGGTTGAGGTAGTAGCCCGACGGGTCGTTGATGTCCACCAGATCGACGGGGCCGGGGACGCTGCCCGCGACGATGACGGAGCCGCCGTTGAGCGGCGCGAGCGTGCCGCGCGTGCCGCCCACGGGGACGAAGGTCATCTGCACCGTCGAGAACTGCTGGAACTGCTGGCACCGCTTGGCCGGCACGGCCTGGAACTTATAGACCTTGCCCTCGGGGAAGGTGACCGTGACGTAATGCGGCTTGGTCGATTCGAGGCAGAACTGGAGCAGGCCGGCGAACGACTTGGTCTCGTACCAGTTGGCCCCGACCGGCGAGGTCTTCTGCACGCGGACGCTGCTGATGCCGAGCGTCCAGCCCACGCCGAAGTCCCCGCGCCGCTTGTCGCGGCTGTCGTAGGTGCGCGTCACCTGGACGGGGACGCCGGCCACCGGCAGGCTCAGGTCGTTGAAAGAGATGGCGAAGTGGCCGACCTTCATCTGCCGCGCCACGACGACGCTCGCGCTCGCCGCGGAGGTCTGCCCCGAAGTGTCGGTCGAGACCAGCCGGACGGCGTACGTGCCGTTCAAGAGCAGCGTCGGGTCGAACGTGCCGAGCAGGCCGTTCGACACCGCGCCTGCGCCCGACGCGAACGTCTGCCACTGCTGCGGGGGCGCGGTCTCGTCCTCCACGAGCGCGTACTCCAGACGCCACGCGCCGCCGCTCACCGTCCCCGTGATCTGCTTCGGCGCGGTGATCTCCGTGATCTCCGCTCCGCCGGCGAGCGAACCGAAGGCGACGGTGGGCGGCGGGCCGGTCACGGGGTCGTAGACCGTCACCGACACGTCGTCGGCCGAGGTCAGCTCCGTGTCGGCGGCCGTCAGGCGCAGGACGTACGTCCCGGCGGCGGCGAAGGTCGCCGTGGTGCGCGCGGCGCCCGGGCTCGCGAACGTCACCGCGCCGGGGCCGCTCACCACGGCCCACGAGACCGCGAGGGAGGAGCCCGCGGGCAGGCCGTCGTCCGTCGCCGAGCCGTAGAGCGTCAGCGCGTCGGGGCGGCGCACCTCCTGATCGGGGCCGGCCGAGACGCCGGGCGCGCTGTTCGTCCCCTGCGGGCGCACCGTCACCGTCAGCTCGTCCGCGGCCGAGAGCTGCGAGTCGCTCGCCGTGAGCCGCAGCGTGTAGACGCCCTCTGATGAGAACGCGGCCGTGGTCGCGGGCGAGTTGGGGTTCGTGAAGTTGACCGTGCCGGGGCCGCTCGCCACGCTCCAGGTGTGGGCGAGCGTCGAGCCCGCGGGCAGGCCGTCGTCCGACGCCTGCCCGGCGAGGTTGGCGAGGCCCGGCAGCGAGACCGTCTGATTCGGCCCGGCTTCGACCGCGGGCGCCGCGTTCACGGGAGCCGGCTTCACCGTCACGGTCAGGTCGTCCTGCGCGCTCCGGTCGGAGTCGTCCGCCGTCAGACGCAGCACGTAGTTGCCCGGCTCCGTGAAGCTCACTTCCGTCGAGGCCGCGTTCGGGTCGGCGAAGGTCACTTCGCCCGGCCCCGCGACCTTGCGCCAGCGCGCGGCGACGCCGACGCCCAGAGGCAGCCCGTCGTCGCTCACACTGCCGGCGAGCGCCGTCGGGTTGGGCAGCGTGACGGTCTGGTTGGCCCCGGCCGAGACGGCCGGCTCCCGGTTGGGGGCCGTGACGTTGACCGTCACGAGGTCTTCGTCGGAGAGCTGCGTGTCCGTGACCGAGAGCTTGAGGACGTAGGCGCCGGGCGCGGCGAACGTGGCCGAGGTCGAGGCCGCCGCCGCGTCGTCGAAGGCGACCGCGCCGGGGCCGCTCACCTTCGTCCAGGTCGCGGCGGGCGTCGAGCCGGCGGGCCAGCCGTCGTCGGCGACCGCGCCCGCGAGCTTCGCGCCCGCGTTCGAGAGGGCGCGCAGGCTGACGGCGTCGAAGTACACGTCGTTGGTCGCGCCGCTGTTGCGCGTGGCGAGCAGGCGCACGCGTATCCAGCGCGTGCCGGCGGGCGCCGGGCCGACCCCCTCGGTCAGGTGCCAGCCCTCCGAGGTCGTGATGACGCCGGAGTTGCCCGTCCCGAGGACGTTCTGGTTCGACGCATCGCGGAACTCGAAGAGGACTTGCGCGCTGTCGGCCGGGTCTTCCGCGCCGGAGCGGACGTAGGCCCGCAGCTCGAACTCCTGCGCGCCGGTCTTGATGTTGGCCGCGTAGGCCGACACGTCCACGTCCTGGCGCAGCTCGGCCACGCCCGCGTCGCCGGCCTTGAAGTAGGTGTCGCCCTCGATGCTCTCGTAGAAGGAGCCGGTGCCGGCGGGCGCCTGCGCCCACGCGCCGGAGATTTGAGTCCAGCCGGGGATGACGCCGTTCACGGTTGGCTTCTCGTTGCCGGAGTTCTGCACGAGGTTGAGGCCGGGCGTGACGGTCTGATCCGGCCCGGCGTCAGCGTCGGGCGCGGCGTTGGGCGGCGCGTTGACGGTCACGGTCAGGTCGTCGCTCGCCGTCTTGTCGGAGTCGCTCGCCGTCAGGCGCAGGACGTACGTGCCGGGCGCGCCGAAGGCCGCCGACGTGGCGGCCGCGTCGGCGTTCGTGAAGGTGACGGTGCCGGGGCCGCCGACCTTCGCCCAGGTGTAGGCGAGGGCGCTGCCGGAGGGCAGGCCGTCGTCGGTCGCCGAGCCAGAGAGGGCGGCCTGCGCCGGGAGCACGACGGTCTGATCCGCGCCCGCGTTGACGACGGGGGCCTGGTTGGGCGTGGTGACGTTGACGGTCACGTCGCCGCTCGCGCTCAACTGCGAGTCGCTCGCCGTCAGACGCAGCACGTACGTGCCGTGCGTGCCGAAGGTCGCCGTCGTGACCGCGCGGTTCGGCTGCGCGAAGGTGACCGCGCCGGGGCCGCTCACCTTCGTCCAGGTCACGCTGATGCTGGAGGGCGTCGCGCCGCTCAAGGGGTAGCCGTCGTCGTTCACGTCGGCGTCGAGCGAGACGGCGGCCGGCAGAGAGACCGTGCGCGCAGGGCCGGCCGAGACGGTCGGCGGCTTGTTCGCCGGGTGGACGGTGACGAGGGCGTCGTTGAGGTTGGAGAACTGCGTGTCGCTCGCCGTCAGGCGCACGAGGTAGAGGCCGGGGGCGCTGAAGGTCGCCGCCGTGGCCGCCGCGTTGGGGTTCGCGAAGGTGACGCTGCCGGGGCCGACCGCCTTGTTGTAGGTCGGGATGTTCGACTTGAAGTCGTCGATGTGGATGACGGGGCCGCCCGCGGGCGAGTAGTAGTCGAACTTGACGAACTGCGCCCCGGTGGCCGGGCGGAAGAAGGTCGCCGAGGCGCGGTTCGTCCAGTTGACGCCGTCGGCGCTGGTGTCCCAGAAGAACTGCGAGTCCGACTGCCGCCAGCGAATCCAGACGGGGGCCGAGCCGTCGTAGGCGAACGTGCCGTCCTGGCGCGACTGGCCGTCGTGGAACGAGTCGGAGGAGAAGTCGATCCGGCCGTGGCCGACGTTGGCCCAAATGGTCGTCCAGGCGCCGTCGTCGCGCACGGTGAAGCGCGTGGTCTGATCCAGCGCGCGGTTGTAGCCGCCGTACTTGAAGGAGAGCGTGCGGCCGCGCGGGTCGAGGTAGCCCGGCGAGCGGAAGTTGCCGCCCCCGTTCTGCGTGCCGGGGTGGAACTCGAGCCGCTGGTTCCGCTCCAGTAGCTGCGCCCCGAGGGCGCCCGCCGTGAAGGTGCCCCACTTCAGCGCGTCGAACGCGTTGTCGTCGAAGTCGTCCGAGAGCGGGGCGGGGATCGTCAAGGCCCTCGCGCCCGCGGAACTCCACGCGGCGCTCACGGGCGCCCCGGCGGGCAGGCCGTCGTCCGCCACCGAGCCGGCCAGCGTCGTCGTGCCGGCGGCCATCGTGAGCGTCAGGTCGGGGCCGGGGTTGGGCTGCGGCGCGCGGTTCGCGGCCAGGACGTTGATCGCCACGTCGTCCTGCGTGCTGAGCTGCGAGTCGCTGGCCGAGAGGCGCAGGCGGTAACTGCCGGGGGCGGAGAAGCCGGCCGTGGTCGCGGCCTGGCTCGCGCTGCCGAAGGTGACGGCGCCCCCGCTCGGCCCGCTCAGCATGCTCCAGGCGGTCGAGAGCGTCGAGCCCGCGGGCAGGCCGTCGTCGCCGGCCGCGCCGTTCAGGGTCGTCGTCGGCGTGGCGTAGGTGTAGAGCTCGATGTTGTCGAAGAAGACGCCGCGGTTGGTCGGGTCGTTGGGCAGCCCGCCGCTCCAGTCCTCGGTGATGATGCGCAGGAAGTGTGTGTCGGCCGGGACGGTGTAGGCCCGCTCGTAGGTTCGCCAGCGGCCCAGCTCGGTGGCCGGCGTGTGGTTGACGTTGTAGTGGGGCCAGGTGGCTTCCGCCCAGTCGCTGCCGTCGCCCCATAGCCAGTAGTGGGACTTGTAGGACTTGCCGGCGGTGAAGTTCTCGACGCCGAAGAAGCCGCCGCCGCCGAGCGTCATGTAGGCGCCGCGCAGGACGTAAGTCCGGCCCGGCACCACGGGGATGAAGTCCGAGCGCGCGTCGCCCGCGCCCCAGACGCGGCCGAAGGTCTGGCTGCGCGCGCCGGTCTGCGCCGCCTTGTCGGAGATGACCATCGAGCCGGGGTCTACCCACTTCCCCGCGCCGTCCTCGAAGTCGTCGGAGAAGAGCACCTGCTTGGCGGGGGCGGTGAAGGTCTGGTCGGCGCCGGCGTTGACGCTGGGCGCGAGGTTGTCCACGTTGCCCGTGATGGTCACCGTCGTCGCGTTCGACGACAGGGGGCCGTCCACGGCCTTGTAGGTGTAGCTGTCCGTGCCGCGGAAGGCGGCGCCGGGCGTGTAGGAGAAGGAGCCGTCCGGGTTGAAGAGGAGCGCCCCCTTCGAGGGCTGGCTCAGGAGGAGGGCCGCGAGCGGGAAGCCGGGCGTGCCCGTGTCGTTCGAGAGCACGCCGGGCGCGGCGACGTTGAGCGTCTTGGCCGTGATCTCGTAGATGCGGTCGTCGAGGGCGACGAAGAGGCTCCGGCCGTCGGGGCTGAAGGCGAGGTCGGAGGAGATCTGGTTCGACGAGGTCGGCAGGCCGCGCACGAAGACCGAGACGGTGCCGTCGGGCGCGACGGTGAAGATTTGGCCGCGCGCGCGGTCGAGCACGTAGAGGCTCTTGCCGAAGGCGCCGCCCTGCCCGAACTCTAAGGCCACGGGGTTGAGCATCGAGCCGCCGAAGGAGAACTTGCTCAGCTCGCCCTGCGGGCTGACGCGCCAGATGACGGGGTCGCCGCCGCCCTGCGCGCCGTCGATGGCGTAGAGGTAGTCGCCGAACTCGGGGTGCGGCGAGAAGGCGATGTCGGTCGGGAAGCGTTCGCGCGTCCAGACCTGCGGGTTGGTGACGAAGGTCGAGCGCGTGCCGTTGTCGTTGACGCGGAAGAGCACGGGCGGGTTGGGCGAGCTGCCCTCGAAGTCCATCACGTAGAGCGCCGAGCCCCAGAGGCCGCCGGGGCCTAGGGCCACGCCGAACGGGTCGCCCGGCGGGTTGAAGGTCGGGTTGCCGTTGGAGATGACCGAGACGGCGCCCGTCTGCCGGTTGATGCGGAAGACGCGCCCGTCGCAGCAGTTGGACGGGTTCTCTTGGGCGTTGTTGTCCGCGAGGATCAGGTCGGTGCCGACGAGCGGGCGGCCGTCGCCGAGCAGAAGCTTGCCCGGCCAGCTGAGCCGGCCGGTCAGAACCGTCCTGACGTTCTTCGTCGCCAGGTCGATCTCGTAGACGTTCAGGTTGAGGTTGGCGGCGTAGAGCTTGCCGTCGGGGCTGACGACGATGCCGGCGAAGGCGCCGGGCAGGGTCAGGAAGCGTTTGGCGGAGAAGAGGGCGGGCAGCTTGATCTCGGTCGCGGCGCCCGCGTCGAGGCTGTAGGCGTCGTCCACGCCCACGGGGACGTTGTGCACGACCGGCTGGACGACGACGGTCACGTCGTCGCTGCCCGACAGCGCCGAGTCGTCGGCCGAAAGGCGCAGCACGTAGGTGCCGTCCGCGCCGAAGCTCGCCGACGTGTCGGCCGCGTTCGGGTTCGAGAAGGTGACGGCTCCCGGCCCGCTCACCTTCGACCATTGGACGGAGAGCGCGGCGCCCGCGGGCAGTCCGTCGTCCGTGACCGTGCCGTCGAGGCTCGCCGAAGCGGGCAGCGTGACGGTCTGGTCGGGGCCCGCCCCGACCGAGGGGGCCGCGTTCCGGACTTCGACCGTGACCCTGACTTCGTCGTGGATGGTGAACTCCGTGTCGCTCGCCGAGAGGCGGAGCACGTACGCGCCCGGCTCGCCGAAGGTCGCGGCCGTCGCGGGCGCGGCGGCGTCCGCGAAAGTGACCGCGCCGGGGCCGCTCAGCTTGCTCCAGGACACACTGACCCCCGCGCCCGCGGGCAGGCCGTCGTCCGTGAAGGAGCCTTCGAGCGCGGCCGGCTCGTCGAGCTTGACCGTGAGGTCTGCGCCAGCGTCGGCCGTGGGCGGCTGGTTGGCGCGCGCGACCGTGACCGTCACCTCATCCGCGGCCTCGAACTCCGAGTCGTTCGCCGTCAGCCGCAGGACGTACGTGCCGGGCTCCTTGAAGACGGCCGAGGTCGCGGCCGCCGCGGGGTTCGCGAAGACGACTTCACCGGGCCCGCTCAGCTTGCCCCACGCGACGCTCAAAGAAGAGCCCGCGGGCAGGCCGTCGTCCGTCACCACACCTTCGAGCGCGACGGCCGCGGCCGAGACGGCGCGCAGCGAGAGGCCGTCGAAGAGGCCGCCCGCCGCGGCCGCGTTGTTGTCGGCGGCGACGAGCCGGACGCGCACCCAGCGCGTGCCGGCCGGGGCCGCGCGCCTGTCGGCCACGCGCAGCCACTCCGGCGAAGTCACGTCGCCCGTGTCGAAGCTCGCGAGCACCGCGGCGTTGGCCGCGTCCCTGTACTCGACGAAGATGCGTGAGCCCTCGGACGGCGAGGCCGCGCGCACGTAGCCCTCGAAGGCGAACTGCTGCGCGCCCCCTTCAACGGCCGCGGCGAAGGCCGACACGTCAACGTCCTGCCGCAGCTCACTCGCCGTGACGCCCGCGGGGTGGAAGTACGTGCCGCCTTCGAGGCTGAACGGCGGCGCGCCCGCGGGGCCCTGCGCCCAGAGGCCGCCGTCGGGCGAGCCCCAGAAGGGAATCTTGTTCTCGATCAGCAGGCCCTCGTTGCCCGCGTTGCGCAGAAGGTTGAGGTCGAGCAGCGCCGGCCCGTCCGGCCCGGCCGAAACGGTCGGCCCGACGTTGGCGGGGAGCGCGGTGACTTTGACTTCATCGCTCGCGCTCACGCGCGTGTCGCTCGCCGTCAGCCGCAGGACGTACTCGCCCGGCGCGCCGAAGGTCGCGGAGGTCTGCGCCGCGGCGGGGTCGGCGAAGGTCACGTCGCCGGGGCCGCTCACCTTCGTCCAACTCGCCGTCAGCGTGCTGCCGTGGGGCCAGCCGTCGTCCGCGACAGAGCCGACGAGAGGCGCGGCGGCGGGCAGGCGGACGGTCGAGTCCTCGCCCGCGTTCGCCGTCGGCGGCCGGTTCTCGGGCCGGGCCGTGACGACTACTTCGTCGCTGACGCTGAACTCCGTGTCGTTAGCCGTCAGCCGCAGCGTGTAAGTGCCGGGCGAGCCGAAGGTCGCACTCGCCGTCGGCGAAGTCGGGTCGTCGAAGGAGACCGAGCCCGGCCCGCTCACGACATCCCACGAACGCGTCACGCTCGCGCCGCGCGGGTAGCCGTCGTCAGACACACTCCCGCCCAAGGTGAGCGAGTTGGGAATCTCGACCGCCTGGTCGGCCCCGGCGTTGACCTCCGGCCGGAGGTTGCGCGGGTCAACGACGACGGTGATTTCGTCGGCGGCGGTCGCGCGCGTGTCGTCGGCCGAGAGGCGGAGGACGTAGGTGCCCGGCTCCGCGAAGGTGGCGACGGTGGAGGGCGCGTGCGGGTCTCCGAAGACGGCCGCGCCGGGGCCGCTCACCACACTCCAGGTGGACGTGAGCGCGCCGCCGAGCGGGTAGCCGTCGTCCTGCACCGAGCCCGTCAGGCTCGCGTCGTTCGGCAGCGTAACGGCCTGGTCGGCGCCCGCGTTGACCGTGGGCGCTCGGTTCTCGGGGTGGACGTTGACGACGACCGTCGAGACGGCCGTCAGCTCCGTGTCGGTCGCCGTGAGCGCGAGCGTGTAGAGGCCGTGGACGCTGAAGCCGGCCGTAGTCGTCGCGGCGGCGGGGTCGGCGAAGGTCACGTCGCCGGGGCCGTTGACCTTGCTCCACTCGACGGTCGTCGTGGAACCGCGCGGCAACGCGTCGTCGCTCACCGTGCCGACGAGAGTCGCCGTGTCGGGAAGCTCGATGGTCTGCTCGGCGCCGGCGCTGACCGCGGGCGGCTGGTTGCGCGGCACGACCGTAACCGTCACCTCGTCCTTGCTGACGAGGAGCGTGTCGGCCGCGCTCAGCCGCAGGACGTACGTGCCGGGCTCGGTGAACGTGGCGGTCGTCGCGGGCGCGCGGGCGTCGCCGAAGGCGACGGGGCCGGGGCCGCTCACCTTCGACCAGACGGTGTCGAGCGTCGCGCCTTCGGGCAGCCCGTCGTCGCTGGCCGACCCGCTGAGGCTGACGGTGTCGGTGGGGAGCGTGATCGTCTGGTCGGGCCCGGCGTCGGCGACGGGGAAGCGGTTGACGGGCGGCGGCGGCAGGTCGTTCTCCGTCACCTGTATGACGCCGTTGCCGCTCACGTTGAGGCGGTCGCAGGCCACCGTGCCCCGGAGCCTGCCGTTGCCGCTAACCGAGACCGCGCCCTGCGGCGCACGCACCAGGGCGTAGAGCACGCCGTTGCCGCTCAGGTTCACGCCGCCCGCCGCCACCCGCAGTGAGAGTCGGCGCGGGGCGTTCGCCGCGCCGGCGGACGAACCCGAGAGGGTCACGTTCCCCTTCACCGTCAACACGACGGGGCCGACGACGCGCAACTCGCCCCCGCCGCTCAGCGACAACTCTTCCAGGTTGTAGGCCGATGGCTCCGCCGAGTCCGCCACGCCGAGGACGAAGGCCGTGTCCCGCCCGCCGGCGGAGAAGCGACCGTAGGTGCCGGGCGGGACGGCGACCGCGCCCGCCTTGCCCGAGAGCGTGAGGTCGCGCAGCGTCGAGAAACTGCCCGCGCTCTGGCCCGCCTGGCTCAGAGACACGTCGCGCGTGCCCGCCGGGGCGGGCGGGGCCGCCACCGGCTCCAACTGCGTGGGGTTGGTGCGCGTCATCAGGTAGCGGAGCGAGGCGTTGCCGCTCAGCGCCACCGTGTAGTCCGAGGGCTGCGTGCCGCCCGTCCCCGTGACGACGCCGCCGAAGGCCGAGTTGTCGCTCCGGCTCACGGTCGGCGTGCCGGGGACGAGCAGGTCGGAGGTGATGACGGAGTTGCCGCCGAGCGAGACGGCCTCGCCTAGGAGTTGCCACAGCGAGCCCTCGACCCGCCCGCCGCTGAGCACGGGCGCGTGGCGCACGACGGCGATCTTCTCGTAGACCTGCCCGACGCCCGCGATGGGCGCGACGCCCGCGGGCGCGAAGGCGATCTGCTTAAACTGCGCCGCCGAGGCGATGTGACTGACCTCGAACTCCGCCCCGTTCCAGTGGACGCGCGCGAGCGCGCCCGGCGACGCCTGCGCGACGAGCACGTCGCCGACCATCCCCGCCAGCGCCGCCGCCTGCGCGCCCCACACCTTCTGCTCGCCGGGGTCTACGGCGTAGAAGTTCTCGTGCGCCGGCGTCACGCGCAAATCTCCGGGCCGGACGCCGAGGTCGAACGGCTCGGCCGCGCCCTGCGCGTCCACGGCGTAGACGAGCCCCTGCGCCTCCGCGCCGGCGAGAATCTTGCCGGCCCAGGGGCCGTACTTGTCGGCGTCGGCGGGGATCGTCACGACGCCCGAGAGCGGCGTGCCCAACTCCGCGACCCTGGTCGCCGCGCCCGTTGACTTGACGCGCCAGACGCCTCCGGCGGTCGTCACGGTGACGAGGTCGCCCGCGAAGACGCCCGTGCGGTCGAGGTGGAGTCCGTTCGGCAGCCCCGCCTCGGCGGGCAGCGTCACCCACTGCGGCTGGATGCGCGAGCCGTCGGGTTCGACGCGCGCGATGACGCCCGCCGCGCCCGTCCCCGTCAAGACCTCGCCCGCACGGAAGCCGCCGAGGCTCAGGCCCCGGCCGTCGTCGTCGCGCGCGGCGGCGATCTTCAACTCGCCCGCCAGCCCCGTCAGGTTCGAGAACGCGCGCCGCGCGCCGTCAGACTCGATCAGCTCGAAGTTGTTCGGCAGCCCCGTCGGGCTGTTCGCCGACGCCACCAGCTTCCCCGTCGGCTGGTGGTAGTCGAGGCCGACCACGCCGCCGAACGCCGTGCCCAGAGGCGACAGCACGATGCCGTAGCTCTGCGCCGCCGGCGCCTGCACGACCGGCGCCGAGGCCGCGCCCGCGCCGCCCTCGACCCGCGCCTTCCCGGCGGGCCCGCTCGCGCCGCCGGCCTTCGGGCGTGGCGCCTCGGCCGCGCGCGCGAGCGCCGCGGGCGCCATCGCCTGCGTATAGAGCAGGAGGGCGAGCAGGCACGCGACGAGACGGCGTGCGGGGGACGTGTCGGCCTTCGGTGCGCTGGGGCGGGGCGTCTTCGAGTTGTGTCGCATAGTCGTGTGGGGGGCGTGGCGCCTCGGCCGCGCGCAAGGGCGACGGCCGGCGTCTTTGTCATCTCTTCAGTCCGGAAGTGGGCGGCGTGAGCTGGCGCACGCTGACCGGCGGGCGGCCTGGCGTGAGCGGTCTCGTCCGTGCGGACAGGCGCTGAGCGTTCGGGCGCGCGTCCGGGGCGTACCTACGTGTGGGCGGAGCTGCCCCGACAGCGTGAGGCGCGCGCGGCGTGGGTCGAGAGAAGTGGGAGACTGTGCTGGACGTGGGGGCAAGGGGCGGTAAAGCGCATAACGGATGATTCCTGACGCAAAGCTACGGGGTGGAGGTCAAGCGGGCCTCTGGGACGGCTAAGTGGTCGGGGGTAACTTGTGAACCTGGAACGCAGGAGAGCGTGCCGGGCGAGTGAGCAGGACGCGCGAGAGAGTACGCCTAACCTGCCGCGGCTGTCAACCCGGGATTTGTATTTTGTTAGCCCCAGGTAGTAATGTCACCCCCTCCGAAGAAAGGGGCCAAACGTGAACCCTTTTCGGATGAGTAAACAATCCCCTGTGGGCGTTCCGTCATCGTCTTCTAACAGATGTCCGCGATGACCTCGGGCAAAGCCTACTTCGCCACGCCCGGCAACCTCACGCAGCTCGTCCTCATCGACTTCCTGCGGCGCAAGAAGAGCCGGGTGAAGTAGCCCGGCGGGTGCGCCAGCGTATTGACAGCCCCGCGCCTGCCGGCATATTGTCCTGACTCGTCGCCCACAGCCCTCGGGAGTCACTGCGACTCCCGAGGGCGCCGCCGCGCCCCGGCCTTCTCGCACGCGGCCTCTCCTTCGACGCCGCGTGCCCTACCCACGTACCGTGCGCCGCGCCACAAGCGGCAGAAGGAGCCTCATATGAACCCCAGGTATAAGCTGACAATCGGAGCCTTCGTGACGGCCTACGCCTGCGCCCTCGCGGCCGCCCCGCCGCGCCAGCACGCGCAGGAGGCCGCGCCGCAGCAGTCGCAGGTGCCCGAGCCGGCCAAGTCCTACGAGGTCGTGACCTCTTACCCGCCGGGCGCGGTTGGAGTCTTCCCCGAGCCGGTCGAGTTGCGCGCGGTCACGCCACTCTCCCCCGCATTCGCACGGCCCGCGGGCGCACAGACGACCCCGAAGCAGCTCTGGGTGCTAAACACGAGCCTGCTCGACTTCAGGCCGGAGGCGGACGAGCCGACGGCCGGGGCCGCCCCCGGCGGAAAGCCGCCGGCCGCCGCCCAAGTTAAAAAGCTGCTCGCCTTCACCGTGCCGCAACTCCCGCGCGGGACTTACGTGGTGAGTTACGTCGACAGAGTGGAGAGGTCAATGACCATCTCGGTCGAGCCGCAGTTGCAGGCAGAGCACGGACTCCTGACCGGCAACCCCGGCGACACGGTCGAGGTCAGCTTCGGCCTCGGGACGTCGTACGTCGCCGTCAATGACAAGGGGGTGTCGCAGACGCGCGCCCCGGTCACGCTCTCCATCGCCGACGCATCGGTGGCCGAGATGGCCCCCGGACAGCCGGCCTCCCGGACGACGGGCGAGGACGGCTTCGCCACCTGGAAGGTTCGGCTCAAGGCGGCAGGCGAGACGGCGCTGAGGGCCACGGCCCCTGACTTCGAGCCAGCCGAGGCGCGCCTCGTCAGCACACGCCGGCCGACCACGCCGGAGGCGAAGACCGCCGAGGAGCGCGCCGACAAGGCGGAGGCCGAGGCCGACGCGTTGGAGGAGCGCGCACGCGCCGCGCGGGTCGAGTCGGAGCAGGCCAAGGTAGCAATGCTGATCCTCAAAGCGCAGTCAATGGGAGGGGCGGGGTTCAGGGCTAAAGACTCCGGCGAGGAGCCGGCACGTCGCATGGCTGCTCTGGAGGAGTCTCTCAAACGCTCGGAGGTGGCGGAGGGGAGGGCCGAGGCCCGGCAGGCGTCGCAGCTCAAGGAGATGGCTGCCGTGCGGGCCAGGATGGCGGCGCTCCTCGTCCCGAACGCCGTAGGCGGCCCCGAGACATCGGTCGCGTCGGTCGCGACGCCGCTGCTCTCGCCCGACGCGCTTCTACCCGGCGACATCATCCTGATGCGCGGCCTCAAGTTTTACAGCACGGCCATCCTGGCCGCCGAGACTCTCAACTTCGGCCACAGCGCGCCCTACTCGCACGCGGCCGTCTACGTCGGCGGCGGCATGGTGGCCGAGATGCTGGGTGACGGGTACAACCTGCGACCGCTCGGGGTCAGCATTGACAAGGCTACTTACGCGGACGTGTACCGCTGGGAAGGGCTGGGCGACGCGCAGCGAGAACTGATCGCCGCGAAGGGGAAGAGTTACGCCGCCGGGCGCTATCCCTACGCTTGGCCGCAGATCGGCGTGCTCGGGGTGGCGGCCACCGCCGCGGCCCCGCTGGGCGCGCTCTCCTTAGCCGCCGCGGGCGCCAGCCTGACGAGCGGCGGCGACAGGCAGATGATCTGCTCGGAGCTGGTCGCCAGGGCGTACCACCACGCCGGGCTCGATCCTACGCTCGCGGAAAGGTGGCGGGTAAGCTTCTGGCCGACGCTCGGCGAAATTCTGTCGAGCGACGACCGCAGACACGACTACACGACGCCCAACGCGCTCGCCGCCAGCCCGCTCCTCGCGCCGGCTAAGGGGCGGCTGAAATAACCCGCGGACTCCGTAGCCCACAGAACAGGCCAGCGGCGGGTTTTATGTCCCGCCCATGTTTTAAGCGAGCGTAGGTATACCTTGTGGGTTCACGTAGCAGCGGGCTTAGCCATTCTAACGCTAAGGCATCTGCCGCCATGATGCAGCAGCAGATGGGCGTTCCGTCATCGTCTTCTAACAGATGTCCGCGATGACCTCCGGCAAAGCCCCCTTCGCCGCGCCCGGCAACCTGACCCAGTTCGTCCTGATAGACTTCCTGCGGCGGAAGAAGAGCCGCGTCAAGTAGCGGCGACGCCCGAACGTGGATGAATCATGAGGAGGTGCGACGATGGCGACCGAATTCGAGCGCAAGGAGTCGGACGGGGGGCTTACCTTCAAGCTCTACCGGGGTGAGGGCGTCGCGCTGCTGGCGTTCGACCTCGACCCGGCCCAGGCCACCGACGACTTCGTCGGGTTTTCGGTCGAGGTTCAGTACCCGGGCTCGGCCCACTGGGGGGCGCTGAAAAACCGGCTGCACTTCGGGTACCCGCCCGACCTTACGCAGCCTCGCTCGTTTCGTTCGACCGAAGCCCCGTTTCAGAAGTTCCGCTGGATTCATGTGCCGACGGAGGTGAAGGAGGGCGAGTTCCGGTATCGCGTCACCGCCCGCTACATGGACGCCGCCGGGGCGCTGCACGCCGGGCCGCGGGTCGAAAACGCCATCTCGCTCGAGCCGCAAACCATCGACGGGTTTGTGAACGTCGGCTTTACGCGCGGCTTCGCGTCCTCGCAAGCCTACGCCACCCAGTTCGACAACGAGGCCGGCATCCTCCCGCTGCCCGGCTCTCCCGCGGCGGCCAGCCTCGAACACGACATGACGCCGTTCGAGGCCAACTACGCGTGGCTGGGCTTCGAGGCGCGGCGGCTGCTCCTCGGCGTGCTGGACGAGGTCGCCGCCGACTCCTCGCTCACGCTCGACGCGCTCATCTACGAGAGCAAGGAGCCGGACGTGCTCAAACGCCTGGAGGCGTTGGGCGGCCGCGTGCGGGCCATCGTGGACGACCACGGCGAGCAGGGCGGGGCGGAGAGCGCCGAGACGGTCTCGGCCGAACGCCTCGCCGCCGCGGGCGCCGAGGTCAAACGCATGCACTTCGGCCGGCAGCAGCACAACAAGGTGCTCATCGTCCGCAGGGGCGGGGAGCCCGTCCGCGTGCTGACCGGCTCGACGAACTACTCGCTGCGGGGCCTCTACATCCAGGCGAATAACGCGCTCGTGTTCGACGACCCGGGGGTCGCGGCGAAGTACGGCGAGGTGTTCGACGCCTACTGGACTTCGCCCAATAAGTTTCGGCAGAACGCGCTCTCTCAGCAGTGGTGGGTCGTGCGCGACGAGGCCGACTCGCGGGTGTCGCTCTGCTTCTCGCCGCACTCGGACAGCTCGCTGTCGCTCGACCCCATCGCGCGCGCGATCGAGGAGGCCGAAAGTTCGGTGCTCTACTCCATCGTATTCCTCAGCCAGCTCACGGGCGCCGTCCGCGAGGCGCTGGACGAGTTGATGGATCGGTCGCTGTTCTCTTACGGCGTCGCGCAGCGCGTGAACGGTCTGGCCGTGAACAAGCCGGACGGGTCGCGCGGCCTGCTCCCGTTCGCCTACCTGGCCGAGAACGCCCCCGTGCCGTTCAAGGCGGAGTGGTCGGGACTGACCACCGAGCGCTCGAACATGGTGCACCACAAGTTTCTCGTGACGGACTTCAACGGCGCGAGGCCCACCGTCTACACCGGCTCGTCGAACATGGCCGGCGGCGGCGAGAGGGCCAACGGCGACAACCTGATCTGCATCGAGGACCGCAAGGTGGCAATCGCCTACGCCATCGAAGCCCTGCGCCTGTTCGATCACTTCCATTTCCGCGTGAAGGCGAAAGAGTCGGCCGCGCCGGAAACACTCCGCCTGGCGAAGCCGCCGGCCCCCGGCGAGAAGCCCTGGTTTGCCCGGTACTACCGGATAGGCCACGTCAAAGAGCGGGACCGTAAGCTCTTCATTAGCTGAGCCGCCGGCCGGCGGCAGACGGCTCTCGCTTCCCGCGGCGGCGGCGCGCGACCGCCGCCGTCCCCATCAGCCGCGGGCCGCGCCGACGCGAAAGCCTTCCTCGACGCCGACGCCTTCCGCGCAGGGGCGCGCGTCCTCGCGGCCGAAGAGGACGAGCGGCTGCCCCCGGCCAACTGCATTGAGATGCGCCACCCCAGGTAGACGACGCAACATGAATCCGACCCTGAAGGGGTCGCACTGTGCAACGCCGTGCGACCCCTTCAGGGTCGGAACGTTTTATCGTCCTTAACCGGGGGCGTCGCTCACTGTCGTTCGCTCTGCCCCCGGCTATCGTCTGTGTCTCCTTCGGGGATTAACTGCCTGCCGGCATCCGCCTACTGGTGCGGAGGTAGTACCAGCGCACGTCAGCGGGGCTCGACCGGTTCGCAAGCTTGAACGCGCCGCCGCTCAGGTAGTACGGCGCACGGATTGTACGCAAAACCGTCGGGCGCGTGCGCAACAAATTTTTTTGATCCCCCCCGGCGCGAAAGTACGCGTTGCGTGCTGAGGCGTCTTTATTCCGGCCGCGCCCCTGTCGGCGGCACCACTGCCGCCGGAGCACTCACCATCAGCCAAGGGGAAACCGTCTTAGTACGAGAAGGAGAATTATCATGCGCCATCTGAAAATAAAGCAGGTCGTCGCGCTGCTCGTCCTGTTCGCCATCGCCGGCATCGTCGCCTTCGGGCGCGTCAACAACGACCCCCCCACCGACCAGGAGAAAGAGTTCGCCGTGCAGACGGCCGACCTCCTCCAGGCCGAGGTCTTCGCCGCGCTGCTCCAGGAGTTCGGCGAGACGACCCCGGAGAACGTCGAGCAGGGCAAGCGGGCGGTCTCGCTCGTCTTCCACGACGCCAACCGCGACATCCGTCTCATCGGCAACGCCGAGCCGCTCCTCGGCGGGAACAACAACGTCCCCGCCGACGACTTCGAGCGGGCGTCGCTGGCGCTCGCCCTCCAGGGCCAGGGGAACACGACGGTCGAGCGCCACGGCAACCGCTGGTACTACCGCCGCTCCATCGCCTTAAGCAACTCCTTCCACACGAGCTGCGCGCTCTGCCACACCAACTTCACCCCGCAGTTCTTCCAGCAGACGAACAACCCCGGCCAGTGGGTCGGCGCGCTCACACTGCGCGTGCCGGTTAAAGGGGAGTAACGCTCAAACAGAACCGCGAGCGGTAGCGAGCGGGTGCGTGGTACACGCAGAGGCACCTCTGAGGTATCACGCACCCGCTCGCTACCGCTCGCGGTTCTGTTTCAGCGAGTGAGTGCGTCGCGGGCGGCGAGGGCGTCGCGCGCGGCCTCTTCGGGCGTGGCGGCGAGCGCGGTGAGGTGTCCCATCTTGCGCCCGCGCCGCGCCTCGGTCTTGCCGTAGAGGTGGAGCTTGACGTTGGGGAAGGCGGCGGCCGCGCGCCAGTCGGGTTCCGCTTGTTGCCAGAGGTCGCCGAGCAGGTTGACCATCGCGGCGGGGCGGAGGAGTTCGGTCGAGCCGAGCGGGAGGTTGCAGACGGCGCGCAACTGCTGCTCGAACTGGCTCGTCACGCACGCGTCGAAGGTGAAGTGGCCGGAGTTGTGAGGGCGCGGCGCGAGCTCGTTGACGAGCAGGCGGCCGGCGCGCGTCAGGAAGAACTCGACGCAGGTGACGCCGACCACGCCCAGCGCTTCGAGCACGGCGCGCGCTATCTCGACCGCCTCGGCCGCGGTGCTTTCGTCTACGCGCGCGGGCGCGACCGAGAGGTCGAGGATGTGCCGGCTGTGCGTGTTCTCGACGACGCCGTAGTGCGCGAACTCTCCGCCCGCGGCCCGCGCGGCGACGACCGAGACCTCGCGCTCGAAGTCCACGAAGGCTTCGACGACGCCCTCCTGCCCGCCGAGCGCCTCGAACGCAGAGGCCGCGTCTTCCATAGAGCCGATGCGCGTCTGCCCCTTGCCGTCGTAGCCGAAGCCGGCGGTCTTCAGGACGGCGGGCAGCCCCGTCTCTCCGAGCGCGGAATTTAAATCTTCCAAGCTGCGGACGTGTCGGAAGGGCGCGACGGGGAAGCCGTGCGAGGAGAGGAAGGTCTTCTCGCGCAGGCGGTGCTGCGTCGTGTAGAGGACGGAGCCGGAGGGGCGGACGGGGGCGAGCCCTTCGGCGGCCTCGACCGCGGCGGCGGGCACGTTCTCGAACTCGAAGGTGACGACACCGACCCCGCGCGCGAACTCGCGCACCGCGTCCAGGTCGTCGTAAGCGTGCCCGTACTCTCTGTCGGAGATCTGTCCGGTAGGCGTGTCGGAGTCGGGCGAGAAGGTGTGGACGCGGTAGCCCATCCGGCGCGCGGCGATGGCGAACATGCGGCCGAGCTGGCCGCTGCCCAGGACGCCGACGGTTGAGCCGGGCAGGATGGCCTTCATGACGGCAGGGTCGCCTCGCGCACCTTCGCGGTCTGCTCCTCGCGGAAGCGGCGCAGGCGTTCGCGCAACTCCGGGCGCGTGTTGGCGAGGATGGCGACGGCGAGCAGCGCGGCGTTGGTCGCGCCCGCCTGTCCGATGGCGAGCGTGCCCACGGGAATGCCCGCGGGCATCTGCACGATGGAGAGGAGCGAGTCGAGGCCCTTCAGGGCCTTGCTCTTGACGGGCACGCCGAGGACGGGCACGGTCGTCTGCGCGGCGACCATGCCGGGCAGGTGGGCGGCGCCGCCCGCGCCCGCGATGATGACTTCGAGCCCGCGCCCTTCGGCCGCTTCGGCGAACTCGGCCATCCGGCGCGGCGTGCGGTGCGCCGAGACGACCGCGCACTCGTGCGGCACGCCGAACTGCTTCAGAACGTCGGCCGCGTGGCGCATCGTCTCCCAGTCGGACGTGCTGCCCATGACGACCGCGACGAGCGGCGGCGCGTTCGCGCCCGCCCCCTCCGACTCGCTCCCTTCGGCCTTCAGCCTGATGCCCACAGACTTCTTCCGCCTCGCTCAGTAGATGTTGAAGTTATATTCGGTGATGCCGTACTGCGACACCGCGCGGCCTCAGAGGTAGCGCTCGCGGAGGACGCCGACGTGGTGCGCCTCGTGGCCTGCGATGACGTAGGCCAGCGCCCGCACGGTCACCTCGTTGCCGCTGGCGGTGCCGCGGCGCGCCCAAGCCTCGGGCGTGAGGTGGCGCAGCAGGTGGAGCGTCGCGGCGCGCACCGACTCGAACTCGTCTATCAGACTGGAGAGCGTGCGCGCGTCGAAGTCCGCGCCGGCCATCCACTCGTCCTGCTCCATGCCGGGCAGCGCCTGGGCGTCGCCGCGGGCGAAGGCGAGCGCGCGGTAGGAGAAGATGCGCTCGCCGTCGCAGACGTGGCCAACCAACTGCTTGACGCTCCACTTGCCGGGCTCGTACCTGTGCGCGCCCTGCTCCTCCGAGAGCCCGCGCAGCAGCGCGACCGTCTCCGCGCCCTGCCGCTCCAGAGTCTCGACAAGGTCGGCGTCGGGCACGAGCGACACGTACTTCTCGTAATAAGGCGCGTACTCGTTCGCCTCGGGTCTGACGGGGGCCGTTGCTGACATCTTGTTCACACTCCTTAAGGGGAACGAACAGAACCGCGAGCGGTGGCGGGCGGGTATCGGCTGCGGCTCGCGGGCCATACTGTGCAGCACGCACCCGCTCGCCACCGCTCGCGGTTATGTCCCGGTCTACTCCTGCGCGTGCGAGAAGCCGGGCTTGCCGTCGAAGTTGTAGAGGTTCTCGGTCTTGATGAAGTCGAGCCCGGCCTCCGCGAAGCGCCCGAGTAGCACTGCCACCTGCTTGTTCCCGATCTCGCGGCCGCCTTCGGGGACGAAGCGGCAGCGCCAGTGGTCGGAGCAGAACGTCTCGGTCGCTCCGCCCGGGTAGACCTTCACGCCGCGGTTCGCAATCGAGGAGAGCTTCAAGCCCTCTCCCGAAAGCTTCTCCACGACAGCGCCCAGGTCGTTCGCAGTGCCGCCCGACCAGTCGAGGTACACATCAACGCCCGCCAACTCCTTGTTCGCCGCCACGGTCTCGCGCGCCATCCTGCCGGAGAAGGAGCCCTCGCCGCCCTCGCCCGCCTTGTAGGTCACCGCCTTCAACTGCGAAGGCTTCTCCCCCATGCGCGCCACGACGGCCTCGGCGAACTCGCGCGTCCCGACCTTCTCCTTGCTCACGCCCTCTTTATAAATGTCGTAGGTGTGGACGCCGTCCTCCATCGTCTTCAGCCAGGCGTTGTGCGCGCGCTCGGCCACGTCGGTCTGCCCCGTGTGGACGAGCATCATCACCGCGCCCAGGAAGAGCCCCGAGGGGTTGGCGAGGTTCTGGCCCGCGCGGCGCGGCGCGGAGCCGTGGATGGCCTCGAACATCGCGATGTGCTCGCCGATGTTGGCCGAGCCGGCGAGGCCCACCGAGCCCGCGATCTGCGCCGCCACGTCCGAGAGCACGTCGCCGTAGAGGTTCGGCAGGACGAGCACGTCGAAGTTCTCCGGCGCGTCGGCCAGCTTGGCCGAGCCGATGTCGACGATCCAGTGCTCGTTCTCGATGTCCGGGTACTCGGGCGCGATCTCGTCGAAGATTTTGTGGAAGAGGCCGTCCGTGATCTTCATGATGTTGTCTTTGGTGAAGCACGTGACCTTCTTCCGGTTGTTGCGCCGCGCGTACTCGAACGCGTAGCGGACGATCTTCTCCGTGCCCGGGCGCGAGATGAGCTTCAGGCACTGCGTGACCTGCCCCGTCTGGCGGTATTCGATGCCGCCGTACACGTCCTCCTCGTTCTCGCGGACGATGACGACGTCCATCACCGGGTGCTTCGTCTCCACGAACGGGTGGTACGACACGCACGGCCGCACGTTCGCGTAGAGCCCGAACGTCTTCCGCACCGTCACGTTCAGGCTCTTGTACCCGCCCCCCTGCGGCGTCGTAATCGGGGCCTTCAGGAAGACCTTCGTCCTCCTCAGACTGTCGAACGCCTCCGGAGCCACCCCCGCCGGGTTCCCCGCGAGGTAGACCTTCTCGCCGATCTCAATCTCTTCAATATCCAACCGCGCGCCCGCGCCTTCCAAGATGCGCAGCGTCGCGTCCATAATCTCCGGCCCGATGCCGTCGCCGCGCGCCACCGTAATGGGAGTGTTTGCCATGATGCCTAGCCTTACGCCTTTCCGCTTTCCGCCCGAGATTTACTAACAACTACACGCCGTCCGCGCCTGGGATGCGCGCCGGCCACAACCACCAAAAAATCTTCCCTAGATTGACCCCAACATATAACATCCCCCCACGCCCCCGGCAACCGCCGCCGCCTGTGCCGTCGCTATGCTAACGTTTATGCATTAATTGACCGGGAACGCTCGCGTCGGGACTATAAAGGCTACACACCTTTCGAGGAGCGACAATTATGGGCAAACAGTCTCACCGCCAGGCACAGCGACAAGGGGAAAATTTAACCGAGGCAATGGCTCGCATTGAGTCTGCGCGTAGGCGCAGAAGTAGAACTCTTTCACTGGCTGGGCTGAGCTTGAGTAAATTGCCTGAAGTCGCGACTGAATTAACTCAGCTTCGGGAATTGAGGCTTCACAATAACCAGTTAACTCGGCTACCTGAATCATTCAGTAAGTTGTCTCGTCTTGAATTTCTAACCTTAGATAACAATCAATTAGTAGAACTGCCTAATTCATTTGGTAGGCTATCTAAGCTTCTAGGATTGGGGCTTCAGGATAACCAACTTACGGGTCTGCCTGAATCTTTCGGGCGTCTACGCAACCTAGAGATACTGTACCTTGAAAACAATCGACTAATAGAACTGCCCGAGTCCTTACTAAATCTAACGCAGTTAAGAAAACTCTACCTTCATGGGAATGATGCGCTTGGTTTGCCAGCAGAAATTCTCGGGCCTAAAGGCGACTCTATTTTTTCCCAACAAGCAAACCCCCACGAGATTCTGAAATTTTATTTTCGTACACGAGACAGCGCACGCCGTCCACTCAATGAGGCTAAGCTCATTCTCGTCGGGCGCGGGGCAGTTGGTAAGACTTCAATCGTAAACCGTTTGATTAACGATACGTTTGATGACGCGAAGAAGACCGAGGGCATAAGGATTACGGAGTGGCCGCTCACGGTCGGCCAGAAGAGGGACAGTGTGCGTCTCAATGTGTGGGACTTCGGCGGACAGGAAATAATGCACGCCACACACCAATTCTTCCTGACCGAGCGCAGCCTCTACCTGCTCGTGCTGAGCGGGCGCGAGGGCGTCGAGGACGCCGACGCCGAATACTGGCTGAAACTCATCCAGAGCTTCGGCAACGAGTCGCCCGTTGTGATCGTACTCAACAAAATCAAGGAGCATCCGTTCGACGTGAACCGTAACGCGTTGCTGCGCAAATACTCTTTCATACGCGAGTTTGTTAAGACTGATTGTGAGGACGCGACTGGCATCGAAGAGTTGCGTGGCGTCGTTGAGCGCGAGACGGACAGGCTCGAACACCTGCGCGACGCCTTCCCGGCGAGTTGGTTTTCGATAAAAGACAAGCTGGCCGGGATGAAGAAGAACTATCTGAGCTTCGAGGAGTACAGAAAGGAGTGCGCGAGACTAGGCGAGGAAGACCCGGAGGCGCAGGATTCGCTGGCCTTTCACCTGCACAACCTCGGCATCGCACTTAATTACAAAGACGACACGCGGCTGAGGGACACGCACGTCCTCAACCCGCATTGGGTGACGCGCGGCATATATAAGATTCTTAACGCGAATCGGCTGGAAAAGCAGAAGGGCGAGATTAGCCTCAAAGACCTGACCTCCATGCTCGATGCGGGAGAGTACCCGGCGGAGATGCACGGGTTCCTGCTCGATTTGATGAAGAAGTTTGAGCTGTGCTTTGACCTCGAAGGTAAGGAGGGCGTTTACCTCATACCGGAACTGCTCGACAAGCAGGAGCCGGAGGAGGCGCGCGAATTTAATCCTGCGGAATGCTTGAACTTTCAGTATCACTACCCGGTGTTGCCGGAGGGGTTGTTGCCGAGATTCATCGTCCGCACGCACGTTTTAAGTGACGAGTCGCCGCGTTGGCGCACGGGCGTGATCCTTAAGCTCGAAGAGAACTTCGCGCTCGTCCGCGCCGACGCGCAGGAGCGGCGCGTGCTCATCAATATCAAGGGGCCGGTCGCCGGGTGGCGCAGGCTGCTCTCCATCGTCCGCGCGAACTTCGACCGGATACACGGCAGCATCAAGAACCTGAAGCCTACTGAGATAGTGCCGCTTCCGCAGCAGCCCGCCGAGTTCGTGACTTACGAAAACCTGCTCGCCTGGGAGAAAAACGGGGCGAAGAAGTTTCCTATGATTGTGGACGGGAACGTCACCGAATTAGACGTGCAACAACTGCTCAACGGCGTGGAGACGGAGGGGGAGCGCGGGAGCGCGGGCGGTCGGCGCGCGGTGCATGACATCGAGCGCAGGCGCGCGGCGCGTGTGTTCGTCAGCTATTCACACAGGGACGAGCGGCAGCTTAACGAGTTGAAGACGCACCTGAGCCCTTTGGAGCGTTTGAAGCTCATCGAGACGTGGTACGACCGGAGGATTGTGGCGGGCGAGGACTTCGGGCAGAAGATAAACGAGAACATCGACAGCGCCGACATCATCCTCCTACTCGTCAGCTCCGACTTCATCGCCTCGAATTACTGCTACGAGAAGGAGATGGCGCGCGCGCTCGAACGGCACGCGAAGGGGGAAGCGCGCGTCGTTCCCGTCATCGTCCGCGACGTTAACTGGAAGGTGATACCTGAACTGTCCAGGCTTACGGCCGTGCCCAAAGACGGTAAGCCCGTGCATGACTGGCCGAGGAAAGATAAGGCGTGGCGCGACGTGTCCGAGCGCGTGCAGGCGATCCTCGAAGCCATGCGCGACGCCGACCCGCTCAGAGGGCGTGGGCGCTGAAAGCCTCGGGCGCGGGGCAAATCGTTGACCGTGGGCCGGGTGGTGTGTTAGGTTGCGCGACGCTCCCCGTGGTTCGGACAGTTTGAAAGGCCCCTTCGCTCACCCCGGCGCGCGCGGCGTGTCTCGTGCGCGCGGTCAGTTTAGAGCCTGTGTGCGGCAGTCAGGCCGCGCCGGGCTTTCCCGCAAACCCGGCTTCCGTGGACGGCTCTGAAGGGCCCTCCTCGGGAGTTGTCCCAGAATCCGGCGTCACCCAAGACCTACCTTTTCAAATCAGGAGACTCCCATGAACCTACCTACTTTGCCCCGAGGCGCGCGCCTGCCGTTTTTCGCGCGCCTCTGCACCGCTTTCGTCTTTGTCGCCGGCCTCGCGGCGCTCGCGCCCGCGGCGCACGCCATCGAGATACAGGTCGAGGTCGCGTTCGACAGCCTGGCGCAGCCGCCCGCGCCGCTCTCGAACATCTGCACGCTCCGCAAGGCCGTCAACAACGCCAACGACAACGACATCACCTACCCGCAGTGCCAGGGGGGCGAGGCCAGCCCCGTCGTGGACACCATCGTCTTCAACGTCTCCGGCCCCATCACCTTCGCGCTCGCCGGCGCGAACGAGAACGGCGGCGAGACCGGCGACCTCGACGTGACCGACGACCTCACCATCTTCGGCCACCCCGACGGCACGACCATCGACGCCGCAGACCTCGACCGCGTCTTCCACGTCCACCCCGGCGTCACCCTCACGCTCGTCAACATCCACATCACTAACGGCAACGCGTCCCCCGGCGGGGGCGGCATCTACGTCGAGGCCGGTGCCACGCTCAACCTCAACGGCGTGACGGTCTCGAACTGCTTCACGGGCTCGGGCGACGGCGGCGGCATCTTCGCCGACAGCGCCACGCTCAACATCACGAACAGCACCGTCAGCGGCAACATGAACGTGCTGATCGGCGCCGGCATGGCCGTCCAGGGCGGGACGACCAACATCACTAACTCGACCATCACGGCTAACCATAATCAGACCGGGCTCGCCGGCGGCATCAGCGCCGGCGGAACCGTGAACCTGCGGAGCAGCATCATCGCGGGCAATACGAATGACTCCCTCGCGGACACCTCCCCGAACATCACCGGCAACATCAACAGCCTCGGCTATAACGTCATCGGCCACCTCGGCACCCCGCCCAACAACGCGGTTTACGTCGCGCACCCGACCGACCAGGTCGGCGTTACGGACGCGCAGGCCAACCTCGGCCCGCTACAGAACAACGGCGGCCCGACGCCGACGCACGCGCCGAGCGCGGGCAGCGTCGCCATCGACAAGGGCCATTCGACCGGCGCGACCGCAGACCAGCGCGGTCTGACAAGGCCCTGCGACCTCCCCGCGGTCGCCAACGCCTCGGGCGGCGACGGCGGCGACGCCGGGGCCGTCGAGGTGCAGGGCGCTTGCGTCGTGCAGGGCGCGCCCGACGCCGTGGACGACGCGGCCTCGGTCGCAGAGGACAGCGCCGCGAACCCCGTCTCCGTCCTCGCCAACGACACCGACCCGGACGCCGACACGCTGACCGTCACGGCCGTCACGCAGGGCGCGCACGGCTCGGTCGCCATCACGGGCGGCGGCACCGGCGTCAGCTACACGCCCGCGCCGAACTACTTCGGCCCCGACTCCTTCACCTATACCGCCGCCGACGGGAACGGCGGGACGGACACGGCGACCGTCAGCGTCACGGTCACGTCGGTCGAAGACCCGCCCGTCGCGGTCGATGACGCCGCGAACGTCTCTGAAGACAGCGGGCCGAACCTGATCGGCGTCCTCGCCAACGACTTCGACGTGGACGGCGACGCGCTCACGGTCAGCGCCGTCGGCCCCGCGGCCAACGGCGTCGTGTCGAACAACACCAACTCCGTGAGCTACACGCCGAACCCGAACTACTTCGGCCCCGACTCGTTCACCTACACCGTCACCGACGGCCACGGCAACACGGCGTCGGCGACCGTCAACGTCAACGTCGCGAACGTCAACGACGCCCCGGCCGCGCTCAGCGACAACTACTCGATGAGCCAGGACACGGTGCTCAACGTCCCGGCCGCGGGCGTGCTCGCCAACGACAGCGACCTCGACGGCGACGGTCTGACGGCCGCCTACGTCGCGGGCAACGGCCCGCACAACGGCACTGTCACCGTCTCCCCCGACGGCTCGTTCGAGTACACGCCGAACCCCGGCTTTACGGGGCTCGACACGTTCGACTACGTCGCCGGCGACGGGACGGAGAACTCGAACGTCGCCACCGTGACCGTCAAGGTCAACGACACGCAGGCCCCGGTCGTCAACTGCTCGGTGACGAAGGCGCTGCTCTGGCCGCCCAACTCCGACCTCGTCAACGTCGGCCTCCAGGTCTCGGCGAGCGACAACGACGGCCAGCCGCCGGCCGTCGAGATCGCAGTCTTCAGCGACGAGGACGACGAGGGGCAGGCGGCGATGATGTCGCCCGACGCGAAGAACGTGGCCCCGTCCACTCTGCGCCTGCGCGCCGAGCGCGACGGCGCGGGCGACGGCCGCGTCTACGTCATCCGCATCAAGGCCACCGACACGTCGAACAACGTGAGCTACAGCTACTGCACCGTGGTCGTGCCCAAGAGCCAGAGCAAGGCCGACCTAGGCGCGGCCAACGCGCAGGCGGCGGCCGCGGTCGCGGCCTTCGACGCCAACGGCGACAACCCGCCCGCCGGCTTCTTCCTCGTCGGCGACGGCCCCGTCATCGGGCCGAAGCAGTAGGGAAGAACGGAGGTCGGAAGTTGGAGGTTAGTTAGGGGCCGCCGAGGGCGCGGCACATCCCCGGAGGGGATGAACATAATAGCCGGGGGCAGAGCGCCGAGTCGCGGGCGGGAGCGAGCGGCGCAGGCGCGCCGCCCCCGGAAAACGCGACATAGATGAATCCGACCCTGAAAGGGTCGCACGGCGTCACACGGTGCGACCCTTTCAGGGTCGGAATTATTTTGCCCGTTCCACCGGGGGTGGCGCTCGTGCGCTGCGCGCCCTCGCTTACCCCCGGCTATTGTCTGTATCCCCTTCGGGGATACTAACGCCCTTTACTAACCTTCTTCTTCCTCTTCCTTAACTATCTCTTCGACGCTCTTCCCCGTGTCGATGGCCTTCTTGGCGAGTTCGGCCGCGCCGAGGAAGCCGCGCTCGGAGTTGTAGAGGGCGGCGCGGCCGACGGTGCGCTCGGCGTACTCGCGGCAGCGCTCGGGGTGCGCCTTGATGACGCGGACGCACTTCGTATCGAAGTGCTCGACGGCCGCCGTCAGCACTTCGAGCGACTCCAGCAGCGCGTAGGCGACGTAGGGCATCGTCACGTTGACTTCGAGCTGCCCGGCCTCGCCGCACAGCGTCAGCGCCGCGTCGTGGCCGCAGACGTGGTAGCAGACCATGTTCAGCATCTCGGCCACGGCCGGGTTGACCTTGCCCGGCATGATCGAGGAGCCGGTCTGGAGCGCCGGCAGCTCTATCTCGTCGAGCCCCGTGTGCGGCCCCGAGCTTAAGAGCCGCAGGTCGTTCGCGACCTTCGACAGCTCGACGGCGAGGCCCCGCAGGCTCGCGGAAAGTGCCACGAAGTCGCCGAGGCTCTGCTGCGACTGCACGCGGTTCGGGGCCGCGCGCAGCGGCAGGCGCGTAATCTCCGAGAGACGCTCGACGGCCGCGCGCGCGTACCCGGCGTCGGCGTTCGTGCCCGTCCCCAACGCCGTCCCGCCCAGAGGAAGTTCCGACAGCATCCCCTCCGACGCCGTCAGGCGCGCGCGCGAGCGGCGCACGCCTGCGGCGTACGCACCGAACTCTTCGCCGAGCTTCATCGGCACGGCGTCGTGCAGGTGCGTTCGTCCGGACTTCTCCACGCCGGCGAACTCTTCGGCCTTCGAGTCGAACGCCCAGGCGAGACTTTCGAGCGCCTCGCACAGCCCGCGCAGCAGGCGCAGCGCGGCGACGCGCATCGCCGTCGGCATCGTGTCGTTGGTGGACTGCGACTTGTTGACGTGGTCGTTCGGGCTCAAGAACTCGTGGTCGCCGCGCTCGCGGCCCAGGAGTTCGAGCGCGCGGTTGGCGACCACCTCGTTGACGTTCATGTTGTAGGAAGTGCCCGCGCCCGCCTGGAACACGTCGAGGTCGAACTGCTCGCGCCAGCGCCCTTCGACCACCTCGCGCGCCGCGCGGGCAATCGCCTCGCCGCGCTCCGCGTCGAGCGCGCCGGTCTCGACGTTCGCCTCGGCGGCGGCGACCTTCACCTCCGCGTAGGCCGTCAGCAGCTCCGGGTGTATCCGTAATTTACTGACGCGGAAGTTCTCGCGCGCACGCAGCGTCTGCACCCCGTAGAGCGCTTCGGCCGCGCGCGGCCGAGGAGGCGCTGCGCGAGCTTGGCATGGACGGTTGGCGCGTGGAGGTCGAGCCGGCCCTGGCCGCGCCCAACGAGGCGGCGCGGCAGCTCAGGCTCCACGACCCCGCGGGCACAGACCGCGCGGTCGTCGTCAGCTTCGAGGACGAAGGCGGCGAGGTCGTCAATGACTACAAGGCCGAAGTTAAACGCCAGCTCGAAGCGCTGAAGGCCACGGAATAAAAATTTAACCACAGAGGCGCGGCCTGTTGAGAGCTAAAGGTAAAGCCGTGCCTCCGTGCCTCCGTGGTTAATCCCTTCAAGCTTACAGCACGCGGACGGTGACGCGTCGGCCGTTGACTTCGCCGTCGTAGAGCGTGCGCGCGGACTCGCGGCGGAGGCTCTTCCAGAGCGAGCCGCGCTCGTATGCGTCGAGGTCTTGCGGGATGAGGTCGAAGACGGCGCGCGAGGCGACGACGACGAGCTTGCGCCTGGGGCGCGAGACGGCGACGGTGAGGCGGCGGGGTTCGAGCAGGAAGTCGCTCTCGCTCTCGGCGAACTCGCGGTCGGAGACGGTGGCCGAGACGACTACGAGGTCGCGCTCGCCGCCCTGAAAGCGCTCGACCGTGTCGATGGAGTCGGCGAGGTGCGGCAGGCGCGCGGCGAGCAGAGCCTTCTGCGCGCGGTGCGGGACGACCACGCCCAGGCCCGTGCGCGCGTCGAGCCTTAAGCCTTCCGACGCGGCGCGCGCGATGCTTTCGACGAGCGCGGCCTCGAACTCGTTCGACTGCTGCGAGCCCTCCTCGTCGTGCTCGACGACGACCAGCGCGTGCTCGGGCGCGAGCGCGGCGCGCAGCCACCCCTCTCCCAACCCCTCACACGCGCCGAGGCGCGTGCGGTTGTCGGAGCGGAAGTCTATCCGGTCGGCGGCGTAGACGTGGCGGCGGAGGAAGTCCGCGACCTCCGCGGGGATGCGGAAGGAGCGGTCGAGCGCGACGCGCGGGAAGCCCAGAGCTTGCAGGTACTCGAAGACGGAGAGGAAGACGCGCGAGCGCTTGAGGTCGCGGCGCGCCTCTGCGTCCCAGGCGTGCGCGAGGATGGGCGGCATCTGCCGGTGGTCGCCGACGGCGACAAACTGCCCGTCGGCGCGCAGGAAGGCCGCGGCCGTCAGCGCCTCGGCCAGGCCCATCTGCGAAGCCTCGTCCACGACGACGAGGTCGAAGTGCTCGCCCGACCAGTCCACCGCGCGCCCCTTCGACGCGCCCTTCTTCACGAGCTGGTAGAGCCCGCCCGGCGTGCCCCCGACGACGAGCAGCGGCTCGGTCAACAACATCTCCCACTGTCCGAGCGCCGTCAGCTCCTCGCCCCCGCCGGGCAGCACGCGGCCGCACCCCTCGGGCACGGCGTCGCCCGCGTCGTTGCAGACCTTGACGATCTTGAGGCGCGACAAATCAGAACCGGGAGCGGTAGCGACCGGGTCGGTGTGACGCGTTGACGCTCCTTCGTGTTGCGCCGACCCGGTCGCTACCGCTCCCGGTTCTGATCGCAGCCCGAGCAGTTGATTCCTCCGCTTGGCGACCGACTCCAGCGCGACGTTGACGGCGGCGTGCGTCTTGGCGAGCACCGCGACGCGGAAGGGGCGCGCCGGTGTGGCCTGCGCGAGCATCCTTGAGAGGATGGCGAAGCCGAGCGTGTGGCTCTTGCCCGTGCCGGGCGGGCCTTGCAGGACGAGGACGCGCTCTTCGAGGTGCGAGCCGATGACCTCCTCCTGCGCCCCGGTCAGCCCGTGCGGCTGCTGCGCGCGCGCGGCGAGTCGCGCCACCTCGCGCGCGTCGCGCAGACGTTTGGGGCGGACGGCCCGCGGGCGCTTGCCCTCCTCCGGGTCGCTGAGCCAGCGGTAGAGGTGGTTGTGGCGCGCGTTGCGGCAGGCTTCGAGGAACTTGTCGGAGTTGAGGTCGTCGGCCATCTCGTCGGCCGTGTAGAGCTTCCCGGCCGCGGGCGCGAAGAGCTGGTGCCTGTAACGGAAGGGCGAGTTCTTGAAGCTCAAGGGGAGCAGGCGCAGGGCGGCCCCGCGCTCGTCCAACTCCTCGACCAGCGCGAGACGGCCGCGCACGAGGCTCCGCCCCGCGAGCGCGCGCCCTTCCGAGTCGGTCAGGAGGTTGAGCACGACCCAGTCGCCGACGCGCAGGCGCAGCGCCGCAGGCTGTCGCGCCGCAGCTTCGTCTCCCTCCGCCGTCGCTAAGCGGAACCACGCGCGCTCGACCTTCTCGTCATCCTTCTCGTAACGCTCGCAGCGCAGGACGGCCGTCCGCCCCGTCTCGGCGCGCTCGCGCGGCGGCAGTGAGAGGTGAAGCAGTCGCTCCTGAAACGACGCGTGGTGTTCGAGCAGCAGGAAGTCTTCGAGCGAGCGGCTCAGGGGGACTTCCGAAGGGTCTGCCGCGACCTCGCCGAGTTTTGAAAGGTCGAGCGGCTCCTTCTCGACCCGCCTGTTCTTGTAAGTAAAACTCTCCTCGACGTGCTGCATGGCGCGCGCCCGCGCGAGCGCGAAGTCGCGTATCTGTTCGGCCGTCACGCCGAGGAAGCCGCGCACCTGAGAACGCGCACGCGCGCGGTCGTGCGCCTCCTCGCGCAGCAGCCCCCACGCCGCGTACGCGTATTCGAGCGGTATCTCCGCGCCGAAGCGCGCGGCCGACTCGACGCGGACGAAGGGCGGAGGCGCGTCATCGTCGAAGGATGAAGGTGAGATTAATGAGCCCTCATCCTTCATCCTTCCGCCTTCATCCTTTACGTGCAGCCTTCCCCCTTCATCCTTTCTGTACGTGCGCCGGTTGTCGAAGACGCGCGCGCGGAAGGTGCGGCGGAAGTCCGTGCGTTCGTCCTGCCATTTGAAGCCGAGCGCCGCGGCGACCTCGTAGAGATTCTGGCAGACGGGCGCGAGGTTGAGGCGCGCGCGCACCTCTTCGGAGAGGAGCGAGACCATCGGCTGCGTGAGCGCGGGACTCGAAGTGAGAAGGTCGTAAAAGGCCGGGACGGCGCAGAGCGCGTCGAAGTGTCGCGCGAGCGCGTCGAGCAGCGCACGCTCGCCGCGCGGCGCGTAGGTGTAGAAGTGGAGCGGCGCGGCGTCCGCGTCGGCCGCGCGCGCGACGGCGGGCAGGAGCCCCTGCACGAAGCGGACGAGCAGCCCGCGCTCGGCTTCGGTGTCGGGCGGCGCGTCGGCCATCTCCACAAGCCCGATTGTCTCGCGTGGGCCGACGACGCGCGCGGCGAGCAGGTAGAGCCTGTCCCGTATGTAGTCGCGTTGCGCGTCTACGAAGACGCGCACGAGCCCCGGGTGCTCGGCCGGGTCGGGCAGCGAGCCGAAGTCCGCGCCGAGGATGTAGGGGCGCGACTCGACCGAACGGTCTAAGCGTCTGACGGCCGCGCGCGCACGCTGGACGAGCAAGGGGAGTTTCCCGGCCAGCGGCCAGCGCGCAGAGGCGCGCCGCACGAACTCTTCCTTGCCCGCGGCCGGCCGCATCTCTTTGCCGGCGTACTCCATCAGCGGGGCCAGCTCCCTGGCGGACGTAACGCCTTCGGAGAGCAGCGCGCGCTTCTCCGACGCGCTGAGCAGGGGGACGAGCGAGAGGTCTGCGCGCTCGGCCGTGTCGGCGAAGCAGAGGGCGTTGTAGGGGCAGCCGTCGCAGGCGGCGCGCAGGTGGTAGCGCGGCGCGCGACCCGCGCGGACGGCGCGCGCCACGTCCGAATCGTCGGACGCCACCAGCCGCTCGATCTCGTCGTCGTAGAGCGCGAGGTCGAAGGTCTCCCACGCGCCGTCCGCGGGGAGCGCCGTGTCGCGCGCGACGATTGCGCCGCGCACGGGCGCGCCGCCCAGTCCCGCTTCGACTAAACCTCCGGCGAGCAGCCGCGCGTAGAAGGCGACCTGGAGGCGGAAGCCGACCGTCTCTCTCGCGCTCGCCTTGAAGTCCACGACGGTCGCGGAGGCCGACGCGCCTTCGCGCACGACCTCGATCAGGTCGGCGCGCCCCTCGCAGTCCCACGGGCCGACGCGCCCGCGCAGGGTCGGCTGGTAGTAGCAGACGCGCCCCTGCCTCTGCCGCGAGACCTCCGCGACGAACTGCGCGGCCGTCCCATTCGTCATGTCGCGGACTTCGACGCCGCGCGCCGACAACTCCTCGACCATCTCGCGCTCGAACCTCTGGCCCTCGCCCGAGAGCAGCGGCGAGAGCGGCTCGAACTCCAACTCGAAGCGCGCGAGCTGCTCCTTCGCCTCCGAAGGGAAGAGCGTGTAGCGCATGTGCCGCTCGCAGCGCCCGCGCGCGACGTACTGCGCGAGCCGCTGCGCGGTGAGCGGGCGTTCGGTGTTGGAGTTTGAAGAGGTCTCGGGGGGAGGTTTAGACATCGCGTGGGGATTACTTAAGTAGGTTGCAAAAAGTCTTTGCACAAGTACGATGGTCGTCAGTTCTCAGAAATCAGTCGAGCACGGATGACCATCTTGAAATTGAATGCTCAGGAGCGGAGGCGCCTGAAAGCCATTGCCGCTCAGACCACCGACGCC
>DATMVD010000030.1:0-112500 GCA_035563535.1 Pyrinomonadaceae bacterium | reverse complement strand
CTCCGAAAAGCTTCATCCTTCACGCGGCGTTGCTGGGTCAGGCTTTCGCCCATTGCCCAAAATTCCCGACTGCTGCCTCCCGTAGGAGTCTGGCCCGTGTGTCAGTGCCAGTGTGGCCGACCGCCCTCTCAGGCCGGCTACGGATCGTTGCCTTGGTGGGCCATTACCCCGCCAACTAGCTAATCCGCCGCAGGCTCCTCTCTAGGCGCGAGGTCTTACGATCCCCCGCTTTAACAACTGTCACCATGTGGTGCCGCTGCATTATGCGGTATTAGCGACCGTTTCCGGTCGTTATTCCCCACCCAGAGGTAGATTACCTACGTGTTACTCACCCGGACGCCACTCTACTCGGCCCCCGAAGGGGCCTTTCGCGTTCGACTTGCATGTCTGAGGCACGCCGCCAGCGTTGATTCTGAGCCAGGATCAAACTCTCGTTTGTATCTCTGGAACATCATCGAAACTGGTTAATGTATCCGATGATGACTCTTGCGAGTTTTGAAGCAGAGCTTTATCGCTCCGCGTCGCCCTCAAAGGTCATCTCTTGGGACACGCTCTATCTAGTTTTCAAAGATCGCTTCAACCGAATCCTAACTTAGATGCCTCGGATTCGTTTCAGTTGCCTTCAGCCGACGTTTTGTCGTCTCAAGGAAACGGTGACTTTACCTCAAGCCACGAGCCTTGTCAAGCGAGCCCCGCAACTTTTTCAGTCGCGGTCACCACCTAGGCTTTTCGGCCCGGCGGCGTCTCACGCGTGCTCAATTCTCAAAGGCGAAGAGGTTAGATGCGTCTGTCAGGACGCAGTTGCCTACGCTTTTAAGGTTCTGAGCAGAGCGTCGGCATATTTCGGCCGATGAAACAGCCGCTCTCTCTCAACAGTCCTGAAAGAGAAGCGGCTCGTCAAACGCGCTCTTTGTGACCTGGATGTCAACCGCCTTGTCTCAAGGCAAGTGAGCATTATAGATATTTCGTTTTGTTTGTCAACCGGCCGTGCAAAAATTTTTCACGGATGGCAGCCGGGGCTGGGGTGTCTTGAAAACGGCCGAAAAGCCGTATTATTAAGCCTGCCTAGTTACTTCGGCTTGTTCGCTTTGGGTATCTCGCCAAGGGCTTCGACCTTCAACAGACCGCGCTCGTTGATATATGTCTTGAACTTAACGTCTTTAGGCTCGCCGTCTCCCTGCACACGAACCGTGAAAGTTCTCGCGTCGCCCTGCCCCTCCACGCGGAGGGGCAGGAAGCCGTTCACGTCGGGGCTGCGGTAGGCCGTGTAGTGCTCCTGCCTGTCCTTGTCGTAGCCGAGGACGTAGATGCGGTCAAAGTCGGAAGTGTCCGTGCCCGCCGGGTTGTTCGCGCTGCTCTTCTCAAGGATGACCCAACTCCCGGGGCGCGTCTCCTTAGCTGCGTCCTTGTCCTTCACGCTCGACTGCTGCGCCGCCGACTCGTCGCCGTCGAGCCTCTGCCACGCGACGAACTCGCGCCCCGTCCGGTAGAAGATGATGTCGCTCGGGACGGTCAGCTCGACCTGCTTGCCGAAGACCCAGCCGGCGGGCGCGGGCGAGACGGACGGCGCGAGCCGAACCTTGTACCAGAGTTCGTCAACCTCCTCGGGCTCCTTCTCGTCCTTCTTTCCGCGCTTGGAAGCTCCGGGTTGTGCCGTGCCGGCCTTGGGCACGTCGTCGCTCTCGGTCGTCTCCAGAGACTTCGGGCGCGGCACGCGCTTCCAGCCCATGATGTCGAAGCGCGAGCCGCTTTCGAGTTTGAAGAGAATGTTGTCGGTGCCGTTTCGGTCTGGCGAGAAGCGGATGTTGGTGCTGGCTCGGAGCTGGCCGGAAGCCTGGGGCGGGATGTCGCCGTCCTCGCGGGCGAGGCGGCGCGAGCGCTCGATCATCTCGTGCGAGATGACGTTGCGCGCCTCGATCCAGCCCTCGACGGGCTCGGCGTCGCGCGTGCGGACGTGGAGCCAGCGCTCGCCCGTGTCGGGCACCGTGACCGAGTCCAGGATGTCTAACTCGTCTCCGCGCACGACCTCTTTCAAGTCGGCGGCGACGACGGCGGTCGAGCTACGCACCTGCGCCCTGCGCGCGATGACGGCGCCCACCTCCTCCTTGCCGGCGAGCGTGCTGCACGCACATGAGACAGATAAGAGAAGGAGGGTCGAAACAAACTTAATGGACTTCATCTGGGTCGAAGCGTTTCAGGGGATTCATTGTGACGCGCGCTTACGCAAACGCTCGTGGAGCTTCTGCGACTCCGCGTCCGGGCGCTCATTGTAACCCAACTTGCGGAGTAATTCCCGCTGCGCTGAGTCGAGCGCGTCGGCGACGCCGACGTGCGTCCGCGCGCCGCCCGGTTCGACTCTTAAGCCGAAGGGCTCAATCAAAGGCGGCAGGGTCAACTCCGTGCCGGCCTCGACGTAGCGCTCGACGAAGGCGCGCATGCCGCCCGTCGAGCTGAGGACTTGGACGACGGCGAGGTTGCCGTCAGCGGGCGGGTTGCCGCGCGCGTGGCGGCGGAATAGCTCGCGGTAGACATCGGCGAGAGAGTTCTTCCCTCTCGTCTGTCGCATGAGCGCGAGGTCGTAGAGGAAGGCGACGAGCAGCCCTTTGTGGTAGACGAGCGCGCCGCTGCCCGCGAAGCGCCGCCGCGAAGCCTCCGGCAGCGAGACCTCACGAGGGCCTCGGGCGCGCCGGTAGGAGTCGTAAGCGCTCCCCAGCGCGTTCAGGTAGTCGTGAAAGGTCAACTGCCCGCGCCTCATTCCGGCGCGCAGCGCGACGTAGTTGGTGAAACCCTCGTAGAACCAGTCGTACTCGCCTTCGAGCGCGAGCCCGTTCGGCACCCAGAGGTGAAACAGCTCGTGCGTCAGCGCGCCGTCGAGCTGTGCTTTGGCTGCGAGTTTGGAAGGGAGGCGACCCGAGACGAGCACGACCGTCGCGCCCCGCGTCTCCGCGCTCCAGAGGTTCCCCGCCGCGCCGGCCTGCGGCAGAGGTAGCAGCAAAACCGCCGGGCCCGGCCGCGGAGAGCCGCCCGCGGTCTCCTGGTGGAGCTTGAGAATCTCTTCGACCGAGTCGGCGGCCTCCTCTTCGGCGAAGGCCCAGTCGCCCGCCGTCACGAGTGTGAACGTCAACGACCCTGCGCGCCCGCGCCGCTCCCTGAGGTCTCGGCCGACGGCGAAGACGGCGCGCTCGGCGTCCGACACTTCATAAACGCCCGCCGCGTTACGCGCCTCCGCAGTCGAGACCCTCCAGCCGGAGGGGATTGAGAGTTCGACCTTCGCCGTCGTGAGCGGCACGGGCAAAAGGTCTGCGAGCATGAGAAGGCCGCGGTCTGCCGTCAGCCACGAGACGTGCGAGGAATCAGAGACGAAGGCCGGGGGGGCGAGCTTGAAGTCGTAGGAGAAGCGTGTGGCCGGGCCGGAGGCCGAGAACTCGCCCGGCGCGAGTTGCTTGATGGCGACCGTCGCGCCGTCTTCGCCGAACAGTTGAAAGTTTTCGGCGCGTTCGGCGAGGCCGGCCGCGCTCCCGTAGAAGTTGCGAATCGACCACGCGGTTCCCGCGTCAAGCTTGCGGCCTTCGACGCGGACTCGTGAAGGAGTCCCGGGCAAGACCTTGATCTTCACGTCCAGCGCCTGCGCCGACGCGGCGCGCGCGGCCAAGAGAGAGACGAAGCAGAAGCTAAAAAGAATGAGGGAAGCCCGCCGTGCGACTTCCCTCCCCAGTTTGATTCTCGGCTTTGTGAACATTGGCGGGAGCATTTAAGCACATCAGACCCCCGAGAGCGATTTGAGAGGTTTACGTTTCACCATCTTCACTCCCGTTTAGAGGCGGGCTGTGCCCGCCAGCTCAAGTGACATCGCAGCTTGAGCCGGCGGGCACAGCCCGCCTCTAAACTGAAGGTAGAGAGATCAGAAATATCTGATGGTGTAGCTGAAGCGTATGCCGCGGCCGATCTCGGGCGCGAGGTCTTTGATGAAGGAGAGGTGGTTGCGGTAGAGGCGGTCGCCGAGGTTGAAGGCGTTGACCGAGAAGACCTGCGCGTAGTGCGGGCGCGCGATGGTGTAGGAGGCCGTCAAATCAAACAGCGTGTAGCCGGCCGTCCGCGTCTCGGTCGGGAAGACGCGCTCCTGGTCTTTGACGAAGGTCACCTCCGGCCTCACGTTGAGAGCCTTGTGCCTCCAGTCCAGCCCGACCCGCGCGCGCATCGGCGGGATGCGCGGCAGGGGCGTCCCCGTCTCCTTCAACTCCGCGTTGACGTAGTCGTACCCGAGGTTGACCCAGAGGTTCTCGTGCGCCGCGAAGTCGAAGTTCAGCTCCGTGCCGACGAAGCGGCTATCCGCCTGGTCGTAGACCGCCTCGATCAGGTTGTCTTCTATCTCGCCGGTCGGCGCGAGGAAGACGAAGTCCTTGATGTTGTAGTAGAAGAAGTTCGCCGTGCCGCGCACGCGCTTCGAGTCGTGGCGCAGAGAGAAGTCGATGCCGTCGTTGCGCTCGCGCTTGAGCGAAGGGTTGCCGACCTCGAAGGTCAGGTTCCCGACGTGCGGCCCGTTGTTGTAAAGCTCTTCGAGCGCGGGCGCGCGGTACGAGTGCGTGTAGTTGGCGACGAACGCGCCGTCCTCCCAGAGCCCGACGCGCACGCCGGCCGCCCCCGAGAAGCCCGTGAACGAGCGGTCGGGCGCGCCGTCGGGGTCGTAGCCGTTGTGCTCGACGCGCCCGCCGAGCTGAAACTTCACGCGCTCGAAGTCGATAGCCTCAAGCCCGAAGACGGCGAAGTTGTTCTGAATCGTCGGGGGCGCGAGCGTCTCCTCGCCGACGGTATCGAAGTCGCGGCGGAAGCCCGAGAAGCCCCAGCTCCCGGAGAAGCGCCCGCGCTTGTTCTGGTCGAAGACGCCGCGGAAGAGGAAGTTCCTGTTGACGAAGTGCGTGCCCACCTCCTCGCCTTCAAGCTCGTCGTGCGCGTAGTCGCTGTAGTCGAGCGTCAGGCGGAAGCCGTTGACGAAGCCGCCGAGGTCGCGCCAGCCGCCGTTGAACTTGAAGTCGTGGCGGCGCGCCTTGATCGAAACGTCGGAGCCGAGTTCCTCGCCGCCCGACTCGAAGAAGGAGGCGAACGGGATGCCGTAGCGCCGCCGGTCGTAGCCGTAGGTGAAGCTTGCGAAGCTCTTGTCGCCGTAGTGGCCGAAGCCGAGCGTGCCGTTGGCGGCGCGCGTGAACGACTGCTCGACGCGTCCGAGCGGCGTGTCGTAGTCGCCCGTGCGCTGGAGCGTGCCGTTGCCCCAGAACATCCACTTGCCCGTGCCGTATTCGAGCCCGCCGCTCGCGCCGCCCTGGTTGTTCGTCGTCCCGCCGACGCCCGTAAAGTAGCCGCGCCAGCCCTCGTGCGCGAAGTCGTGGCCGGTCACGGCGTTGACGACGCCCCCGACGGCGCTGCTCCCGTAGAGGAGCGTGGCCGGGCCTTTGACGACTTCGATCCGTTCGAGCGAGAGCACGTCGATGGGCTCGGCGTGGTCGCCCGACTGCGAGCCGAGCGAGCCCGTCTGCGCGCCGTCCTGCGTGACCTGCACGCGGTCGCCGTCGAACCCGCGCAGGACGGGGCGCGCCGAGCCCGGGCCGAAGTTGCGCTTGGCCACGCCCGGCTCCTTGTCGAGCACTTCGCCGATTGAGGTGTGGCTCTCCTGCGCGAGTCTGAGCGCGTCCACCGTGTCCACGGGCTGGAAAGACTCGAAGACGGACTGCTCGCTGCCCGTCGCCGTGACCGTCACCTCTTCTTTAAGCCCGGCCAGCCGCAACGAGAAGTCGAGCGTGGCCGGAGCGCCTGCCGTGACGCGCACCCGCTGCGTCTGGTCGGGGAAACCCTCCATGTGCGCGAGGATGGTGTAGGTTCCCGGCGGGACGTTCTGAAACTCGTACGCGCCCTGCTCGTCGGTCTCGACCGAGCGCCTCAACTGAACGAGGTTGACGATGACGTTGTGAAGCGGCGTGCCGCCGTCGGAGAGGATAACACGGCCGCGAATCGAGCCGACGCCCGCGGCCTGTGCCTGTCCGAAGAGCCCGCCCGTGAACCCTCCCTCGGCGAGCGCCCGCGCGGGCGAGACGAACGTCGAGAGTGTAAGTATTGAGACGATGACGAATCTGAAACTGCGCATAATCTTCCCCTTTAATGAACCGTCCTGAGCCGTCGGGTGAATCGGGAAGGGCTCGCGCCGGAAGGCCGCGGTCGAGCGCGGCGCGGGCGCGAAGTTTCAAGCCTTCGCGAGGTTCCAACGGCGAAGCCGGCCGCATCCGGGTTTCGCCCGGACACAGACGTGCTCTTTATGAATGCGGATTAAAAATCAGGACTGGACTGAGGGAGGCGCGCGACCCTGCCGGAGAAGTTGTGAGCCCTCACGCGCGGCGGCTTGATGAAGGGATGCGTGACCGGGCGTCCGCGCGGGCGGCGCGGCGATGACGAGGGCCGAGTACTGTAGGTCTGTGAAGAGGTTGCGCTGGAGCCTGCACAGGAGGCACTGCTTCTCGTCGGCCCCGAGCGGCGCGCCCCCGCCGCGGTCTTCCCCGCTCTGGAAAGAAACCCGCGCGGGGTTCGCGCCGGGCTGCGTGAGGCGGTGGAAGTGCGTCGCCCCGGCGACGAAGGCGTGCGCCGTCAGCGCGAGCAGCAGCAGTCCCGCCGCCGCGCGCGACCGCACGAACTTCTGCGCCTGACTGCTCAGCTTCTCGCCCAAACCCTCTGGAGTTGCCCTTCGTGGAATAGTCTTGACAGCGAACTATAGCACCAAGGTCTGCTTTGATGAAGCTAGCAGGCGCGCGCTTTGCCCGGACTTTCGGCGGACGGAACCTGCGCCGCCTTTTTCGCGTATTTTTAGGGGAAAATGACAGACCTCGGGGGGTTCGTTCACGCGGGGCTCGAACGTTGACACGCCGCTCTAAGCGCCGATAGAATGTCTGCCCTGAACAAGTGGCGGGCGCGCAAACCCGGAGGATTCGGCCGTGAGTTTCACTCTCATCAAAATCATTCTCATCACGCTCGCCATCATCATCGGCCTTCTCTTCTTCGGGCGCTTCCTGTTTTAGACGCCCGGATGAAGCTCCGCAGACCGGCCCGCGCGCGTTGTTCGGCCCGGCCCCGCCGTCGCCACACGTTCCTCCTCGCCCTTCTAGCCTTAGCCTTCCAGTCTTTCCTGTGCCTCTCGGAAGCCCGCGCGCAGGATCAAGAGGTAGACCCTTCGGCCGAAGAGATTCACACCATCGAGACCGACCTGATTCTCGTCCCCTTCTACGTCACGGACGGGAAGCGGCGCGTCACCGGACTCTCGGAGCGAGACTTTCAGGTGCGCGACAACGGCCGGCCCGTCGAGCCGAGCCTCCTCGTGGCGGGGGCTGAGAGCGTCGGGCTCCTCTTCCTGCTCGACGCCTCGGGCAGCACGCGCGAGACCGTCACCGCGCAGAGCGAGACTGCGCTCGCCCTCTTCTCACACTTCGGCGCGCGCTCGCGCGTGGCCGTGATGCAGTTCCGCGAGCGGGCCGAGTTGACGCAGGACTTCACGCGCGACCTGCGCGCCGCCCGCAGGGCATTTCAGATCGCCTCGCTGCCCGACCGGCGCACGGCCATCTTCGACGCCGCGCGCGACGCCGTCCGCGCTTTCAACAGACCGGGGCGCAGCTCTGCCGAGCGCGGCATCGTCGTCCTCGTCAGCGACGGCCTCGACACCGCGAGCAGCACGCCGCACGCCTCCGTCATCGCGGAGGCGAACGCCGCGGGCGTCTCCTTCTACGTCATACACCTGCCGCTCTACGCGCCCGTTGACGGCCGGCTCGCCGCGCGCCGGGCCTCGAAGGGCTTCCGCGAGCTGGCCGAAAAGACCGGCGGCCAGTTCTTCGTCGTCGGCGACGCGCGCTCCTCGCTCGACGCGCGCGCCGAGCACGACCTCGGCCCCATCTTCCGCGCCGTCGCCGAAGACCTACAGAGCCAGTACGTCCTCGGCTACCACGCCGCCGCCGCGGGTAAGGAGCCCGGCACGCACCGCGTCGAGGTGCGCCTCAACGCCCCGCGCGGGCGCAAGCTCCGCGTCCGGCAGTTGCGCGAGACGTACGAGTTGAAACGCTGACTCGGCCCGGCATGACAGGCGCGCGCCGTTGCTCTACAATCTGCCTTCCGCTCTGACACCCGAATTTTCCCACGTTGACTTTATGAACGAACAGAACACGGAAGGTCTCAGGCACATCCGCCGGGCGCTGTTGAGCGTCTCGGACAAGACGGGGCTCGTCGATTTCGCGCGCGCGTTGCGTGGCTTCGGCGTGGAGCTGCTCAGCACTGGCGGGACGGCGAAGGCGCTGCGCGAGGCGGGGCTCGAAGTGCGAGACGTGTCGGAAGTGACCGGCTTCCCCGAGATGCTGGACGGCCGCGTCAAGACGCTCCACCCGCGCATCCACGGCGGCATCCTCGCCGTCCGCGACAACCCCGAACACGGGCGCGCACTCGAAGAGCACGGCATCGGCCCCATCGACATGGTCGTCGTCAACCTCTACCCCTTCGAGCAGACCGTGGCGCGCGAAGGCGTCACACTCGAAGAGGCCGTCGAGCAGATCGACATCGGCGGCCCCTCGATGGTGCGCTCGGCCGCGAAGAACTTCCGCGACGTGGCCGTCGTCACCTCGCCCGACCTCTACCCGCGCATCTTCCAGGAGCTGACGGAGCACGGCGGAGCCCTCTCCCTCAGGACGCGCTCGCAGCTCGCGCTCCGCGCCTTCGGCCACACGTCGATGTACGACAGCGCCATCAGGCGCTACCTGTCCGAGGCGCTCGCGCCCAGAGACACGCGCGGGGGCGCGGAAATGCGCAGTGCCTTCACCATCACCGAGTTCGTCAAGACGAGCGCGACCGAGAAGTGGCTCGCCACAGGCGCGTCCTACCCGGAACTGATCCACCTCCCTCTGAAGAAGCACTCCGACCTCCGCTACGGCGAGAACCCGCACCAGAGGGCCGCGCTCTTCAGGTCGTCCGACGAACACGCGGGTATCGCCGAAGCCGAAGTGCTCGGCGGCAAGGAGATGTCCTTCAACAACTACGTGGACGCGGACGCCGCGTGGCAACTCGTCTGTGACTTTGAAGAGACGGCGTGCGCCATCATCAAGCACATGAACCCTGCGGGCGTCGGGACGGCCGCCACGCTCGAAGAGGCGTACCGGCGCGCGCTCGCTACCGACCCCGTCTCGGCCTTCGGCGGCATCGTCGCCTTCAACCGGAAGGTGGACGAGCCGGCGGCGCGCGCTCTCACGGAGATTTTCACGGAGGTGGTCGTCGCGCCCGGATATGACGAGGCGGCGGTCGAAGTCCTGAAGTCGAAGAAGAACCTGCGCATCCTCCGCGCGGGCGAAGCGAGACGGCCGGTGGGACTTGACTTCAAGCGCGTGACCGGCGGGATGCTCGTCCAGACGCGCGACACGCACCGCCTCGGCCGCGAAGACCTTAAGGTCGTCACGCAAAGAACGCCGACGGATGAAGAGTTCGAGGCTCTCCTGTTCGCCTGGACGGTCTGCAAGCACACGAAGTCGAACGCCATCGTCTACGCGCGCGCGGGCCGGACGGTCGGCGTCGGCGCGGGCCAGATGTCGCGCGTCGATTCCGTCCGCATCGGCGCGATGCGCGCGCAACTCCCCGTCGAGGGCTCAGTGCTCGCCTCCGACGCCTTCTTCCCCTTCCGCGACGGGCTCGACGAGGCGGCCAAACACGGCATCACCGCCGTCATCCAACCCGGCGGCTCCGTCCGCGACGCCGAAGTCATCGAAGCAGCCGACGGGCACGGGTTGGCAATGGTCTTCACCGGCATTAGACACTTCCGACATTAAACAGGTCAGAACCGCCCGCGGTAGCGGGTGGGTCTTGCGAGCACGGCTTGACGATTGATGAAAGTTGCGCTGTCATCTGTCCGTCAGGCTGCACTCGGCAGACCCACCCGCTACCGCGGGCGGTACTGACCGCTATAGCGTCGCACCCGACTTGCTCTCATGGCGCGCAATCGTTGATACTTGGCGTCACCGAAACAGGCACCCGACGCAAAGTGAGTCTTCCCGCGCGGCCTGTCATTTTCGTTCTCCGAAGGGGATTTCAAGATGGCTGATCTGGAAACGTTGGGCGGCGAGGGCGGCGAGACCACCCGCTGCCGCTACTGCGGGCAGTTGAACAACGTGCGCACCCAAACGGGGCAGGCGCGGTGCGGGCGCTGTCGCCTGCTGCTCTCGGAAGAGCCGCACAAGAAGTTCGCCAACCTCGACAAATACTCTTACATCCACCCGCTCGACAGCCGCGCGCTCGCCGCCCTGCGGAACATCCCCGGCATCGACACCGCGCTCAAGAAGCTTCTGGAAGTGACGGGCGAGTCGGCCATCCGCGTCATCTTCACCGCGAGCGCCGTCAAGGTCACGCCCAAGCAGTGCCCCGACCTCTACTACAAGCTCCAGGTCGCTTGCACCACGCTCGGCGTGGACATGCCCGAGCTGTTCGTCCAGCAGAACCCCATCGTCAACGCCTTCACCGGCGGCGTGAAGAAGCCCATCATCGTGCTGCACTCGCAGCTCATCGAGCGCCTGAACGACGAGGAGGTGCTGGCCGTCATCGCGCACGAGGTCGGCCACATCCACGCCGAGCACGTGCTCTACATCACGGCCGCGCGCCTCATCGAGGCGCTGACGAACGCGGCGCTGGCCGCCTCGCCCGTCGCCGCGCTCGTCACGCAGCTCATCTCGCTGACGATGCGCTCGGCGCTCCTGGCGTGGGCGCGGCGCGCGGAGCTTTCGTGCGACCGCGCGGCGCTGCTCGTGACGCAGGACCCGGACGTGATCGGGCGGACGATGATGAAGCTGTGCGGCGGGACGTTCGCGTCCAAGATCGACTATGAGCAGTTCCTCGCGCAGGCGCGCGACTTCCAGAAGAACTACGACGAGAAGGCGCTCGACCGCTTCTGGGCCGACATCATCAACGCGGGACTGACGCACCCCTTCCCCGTCTGGCGCGTCGCAGAGGTCATGAGCTGGGTCGAGAGCGGCGAGTACGCGCGCCTCATCAGCGGCGAGCCCGCGAGCGCGGCGGCTTAAAGGGAACAGATGAAGACATTCTTGGCGACCGTCGCCGCCACCCTCCTCTTCGCCGCGGCCGCGGCCGGCGCGAAGACGCAGAAGGAGCGGCAGATTCAGCCGTGCGAGGAGCGCGGCTCGCAGGCCGAGGCGAGCGGCTGCGCGCACCGCGAGTACCAGGCGGCCGACGCCGAGCTGAACAAGGCTTACAACCGCCTGGCCGGCCTCCTCGACGCGGAGGAGAAGACGCTGCTGAAGGCGTCGGAGCTGGCCTGGATCAAGTACCGCGACTCGAACTGCGTCTTCGAGTCGTCGCAGTACGCGGGCGGCACGATGCGCCCCATGATCGAGTCCTTCTGCCTGACACGCGTCACCAAAGCGCGCACCGCCGAGCTGAAGGAGCAGTACGAACTCCGCAAATGAGAGCCGCGAACCGTGAACCATAAACCGTGACAGGAGAAAGGCGTCTTGCCTTCTTCCTGTCACGGTTTATGGTTCACGGTTCGCGGCCTAAAGAGGTCTCTCCACGATGCTGCTTGAGAACAAGAACGGAATCATCTTCGGCGTGGCCAACAAGCGCTCCATCGCTTGGGCGACGGCGCAGGCGTGCTTGGAGGCGGGCGCGAACCTCGCCTTCTCGTACCAGAACGAGCGGCTGCGCGAGAACGTCGAGGGGCTGACTTCGGGGACGGGCTCGCCGCTCGTGCAGTGCGACGTGTCGAACCCTTCCGAGGTCGAAGCCGCCTTCAAGACCGTCGGCGAGAAGTTCGGCCGGCTCGACTTCCTCGTCCACAGCCTCGCCTTCGCGCCGCGCGAGGCGCTCGAAGGCGAGTACGTCGCCACCACGCGCGAGGCATTCCTGACGGCGCTCGACGTGTCGGCCTACTCGCTGGCGGAGCTGGCGCGCGCGGCCGCGCCCTTGATGACGGAGGGCGGGAGCATCGTCTCGATGACCTACTACGGGGCGGAGAAGGTCGTCGCCAACTACAACGTGATGGGCGTGGCGAAGGCGGCGCTCGAAGCGAGCACGCGCTACCTCGCCGCCGACCTCGGCAAGCAGAACATCCGCGTCAACGCCATCAGCGCCGGCCCCATCAACACGCTCGCCGCGCGCGGCGTCGGCAACCTGAGCGTGATGCTGCGCCACCACGCCGAGCGCGCGCCGCTCAGGCGCAACGTCGAGGCGCGCGAGGTCGGCAACGCCGCCCTCTTTCTCCTCAGCCCGCTCTCCTCCGGCATCACCGGCGAAATCCTCCACGTGGACTGCGGCTTCAACATCATGGCCCTTTGAAAAGTAGACAGTAGACAGTAGCCAGCAGCCAGTAGGCGCTCCGCGACTCGGGCATTAATACCGGCACAAACGTTCTATCTACTGACTACTGTCTACTGACTACTGACTACTACTGTTATGGCAGAGACAGAGAACACAAACCAGCCGGCGGCCGGCGCGGCGAAGAATACGACGCAGGACGAGCGCCTGCTGGAGACGCCGCGGCACGACGAGTTCACGAGCACGGACACGTGGCGCGTCTTCCGCATCATGGGCGAGTTCGTCGAAGGGTTCGACGAGCTGGCGACGGTGACGCGCGGCGTCGCCGTCTTCGGGTCGGCGCGGACGCCCGGCGACAACCCCTACTACGCGGCGGCGCGGGAGACGGCGGCGCTGCTGGCCCGCGCGGGCTACACGGTCATCACCGGCGGCGGGCCCGGCATCATGGAGGCCGCCAACCGCGGCGCGTTCGAGGCGTCGGGCGCCTCCATCGGCTGCAACATCGAGCTGCCGTTCGAGCAGTCGCCGAACCCCTACCAGACGCGCTCGCTTACGTTCCGCTACTTCTTCGTGCGCAAGATGATGTTCGTCAAGTACAGCAACGCCTTCGTCATCTTCCCCGGCGGCTTCGGCACGATGGACGAACTGTTCGAGGCGCTGACGCTCATCCAGACGCGCAAGATCAAGAACTTCCCCGTCATCCTCTATGGCTCCGATTTCTGGGCCGGGATGCTCGAATGGCTTGAGAACGTCATCCTCAAGAACATGTACATCTCGGCCGAAGACCGCGGCCTCCTCCACCTCACCGACTCGCCCGCCGAGGTCGTCGAAATCATCCACCGCAGCATGGACGCCCTGAGCAAGATGGAGGTTGAGTCGTCGGACATTTGAATAGTAGACAGTAGACAGTAGTCAGTAGCCAGTAGAAGAAACAGGCGGCGCGCTTCGGCATCAAATCCGGGCGCGCCGCTTTGTATTCCTACTGACTACTGTCTACTGTCTACTGTTCTACCTGCGGCGGCGTCGGGATGGCGCGCTCGGCGGAGACGCGGCGCGAGACGAGGGGCGGGAAGGCGTTGGAGGTGAGCCACTCGAAGTAGGGCGCGGAGACGTGCGCGACGGGGACGGCGATGATCTCGGGCGTGTCGTAGGTGTGGAGTGAGCGCACCTCGCGCTCCAACTCGTCGAAGCAGGCGGCCGTCGTCTTCGCCAGCAGGAGGAACTCGGGCGCGCGGTGCACCTCGCCCTTCCAGCGGTAGATCGACTCCATCTGCGGCATGATCTGCACGCACGCCGCCAGGTGCGCCCCGACCAGCATCTCGGCCAGCCGCGAAGCCTCCTCCTGGCTCCCCGCCGTCATCATCACCACAATCGCCGCCGAAGTCACTTCAGCCACGACAGACCTCCTCTGGAAACACCGCGAACCGTGAACCGTGACAAGTTAATTCAGGCTCTTCCTGTCACGGTTCACGGTTCACGGTTCACGCTCTCATCATCTTCTTCCTCTTCTCCCTCTTCCTCTTCGGTCGCGCCGGTGAGCGGCGTGATGTCGCCGCCGAAGAAGGAGTCGTAGAGTTCGCGCGCGCGGTCGAAGTCGCGCTCGTCAACCAGCACGACCGCGCCGGGCGAGGCCGACGAGAGGAGCGGCGACAGGGCGTCCGCGCCGCCCGACTGGACGGCCGCGCGCACGCCGTTCTGCTGGAGGATGTCGGCCACCATCTCGGCCTCGGCCGGCGAGCCGATGTTGTGCAGCGGGACGAAGCGCGCCTCGCTGTGGTCGCGCAGCGTGTTCTCCGGCGTCAGCCGCTCGACCAGCTCCGAGCCGTCGTCCGAACAGACCGTCACCCCCGCCTCATACTCCGACTCGCAAACAGGACAGAACATCGCAGGCCCCCCAGGATTAAGTTGATTGGGAAAAACTGTAGGACGGGAGAATTATACAGTGATAAGTGGCAAGTGATAAGTGAAGAGTGGGGAGCCCCGAAGGGGCGGCATAAGGTAGCCAGGGGCGAAGCCCCTGGTCAGCGCCGTATAAAAACACCGGAGCCCTGTAAGGGCGAAATAATTTATGCCGCCCTTACAGGGCTCCGGATATTTAACGACGCGTACCAGGGGCGGCGCTCAGGCTAAAGCCTTCGCTTGCCCCTGGCTACCTTATGCCGCCCCTTCGGGGCTCGATGCGAGTTTAACTCGTTACCGTCTTAATACGCTCGAAGGGGATTTCCTCGAAGTGGGTCATGCGCTTGAAGTCGCGGAAGCGCTGGTTGATCTCCTCGTGGGTGAGGCGGCGGACGCGTTCGGTGCCGAACTCTTCGACGTTGAAGGAGGCCATGACGGAGCCGAAGGTGATGGCGCGCCGGAGCGTGTCGTCGTCGATCTGCTCGTGGCTCGCAAGGTAGCCCATGAAGCCGCCGGCGAAGGTGTCGCCCGCGCCCGTGGGGTCGAAGACCGACTCAAGCGGGTAGGCCGGGATGGCGAAGTAGGTCTCCCCGGTGAACATCGCCGCGCCGTACTCGCCGCGCTTGATGACGAGCGCGCGCGGGCCCCACGAGAGGATTTTGCGCGCCGCCTTAATCAGGTTCGGCTCCTTCGAGAGCATGCGCGCCTCGGCGTCGTTGATGATGACGACATCGACCCGGCGGATGGCGGCCTCGACCTGCTCGGGGACGGAAGTGATCCAGTAGTTCATCGTGTCGAGCGCGACCAACTCCGCCCCGCGCAACTGCTCGCGCACCTCGACCTGCAACTCGGGCTGGATGTTGCCGAGGAAGACCATCCGCGCGCGCTTCGACTCTTCGGAGAGCTTCGGCTTGAAGTCGGCGAAGACGTTGAGCTGTGTGTCGAGCGTGTGCGCGGTGTTGAGGTCGAAGTCGTAGCGCCCCGACCAGAAGAAGGTCTTGCCGCCCTCGACCCGTTCGAGGTCGTCCGTGTTGATGCCACGCTCCCCGAAGACGGCCATCTCATCTGCGCCGAAGTCGCCGCCGACGACGCCGACCACGCGTACGTCCGTGAAGAAGCTGGCCGACAGCCCGAAGTGCGTCGCCGAACCGCCCAACATCCTCTCGCGCTTCCCGAACGGCGTCTCGACCGCGTCGAACGCCACCGAACCGACAACAAGTAGTGACACTGATGGATTCTCCTGCCTTCAGGGGTGAAAATTTAGCTTCAACGGCCAAAAATTTGGCTTCCGGGACGCAATTTTGAGCCTCCGAGGCTCAAATTTCAGCCTCCGAGGGTCAACTTTCAGCCTCAGAGGCTCAAATTTTAGCCTCTGAGGGTCAACTTTCAGCCTCCGAGGGTCGAGTCTGAGCCTCGGAGGCACGAATTTCGGCCTCTTGAGGCTCGGCGTTGAGCCTCGGAGGCTGAAAGTTGACCCTCGGAGGCTCGGCGTTGAGCTATTCGAGGCTGAAAGTTGAGCCTCGGAGGCGGAAAGTTGTGCCTCAAGGAGTCGGCGTCGGGCCCCGCGTGGCTGAAATCCGAGCCTCCGAGGCTCGGCGTCGAGCCTCAAGAGGGTAAAATTTCAACTCCAGAGGCTCAAAGTTCAGCTTCCGAGTCTGAACTTTGAGCCTCGCAGGCTGACCCGCGACAGGGCGCGGGTCGTTACTGCTGTTTCTCCGCCGTCGGCGTCGCTTCGCCGAGGCGCGCCAGCGCCTCCTTCGCCTCCTTGTGGAAGTCGCTCTTGGGGTGGTCGTTGACGAGGCGCGTCAGGTAGTCGCGCGCCGTCGCGCGCATGTTCTCGGGCGAGAACTCCTCCCTCTTCTCGGGCGTCGAGGCGGGCGGCTTCTGCTTGCCCTTGCCCTCGGAGAGGTAGAGGCTGCTCATCCCGGCGATGTAGAGCACCTCGTCGATCTTGTAGAACTCGGGGTAGCCCGCGGCCAGCTCCTCGCAGCGCTTGAAGGCCGCGTAGTACGCCTTCTTGTTCTTGAAGTAGTGGCGCGCGACCTCCAGCTCGTGCTTCGCCGCCTTCTCCGACTCCACGTCGCGCACGGCCGAGGGGTCAGGCCCCGCCGCCACCGTCCCCGTCTGCGCCCGCGCCCCGGAGACGAGGCCGAGCGTCAAAGCGACACCGCAAATCGTCAGGGTGAATCTCTTCATGCTAAACACCTCTTCGCTGGTGATAAGGTCGTGCACTGTGAACGGTAAACCGTGACGAGATAAAAACACGCTCTTACCTGTCACGGTTCACGGTTTACGTTTTACGGTATTTTTTGATGATGGCGTCGAGCTTCTTCGTTGTCGCCTCGGGCCAGAGTTCGGGCGGCGTGAAGATGGCGCTCTTGATGGCGGAGCCGCACCCGCACTTTCGTTCCGCGGCCGAGAGGCGTTTGACGGACTCGCGCATGACGACCTGCGCGTTGCGGACGTTCCGGTTGAGGTACTCGACGACCGTCTCGACCGAGACGGCGTCGTGCGCCTCGTGCCAGCAGTCGTAGTCGGTGACGAGCGCCAGCGTCGCGTAGCAAATCTCCGCCTCGCGCGCCAGCTTCGCCTCCTGCAAGTTCGTCATCCCGATGATGTCCATCCCCCACGAGCGGTAGACGTTCGACTCGGCCTTCGTCGAAAACGCCGGCCCCTCCATGCACAGGTACGTGCCGCCGCGGTGGACGTTCACCTCCGCCGCGCGGCAGGACTCTTCGAGCACGTCGCCCAAATCATTGCAGACCGGGTGCGCGAAGGTGACGTGGCCGACGATGCCTTCGCCGAAGAAGGTGGACTCGTGGGCGCGCGCGCGCGTGCGGTCGAAGAACTGGTCGGGGATGACCATGTCGAGCGGCGCGTACTGCTCCTGGAGTGAGCCGACGGCCGAGGCCGAAAGTATCCGCTCGACGCCGAGCAGCTTCATCGCGTAGATGTTGGCGCGGAACGGCAGCTCCGTCGGCAGAACCTTGTGCCCCCGCCCGTGGCGCGGCAGGAAGGCCACGCGCTCGCCTTCGAGCGTGCCGACGATGAAGGCGTCCGAAGGCTTCCCGAAAGGCGTCTCGACCGCCACCTCCTCCACGTCCTTCAGCTCCGGCATCTGGTAGAGGCCGCTGCCCCCGATGATCCCTATCTTCGCTGTCGTCATTTCTTAGCGTTCACCTTTAACTGTTCCGTGATGATGTCCGTACTGACTTTGCTCTCGAAGCTGCCCTGCCCGTCGATCTTCAAGCTCTCGCACACGGCGTTGAAGTCCTCGACCATTTGCTTCATCCACTTCACGTCGCCCGAGCCGAGCGGCACATGCAACGACAGGTCAACGAATTTGCGGTTGACGACGCCGAAGCGCCCGAGCACCAAGTTCGGCTGGCCGTTGATGTCCTTCGTCCAGACGGCCGTACGCCAGTTCGCGCCGTCGGACTTTTCGCTCAACACCACGACCTTCCCATCCCTCCGGTACTTGTTCTCGAAGGCTTTGTGAATCATGTCCTCGACCGTCTTCTCCTCGCGGAGGGGGTCTGCGGACAGGAAGAGCCGCGTCTGCGGTCTGGCCAACTCTTTCGTGTTGATTATCTCCGCGCCGCCGCCCCGGCTCGTGTTGATGTACATGATGATGCGCCAGCCCGCCGGCAGGGTGTAAGTCACCGCGCCGTCGAGCATGGACGAGTACGGCGGCACCCTCTGGCCCGCCCGCGCCGGGGCGAGCGCGAGCGCGCAGACGGCGGAGAGCAGCGCCGCAAGTAGCAACAGTCTGGCCTTTACCGGGCTTTCCATCTTAGTCAAAACTCTGCGCATACATCACCTCCCTGCGTTGAGCTTTGAACAGTACACGCCGCGGACGGGATTTTCGTGCCAGATTTTGCACAGGAGCAGGCTCGTCACACACCCGGAACCGGCCCGCCCTGCCGCCCGTCGAAGGCGATCGCGCGAAACTTCCCGCCCTCCTCGACGACGCGCGCGAGCGGCTCGGCGGGGTCGTGGTAGAAGAGGCAGAGCCAGCCCTCGCGCGCGGCCTGCGGCAGGAGTCGGCGCTTGGCCTCGACCGTCTCGACGGGGTAGAGGTCGTAGCCCATCACCCACGCCAGAGGCACGTGCGCCCGCGTCGGCACGAGGTCTGCGAAGCCGTAGAGCGTCCGCCCCGCGCGCTCTAGGCGCACGCACTGCATCGTCCGCGAGTGGCCGGCGACGGTCTCCAACGTCAGACCGGGCACGACCTCGTAGGCGTCCTCTTTCAGCTCCAACTGCCCCGACTCCGCGAGCGGCCGCCAGTTCTCCGGCAGGTAGCTGGCGCGGTCGCGCTCGTGCGGCGACTCGGCGTGCTCGTACTCCGCGCGCGAGACGAAGTAGCGGGCGTTGGGGAACGCGGCGACGACGTTCCCCGACGCGTCGAGCGTGGTGTTGCCGCCCGCGTGGTCGAAGTGCAGGTGTGTGTTGACGACTACGGAAACGTCCTCCGGGCGAAAGCCCGTGCGCTCTCGGAGAGTTTCGAGGAGGGTCGGGCCCGGGCCGACGCCGTACATCGCGCGCTGGCGCTCCGTCCACTTGTCGCCCATGCCCGTCTCGACGAGGACGCGCTCGCCCGCCGCCTCCACGAATAGGCAGTTGGCGTTGAGCGTGACGCGGTTCTCCTCGTCGGGCGGGGCGGCGCGCTGCCAGAGGGCGCGCGGCACCACCCCGAACATCGCGCCGCCGTCCAGGCGGAACTCGCCGCCCGGCACGACCTCGACGCGGTAGTCGCCGAACTGCACAACGCCTCCGTGCCCGTTACTTCTTCTTCCCAGACCCGCCCTTGGGCGTCGCGGAGTTGTCCCCGGCCGGAGGCGCGGGCGGAGGCTCGCCCGCCCCGTGCGGGTCGCCCGCTCCGCCGTGCGGCGCAGCGCCCATGCCCTGCGGCATCTGCGGCACCTCGGGGGCCTTGACGGGGAAGTCTTCGGGGACTTTGATGTTGACGCGCTTGGCGATCTCGTCAACTTCCTTCTTGGTCTTCTCCTCGATGATCGCGTCCTTGGCCGTGTCGCGCGGCGACTTGGGCGGGGCGAACGGGTTGGCGCTCGGGCCCCCGCTCGGCTTGATCAGGATGTGGCGCGCGTGAATCTGCTCCTCGGGCTGGCCGCCCTTGGCCGCGTCGCCCTCGGCCATCGGATTCGCCTCCGACTTGCCCTGCCGCGTGCCGAGTCGCTGGATGATGTGGAAGCCGAACTGGCTCTCGACGATGTCGCTGATCTCGTTGTCCTTCAGCGCGAAGGCCGCGTCCTCGAACTGCTTGACCATGCGCCCGCGGCCGAACCAGCCGAGATCGCCGCCCGTCTCCTTCGCGCCCGGCTCGTCGGAGTTCTCCTTGGCCAGCTTGTCGAAGTCCTCGCCCGCGCGGGCGCGCTTCAAAACGTCTTCGGCCTTCTGGCGCGAGACCTTCGGGTCGAGGTCGGGGTGCGCGGCGTAGTAAGCCTGAATCTCCTCTTCGGTCGGCTCCAGCTTCTTCGTCAGCTCGTTCGAGTAGATGCGGCTCAGGGCGGCGGCCTGCTGGAACTGTATCTGGAGCTGCGTGGCGCGGTCGTTCTCGACGCCGGCGGCGCGCCCCTTCTCCGCCATCAGCGCCATCGGGGCCCACTGCTGGCGGAACTGCTCCTTGACCTCGTCGGTGATGGGCTGCCCCTCGGGGACGAGCCCGAGCGTCTTGAGGTCTTCGAGGTACTGGTCGGCCAGCGCAGCGTTCTTCGGGTCTTTGAGGTAGGCGTCGATCTCCTCCTGCTTCGGCCGGAACTCCTCGGGGTTGGCCTTGGCGTCGCGCTGCTTCTTGACGTACATCTGCGCGATGACGAGCATCTTCATGGCGTCGAGCTGGCGCTTGACCTCGGGCTTGTCGGCGATGCCCTTGGCGCGCGCCTCGGCGGCGACGGCGAGCATCTGCCGGATGTCCTCGGAGAGCTTCTTGCGTTCCTCGGGGCTGGAGGCGAGGCGCGACTGCTGCTGCGGCCCGAGCGACTCGGCGATGAGCGACATGTCTTCGGGGGTGAGGCTGGTCAGGCCGTGGGCGCGGCTGCGCGTGGCCTGCCAGAAGATGAGCCCGACCGAGGCGAGCACCGCTACGAGCACGGCGATTAGAGCTTTTGTGGTTGCCTTCAAAACAGATCCTCTCTCTTTCTAAAACATTTCAAAAGGCACTGCCGGGCCGTATATCCGCGAAGACGGGGGAAGGGCCGACCGTTCAAGATACACGAAAAATGCGCCGTGCGCACTCGGCCGCGGCGCGGCTCTCCTTAACGCTTACGAGTCTCAGGGGTTGCGCCGCGCGGGCGGCCTGGGCGTCGTCGTCGGGCGCGGCGCGGGGCTCTTGCTGTTCGTCTTCGGCTGCGGCGACGCGGGGCCGCTCGCGGGCGCGGGCTTCGGCGGGACGCCCGGGGCGTTGCCGACCGCGTAGTCCTCGGCCACCTGCACGCGGCGGCGCGCGGCAATCTCGTCGAGCGCGCGGTTGCGCTTCTCCTCCTCAACCGCGGCGGCGGCGGCCTCGCGCGGCGACACGCGCGAGCGCGGGCTGCCCGCGGCCCGCTTGTACTGGATGAGGATGTGGCGCGCGTGCACCTCCTCGCCCGCGCCCTGCGCGCGCCGCTCGTCGAGCTTGACGATGTGGAAGCCGAAGACGGTCTCGAAGACGTTGCTCACCTCGCCCGGCTTGAGCGCGAAGGCCGCGTCCTCGAACGGCTTGACCATCACGCCGCGGCCGAACCAGCCGAGGTCGCCGCCCTTGCCCTTCCCCGAAGGGTCTTCGGTGAACTCGTCGGCCAGCTTGTTGAAGTCCTCGCCTGCGCGCACGCGCGCCAGGACGGCTTCGAGCTTCGCGCGCTCGGCCTTCGTGTCCAGCTCCGGGTGCGCGGCGACGTACGCGTCGATCTCGGCCGGGGTCGGCCGGAAGCTCGCCTTCGTCTCCTGCGCGTACGCGCCCGCGAGGAGCTTCGCCTGTTGGAGCATGACGGCGAGCTGCACCCTGCGCTCGCGCTCTAACCCGGCCGCCAGGCCCTTGCGCATCGCGACCATCACGCGGCCGTAGTGCTGACGCAGATTCTTGCGCGTCTCTTCGGGGACGGGCCCGCCGCGCAGCGAGCTGTTCTTAGAGTAGTCCTGCACGAACGCCTCGAACTGCGCGGGCACGGCCGGCTCGTTGAAGAAGGCGTCAATCTCGGCCTCCGTCACGACCTGCTCGGGGCTCGCGGCCCCCTCGCCCTGGCGCTTCTTGAAATACTCCTGCGCGATGACGTACGAGCGAGCCAACTCCGCCCGCAGCTTCTGCTCGGGGCGCGCGAGGTAGCCCGCGGCCTTCGCCTCCTCGGCCGCGGCGAGCATCCTCCTTAAGTCGCGCGCGAAGGCCGCGCGCTCGCTGATGCTCGTGGCGAGACGGTCGCGCATACTCGCGTCGAAGTCCACGCCGTTGACGACGAGGGACATGTCGGCCGCCGAAAGGTTGACCGACGGCGCGGCGGCGGGCCGCTTCGCCGCAGTCGCCGCGGGCGCGGGGCGCGCGGGCGCTTTGCGTGTGGTTCGTCTCTGCGCTTGGGCTGTGAACGGGAGTACGGCGGCGGCGAGTGTCGTGAGAACGATCCTTCTGAAGAGCAAAGCGACTACCTTTCTTCTGTCGTGTGTTTCGCGGGTTCGTCTAAGTGCTGGACGAGTTCTAAGAGCACGCCGCCCGACGCGGCCGGGTGGACGAAGGCGACGAGGCAGCCGCCCGCCCCGACCCTGGGTTCTTCATCGATCAGCCGCGCGCCTTCAGCTTTGAGGCGCGCGAGCGCCGCGCGGATGTCCGCGACGCGGACGGCGACGTGGTGGATGCCGGGCCCGCGCTTCTCAAGGAACTTCCCGACGGGCGTCTCCGGGCCCGTCGGCTCAAGCAGCTCGACGCGCGGCTCGCCGACGGGCAGCATGGCGACGCGCACGCCCTGCTCCTCGACCGTCTCCGTGTGTTTGACTTCGAGCCCGAGCGCATCGCGCCAGAAGGCGAGCGACTCTTCGATGCCGCGCGTGGCGATGCCGATGTGGTCAATCTTCATAACTGTTTGTTCTCGTCGCCGCCGTTCAAAAGCTCCTCGACCGCCGAGTAGGGGTCACGGCGCTTGCCCGCGACTTCGTCGGCGAGTGATTCGAGACGCTGGCGCGCGCCCTCACGTTCGAGCGCGTTTGCGAGCAGGCGCTCGCGCAACAACTCAAGGATGCGCCAGCGCGCGACCGCGCCGCGGCGGCCGTGCGCGCCCGGCGCGGACTTCTGAAACTCGCGGTAACTCTCTATCGCCGCCGCAAGCTCTTCGATGCCTTTGTTCTCGGTCGCGACCGTCTTGACTATCGGCGGCGACCACATGTCGGGCCGGTGCGCCAGACTCAGCAGCGCCTCCAACTCCTTCTCGGTTCTCAACACGCCGTCGCGGTCGGCCTTGTTGATGACGAAGACGTCGCCGATCTCCATGATGCCGGCCTTGATGGCCTGGATGTCGTCGCCCATGCCGGGGACGAGCACGACGACCGAGCAGTCGGCCGTCTTCACGATCTCGACCTCGTCCTGCCCGACGCCGACCGTCTCGACGACGACCTTCTCATACCCCGCGGCGTCGAGTATCGCCACGGCGTCCACGGTCGCGCGCGCCAGTCCCCCGAGGTTGCCGCGCGTCGCCATCGAGCGGATGAAGACGCCAGGGTCGAGACCCAGAGCCTGCATCCGGATGCGGTCGCCGAGGATGGCGCCACCCGAGAAGGGGCTGGAAGGGTCTACGGCGACGATGCCGACGCGCTCGCCCCTTGCGCGGTAGAGCCCGGCGAGCTTGTCCACCAGCGAAGACTTCCCCGCCCCGGGCGAGCCGGTGATGCCGATGACCAGGCCCCGACCCGTGTGCGGGAAGACGGCCTTCATCAGGACGCCCGCGTCCGCCGCGCCGTCCTCGACCTTCGAGATGGCGCGCGCGACGGCGCGCGGGTCGCCAGCCAGAATCCTTTCGATGGTCTGCGCGCCGCTCATCACACGGACTCAACAGCCCTCGCCCTTCTCGACGAACTTGAGGAGCTTCAACTCCCTGCCCGTCCACTCGTAGTAGTAGAGTCCCTTCCGGGGCGCTTCCTTGCCGCGCTCGCTCACGGGGTAGCCCGACATGACGATCAGGCGGCTCCCCTTCTGGAATTGCAGGGCCTCTTCCAAATCGTTGACCGCCTCCGGCTGATACAGGCAGATGATGAAGCCGTTCAGCGCCTCGGGGAAGAAGACCTCGCCGGTCTTCGCGTCGATGAAGGCCGTCTGTAAACAGCCCGTCCCGCAGCTCCACGTGTGCAGCTTGTAGCGCCCCGCGAAGTTGACGGCGCGCCGCGCCCCCTCGCGCAGGCGCGTGCGGTAACCCCGCGCCGCCGGCGTCGCCAACTTCAACGCGGCCGCCCGCCCCTTGAAGACCGGCTCGGCGTAATCTTTAAAGTCGGGTGTCGCGCCGTCCTGCGCGACCGCGTTTAAGGTCAAAAAGCAGACGCACAGTGCCGCGAACACAAGTTTGATTTTCAAAGTTAGCGAGGTCTCTCTTTCCTTCGTCGGTCAGAGCAACTTCAGGCGGCCGGCGGCCGTTTCTTGAGCAACTCCACGTCGCCGCGGGTATCAAGCAGGTCTTGCCCGAGAACATTCAGCTTGGAATCGATCCTCTCAAGTTGAGACAGAACGCTCTCCCAGAGGGGACGCGTCTCCTTAAGCCGAGCATCGACTCTCTCTTCAAGTGTCAAAAGGCGGCTTTCAACGACCGCTAGTCGCTGCTCAACACCTGAGAATCGCGTCCCCAAAGAACTCACGCTCTCTCTCAAACGCGCGAACTGTTCCAGTACCCTCGACTCGAAGGACTCGTCGTCGTTTAATCTTCCTGTCAGTTCTTCACTCATCGGAACCTCTCCTTAATTCGGGCGTTGCGGTTAAGGGCATGTTCCGGGCAGCCGACAGTCGTTACGCGTTGCTGAGAATCTGTTTGGCGATGATGAGGCGCTGGATTTCGCTCGTGCCCTCGCCGATGGTGCAGAGTTTGGAGTCGCGCCAGAACTTCTCGGGCGGGTAGTCCTTGGTGTAGCCGTAGCCGCCGTGTATCTGGATGGCCTCCTCGCTGACCTTGACCGCGACCTCGGAGGCGTAGAGCTTCGCCATCGAGGACTCCTTGGTCGTCTTGCGCCCCGCGTCCTTGAGCGCGGCGGCGCGGTAGGTCAGAAGGCGCGCGGCCTCGATCTGCGTCGCCATGTCGGCGAGCTTGAACTGGATGGCCTGGAAGTTCGAGATGGGCTGGCCGAACTGCTGGCGCTCTTTGGAGTACTTGAGCGCCGACTCGTACGCGCCCTGCGCGATGCCGAGGGCGAGCGCGGCGATAGAGATGCGCCCGCCGTCTAAGACCTGCATCGAGTGGATGAACCCGAGCCCCTCGGCCCCGAGGCGGTTCTCGTCGGGGATGTGGCAGTCCTCGAAGATGACGCTCGCCGTCTCTGAGGCGCGCAGGCCCAGCTTGTCCTCCTTCTTGCCGGGGCCGAAGCCCTTCATCCCCTTCTCGAAGATGAAGGCCGTGATGCCCTTCGAGCGCATGGCGCGGTCGGTCGAGGCCATCGCGACGCAGGTGTCGCCGTGGATGGCGTGCGTGATGAAGTTCTTCGAGCCGTTGACGACCCACCCACCGCCGCGCCTGACGGCCGTCGTGCGCGTGCCCGAGGCGTCGGAGCCGGCCTGCGGCTCGGTCAGCCCCCACGCGCCCAGCTTCTCGCCCGAGGCGAGCGGCACGAGGTACTTACGCTTCTGCTCCTCGGTGCCGAACAGGAAGATGTGGTTCGAGCAGAGCGAGTTGTGCGCCGCCACCGAGATGCCGACCGAGCCGTCCACGCGCGAAAGCTCCTCGATGATGGTCACGTACTCGACGTAGCCCATCCCCGCCCCGCCGTACTCCTCGGGGAAGATGACGCCCATGAAGCCCTGCGCGGCCATCTTCGGCACGAGCTCGGCGGGGAACTTCTGCTTCTCGTCCCACTCGCGCACGTGCGGCGCGACCTCGCCCTCCGCGAACTCGCGCACGCTCATCTTCACCTGCTGCTGGTCTTCGCTTAGCTCGAAATCCATTCCGCCCCCTGAAAGGAAATGATGAACGATGAGTGATGAGCGACGAATTAAGACAGGTTGCCTTACGTTCGTCACTCGTCATTCGTCGTTCATCATTCTAACTTAACCGCGGCGCCCACCGTGACCGCTGCCGCGCTTCTTCGAGGCGGGCCGCGGCTTGCGTCTGCCGGCATCTCGGGCGGGACGCCCTGCCGGCCGGCGCGCGTCCGGCGCCCTCTTCCTGCCGCCCTTCGCGCCCGGCTCGCCTTTGAGGCGTTTGACCTCGGCGGGCGTGAGGTGGCGCCACTGGCCGATGAGGATGCCTTCGGCGGTGACGGGGCCGACGCGGACGCGGCGGAGCTTGATGACGGAGTGGCCGATGGCGTCGAACATGCGGCGAATCTGCTGGTTACGCCCCTCGCGGAGGACGACCTCGTACCAGGCGTTCGTCTTCGTCTCGTCGGTCTTCGTGATCTGCGCGGGCGCGGTCTTCACGCCGTCGTCGAGGCGGATGCCGCGGCGCAGGCGCGCCACCTGCTCCTCGGGCGGCACGCCCTTGACCTTCACCTCGTAGACCTTCTCGACGTGGTTGCGCGCCGACGTGACGTAGTTCGTCAGCTCGCCGTCGTTGGTCAGGATGAGCAGGCCCTCCGTGTTGAAGTCCAGACGGCCGACCGGGTGCAGACGCCCGAGCGACTGCGGCACAAGCTCCGAGACGAGCGGACGGCCCTCCGGGTCGGAGAGCGCCGACAGGTAGCCGCGCGGCTTGTTGAGCAGGACGTAAGTATTCTCGCGCTGTTCGAGCAGCGGGTTGATCAGTCGGCCGCGCACCTTGATGTGGTCGCGCGCGGGGTCGGCCTTCGTGCCCGGCTCGCGCACGACCTCGCCGTTGACCGTCACCTCGCCGGCCGCGATCAACTCCTCCGCGTGGCGGCGCGACGCGAGCCCGGCCGCCGCTATCAGTTTTTGCAGACGCTCTTCCAAGAACTCCCCTTTGACTTAAGCGAAGACTATCGCCGCTCCGGTATCGATGGAAGCCCCGCAGGCTTTAATCAACGCGAGGCAGGTGTACGACTCGACGCCGTAACGCTCCCACTTCGCCTCGCCCTCACCCTGGTTCTCCACCGCCTGAAAAAGGGCTTCGTCCTCAAGCGAGAGGTCTTCGGGCAGTTCGAGCGCCTGCGCCAGCTCGTGGCACTCGCGCAGCAGCGCGTGCGAAGAGCCGAGCATCCCGCCGGCTATTTCGAGCGAGGGGTCGGGGATAATCACTTCCTCAAACTCGACGGGGAGGTAGTACCCTTCGGCGTCGCCGTGGACGATGAGGTGCTGGAAGGCGATGTCCCCCGCCTGACCGCGCGCGAAGCTCGCGTCGAAGATTCGGTAGTAGTCGGAGAGGACGGGGTCGCCCCCAGCGTCGTCGTCGCCGGGCGGCGGAAGCTCCTTCCCCAGCGCGAGGTGCGCCGCGAGGCGGCGGAGGTAGTGGAGGCCGGAGAAGCCGATCATGTCGCACTCGAACGTGCGCTCGTCCTCCACGTCGAACGGCTCGCGGTGCGGCGGCAGGCCGAAGGACTCAAGCACGCCGTTGATGGCCTCGACCTGCTGCTCGAAGTACGCGACGTATTCCGGGTCGCTCTCTCGGATTTCCGACGGCACGCCGACACACAGTGCGAGTCCCAAGGGTTCGGCCCTCCTCAAGTCTTCAAAGCGTCAGACCTCGCCGCCGCCGCCGGTCAGGTCTTCAAAGTCCTCGACGTTCGGCAGCTCGCTCAAGTCCTTCAGCCCGAACTGGAGGAGGAAGTCTTTGGACGTGCCGTACATCATCGGGCGGCCGACGGTCTCCTTGCGCCCCTTGGCGACGATGAGGCGCTTGTCCAGGAGCGTCTTGATGGCCGAGGAGGATTGGACGCCGCGGATTTCGAGAATCTCGGGGACGGTGACCGGCTGCTTGTAGGCGATGACGGCGAGCGTCTCGAGCGCGGCGAGCGAGAGCTTGGCGCTCGGCCTCGACTTGAGGTAGGCGCGGACGTGCTCGTGGTACTCGGGGCGCGTGGCGAACTGCCAGCCGCCCGCGACCTCGCGCAGCATCAGGCCGCCGCCCCGCTCGTTGAACTCTTTGGCGAGTTCCTCGACGGCGACCTGCACCCAGCCCTTGTCCTCCTTGAGGATGTCTGCGATGGCCTTGACGGGCAGCGGGTCTTCCGAGACGAAGATGAGCGCCTCGCAGACGGAGACCAGCTCGGCCAGCTCGCGCGGCTGCCCGCCGGGCGCGACCTCGTCCTCCGGGCCTTCGGGGGGCTGCGGCGCGGGCATCTCCGCGCGCAGACGCTCTAACTCCTCGGCGCGGTCTTCGGCGTCGGCGTCGAAGACGGTGAACTCGGCCTTCTCTTCGTCCGAAGCCTCGTCGTCGGTCACGTCGCCGTCGTCCGCCTCCTCGACCTCGTCCTCCGCGTCGGCCTCTTCGTCCTCCTCCTCGAACTCGACGGAGCCGAAGGAGGTCTCGCCGCTCACGTCCACGCGCGCGAGCGGGTTCTCCGGCTCCACCTCTTCACCGGGCGCGGCGTCGCCGCCGGACAGGGCTTCGAGCGCCTCGTCCAACTCTTCGACGGCCACTTCGCGCGACTCGCCCGAGCCTTCGGGCTCGACCGTCCCGACGCCGCCGACCGCCCGGGGCGTCTCTTCCGTGCTCTTCCCGCTTCTGCGTTTGCTCATGTCTGACCCGAAAAACAGTTACGCGCCGACGCGCGCGATGATGTCGCCGAACGTCTGGCGCTGGATGAGTTTGATCTCGGTCGTGCGGACGAGTTCGAGGACGGAGAGGAACGCGAGCACCAGCTCGCGGCGCGTCTCGGCGCGCTCGAAGAAGTCGCGCATGTTCAGCTCGCCGGCCGAGTAGATCATGTTGCGGAGCCGTTCGAGCATCTCGGCCATCGTGACCTCGTCGCGCTCGATCTCCATCAAGACCTCTTCCTTCTTGCGCGCCAGTATCTGCTGGAAGACGCGCAGGAGGTCGAAGGCCCCGGCCGAGACCTCCGGGTTCTCCTTATCGGTTTCGAGCGGCGCGCGCGTGTAGACGGCCTGCTCCACGGTGGCGCGCGACCAGAGCAGCTCGGCCGCGGCCTTGTACTTCTGGTGTTCCAGGAGGCGCTCGACCAGCTCGCGGCGCGGGTCGTCCGACTCCAGCTCTTCCTGGCTGACGGCGGGGTCGCGCGGCAAGAGCATCCGCGACTTAATCTCGATGAGCTGCGCGGCCATGACGAGGAAGTCGCTGGCGACGGTGATGTCCATGCCCTGCATCATGCGCAGGTAGCGTAGGTACTCGTCCGTGATGCGCGCGATGGGGATGTCGTAGATGCTGACCTGCTCCTGCCGTATGAGGTAGAGCAGGAGGTCGAGCGGCCCGGCGAACTCGCCGAGGACGAGCTTGAGCGTGTCGCCCTCGTCGGCGGCCGAAATCTCCGGCGTCGCGCCCGCGACGTTGATGGACTGGCCCTCGGCCGCGCTGGCGATCGTCGCCTCCTCGGTGGGCTTCTGCGTCTCTGCGTGCTCGTTCGACAAGTCTCAGGCCCCCACGATCCCCATGCGCTCTTTCACCTGCCGCATGGTCACCTCGGCGATGGCGCGCGCCTTGTCGGCTCCGTCGCGCAGTATCCGGCTCAGCTCCTCGTCGGAGATGCCCCGCACGCGCTCCTGGAACGGGCGCAGGAACTCGATGGTCGCGTCGGCCACGTCCCCCTTGAGCTGCGCGTAGCCCTTGCCCGCGAAGTGCGCCTCGATCTCCTCGGGCGTGCGGCCCGTGAGTATCTGGAAGATCGTGAGCAGGTTGTTGACGGCCGGGCGCGCCTCGTCGAAGCGCACCTCCGTGCCGGAGTCGGTGACGGCGCGCTTGAACTTGCGGCGGATGGTGTCGGCGTCGTCCATCAGCATGACGCTGCCGTTGACGTTCTCGTCCGACTTCGACATCTTCTTCGCAGGGTCCTGGAGCGAGAGGATTTTCGCGCCGACCTTCGGGATGTAGGCGTCGGGGAGGCGGAACGTCTCGCCGTAGTCACGGTTGAAGCGCTGGGCGAGGTCGCGCGTCAGCTCAAGGTGCTGCTTCTGATCCTGGCCGACGGGGACGAGGTCGGTCTGGTAGAGCAGGATGTCGGCCGCCATCAGCGTCGGGTAGGTCAGGAGGCCGACCGAGACGTTCTCGCCCTGCTTCTTCGCCTTGTCCTTGTACTGCGTCATCCGCTCGAGCTCGCCGATGCGCGCGACGCAGTTGAGCACCCACGCGAGTTCCGCGTGCTCCTGCACGTCCGACTGGGCGAAGATGGTCGAGACCTTGGGGTCAACGCCCGCGGCGAGGTAGATGCGCGCGACCTCGCGCGTCTTGTCCGCGAGCTTGACGGGGTCTTGCGGGACGGTGACGGCGTGCAGGTTGACGACACAGTAGAAGCTGTCGTAGTCGTGCTGGAACGCGACCCAGTTGCGCACCGCGCCGATGTAGTTCCCGATGTGAAAGTTGCCGGTCGGCTGCGCGCCGCTGAAGATACGTTTTGCCATCTTAAAGAGAACCGCCCTCCGTCACCGCGGGAGGCCCGCGAGGAGGAGTGAGACCACCAGCCACCTGACCGGCGCCATGATGGCGCTGATGACGCCGAAGTACATCAGGCCGATCAGGATGATGAAGCTGAACCTCTCCAACGCCTCCAGCGTGGGCTGCGCGCTGGCCGGGAGGAAGGTGTAGAGCACCTTGCTGCCGTCGAGCGGCGGCACCGGCAGGAGGTTGAAGATCGCCAGCGAGAGGTTCATGAACAGCACCCGGTCGAGCAGCAGGTAGGCCGGCTCCTCGAAAGACCCGAACCGCCCGACGACGCCGAGCCCGATCAGCCCCGTGTGCAGACAGACCTTGAGTGCGACGAAGCCGATGAAGGCCAGAATCAGGTTCGCGAAAATGCCCGCGAGCGAGACCATCACGTTCGCCACGTCCTTGTTGCGCCAGCGCAGCGGGTTGACCGGCGTCGGCTTGCCCCACCCGATGAGCGGCACGAAGACGCCCATCCCGGCCGCGCCGATGAAGTTGACGATGGGGATGAGCAGCGTCCCGATGGGGTCTGTGTGCGCGACGGGGTTGAGCGTCACGCGCCCGAGCAGGTAGGCCGTGTCGTCGCCGTACCGGAGCGACATCCACGCGTGCCCGGCCTCGTGCGCCGAGATGGCCAGCAGCAGGACGACGATGTAGATAATGAGCTGTCCGACGAGATCACTTGGCATTAGCACACACTGGCGAAAAGGCGCTCCCGCGCGAAGTCAGAAAAAGTAGCACGCGAGGGTTGTTTAAGCAATCAGCGGTCAGCTTTCAGCTTTCAGCCAAACCGGGTAACGCCGGGGGCGGCCTGACGGAGTCTGAACAGCCCCGTTTGGCTGAAAGCTGACCGCTGAAAGCTATTTCACCAACGTCCCCCTCACCCCGAGCGGCAGGCTGTAGACGGCCTCGCCGGTGGCGACGATCATCTGGCCGGCGGCGTCGAAGCAGAGGCCGACGACGTTCGGGCCCGCGACCGCCAGCTCCGCCCCGCCCCCGTCCGGGGTGATGCGCACGACGCCGCGCCGGCCGCGGTAGGAGGCGGCGACGTAGAGGTTGCCGTCCCGGTCGAAGGCGAGCCCGTTCGGCCGGCCGAGCCCCTTGAAGAAGACCGACGTGCGGCCGTCCGCGTCGATGCGCTGGACACTCTCGCTGCTCGAAACCGTGGGGCCGGTCACGTACAACTGCTCGTCCGGCCCGAACGCGAGGTGGTAGGCCGCCACCGACTGCTCCAGCAGCGCCCAGACCTCCGACTCGCCCTTGCCGTTGACGCGGTGGATCGTGCCCGTGCGGTCGCCGACGTACATCCGCCCCGCGCGGTCGAAGGCCAGGCCGGTCGCGATGCCCAGGTCGCGCGCGAAAGGCACGACCTCGTGGAAGGGCGTCACGCGGTAGACCGTCCCGTCCATGCGCGAGGTGACGTACATCTGGCCCAGACTGTCGAAGGCGATGCCGGTCGGGTTGGTTATCTCGCCCGTCACCGCGGTCAGCTCGCCGCCCGGGTTGAGGCGGAAGAGCGAGACCGGCATCCGCTGCCCGCGCGAGCCGGAGCGCGTCACGTAGATCGAGCCGTCGTCCGGGTCTACGGCCGGGTTGGCGACCAGGTGCAGGTCGTCGGCGAGCTTGCGCCCGACGACTATCCGCGCGGGCTCGCTGCGAGCGCCGTCGCGGCTCTCCAGGACGAGCTCGACCTCGCCGCCGCCTTCGAGCGACTCGGGCACGACGGCCATCACGCGCCACGGCGCGACCCCGACCAACTGCCCCGCCGTCCCGTCGAACGTCAGGCGGCACTCGCGCAGGTTGCTCGTGTCGTACCCTCTGCACTCGACCGACACCTCCCCGCCCGGTAACGCGGCCGACGGCACCACACGCTCGATCTGTTCGCTCGACATCTAAGCTCCTAAAATTTGATTCATAATACAGCCGTGAACCGTAAACCGTAAACCGTGACAAGTAAGGAGTCGTCTCGTCACGGTTTACGGTTTACGGTTCACGAAATTGTGCTATACTGCGCCGCAGTTAAAGGAGACATCTGCTGCGGCCTCAAAATCGCGGCATGTTTTTTTGTCGTGATGTTTTCCGGGGCCGCGGGCGCTCACACCGAAGTGTTTGCGCGAAGGTCAAAAACAGAGATCTTCAGGCAGCGTCCGCTAGTCACCGCTCGCTTCACTATCTCTCTAACTTGAGCACGACGTAGTCGCACCCGCGGGAATCCGCGCGGTGCGTTTCGCATTTGGGGCGGGCGCACGAGGAGGGCTCATCAGCAACGTACAGGGGAACACGCAAGGGTTAAAGCCCAACCAGCTCCGGCGCATCGAGAAGCTCTACTCGCGCCGCATCCCGCCGCAGCAGGTCGTCACGCCCGAGTTCGCGCGCCAGCTCTCCGAGCTTTCGCACGAGACGCGGCGGCAGATCGGCGCGCTCATCGACCGCAAGGGCTACGTCGAGTCGGTCGTCGTCGGCGACGCGCGCCGCATCGAGTGGCCCGACCTCAAGCGCACGCGCGTCGGCGAGGGGCGCTTCCGCGGCCTGCGCGCCGTCCACACGCACCTGCGCGGCGAGGAGCTGACGCAGGACGACCTGAACGACCTCGCCCTGCTGCGGCTCGACCTGATGGTCGCCGTGGACGTGGACGAACGCACGGGCCTGCCCGGGCGCGTGCGCGGCGCGCACCTCCTGCCGACCACGGCCGAGCAGGTCACGGAGGACGAGGCGGCCGACGTTCACGACGCCGCCTACACCTTCTTCGAGGCCCCGGCCGCCTCGCAGTTGGATGTCGATTTCGTCGAACTCATCGAGTCGCTCGAAGAGGAGATCGCGCGCAACCGGAGCAGGGGCCGCCGCGCGACCGCGCGCGACCGCGCCATCCTCGTCGGCGTAACGACCGGCTCGGTCGGCGAGGCCGAAGAGTCGATGGCAGAGTTGCGCGAACTTGCGGCCTCGGCGGGGCTGGTCGTGATGAACGAGACGATTCAGCGCCGCCAGGCCATCGACCCGCGCACCGTTCTCGGCCGGGGTAAGCTTGACGAGTTGATCGTGCGCGCGCTCCGCCTCGGCGCAGACCTCCTCATCTTCGACCGCGAGCTTTCGCCGGCGCAGGTGCGCGCCATCTCGGAGGCGACCGACCTCAAAGTCATCGACCGCGCGCAGCTCATCCTCGACATCTTCGCCCAGCGCGCGCAGACCTCCGAGGGTAAGATTCAGGTCGAGCTCGCGCAGCTCCGCTACATGCTGCCGCGACTCATCGCGGGCCACGACTCCGCCTTCTCCCGCCTCGCGGGCGGCATCGGCGGGCGCGGCCCCGGCGAGACGAAGCTTGAGACCGACCGCCGCCGCGTCCGCGACCGCATCAACCGGCTCGAAAAAGAGATCGAGCACCAGCGCCTCCGCCGTCAACAAAGGCGGAAGGAGCGCACGCGACGTGGGCTCCCGATCATCTCCATCGTCGGCTACACCAACGCGGGCAAATCGACTCTGCTCAACACGCTCACTTCGTCGGAGGTTCTGGCCGAGCAGCGCATGTTCGCCACGCTCGACCCGACCTCGCGCCGCCTGAGACTCCCGCGCGAGCAGGAGGTGATCGTCAACGACACGGTCGGCTTCATACGCGACCTGCCGCCCGACCTCATCGCCGCCTTCCGCGCCACGCTCGAAGAGATCGACGACAGCGACCTTCTCATCCACCTCGTTGACGCCTCGAACCCGCGCTCGCAGCAGCAGCTCGAATCGGTCGAGAGGATTCTGAACGACCTCGGGCACACGGACATCCCGCGCCTCGTCGTCTTCAACAAGTCAGACCTGCTCTCGACCGAAGACCTCGACGCGCTCCTGCGTCAGTGCTCCGTCGGCGGGCGCGAGTGCATCGCCGTCTCCGCGCTGAAGGCCGAGTCCCTGCGCCCGCTGCTCGAACGCGCCGGGGCCGTCCTCGCGCGCGACCTGACGCGTGATGAGAGCGTGCGGCGAACCGACGCGGGCAACGCCGACGCCTTCGAGGAGACCGAAGACTCACCCGACGGAGGGCGCGACGGCGGCGACGCCGAGCGCACCTCGGAGGCCGTCGCGAGCTAGACCGAAACCGATGAAGAGACACGGACGACGCCCCCGCTTCAAGTCCCCCTTCTCCGAGGCGCGCGACAGCGCGCTCCGCAAGCTCACACTCCCCTTACGCCGGCTCCCGCCCACGCCGCGCTTCCTCGTCGGCTTCTTCGCCCTCGCAGTCCTGACCACCCTGCTGCTGGCGCGCACGCACTCGGCGCTGACCTCTGCGGAGGTCTACCAGGAGGGCGACGTGGTGCGCGCGGATGTCATCGCGCCGGCCGACATCACCGCCGAGGACTCGCGCCAGTCGGACGCGCGGCGCACGGCAGCGCGCGCCAACACGCCGCCCGTCTGGGACTATGACCCGGCGCGCATCGAGTCGGCCGTGCAGAGCTTCCGCACGTCCTGGATGATGCTCAGGCAGCAGGCCGAGCTGCGCGGCTCCGCCAACACGAACGGCGCAAACGCTAACGCCCAGCGCGAACTCCTGTGGCCCGGCCAGGCGTCGGACAAGCAGGCCGTGGCCCGCGCCGTCGCCGCGCACAACTTCGACGCGGGGGCGCTGGAGATGCTGACGCACATGATGCGCGACGCGGGCGGCGGCTACGTCTACGACGAGCGCGACGCGGCGGAGTTGCGGCCAGAGGTGCGCGTGGCCGACGTGCGCGCGGGCGGCGCGGAGGTCTTGAGCGCCGAGCGCTCGCGCTTCACGAGCGTCGATGACGCGCGCGCGCAGTTGCGCGGCCGCGTCGCGGAGCTTTCGGGGTGGAGGCCGGCCGAGCGCGAGCTGATTGCCTCGGCGATGCTGCCGCTCGTCGGGGCCAACGTCTCCTACAACCGCGCGGCCACAGAGGCGGCGCGCGAGGCGGCGGCGGCCGCAGTCCCGCGCACGCTCGTAGTGCTCAAGCGCAACCAGACTATCGCGCGTGAGGGCGACACGGTGACGCCGCAGATGCTCGGGCAGTTCGAGGCCATCCGCGTCTACAGCCGCACGGAGCGCCGGCCGCAGCTCTACATCGGCCTCTTCATCTTCGCCTGCGCGCTCTACTGGGGCGCGTGGCGCTTCACCGAGTACCGCGCGACCATCACGACGCTCCCGCTCTCGGCGGCGCGCGGCTTCGCGCTGGTCGGGCTCTCCGTGCTAGCGGGGCTCGCGCTGATGCGCGTCGGCTTCGCGCTCGCCGAAGGCATCGCCTCGCAGTCCACGCACGCGCCGACGAACGACGTGAGCCTCTGGACGTTCGCCATCCCTTACGCGGCGGCGGCGCTGCTCGTCGCGCTGCTCGTGGACACGCAGCTCGCGCTGATAACGGCGGTGCTGACGGCCGTCTTCGCCGGCCTGCTCGCGCCCGGCGGGATGCTGACGGCCTGCTTCGCGCTCGTCTCGTCTTCGTCGGCCATCTACGGAGTCGGCGGCCGCTACCGCGAGCGGCAGTCGGTCACGAAGGCGGGGCTGCTGGTCGGCCTCGTCAACGTCGCGCTCGCGCTGGCCGTGATGCTCTCGTCGCAGAAGCCTCTGACCCTGAACGCTATCCTGCTCGCGGCGGCGTGCGGGCTCGGCGGCGGAATCCTGACGGCCATCTTCACGGCGGGACTGCTGCCCGTCGGCGAGTCCCTGTTCGGGATACTCACCGACGTGCGCCTGCTTGAGTTGTCGAACGCTGACTTGCCCGTCCTCGGCCAGTTGGCCATGCGTGCGCCGGGGACGAACCAGCACTCGCACGCCGTCGGCCGCCTGGCCGAAGACGCCTCGCGGGCCATCGGGGCCAACTCCCTGCTCACGCGCATCGGCGCGCTCTACCACGACATCGGCAAGCTGGCCTCACCCGAGTACTTCGTCGAGAACCAGACGGGCGACAACCCGCACGACCGCCTGCGCCCGACGCAGAGCGCGCGCATCATCACGAGCCACGTCACCTACGGCCTGCGGCTCGCGCGCGAGATAGGCCTGCCGAAGCAGATCGCCGACTTCATCCCGCAGCACCACGGCACGCGCACGCTCCACTTCTTCCTGCGCAAGGCACAGGCGGAAGCGCCCGACGGCGAGGTCGTGGACGAGCAGGAGTTCCGCTACCCCGGCCCCAAGCCGCAGTTCAAAGAGGCGGCCATCATGATGCTCGCCGACTCGTGCGAGGCCGCCGCCCGGAGCTTAGCGCGGCCCGACCCCGAGAACATCAACACCATCGTCAGCAAAATCTTCGACGCCATCGTCAGCGACGGCCAGCTCGACGAGTGCGACCTCTCTTTGCGCGAGCTGACGAAGGTGCGCGAGACGATCTCGGCCTCGCTCGTCGCCATCTACCACGCGCGCATCGACTACCCCGGCTTCAACCCGCCCTCGCTCGACCCCGCGCAGCAGCCGCTGCCGCGCGCAGACATCGACAGCGAGGAGCGCGGCCACGTCTACACCCGCCCCATCGAAGTCCCCATCAGCCGCGGCGGCGAGGTCGAGGACGAGGCGCTCTCGTCGAAGTTCAAAGGTTAGGGGTTGTGTCCCGGGCGCGGGTGAGTTTATGCTGGCAGTCCCTGGGGGCTTTAACAGATGCGCTGTCTTTCGAGTCCGAAGGTGCGTTTGGCGCTGATCGTCAACGGCCTCTACTTCATCAGCCTGCTCACGCCGCCGACGCCGCACACGCGGCCGCGCCTCTTCGCGCGCGCCTCGTCGAGGACGCCGCCCATACACGCCCCGCTCGCGCCGCCCGACACGGCGCCCGCGAAGGCCGCGGTCAATTACGTCAATAATTTCGACCAGCTCGACGTATACCTGACGAACGACCTCACGCTGGTCAGGAAGCCGGGTCACACCCTGCTGTTCTCACCCACCTTCACCACGAAGGCGAGCGTCCGCGAGCAGCCGCGCTCCGTCCTCCTGCGGTTCGTCTCCTTCTCCGAGAAGCAGTTCTACACGGAGAGGACGCCGCTGTTGATCTCGGCCAACGGCGCGTACAAGTGGAACGACACGGCGCAGATCGTGTACGGCCCACCGCGCACGAACACGGGCCGCCACTCCGTCACGACGGACGCGGGCGGCAGCGTGGTCGAGACCGTGGGCGTCGAAATTCCGTACGACACCTTCCTGGAGATCATCAGCGCCCGCCGGGTAATCGTCGAACTCGGCGAAGACACGGCCGAGCTCAACTCCGAACAGATCGAGGCGCTCCGCGACATGCACCGCCGCCTCCCGCAGCAGCCCGAAGACCCGCCGCCCCCGGCCGACCCGCCCGGCAAGATTTACGGAACGGCGGCCGGGCCGAAGACTTCCCACGACAACATCACCTTGCAGCCCTCCGACAGGCGTCGCCACCGTTAAAGGCTGCGCCCGGGTCGCCCGTCCAGACAAAAGCTGTCTTAACTCATCACCCGTCACCCGTCACTCGTCACTGCTTTATCTTAGCTGAAGCGGCCCCGGAGTTTCTCGTAGGTGGCGCGGAGGTCTTCGGGGATGACGCGGGTCTCGCCGACGGTGGTCATGAAGTTGGCGTCGCCGCCCCAGCGTGGGAGGACGTGCAGGTGCAGGTGGTCTGAGACGCCCGCGCCCGCGGCCTGGCCGAGGTTCATGCCGAGGTTGAAGCCGTGCGGGCGGTAGACTTCGGCGAGTACGGACTGTGCGCGCTTCGCCAAGTCCATCAGCTCGTCCGAGGTCTCCTTGGCTAAGCCGGCGAAGTCAGCCGTGTGCTCGAAGGGGACGATCATGAGGTGGCCGCTGGTGTAGGGGTAGACGTTGAGGATGACGAAGTTGAGACGCGCGCGGTGGAGGATGAAGGTCGCCTCGTCTTCGCCGCGCGCGGGCAGCGCGCAGAAGACGCAGGAGGGGCCTGTGCCCGTCTTCTCGCCGCTCGCCCCTTTGATGTAATCGAAGCGCCAGGGCGTGTAGAGCCTGTCCAAACCCTCTCCCCCTTGTCGTCAGCCTTCCCCGGGCGCGAGGCCGTAGGTGTCACATGACCGGCGGCGGCGTCTTTTCGCCCCCGCTCTCGCCGCCCTCTGAAGTGCCGCCCTCGGCCGTCGGCGAGGTGGTCTCGCCAGGGGGCGTGGCCTCGGCAGAGTGGGGCCAGGGCGTTTCGGCCGCGCTCGCTTCGGGGGCGGGCTGCCCGGCCGTCGCCGAGTCTTCCGCCCCGCCCGCGCCGTTCTCGTCCTCGTTGATGAGTTCCTTCAGCTCCTTGCCGGGCTTGAAGTAGGGCACGCGCTTGGCGGGGATGTCCACGGGGTCGCCGGTCTTGGGGTTGCGGCCGCGGCGGGCCCCGCGCTCGCGCACGCGGAAGGAGCCGAAGCCGCGCAGCTCAATCTTCTCGCCCTGATTGAGCGTGTCGATGATGCTCTCGAAGACGATCTCGACGAGCCGCTCGGCGTCCTTCTTGGTCAGCTCGGCCGCGCGGGCCACGTCTTCAACCAGTTCTGCTTTCGTCATGGTTTCCACCTCTCCGGCCTCTCGGTGAAAGCTGCCGCCGCAAAACAAGGGCAGGGGGATTGAGTTTGGGGTGCAAGAACCGGACTGTAACTTAGCAGATACGGGGAACGCCTGACAAGGGGAAAACGTCGCGGAGCCAACAAGTTAGCCCGCCTCGGCCGGGACAAACAGTACCGTGACCGGTAGCGAGCCGGTCAGGCTTACGCAAAAAATTCTTCATGTAAGACTGACCCGCTCGCTACCGCTCGCGGTACTGTTGCGCACACTTTGTCGAGAAAGAAGAAGCCCCGCGCGGAATCGATAACTCCGCGCGGGGCTTTCAGGTTCAGTTAAATGACTAGCGGTTCTCTTCTCCCTCGGAGCCGCCGCCGCGCTTGTTGAAGAGGTCGGCCAGGCCGCCGAGTTCGCCCAGGGAGGCCATGCCGCCGCCGGCGTCTGTCGTGTAGCTCTTCACGTCCACGACCGGCTCGTCGTGCTTGGCCGCGCGGTGCGAGAGCCCGATCTTCTTCGACTCCGGCTCGATGCGCAGGATGCGGAAGTCGAGCTCCTGTCCGATCTGTGCCGCGTCCTCGGGGCGCTCGACGCGCTCGTCCGAAAGCTCCGAGACGTGGCACAGGCCCTCCAGCCCCTCGGCCAGCTCGACGAACGCGCCGAAGTTGGCGAAGCGCGTCACACGCCCGCGGACGATGTCACCGGGGCGGTGCTCGTTCGTGAACTTCTCCCAGGCGCTCGGCTCGGTGTCCTTGATCGAGAGCGACAGCCGACGGTTGTCGATGTCGATGTTGGTGATGACCGCCTCGATCTCCTGCCCCTTCTTGAGCACCTCGCCCGGGTGCTTGATGCGCTTGTTCCAGGAGATGTCCGAGACGTGGACGAGGCCGTCCACGCCATCCTCGACCTCGACGAAAGCCCCGAAGTCGGTCAGGTTCCGCACACGGCCCCGCACGCGGTCGCCGATGTGGAAGCGCTCGGGCAGAGTCTCCCAGGGGTTCGGCTGCGTCTGCTTCATGCCGAGGCTGATGCGGCGGTTCTTCGGGTCAACACCCAAAACCTCGACATCGACCGTGTCGCCGACGTTGACGAGCTTGGAAGGGTGCTTCATCCGCTTCGACCAGGTCATCTCGGAGACGTGGACGAGCCCCTCGACGCCCGGCTCGAGCTCGATGAACGCGCCGTAGTCGGTGACCGAGGCGATCTTGCCCGTCATGCGCTGACCCGACGGGAAGCGCTCGGCGACCGACTCCCAGGGGTCGGGCAGGAGCTGCTTGAAGCCGAGGCTGACGCGCTCGCGCTCCTTATCGAACTTCAAGACCTTGACCTGCACGGTCTCGCCGACGCGGAACATCTCGCCGGGGTTGAGCAGCCGGCCCCAGCTCATGTCGGTGACGTGCAGGAGGCCGTCGATGCCGCCCAGATCGACGAAGGCGCCGTAGTCGGTCAGGTTCTTAATCTGGCCCTCGACGATGATGCCCTCTTCGAGCGCGTTCAAGGTCTCGCCCTTCTTGCCCTCGTTCTCCTGTTCGAGAATCGCCTTGCGCGAGAGCACGACGTTCGAGCGCTTGCGGTTGAGCTTGATGACCTTGGCCTCGATCTCCTGCCCGCGCAGGGATTCGAGGTTGCGGATGGGCCGCACGTCAACCTGCGAGCCCGGCAGGAAGGCCGCCACGCCGTCCACGTCGACACGGAGTCCGCCCTTGACGCGCTCGGCGATCTTGCCCTTGACCGGCGTGCCCTCGCGGTAAGCCTGCTCCAGCACGTCCCAGGCGCGCATGCGCACGGCGTCGGCGCGCGAGAGGATCGGCACGCCCTCCTGCGACTCCATGCTCTTGATGAGCACCTCGACCTCGTCGCCGCGCTTGACGGTAAGTTCGCCCGCCTCCTGGAACTCCTCGATGGGGACGGCGCCTTCACTCTTGAAGCCGAAGTCGATGACAACCGAGCGCTCGGTGACGCCGACCACGGTGCCGCGCACGACAGAGCCTTCCTGGTACTGGGCCTGCTCCTGCTCGTACTGGTCGAGCAGCGCGCCGAAGTCGAAGCCGCCGCCGCGCGGCTCATCGTCGTCCTCATCAGACTCGGGCGTCGCGGCCTGAGCTTGCGGGGCCTGTGAGGGCGGCGGGGCGCTCTCGGCAGGCGTCGGGGCCGCGGGCTGTTCGGCCTCCGGCTCGCTGGCCGCGGGGCCCGCGGTCGCCGCCGACTGCTCGGCCGAAGCGGTGGCAGCGGCGGCGGTCGCCGCGGCGGCCATCTCGCCGGCCTCGTTCGAGGAGGCGCCGCCGGGCGCGCTCTGTTCGGTGGTGTTCTCGCCGTTGGTGGGCGTTTCGTTTTCGGTTGACATGAACTCCTGTCGGACTCCTGCTGGATTAGTGTGGCGCGAACGTCGGGCTCCCTCCCGCGCCTGCCCGGCGACAAAACTCGGCGCGCGACGTGTGCGGTATCAACGCGCGGTGCGCCTCTGTTCTGTCTAGAGTAGCTTGGGGCGATTTAACGGAAGCGGAGGATTGAGGCGGGAGTTGCGAGCCGTCGAAAAAGAAAAGGAGTTACCGAAGTTTCAATTTTCCACACGCCCGTGGAACACCCGCGTGTTCCGCCAAATCACCTCGCTATTCTGCCAGGTAGGGGAGCAATTTACACAGCCGGGCGACGCCGTGTCAAGGCGGAAAGCAAGAAAAGCAGTGACGGGTGACGGGTGACGGGTGACGAGTTAAGCCTCCAACTCGTCACCCGTCACCCGTCACCCGTCACTGCTTTTTGCCTACTTGCTCGTCGCCGCCGAATCCGCCCCACGCCGCGCGACGTAGACGCCGGCCGAGTGCGTGCCGACGAAGATGCGCGCGCTGTCCTGCGGGTCGAAGGCGAGCGCCCAGACGCGGCGGCTCGGGAGCTGCGGGTCGAGCCGCTGCCAGGTCATCCCCCTGTCGGCCGAGCGGAAGACCCCGCCCCCCTCAATCGAGTTGAAGACCCTCCCGCCGCGCTCGTAGGCGTTGCCGACGAAGACCTCGTCCGGGTTCTCGGGGTTGATGAGGATGCTGGTGAAGCTCCCCAGCGGCAGGTTGCCGCCGCGGCGCTGCCAGCGCTGCCCGCCGTCGTGCGAGACGTAGAGCGTCTGCGTGGTGCCGACGTAGACGTTCTCGGGACGCTTCGGGTCGCGCTCGATGACGTTAACAGGGGCCTCGGTCGGGATGTTCCGCGCCTGCTCCCACGTCTTGCCGTTGTCGCGCGACATGAGCACGCCCGAGTTCGACGTGCCGACGAAGAGGGTCTCGGGCTCCTGCGGGCTGGACGAGACGCAGAGCGTGCGCACGTCCATGTTCGCGCCGTACGGGACGACCTCCCAGCCCTTCTCCACGTCGTAGGTGCGGAAGAGGCCCGCGTTCGTCGCGGCCAGCATGCCCACCCGCCCGTCGCGCTCGTCGCCCGTGTAGGCGAGCGCGTTGATGGTGTCGACGAGGAAGACCGGGGCCGTCTGCACCGCCGCCGCCAGAGCCCCCGCCGACTGCATCCCGCCCGCGAGCCCGAGCGCGGTGAGCGTCGCCGCGTCGAACTGCCCCGTGACGGGGATGGCCTTGTCGGCCTGGTACTTCCTGAGCGCCGCGACGGTCTTCGTCCCCGCGACGCCGTCGGGCTTGCCCACGTCGTAGCCCGCGAGGTTCAGAGCCTCCTGCGCGCGCTTCACCACGTCGTTCGGCCTGGGGCGCGCGGCGACGGTCGGCGCGGCCACCGACGCGCCGTCACGCGAAGCGGCGCTGGAAGAGGCGGGCGCAGTCCGCGCCGCCCTCCTTCCCTTCCTCGCGGGCGCCTTCGGCTTCGGCGCGCCCAGCGGGGCCCAAGACGCGCCGCGGTCGGCCGAGCGGTAAAGGCCGTAGTTGGTGCCGAGGTAGATGATGTTCCCGTCGCGCGGGTCCTGAAGAATCGCGTAGGCGATCAGGCGCGGCGGCATGTTGCGCCCCGAGAGCTGCCAGGTCTCGCCCGAGTCATTCGAGACGTAGAAGTAGCCGCCGCCCGTCGCCGTGTTGATGGTGGCCGCGTAGACGCGCCCCGGCTTCTCGCGGTCGGGCACGATGGTGTAGGCGCGGCGCCCCGAGTAGCCGCCGTTCGACGGCACAAAGTTGCGCCCGCCGTCGCGCGAGACCATCACGCCGTAGTTGTTCGTCCCGATGTAGACCGTGTCCGGGTTCGAGGGGTGGACGGCGATGGAGTTGACCTCGAAAATCTGGCGGCTGGTCGTTACCTTCCAGTCGGCCCCGCCGTTAGTGCTCATCCAGAAGCCCTCGGTCGTGCCGGCGTAGACGGTGTCGGGGCGGCCCGGGTTCTGGAGGATGGCGCGCGTACGCCGCGACTGCGAGGGGATGCCGTTGACCTTGCGCCAGTTGGCGCCCGCGTTGCGCGTCTCGTAGATGCCGCTGCACGCAGACATGATGACGTGGTCGGGGTTCCGCTGGTCGATCTCGATGGCGAAGATGTCGGAGTCGTCGATGACGCCCGCCTTCGTGATGCCCCACGTCCGCCCGCCGTCGGTCGTCTTGTAGGGCAGGTACCACGTGCCGGCGTAGATGACGTCGGAGTCGCGCGGGTCAACGGCCAGCGACTCGACGTTGATGAGGCCGGGCGTGGCCGAGGTGTCGAGCTGCTCCCAGCGGTCGCCCGCGTCCGTCGAGCGCCAGATGCCCTTGTTCGTCCCCGCGAGCAGGAGGTCGGGGTTCTTCGGGGACTGCGTGAGCGCGTGGACGCCGTCGCCCTTCAACCGCTCCGCCTCGCGCCAGGTGCGGCCGCCGTCGGTCGTCTTGAAGAAGCCGCCCGACTCCTTGTGCCGGTGCGCGGCTACGTAGATGACGTTCGAGTCGCGCGGGTCAACGATAATGTTGTCGATGAGGAGCCCCGGCCGGTTGAAACCCGCGACGCGCGACCAGTTCTCGCCGCCGTCGGACGAGGTGTATATCTGGCCGTCGATGGTGCCGAAGTAGAGCCTGCGCGCGTCCTGCGGGTCGATGACCAGCGAGCGCACGTCGCCGCCCAGAGGGCCGGTCGCCTCCCAGCTCAGATACCTCTCGGCCGAAGAGTCAGCGTCCGTTTCGTCGGCGCGTGCCGAGGGAAGCGCGGCGCCGAACGAAGAGAAGAGGGACAAAAGTAGGAGCGCGGGGGTGAACTTACGGAGCAAGCGATTCTTCATTTTTAACACCACGGTCTTCAAATTCTACGAGCTGCGCGGCGGGGGGCCTGCGGAACCGCGCGGCTATTATCCTTATCGACTGCGACTTTGCAAAGCCCGGGCCGCCGTCCGCGCCCGGAAATTTATGATGCCCCGGCGATTAAGGCCGTTGTACGAATTGCGCTACCACGGCCCGCTGTGACAAAGGGCGCGGATAAACTGAAGCGGGCGGCGCTTCTTATCGAAGCGCCGCCCGCCCTTTGTTTCGGCCGCGGGGCCCCTTGCGAGAGCCCCGCGGGTTTAGGTTAAAGGACTACTCCTCGTCGTCGTCGCGGCGGCCGCGGCGGCGCGGGGCGCGCGCCGGGCGAACCTCCGACGGGTCAACCGTCGGGCTGGCGGCCGGCGGGGTAGCGCCCGAGGGCACGACCCAGAGCTCGACCGTCAACTCCTCGCGGTAGCCGCCGTCCACGGTCACGATGCGGTCGGCCGTGATGCCGCGAGTGTTGACGAGGTAGTTCTTGGCGCGGTCGCAACGACGCTGCGCCTCGCCCGTGCGACCCGTGCGCCCGCCGTAGCAGACCAGGTAGCCCTGCGCCGTCGGGTCGTTCTGCAACTCGATGGCGTAGTTGTCGAGGCGAGCCTTCTCGTCGTTGAACCGGATGTTGCCGTACTCGTCAACCTTCCTCGCCTCGCGGACCGGCGGGAGGTTCGAGGTGCAGCTCGCAGTGGACGAGCAGTTCCGGTCGAAGCCGCCCACGTCCACGGTCGCCGTGATCGGGCCGGTGACGCCGGTCGTATCGACGGTGATGGAGCTGGTGCCCTGGCCGCTGCTGATCGTGCCGGCCGAGACCGTCCAGTTGAAGGTCGGCGTCACGTCCGCGGGACCGCCAGAGATGTTCGCGGTGAACGTCACGGGCTGACCAACCGTGACCGTATCCGGGCAGCTCACGGTGACCACCGGGCAGGCGGGCTGCGGCGGCGGAGGCGTCTCACACGGGCAGCGCTCGACCGTCACCGTCGTCGAGGTGAAGGCGATACAGCCGCAGCCGTCGTCAACTTCCACCGTGACGGTGTAGGTCCCGGGCGCGACGCCCGTCAGGTCGAGCGTGGCGTTCGGGCCGTCGCCCGTCACGCGGCCGCCGGTCGTCGAGTAGGTGTAGAGCAGCGTGTCGCCGTCCGGGTCGGTCGCGTTGGCCGAGAGCTGGACGGTGCTGGCCGTGGGCGTGCAGCCCGCGGAAGGAATCTGCGGCGGCGTGCACTCGGCCGCCAGCACGACGCGGCTCGAAGAGGCCGTCAGCGTGACCGTCGGCGGCTGGTTCGGGAAGATCGTCGGCAGGCGCTCGTTGCGGCGGCCGGCGAAGAACTGGAAGATGAATCCGTGCGGGTCGTCCGAGGTGCGGAAGCCGGCCGGGAACCCGTCGTTGGCCTCGTCATCCCCGAAGATGTCCAAGAAGCCCTTGCCCTGCTGGTTCAGGTGGCCCCGGTAGGCCGCCGAGAAGCCGAACCAGCGGCGCGGGAAGACGCGGATGCCGCCGAGGAAGTCCACCGGGTTGTTCGGGAACGAGTTCGGCGTGCGGCCGCCCGTGTAGTGGATCGACTTCAGCTCGGTGATGATCTGGAAGTGGCGGTTGACGACGAAGTCCATGCCGACGCCGCTGACGAGTTCGTCGGGCCGATCGAGCAGGACGGCGTCGCCGCCGAACGCGTCAGACTTCGGGTTCGAGTTCAGGATGTAGCCGAGGTTGGCGTGCAGGCTGACCGAGCGGCTCAGGCGGCCCGAGACGAAGCCGACCAGTCCGATGTCGCCGAAGTCGCCGCCGGGGCTCGCGCCGCGCTGGAGCTGGTTGAAGCCCGACAGGTCGTCGGCCTTATCCATATACCAGCGGTAGAAGGCGACGAGGCCGACGCCGAGCGGGTTGTTCGGCCCGGTGAAGCGGATCTTCGCGCCGGCCTGCATCGTCCCGAACGCGGACTCGCCGTAGAGCCTGTTGACGAAGGGCGCGTCGGCGATGTAGGTCGGGCAGATGGTGTGCAGGTCGGGCACCGTGATGGCCTGGAAGGTCAGGTTGGCGGGGATGACGCGGGTCGTCAGCACCACGCCCGGCAGGATCGAGCCGCAGGGCGAGCCGATGCCGCCGAAGTTCGACGCCGCGCCGAAGTTGCCCCCGTCCCCACCCGACACCGGGCCGAGCGTCGAGGTGAAGGGCACCGAGGCGCCGCTGCCCGTCCCGGGGTTGCCGATCAGCCCGAAGTTGGGGCCGGTGCCGCCGATGAACGGGAACTGCACGAAGGGCTGATTGCCGACCGGGCGGAACAGGACGCTGTTGGCCGTCAGCAGCGTCGAGCCGCTCACGCGGGTGGGGGCCAGGATGATGGCCCCGCCGCTCCGGAGGTTCGCCGTGCCGGCGCCGAAGTAGAGCTGCGAGTTCGGCAGGTAGAAGCTCGACAGGTGCTTCGGGTTGTTGACCTTCACACCGCGGTAGCCCTCGGTGCTGAAGAACAACTCGACGTGGTCGCTTAAGCCGATGTTGAAGCTGAGCGGGATGACCGAGAAGTCGACGTTGCCGGGGTCGCGGTCGTAGTTGCTGTAGGCGACGCTGAAGGTGAACTCACCCTTGCGCAGCGTGTCGCCGTCGTAGATGGTGAAGAGCCCGGTCGGGCCGCCCGGCGTACCGCCCGTGCCGACAGTCGGGGCCTGGTTGCGCGGGTCATTACCCGGTCGCAAGGTCTGCGCCGTCGCTGCCGACAGCAGGACCATAGTGGCGAGCGCGGCAAAGAGCGCTCTTCTCGCGAGTCTCATCGCATTCCTCCTGCGAAATGAGTTTAATTTTTGCGGAAGGGGGCGACCGTGCTCCCCGAAGTCGCGTGACGGCCCGCGTGCGTTTGCGCCGCTTCTGGCCGCGACCGGGCGACCCTCTCGAAAGCCTGGGACGCGGCCGCTCCAACTACAAGCGTAAACCCTTTAAGTCAAAGAAACTGCTACCGCCCTCGAACGCGAACGACTTGTAGATGGAGCGGAGCAGCGAGAGGAGCCTGAACACCTGGCTGGCGTTCTTCGGGCGCTAATGCTTATGCCTCTACAGCGCCTCTCAACTGAGTGTAACTTTGTGCTTTGTTTAGCGCACCTGCTTTATATAAAACGGGTGCGCCACTGTCAACACCTTGGGTGGGACGCCTTCGACTCCCGCCGCTTAAAGCCTACACGAACGGATGCCTGGGACGTACCAAGTTCCGCCAGACCATACACCTCCTAGCGGCGGAAATCAAGAGTTTTTCGCAACTTAGCTCGAAAAAAAGGTTCACATTTCCGTCACGCGTAGATACCACGCATGCGCGTGTCGTAGGCCACGCGGTCAATCGCGAGCATGTAGGCGGCCGTGCGCGTATCGACGTTGTGATTCTCGGCGTACTTCACCACGTCGTTAAAACTCGCCACCATCACGTCCGACAGGCGCTCGTTGACCACGTCCTCCTTCCAGAAGTAGCCCATGCGGTCCTGCACCCACTCGAAGTAGCTGACGGTGACGCCGCCGGCGTTGGCGAGGATGTCGGGGATGACGAAGACCCCGTTGTTGTGCAAGATTTTGTCGGCGTTCGCCGTGGTCGGCCCGTTCGCCCCCTCGGCCAGGATGCGGCACTTGATGCGCCCCGCGTTCTCCGAGCGAATCTGGTTCTCGGTCGCGCAGGGGGCGAGGACGTCGCAGGGCAGCTCAAGCAGCTCCGCGTTCGAGACGTGCTCGACGCCGGGGAACTCCTGGAGCGAGCGAGTCTGCTGCAAGTGCGCGAGCGCGGCGGGGATGTCTATGCCGTCGGGGTTGTAGATGCCGCCGAAGATGTCCGAAAGCGCGACGACTTTGTAGCCGGCCTCGTGGAGCAGCCGCGCGCCGATGCCGCCGACGTTCCCGGAGCCCTGGACGACGACGCGCGTGTTCGGCGGCGAGAGCTTGAAGCGCTTGATGGCCTCCTGAATGACGAAGAGGAGGCCGCGCCCCGTGGCCTCGCGCCGCCCGCGCGAGCCGCCCAGCTCGACGGGCTTGCCCGTCACGACGGCGTTGACGGTGTGGCGCGCGTGCATGGAGTAGGTGTCCATGATCCACGCCATCGTCTGCTCGTTGGTGTTCATGTCGGGCGCGGGCACGTCGCGCTCGGGGCCGATGAAGTCGATCAGCTCGGCGGCGTAGCGGCGCGTCATCCGCTCGAGCTCGCCGATGGACATCTGCGCCGGGTCGCAGACCACGCCGCCCTTGCCGCCGCCGAACGGGACGTTGACGACCGCGCACTTCCAGGTCATCCACGCCGCGAGCGCGCGCACCTCGTCAATCGTCACGTCGGGCGCGTAGCGGATGCCGCCCTTTGCGGGCCCGCGCGCGAAGTTGTGCTGGACGCGGTAGCCCTCGAAGACCTCGATGCGGCCGGAGTCCATGCGGACGGGGATGTAGACCTTCAGCTCGCGGTTCGGCACGCGCATCACGGCGTAGAGGTCCGGGTTGAGGTTCAGGAGCTGCGCGGCGCGGTCGAAGCGCTCCATCATCGACTCGAAGGGGTTCTCCTCCCTGACGCGCCGCGGGTCGTCCATCATTGCCTTAGTCATTCTTCATCTCCGGGAAGTCAGGAGTCAGAAGTCGGGAGTCAGAAGTTAGACAAGAAAAAAGCAGAGGCACTTCGGCGGCCTCCGCTTATTCTGACTCCTGACTTCTGACTCCTGACTTCCTGTTATTCAAAACCTCGTTCATCGCGCCCGTGCGGTAGCCGTGCAGGTCGAGCGTGACGTAGCGGAAGCCGAGCGCGCGGAAGCGCCGCGCCAGCTCGTCCGTGACTTCGCGCCTGAGCGCCTTGTCCAATTCTTCCGGCGCGACTTCGAGCCTGACCAGCTCGCCGTGGTGGCGCACGCGGAACTCGCGGAAGCCCATGTCGCGCATGACCTGTTCGCCCGTGTCCACGGTGCGCAGGCGCTCGATGGTGACGGGCGTGCCGTAGGCGAGGCGCGAGGAGAGGCACGGGCTCGCGGGCTTGTCCCAGGTGGGGAGCCCCGCGCGCCTACTTAAAAGCCGCACGTGCCTCTTCGCCATGCCGGCTTCGACCAGAGGGCTGCGCACGCCGCGCTCGCCCGCCGCCGCGCGACCGGGGCGGTAGTCGCCGAGGTCGTCGGTCGTCGAGCCGTCAACCACAAAAGCAAAGCCGCGGGCCGAGGCCAGCGGCGAGAGCTTCGTGTAGAGTTCGGACTTGCAGAAGTAACAGCGGTCGGACTCGTTGCGCAGGTAGCGCGGGTCGTCCATCTCGCCCGTCTGTATATATTCGTGATTAAGGCCGAGGCGAGAGACGAGCGCGGCGACCTCCTCGCGCTGGTTCGAGGCGAGGCTCGGCGAGACGCCCGTCACGCAGAGTGCGCGCGCGCCGAGCACCCCGCCGGCGACGTGCGCCAGGTACGTGCTGTCCACGCCGCCCGAGAAGGCGACGAGCGCCGAGCCCATCTCCGAGAGGAGCGCTCGCAAGCGCTCCTCCTTCAAAAGGGCTTCCGCCTCCTCGTCCGTCAAACCTTCGACGACCTCCCTGCCCCGCACCTCTTCTTCGACGACCGGACTGTTCACGCCCACCTTTCAGACCCGGCGCGCGCGAACGTCTGCGCCGCCGCCGGAGTCTCACAACTGCCTTGAACTGTTTTGGTTTTAAGAAACTTACCGGCCGCGAATGTTATCTCACGCGCGCGGGCCACGCAACCCGTTCAGAATTTGAAATCTGAAAACAGGAGTTTCAAATTATTCGAGAGATGACGGGTCGGCGCGCGCGTGCTATATTCGGCGCGGAACTCACGCCCGGCGTCTCCCTAACGTGGGCAGTTTCGGTCTGACGCTTTTCCCCGACAATCGCTCCGATGCACTGCGGCTTCCGACAGCGTCGTCTCGTCGTCGCGCTCGTGTTCGCGCTCGCGCTCGTGTGCGCGCAGGGCGCGGCGGCGCAGGAGAGGGACGAGTTCGACGAGACCGCGGCCGACCCCGTCAAGCTCTTCAACCGGGGGCAGGAGGCGCACGCGAGTAAGGAGTACGAGCGCGCCGTCGAACTCTACGAGCAGGCTTTGCAGGTCAAGCCGGACTTCGCCGAGGCGGAGTTTCAGAAGGCCGCGGCGCTCGTCGCCTTGAAGCGCGTACCCGAGGCCGAGAAGTCTTACCGCCGTGCGATAGAGCTGCGCAAGACGTGGGCTCTGCCGCCGGCCGCGCTCGGGCTTCTGCTGGTGAGGACGGCGGGGCGCGAGCGCGAGGCCGAGCCGCTGCTGCGCCGCGCGCTCGAACTCGACGCGAAGAACCTGACGGCGACCGTCGCGCTGGCCGAGCTGCGCGCGCGCGCCGGCGACGCGGCCGAGGGCGTCTCGTTCTGGCGGCGTGCGGCGGAGTTGAAGCCGGGCGACGCGACGCTCTGGGTCTCGCTCGCGCGCGCCGAGTTGGGCGCGAAGGACTCTGCCGGGGCCCTGAAGAGTTTCGGCCGCGCGATTGAGGTTGACGCGGCGAACGTCGAGGCGAGACTCGGCCGCGCAGACCTGCTCATCGGCTCGGGCGAGAAGGAGCGCGCGCTCGAAGACGTTCGCGCCCTGGAAGCTCTCGCCAAGTCTGACTGGAAGCTCGCCGTCGCCGTCGCCAACCGCTACGGCCTCTTGGGGAAGAAGGACGAGGCCCGGCGGGTATACGAGTCGCTCCCCGCGGAGGCCAGACAGTCCGAAGAGGGGCGGAAGCTCCACGCGGCCCTCACCGACCTCCCCTGCGAAGAGACGCCCGAAGCGCGCGCCGCGCTCGAACAGACGATCAAGGACGACCCGAAGAGCGCGGCGGCGCTCGCCTGCCTCGGGCGGCTCGAACGCACCGTCAACCCGGAGCGCTCGGCCGAGCTCTACGGGCGCGCGGCCGAGGCCGAGCCGCGCAACGTGGACTACGCCGTCGGCTACGCCGCGGCGCTCGTCCAACTCAGGAGGTTCGCGGACGCGGCCGGCATCCTCCAGCGCGTCATCGCGGCCGCGCCCGAGCACTACGAGGCGCACGCCAACCTCGCCGCGGCGCTCTTCGAGTTAAAGCTTTACAACCGGGCGGTTGTGGAATACAAATGGATCGAGCGTGCGAGGCCCGAGCTGGCTGTCGTACACTTCTTCATCGCCATCGCGCACGACCGGATGGGCCAGTATGAGGACGCCCTCGCCGAGTACGAGACGTTCCTCGCGCGCGCCGACCCCGGCGTCAACCAGCTTGAGATTGAGAAGGTCAACCTGCGGCTCCCCTCGCTACGCAACCAGATCAAGCGTGGCGAAGGGGTGAAGAAAGACAAGAGGGCGCAGTGATGGACACGTATCGCAGCGCGGAGCAGACGACGTGGGCGCGCACTTCGGCCGGGCGCGTTTCCGTGACGACGGTTCTCATCCTTACCTTGCTCGCGTGCGCGGGCGCGCGGGCGCAGGACGGCGCGGCGCAGACGCCGAAGCCGCAGCGCGAAGAAGGCCCGCCGCCGCTGCGCTTCATCCCACAGGACGTGCGCCAGCGGCTCGAAGGCGCGAAGGACGCGAAGGCCCGCGCCCGCCTCAGCATGGAGATAGCCGACGAGCGGCTCACGCTCGCCTCGCAGTTCGCACAGCAGGACAAGTTCGAGGCCTCGACCGTCGAGATCGGCGTCTACGAGGCCGTCGTCGAGGACGCCGTCCGCACGCTGCACGCTTCGAGCGGCGGGGGCAAGGTCAACAACAAGTTCCGGGACATCTTCAAGCGCCTCGAAATCACCCTGCGCTCGCACGTCACGCGGCTCGAGTCCATCCGCCGCATCCTGCCCGAGCGGCACGCCGTCCACCTCAAGGACGCCATCGACTTCGTCCGCGACCGGCGCGACCAGGCGCTCAGCGCCTTCTACTCCGACTCGGTCTTACGCGAGCCGCGCGTCCCCGTGCAGACCACTCCCGCCGGCGAGCGCGCCACCACCGACACCGCCGCGCAGCCCGCCCCCGAGAAGAAGCCGGACAATCAGCAGCAGAAGCAGCAGCAGTAAGCGATGAGAATCCCCCACCCCTCCCTCCGACTCTCCGCGCGGCTCAGTCGCGCCGCCTCCCTCCTCCTCGCGCTCTGCGCCTGCCTGTCGCTCGCCGCGGCCGCCCACGCGCAGAAGCGTGAGCACCTGACGCCCGAGGAGATCGAGCTCGTCCGCGACAACCAGGAGCTCGACGCGCGCACGAAGGTCTTCGTCACGGCCGCCGAGCGCCGCCTGCTCGCCGTCACCAACCCGGCCGAGTCCGCGAAGAACGCCCCGAAGGAGAAGGAGAAGTGGGGCGAGGTGAAGGGCACGCGCACGCAGCTCTTCTACGACATCTCGAAGATACTGGAGGAGGCCGTCGTCAACGTGGACGACGTGGCCGAGCACAACCCCGAGAGCCATCTGCTGCGCAAGTCGCTCTACATGCTCGCGGAGGCGACGGCGAAGATGCTGCCCGAGCTGACGAAGCTGCGCGAGTCCGCGCAGAGCGAGGCCGAGGCCGACCAGCTCGAACGCGCGCTGGAGACCGCGCGCGAGATAACGGACGCCGCCAAAGAGAAGGGCGTCAACGCCGAAGACATGAAGGCCAAGGCGAAGGCGGCGAAGAAGAATTAACACAGTCCTGTCAGGGAGGACATGAAAATAGCCCGGCACTGAAGCGCCGGGCTATTTTCATGTCCTCCCTACGTGACTTTTAAACGTTCAAGAAGCGCGCGGCTTTCGTCTGAACAGTTTTATCCTTTTTGACGTAGAATAGGGCGCGAAAGGAATTGCTGAGGAGATTTATGGAGAGCAGATTCTATCCGGGTGTTCAGGCCGACGCGGCGCAGTTGACGCGCGAGCTGCGCGTCCTCTTCGACAGCGACACGGCCTTTGAAGTCCAGACCATGCAGGTCTCGGCGACCGCCATCATCCAGGCGCGCAAGACGAGCACGCTCCGCGACCTGACGGGCCTCTCGGCCGCTTTGACCATCAAGATCACGCCCGACCACGGCGGGACGCGCGTCGAGATCGGGATGCAGAAGTGGTTGGACAAGGCGGCGGTGGCGGCGGTGGCCGTCTTCCTCTCCGCCGGCCTCCTGCTGGCGCTGCCGGCGCTCGGCGCATACTGGCAGTACAAGCTGACCGAGGACGCCTGGAAGATCATCGAGGGGCACGTCGCGCGCAAGGCGGGCGGCTACGTCCCGCCGATGCCCGGGAGCTGCGGCACCTGCGGCTCGGTCGTCACCTCCGGCTCGGCCTTCTGCTCAGGCTGCGGAGCCAACCTCCGCGTCGAACACACCTGCGCCTCCTGCGGCGCGAAGCAGACAGACCCCTCCGCCCGCTTCTGCAACCGCTGCGGCAAGCCCTTAGCAAGTTAAATCAGAACCGCGAGCGGTAGCGAGCGGGTCGGCGTTTCGTGTGAAGGCATCATCCCGAAACGCCGACCCGCTTGCTGCCGCTCGCGGTTCCGTTACGCTGCGTCTGATTCGCGCTCCGTCAGTCCCAGCTCCTCGGCGCAGTCGCGGCAGAGCCAGACGTGTATGTGCGCGGCGTCGGCCCAGAAGAAAGGCGTGACGCGCGCGGCGGCGCGGACGGCCGCTTCGGACGGCAACCGCTGGAGGTGTTTGACGTAGGTGCGTCCGTCGTAGTAGCTGCCCAGCGCGCCGGCCGCGCGGTGGATGCACTCGCGCACGCGGTAGTCCTGCTCTTGCTGCTTCAAGTCGGGTGACCTCGATTAGTGCTGTTGAATTTACTGGCAAAGATGGGAGGGCTCGGCGCGCGCGTGTGCGGCACCGGTCATTGTTTACCACGCGTAAGACGCGCCGGAGTTGCATTGTCGTTGCAGAACTATTATTTTGCCGCCCTCCGCTTGCGACAAATCGCGTTTTAAGGAATCATCCACTCAATGTCTGAGAGGCGGCCCGAAGACCTGACCATCCTCGTCGTCGAGGACTACGAGGACACGAGCCTCGCCATGCGGCTCGCGCTCGAACACAAGGGTTACCACATCCTCGAAGCCTCCGACGGCGAGCAGGCGGTCAAGCTCGCCGAGCGCGTGCGCCCCGAAGTCGTCCTCATGGACTTGAACCTGCCCGTCCTCGACGGCTTCGCGGCGGCCGAGCGCATCCGCGCCAACCCCGAACTCAAAGAGACGGTCATCGTCGCCGTCACCGCCCACCAAGACCCGGAGCTGCGCGCACGCGCCCTCGCCGCCGGCTGCAACGCCTTCGTCACCAAGCCCATCGACTTCGAGTGGCTCGGCGACCTCATCTCGAACCTCCTCCCTTAAGTAGACAGTAGTCAGTAGTCAGTTGCCAGTAGGAAACCCTTCCGACGCTCGAACCGAGCGGTTGTCATCCTCAACCTAAGTCGGGCGGAGCCCTACTGGCTACTGACTACTGTCTACTTTTTATTTCGTTTCACCCGTGAAAATGCGTTGCACTTCTGTTTCATCCGTGATACAGTGCACGGCGAATCGCGGAGCGACTCCCGAAGTTCCGGGCAGAGTTCTCCGCCGGTCAGGCGCTAAAAAGAGAGGCCCCCCTCCGAGCATTTACAGGCCGCAACCGGCTTTTGAGGAGAATGAGACAGATGAGCAATACGACGAAACCGAGAGTTAACCCTTTGAGCCGGCGCCCGCGCCAGCAGCGTCTGGTGATGGCCGTCCGCGGCGGCGCGGGCACGGGCAAGAGCTGGTTCCTGCGTTCCCTGGCCGAAGCCGGCTTGGGTCGCCTCTGCATCTTCGACGTGGAGCGCAAGACGCGCCTGCTCTCAGGCGTCGGCAACCACTTCGACGGGTTAGAGATCGAGCACCCGGACGAGCTGCCCGAGTTCATCGACTGGGCGCTCTCGGGCGAAGGCAAGGAGCAGAACTACGGCTGCTTCGGGCTGGACTCCTGGGCCGCATACTTCTCCGCCAAGCACGCCGAGACGATCAAGGCCGTGCGCGACCGCACGGGCGACCCTCTGGCGCAGCCTTCGGCCGAAGAGCTGGCCGCAGACCAGATGGTCTTGCAGGGCGTCCTGCGTCGGCTCTGCATGGAGTCGGGTAAGTCGGTCGTCATCGTCGACCAGATTCCCGCGAAGGGTAAGGAGTCGAAGGAGGATAACGAGGTCGGGCGCGTGCTGCCGATGACGGCGTCGGGCCTGGAGTACTTCGTGGACGTGATGGTCGAGGTCTCGTTGCAGGAGCGCGACGGCGAGATCGTGCGCGTCTTCCAGGTGGTGAAGTCGAACAGCCCCGCCTTCGAGGTCGGGTTCGAGCTGACGGGCAGCGTCACCTTCAAGGACTTCCTCGAACACATGAAGCGCGAGCATGGGACGGAGCTGCCGGTCGAAGCGCCGAAGCCCGCGGCCGTGCCCGAGACGATTGAGGAGAAGCAGCCCCTGACGCTCGTCCAGCCGCAGATGACCGTGCAGGAGCTGGTCGAGAAGGCCGAGCGGCTCGGCTTCAAGCAGGCCGACGTGGTGACGGGCGCGCGCGTCTACCACAACCAGCCGAACATCTACCGCCTCACCGCCGAACAGGTCGCCGACCTCGACCGCCGCATGACCGCCCGCGCCGAGCGCGTCAAGATGGCGCAACCCCCTGCGGAAGAGGAGAAGCCCGCCGCCCGCGCACAGGCCGCCCGTAACCTCAAGCGCGCATAAAGAAGGCATTAACCACAGAGACACGGAGGCACAGCTAATGCGCATTAGCTGTGCCTCCGTGTCTCTGTGGTTAATGCCTCTGTCCAACGCTCAAGTGAAAAGACAGAAACTTCATAGTTAGACTAGAAATCCGTGCCGTAGCCTGCCTATAATCCGTCCGTCCCAAATCCCCTTCAGACTTAACTCCCCCGAAAAGACTTTCGGGCGCGCTTGCGTGCGCGGGCAATCATCCTTTGGGAGAACTGATGGCGACAAAGTCGAACAAGAAGGGTGCGAAGAAGGGCGGGAAGCAGTCTGCGAAGAAGGGCTCGGCGAAGAAGTCTACGGCGGAATCGGCGGCGGAGAAGCTGGCGGCCTTGCGCGGGGGGCCGCCGCCGCGCGTGTTGGAGGAGCCTAAGTCGCCGATGCCGGCGCAGCACCTTGAGAAGCCGGGCATCGAGGCCGAGCTGAAACTCAAGCCGCGTTACGAGGCCCCGCACTACAAGGGCTCGGGCAAGCTCAAGGACAGGGCCGCACTCATCACCGGCGGCGACTCGGGCATCGGCCGCGCCGTGGCCGTGCTCTTCGCGCGCGAGGGGGCGGATGTCGCCATCGTCTACATGGAAGAGGAGCAGGTGGACGCCGAGGAGACGCGCGCGGCCGTCGAAGCGGAAGGAAGGCGCGCGCTGCTCATCCCCGGCGACGTGCGCGAGTCGGGTTTTTGTAAGGAGGCCGTCGAACGGACGGTCGAGGAGTTAGGCAAGCTCGACATCCTCGTCAACAACGCGGCCTTCCAGCAGCACCAGAAGAGTATCGAAGACGTGTCGGACGAGCAGTTCGACCTGACCTTCAAGACGAACATCTACGGCTACTTCTACATGGCGAAGGCGGCGCTCGGGCGAATGAAGGAGGGCGCGTGCATCATCAACACGGGCTCGATCACGGGGCTCGAAGGGAGCAAGGAGCTGCTCGACTACTCGGCGACGAAGGGCGCGATTCACGCCTTCACGAAGTCGCTCGCGCAGAACCTAGTCGAGCGGCGCATCCGCGTCAACTGCGTCGCGCCGGGCCCGGTCTGGACGCCGCTCAACCCCGCGGACAAGGAGGCGAAGGAGGTGGCCGAGTTCGGCTCCGACACGCCCTACAAGCGCCCGGCGCAGCCCGAAGAGATGGCCCCGGCCTACGTCTTCTTCGCCTCGGAGGCGGACTCGAGCTACATCACCGGCGAGGTGCTCTCGCTCCTCGGCGGCGACACTACGGCAGGATAAAAGGGGGAAACTGAATGTCAGAGAAGAAGCGGCAGAAGAAGGACGGCGGGCGGAAGGACAAGAAGAACCAGGCTATGCACGAGCGCGAGAACGAGGTCGTGCAGGAGGCGAGCCCGCCGATGCAGGTGCGCGACCAGTCGAACCGCACCGAGACGCAGCCCGGGGCGGCCGACACGCGCACGGGTGGCAATAAGGGGCGCTAGGATTTCATAAGGAGAGAGTCGAGATGGCAGACCCCGTCAGAACCGACGAGAAGAAGTGCGCGCACCAGACCTGCACCTGCATGGTCGAGGGCGGGCGCAGGTTTTGCAGCGACGACTGCGAGGACGAGAACGACTCCGACCCGACCTCCGTCTGCACCTGCGACCACCCGGGCTGCAAGTCGAACAGATAACAGAACCGCGAGCGGTAGCGAGCGGGTCGGTCTTACGTCATACAAACGTATCGCGTAACACCGACCCGCGCTACCGCTCGCGGTTCTGTTTGACACCGACGCGGCGCGTCGTAAAATCTTCCTGCCCGAAAACTCCCAACTCAGTCGAAGGAAACAGACGAGCGATGACCTACGTGGTGACAGAGGATTGCGTGGACTGCAAGTACACGGACTGCGCGGCGGTCTGCCCCGTCGAGGCGTTCCACGAACTGCCCGACCGCCTCTACATCAACCCCGACACTTGCATCGACTGCGACGCCTGCGTCCCCGAGTGCCCGGTCGAGGCCATCTTCGCCGACAACACCCTCCCCGAACAGTTCGCCGAATGGCTCGACCTCAACGCCACCGCCGCCGAGCACCCCGTCATCAGCGGCAAAATCCCCGCCCTCTTCGGCCCGACGTGTAAGGGTAAACCGGAGTAAGAGCGTGAACCGTAAACCGTAAACCGTGACAAGAGAAGAACAGTCTTCTTCCTGTCACGGTTTACGGTTTACGGTTCACGCCTAATTCAGCATCGACTGACGGGTCTGCATCCTCTTGAGCTGTTCGCGGACGGCTTCGGCGTCGGGGGCGTTGGGGGAGAGGTTGAGGTAGGTCTGCGTGTCGGCGACGGCCTCGTGCAGCCGGTTCAGTTGCGCGAGGAGCATGCCGCGGTCGCGGCGCTCGTCGAGGTCGGAGGGCGTGAGCAGGAGGATGCGTTCGACGGCGGCGAGCGCGCGGCGGTAGAGGCCGGCGCGGACGTAGACGGCCTTGAGGTTGCCGAGCATCCGCGCGAGGATCGTGCGCGGGCCGACAGCCCGGAGGTGCTCTTCGCCCAGCTCAAGTTTTCCGTCGTAGATGAGGTCGATGCGGCCCTGGCACTCCTCCCGGTCGGTCGTCCGCAGGTTGAAGGGATCGACCAGCACGCCCTCCTCAGCTTCGCCCTCGAACGCGCGTACGACGAAGTGGCCGGGCAGGCCCACGCCCTCGACCCTCAACCCGGCGCGGCGGCCGACCTCGATGTAGACGACGGAGAGCGTGATCGGAATCCCCAGCCGGCGGCCGAGCACCTGATGCATCATGCTGTTGCGCGGGTCGTAGTAGTCCGACTCGTTGCCGACGAACCCTTGCTCCTCAAACAGATACTTGTTGAGCGCCACGACCCGCGACCCGCCCGCGCGGGCGGCGCGCGCACGCGCCTCCTCGCCCATCTCGTCGAGGCGCGCGAGGCAGCGGTCAACGTCGGCGCGCCGCGGCTCCTCCTCGGCCCCGACGAGCAGCGCCGCGCGCGCGAGGTCGATCGCCGCGTCCGGCCGCGACGCCTCCGCCGCGAACCTCCGCCGCACCTCCGCCGCCGCGACCTTGTCAGCAGGAGTCATAAGAACAGTAGGCAGCAGGCAGTAGGCAGTAGGCAGTTCGCTCCGCGTTCCGGGAGTTGAAAGGTTATCGAAGTCTTTGAAATAAAGGTCTTCAACCGCCTAATGCCATCTGCCTACTGCCTACTTCTTTCCCCATTCCGTATCGAACACGTGGTGGACGGCGTCGGGCGTCCAGTCGGCGAGGCTGCGCGTGACGGAGTCGGCGCCGGCCTCGCGCAGGGCCTTGTCGGGGACGGTGTTGGTGACGCCGAGCGTGCGCATGCCGGCGCCGCGCGCCGAGAGGATGCCGGGCGGCGAGTCCTCGACGACGAGGCACTCGTCCGCGCGCAAAGGGATGACGTGCGCCTCGCCGCGGCGGCGGTTGAGGAGTTCGAGGCCGCTTCGGTAGCACGCGGGGTCGGGCTTGCAGGCCGTCGCGTCCTCGGCGCTGACGATGGCGTCGAAGAGGTGCATGAGCGAGGCGCGCTCCAGCACGTGGTCGATCTCCGTGCGGCGCGCCATGCTGACGAGCCCGACGGAGTGGTCGCGCTTGAGCGCCTTGATGAAAGTGACGACGCCGGGGAAGAGCGGCAGTTCGCCTTCGAGCAGCTTGCGGTGCGCGGCCGTCTTCCCCTCGATGACGCGCGCCAGCGTCTCTTTGTCCAGTTCCTTCTCGGCGCGCTCGTAGGCGGCGCGCACGAACGCCCGGTCGTCCATGCCGAGCGAGCCGTAATAGTCGGCCTCCGTCACGCTCAGCCCCTCGCGCCCCAGCACCTCCTGATACGCCTTCATCTGCAAAGGCTCGTCGTCGATGATGACCCCGTTGAAATCGAAAAAGACGGCCTGAATCATTAGACCTCAAGCACGAATTGTTAGTTTGAGCAGAACGCGCACATTGTAGCAGGAAGGATACAGTAGGCAGTAGGCAGATGGCAGTAAGCAGTTGAAGACGTATTGTCTTAACTGCCTACTGCCATCTGCCTACTGCCTACTTTCCCTTCCCCATCTCCTCGCGCACTTCCGCGAACAGGTGCGGCAGTCTCTCCGATTCCAGCAGGTCGAGGCGGCGCATGACCTCGGTGAGGGCGAGTTCGTTCTTGAGGTTGACCTGGTAGTCGAGGTCTGCGCGGAGGCGGTCTTTGTCGCCCTGGCGGTTCTGCGAGATGAGGATGATGGGCGTGAGGAGCGCGGCGACGATGCCGTTCATCACGTCGAGGAACTGGTAGGGGAAAGGGTCTGGGCCCTGGTCGTGCCGCAGCGTCGTGTTGTAGACGACCCAGAAGACGATGAAGGCGACGGTGGCGGCGATGAACTTCCAACTGCCGCCGAACTCCGAGACGGCGTCGGCCATGCGGTCGGCGAAGGTCTGCCGCTCCTCCTCGACCTCGTTGAGGTTGCGCGTCACGCGCTGGCGCAGCATCTCGTCCGTCTGGCGCAGGCGCTCGGTGATGGCGGCGAGCATCGAGAGCGCGACCTCGGGGCTGCGTTGGACGAAGTCGTGGAAGTGCTCGCGCGAGAGCACCGCGAGGCGCGCCTCCTCCGAGACGGTCGCCGTCGCCGAGCGCGGCTTGCCGTCGAGTATGGACATCTCGCCGAAGAAGTCTCCGGCGGCCAGCTCGGCCAGCGTCACGTCGTCGCCGCCGCGGTCGCGGATGTGGATGCGGACGCGGCCGCCTTCGATGAGGTACATCGCGCCGCCGCGCTCGCCCTTGCGGAAGAGGACGCTGCCGGCGGGGCGCAGTTCGAGTTCCAGCAGCTCGCGCAGGGCTTCGGCCGACTCGTCGCCGAGCGAGGCGAAGAGAGGGACGGAGCGGAGCGCTTCGAGCGTCATCAAAGATCGGCCGTTCTCGGACATAAAACACCTCACGCGCGGGGACTCAAGGGTCTTAAAGCAGCGCGGAGGTTATCACGAAACGGCGGAGGTGGGGATAGGATGATTTCACCGCAGGGGCACGGAGGCACGGCTTGAAGACTTATGACTTCAAGCCGTGCCTCCGTGCCCCTGCGGTTAATCTATCGCGCTCTACGCTCAGGCGGCGACTTTGACGTACTTGTCCACAATGCGCTCAAGGGCCGCCTTGCTGCTGGCCCCGACGACGCGCTCGACCTCGCGGCCGCCGTCGAAGAAGACGAGCGTCGGGATGCCCTTGATGCCGAAGCGCTGCGGCACCTGCTGGTTCTCGTCCACGTTGAGCTTGAGGAAGCGGACGCGCCCCGCGTACTGCTTCGCAAGCTCCTCGAAGGTCGGGGCGAGCGCGCGGCACGGCGGGCACCACTCCGCCCAGAAGTCCAGAACCACCGGCACCTCCGACTGAAGCACCTCGCGCTCGAAGCCCGCGTCGTCCACGGCCGAAACAAACTCGCTCATCTCTTTAATTCTCCTGTCTCGAATCCCGTTCTCAAAAACGCGCCGCCCGACCGGCAAGCGCACGCGCATTATGCGCCGCCCCGGCCGGCGCCTTCAGTAATCGCGATTACCGAAGGCGGCTCGCCCGCGCGCGCCCCCGCGTCGTACACTGGAACGGCGCGGCCTTTTCGCGCATCTGAGTGAAGTCTCGGGGGCGGACTTTATGAGCAGGAGAGTAGACGGGGGCAGCGGGCTCGACCTTTTTCAAGGGATGACCGAGGAGGAGCTGCGCGAGGTGGAGCGCGTGACCAAGACGCGCACCTTCCCGCGCGGCGCGGTGCTCTACACGCCGGGCGAGACGGGCGAGGCGCTCTTCCTCCTGCGCGAGGGCGCGGTGCAGATCTACCGCATGTCGCCCGAAGGGCGGAAGCTCGTCATCGCGCACCTGCTGCCGCACAGCTTCTTCGGCGAGATGACCTGCATCGGCCAGGGCATGTACGACACCTTCGCGGAGGTGACGGAGGACTCGACCATCGTCACGATGAACTGTGAGGTCCTGAACCGCCTGCTCGTCAGCAAGCCCGAGATCGCGCGCCGCATCCTCGAAGCCTTCGGCCGCCGCGTGCTCGCGGCCGAGCGCCAACTCGAAGACACCGTCTTCAAAGGCATCCCCGCCCGCGTCGCCGCCCTTCTCCTGAGGGAGGCGCGCGACGGTTCGGTGGACGGCCTCACCCACCAGGACATCGCCGAACGCCTCGGCGTCTACCGCGAGACGGCCACCAACGCCCTGAACGAACTCAAAGCCGCGAACCTCATCTCCATCGGCCGCAAACACATCACCATCCTCGACCGCGAACGCCTCAGACTCGCCGCCGGGGAGTGAGCGTTAACGTCTACCGCCGCGCACGTTAAAGAGGTACCGCTCGGCCTCCTCAAGCGCGAGGTCACGCCCGGCCCGCAGGTCTCTCAGCGTGACGGCGACGGACTTGTCCGGCGTGACGCCTTCGCCCTCCAGCCTTCTCCCGCCCGGCGTGACGAACCCGACTTCGCTGACGGAGAGGGAGCCGCCGCCTTTCAGCTCGCGGTGCTTCAAGACGCCCAACACACAGCCGTAGGAGCGTGCGCCGATGACGTAGGCGCGCCGGTGCTCCTGCAAGGCGTTGGCGACCAACTCCGACGTGCTCGCCGAACCTTCGTTGACCAGCACGACGACGGGGTTGGAGTAAAGCCGCCCGCCCTTCTCGCCGGCCTCAAACTCTTTAGGCCGACTCACCAGCCCGAAGAGCGCGGAAGGCGGCTTGCCCGTGCGCGTGACGATGCGCGCGACGGGGACTTTTTCGTCTAAGAAGTAACCGGCGATGCGGAACCCTTCGCGCCCGTCGCCGCCGCCGTTGGCGCGCAGGTCGAGGATCAACCCCGGCGCGGCTTTGTACTTAATCAGGGCCTCCCTCAACTGAGCGGCGGCCGGCGGGCGGAAGCGGTCGAACTTCGCGTAGACGTGGCCGGACGGCAGGAGGCGCGCGGCGTTAATCAGTCGAGCGCCGGCCCGCCGCCGACACTATCGGCGGCGGGCCGGCGCTCGCGCCCTTCGGTCTGACTCAGCGGACGCGGACGCGGCTGACGAGCCTCGTCACGGTGCGGCCGTTCGGCAGGTGCCTGACTTGATAGGTCTCGCGCCAGACCCCGCGGCCGCGCCGCACGTAGCGAGAGTAGGTCCTCACCCGCGCGCGGCGGTAACGCCTGTCGCGCCACTGGACGGCGGCGGGAGCGGCCGCGGCCCTCGACACGGCGGCCGACGCGGCGGCGTCCGACGAACTCGCGGCCTTCGTCTCAGTCGGTGCGCCCGCGAGACCGACCGCGGCCAACGTCAGCGTCAGTGCCAGAAACTTCTTCATACTTCCCCCTTTATCTTTAAAAAATATGAAGGCCGCACTCTGACGCTTGCGCGGGAGAGTGCGGCCTCTGCTATGTAAGACACCTTTCGCGGGCGCTCGGTTACGCCGCGAAGACGAAAATTTTCAGACGACCTTGTACTCCGAATCCACCTCCTCGTCGGCGAAGGCGACGCGGTAGTTGGAGGACTGCTTCTGCTTGGTGATGAGGAGGTCGTCCTTGGTCTTCAGAAGGTCTGCGCGCGAGTAGACCGACAGCTCGAAGTTGAAGCCGTGCGTGATGGCGTCCTTCGGGCAGGCTTCGACGCAGAAGCCGCAGAAGATGCAGCGGCCGTAGTCGATGTTGTAGACCTGCGCGTAGCGCTCGTCCACGCCCGTGCGCTCCTCGGGCGGGCGCGGGTCGTCGGCCGCGACGATGTAGATGCAGTCCGAGGGGCAGGCGGCCGCGCAGAGGTAGCAGGCGACGCACTTCTCGCGCCCCAGCTCGTCCACGTGCAGCAGGTGCTGGCCGCGGAAGCGCGGCTGGAGCGTGACGGGCTCGTCCGGGTACTGCACCGTCCACTTGTCCTTCGGGATGTACGAGGCGGTCGTCATCATCCCCTTGATGATGGCCCGCGTGTTCTCGATCACGTCGCTGATGATGCCCATCGCTCACTCCGTTCGCGCGTGAACCGTAAACCGTAAACCGTGACAAGAAGGAAAGGCTTTTAACTTGTCACGGTTTACGGTTCACGGTTCACGCCTAAACAAACTCTAAACGGCTGAAGAAGTAGGCCAGCTCGATCTGCGCGTTCTCCTCGGAGTCGGAGCCGTGGACGGCGTTCTCGCCGATGGAGTTGGCGAACTCTTTGCGGAGCGTCCCCTCGTCGGCCTTGGCCGGGTCGGTCGCGCCCATCAGGTCGCGCCAGGCTTTGACCGCGCCCTCCTTCTCCAGCGCCAGCACGACGCACGGGCCGGAGGACATGAACGTCGTCAACTCGCCGAAGAAGGGGCGCTCGCGGTGCACTTCGTAGAAGCCCTCGGCCTCCGGCTTCGTCAGGTGGATGAGCTTCATCGCCCTGACTTTGAAGCCTGCGTCGAGGACGCGCTGCAAGACCGCGCCCGTCTTGCCCGCGCGCACCGCGTCGGGCTTGATGATTCCGAAAGTGAGATTGCCTGCCTGCTCTGCCATCAATGTCCTCTTGGGTGAATTGAGTTGACTAAAACTTTTAAGCCGAAGCGCCGGAGCCGAGCGAGTCCTTCACGGCCTGCCCGATGTCGGCGGGCGAATGCACCACGCGGATGCCCGCCTCTTCGAGCGCCTTCATCTTCTCGGCCGCGGTTCCCTTCCCCCCGGCGATGATTGCGCCCGCGTGGCCCATGCGTCTTCCCGGAGGCGCGGTCTGGCCGGCGATGAAGGCGACGATGGGCTTGGTCACGTTGTCCTTCGCGAACGCCGCGGCCTCCTCTTCGGCCGTGCCGCCGATCTCGCCGATCATGACGATGGCCTCGGTCTCGGGGTCGTCCTGGAAGAGCGCGAGCGCCTGAAGGTGCGTCGTGCCGATGATGGGGTCGCCGCCGATGCCGATGGCGGTTGACTGACCCAGGCCGAGCGCCGTCAACTGCCCGACCGCCTCGTACGTCAGCGTCCCCGAGCGCGAGACGACGCCGACGCGGCCTTCCTTGTGGATGTGGCCGGGCATGATGCCGATCTTGCACTTGCCGGGAGAGATGACGCCGGGGCAGTTGGGGCCGACCAGACGCGTCGGCTTGTCGGCGAGGTACTCCTTGACCTTCACCATGTCGAGCGCGGGGATGCCCTCGGTGATGCAGACGACGAGCGGGATTTCGGCGTCGGTCGCCTCCATGATGGCGTCGGCGGCGAAGGCCGGCGGGACGTAGATGACCGAGGCGTTGGCCCCGGCCTCCCGGACGGCGTCGGCGACGGTGTTGAAGACGGGGATGCCCTCGTGCGTGGTGCCGCCCTTGCCGGGCGTGACGCCGCCGACGACCTGCGTGCCGTACTCCACCATCTGCTTCGTGTGGAACGTGCCCTCTTTGCCCGTGATGCCCTGCACGACGAGCCGCGTGTTCTTGTCGACAAGTACGCTCAAGCTGCTTGCTCCTTTGTGTAAGCAGTCCGCGGCCTTGCGGACTGCCGCGCGTTAGCGATCCACCACCGACCGCCTTGACGTTGGAACTGCTTTGAAGAAAAAGTATAGCATAGCCTTTCCGATGCGTTATAATCGGCGCAGACGCCACACGGCCGACGGTTGAAGAGCCCCCAACCATACTCGGGCTCGACGCAAACCCTTCGGCTCCCCAGGTCGCCGTCCGGCCGGGTCTCAAGCCCCGGCAGTTGAAAGGCTCTCACCATGACCACTCAGATATTCATCAGTTACAGGCGTGAAGACACGGCCGACATCACGGGCCGCATCTACGACCGCCTCACGTACAAGTACGGCACGCCGGCCGTCTTCAAGGACGTTGATTCGATACCGCCCGGCATCGACTTTCGGACGTACCTCGATTCCAAAATCAAGGAATGCTCCGTCGTCCTCGTCGTCATCGGCGACAACTGGTTGAAGGAAGACCCTAAGACCGGCGCGCCCCGACTCACCAACCCCGATGATTATGTCCGTATTGAGATCGAGTCGGCGCTGAAGAGGAAGATTCCTGTCATCCCCCTGCTCGTTGAGGGCGCGTCCAGGCCGCCGCAAGAGAGCTTGCCTGAGAAGATGAAGGACTTAGTCTACCGCCAGGAGAGGGTGATAGGCCGCGACCCGGACTTCCGACTGCACATGGACGCGCTGATAGCCGACCTGGAAAGAATCTTTGACGAGAGTCATGCGCACGCTCAACGTCAGCGGGCGCAGGTTCGCCCCACGCCCCCCGTCCGGCCCGCGTTCCGGCGGCCGGCGAACTCGGCGCCGCTGCCGCCTCCCCCTGCCTCTACCGTGCCGACCCCTCCGCGCGCTCCCGTCGCGCGCCCACCGCAGCAAACGTCAGGCGCGGGTAAATGGATTCTGCTCACCATCGTGCTTACCGCCGTGTTCGTCGGATTCATCATATTCCTGTCCGTGCTCATCGGCATGGCGGACTCGGGCATGAATTATTAAGCCGCGCCCGCGACCCGTCTCTCATTCAAGTTCTACTTGCTCGCCGTACTGCGGCGGGTCAACGCGCCAGCCGAAGCGTTCGCGGATGTGCCCGGCCATCGCGGCGGCGGCCTCGGGCTCGCCGTGGGTTGTGAAGACGCGGCGCGGCGGCGTCGCTTCGAGGGGCTCAAGCCAGCGCAGGACTTCCGCCCAGTCGGCGTGGGCCGAGAGGCCGCCGATGCGCTCGACGTGGCAGCGGACGGGCACGTCCTCCTTCATGATGCGGACGTACTGCGAGCCTTCGAGAATCTTCCTGCCCGTGGTGCCCGCGGCCTGGTAGCCGACGAAGAGGACGGTGGCGCGCTCGTCGGGCAGCACGCGGCGCGCGTGGTGGAGCACGCGCCCGCCCGTCATCATCCCCGACGCCGAGATGATGACGCGCGTCCCCTTCTCCTCGTTCAGGCGCTTCGACTCCTCGCGCGTCGAGGCCGTCAGCATCGAGCGCGTGCGCAGGGGGTGGCGGTTCTGTTCGAGCACCGACACGTACTCCTCGTCGTGCTCGTCGCGGTTGCGCGAGTAAATCTGCGTCGCGGCCGCGGCCATCGGCGAGTCCACGCGCACGGGCAGGACGGGGATGCGCCCCTCGTCCTCCAGCTCGCGCAGGTGGTAGACGAGTTCCTGCGTCCGCCCGACCGCGAAGGCGGGGACGAGCAGCGGCCCGCCGCGCTCGACGGCCTCGTTGACGACTCGCGCGAGCGCGACCTTCGGGTCTTCCGGGTCGTGCAGGCGGTCGCCGTACGTTGACTCGACGAGCATGTAGTCGCAAAGGGGCGGCGCGACGGGGTCGCGTATAATCGGCTGGTCGTAATGCCCGAGGTCGCCCGAGAAGAGGATGCGTCTTCCCTTCCCGTCCGCGCCCGCGCCGTCAAGCTCCAACAGCACGAGGCTCGACCCGAGTATGTGCCCCGCGATGTGGAACCCCGCGCGCATCCCTCGCGCCACCTCGGTCGGCTCGCCCGTGTTCGGGCAGGTCTTCATCAACTTGATCGCCGCCCGCGCGTCCTCCTCCGTGTACAGGGGCAGCGCCGGCCGGTGCCGCGTCAAGCCCTTCCGGTTCCTGTACTCCGCCTCCTCCTCCTGCAAACGCGCCGAGTCCGGCAGCAGCAGCTTCAACAACTCCGCCGTCCCCTTCGAGCAGAACACAGGCCCCTTGAACCCGAGCCTCACCAGCCGCGGCAGGTACGCCGTGTGATCCACGTGCGCGTGCGTGATGACGACCGCGTCCAGACTCTTCGGGTCGAACGGCGGATCCTCCCAGTTCCGCTCCCGCAACTCCCTCAACCCCTGAAACAGGCCGCAGTCCACCAGCACCCGGCTCCCGCCGCTTTCGACCAGGTACTTCGACCCCGTCACCGTCCCCACGCCGCCCCAGAAACCAAGTGTCGCCATTTAACCTCCAAGCGCCGAAGCCACCGAAAAGCTTTGTTTGAAGCCCCACCTGCAAGTTACGTTGATGCCAATCCTTACTTTCCATGTGCCGCTCACCCAAGACTGTTTTGAACTCCCAGCAAATCTCTGCGAACCTCCTCAGCCCTAGGGGAGCCGAGAGCCACCAAAATCCGCAGTGCGTCACGATACAGCCGCGCCGCTTCCGCCTTGTCGCCCTCCTTTTCCGCAAGCACTCCTAAATTACGTAAGGTGTAGGCGATGCCTTGCTGGTTACCTAACCTCACTCCCATTTGTAAACTTTCCTCGTATAGCCGCCGCGCCTCGCCGTGCTCGCCTTGTTTCATAGCCAGCCCTGCCAGGTTATTCAGTGTGCTGGCCATGCCTTCGTAACTGCCAAGACTCTCTGACATCTCCAGACTCTCGGCGTAGAGCTTTCGCGCCTCTTGAATGTCGCCTTGATTGTTCGCAAGCGTCGCCAGGTTATTAAGGCAGGTGGCAATTTCCATTCGATTGCCGAGCATTCTGTTGAGTTCTAGGCTATCGCCGTAAAGCTGCTTCGCCTCATCCAAAGCCCCTCTTTCCTGCGCAATATTCCCCAAACGGAGCAAGCAGACGGCGACGTTTACTACGTTCCCTAAGCTCCTGAAAATTTCAATCGCCCCACGGTAGGCTCTCTCGGCCTCCTCGTATTCGCCGCGGTAACTACGAACCAGCGCCGTAGACCCCATGAAGTAAGCAACATTCCCCTCGACCTGAGCCTCGCGCGCTACTCTCTCAGCCTGCTCGCTGCTCCTGAGTGCCTCATCCCAGTAGCCGCGCAGGAAGAGGAAGTTATTCACGGCACCGCTAATCAGCATCACGCTCCACCGATCCCGTAACTCTAACGCCGTGTCCGCCGCCGCGAGCAGGTTGTCCTTGTCGGCCTCTAAGGCGTCAAGGTCTTCGGGCGTGGGTCGCGCATGCGCTTTTGCGTGACCGAGGAAGTAAGCGACGTAGCGCCGCTTAAACTCGTCGCCACGTTCGTCCTTCGAGAGCCGTGACTTTGCCAGCTCGCGCGTCAGGCCGCGGAGGTAGAGGCGCTCGTTCCCCTCCGTCGTTTCCACCAGCCACAGCGCCGACAGCCTCTCGACGGCGTTGTTCAGGCGACGCAGGTCGTTGTCGAAGCCTGCGACTTCGGCGAGCGGGTCGCGCGAGGCGTCGGGGGTGAAGAGGGAGAGGGCGAGGAGGGCGGCGCGGCCGTCGTCGCCCAGCTGGGGAAGGTTGAAGGAGCGCGTGAAGACGCGCTCGGCGGCGTCGCCTTCGCCGCGCGCGAGGTCGTCGAGGACGGCCTGCGGCTGCTTGGCGAGGTCTATCTGGCGGACGACCCACTGGAGGACGAGCGGGTTAGCCTCGCAGCGGCGGATGATGTCGTCGCGGTCAAGGCGGCCGAAGTTCGAGGGCTTGCGCGTCCGCTCGACGAGGCGTTGGAGGAAGTCGCGGGCCTCATCCATCGACATCGACGCGAGCGGGACGTTGTAAACGTCGTCGCGGTTTACCCGCGAGCGCGTAGTTATGAGCGCCGGGCAGGCGGCGCTCTGGGCAAGGAAGTCGAGGCAGCGCGACTGCTCCTCTTCCCCGATTGTCTCGAAGTTATCGAGTACGACGAGCGTCGGCTCACTCGACACCAGCGCCGAGACCTGCACGGCCTTCGCGTCGGGGGCGAGCCGGCGGAGGTCTTCGCGGCCGAGGCGCGTAGCTATCTCGTCGAGCATCGTGGCGAGGCTGAAGTCGGCGCGCCCGAGCGCGCCGACCCAGGCGATGCGATGTCGGAAGGCTTGCGCCGCGCCGCGCGTGAACTCGGCGGCGAGCGTCGTCTTGCCCGAGCCGCCCGGCCCCCAGAGTGCTACCAGCCGGTTATTTTCGGGCGCGAGTTCTTCCTTGAGCCGGCCGACGATGTCGCGCCCCTGCTCGTCGCGGCGGGCGACGAAGCCGACGACGGGCGAGCGCGGTAGTTGAGATGCCACACTCTTCGTCGGCGCGGCGGCGGCGACCGCGCCCGCCACAGGCCCGTTCTGCTTCCGCCGCGCGAGCAACTCTTGGGCCACCTTGCGGATGCCCTTGGCGATGTCCGTGAACGCCTCGTCCTGATTCGGCCAGGTCGTGACGGGTTTGGCGTTCTTCGGCAGTGCCTGGAGTTTGCCGAAGGGAGCGCCCGACCAGTCGCAGGGGCGGAGGATGATGGGGACGACGCGCGCCTCGCTCTTCTCGTGGCGCTCCATCGCCAGCTTCAGCTCGATGTCGTAGCAGTAGTCGGAGGCGAGGAAGTCCGCGCTGACGAGCAGGAGGATGATGTCGGCGGCCTTGAGGTGTTCGTCAATCTCGCCGCCCCACTCCTCGCCCGCGAGGATGCCGCGGTCGTGCCATTGGTTGATGACCTTCTGCCGCTTGAGCATGGAGAGGTGCGTCTCCAACTTGTCCCTCAAGTCCTCGTCCCTGTGGGAGTAGGAGTAGAAGAGTTCCAGTGGTTCCGTGAGTTGAGGCTCGTCTGGCATTTCAGTTCCTTTAACGCTAACGCGCGGCGGGTATCAGTTTGCGGGACAGCCCCGCGGCACCGACTATACCGACTGTGAGAGTTTGGGGGAAGGTTTTTATTCGGGGCGGCGCAGGCGCGGGAGGCCGAAGAAGACTAAGGCGCATGGGGCGAGGAGGGCGAGGTTGCGCAGGGCGGTGGAGACGCCGAGTTGGGAGCCGATGAGGCGGCCGAAGCAGCCGCACTCCAGCGGCTCACCCTGTAGGACGTAGACGTAGTAGATGGCGTATCCGGCGAAGCCGAGGAGCAGAAGGGCGGAGGCGAGCGCGCCGAGCCGCGCGGTGCGCGGGACGATGAGCAGGAGGGCGGCGGCGAGTTCGGTAGCGACGACGGCGAAGGCCGCGGGCCAGACCCAGCTCTCCCGGACGAGGTTGGAGAGGTTGGCGGCGAAGGCGTGGAGCGTGAAAAGCTTCGCGCCGGCGGCGAAGAGGAAGAGAGCCGCGAGGCCGAAGCGGCTGACGTGAACGAGGATGCGAAGGAGTTGACGGCCCCTCATCATAAAAAAGTAGGCAGTAGGCAGATGGCAGTAGGCAGTCGCTCCGCGCGACGGACGTTGAAGGGTTAACTCAAAGTTCTCGAAATAGGGTCTTCAACTGCCTACTGCCATCTACCTACTGCCTACTGCTTTCAGGCTGCGTTGGCGAGGGCGACGACCTTTTCGGCGGCGTCCTTCATGCCCTGGGCGACGGTGAAGTTCATGCCGGACTCGCTGATGAGGCGGCGGCCCTCTTCGACGTTAGTGCCTTCGAGGCGGACGACGACCGGCACCTGGACGCCGATGGATTTCGCCGCCTCGATGACGCCGCGCGCGACCATGTCCGTGCGGACGATGCCGCCGAAGATGTTGATGAGCACGGCGCGGACGGCCGGGTCTGCGAGCAGGATGCGGAAGGCCGCCTCGACGCGCTCCTGCGACGCGCCGCCGCCCACGTCGAGGAAGTTGGCCGGCTCGCCGCCCGCGAGCTTGATGATGTCCATCGTCGCCATCGCAAGCCCCGCGCCGTTGACCATGCAGGCGATGTTGCCGTCGAGCTTGATGTAGTTGAGGTCGAACTTCGACGCCTCGATCTCCAAAGGCTCCTCTTCGTTCAAGTCGCGCAGCCCGTGGAAGTCCGGGTGGCGGAACATCGCGTTGTCGTCAAACGTCATCTTGGCGTCGAGCGCGATGAGGCGGTTGTCCTTAGTTAAAAGGAACGGGTTGATTTCGACCAGCGAAGCGTCGGTCTGCTCGTAGGCGTGGTAGAGCGCCTGCATGAACTTGGCCGCCTGGTTGACGAGCGCCGCGGGCAGGCCGAGCCCGAAGGCGAGCTTGCGCGCCTGGAAGGGGCGGAAGCCGACGGCCGGGTCGATGGTCTCCTTCAGGATCAGCTCGGGCGTGGAGGCTGCGACCTCTTCGATGTCCATGCCGCCGGCCGAGGAGGCCATGAAGACGGGGCGGCCCGTCGCGCGGTCGAGCACGATGCCGAGGTAGAACTCCTTGTCAATCGGGAGCCCCTCTTCGATGAGGATGGTGTGCACCTTGCGCCCCTCGGGGCCGGTCTGGTGCGTGACGAGGTTCATGCCGAGAATCTTCCCGGCCACCTCCTGCGCCTCGTCGGCGCTCCGGGCGAGCTTGACGCCGCCGCCCTTGCCGCGCCCGCCCGCGTGTATCTGCGCCTTGACGACGACCACGTCCGTGCCCAGCTCCTTCGCCGCGTGGTACGCCTCCTCGGGCGAGCGCGCGACGACCCCGCGCGGGACGGCCACGCCGTACTTCTGCAAAAGCTCCTTCGCCTGGTACTCGTGAATCTTCATCCTCGATCCCTTCGGCGGCGACGCGCGAGGCCCGCCGCTTGCAAATGAATTTAATTGTTCCGGAACGCCGACGAGTGTACCGGCACGCGCCGCGCGTCTGCAAGGTGAGAAGCTGTCAGCGGTCAGCTATCGGCTTTCAGCCAGACCGTTTTTGTGGCAGGCACGCGTCAGATTGAAGCCGTCGGCTTTGTCCGGCTGAAATCCGATAGCTGAATGCTGAGCGCTTAAACAAAACTGAAAACTGAAAACTATTAGAACTGTCTTAAGGCCATCAAGGCAGGCGAGGTGAACGCTATGACGTTGGCTTTAACGGTGCTCTTTGCTGTCAACCTCTACGCGAGAGCCGCCAGGTCGAGATAGTCAGTTCGGTGCATCCCTTAGAGTGAAGAGTTGCGGCGGGCCGGAGCGTTCCGGTTCGCCGCTTTTTTTCGCGCGGGGCTTGGCAGACATGCCTTCCGGGCGTTAACCTTCCGGCCGTCCGCGCCGAGCCCACTCGAAGGAGTCGAAGTATGAGCGAAGTGACCGTGACCTCCCTCTCGAACCTGCGCAACGAAGTCTCCTACGGCGACGGAAAGACCCTCGTCACGGACGAGCCGGCGGGGCTGGGCGGCGAGGGCGCGGGGCCGGACCCTTACGCGCTCCTGCTCGCGGCGCTCGGCAGTTGCGTCTCGATGACGTTGACGCTGTACGCGCGCCGGAAGGGCTGGCCCCTGGAGCGCGTCCGCGTGCGCCTGCGGCAGAGGCGCGTCCACGCGAAGGACTGCGCGGAGTGCGGGAGCGCGGCCGACGACTTCATCCACCACATCGAGCGCGCCGTCGAGCTCGAAGGCGACCTCAGCGAAGAGCAGCGCGCGCGCCTGCAAGAGATCGCACACCGCTGCCCCGTCCACCGCACGCTCACAAGCGAGATCGCCGTCACCGAGCTGAAGGAGTAAGAGCCGTGAACCGTAAACCGTGAACCATGACAAGAAGAAGACAGTTCTTACCTGTCACGGTTTACGGTTCACGGTTCACGGCTCTTTGCGTTCTTGCCTGCGCGCCCGCGCGGCTGTTTAAATGTCCCCCGCCGGTTTTCAGATTCGCGCCCTTCGAGACAAGCCCTGATGAAACGTCCGTCCCCGCTCCTTTTAACCGTCGCCCTCCTTCTGTCCGCCGCCTGCAAGTCCGAGAGCCCGACCGGCCCGGCCGCGAAACCCGCGGCGAGCCCCGACGCCGCCGCGGCGAACACCGCGGCGACCCCGCCGCCGGGCGCGGTCGAAGTCAACACCTCGACGCTGAAGAAGGAGGTGGACGAGAACCCGCAAGACCTCGAAGCGCGCTACAACCTCGGCACCGCGTACCTCGTCGAGGGCAAGTACCTTGAGGCGGCGGCCGAGTTCAAGTTCGTCGCCGAGAAGAGGCCGAACGACGCGGACGCGCTGGCGAAGATGGCGATGGCCTACACGTCCGCGAACAGGTACGAAGAGGCGGCCGAAGCACTCAAGCGCGCCCTCGGCCTCCTGCCGAAGAACGCGGAGCTGCACCAGATGCTCGCCGACGTGTACGAGAAGGCGGGCAGGACGGCCGAGGCCGAGGCCGAGCGCGCGGAGTTCCAGAGGCTCGACCCGAACGTGCGGGCCAAGACGCTGCTCGCCGCGGGCAGGCTCAAGGAGGCGTTGGACGAGGCGCGCAAGGTCTCGCCCGCGAACGCCGAGACGCACTACATTCTGGGCAGCGCGCTCCTCAACCTCAAACAGCCGGCGGAGGCGCTCGCCTCACTCCAACAGGCCGTCAGACTCAACCCGAAGTTCGCCGACGCATACTTCCAGACGGGCAACGCCTACGACCAACTGGGCCGGCAGGAGGACGCGGCCGGAGCCTTCCAGACGGCCGCGCGCCTCAACCCGAAAGACGCCGACGCCTTCTACAACCTCGGCAACACCTACAACAAGCTGAACCGCCCGAAGGAGGCGGCCGGAGCCTTCACGCAGGCCGTCCGCCTGCGCCCCGGAGACGCGGACGCGCGCCTCCGCCTCGCCGTCGCGCAGCTCCGGCAGGGCAACGCCGCCGCCGCGCGCGAGCAGCAGGAGGCGCTCAAGAAACTCGACCCCGCGGCGGCCCAACAGCTCCAACAGGCCATCGAGCAGGGCGGCCAAAAACTCCCTTAAGACTTGCCGCAAAAAATCTGTTGACCGGCGGCCCGCCTTGGAGCATATTCTCGCGCGACGCAGGCACCCCGCGCCGGCACCGCCCGGCATTTCCAGGCACAAAACAGAAAGGAAACCCCCAACCCAATGCAACGCCCCGTCCTCCTCTTCGCGCTCGTCTCCCTCCTGCTGTCTTTAACCTTTACCCCTTCGCGCTCAAGCGCGCGCCAGCTCTCCTCGACGAAGGGCAGCGCCGCGGCCGCGCTCGAACAGGAGGTGCTCAGGGAGATCAACCTTGTGCGCACGCGCCCGGCCGAGTACGCCGCCTACCTCGAACAGTTGCGCCCGTACTTCAAAGGCAAGGAGTACACGCGGCCGGGGATGCCCGGGCTGTTGACGCAGGAGGGCTCGCAGGCGCTCGAAGAGGCGATCAGCGCCCTGCGCGCGGCGAAGCCCGCGCCGGCGCTCACGGCCTCGCAGGGGATGCGCTCGGGTGCCTTGTTGTTGGTGAAGGATCAGATGGGGACGGACACGACCGGGCACAAGGGGAGGGACGGGAGTTTCTGCGAGCAGCGCACGCAGCGCTTCGGCGCGTGGCAGGAGCCCATCGGCGAGAACCTCTCGTACGGCAGCGACACGGCGCGCGAGCGCGTGCTGACGCTGCTCATCGACGACGGCTTCGCCAACCGCGCTCACCGCAAGCGCCTGCTCGACGCCTCCTTCCGCGTCGCCGGCATCGCCTGCGGCGACCACAAGATGGGCGCCATGTGCGTCATCACCCTCGCCGGCGGCTTCACCGACGGCCCGTCCAAGATGGCCCTGCCCGCCAAAACCCTCGCCCCCGTCCCCTCCGGCGCGAGGAAGTTTTAAAGACTCTTCTTCTTCTAAGAAGACGGAAAGGGCTTCGGGTAACTCTCCCGAAGCCCTTTCTCCATTACGGGCGGGGCCGTTCCCTGTCGAAGTGCTCAACCGTCTACTGAAAACCGCGCCGGTGTTCTATCATGGCGGCATCTTCCCAAACGGTTCATCGGATGTCGAGCGCAAACGGACTACCATTATCATGAAGTATTACGCACGCCTCTTCTGCCTCTTCCTGTCGCTCTCCGCTCTCTCGGCGTCGGCCGTGCCGCCGGCGAGCGCGCACTTGCCCGCCGCGCCCGAGTCCGTCGCACAGGACGGGGCGACGCGCCCCGCGCACTTCGAGGACGTACACTCCTTCTCGAACCCGCACCAGGTCAGGGTGCGCCACGTCGCCCTCGACTGGAAGGTGGACTTCGGCCGGAAGGTGCTCGCGGGTTCGGCGACGCTCGACGTCGAGCGGGTCTCGGCCGACGCGCCGCTCGTCCTCGACACGCGCGCGCTCGACGTGTCCCGCGTCGAGGCATCGACGGACGGCTCGCGCTTCGCCGCGGCCGAGTTCGCTGTGGGGCAGTCCGACGCAATCCTCGGCGCCCCCTTAACCGTTCGACTGCCGCCCGCCGCTCGGCGCGTCCGCGTGCATTACGAGACGAGCCCGGGCGCGTCCGGCCTCCAGTGGCTTGAGCCGGCGCAGACCGCGGGGCGGCGTCACCCCTTCATGTTCACGCAGTCGCAGGCCATTCACGCCCGCAGTTGGATACCTTTGCAGGACACGCCGCAGGCCCGCGTCACCTACGAGGCGCGCGTCCGCACGCCGCGCGGGCTGCTGGCCGTGATGAGCGCCGAGAACGACCCGCGCGCCGCGCGCGACGGCGACTACTCGTTCCGCATGACGCGGCCCATCCCCTCCTACCTCATCGCGCTCGCCGTCGGCGACCTGCGATTCCGCTCGATGGGTCGCAGGACCGGCGTCTACGCCGAGCCTTCGGTGGCGGCGAAGGCCGCGTGGGAGTTCGCCGACACCGAGCGGATGATCGAGGCCACCGAGCGCATCTACGGCCCTTACCGCTGGGGGCGCTACGACCTCCTCGTGCTCCCGCCGAGCTTCCCCTACGGCGGCATGGAGAACCCGCGCCTGACCTTCGCCACGCCGACCATCCTCGCGGGCGACCGCAGCCTCGTCTCGCTCGTCGCGCACGAACTGGCGCACTCCTGGTCGGGCAACCTCGTCACCAACGCGACGTGGCGCGACTTCTGGCTCAACGAGGGCTTCACGACCTACCTGGAGCGGCGCATCGTCGAGGCCGTCTACGGGCGCGAGCGCGCGGAGATGGAGGCCGCGCTCGGCCGCCGCACTTTGGAGGAGTTGATGGCCACGCTCGAAGAGCGCGACGAGATTCTGCACATCGACCTCCGCGGCCGCGACCCCGACGCGGGCTCCACCGAGGTGCCCTACGAGAAGGGCGCGCTCTTCCTGCGCCACCTCGAAGAGACCTTCGGCCGCGCGCGCTTCGACCGGTTCCTGCGCGCCTACTTCGACCACTTCGCCTTCCGCAGCATCACGACCGAGGACTTCCTCGCCTACCTGAAGGCGAACCTGCTCGACCGCTTCCCGCGCGAGGCCGCGCGCGTCAACGTCGAGGAGTGGGTCGAGCGGCCGGGGCTGCCCGCGTCAGCCCCCCGCCCGAGCGCGCAGGCGTTCGCGCGCGTCGAGGCGCAGGCGCGCCGTTGGGCCGAAGGGGGGCTGCCGGCCGCGCGCCTCGATACGGCGCGCTGGTCAACGCAGGAGTGGCTCCACTTCCTCAAGTCGCTGCCGGAGGATTTGAGCGCCGAGAGGATGGCCGAACTCGACCGCGCCTTCCGCCTGACGCGGACGGGCAACTCCGAGGTCGCCTTCCAGTGGCTGATGATGTCGATTCGCGCGCGGTACGAGGCGGCCTCCCCGCGCCTCGAAGAGTTTCTGACCACCGTCGGCCGGCGCAAGTTCATCCGCCCCCTCTACCAGGAGCTGGCTAAGACGCCCGAGGGGCGCGAGCGTGCGCGCGCCGTCTACCGCCGTGCCCGCCCGACCTACCACCCGATTGCCGCCGCCAGCATCGACGAGGTATTGAAGTGAGCCCCCCAAACAGATACGGCCGCACGCGCGTGCGGCCGTATCTGTTTGGGGCTTACAATCGGGATGCCGAGTTAAGCGGACGCGACGTCTTTCTCAAACATTCGGCGGTACGTGCGCATGCGATGGCAGTTGGCGCATACCACGTCACATTTCTCTATCTCCTCCAACAGCCGCGCGTCCGTACAACCCTTGGAGACGAGGTTGGCGACCGCGGCCTCTTTTTTCATCCCCTCCCGATGGTCAAACTCCATCACCCACGGGTGAAAAATCCCTCCGCAGTCCTGACAGGGCCGTTGCTTTACTTCCAGAAGGATGTTGCGGAGCCGCTTCCGCTGCCTGTTCTTGTTCCGGCGGTTCTTCGCGATGAAGCGCGACTTGTTTCGCTGGTAGTAGAGACGGTGATAGGCGCTTTGGCAAGACTTACACTTACTCTGGAGAGCGCCGCCTTTGCGGCTAAACTCACCCGCGGCCTTCTCCAACGAGCAGGTCGAACAGACTTTCATCTCTTCGCGCACAGCCTTTAGCCCCCGCCGTGAAGTGAAAGTCGGGCGAAAAGCAAAAGCCTCCAACCAATGGCGGTTGGAGGCTTTTGTTGTATCGGGATAGGCAGATTCGAACTGCCGACCTCTCGCACCCCAAGCGAGCGCGCTACCAGGCTGCGCCATATCCCGTGACGGCGTTTAGTATCTACGGAAATTTAATTTTGGTCAAATGAGGCGCGGGACGGTTCAGCGCCGGTGCGTGTCGGGGCGCGCGTCCTCGGCTTCGAGGAGGAGCATGATGTCGCGGAGCTGCTCGCGCAGGCGGCGGAGCGCGGCGCGGCTTTCGTCCGACGGTGGAGGTTCGGGTCGTGTGGGGTATGCGCTCTGTACGGGAGCCGCGGGTTCGTGGGGCGTCTCTTCAAAGTCGGGCGGCGGCTCTTCCGCCTCGGGCGCGTGGGTGGGGACGAGTTGCGGGGCGGGCTGCGTGTTCAGAGCCTGCGCGCCCATCTCGGGCGTGACGACTTTCAGTTTGCTCGCGCCGCGTATCTCGTTCGTCAGGCGCTTCTTCGCGCCGGCGATGGTGTACTGGTCTTCGTAGAGCAGCTCCTTGATGCGCAGCACCATCTCCACGTCGCGCTTGCGGTAGGTGCGCTGGCCGGCGCGGTTCTTCTGCGGCGCGAGCATCGGGAACTCCGACTCCCAGTAGCGGAGCACGTGCGCCTGTATCCCCGTGATGTCGCACACCTCCCCGATCTTGAAGAAGAGTTTCTCGGGGATGGAGACGGCTGCTCGGTTCATAACTGAAGGAGGGACGGAGCCAACGCGTTCTGTGTTCAAGTTCACACGCGTGACCGCAATTCAGAACTGTTGACGATGAGCCGCCCGACGAGGACGGCAGGGGAAGCTCGCGGGGACAATGTTAACCGCGCCTCAAACCCTTGTCAACGTTATTGTTAGCAGCCGGCGGGACTTTACCCCTCGCGCGGGTCGAGCATGATGAGGCGGTTGACGGGGTCGAAGGTGAGGCGGAACGGGCGCAACGCGTCTCGGCCGAGGATGACGGGCGCGCCCTTCTCCGCCCGCACGAGCAGGTCGGTCGGGACGCCGCGCAGTACGAGCGCGCCGACGCTCACCGTCGCCGCGCGCACGCGACGCGAGTGCACTTCCCCTCCCCCGAGGTCGCGCGCGCTGCGCCCGCGACGGCCTTCGGTCTCAAGTATCCCGAGAGTCCGCGCGGCCGACTCGTCAACGGCGAGGCCGAAGCCGGAGCCCGTGTCGAGCAGGGCGCGGCGTCCTTCGGCGAGCATGACGAACGGCCTGCGCGCGCCCCCTTCGGTGAGCCAGGGCACGACCGCGCCTTCGGGCGGCGCGTCGCCCTTGCGGAGCGGGCGCGTGCGCGGGTCGAAGAAGCTGAGTTCGCCCGCGGGGATGTCGATCACGAAGCCGAGCGTGCCGAAGGCTTCGGAGGGGTCGAGGACTCCGTCCACGTCTTCGGGCAGCCGCGGCGCGACGACGAAGAGGCCGCGCGCCGGCACCGCGTTCTCGCGCGAGCCGAGCGCGAGCGTGCGGACGAAAGCCTTCCGCGCGCCGCCCGCGGTCGCGCCGCTCAGGCCGCCGATCACGATACCGCCCCCGCCGGCTTCGACTTCGACCCGGGCCTCGCCCGCCGCGCGCGGCGAGAGCAGAGTCGCGCCCGCGCCCGTGTCGAGGGCGAAGGTGAAAGGCCCCGCGCCGTTGACCCAAGCCCTGACGAGCAGGCCGCGGCCGTCGGATTCGCGGAAGCTGACGGTCGCGGGGATTCCGCGCCCCGCCCCTTCCCTCTGCCACAGACGGGAAAGGGCGGCCCCCGCTAATGCCGGAGCCGCCCAACCGATCAGTAGCAGCGCCAGGAGCAGAGCCGAAGTCACGCCCAGGAGGGCCGTCTTCAGACTTCTACGCATCGGCGTCGCCCTTTTTTAGTAGTTGCGGTTGCGCTTGCGCAGCTTGTAGGTGTAGAGCGCCGAGCCGCCCGCGCCCGCGAGACCGCCGATGAGCGCGCCCTTCTTACCGCCAACCAGGGCACCGATACCAGCACCTGCGCCCGCGCCCATCGCCACCGTTAACTTGTCGCGGTGCTTTTGCCAAAAAGAGCGGCCACGGGTCTGACCGTAGTCGTAGTAGACGCGGCGCGGGGCGCTCGCGCGGCGCACGGTGCGCCGGACGGGGGCGCGCTCGACGACGCGCGTGGTCGTCGCAGCCGCCGGGGCCGCCGCCGTCAGGTTCGACTCGCGGGCCGCCTCGACGCCCTCAAGGAAGCCGTCCTTGAAGGCCGCGCGCTCCTCCTCGGTCATGTTCTTGGTCTGGTCGGCCAGCTCGTTTTCGAGCAGGGCCTTCTGTTCGTCGGCCGGGTTGACCGTCGTGGCCTGGCCCGCCACGAGCGGCTTCGGGGCCTCGGCCTTGGCGATCTCGGGGGTGTTGTTGCTCGGGCGCATTACGAACGCGCCGACGGTGCCGCCGAGCAGTGCCGCCACGAGCGCCACGGGCAGAATCTTGTTCGTCGTCGTCATTTGTCGGTGTCTCCTCAGAGTTTCTAAATTCTTGATGACGCTTGTGAATGAGCGTGCACACCGGGGAGAGTGGCAACTGCCGTTCCTCTGCGAAGCGCGCCCGGCAGCCCGCCTGACAATCTAGCAAACTTGCGCGGACTTGTGTTCTTTCCGGGGTCATTGCAATCGTTTTGTCTCCAAATTGTAAGAAGAGTCGCGCGCCCTCCATACGTATTCGCGCGAACGGCGTACACGATATGGGGCCGCACGCCTACGATATCCTCAACGACTTGGGTTGGACGCCTCCGCGGTCGCGACGCTATAATCCGCCCTTGGTCAAAAACACTCCGAGAGGTGAGCAGCACGTGGCGTCCACGTCCGCTTCGGTCTTCCGCCTGGCGCGGCGGCTTGAGGGCGTCGGGTTCTCCGACATCGTCAAAATCCGCAACAAGATTCTGAAGCTGCGCGCCGGGGGCGCACAGGTCTTTCAGTTCGAGGGCGGCGAGCCCTTCTTAGAGACGCCCGCCCCCATCAAAGAGGCGATGACTCGCGCGCTGGCCGAGAACCGCACGCGCTACGCCCCCTCCTCCGGCATCCCCGAGCTGCGCTCGGCCGTCGCCGAAAAGCTGCGCGAGCGCAACCGCATCCCCGCCCGCGAGGAGGACGTGATCATCCTCAATGGCGGCATGCAGGGACTCTTCGCGGCCTTCCAGTCGATCATCGACCCCGGCGACGAGGTGCTCGTCTTCTCCCCCTTCTGGACGCCCATCCGCGACCTCATCGCGCACTGCGAGGGGCGAACCGTCCGCGTCCGCAGCAGGGAGGCGCGGCGCGAGGGCTTCCACGAGACGCTCGCGCGCCACGCGACCGACAGGACGCGCGCCATCTACTACAACACGCCGCAGAACCCCACGGGGATCGTCTTCACGCGCGAGGAGGCGGAGGAGGTCGCGCGGTTCGCGCGCGAGCGCAACCTGGTCGTCATCGCCGACGAGGCTTACGAAGACCTCATCTACGAGGGCGAGCACGCCTCCATCGCCTCGCTCGAAGGGATGTTCGAGCGGACGATCACCTGCTTCACGCTCTCGAAGTCCTACGCGATGACGGGCTGGCGCATGGGCTACGCGGTGGCGACCGAGCCCTGGATGACGGGCCTGAAGAAGTGCCTGCTCTACACGACGAACGGCGTCTCGACGCCCTCGCAGTACGCGGCGGTCGCGGCGTTCGGGCTGCCCTCGGATTTTTACGAGGACATACGGCGCGCGTACCGCGAGCGCCGCGACCTGCTCGTCGGGGGCCTGTCCGAGTTAGGGCTCACCTGCGACCAGCCGGCCGGGGCCTTCTACGCCTTCCCGGACGTTTCGCGCGTCAACCCCGACAGCCGCGCCGCCGCCGACATCCTGCTCGAACGCGCGCAGGTGGCGACCGTGCCCGGCGTCGTCTTCGGCGAGCACGGCGAAGGCCACCTCCGCTTCTCCTTCTCGACCTCGCCCGAGACCATCAAAGCCGGACTCGACTCCCTCCGTCGGAACCTCTGAGTCAGCGATGAGTGACGAGTGATGAGTGATGAGTTGACCGGCGGCGGCGAGTTCGACTTCATCGAGCGCGTCCGCCGACAGGAACTCAGGCGACTCGTCACGGACAAGCACTCGTCACTCGTCACCCGTCACCCATCACTCCTTCTTGGTATCGGCGACGACGCCGCGGTCTTGAGGCCGCGGGCGGGCTTCGACCTCGTCGTCACGGCCGACCTGCTCGTCGAGGGCGTTGACTTCCGTTTAGAAGGCGGTTGGACTTCGCCGCGCGACCTGGGGCACAGGGCGCTGGCCGTGTCCCTGTCGGACGCGGCGGCGATGGGGGCGCGTCCGCGCTTCTGCCTGCTCTCGGTCGGCGTGCCGCGTGCGTTGTGGCGCGGCCGTTTTCTTGATGAGTTCTACGAGGGCGTGCGCTCGCTGGCCGGGGTTCAAGGGGTACGCATCATCGGCGGCGACACTTCGCGGACGACGGGGGGCGTCGTCATCGACTCTATCGTGCTTGGCGAGGTGCGGCGCGGGCGGGCGCTGACGCGCGGCGGGGCGCGTGTGGGCGACGGGATTTTCGTGACCGGCGCGCTGGGCGGGGCCGCGGGCGGGTTGAAGATTCTTGAGAGTGCCGGGGTTCGAGCGCCCCGCGGGCGAGCCGCGGGCGGGCTCGTCACGCGGCAGCGGAGGCCGGAGCCGCGGGTCGGGTGGGGTGCGCTGCTCTCGGAGAAGGGGCTCGCCACGTCGCTCATCGATTTGAGCGACGGGCTCTCGTCAGACCTCGCGCACGTCTGCCGCGAGAGCGGCGTCGGCGCGCGCGTGGAGGCCGCGAGCCTGCCCGTTGACCCACAGCTCGCGCGGGCCGGGTTCGGCGCGGAGGAAGCGCTCGGGCTCGCGCTCGACGGCGGCGAGGACTTCGAGCTGCTCTTCACCGCCGCGCCGCGCCGGGCCGCGCGTCTCCCGCGCGAGGTCGGCGGGGTGCCCGTCACGCGCGTCGGGGAGGTGACGGGCGAGCGCGGCAAGGTGCGGCTCGTGCGCGGCGGGAAGGCGCGTCTGCTCAAGCCCGGCGGCTTCGAGCACTTCGCCCGAGACTAAAATGTTTGACTGGCCGACCGTCCTTGCCTAGACTCTCAGACACGAAGTGCTCCCCGGCCCGATTCCAGTTCTGGTAAGGAGGAACAGCATGATTCTTTTCGGCCTTCGTCTCCTCGTCGCATTGTTAACCTTCGCGGTCGGCGTCGCCTCCGCGTGGCTCTTCAACTTCGGCCTGTCCAAGAACTGTAAGACCGTGGCCGTGCTCAGAGAAGGCCCGGTCGTCGAGAGGGTCTTTACAGTGGGCGACGCGCCGAAGACGCGCTCGTGCTCGCTCGACCGCCCCAAGTCCGTCGTGCAGGGCGGCATACTCAACGGCAAGGCCCTGAGCAAGCCCGCGCCCGTCTACCCGCTGGCCGCGAAGGCCGCGGGCGTTGCGGGCACGGTCGTCGTGCGCGTCACGCTGGACGAGTCGGGCAGGGTTCAGACCGCCGAGGCCACGAGCGGCCCCGAGATGCTCCGCGAGGCGGCCGAGGAGGCCGCGCGCAAGGCTCAATTCTCGCCGACGCTGCTCTCGGGCCAACCCGTCCGGGTCTCGGGCGACATCACCTACAACTTCCGGCTCAGGTAATTCACGGGCGCGCCTCCGGCAACGTTCTTTCATCGCGGGCGGCGCGCCCTTCGTCTTCCTTCTCAACGACCGATGCTCAAATTCTTCAACACCCTCTCGGGCCGCGTCGAGGAGTTCCGACCCCTCGTCGAGGGCGAGGCGCGGCTCTACATCTGCGGCCCGACGGTCTGGGACTTCGCGCACATCGGCAACTTCCGCACGATGGCCGCCTTCGGCGACACGCTGCGCCGCTACCTCAAGTACAAGGGGTTTCGGGTCACGCACGTGATGAACATCACGGACATCGAAGACCGCATCATCAAGTTCTCGGCCGAGCGCGGCCAGACCATCGACGAGTACACGGCGCGGTACACCGAAGCCTTCCTCGCCGACTACGAGGCGCTCGGCGCGGAGCGCCCCGAGGTGCTGCCGCGCGCGACCCGCCACATCGGGGAGATGGTGGAGATCATCAAGCGCCTGCGCGACTCGGGCCACGCCTACGAGGCCGACGGCTCCTGGTACTACCGCATCACCTCCTTCCCGGAGTACGGGAAGCTCTCGAAGATCAACTTCGCGGGCAACATCGTCGGCGGGAGCGAGCGCGTCGCCACCGACAAGTACGAGAAGGAGGACGCGCGCGACTTCGCGCTCTGGAAGGCGCAGGGGTCGCCGGACGAGCCCGCCTGGGAGACCGAGATCGGCAAGGGCCGCCCCGGCTGGCACATCGAGTGCTCCGCGATGTCGATGAAGTACCTCGGCGAGACCTTCGACATCCACGCGGGCGGCATCGACCTCGTCTTCCCGCACCACGAGAACGAGGTGGCGCAGTCGGAGGGCGCTACGGGGAAGCAGTTCGCGCGCTACTGGCTCCACGCGGAGCACCTGAAGGTCGAGGGCGAGTCGATGTCGAAGTCGCTCGGCAACTACTACACCTTCCGCGACCTGTTGGAGAAGGGTTTTAATCCGACGGCCATCCGGTATCTCCTTTTAAGCGTGCCGTACCGCAAGCAGCTCAACTTCACGTTCGAGGGCTTGCAGGGGGCGGGGAAGACGGTCGAGTCCTTGGGCACGTTCCGCACGCGCCTGCGCGAGGCGCGCACCGAGGCGGGCTCGAACCCCGAGTTGAAGGCGGCGGCGGCGCACGCGCTCGAAGAGTTCGAGGCCGGGATGGACGACGACCTCAACACCTCGGTCGCGCTCGCGGCGGTTCACGGGCTCCGGCGCGAGGTCAACACCGCGCTCGACTCCTGCGTCCTGCGCGAGGACGACCGCCGCGACATTCTGGAGCTGGTCGAACGCTTCAACTCCGTCCTGAACGTCTTCCCCGAAGAGGAGGCGGCGCTGCTCGATGAGGACATCCAGCGGCTCATCGACGAGCGGCAGGGGGCGCGCCACCGCCGCGACTTCGCCCGCGCCGACGAGATACGCGACCAGCTCGCCGCCCGCGGCATCACCCTCGAAGACACACGCGACGGCGTCCGCTGGAAGCGGAAATAGCCTAATGATAGTTGAATGGGACGAAAAGAAAGACCGGATTAACCTGCGCAAGCATAAAGTCTCATTCGATGAGGCGGCGACGGTTTTCGACGACCCGCCAGCGACCACGATTGACGACCCTGACCACTCCGCTGAGGAGCGACGGTTTTTAACCACCGGGACGACCACCGAGGCGAGAGTGGTAATCGTCTCACACACTTACAAACGCGGGCTGATTAGGGTTATCTCTGCTCGTAAGGCGACACGATCCGAGAGAAGGGTTTACGAAGAGGGTGAGTGAGATGAGAAAGGAATACGATATTCGCGGCGGCGAACGCGGCAAGTTCTTCGGTAAGGTGAAGGGCCACCGGGTGATTAAAGATACCCCGAAAGATGGTGAATTGAGCGAGGCGCGTAAGCTCCTTAAGCGCGTGCGGCCCCATCTGAAAGAGACCAAACAGGCAGAGCAGTTGAGAAAGCAGATTGAAGAGTTTTTAGGAGAAAACGTAAGCTGAACAACCCTTTGAATTGAGCCCCTCCTACCTTGACCTCTACCGAGAACCCTTTTGAGCGAAAACTCAGAGCGTCCACGCATCCTGGTGGCCGGTGACGGCGCGGTGCCGACCGGCTTCGCGCGCGTGATGGAGGGCGTCTTCGCGCCGCTCGCCGGAGCGTACGAAATACACCAGATCGCGACGAACTACCGCGGCGACCCGCACGGGTACAGTTGGAAGCTCTACCCGGCCGAGACCGGCGGCGACCGCTGGGGGGCGGGGCGACTCCTGCCCCTGATTGAAAAAATTAAGCCGCGCCTCGTCTTCGTCCTCAACGATATCTGGGTGCAGCACGCCTACCTGAACGAGTTGCGGAAGATGAAGGACGCGCCGCCGGTCGTCCTCTACTGCCCCGTGGACGGCGGGCCTCTCGACGCCGAGGGCGTCGAGCCCCTGCGGGGCGTCCGCCGCTGCGTCGCCTACACGGAGTTCGGCCGCGGCGTCATCGAGGCGGCCGTGCGCTTACAGAGGGCGAAAGACCCCTCCTTCGACTTCCCCGCCGTCGAAATCATCCCGCACGGCGTGGACACGGAGACCTTCCGCCCGCTCGAAGGCGAGGGCGTCTCGCCGCGCCTGCACGCGCGCCGCCTGCTCTTCCCCAACCTCACAGACCTCGAAGGGCGCTTCATCGTCCTCAACGCCAACCGCAACCAGCCGCGCAAGCGCATCGACACGACCATCCGCGGCTTCGCCCTCTTCGCGCGCGACAAGCCGGCGGGCGTCAACCTCTTCCTGCACATGGGCGTCGAGGACGTGGGCTGGAACGTCGTCATGCTCACGCGCCGCTACGGCGTCGAAGACCGCGTGCTGATGTCGAGCCTCGACAAGGTCATGCAGACCGTCTCGACGCGCCAGCTCAACCTCGTCTACAACGCCTGCGACGTGGGGCTCAACACTTCGAGCGCCGAAGGTTGGGGGCTGCCGAGCTTCGAGCACGCGGCGACGCGCGCGGCCCAGGTCGTCCCGCGCCACAGCGCGTGCGCGGAGTTGTGGGAGGGCTCGGGCGTGCTGGTCGAGCCCGCGCTGAAGATTATCAACGAGAAGATTCTGACCGAAGGGTGGCTGGTGACGCCGGAGGGCGTGGCGGGGGCGCTGGAGAAGTTGTACGCCGACCGCGGGTTCCTGGACGAGATGTCGGAGAGGGCGTACCGCAACGCGACGCGTGACGAGTACCGCTGGGAGAACATAGCGGCGCGCTGGGACGCCCTCTTCCGGGAGGTGCTGGCGGAACCGACGCCCGCCTAGCCCACGTTGATGTTGAGCGCGACCAGCACTTGGTCGGTCACCTGCGGCGACCACGCGATGGACGTCTCGTTCTGCAGCCAGCCTACGGGGAAGAAGCCGACGGCGTAGGTGACGAAGCCGCTCACGTCCACCACGTTCGACGAGCCGCTCTGGCCCGAAGGATTCAGCGAGCCAGACCACATCGGCGGGTTGGCTGAACCGTCCACGTAGCCGCAGATCATATACTCCACCCCCGTCGCGGAGGTGTTGTTGGCAACAGTGATTGACATGTCGTTACCTCTCCTCCTCAGTTGGGGAAAACGTTGATCGAGAGCGAGACCATCGACTCGTCCGGCACCGGCTGCGACCAAGAGATGGCCCAGTCGTTCCCGTTGTAGCCCACGGTGTAGAAGCCCACGCTGTACGAGTCGTAACCGCTCACCGCCATCTGAATCTGCCAGCCGGAGGTGTACATCGGCGCGAGCGAGCCCGACCACATCGGCGGCTGCGCCGACCCGTCTACCACGCCGGCGATGGTGAACTCCAGTCCCTGCGCGGATGTCCCGTTGACAACCGTAATTGCCATTAGATTCTTCTCCTTTGAGGGTTGATTGTTTTAGTTTCGGTTTGAAAGGAGCAGACTGAAGAAGCCCGGCCTGAGTAGGGCGAGTAGGGCAAGCTCTAAAGGCCGGACGCTCACGAGGTGGGTGCGAGTATAATGAGAACGTACGATTTAGTCCAAAGAATTATTTAGCGCGGTCGCGGCCGACTGAGCGCGGCTGTTAGAATGGCCCGCAAGCGACGTTTACCAAAGGCGGTACAGTGATGTTAGTGCTCGGCATCGAAAGCTCCTGCGACGAGACGGCGGCGGCGCTCGTGCGCGACGGCCGCGAGATGGTGTCGTCGGTCATCTCCTCGCAGGTCGAGATTCACAAGCGCTTCGGCGGGGTCGTGCCGGAGCTGGCCTCGCGCGAGCACCTCGACAAGATCGTGCCGGTCGTCGAGGAGGCTTTCGCGCGCGCCGGTCTCGACAAGGAAGAGATCGACGGCATCGCCGTCACGCAGGGGCCGGGGCTCGTGGGCTCGCTCCTCGTCGGGCTCTCGTTCGCGAAGGCGATGGCCTACGCGCTGGAGAAGCCCTTCGTCGGCGTCAACCACATCGAGGGGCACATCTACTCGGTCGTCTTCGACAACCCGCCGATTGAGTACCCGGCCTTCGCGCTCGTCGTCTCGGGCGGCCACACGAACCTCTTTCTCGTGCCCGAGCCCGGCCGCTACCGCGTGCTCGCGCGCACGCGCGACGACGCCGCGGGCGAGGCTTACGACAAGGTGGCGAAGATGCTGGGGCTCGGCTACCCCGGCGGGCCGATCATTGAACGGCTCGCGCGCGAGGGCGACCCGCGCGCCGTGCGCTTCCAGGTGCCGCGCATGGGCGACGGCCTGCCCGACTTCAGCTTCAGCGGGTTGAAGACCGCCGTCTCGAAGCACGTCCGCGAGACGGGCCTCAAGCCCGTGGCCGAGGGCGAGGAGCCCTCGCAGGCCGTGAAGGATTTGGCCGCGAGCTTCCAGAGCGTGGTCATCCGCTCGCTCGTCGGCACGACCGAACGCCTGGCCGAAGAGCACCGGCCGCGCACGCTCATCGTCGCCGGGGGCGTCGCCTGCAACGAGGCGCTGCGCGAGGCTTCGCGCGAGCTGGGGCGGAAGGTGGGCGTGCCCGCCTACTTCCCCTCGCGCCACCTCTCGACCGACAACGCCGCGATGATCGCCGCCGCCGGCACCGTCAAACTTCAGGCGGGACTGAGCGACGGCCTCGACCTCGACGCGGACGTTTCGCTCCGCCTCCAGAACATCGGCCTCGAAGAGGACGCGCGCGCCCGCGGGAACGTGCATTACAGACTTTAAAGAGCGTGAACCGTGAACCGTAAACCGTGACAAGTAAAAACCCGTTCTTCACTTGTCACGGTTCACGGTTCACGGCTCTTCCCTTCCCTCGCACTTCAAATCATGAGGCGACTACACCTCTGGATAGGTGCGCTTACGTTACTCGCGTTCCTTCTGTCGGGCCAGTACATGGACTACCTCGAAGTGCGCACGAACGCGCTCGGCGAGACGGCGCGGGTGATGTTCCGCTCGCGCCACATCTACCTGCTGCTGGCGGGGCTGGTGAACCTCGGGCTCGGAGCTTACTTCAGTTATCGCGAGCGCGGCTGGCGGAGGGTGTTGCAGTTGGTCGGCTCGGCGTTGGTCGTCGTCGCCCCCGTGCTGATGGCAGCGGCGTTCTTCGCGGAGCCGGTCGAGCCGGGGCTGAAGCGCCACTTCACGCTGCCCGCGGTCGTCATCCTGTCTGCGGGGACGCTGCTGCACGCGCTGAGCGGGACGAGGTCGCGCGTCAAGGTTCAGGCAGACTGAAAGCCGCCCGGCTTCACGAAGAGCGAGGGAGCCGGACGGCTTTCGTCATGCCGCGCGTCAGCGGATTCTCCCGAGGGAGATCGACGCCGACGGGCGGCAATCTTTTTAGTCCTTATCAGTCTCTGGTCGAGGCGACCGTGTCGCCCGACTGCTCGCCGATGATGATGCGGCGCGCAAACTTCATCTCGCTCGACGGGTCGAGATGAACCGTCACCACGTCGCCCACGCGCAGCTTCTTCAGGTCGATGCGCTTGCCGCGCAGCGTGACGTGCGTGTCGGCCGCGTCCGTCGCGATGACGTGCTCGACGCCCGTGCGGGCGACGATGGAGATGTGGCGGTTGTTGACCTCGACGACCTTCGCGTCAACCTTCCGCACGTCCGTATCTTCGGCCCCGGACGGGGCCGCGAGCGCGGGGGCGAAAGTCCCGAGCGTTAACATGACCGCGATTAAACCTGCGAGGTTGCGTCTTCTCATCATCAAGGCTCCTGAATCGACCGTATGAAGGCTCTCGTGAGTTCACCTGGCAACCGATATGCCGTGCCGTCTCTAAGTGCAATAGCGTAAAAAATCCCGAAAAAGTATCAGCCCCGCGTCCAGACGCCCCCGCCATACTTGTCCGCTTGTACGGCGCGAGGACGTTTTGTTACGGTACAGGAATGGCAGCGATACAGGCCAAGGCGTGGGAATCTCTCCGCTGTCTCTTCGTGCTCCTCTGCTTTGCGTCGGCGCAGGCTCGGCAGACGCCCGCCCCGCAGCAGACCCCGCCGCAGCGCACGGGCCGCTCGTACGACACCGCGCCGCCCGCGCGCCGCGCCGCGCCGCCCGCGCCGCAGTCGCCCTCCCCGGTCGTCTTCACCGACGTGACGGCGCGGGTCGGAATCAGCTTCAGACATTCCGCCTCGCCGACCTCCCAGAAATACCTGCCCGAGACGATGGGCGCGGGCGTCGCGCTCTTCGACTCGGACGGGGACGGACGCCTCGACCTCTTCTTCACCAACGGCGCGCACGTCGGCGACCCGATGCCGAAGACGGCGGCCCCCGACAAGCGCGACCCGCGCTTCTGGAATCGTCTCTACCGGCAGAAACCCGACGGCACCTTCGAGGACGTGACCGTACGCGCGGGCCTGCAAGGCTCCGGCTACTCGATGGGCGCGGCCGCCGGAGACTTCGACGGCGACGGCCGGGTTGACCTCTACGTCTCGGCCTACGGCGGCGAGGGCCGCCTCTACCGCAACCGCGTTGACGGGACGTTCGAGGACGTGACGCAGAAGTTGAAAGCGGTCGTCAACGGTTGGGGGACGAGCGCGGGCTGGTTCGACTACGACCGCGACGGCCGGCTCGACCTCTACGTCGCGCGCTACATGGAATGGGATTTCGAGCGCGGCTCGCTCTACTGCGGCTCTGCGCAGGTGCGCGCATACTGCCACCCGGATAACTTCAAAGGCGCGTCACCCGTCCTCCTTCGCCAGAAGTCGGACGGCACGTTCGAGGACGTGAGCGCGCGCGCGCGCGTCGCAGACCCCGAGGGCAAAGGGCTCGGCGTCGCCTTCGCGGACTTCGACGACGACGGCTGGACGGACGTGTTTCAGGCGAACGACAGCGCGCGCCAGTTCCTCTTCCGCAACCGCGGCGACGGCACGTTCGAGGACGTGGCGCTGCTGGCGGGCGTCGGCTACGACGAGAACGGGAAGGCGTTCGCAGGGATGGGCGCGGACGCCGCCGACTACGACAACGACGGCCGCGTGGACGTCTTCGTCACGGCGCTCTCGAACGAGACCTACCCGCTCTTCCGCAACAGCGGCGACATGAGTTTCTCCTACGCGACGGGCACGACGGGCCTCGGCCCCATCACCGTCCCCTACTCGGGCTGGGGCGCGCGCTTCGCGGACTTCGACGCCGACGGGCTGCGCGACATCTTCGTCGCGCAGGGTCACGTGCTCGACACCATCGAGAAGACGAGCGGCTTCCTCCTCTACAGGCAGCCGCCGCTGCTCCTGCGCAACACGGGCAGGACGTTCGTCAACGTCTCGGAGTCGGCGGGCCTCAAGCTCCCTCTCGCGGCGCGCGGCGCGGCCTTCGGCGACCTCGACGACGACGGCGACACGGACGTTGTGCTCGCGCAGACGGACGGCCCGGCGCTCGTCCTGCGCAACTCGGGCGCGAAGAACCACTGGCTCGGCCTCGCGCTCGCGGGCGCGGGTACGAATAGACATGGGCTCGGGGCGCGCGTCGTCGTGACCGACTCGGCGGGCGCGCGTCAGGTCTTTGACGTGACGGGCGCGGGCAGTTATCTTTCCACCAACGACACGCGCCTGCTCGTCGGCATTGGAAGTAAGACCGGCGTCCGCACGGTCGAGGTTCGCTGGCCCGGCGGCAGAACGCAGACGCTCAACTCCCCGGCGGTTGACTCTTACCTGTCTATCCGCGAGCAACCTTGATCAGGTCAGAACCGCCCGCGGTAGCGGGTGGGCCTTACGCCGACGGCTTGACGGTTGATGACAGCGTCACTCTCATCAATCATTCGGCATATGACACGCCCACCCGCTACCGCGGGCGGTTCTGACCTGATTGCAATCGCGCCCTATAACCCTTTAAAAGATTTCTTGAAGTCACACAGATGAGAAGTTATCTCCTTCCCCTCGCGCTCGTCGCCGCGCTGGCGCTCCTCCCCGTCTCTTCCAACGCGCAACAGAAGCCGCAGGGCATGGGCGTCAACGTCGGCTCGACGGCCGTCACGGGCGCGCGCCGCACCGCGGGCATCACCGACCCGAAGGCCCCGGCCGTCTTCGAGGACGTGACGGCGCGCACCGCGCTCGCGCAGTTCAGGCACAGCGGTGGGAGCAGGCAGAAGGACTACATCGTAGAGACGGTCTCGGGCGGCGTCGCCGTCTTCGACTACGACAACGACGGCCTGCCCGACATCTACCTCCTCAACGGCTCCTCCATCGCCGCCGAGCGTGGGAAGGAGAAGGCCCCTCGCGCCGCGCTCTACCGCAACCTCGGCGGCTGGAAGTTCGAGGACGTGACCGAGAAGGCGGGCGTCGCGAACGAGCGCTGGGGCATGGGCGTGGCCGTCGGCGACTACGACAACGACGGCTTCGCCGACCTCTACGTCGGCAACTTCGGCACGTCGCGCCTCTACCGCAACAACGGCGACGGGACGTTCACGGACGTTGCGCCCAAAGTAGGTGTCGCGCGCAAAGGCTGGTCAACGGGCGCGAGCTTCGGCGACTACGACCGCGACGGCCGCCTCGACCTCTTCGTCCCCGGCTACGTCGCCTTCGATTTAGAGAACCTGCCGCCCTCGCCTTCCGACGCCGCCAGGCCAGGGCAGGTCGCGCAGAGCTTCTGCCAGTTCCGCGGCGTCGCCGTCATGTGCGGCCCGCGCGGTTTGAAGGGCGACACCGACACGCTCTACCGGCAGAAGCCGGATGGCACGTTCGAGGACGTGAGCGACAAGGCGGGCGTGAACGACTCGACGCGTTACTACGGCTTCACCTCCGCCTGGGTGCGTGCGGATGATGACAACCTGCTCGACCTCATCGTCGTCAACGACTCGACGCCCAATCAGCTCTACATCAACAAGGGCGACGGGACGTTCGAGGAGGTGGGCTACCCTTCGGGCGTGGCGCTGAACGAGAACGGGCGCGAGCAGGCGGGGATGGGGCTCGGCGTCGGCGACTACGACAACGACGGCCGCGTCGATTTCCACATCACGAACTTCTCCGACGACTCGAACACGCTCTACCACAACGACGGCGAGGGCAACTTCACCGACGTGACCTTCCAGGCGGGCCTGGGCGAGCCGTCGATCCCCTTCCTCGGCTGGGGCACGGCCTTCTTCGACTACGACGCGGACGGCTGGAAGGACGTGGTCGTCGCCAACGGCCACGTCTACCCGGCCGTGGACGCGCAGCAGTGGGGCACGTCCTACGCGCAGCAGCTTCTTCTTTTCCGCAGCGTCGCGCACCCGGACGCGCGACAGGCCGAGCGCGGCGCGCGCCAGTTCCAGCGCGTCGGCGCGGCCCCCGGCTCTGGCCTCGCCGAAGCGTGGCCCGCCCGCGGCCTCGCCTTCGCGGATTTGGATTTGGACGGCCGCCTCGACCTCGTCGTCAACAACCTCGACACACACCCGGCGCTGCTCCGCAACGTGACCGAGACGAAGAGCCACTGGCTGCGCCTCCGCCTCGTCGGCGACCCCGCGAAGAAGAGCCCGCGCGACGCGACCGGCACGACCGTCTACGTCACCACGGGCAAGCTCCGCCAGCGCAACGACGTGTTGAGCGGCGGAAGCTACGCCTCGCAGAACGACCCCTGCCTCTACTTCGGCCTCGGCGCTTCGATCAAAGTTGACAGGCTCGAAGTCCGCTGGCCCGACGGCTCCGCCGAAACCTTCCCCGTAGACGCCGTGGACAAGACGCTCACGCTTACACAGGGCAAGGGCGCGAAGTAGCAAGAGTTCACCACAGAGACACAGAGACACGGCTTGTCGAGTTATAACTCGACAAGCCGTGTCTCTGTGGTGAACGCCCTCCGCCTATGTGGCGCACGGTCAGGCGGGTTCTTTGAAACGCTCCCGAAACTCCATGCGCAGCTCAAGCAGTTCGGCGCGGGTCTCATGAACGACGCTGGTCACGCGCTCTAGCTGCAACGCCATCTTTTCGATGCGCGTTTCAACCCCTTCGACACGGACTTCGACCCCCTCGAAGCGGGTTTCAAGCGCGACGAAGAACTCCTCCATACGCGCGAAGCCTGCGCGCACTTCGGTGAGCACCGTCTCAATTGTTGGCTTGGTGTCGTACTTCTGCGTCAGGTCTTGAGTGGGTTCTTCACTCACCTCTTGCCGTAACCTTTCTTGGCGGGTAAGGAAAAGTTAGCAGAGACGCGCGAAGGGCGCAAGGAATTCCCTTACTCAGAGGAGCGATGGGCCGACGTTCGGCTCGCCTTCGGCGAAGCGTGAGGGGCGGAGGACTTGAACGTCCAGTGTGTGTGCGTGTCCGTCGAGGATGATCTCGGCGAGGAGTTGGCCGAGGGCGGGGGCGTGCATGACGCCGTGGCCGGAGGAGCCGTTGACGAGATACAAGTTGTCGAAGCCTTCGGCGAGCCCGAGGATGGCGTGGCGGTCGGGCGACATCTCGTAGAGCCCGGCCCAGCAGGCCGCGCGGTCTATCTCGGCCCGGCGCAGACACGGCACGCGCGCGTGGGCTTTTGAGACGACCGTCGTCAGCCAGCCCTCGTCCACGCTCGTGTCGAAGGGGTCGGCCGCACGCTGGTCGTCGGGCCAGAGCAGCAGCACTCGTCCGTCACGCACGCGCAGGTGGAAGCCGTCGCCCGCGTAGATGGTCATCGGCATCGCCTCGGGCAGAAGGTCAAAGGGGCGCGTGACGGCGACCTGCCTGCGCAGCGGCGTGACGGGGATTTCGACCCCGAGCACACGCCCCACCTCGCCCGCCCAAGCGCCCGCCGCGTTGACGAACGCGCCCGCGGAGACCTCGCCCGCGCTCGTCAACAAAGTCCCGACCCGCCCCCCCTCGTCCGCGCGGACGCCTTCGGCCGTCACGCCGTAGAGGAAGCGCGCACCCAGACGCGCGGCCGCCTCCGTGTACCCGCGCAGGATTTCCAGGGGACGTATGAAACCGTCCGAAGGGCAGTAGACGCCGCCCGCCACGCCCTCCCCGCTCAAGGCTGGGTTCAGACGCGCGACCTCGCCCGCATCGACCTCACGCGCCTCCGCGAGCCCGCACTCGTGCTGCACGGCTTGAGCGGAGACAAGCTCTCGCAACTCCTCCCCGTTGCCCGCGACGAAGAGGTAGCCGGCCTGTCGGAAGCCCGGGTCAACGCCCGTCTCCTCCTCAAATCGCAGAAGCTTCTCGCGCGAGAGGAGCGAGAGCCGGACGTTAACGCGCGTCCCGAACTGCGCGCGGAAGCCTCCGGTCGCGCGCCCCGTGCTCCCCGCGCCCGCCGCCGCCCCGCGCTCCAACACCAGCACGTCGCGCACGCCCCGCGCCGCGAGGTGGTACGCCACGCTCGCGCCGACGACGCCGCCCCCGATGATGACAACTTCTGCCGTCAGCATTTGAAGACTTTAAGCTTCCGCCAATCCGAACTTGCTGGCGAGGACGAGGCTGAGCGAGCCGAGGAGCGTGGGCTCGGTGAGGGTCGAGGCGACGATGCGCGCGGAGGGGAGGCCGCGGCGGATGCTGCGCTGGATGGTCTCTTCGAGCGAGGGCGCGATGATGGGCCAGGCGCGCGTGATCTGGCCGCCGACCACGACCGTCTCCGGCGAGAGCCCGACGATGAGGTTCGAGATGCCGATGCCGAGGTAGTGCGCCGTCTCGGTCAAAGCGTCGATGGCCGCCTGCTCGCCGCCGAGCGCGCGCTCGACCACCTCGCCGAAAGGGACTGCCGCGCCTCTGCCCGAGTTGCTCACGTAGCGCGCGACCGCCGCGCGCTCGGAGGCGAACGCCTCCCAGCAGTCGCGGTTGCCGCAAGAGCAGGCGACGGGCGCGCCCTGCCCGACGATCATGTGGCCGAACTCGCCGGCCGCCCCGCGCTCGCCGCGGTAGATTTGTCCGTCGAAGACTATCCCTGTGCCGATGCCTTCGGCGACGAGCGCGAGGATGAAGTCGCGCGCGCCGCTCACCTCGGGCCGGCCGAACCAGAGTTCCGCGAGCGCGGCGGCGTTGGCGTCGTTGTCCACGAAAGCCTTCAACCCAGTCGCGCGCCCGATCTCCTCGGCGATGGGCCAGTCGCGCCAGCGGAAGAAGGGGATGTAGATGGCGCGCCCCGTCCCCGTGTCCACGAGGCCCGGCAGGCTCACGCCGACGCCCGCGATGGCCCCCTGGTGCTCGCGCCCGGCCAGCTCGCGCAGGCGCTCGATGACGTGCGCGGCCAGCTCTTCGGGGCGCGGGCTGTTCTCGAACTGCTCGCGCGCGATGACGCGGCCGACGAGGTCGCTGGCGGCGATGGTGGTCGCGGAAGGGGTGATGTCAACGCCGATGGCGGTCGCCCCGGCCGCGCGCAGGCGCAGGAGGGTCGGGCGTCGCCCGCCGGTCGAAGCGCCCGCGCCGATCTCTTCGATGAGCCCCTCTTCCTTCAGCTCCTCGACGATGGTCGAGACGGTCGAGCGTTGCAGCTCGGTCGAGCGCGCGATCTCGGCGCGCGAGATGGGCTCGCGGTCGCGGATGTAGTTGAGGACGAACTGCCGGTTGATGTCCCTGATCGTGGACGACCGCGCGGCCTGCGCCTTCGTGAGATCGATGCGTCGCATGGGTTCAAGAAGTACTGAGTACTGAGGACTGAGGACTGAGTGAAGAGCCGGCCTTGTCTTCCACTCAGTCCTCAGTACTCAGTCCTCAGCACTTTTTTACTGTTTCGGCATGTCGAAAATCGCGTCTTCGACGGGGACGCCGGGCTTGGCCTCCGTGAGCTTGCGCGTGTAGCTGAAGAAGGTGTCGATGGCCGAGACGCGGAGGAGGAATGGCAGCTTGACGCCGCCCACCTCGCGGTAGTCCTCGAAGTCTATCTGCTCGGGGATCTGGTTGAGGATGGCGTCCGTGAGCGTCGTGACGCGCAGGAGCAGCCCCGTCTCCGCGTCGAAGAAGTAGCGGCGCGTGACCGACTCCGACGGGCGGTCAACGACGACCACCGCGTCGCGCTCGCCGACCTTGCGGCGGCCCGCCACCCTCATCGTCGGCGCGGGCGTGAACTTGACGACGCCGAAGGATTCGGCGGCGCTCTTCAGCTCGCCCAGTTCTCTCGGCGTCACCGCGCGGCGCCCGCGCGGGTTGTTCACCCAGCCGGACGCGCCGTTGAGGGCCTGCGTGAACTTACCCTGCTGCGGGATTTCGACGACCATCAGGAACTTGTCCGGCCCCTTCAGCGTCGCCTCGAAGGGCCACACTCTCCCCTGTGAAGCCTCGCGCGTACCCTTCAACACCAGCGCCTGAGACTTCGCGACCGCCTCGCGGCCGCCGACGGCCGCGACGTACCTGTCGAAGACCTGCTGCACGGTCGGCTGCTCGGGGCGCGCCCCGGCGGCGGCGGCGGGAGCGCCGCCGGCCGGGGGCGGCTCGTGGCCCGAGACGGCGAGCGGGAGCGTGGGCAGGCTCTGCGGGTGCTCCTGCCCCCGGTGGCAGGTGTAGCAGGTCACCTGGCCGCGGCTGATGCCGTACTCGCCTTTGGTGACGGCCAGAACCATCTTCATCATCTCGCGCGCGGTCTTCTTCTCCGGCTTCTCGTCGCTCTCCCAGACCCAGTTGGTGCGCCCCTGCGCGTCCCTGCCCTGGCTGACGTGGCAGAAGCCGCACTGCACGCCGAGCGAGGCCGCGATGAAGTTCATCTCGGGGAAGAGCTGCGACTCGGGCAGGCCCTTCAGGACCTGTATGTTCTTGCGCGTCTGCTCGACCGGCCGGTCACCCTGCGGCGGCCCCTGCGCCGCGGTGCGCGCCCACAGCCCGAACGACGCGGCGAGCGCGAGCGCCGCGCACACGACTCCACGCCCCAAACGCTCTTTCGACATCGCGGCTTCAAGTCCTTTCGAGAAGGGATGTGTGTTCGGCCGCGGGCATTGTACGTGCGCCGCCGCACCGCGTCTACCCTTTTACAAACCAGGTCAGAACCACCCGCGGTAGCGGGTGGCCCTCGATTATCCGACAAGTCTGGGTAAGCAAGGGCCACCCGCTACCGCGGGCGGTTCTGACCCGGTAATTCTTGTGAAACCTTTCGGGGCGGCCCGCGTGTAAGGCAGGCGAGCGTCGGTCACTTGAGACCAGCCCCCGCAGAAGAAGGAGAGACTATGCGCCAGCCCAGACACAGAACGTTCCTCGCCCTCGCCCTCCTCGCCCTCGCCGCGACGGCCGCGCTCGCGCAGACCGAAGCGCCGCGGCAGGAGGACCCCTACGTCACCCAGAAGATGTTTCAGAACCGCGTCTTCGACGTGAAGAACCGCGACCCGCAGAGCCTCGTGCGCGTGCTCGCGCCTTTGACGAGCGGCTTCCGCGGCGCGGTCGTTTCGGCCAACGGGGAGTTCCGCACCATCTCGGTGCGCGACTTCCCCGAGAACATCACCGTCATCGAGGAGGCCATCCGCCGCCTCGACACGCCGGAGGTCGCGCGCCCCGGGGTCGAGTTCCGCGTCCACATGCTCGTCGCCTCGAACGAAGAGGCCGTGCCGAACCGCTACCCGGCCGAGCTGTCCGACACGGTCAGGCAGCTCCAGTCCACGCTCGGCTACAAGAACTTCAGCCTGATCGGCTCGCAGATCGTGCGGGGCAAGGAGGGGCGCGGCGACAACTACAACAAGGGCGTCGCCGACCTGCGGCTGACCAACGACACGCCCGCCAGCAAGAACCCCGTCTACTTCAGCTACAACCTCAGCGGCGTCACGCTCGACGGCCCGCGCGTGCAGGTCGAGCAGTTCAGCATGTCGATGAAGGTGCCGCTCTGGCTCGGCGGCGACCGGATCACCTACGAGGAGGTCGGCTTCCGTAACCCCGTCACGCTCCGCGAGGGCGAGCGCGTCGTCGCCGGCACCACCAGCGTCGCCGACAAGAACGTCGTCGTCATCCTGACGGCGAATACAACGAAGTAGATAGTAGTCAGTAGTCAGTAGCCAGTAGAAAAACATCGGCGGGCGTTTTGGGTTAATGACCCGACGCCCGCCGATGTTGTTTTAACCTACTGACTACTGGCTACTGTCTACTGAAGTATCGGGTGGCCGCCGCCGCGGCTGTGGTCGTAGGTCTGCTGGAAGAGGCGGCGGTCGTTGTTGTAGAGGATGATGTGCTCGCCCTCGTAGCGCGCGACGTTGGCGATGCGCTGGAAGTCGCGGTCGTGCTCCGCGATGAGGAACGCGCCCGGCGCCATCGAGAGCACCATCCCGGCGGCGTAGACGTACCCGCCCTTGTCGTAGACGCTCCCGGCGTACTGCGCCGAGCCCACGGCGATGTCGGGCGAGTACGCGCCCGCAGAGTCGCGGTTGCGGTCGGCGCGGCCGATGAAGACCGTGTAGTCGGAGAAGTTCAGACCCCGCCGGTAGCCGCGGCGCGCGGCGATGGAGAACAACTCGCCGAGCCCGCTGTCGATGGCGCGCAGAGCCTCCGCCCGCGGGCGGCTCACCGAGTAGACGCGCACGCCGCGCGGCGTCTGCGACTCGAACTGGAAGCGGTCGCCGGAATGCTGCTGCGCCATCGCCATCAGACGCGGGTCAACGCCGCGCTGGGGCGCGGGCTGGGGCGTGTAACCCCTCCGCCGCCACTGCGCGCCGGCCTCGCCCACGAACGGCGAGAAGAGCGCACCCCACACGGTCAAAGCTAAGATTCCGACCCTGAAGATTTTGAGCTTCACTGCCTTACTACCCCCTCGAAAAAAAATCAGGCGCGTCGTGAGGGGGATTCTACCGTCGCCTCCTCCGGCGCGCCTGCTGTCTGCGGCCCCTACGCTTAACGATGGGCCGCGTGTCTGTGAGTCGAAAGCCCCCTGGAAGGGACGGGGCGACGCTCACCTTCGGAGCCTCAGGGCTTCCCCCCGCGCTTGCCGCTGTCGTTGTTGCCCTTGTTCCCCCCGTTGTTGTTTTCGCGGGGGGGCGGGTTCTCCTTCGGCGGCCGGGGCACATCCCGGTTCTCCTTCGGCGGCGGCGGCTTCTCTCTACCCTTCTGCGGCTCGACCGCCGTCGCGCTGACGGCGAGCACGCAGGAAGCGATGGCCGCGATGATGAACTTCTTTAACTTCATGGTTACTGCCTTTTGCCTCCTCACGTTCCGTTCGCGCACGGGAGGGAGAAGGAGAGACGCGCGAGTCTCGCCGACTCAAGGTTGCAAGGCCAGTGCCACGGCGGCGGGCTCCATCTGCCAAGCCTTTTACGGCCTGAGTTTACGGCCGCGGGGCCTGACTCGCACCGTATGGTCGTGGCTCGCACCGTATCGTGTACGTCCCGGTACGTGCCCCCGCATGTCCTGTTTTGTGCCCCCCGTGCACGGCCTTCAACGTCTTACGACGACTCTGGCGCTGCTCACGTTGCCACTGCCGTCGATGGCGCGCAGTGAGATTGTGTGCTCGCCCGCGCCCTCCAGGGGCAGTTCGAGCGCGTAGGTCTCACGCGGGCCGTCGGCGATGCCGTCCTCGGGGAAGACCGCGCGCCACTCGCCGCTGTCCACCGACACGTCCGCGCGGCGCACGCGCCCCGAGGCGTCATCGACGGTGAAGCGGACGCGCGCGCGGCCGTCCGGCCCCGCCTGCGGCGCCCCTTCGGCGCGCACGACCGGGGGCGTCGAGTCCACGTCTACCGGCTCGCTGATGCGCTCGCCCGTCAGCGCCTGGCCCAGAGAGTTCTCGGGCGCGTCCGAGGCGACGACCCTGAAGACGTAGCTGCCGTCGCCGAGCGCCGCGCCGTCCACGGAGAAGAAGTTGTCGCGCAGGTTCTCCTTGAGCAGGTGGAAGCCGGATTCGCCGACCGAGCGGTAGTAGACGTTGTAGAGCAACTGGTCGCCGTTGCGGTCTTCGGCCTGCCACTGCAAGGAGACCGCGCCGCGCTGGAACGTGCGGCGCGGCGGTATCTGCACCTGCGGCCCGATGAGCGCGGGGTCGAGCCCCGACGCCTCGATGTTCGGGTCAACCTGCACCTGCACGGCCGACTGGAGCGCGATGCCTACGGGGAGGACCTGAATCTGCAAGACCTCGGGCGCGACGTTGCGCGGCAGGTACGAGAGGCTGACGTACTCGACGCGCGGGTCCGTGCCCCCCGCGGGCCGCAGCACGGCGCGCCACTGTATGAAGCGCGCGCGTGGGCTCGACACGCCCGCGCCCGCGGGGTCTTTGTAGGGCGCGCTCCAGTCGCTCCACGTCATGTCGGGGCGCTCGGTGTTGCCGGTGCGCGTCTGCAACTCGACCTGCCCGCGCCCGCGCCACCAGACGCGCCCCCACGAGGCGACGAACTTCGCGTCGCGCACGGGCGACTCGTAAGTCCCCTCGGCCGACAGCTCCGTGCCGAACCGGAAGAGCTTGCCCTGGTTCGAGGAGGCCGCGAACACGTCGGCCCCGCGCACGACGAGCGCGGAAATTTGGTCTTCGCTCGACTGCAACAGCAGCGTGTCGCGCCCGTCGGGCGTCACGTGGTAGATGCGCCCCTTGTCGCTCGTCCCGATGAGCACGCCCCCGCGCCCGCTCGGCGGCGAGGCCGCGATGGAGAAGGCCGTCACCGTCTGCGAACTCCACAGCACGTCGGAGCCGCCGTCCCTCGCGATGCGGAAGACGGCCGAGCGCGCGCCGTTCAGCTCGTTGCGGCTGCGCGCGGCCGGCTGCTGCTGCGCGGCCATCGCGACCGCCTGCGCCGCCCCGTCGTCGGTCGTCACGGTCCCGGTCACGGTGCCGCCGGAGGTGGCGCTGCTCACGGTGGTCGTCGTGGTCGCCGCTGAGGAGCGCGGGCCCGTCGCCGCGTCGCTCAGCGCGAGCGCGTAGAGCGCGCCGTCCTCGCCCACCGAGAGCGCGTGTATCTCGCGCAGCGGCGAGTCGAAGAGCGCGAACGCCTTGCCCTGCGGCGAGACGCGCAGCACGAGGCCGCCGGGGTCTGTGCCCGCGTACAGGTTCCCCTGGCCGTCCGCCGCGAGCGAGATGACGTGCGTCTCGTTCGTGTCGATGAGGAGCGCCGCCTCGGGCTTCGTCCCCGCGGCCGTCACGCGGTAGAGCTTGCCCGTGTCGCCCGTGCCGACGACGAGCGCGCCGTCGGCCGGCAGCACGGCCAGCGACCAGATGTACTTGTCCGGCGGGTCGAAGTAGACCTCGGCCCTGCCGTCGGCGGTCACGCGGTAGACCTTGCCGTCGGGCGAAGTGCCCGCGTAGAGCGCGCCGTCCCGGCCGACGACCAGCGCCGTCACGTCCAGCTCGGCCGCGTCGTAGAGCAGCGCGCCCTTGCCGTCCGCCCCGACGCGGAAGATGCGCCCGTCGTGCCCCGTCCCGAGGTAGACCACCCCCGACGCGTCAACCGCGCTCGACCAGACGTAAGCCTGCTCGGTGTCGAAGACCTGCGTGAACTTCGGCGCGAGCATGAGCGCGCCCGCGTCCGTGACCGAGACGCCGCGCGACTCGCCCGACAGGAGCTGCGCGCGCGAGTCGGTCTCCCACACGACGGGGCCGCCGGCCCGCGCCCGCGCGACGCCGAAGATGAAGACCGCTGAAGAGAGGAGGAGGAGGAGTCGAAGAGTGCGAAGGGGCATGCGTCTGTTTGTCATCAAGTATGAAGGTTCGCTTTCAATCTCGCGGCGGGACCAAAGACCCGGGCGACGTTCATTCCCGCCCGCCTTCATGAATCATAACCCGAAAGCCCCGCTCAAGTCCCGACGTAGCGCGCGTAGACCGAGCGCGCCACCGAGGCGTCGTCCGTCCCGCGCACGATGGCGCGCGCGTCGCGGAAGACGGTCAGCTCGTACGCGCCCGCGCGCAGCCGCACGAGGTACTCGTTGGCCTTCACCTCCCCCGCGCCGCTCAGACGTTCCGCCAGGGCTTTGAGGTCGAGCGAGACTGTGCCTTGCGGCGAGACCTGCACGGCGTCGCGCCCGCAGAGCACGGTCGTCAAATCGCCCGCCTCCGCCTCCAACGTCTCGAACCGCCGGAGCCCGCACGCGGGGCAGTCGGGCGCGCGCACGCCCGCGCCTATCTGCCGCCACTCGTTGCGCCACACGTCGAACTGCATCAGGCGACCGTGCAGGCTCTCGACCCTGCCCGTCAGGAGCTTCAACGCCTCCGTCACCTGCACGGCCGCGACGACCGAGATGATCGGCATGATGACGCCCGCCGTGTCGCACGTCGGCGCGGTTCCCGCGGCCGGCACTTCGGGGAAGACGCAGCGCAGGCAAGGCGTCGTGCCCGGCCTGACGGTCAGCGTCACGCCGTAGCTCCCAACAGCCGCGCCGTAGACCCACGCGACGCCGTGCTTCACGCACGCGTCGTTTATGAGGAAGCGCGTCGCGAAGTTGTCTGTGCCGTCCAGCACCACGTCGCACCCCTCGACCAGCCGCTCAACGTTCGACCGGTTCACGTCTATGACCTCGGACTCGCACTCAACGTCGGAGTTGATCTCCGCGATGCGCCTCGCCGCCGCGATAGCTTTGGGAGTACGTTCGCGCGCGTCCCGCTCCGTGAACATCGTCTGCCGTTGCAGGTTCGACTCCTCGACAAAATCTCTGTCAACGACTCTCAACCGACCCACGCCCGCGCGCGCGAGCATCTCGACCTGCGCCGACCCGAGCGCGCCGCACCCGACGACGAGCACACGCGCCCCGCGCAGACGCCGCTGCCCCTCCTCGCCGATGCCCTCGAACAGAATCTGCCTGCTGTATCGCTCCATCCGCTTACTTCTGCCACCGGTCACATAACATGGATGAATTTAACCACAGAGACACAGAGACACGGCTTGAAGAGACATTGCTTCAAAGCCGTGTCTCTGTGTCTCTGTGGTTAATTCCTGTCACACTAGTCTCAAGTACCAAATAACTTTTTCCGCGCCGCCTCAAGCATCACTCCCGGCGGGGGCACGCTGCCTGTCCAGAGGCGGAACTGCTCCTCGGCCTGCGCGACGAGCATGCCGAGGCCGCCGACCACTTCGCAGCTGGCCGCGCGCGCCTCGCGCAGGAAGCGCGTCTCGGTGGGGTTGTAGACGAGGTCGTAGGCCAAGCGCGCGCCGCGCAGTTGCGACTCCGCGGCCGCCGTCTCCGTCTCCTGCGCGCCGAGCGTGCCGAGCGGCGTCGTGTTCGCCACCACGTCGAAGCCTTTGAAGCTCGCGCCTTCGAGCGGTGCGTTGTCTGCGCCGAACTCCGCTGCCAGCTTACGCCCGCGCCCTCCGTCGCGCGCGAAGACCGTCGCGTGAGCGCCGCGCGCGCCGAGCGCCCACAGCAGGGCGCGCGCCGCGCCGCCCGCGCCGATGACGGCGACGCGCGCGCCCTTCAGCCCGACCAGCCCTTCGAGCGGCGCGACCGACGCCTCGGCGTCCGTGTTGAAGCCTTCGAGGCCGCGCCCCTCCGAGACGACCACGGTGTTGACCGCGCCGACGCGCGCGGCGTTGGGCGCGACGCTGTCGAGGTGCGGGATGACCGCCTGCTTGTGCGGCGCGGTGACGCTGAAGCCGCACAGGTTCCAGCCGAGCTCGCGCGTGCGCGGGTCGGCCATGCGCCGCACGAACTCCGACACGTCCGCGACCTCGAACGGCAGGTAGACGGCGTCGAGCCCCACGGCCTCGAAGGCCGCGTTGTGCATGTGCGGCGAGAGCGAGTGTGCGACGGGCGAGCCGACGATGCCCGTGACGGCCGTCCGCTCGCTCAAGGCGTGGACGCGGTACAGGTCGCGCAGGTCGCGCGCCTCGACCTGCCCCGGCGCGGTCGCCTGCCCGGCGTCGAGAGAGCCGTAGGTAAGGAAGGCCCCGAAGGCCGGCGCGAGCACGCGCGTCAACACGCCCGCCGCGCCCATCGAGACGGCGATAACGCCGCGCCCCTCGCGCCGCCCGCGTTCGAGCAGACGCATGATGGCGACGCTGTCCGTAATCGAGTTCGCTTGCGTCGCGAGCTTCGAGATACCGGCGCGCGTGCGCGACATGCGCTCGTAAATCCGTTCGAGGTCGGCGGGCGTCTCTCGGAAGTCGTGGTGTGAGCAGATGACCGTGAAGCTCTCGAAGAGCGCGCCGAGCGTTTCGGCGTGCGGCGACTCAAGCAGGTCTAACTCTACGTCAACGAACACGCGCCCGCCCGCGCCGCGCAGCCACAGGGGCACTTCGCGCCAGAAGGCCGCGCGCTCTTCCAGACTCAGACTGACGCCCCCGCCCTGCTCCTTCGGCCGGTAGGTGATGAGGAAGGGACGACCCGACGCCGCCAGAAGGTCTCCGAGTTGTGTGCGCGCCGCGTCCAGCTCGGCCGGTTCGAGGCAGTCGAGGCGCAGCTCGACGATGTCGCCGACCTCCGCGGCGCGCTCGACGGAAGGGCGCAGTTCGGCCGCGCTCTTGACGCAGACGGGGACGCAGACGCGCGCGCCTCCCTTCTCTACCGGAACTCGCATGACGTTTGAAGACTAACACAGCGGCAGCGGGGCGCTCAGCCCTCGCCGCGCTTGCGCTTGACGGGGACGCCGAGGTGTCGCGTTGTGCCTTCGGTGACGCTGGGCGGCGGGATCATCTCGCCGGTGTCGTGCTGGGGCAGCGCGCTCACGCGGCGCGGCGGCGGGACGGCCGTCTGCTGCGGGGTGTAGGGTTGCTGTTCGCGCCGCTTCCCTGCGCTCGCGAGCCGCGCGGCGGACGCGATGCCGTCAGCGAGGTTGATGGCCGCCGGGATGAACATCCAGAACCACCAGATGTGGCCGGCCGGGGCCCACGTCCTGACGGCGAAGGCGATGAAGATGAAAGCGAGCCCCAGGAAGACGCCCCTGATCGCGCGCTCGATGCTCGGCAGGTCGCCCTTGTGGCGTCGGCGCTGGCGGCGTCCTTCACGCGTCTCTTCATCCGCGGCCAGCCGCTCGGCGAGCGAACCCGACACGGCCTGCGGGACGAGACTAATATCCGTGCCGCAAGACCGGCAGAACCTCGCGTCATCCGCGTTAGGCGTCGCGCACTTCGGGCAGTACATCCGTTTGAACCTCCTCTTTGCGGCGTGCGAGTCGCTGGCGCACGGCTTCGTAAAGCACTACGCCGGCCGCGACCGAGACGTTCAGCGATTCGATCCGTCCGCGCAGGGGGATGCGGACGAGCACGTCGCAGCGCTCGCGCACGAGGCGGCGGAGCCCCTCGCCCTCGCCGCCGAGCAGCAGCGCGCAGGGCTGCGTCCAGTCCCAGTCCGTGTACGCCGTCCCGGCCTCGGCCGCGGCGCCGACCGTCCAGACGCCGCGCCCCTTCAACTCTTCGAGCAGGCGGACGACGTTGGCCGCGCGCGCTACGGGCACGTATTCGAGCGCGCCGGCCGCGGCCTTCGCCACCGTCTCCGTGAGCCCCGAAGCGCGCCGCTCGGGGACGAAGACGCCGTGCGCGCCCGCGCACTCCACGGTGCGGATGACAGCCCCGAGGTTGCGCGGGTCTTCGACGCCGTCGAGGACGACCGCGAGCGGCGGGTCAGGGGTTCCGACGCGCGCGGCCAAAGCGTCGAGCAGCTCGTCCGCGTGCGTGTAGTGCGCCGCGGCGATGGTCGCGATGACGCCCTGATGGTTCGCGCCTGCGGCGATGCGTTGCAGCTCGGCGCGCGGCACGCGCCGGACGGGGATGTCCGCGTAACGGGCTATCTCAAGAATCTCCCGCAGCCTCGACTCGTGCGCGCCCTCTGCCAGCGTCAGCCGCTCGACGGGCCGCACGCCCGCGCGCAGGGCTTCGAGCACGGGCTGCACGCCGAAGACGTGCGCGCCGTCGTCGGCCGTCTCGTGCCTTCGGACGGACTCTCTCGGCTCGCTCGGGCGTGCGGACTGCGGGCGTTCGTCGCGAGCGCCGCGCGGCGGGCGTTCGCGCCTGCCCTCGCCCGAGAAGGCTCGCGCCACCCTCTCGCCCGGCGACTCGCCGCGCCCCTTGTCCCGGCGCTCGCGCCCCTCTGCGCGCCGCCCGCGTTTGTCTCCGTCGTAGTGCTTCATGTCCCCTGTGTGCGCGCGCGCAGCACGAGCAGTTGCCGCAGCCGCGCGTAGCGCGTGAACTGCGTCTCGTTGCTGACCGTCGTCACGGCCTCGGTGTTGAAGCGCCCCGCGCGCTCGCGCCTCAAGCCGAGCGACTCGGTGCGCTCGGCGGAAGGCCACACGTCCGAGAGCAGCGGCCGCAGGCCCTCGTACTCCCGGTCGTGCACGGCCGAGGGCGCGCGCTCGCGCAGGTGCGAGACCAGCGCGTTGAAGTTCTCGGCCGCGACCAGCCGCTTCGCCGCCCCGAGGCACGAGTAGTCGAAGCCGTTCGACATGACGCGGAAGCCCGCGCCGCCCGCCCCGTGCGCCTCGTGCTCTTCGACCGACGAAGTGTAAATGTCGAGCACCGCCTCGTCCGACATCAGCTCGCGCGTCTCGACCGTCTCGTTCCCGCCGCCGAGCCCACGCTTGCGCTCCGCGACCTCGACCCGGCGCGACACGACGCGCCCCGTCACGAACAGCACCACCTCCGACCACGCCACGCGCCGCGGCTCGGCCTCCGGCCCCGCGCGGCAGACGACCGCCGCCTCTTCAAACTCTAGCGCGCGCACGCGCTGCGGCCTTCGCGCGAGCACCTCGTCGGGGAAGACTTCTGTGCTGAGCCCGAGTTCGCGCAAGCGTTCGACGATGAGCCAGGCTTCATCCGCCGAGCCCGTGCGCGCGACCGGCATCGCGCGGCCCGCCAGGACGATCTCTTTGAGCCCGCCCGCGTCGAGGCGCAGGAGCGAGGCCGCCTCCTCCGCCGCGTCCGACGTGAGCGCGCCGGCCGCGCGCGGGAGCGTGACGACGTTGAAGCCCTGCTCCCACTCTTCGAGCTTCTTCAGGCTCGGCCGCCAGTCCGCCGCGCTCTGCTTCGTCCGCGGGAGCGCCGCGCCGCAGTAGAGGCACACGAAGCGCGTCGGCGCGTTGGCGCGCAGACACTCCTCGCACGTCAACATCTGCTCCGGCGCGAACGGCCGCGGCGCGCCCTCCCCGAGCGCGCCGAGCCCGCCCAGCATCTCCGAATCGTCCTCGCGCGACAAGCCACCCTCCGCTCATGCTGACGTTCTGAACGAGACCGTTGCCCCACGCACTTTCTTGAGTATAATCCCTCTCGCGAGTTTCCCCTTCAACATTTTGCCTGAGTCCCTCCGTGCTTACCATGACTTACGTTCAAAGGGTCGCGTGCGGCGCGTTTCTCGTCGCGCTGGCTTTCATGCACGGCGCGTGCGCCTCGGCGGCGCGGCCGGCCGGGGCGGAGCGCCCGCGCGGGAACGAGCCGCCGAAGTTCGCAGTCCTCGCCGCGAGCGACGAGCGGCGCACCGCCGTGCTCGCCAACTGGAAGGCGGTCGTCGGTGAGCAGGCCGCCGCCGGCTCCCCCGCGCCAGACCTGCGCCCCGTCACGGCGACGCTCGCCTCCCTGCCCGCGGGGCTGCGAGACTTCCCGCGCCTCCCGCTCGTCGTCGCGGGCGACGCCGACACCCGCACGGAGGAGGAGACGCGCGAGTCGCTGCGCCGCTTCCTCGCGACGGCCGCGCCGCTGCTCGGCATCGACCTGAAACACGTCTCGCTCGTCGAGATATCCGACGCCCCCGCGGGAGGCGGGGCGCGCCGCGCGCTCTACCGGCAGAACCCTTTCGCCTACCCCCTGCGGAACGGCTACGGCAGTGTCGAGGTGACCTTCACGCCCGACCTCCGCGTCGTCGGCCTTTCGAGCACGGCCGTCCCCGACGCCGAGCGTTTGGGGCGCACGCTCGCCGCAGTTCCCAAGACCGTCACGGCCGCGCAGGCGGCGGCCGCGCTCGCCAACCGCACCGTCACCTACACAGACCGCGGCGGCACGCAGCAGACGCGCGCGCTCGCCCAACCCGACCCGACGGCCGCACGACAACTCGTCGTCTTCCCCGTCCGCCGCGACGCCGCCGACGCGGACGCTCTGGAACTACACGTCGCCTGGGAGGTCGCCGCCGACCCCTCGCTCCTCGTCTACGTGGACGCCGCCACGGGCGACGTACTCGGCGCGGGGGCGCAGCCGTGAGGCGAAAACGGAAAGTGGCCGACCGTGAGACGGAAGGGTGAAGGGGCGGGCTGAAGCACAGCCCGCCCCTTCACCCTTCCGCCCGAACCTCTCTTCACGGCGCGCGCGGCCGACGGCTCAGTCCCCCGTCTTGACGACGACGCGCCCGGCGAAGTGCGCCTCTATCTTCTCGGCCAGTTTCTTCCGTTCCGGCGTAATCGGCCGGCAGTGGACTTCAATCTGCGGATGCTCCTTCGCGATGTTTTCAATCGTCGTCTTGAAGGCTTTGAACGCGAGCCCCCGCCGCCTGTGACGGGCGAGGATGCTGGCGTCGGCGAGGTAGAGGCAGTCCCACACGAGCGGACTCTTCTTGACCTTCTCGAACAACTCGTGCTCCTTCAGCTCGCCTTTGTTGAAGGACTCCATGAGGTGTCTGGGCGCCGGGAACAGGAACGTGCTGCCCACCACCTCGTCCCCCAGCTTGACGACCCTCCAGCAACTCGGCGCCGCGTCCAGCACCCACCTGATAGAGTTCACGTAGGCGGCCACCCGCTCGGTCTCGGCCGCGCCCTTGCAGCAGCTCTCGGCGATCTCGCCCGCCAGATAAACGTCCGCCTCCGTCATCCCGCTTTTCGTCGTGCCGAAGGTGTACTGAAGCTCCTCCTGCCTGACCGGGCACTTGAGCGCCGCCATCCCCCAGCACCCCATGGCGGTCAGTAAGAGCCAGTCCACCCAGTTGCCGTTGTAGTACGCGTACGGATTATCCTCCGGAAGCGTATCCGTCACCGTGAAGGCGAAGACCGCGACGGCGTTGATGACGGCCGCGGCGGACAGCCAGTTGATGAATTGCTTCACCGGCAGCGGAATCTCCTCGTTCTTCCCGAACACGAGGGGCAGGGTCAGGAACGCGCTCGTGAAGGTCACGAAGATGTAGATGTAATCGTAGATGAGCTTGGTCGGGGTCGCACCGCTCGATTCGGTGAAGAGCCACTTAGAGGCGGTGGCGAGCACCCCCAGCAGAACGGTCAGGACCGGCCAGTACTGGCTAATCTCGGCCATGCCGCGCCGCCTGAGCGATTGGTAGGTCTTCAACAGCACCAGCAGCCATATCACGTCCGACACGATGAAGAACGGGTCGGCCGGGCTAGGGTAATTCTCTTGTGTACGTGTTAAGACCCACCACGTCCACAAGCCCTGCCCGAGCACCCAGACGGCCAACCCGGCGCAGACCCAGACCGCCGCGACGGCGGGCGTCGCCCTAGGCTTGTCGGCCCACTTCAGGACGCGCCAGAGGCCGAGGGCCGCGCCGGCGAGCGCCAGCAACCCGTAGACGTTGGTCGCCTTGTCGAGCACGGTATCGCGCCCGCTGCCCCACACGCCGTCCGGCCCGGCGTCCAAGTGCGAGAGCGGGAAGAGTAGAGACAGCCCGACGTAGAGGCCGAGCAGGAGGCCCTTGCTCCACTGGTCCTGGCGGGGCATTTCGGCGTTGCTTATGTGCGACATCTCGTGACCTTGCTCAAGAGAATCCTCGGAAGAAATGCGGCGCGCCGACTACAGAATTAAGGCTACGTGGAAGATGGCGTGAGACTAATGAGAAAGCGCTCATTGGCCGCCATGGGTAAGGCCCAGATGGCGAGCAAGATATGCCTGCCCCCGCCTAATGTCAACAGCCCGCGCCCGCGTCCTGTTGTCGCCCCGGCAAAGTTCGTGGTTAAATAACTTGCCGTCGCGCCGGGTGTGTGGTCAGTGGTCACGTCTTAAGTCCGGTGTCGTGAATTGTGCCGGCTCGGCGGCGGGCGGGTGCTTTAGTCCGCTGATGTTTGAAATCTCGTGGATTAGAAACCGGAATGGGGTGTCTTTCGCATGCATTATGATCCCACTAACAACATCTCCTGGCAGTTAGGTTACAGAGGGCGGGTGGCGGTTTTCATCGACGGCAACAACCTTTTTCACGCGGCGCGGTTCCACAACATCGACATCGACTACAACAAGCTCCTGCGCGTCCTTTTGGGCGACGGGAGGCTTCTGCGCGCCTTCTTCTACACGGGCGTCGATGTCGGGGCCGAGCGCCAGCAGGGGTTCCTGCTCTGGATGCGGCGCAACGGCTTCCGCGTGATTCACAAAGAGCTGAAGACCTTCTACGACGGGACGCGCAAGGCGAACCTCGACGTGGAGATCGCCGTGGACATGCTCTCGCTCGCGGGGCGCTACGACACGGCCGTGCTCGTCTCGGGCGACGAGGACTTCGTCTACGCCGTCAACGCCGTGGCCTACAAGGGCTGCCGGGTGGAGGTCGCGGGCTTCCGCTCGAACACCGCGCCGAAGCTGATCGACGTGGCCGACTACTTCATCGACCTCGGCGACATCGCGCACAAGGTGCGCAAGGAGCCCGCGCATACGCACCGTTACTACGAGAATCACGCGCCGCACGAAACGAACGCGCCCGCGAACTCCTACGCCAACCACGCGCAGCCGGCCGCGCCGGCCGCCGTAGACGATTTGGACGCGCACGCCCGCGAACTCCTCTGCGACGCCGAGGCCGAGCGCGACGCCGCGCGCCGCACCGAAGAGTTCGACGAGTCGGTCGCCCAACTCGTCACCGAACCCCGCGAAGAGGAGCACGGCCCCAAGGGCTCCAACTTCATCCGCGTCACGGACGACCAGTAGCGTGAGCCGTGAACCGTAAACCGTGACAAGAAAATACTGTCTTTCACTTGTCACGGTTTACGGTTCACGGTTCACGAGAGATTTATGAAGCTTTTCACCGTCGAAGAGGCGAACGCGCTGCTGCCGACCGTGCGCGGGATCGTGCGGCGGATTCAGCGCGCGTACGCGCGCGTGTCGGCGGCGCAGGAGCAGGCGCGGCTGGCGGCGGCCGGGGCGGCGCAGGGCGGCGGCGGGATGGAGGGCGGCGCGGCGTACGTCGAGTCGCTCTCGGAGCTGGCGGAGGCTTCGGGCGAGTTGGAAGGGCTAGGCGTGCAGCTCAAGGACTACGCGCGCGGCCTCATCGACTTCCCGGCGATGCGCGACGGTCGCGTCGTGCTGCTCTGCTGGCAGATGGGCGAGGGGGACGAGCTGGAGTGGTGGCACGACCTCGAGGCCGGCTTCGCGGGCCGCCAGCCGCTCTAGGCATTGACCGGACTTTTGCGAAAGGTTCTGACCCCACTTGGCGACGACAGAGCTTGAGGAGCAGCGGGACGAGACGCGCGACGGCGCGGAAGACCTCCCCAAGGGCCCGCCCCGCGGCCTCCTGCGCGAGTACTTCGAGTCGGGCGCGGTCGTGCTGGTCATGGCGATGTTCTTCATGACCTTCGTCGCGCAGGCGGCCGAAGTCCCCTCGGCCTCGATGGAGAATACGGTCTACGTCGGCGACCGATTCCTCATCAACAGGTTCATCTTCGGGCCGGGCCCGCACCTCCCCTTCCTCCCGCAGCGCGAGGTGCGCCGCGGCGACATCGTCGTCTTCAAGTACCCGGCCGAGTCCATCCCCGCCGAGCAGATCGTCCAGTACAAGACGCTCTTCATCAAGCGCGTCGTCGGCCTGCCCGGCGAGACCATCGAGGTCAAAGGGCGCGACGTGTACATCGACGGCCGACTCCTGCCCGAGTACCGCGTCGAGTCGCGCGACTGCTCGATGGGCAACAACAAGGCCGAGCTGCGGGGTCTCACCGCCGAGCGTCCGAAGGCGGACGAGCCCTACACCGTCTACTACCGCAGCCGCGCGGCCTGCGGCGACGACGGTTACGCAGGCTCGGACGCCGTCAACGGCGTCCGACGCCCCTACCGCATCCCCGAGGGCCACTACTTCATGATGGGCGACAACCGCGAGAACAGCCGCGACAGCCGCTACTGGGGCCCCGTCTCGCGCGACCTCATCGTCGGCCGCGCCATGTTCGTCATCTGGTCTTACGACGAGAGCGCCCCGCAGGACAGGGGCTACACGGGCTTCGTCCGCAACTTTTTCAACAACACGCGCTGGGGCCGCATCGGCACCTTCCTCCGCTAGACGCCGCAAAATATTGTACCCTCCCGCCTCCCAAACACAGCGCCTTGTACATTTTCTGGTTGACGACTTAAAGTAAGTTCTGATAGCATCCGCCGCGACTCCGCAGTGGGCATGGATTTACAGGCATGTGCCCTTCGCCCCTCGAACAAGAGACAAGAGACGCCGGGAGGCCGCCCTTTTAGTAATGCAGTGTGCCGTTTGCAGCGAAGCGTACCCGGTAGAGTTGGAAAGTTGTCCTCAATGTCTGAAGGCGGAGTCGGCGCCGAGAGACACCCCCCTCGAAGCGGACGAACTACAAGGGCCTGCCGCGCACCTAACCGCGCCGAGGGCCGACGCTCCCGATGCTATGACCGATAATCCGAACGTCACGACCCGCGACGCGCAAGCCCCCAACAGCTCGACTCTCATCGAATTCCCCGGCGTCAACCGCCCGGCATGGCGCAGGGAGCTGAGCGAGCGCTTCCGCGAAATCCAGCAGAAGCGCGCACGCGAGGCCGACCTCGAAGCCGGGAGAGCGCCCGCCTCCAACCAGCCCCAGACGACGCTCGACGAAGCGCGCGCCGCGGCCAAGGAGCGCGCGGCCGAGTCCGCCTCCAAGCAGCTCGGCCTCGTCCCGCCGCCGGACGAGCCGGAGCTAAACCCATTGGTCGCGGCCGCCCTGCGCCGCATCGAGCGTGCGCGCGCGAGCGC
>DATMVD010000029.1:0-24759 GCA_035563535.1 Pyrinomonadaceae bacterium | reverse complement strand
GAGTGCGCGGGGCTGAAGGTCGGCGCGTACGCGCGCGCGTGAAGCGCGACGTGCGCGGGCGCGGGCGCCGCGAAGGCCGTGTGCGGGTCGGTCGCGACGCCGGGCGCGGGGCGCGCATTGTGGCTCGTCCCGGCCGGCGCGGGCTGCGGCGCGTCGGTGACGCAGCAGAGCCGCACGGGCAGGAGGCGCGGGTACTCGGCGGCCTTACGCGCGCGCTTACAGCAGGCGTGCGCGCGGCTCATCAGAGGGCACGCGGGGTTGCCGCGCCGCGCGGGCGCGGCCAGGCCGACGGCCGCCGACGCGCAGACGAGCGCGGCCGCCAGCAGCAGCCTCGCCAACCCGCCTGTGAAACCTTTCAGCATCGCTCGTCCTAGAGATTACCCTTCGCCGCACCTTCAGGGCAAGCCGGGTGTTAGGTGTTGGGTAAGACCGCTGCTTTTACCCAACACCTAACACCCAGCACCCAACACCCTTCAGAACTTGTCGAGCAGAATCAACACGCCGATGGCGATGAAGCCGAGGGCGGCGGCGCGCCTGATCCATTCGAGCGGCAGGTAGTGGCCGAGCGCCCCGCCGACGGCGACGCCGAGCGCCGAGACGCACGCGAGCGCCAGCGCCGAGGCGAGGAAGACCGTCAGGGGCTTCCTGGTGTCGGCGGCCATCGTCATCGCCGCGAGCTGCGTCTTGTCGCCCATCTCCGCCAGAAAGATCGTCGCGAACGTCGTCATAAAAACCCGCCAGTCCATTATTACCTTCTCCGTGATATGAATTTGCCCCGATTGTAAAACGGTCAGAACCGCCCGCGGTAGCGGGTGGGCCTTTGTAGACCGGACGTGCCGGTTAATCGAGGGCCACCCGCTACCGCGGGCGGTTCTGACCTGTTTTCCGCCGCGACAAGACGAAGGCGCGGCAGACTCAGACAGAGTCTGCCGCGCCTCGCGCCCTGAAACCCTACCGTTAAGCTTACGGCACGATGCTCGCGGGAGAGTCCGGCACCATGTTCATCTGGAGGATGGTCGAGACGCCGCGCGCCAGCTCGGCGCGGGTGAGCGCGCCCGAGGGGTTGAACTGCGTCGCCGAACTCATCAGCCCGCGGCTCACCGCCACCTGCACGTAGCCGCGCAGTTCGTAAGGTATCGAGGCCGCGTCCGCGTAGGGCAGGAACGCGCCCGCCTTCGACTCGGCCTCCGCCCGCAGCCCCGCGGCGCGCACGAGCACGACGGCCGCCACGAGCCGCGTCGCGCGGTCGTCGGGGCGGAACGTGCCGCCGCGCACGGCGTCTGGGAAGAGCGACTGCGCGCCCTCGGCGAAGTTCATCGTCGTCGTGTCCTGCACGTCCACGAAGGAGGGCGTGTTCGGCACGTACTGTGGGACGCGCGCGCCCGCGATCATCGCCTCGGCCAGCTCGGCGCGCGAGACGATGCCGCCCGGCCGGAAGAGCCCGTCGGCCCCCGGCCACATCGCCAGCGATGAGACCGCCCGCCGGATGTTATCGACCGTGTAGGCGTCGAGCCCCGCGAGGTCGGCCATCGGCGCGTACACGGCGCGCGCCGTCTCGAACGTGCCCGAGAACTCCTGCGGCGTAGCCACCGCCGAGAGCGTGTGCGTCACGCGCGCGCGCCACATGCCCTTGACGGGCACGGAGACCAGCGTCCGCTCGTGCTTGCCGGTCAGACCCGGCAGGTTCAGGTAGTTCGACTGCCCCGCGATCTGCCCGAAGGGGTTGAGCGTGGTGAGCCCGAGGTCGTTCGTCGTGATGATCGGCCCCCACGCCACGTCGGTCGAGGCGAAGACGGCGTCGGCCGGCACGTTCAAGTTAACCTCGACCGCGCCGCCCGGGTTGACCGTGCCCGAGAAGCTCTGCACCGGCTCCTTCACGAAGCGCACCTGCCCGCGGTTAATCACGGCGCGGAACATCCCGATCTGACGGTCGGGGAAGGCCGACTGCAAGGCGGCGGCGTGCGTGTTCAGAGCGCCCGCGCCGACCTCGTGCTGGTAGTAGGGCGGCATCGGCGTCGCCGTCCGCTGGAGTATGTCGCGGACGCGCGCGGGCGTGAGCGTCGGGTCGGCGTCGAGCATCAGCGCGATGGTGCCCGCCACCGCGGGCGCGCTGAACGAGGTGCCAGAGGCCGTCGTGTAGTACGGAAGCTCGGCGGGCGTCAGGCCCTGCACGTCGGCCGGCAGGGCGGTCGCCCCCGTCAGGTTCGTCCCCGAGGCGCGCAGAGAGACGATGCTCGTCCCCGGCGCGGAGAGGGTCGGGCGGAAGTTGCGGCTGCCGAAGTCGCCGCGCGCCGAGTAGTTCGCCAGACGCCCGCGCTCGTCCAGGGCGCCGACCGAGACGACCCACGGCGCGGCCGCGTAAGGGTTGAGCGTGTGCAGGCCCGGCCCCGAGTTGCCCGCCGAGAAGACGACGTTGACGCCGCGCTCATAGAGCATCCGCGTGGCGACGTTGACGGGGTCGTTCGCGTCGAAGGTCGTGTTGGCCGAGAAGCTACAGTTGACGACGCGGACGTTCAGCTCGGGGTGCGAGAGGACGTAGTCGAAGCCCGCGAGCACGTTGAAGAGCGAGTAGTCGCCGGCCGAGAGGCCGACGAGCTTCGCCTTCGGCGCGTAGCCCGCGTACTTGCCCGCGGAGCTTGCGCCCGTCCCCGCGATGATGCCGCCGACGAAGGTGCCGTGGCCGAGGAGCTGGTCGGTGTCGGGCAGGTGCTCGACGTTGGCCGGCGGCAGGAACTCGACGAGGTTCGCGCCCTGGAGGTCGGCCAGCTTGACGTTGCGCAGGACGTTCTTCGAGATGTCCGGGTGCGTCGCGTCCAGCCCCGTGTCGAGGACGGCGACGACGACGCCGTCGCCTTGCAGCGAGCCCTGGCCGCGGAAGCGCTGGAGGTCGGAGTCCTGCCGCATCCGCAGCAGCCCCGCCTGCGTGCGGCTGTCGTCCGCGTTCCACTGGAGCGTGCGGTCGTCCGTGATGTGGCGCACGGAGGAGAGCTTGCTTATCTCAAAAATCTGCCACTTCGCCGCCGTGATGACGACGACGGGGAGCGACTGGAAGCGCGTGCCGCCGCGGACGCCGAGCGCCTTGAGGGTGTCGATGTCTGCGTCGGTGACCGGGCGGTGGTAGACGACGGCCGCGTTGACGTTGCTGTCGTCGGTCATCCAGTCGAGCGCCGTGGCCAGTTCCGGGCTGACGCTCATCAGCCCCGCGTCGCCGACGGGGCTCTGCGCTCCGATGGCGGCGAGCGCGTCCGCGCCCGTCAGGTTCAGCCCCTGCACGCCCCACGCGCGGACGTTCTCGGCCCCCGTCATCACGAGCCCGTCGGCCCCCGTCAGGTTCAGGCCGTTGACGGGCGCGTAGAAGATCGTCCCGTCCAGCCGCTTGGCGACGACCTGCGACGCGGAGTCCACGTGCACGGACTGCACGCGCCCCGCCGTGATGCCGTCGGCCCCCGTCAGGTTGAGCCCGTCCGCCCCGGTCAGGTTCAGGCCGTCGGCCCCCGTCAGGTTCAGGCCGTCCGCCCCGGTCAGGTTCAGGCCCTGCGGCCTGCGGAAGGTGACGGAGGAGACTCGCCACGTCGTCCCGTCGGCCCCGGTCAGGTTCAGCCCGTCCGCGCCGGTCAGGTTCAGCCCGTCCGCGCCGGTCAGGTTGAGGCCGTCGGCGTGCGCCGCCACATAGCTGTTCGCGCCCGTGTAGCTGACGCCGTCCACGGTGGCGACCGGGGAGCCGTCGGCGCCCGTCAGGTTCAGGCCGTCGGTCGTCGTGGTGCCGGAGATTCCGTTGACCCGGTAGGTGAGCGCGTCGGCGCCGGTCAGGTTCAGGCCGGAGACGTTGTCGTAGTAGACGCCGTCGGCGGGCGTCTCCGTGATCCCCTGCGTGCCGTGGATGATTATCCCCGCGCTCGCGGGCATCGAGCACAGGACGAAGACCATGACCAGAGCCGTGGCCCTGCGCAGACTTTCGGAAGTATGTGTTCGGAGCATCTTTGGGGCTTTGGGGCCGACGTTGTTTCCGGCTCGCAGCGCAGGTCGGGGCCCGCGTCGGGAGCAGGTCTGTGCGAGGTTTGCGCGCCAGGAACTGACATTAATTTTGTATATCATCCCATAAATCCAATTGTTACGGTTTTCTTGTGAATTACTTTTAAATAGCTCTTAGCCGAACAAAAAGCTGAAAGCCAACAGCTAAAAGCTAATCATTTAAGCAGCTCCCTGTAGACCTTCTGCGTCTCCGCGGCGGGCTCGACGCCCAGCTCTTTGCGCAGGAGCTTGCGCAGGGTCTCGTACTGCTCGCGGACGGCGACGCGGTTCCCCTGCGCGGCGTGCGCGCGCATGAGGTGGCAGTACACGTCTTCGCGGAAGGGGTCTTCACGCAGGATGCGCTGCGAGAGCGTGAGCGCGCGCGCCCAGTCCTCTAACTTCTGTGCGGTCTGCGCCAGTATATCTAAGATGCGCAAGTACTGCTCCCGGCAGTATGAGCGCTGCTCCTCGACCCACTCGTCGTAGCTCCCCTGCATGAACTCGCCGCGGTAGAGCGTGGCGGCCTCCTCGTAAGCCTTGACGAAAGCCTCCTGGTCGCGCGAGCGGCGGGCGGCGTCGCCCTCGGCGAGGAGCCGGTCGAACTCCTCCGTGTCTATCCGGTAAGAGAACTCGGGGTTGAGCTGGTAGTCGCCGTCGCGGTAGAGCAGGAAGTTCTGCTTCAACGGCTGGTTACTGTTCAGGGCCTTGCGGATGTGCGAGATGGTCGGGTGAAAATTCTTCTCGACCGAGCCGAAGTCCGACTCGCCCCAGAAGGTGTCGATGATCGTGTCCTTCGAGACGCGGCGGTGGCGGCGCGAGGCGATGAAGCAGAGGATGTCGCGCGCGCGCCGCGTGACCCACGCGTCGGCGGCTAAGGGCCTGGCGGGCTCGCGGAAGATTTCGACCGCGCCGAGCATGTTGATAGTTAAATCCGCGGCCGGCCCCTGCTGCACGACGAAGAGCGCGGGGCGCTCGGCCGTTGCCGCGGCGCGGGCCTCGGCCGCGCGCTGGGGTAGCTGTTCGCGCAAGTCCGTCGGCAGAAGCTCCGCGGCCTCGGGCGCGGAGAAGACCTGCGGGAACTGCGCGACCGCGCGCTGCAACCAGTACTCGTAGTCGTAGCGCGCGGCGAGGTCGAGCGCGCGGCGCAGGTGCGGGAGCACCTCCGTGTCGCGGCCCGTGGCGTGCTCGCAGACGGCGAGCAGCATCGTCGCCTGCGCCTCGCTGTAGTAGAGCTTCGTCGAATGGATGAAGGGGAGCACTTCGCGCAGGTCGGCCGCGGCCTCCTCGTAGCGCCCGCCGGCCACGTCCACCCGCGCGCGCGCGAGCACCGCCCGGTGGCGGTAGAGCACGTCCCCGGCGCGCCCCTCGATGAGGCGGTCGAGCAGAGCGCGCGCCTCCGTCAGGTCGCCCAGTTGCAGCGCGAGCAGGGCGCGCTCTTCGAGGAGCTCCTGGCGCATGACGTCCACGCCGGCCTCGTCGTATGCGCGCGTGGCGCGTTCGTAGAACTCGTGCGCGCGCTGCAACTCGCCGCGCTCGCGGTAGAGGTTGCCGTAGAACTCGAAGATTTCGCCGCGCAGCCCCGAGAGGTTGAAGAGCTGGCAGATTTCGAGCGCGCGGTCGAGGTTGCGCTCGCAGCCCTCGAAGTCGCCGAGGAACCACTGGCAGCGCCCGACGTTGAGGTGCGCAATCGCCTCGCGCGGGACGGGCGGCGCTGACGACCCCTCCTCGCGCAGCATCCGCCGCATCCACCTGATCGACTCGCCGAAGTCGCCGCGCACGCCGGGCGGGATGCCGAGGTTGTGCGCGACGAGCTGCGCGTAGTAGCGGTCGCCGCGCTCCTCGGCCGACTGAAGGGCGAGGCGGAACTCGCGCTCGGCTTCAGTCCATTGACCCAGACCCACCAGGCAGAGGCCGCGCGTGTTGCCGCACTTCGTCCTGACCTCGGAGCGCTCGTCCGTCAGCTCGACGGCGCGGTCGAGGAACTGGAAGGCCGTGTCGCAGTCGCCGCGGCGGCGCGCGATTGTGGCGAGCGAGTGCAGGACCTCGGCCTCGCCCTCCGCGTCGCCCTGCTCGTGCAGGAGCGTGGCGGCGCGGTTGAAGAGCGACTGCGCGCGGTCGTGCTCGTCGCGCAGTCGCGCGACCTCGGCGCGGTGCGCGAGCGCGCGCGGGTGCGCTTCGAGCGCCTGAGCGGGCAGCGCGTTGGCGAAGGAGGCGAGCGACGAGAGCGCGCCGGCCGTGACCCACGCGCCGCCGCGCTCGGCGATTGTTTTCGCGGCGCGATGAAAATCCTCGGCGGCGACGAGGTGGTGCATGGCCTGCTCCCACTGCCCGCGTTCGAGGAAGAAGTCTGCGAGGCGCGCGTGCTCGGCGGCGACCGCCGCCTTGCCCTGCTCGGCGCGGAAGCGGCGCTGGAGGAAGCCGCGGAAGAGCGGGTGGAGGCGGTACTCCTCGCCGCGCCCGTCCGAGGCGAGCGAGATGAAGACGTTGCGGCGCACGAGCGTGTGCAGCACGCCCGAGGACTGCGGGTAGAGGCGGTTGCAGGCGTCGGGCTCGACGCGTTCGAGCAGGCTCACGCGGAGGAGGAGCTGCTGGACTTCCTCCGTCTCGTCGGCGAAGACCTCTTCGGCGAAGTAGTCGAAGATGTCGCGCTCGCTCTGGCGCAGGACTTCGACGAGGTCGGGCGGCGCCGTCGGAGACTCCGGCCCGCGCGCCAGCGCCTGCCGCTGCGCGACCTGACGGACGAGTTGCAGCGCCGTGATCCAGCCGTGCGTGCGCTCGCGGTACTCGGCGAGCTGTTCGGGGGTGAGTTCCAGGTCGAAGACCGTGCGGAAAAGCTCCCGCGTCTCGTCGTCGGTGAACAGAAGCTCCTGCCGGTCGATGACGGCGAGGCTGGCCTGCGTCCGCATGCGCGCGAGCGCCAGCGGCGGCATGTCGCGCGAGACGATGACGACGTGGATGAGGTCTGGGAGGTAGGCGAGTAAGCGGTCAACGACCTTGTGCACGGGCGTCTCCGCGCCGAGGTGGTGGTAGTCGTCGAGGACGAGGATGAACTGCTGCTCGACGCGGTCGAGCACTTCGTTGAGGAGCACGTCCACGGCGCGCTCGGGCTGCTGCGCCAGTTCCTTGGACGCCTCCTGCATGTAGGCCATCGTGGCGTCGCCGAAGCCGGGGACGATCTGCCTGATGCCGTGCGCGACGTAGCCGAGGAAGACGAGCGGGTCGGAGTCGGCCCGGTCGAGCTGATACCAGACGAAGGGGCGCGCGCCGGTGCGTATGAAGTCCGCGACGAGCGTGGTCTTGCCCGAGCCGGCCGGCGCGGTGACGAGCGTGACGGCGTGCGCGAGGTTCTGCTGCAAGCGCTCGACGAGTCGCGGCCGCGGCAGGAGCGACGGCGCGGGGCGCGGCGGCAGGAGCTTCGTGCGCAGGAAGAACGTGGGGAGCTGCGGCGCGGCCGGCGCGGGCGGCTGCGCGTCGCGGATGCTCCCTTCCTGGCGGTGCGGCAAGTTGGACATCGCTTCTAAAGCTGCGGGGCTCGTCCGGGGCTTGGACGGGCCGGGGCCTCCGCTCGGACTTAAAGCGTGTGTGTGTCGAAACCTTCGGGCCTGGTCGGGTCGGGCAGTATAACAGAACCGTGAGCGGTAGCGAGCGGGTCGGAGTTTCCTCAGACGGTTCACTCACGAGGCACGTACCCGCTCGCTACCGCTCGCGGTTCTCTTCAGGCCGTGCCCAGAGACTTGCGAGGTGGTTTCACGAGCCGCAGCGACAGGCGGCCCGACTGCCGCGCACGCGACGGCGTCCGGTCAGCCTCTTCGGTGACGCCGTCGCGGCGCGCGCGCGCGTCGAGCGTCGCCGCCCGCCCGCGCGTCTCGCGGAGCGCCGTGTCGGCGCCCGAGACCGGAAGTCCGTAGCTGGCGTAGAGGGCGCGCGCCTCTTCCAGAGTGAAGGCGAGCGTCTCCTCTTCGAGCACGCAGAGCGTCTGCTTCGAGCGCATGCGCCAGAGCGGCGTCGGCGGAAGGCTCCGCCCCAGAAGCATCACGTGCACCTCCGGCGGCAGCAGCGGCAGCCAGCGGCGGAAGAAGGGCACCATCCACTCGGCGTCGTAGACGAGGTGCAGGTCGTCGATGACGACCAGCGCCGGCTCGCTCGATTCGAGCAGCTCATAGACCAGGTACTCGACGGCCAGCGGCACGTCCTCCGCCCGGACTTCAAACCCCACCCGTTCGAGCGTCTTCTGGCCGAAGCCGGGGCGCACGCGGCCCAGGCTCGCGCAGAGGTGGCGCAGGAAGACGCCCAGCTCCGAGTCGGGCGCGTCGAGCTTATACCAGGCGACGCGGCGGCCCGAGCGGCGCGCGAAGTCCGTGACGAGCATCGTCTTGCCGGTGCCGGCGCGCCCGGCGACGACGGTCGAGTTGCAGCCCTCCACGCTCTCCGAGAGCGTCCGGAGGAGCCGCTCGCGCGAGACGCGCGGGAGTTCGGCCGGGGGCGTAATCTTTTCGGGGATCACCTGCGCCATGTGAGTTCCTCTGAGCTTTCTCAGTGAGGCGTTCAACGTCTTCACTCCGGGGCGAAAATTTTCCGACGGGCGGGGGCGGGCTGTAAGCCCCCGATGCTAAAACCGTGGGGAATGTACGCCGCGGGACTTGAGGAATTCTTGAGCCCGCCGGCCGGGGAGATGTGGAAGGTATTAAAGCGTTGCGTTGATATGGTTTACATGGGAAGGTGAAGCGCGGCCATAGCGGTCAGTACCACCCGCGGTAGCGGGTGGGCCTGTGTGACCCGGCGCGCCCGGTTAATCAAGGCCCACCCGCTACCGCGGGTGGTACTGACCCGGTATTTAACGCGCCTCCAGCCTCACCTTCAGGCCATGCTTCGGGCGGAGGGAGAGGGCGGGCAGCACTTCGACCTCGTGGCCGGGCAGGAGGCGGAGGCGGAAGCGTCGGGCGATGGTGGCGAGGATGAGCACGGCCTCCATCGTGGCGAAGTAGTTGCCGATGCAGAGGCGCGGGCCGCCGCCGAAGGGGAAGTAGGCGTAACGGGGCAGACGCGAAATCGACTCCTCGCCCCAGCGCTCGGGGCGGAAGGCCGAAGGGTCTCTGAACCAGCGCGGGTCACGCTGGATGACCCACTGGAAGCCGAAGACCTGCATCCCCTTCGGCACACGGTAGCCGCCCACCTCGCACTCGCGCACGCACTCGCGCCCCACGGCCCAGGCCGGCGGGTAGAGGCGCATCGACTCCTTCACGACCCAGTCGGCGTAGCGCAGCCGCGGCAGGTCCGCGACGGTCGGCGCGCGCCCCCCCAGAACCTCCCCCAACTCTTCCGCGAGCCTCTCCTCGGCCTCCGGGTTGCGCGCGAGCAGATACCACGCCCAGGTGAGCGCGAGCGCCGTCGTCTCGTGGCCGGCGAGGAAGATGGTCATCAGCTCGTCGCGGAGCTGCTTGTCCGTCATCCCGCCCCCGTCCTCGTCCTGCGCCGCGAGGAGCATCGAGAGCAGGTCTCCGGTGTCCTCGCGCCCCGCGCGCCGCTCCTCGATGAGGCGGTAGACGAAGCGGTCGATCCTGCGCACGTCGCGGTTGAAGCGCAGGTGCGCGGGCGTTGGGAGGCGGTTGTCGAGAATCCACTTGAGCGTCGCCTGCGACGCGAAGGGCCGGACGATGTTCGAGAGCGCCCGCCCGATCTCGCGCGACTCGCCCGACACGTCGGCGCTGAAGAGCGTCTGCGCGACGACCGCCTGCGTCAGCACCAACATCTCCTCGTGCGCGTCGAGCGTCTGCCCGTCGCGCCAGCCCGCGAGCATGCGCTCGGCGTAGGCGACCATCGTCTCGGCGTAAGAGTTGATGCGCTGGTGGTGAAAGGCGGGCTGCGCCAGCCGCCGCTGTCGCCGCCAGAACTCGCCCTCGCTCGTCACGAGCCCGCGGCCCACCAGACGGTTGAAGAAGGGCGAGCGCAGGGAGGCGGCCTTGATGAAGTTCTTGTTGCCGGCGGTGAGCACGTATTCGACGTGGTCTGGGTGGAAGAGGAAGAGCGCGGGGACGTAGAGGAAGCGCGTCGGCACCACGTCGCCGAACTCGCGCGCGCAGCGCTCGACAAACCCGAGCGAGTCGCTGTTGAACTCGCGCATGTTGCCCAGCACGCGCCCGCCGCGCGGCCCTTGGGGGATTGCTGCTGCGACCATTCGCTCACTCCGTTCGCGCGTGAACCGTAAGCCGTAAACCGTGACAAGAATAAAGCCGCGAACCGTGAACCGTAAACCGTAGGCAGTAGACAGTAGTCAGTAGGGGAAACAACGTCGGCGGGCGTCGGGTTTAATCCTCGACGCCCGCCGATTGTCTTCTACTGGCTACTGACTACTGACTACTGACTACTCCTCCGGCAGCACCCACGTCTGCCCGATCTCGGTCAGGGCGACGCGCCACTTCTCTGCCCCGGCGGCGGCGAGGATGCGGCGGCGGGGCTCGTCCGCAGGCTCGCGGCTGAGGCGGAAGGTCGAGTGGTGCATGGGCAGGATGTAGTCGGCCCCCATCTCGCGCGCCATGCGCCAGGACTGCTCGGGGTTGGCGTGGACGTAGACGTACGGGTCGTACGCGCCGATGGGGAGGATGGCGAGCGTGACCGGCGTCGCGCGACGGCGCAGGCGCGCGAAGGCTTCGGTGTAGGCCGTGTCGCCGCCGAAGACGACGGCGCGGCCGCCCTTCTCGACGAGGAAGCCGCCGTAGCCGCGGTGCTTGTCGGTCAGGCGACGTGCGCCCCAGTGGTTGACCTCAATCGCCTCGACCCGCGCGCCGCTCACCTCCACAGACTCGCCCCACTTCAACTCGTCCACCCGCGCGAAGCGGCGCACGAGGTCTCCGTTCCCCTCCTGCACGACGGCGCGCGTGCGCCGCGGCAGGCGCTTGAGCGTCCCCAAATCCGTGTGATCCATGTGCGCGTGCGAGACGAGCACGGCGTCTAACGGCGGCAGTTCTTTAACACCTAAAGCGGGCTGCACCAGACGCCTCGGGCCGAGCGTCAAGCCCCCGACGCGCACGCCCACCCGCGGCCGCAGCGCGGGGTCTGTGAGCAGCCACGTCCCGTAGAAATTCATCAGCACGGTCGCGTGCCCGAGCCACGCCACCGTCAGACGCTCGTCGCTCCACGTCGCGGGCTCCGGCCTGTGCGGCGCGGGCAGGACGGGGACTCGCCGCTCCTCCATGCGGTCGCGGACGAACTTCCCCGCGAACCGCCGCGCGAAACTCGTATAAGTCCTCAACTCCTTGACTGAAACACTCATGATGAGCTTTTGATGCTTGAAAAGGAGTAGACAGTAGCCAGTAGTCAGTAGCCGGTAGAAAAGCTTCACTAACGTGACTTCTGCGTGAAAAACTCGACGCGTCCACGCGGGGCACTACTGGCTACTGACTACTGGCTACTGTCTACTCCCCTGTTGTATCCTCCAACCCGGTCTCCTGACTTTCCAATCCCGCGCCAATTCGGAGGACTCGAAACGTCATGCGTTCCCCTGCGAAGCACCTCGCGGCTGCGCTGCTCGCCGCCGTCGTCATCTGGCAGTCCGGCCCCGCGGCCGCGCAACGCCGCGCGGCCGCCGCCTCGCCGGCCGCCGCCCTCAACCAGCTCTTTGAAGACGAGTGGGAGTGGACGATGCGCGAGGCCCCGACCTTCGCCTCATCTTTAGGCGACCGCCGCTACAACGACCGCTGGACTGACCTGAGCCTCCCGGCCGTCGAGCGCCGCCAGAAGCACCGCGAGGAGACGCTCGCGCGCCTGCTGAAGATCAACCGCTCGCGGCTCCCCGCGGCCGACCGGCTCAACTACGACCTCTTCCGCAAAGACCTCGAAGACGACATCGAGGAGTTCAAGTTCCGCTTCTACCTCATGCCGGTCAACCAGGGCGGCGGCATCCAGAGCGCCGACCAGTTGGGCGACCGCCTGCGCTTCCAGACGGTCAAGGACTACGAGGACTGGCTCGCGCGCCTGCGCGCCTACCCCGCGTACGTCGAGCAGACGACGGAGCTTCTGCGCGAGGGCGTGCGCGCGAAGATGCTCTGGCCGAAAGTGACCTTGCAGCGCGTGCCCGGGCAGCTCGACCGCCAGCTCAACGCGCGCACCGAGGAGAGCGGCTTCTACAAGCCCTTCCGCAAGTTCCCCGAAGACATCCCCGAGGCCGAGCGCGAACGCCTCGCGCGCGCGGGGCGCGAGGCCGTCGAGCAGTCGGTCATGCCCGCGCTCCGTAAGTTCCGCGACTACTTCGTCAAGGAGTACCTGCCCGCCACCTTCGACCAGGTCGGCGCGTGGCAGTGGCCGAACGGCGGGGAGGCTTACGCCTTCCTCGCGCGCCGCTACACGACGACGAACATGACGCCCGAGCAGATTCACCAGAAGGGGCTCTCGGAGGTCGCGCGCATCCGCGCCGAGATGCAGAAGGTGATGACGCAGGTCGGGTTTAAAGGCTCGCTCAAAGATTTCTTCAAGAAGCTCCGCACCGACGACGAGTTCTACTACAAGAAGCCCGAAGACCTCCTCGACGCCTACCGCGCCGTCGCCAAGCGCATCGACCCGAACCTCGTCAAAGTCTTCAAGACCATCCCGCGGATGCCCTACGGCGTCATCCCCATCCCCGACACGCTCGCGCCCGACACGACCACCGCCTACTACAACCGGCCCGCGGCCGACGGCTCCATCCCCGGCTACTACTACGTCAACCTCTACAAACCCGAGACGCGCCCCAAGTGGGAGATGATGGCTTTGAGCCTGCACGAGTCCGTGCCGGGGCATCACTTCCAGATCGCGCGCGCGATGGAGCTGGGCGAGATACCGAAGTTCCGCCGCTACGGCGGCTACACCGCCTTCGTCGAGGGCTGGGGCCTCTACGCCGAATCCCTGGGCGAGGACATGGGCCTCTACGACGACCCCTACTCCAAGTTCGGCCAGCTCACCTACGAGATGTGGCGCGCCGTCCGGCTCGTCGTGGACACGGGCATGCACTACTACAAGTGGGACAGGCAGCGGGCGATAGACTACTTCCTCGACAACGCCGCCAAGACCGAGCTGGACGTAACCAACGAGATCGACCGCTACATCACAGACCCCGGCCAGGCGCTCGCCTACAAGATCGGCGAGCTGAAGTTCAAAGAGCTGCGCGCCCGCTCGAAGGCGGAGCTGGGCGACCAGTTCGACGTGCGCGAGTTCCACGACCTCGTCCTCGGCTCCGGGGCCGTCCCGCTCGACGTTCTGGAGCAGAACGTCAACGAGTGGCTCAGGCGGCAGAAGGCGCGACCCGTCAGCCGGCGCGCGCAGAACAAGTGACGACCGGCGCAGACATTTCCGACCCGGCCGCCTTCATCCCCGACCTGCTCTACGCGGGCGGGCGCTTCCTCCCGGGGCGCGCGCTCGTGTGCGACCGGGAGGGCCGGGTCATCTCCGTCTCGCGGGTCGAGGAGTTGCCGGACGGGTCGAACGCGGTTCGACTCCGCAGCCGGGCCCTGCTGCCCGGCATGGTCAACGCGCACTCGCACGCCTTCCAGCGCGTTATCCGCGGGCGCACGGAGTACCGCGGCGCGTCCCATTCGGACTCCTTCTGGACGTGGCGCGAGATGATGTACGCGGCGGCCGAGCGCCTCACGCCGGAGGACATCTACGACGCGTCGCGGATGGCCTTCATGGAGATGGCGCTCGCCGGGATAACCTCGGTCGGGGAGTTCCACTACCTGCACCGCGCTCCCGACGGCTCCGAGTACGACGACCCGAACCTTCTGGCCCTTGAGGTCGTGCGCGCCGCCCGCGACGTGGGGCTCGGCGTCGCGCTGCTGCGCGTCGCCTACGCCCGCGCGGGCTTTCAGAAGGAGCCCGACCCGCGCCAGCGGCGCTTCATCGAGCCCGACCCCGAAGTCTTCGTCCGCCACGCCGAGCGGCTCGCGCGCGAACTCGGAGGCGAGCCGCGCGCTTGGGTCGGCGTCGCGCCGCACAGTGTCCGCGCCGTCCCCGTCGAGTACCTGCGCGCGCTGCGCTCGTACGCCGAGGCGCGCCACCTCCCCCTGCACATGCACGTCGCGGAGCAGCCGGCCGAGGTCGAGGCGTGCCTCGCCGAGACGGGGCGCACGCCCGTCGCGCTCCTCTCGGACGAGGGCGTCCTCTCGCCGCGCTTCACCGGCGTCCACGCCGTGCACGTCACGCCGGAGGAGGTCGAGATGCTGGCCCGGGCGCGCGCCTGCGTCTGCGCCTGCCCGACGACCGAGCGCAACCTCGGCGACGGCGTCGTGCCCGCAGACCTCTTCTTCGGAGGGGGCGTGCGCGTGGCGCTCGGCACCGACAGCCACACGCAGATCGACCTGCTCGAAGACGCGCGCGGGCTTGAGTACCACCTGCGCCTGAAGACACTCCGCCGCAACGTCCTCGCGCCGGTCGTCGATGAAAGTAGCTCGGAAGGAAGTCCCGAAGGCGCGCGTCTCGCCGCGCGCCTCTTCCGCTGTGCGACCGTCGAAGGGGCCGAGAGCATCGGGGCGCTCGCGGGCGAGTTCGAGCCGGGGCGCGTGGCCGACTTCTTCACCGTAGACCTCGACGACCCGACCGTCGCGGGCGCGGGCGCGGAAGACCTCCTGCCCGCCGTCGTCTTCTCTCTCTCGCGCGCCGCCGTCCGCGAGACCGCCGTCGGCGGCCGCCTCGTCGTCGAAGCGGGCCGCCACCCCGCGCAGGACGAGATCGTCTCGCGCTTCGCCGCACTTCAAAGGAGGCTGTGGAGTTAACCGGTGACTCTTGTCGCGCCGCGCCGCGCGTGCTACGCTCGGGGCACAACCAAGGAGTAAAGGGTATGATGAGATATTACGCCACACGCATCCCCGCGGCCTTAATCACCTTCGTCCTCGGCGTCGCCGCGACTAACCTCGGGGCCTACGTCTTAGGCTCCTCGGACGAGCGCGACGTGCTCGCCGTCGAGCGCGAGTACGTCCGCGCGCACGTCGAGCGCGACGTGGCGGCGCTCGACCGCGCGCTGGCCGACGACTTCTCGATGTTCGGCGGGCGGGTCAAGAAGTCGCACCGCCTCGCCCTCATCTCGAACCCCCTCTTCGCCGTCACCTCGCTCAAGACCGAAGGCGTGGAGGTCGTCGTCAACGGCCGCGAGGCCGTCGTGACCGGCGCGGCCAAGCTCAAGGGGAGCTTCCGCGGGCGCGAGTTCAACACGCCGCGCTATGGCTACACGCGCCACCTCGAGAAGCGCGGCGGCCGCTGGCAGATCGTCTCGGTCGAGTTCACCGTGCCTTGGTGAGCGCGCCCCGGATTTAACCTTCAAGACTTATAGAGGCCGCCGGACGCCCGGCTCGGACAGCCGCGGCGGACGGCGGCCCTCTGTTTGGCCGAAAGCATGAGCGTCGAAGAGATACTGTCTGAGCTGGTGGCGATAGACTCCACCTCCGCGCGCACGAACGCCGAGGTCGTCAGACACCTCGCCGCCCGCGCCGAAGGCTTAGGACTGTCCGCGCGCCTCTACCCTTACACGGACGAGCGCGGCGTGGAGAAGCTGCAACTCGTCGCAGTCAGCTCGAAAGATTTTAAAGAGGGCGGCGAGGTGGAGCTGGCCCTGGTCGGGCACACCGACACCGTGCCTTTCGACCCGGCGTGGGCGGAGGCCCTGACGCTCAAGGAGCGCGACGGCAGGCTGTACGGGCGCGGCGCGTGCGACACGAAGGGGTTCATCGCGGCGGCGCTGGCGGCGCTGGAAGGGGTGGGCCTCGAAAGGCTCGCGCGGCCCCTCGCGCTCGTGCTGACGGCGGACGAGGAGGTCGGGTGCCTCGGCGCGAAGCGGCTGGCCGACGCGAGGCCCTTCCGCGCGCGCCACGCGGTGGTCGGCGAGCCCACCTCCCTCAGACCCATGCGCGCGGGCAAAGGCTACTGCCTCGCCGAAGTGACCGTGCGCGGCCGCGAGGGGCACAGCGCCTACCCGCACCTCGGGGCGTCGGCCATCATGCGCGCCGCGCGGCTGGTCAACAGAATCGGGGCGGTGGCGGAAGAGTTGAAGGGGCTCGCGCACGAGTCGTTCGACCCGCCGCACACGACGCTCAACGTCGGGCTCATCGACGGCGGCACGGCGAAGAACGTCATCGCGGGCCGGTGCCGCTTCACGCTCGAATGGCGGCCCGTGCCCGGTCAGAGGCCGGAGCTGGTGGCCGACCTCGTGCGGCGCGAGGCAGAGGCGCTGCGTAAAGAGGATCAAGACTTCGACTGCGAGGTCGCGGTCACGCGCCTCGACGGCGGGGCCGAGACGCCCGGGGACGCGCCGCTCGTCAAAGCGCTCGAAGAGCTGACGGGGCGGGCGGCGGGCACCATCTCCTTCGGCACGGAGGCCCCGCAGTTGGCCGAGTTGGGGGCCGACGCGGTCGTCTTCGGCCCAGGCGACATACGCGTCGCGCACCGCACGGGCGAGTTCGTCCCCGCCGCCGAGCTGCGCGACTGCGCCCGAATCCTCCGCCGCACAATCGAACGCTTCTGCGGTTCGGGACATCAATAAAACAGTAGGCAGATGGCAGTAGGCAGTAGGCAGCCGCTCCGCGCTTCGGACGTTGAAGAATTAACTCGGAGTAACCCAAATAAGTGTCTTCAACTGCCTACTGTGTTTTGAGGCTTTCCTAAATGAAGTTTTTCCTTTTCCGAAATTTCTTTTTAAGACTCGCGGCGCTCGTGCTGTGCGCGTCGGCGCTCGCCGGCGTGGGCGTGGCGCAGCAGCCGCAGGCCCCGCTGACGAACGCGGAGTTTCTGGCGCTCGTCCGGCAACTCCCGCGCCCCGGCGTCAAGGAGCAGATCCTCGCGGAGGTGCGGAGGCGCGGCATCGCCTTCCCGCTGACCTCCGGCCTGCGCGCCTTCGTCGCCACCAGGAGCGGCAACGACGTGGAGCTGCGGCGCGCGCTCGAAGAGGCCGAGCGCCGCTTCCTCAACCCCTCGGAGGCGAAGCCGCTCCCCGGAGAGGCCGAGTCGCTCGACCTGCTCGCGAAGACGCGCGCCGCCACGCTCGAAGCGCTCGACCAGATGCCGGACTTCGTCGTCAAGCAGATCGTCTCGCGCGCCTACGCGCGGGGCCGTTCGCAGAACTGGCGCACGGACGACCACCTCGTCGTCGGCGTGAGCTACCGCCCGAGCGAGGGCGAGAAGTACCGCCTGCTCTCGGTCAACGGCGTCACGGGGCCGGACGCGAGGGAGAAGAGCGACTACGTCGAGGCGGGCGGGGCCAGCTCGACGGGCGAGTTCGTCACCGTGCTCAAGGAGCTGTTCGCCGAGAGGAGCCGGGCGGAGTTCAAGCCGCTCGACACGGACACGCTGCGCGGCCGGCGCACCATCGTCTACGCCTTCGACATCAAGAAGGCGAACTCGCGCTGGGAGCTGAAGACGGGGGGCGCGGCCGTCATCGCCGGGCAGCGCGGCAAAATCTGGGTAGACCGCGAGAAGGCGCGCGTGCTCCGCGTTGAGTTCGAGTCAACGGACGTGCCCGCCGCGTTCCCCATCCAGGCCGCCAACGTCGCCATCGACTACGACTGGGTGACGATCCCCAGCCAGGGCGAATACCTCCTGCCCTCGCGCTCCCTCGTCGTGATGACGACAATCGCCCGCGGCGAGACCCTGCAATCGCGCAACGACATACGCTTCCGCAGCTACCAGAAATTCGGCACCGAGTTGAAGATTCTCGACGACGACTTCCTCGACGAGGGAGTGCCCGTCGAGGAGCCGCCGCCCCCGCCGCCGACGACTAAGCCGCCGGAGAAAAAACCGTAAGCGAGGTCTTCATCTCCTCCGGGGGATTTATATCCCTAAAGCGGTTTGCCAATCACTATACCGCCCGTTTAGAGGCGGGCTCTGCCCGCCGGCTCAACCCGCGATGGTCGAGCCGGCGGGCAGAGCCCGCCTCTAAACGGGACGGGGTAAATGCAAACTCGAACCGCTTTAGAGCTTCAACTGACCGGCCTCTACCACCGGCTTGCCGTCGAGCGTGACGGTCGTGCCGGGCAGCGAGACGAAGTAGCCGTAGGAGGTCTTGTTGTCGCCGCCGGCCCAGACGTTGTTGCCGACGCCGACGGTGACCGTGCCTGCGGGAACCCAGGTGGCGATCTTGCTGCCCGCGGGGAGCTTGACGTTCGGGTTGATGCCGAAGTCCACGACGGCGAAGAGGTCTTTGCCCTCGCCCGCCGCGTCGTAGGCCGCCTTCATCTTCTCGAAGCCCGGCCCCGAGCCGGTGATGGACGTGAGCTTACCCGCCGCGAACACGAGCGTCAGGTCGTTGATCTCCTGACCCTGGTAGTAGTCCCTCTTCAGGACGACCTTGCCCTCGGCCGTCCCCGGCACCGGCGTCGTGTAGACCTCGCCCGCCGGCAGGTAGACGCTCAGGCCCGCCGCCCCCTTCTTCAAGTCCTCGGCCGTGATGATGCCGTCGCTCACGCCGTAGGCGCGGCCCTGCACCTTGACCTTCAGGTCGGTGCCGTTGGCGTCCTTGATGTGTATCTCGCTGCCGCCCGAGAGCGCCGCGCTCACCTGCGCGCCGCGCGCCTGGAGGTCTGTGTAGTCCACGTTGACTCCGCCCCAGAAGGTCTTCGCCAGCTCCTCGGGCGTCATCTCGTAGCGCTTCGCCAGCCAGTCCTGCGGGTAGAGGCCGTTGCCGACCTCGACCGAGCGGACGCCCTTCCTGAGGAAAGCCTCGGCGACGGGCTCGTCCGCCGCGGCGCGCGCGGCCAGGCGCTTCGGGTCGGCGTCACGGAAGAGCCCTTCGGCGGCGCTGCGGCCGACGTTAATGGTCACGTCCACGACCTCGGCGAGCTTGAGGCCGAGTTGGTCGGTCTGCGTGTCGTACTTCTCGGGCACGTCCTTGTACATGCGCAGCGCGAGCCGGTCGGAGCCGACGGTGATGAGCGGGAAGCCGCCGGCCTTGCGCACCTGGACGGCGATGTTCTCAAGCAGTTCCATGTTCTCCGCGCCGCTGCTGATGAGGACGACCTCGCCCTCCCTGACGCCCGCGCTCTGCCTGACCAGACGCTCGGCGAGCTGTTCTAGGTCGGTCGGCGCGGGCTTCGCCGCGGGCTTCACGTCGTCGGCGAGTTTGGCGGGCTGGACGGGCGCGGGCTGCGGCTGGCAGGAGGCCAGCGCGATGCAGGCGGCCGCGGAGACGAGCGGGGCAAGCATCTTCTTCATGTAAAGTCAGACTCCTTTCGGGTGTCGGAAACGGGTGGGGCCGCCGAGTCGGCGGCCGTAGGGTTTGAATTGCGCTCGCGTCTAACTACGACGGGAGTTCGGCCGGCGGATTGCGGGTGCGGCTCGAAGTGCCGCGGCCTTCTATTTCAAACGCCACGTTAAGCCAAGCCAATTTGCTGACGCGGACGCCGCGGCGTTCGGGTTATCATCGCGTTATGTCCGGCGAGGCGCAGACGGTCGGGAAGGCGCGCGCGGGCCTCTACGAGCGTCTGGTCGGCGAGGGCTGGGACGTTCTGGACGAGCCCGTGCGCCGCCTCCACCTGCGCTCGCGCGGCGCAGGCGTGTTCGCCGTGCGCCGCGGCACAAGGCGACTGGCGCGCGTCGTCGCGCGGCTGATGGGCCTGCCCGAAGGCGGCGAGGAGGTGCCGCTGCGGCTCTCGGTCGAGCCGCACGGCGGCGGCGAGCGCTGGCGGCGCAACTTCGCGGGCAGCGAGTTCGTCACCGAGCAGGGCGAGCACGAAGGGGGGTTGATGGCGGAGCGCAACGGGCCTTTCGAGATTCTCTTCCGCCTGACGGCCGAGGGCGGCGCGCTCTTGTACGACTCGGAGGGCGCGTTTTTACGCGTTAGAAGTTTGAGGGTGAGGCTGCCGCGGCTGCTCGCGCCGCGCGTGGCGGCCTGGGAGCGCGCGGACGAGGGGGGCGGCGTGCGCGTCTACGTGTGCGTCACGTCGCCGCTCACGGGGCCGCTCATCAGTTACGAAGGCTTGGTCAGGACGGAGGAGGAAGCAGGTTGACGACGGCGCTGTGGCTGCTGGCGGTTCAGGGGGCGATAGGGGCCTTCGACACGGTCTACTATCACGAGTGGCGCGCGCGGCTGCCCGCGCTGCCCGGGGCGCGGGCGGAGCTGCGGCTGCACGCGCTGCGCGCGCTCGTCTACGCCGCCCTCTTCGCGCTGCTGCCGCGCGTCGAGTGGCGCGGCGCGTGGGCCTACGTGCTCGCCTCCCTGCTCGCGGCGGAAGTTTTCATCACGCTCCGCGACTTCGTGGTCGAGGACGCGGTGCGTGCGCCGCTCGGCGGCGTCTTCGCGGGCGAGCGCACGACGCACACCCTGATGGCGATCATCTACGGCGCGATGCTGGCGAACCTTCTGCCCGTACTTAACGCCTGGCGGCATCAATCGACGGCGCTCGTGCCGCACACGGAAGTCGTGCCCGAGGGGCTCGTCTGGGTGCTGACGCTGATGTCGGCGGGCGTGGCGCTGTCGGGGCTGCGCGACGCGTACGCGGCGCTGGGGCTGCCGGGCGGGGCGTGGCCTTGGGCGTCGGCAGGGGTGAAGGCTTGATCCGGCGTCGGAAGTTTCACCGCGCGGTCTTCTGCGCGGCGGGCGCTTACAACATCCTCTGGGGGCTCTACTCGGCGCTCGACCCGCAGTGGCTCTTCCGGCTCACGGGGCTGCCCCTTCAGAACCACCCGCAAATCTTCGCCTGCCTCGGCATGGTCGTCGGCCTCTACGGGATAATTTATTTTGAGGTCGCGCGCGCGCCCGAGCGCGGCTGGCTCCTCGCCGCCGTCGGGCTCTTAGGCAAGGTGCTCGGCCCCGTCGGCCTCGCACAGCTCATCCACAGTGGCGCGTGGCCGCCCTCGACCATCATCCTCTGTCTCACCAACGACCTCATCTGGTGGGTTCCGTTCTCGCTCTACCTCTACGACGCGTGGCCCGAGTTCTTCGGGACGATGAAAGCGGAAGGTTGGAGAGGCGGAAGGCGGTAACGCGCTGCGCACGCGCGCGAAAGCCTTTCGCACCGGCGCGAATCCTTTGCGCACGCGTGGGAATGTTATGCCGGTCGAAGGGAGTGCCATTCCCTCGCGAGGGAATGCCTTGCTCTCGCGAGGACATGCAATGCCCACACGAGGACATGTAATGCGCACGCCTGCGCATCGCATGCTCACGCGTGCGCATGATAAGCGCATTTATGCGCTTCGCATTCCCATAAATTTGAATGTTGTGCGCACGCGTGGGCATGCCATGCCCGTCGGCGCGCAAAGGATGCGCACCGACGGGCATGGCATGCTCAGGCACGTACCGGCCTATTTCCTCAGGAGTCCGCCTGCCCGGCGAAGCGGGCGGTGCTCGCGCCGGAGACGTAGGGGGCGTGCTCGGTGAGCGCGTCGTCGATGAGCTTGCGCTGTTCGAGTTCGTGGATGGTGTAGGAGCCCGTCGCGGGGCTCGCCGACGCGGCGCGGCCCGCGTAGAAGGGGCGCTCGCAAGCAGAGAGCAGGCCCGTCAGGCGCGGCTCGACGAAGTGCCAGCCGCCGTAGTTCTTCGGCTCCTCCTGGCACCAGACGAGCTGCGTCGCCTGCTCGTAGGTCGCGAAGATTTCGCGCAGCGCGCGCTCGGGGAACGGGTAGAACTGTTCGAGCCGCACGAGGGCGACGCGGTAGTCGTCCGCCTTCTTGCGCGCGGCCGCGAGGTCGTAGAAGACCTTGCCGCTGCACAGGACGATGCGGCGCACCGCCGACCTGTCCGCCACCTCCGCGTCGTCGATGACGGGGCGGAAGCCGCCCGCCGTCAACTCCTCAATCGTCGAGACGGCCGCGGGCAGGCGCAGGAGGCTCTTCGGCGTCATCACGACCAGCTCGCGCGCGTGGGGCTGTCTGACCTGACGCCGGAGCAGGTGGAAGTACTGCGCGGGCGTCGTCGGGTAGCAGACCTGCATGTTGTTCTCGGCGCACAGTTGCAGGTAGCGCTCCAGCCGCGCGTTCGAGTGCTCCGGCCCCTGCCCCTCGTAGCCGTGCGGGAGCAGGAGGACGAGGCGCGAGGGCTGGTTCCACTTGTCCACGCCGGGCGCGATGAACGTGTCGATGATGACCTGCGCGCCGTTCGAGAAGTCGCCGAACTGCGCCTCCCACAGCACGAGCGCGTCCTGCGCCTCGACCGCGTAGCCGTACTCGAAGCCGAGCACGCCCTGCTCCGACAGGGAGCTGTCGAAGACCTCGACGAGCGAGCGCGTCTCGCCGCGCCGCGTCATCTCGGCGAGCGGCTCCCAGTGCTTGCCGGTCTGCGTGTCGTAGAGGATGGCGTGGCGGTGCGAGAAGGTGCCGCGCCCCGAGTCCTGCCCCGAGAGGCGCACGCGCGCCCCCTCCAGCCCCAGAGAGCCGAAGGCCATCAGCTCGCCGAAGGCCCAGTCGAGCGGGGCCTGCCCCTCGCCCATCTTCGCGCGGCGCGCGAGCTGGCTCACCATCTTCGGGTTGATGTTGAAGCCCTCGGGGACGACCGCGATGCGGTGCGCGAGGTCGCGGATGACCTCCGCCGGGACGCCCGTCTCCATCACTTCCGAGCCGTCCTCCTCGGGCGTGGGCGGGGGCAGCTCCTTCAGAGGCTCCTTCTGCGCGACGATCTCCTTGGCGCGGGCGTGGCTGCGCTCGTAGCGCTCGACGGCCTCGCGCGTCATCTGCTCGACCTCCTCCTCGGTGACGACGCCCTCCGCGACCAGGCGCTGCGTGTAGACGGCGCGCACGCCCGGGTGCGCCTTCACGCGCGCGTACATCAAGGGCTGCGTGTAGCTCGGCTCGTCGCCCTCGTTGTGCCCGAGGCGGCGGAAGCCGATCACGTCTAAGACAACGTCCTTGTTGAACTCCTGCCGGTAGTCGAGCGCGATGCGGAGCACCCGGAAGGCGGCCTCGGGGTCGTCGCCGTTGATGTGGAAGATCGGAATCTGCGTCATCCGCGCCACGTCGGTCGAGTAGATGGACGAGCGGCTGTCCTCGGGCGAGGTGGTGAAGCCGATCTGGTTGTTGATGATGATGTGGACGGTGCCGCCCGTGCGGTAGCCGTGCAGGTCGGCGAGCTGCAAGGTCTCCATCACTATCCCCTGCCCGGCGAAGGCCGCGTCGCCGTGCAGCAGGACGGGGAGCGCGCGGTCGATGACCTCCTCGCGCTTCGCGCCCGCAAGCTCCCACGCGTCCTGCTTGGCGCGCGTCATGCCCTCGACCACCGGGTCTACGAATTCGAGGTGGCTCGGGTTGGGCGAGATGGTGATCGAGACCTTCCTGCCCGAGGCGGTCTCGCGCACGCCCTTCGCGCCCTGGTGGTACTTCACGTCGCCCTCGTCGGCCGGGAAGTCCGGGTGCACCGACCCCTCGAAGGCCGTGAAGATGCGCTCGGAGAAGTTGCCGACGACGTTGGCGAGCACGTTCAGGCGGCCGCGGTGGGCCATCCCCAACGTGATGTCCTCGACGCCCTTCTCGGCCGAGAGTTCGACGAGCTGGTCGAGCAGGGGGATGATGGTCTCGCAGCCCTCCAAGCTGAAACGCTTCTGCCCGAGGTACTTCGTGTGGAGGAAGCGCTCGAACTGCTCGGCGCGGATGAGGCGCATGAGCAGCGCCTTCTTCGTCTCCACGTCGAGCGGCTCGGGCGCGACGAGCTCCTGCCGGATGCGCTCGCGTATCCAGAGCTTCTGCTCCTTGCTCTGGATGTGGCGGTACTCCGTGCCGACCTTGCCGCAGTAGGCGCGGCGCAGGATGTCGAGTATCTCGCGTAAGCTGGCGCTCTCCTTGCCGCCCAGGCCGCCCGTGATGAACTCGCGGTCCAAGTCCCAGATGGTCAGCCCGTAGGTCTCGATGTCCAGCTCGGGGTGGTACTGGATGGGGAGCGCGTTCAAAGGGTCGATGTCGGCGACGAGGTGGCCGCGCACGCGGTAGGCGTTGATGAGTTCGAGGACGCGCGCCTCCTTGCTGACCTCCTCGCGCGCGTCGTAGCGGCCCAGGAGCGCCGGGTTGAAGTCGCGCGCCCAGCGCATCGGCTGGTACGGGATGCCGAGGTCGCGGAAGATGTTCACGTAGAAGTCGTGCTCGCCGAGCAGCAGCTCGTGGACGTGGGCGAGGAACGCGCCCGACTCCGCGCCCTGTATGACGCGGTGGTCGTAGGTCGAGGAGACGTTGACGACCTTGCTGATGCCTAAAAGCGAGAGCGCCTGCGGCGTCATCGCGTGGTACTCGGCCGGGTACTCGATCGCGCCCGTGGCGATGATGGCCGACTGCCCCGCCATCAGACGCGGGGTCGAGGAGACGGTGCCGATGGTGCCGGGGTTAGTCAGGGAGATGGTCGTGTCCTGAAAGTCGGGCACGCCGAGTTTGCCCGTGCGCGCGCGCTTGACGACGTCGTCGTAGGCGGCGAGGAACTCCGCGAAGTTGAGCGCGTTCGCGTTCTTCACGTTCGGGACGAGGAGCGTGCGCGTGCCGTCCTTCTTCTCAAGGTCGATGGCTAGGCCGAGGTTGACCTCCGAGCGGCGGACGCGCGCGGGCTGGCCGTCAACTACCGCGAAGCCGTCGTTCATCTGCGGGTAGCGTTCGACGGCGCGCAGGATGGCGTAGGCGACGAAGTGCGTGTAGGAGGCTTTGCCGCGCTTGTGCTCTTTCAGGTACTGGTTGACGAGCGCGCGGTTCTCTTCGAGCACCTTGACGGGAACCTGACGGTTCGACGTGGCCGTCGGAACCGCCAGGCTCGTCTCCATGTTCTCGACGATCTTCAGCGCGCCGCCGCGGATGGGCTGCGCCTCGCCGCGCACCTGCGCCGCCGCGGGTTGC
>DATMVD010000028.1:0-5793 GCA_035563535.1 Pyrinomonadaceae bacterium | reverse complement strand
GCGGCCGAAACCCTTTCGCTGCGGGCCTCGGTCTCGGGCTTCGAGACGGCCAGCGTCGCCGTCGTGAACGTCCGCGGCGGGCGCGCGGCGTAGTCGGGCCGCAGGCGCACGGCCCTTTGGTAAGCGGCGCGCGCCTCGTCGTCGCGGCCCAGCGCCTTGCGCACCTGACTGAGGTGGAAGTGGGGCTCGGCCCACTTCGGGTAGATTTCGATGGCGCGCTCGAAGGCGGCGGCCGCCTGCTCGTAGACGCCGCGGCGGCCGAGCGCGAGGCCGAGGCCGTTGAAGGCTTCCACGTCGTTCTTGTTGAGGCTGACGGCCTTGCGGTAGGCGGCGATGGCGTCGGGCCAGCGCCCCAGCTCGGAGTAGACGTTGCCGAGGCTGTAGTAGGCGTTGCCGTCGCGGGGGTCGAGCGCGATGGCCTGCTCGAAGGCCCGCGCGGCCTCTTCCAGCCGCCCCTGAAGGGCGAACCTCGTGCCGTCGCGGTAGGAGACCGAGGCCGCGTCGTCGCGCTGCCGCGCGGCCACGGCCGGGCCGAGCGCCGCGCACAAAACCAGTCCGAGTAAAAGTGTCTTTCTCATGGGGCACGCACCTCTCGCGGCTCTGCGGGGAGCGCCGCGGCGAAGGGGAGGGGCAAAGGCCACGCGCCCGCGCGGACGCGTCCCGGCCGGGGAAGCCGCAACAACACTTCCCGGAGGCGGGGGCGCTACAGCGCGAGGAGGCCGCATCAGTTCGCTCACCAAAGCGGTCGCTAACCAACCGACATTAAGGGAAGGGGGTACAACTGGCGGGAGAGCCAATCAACAACTACCGACTGAGGGTGCCCCGGATTATATTCCACGCGCCCCGCCTTGTCCAAGAAGGCGGGCGCGCCCCGGTCAGTCGCGCAGGCGGAGGACGTAGCTGAACTGGCCGTCGGGGCCGACGCCGACGTGGACGCGTGAGACGTGCTGGTCGGCGGCCATGCGCGCGAGGAACTCGCCCGACATCTCGGGCAGGAGCGTGCGCGTGAGGATGTGATCGATGTTGCGCGCGCCCGACTCGACCTCCTCGCAGCGGTTGGCGATCTCGGTGACGACGCCTTCGTCGTAGCTGAAAGAGGCCCCGTGGCTGGAGGCGAGGCGGCGGCCGACGCGGTCGAGCTGGAGGCGGATGATGGCGCGCATCACCTCGTCGGTGATCGGGTAGTAGGGGACGACGACCATGCGGGCGAGGAGCGCCGGCTTGAAGACTTTCAGCAGCTCGGGGCGGACGACCTCGGCGATCACGTCCGGCTCGGGCGGCGAGTCCGGCTCCGAGCACAGCTCCATGATGGTCTCCGCGCCGGCGTTCGAGGTGAGGATGATGACGGTGTTCTTGAAATCAATCTCGCGCCCCTCGCTGTCTTCGAGCACGCCCTTGTCGAAGACCTGATAGAACAGCTCCATCACGTCCGTGTGCGCCTTCTCGACCTCGTCGAGCAGCACCACCGAGTAGGGCTTGCGGCGGACGGCCTCGGTCAGCACGCCCCCCTCGCCGTAGCCGACGTAGCCGGGCGGCGAGCCCTTCAGGGCCGAGATGGTGAACGACTCCTGGTACTCGCTCATGTTGATGTTGACGAGGTTGCGCTCGCCGCCGAAGAGTTCCTCGGCCAGCGAGAGCGCCGTCTCGGTCTTGCCCACGCCTGAGGGGCCTGCGAGGAGGAAGACGCCGACGGGGCGGCGCGGGTCGGTGAGGTTGGCGCGGGCGGTGGCGATGCGCTGCGCCACGGCTTCGAGCGCGTGCGACTGGCCGATGACCCTCTGTTCGAGCCGCTCCTTCAAAGAGAGGACGGTGTTGATCTCGTCGGCGAGCATGCGGCCGACGGGGATGCCCGTCCACCCTGAGATGACCTCGGCGATGGTCTGCGAGTTGACGCAGACCTGCGCGAGCGGCGTCTCGCCCTGCACCTGGCGGAGCTTCGCGTTCAACTGCGCGAGCTGCGTCCGCAGCTCGTCGGGGTTCGCGTCCTTCTGCTTCTGAGGCTTCGCGGGCTTGCGCTTCGTCTCCTGCCCGTTGGCCCCCGAGGCGCTCGCGGCGTCGGCGGCCGCGCCGGCCACGGCCGCGCCGGCCACGGCCTTGTCGTCAACGGCGGGCGCGGCTGCGTCAGGGTTCGGGCCGTCGCCGTTCGGCGACGCGGCCTGCCCTTCGAGCCGCGCGCGCAGCTCGCGTATCTGGACGACGATCTCGCGCTCGCGCTCCCACTGCTCGTGGAGGCGCGCGAACTTCTCCTCCTCGGCCGCGCGCTCGGCTTGCAGCTCCTCGATGCGTCGCCGGTGGTCTGCGCCGGTCGCGGACTCGCGTTCGAGCGCGGCCGCCTCGACGGAGAGGTGATCGATGCGGCGACGTGCGTCCTCGACCGGGGGCGGGGTCGCCGCCTGGCTGATGGCGATGCGGGCGCAGGCCGTGTCGAGCACGCTGATGGCCTTGTCGGGGAGCTGCCGGCCCGAGATGTAGCGGTGCGAGAGCTTGACGGCGTCCTCGACGGCCTCTTCGAGGACGCGCACGTCGTGGTGGCGTTCGAGCATCGAGACGAGGCCGCGCAGCATGCGGACGCACTGCTCCTCGGTCGGCTCCTCGACCTTCACGACCTGGAAGCGGCGGGCGAGCGCCGCGTCCTTCTCGAAATACTTCTTGTACTCGGCCCAGGTCGTCGCGGCGATGGTGCGCAGCTCGCCGCGCGCGAGCGCCGGCTTCAGGAGGTTCGCCGCGTCGTTCTGCCCCGAGGCCCCGCCCGCGCCGATCAGGGTGTGCGCCTCATCGATGAAGAGGATGACGGGGCGGGGGCTCCCCTTGACCTCCTCGATGACCGACTTGAGGCGGTTCTCGAACTCTCCCTTGACGCCCGCGCCGGCCTGCAAGAGCCCGAGGTCGAGAGTGCGCACCGAGACGTGCTTGAGCGGCGCGGGCACGTCGCCCGCGGCGACCCGCAGCGCGAAGCCCTCGACGACGGCCGTCTTGCCCACGCCGGCCTCACCGGTCAGGATGGGGTTGTTCTGGCGGCGGCGCGTGAGGATGTCCACGATCTGTCGAATCTCGAAGTCGCGTTCGAGGACGGGGTCGATGCGCCCCTCGCGCGCCGCGGCCGTGAGGTCGATGGTGTACTTGCCGAGCGCGGTCTCCGCGCCGCCGCCCGCGGCCTGCGCCCACTCGCCCGCGGGCTGCGGGTCGGGCGCGGGTGGCGCGCCCGCCTGCGCCTCCTCGGCCGAGCCGGCGACGAGGTTGGGCAACTGCTTCTTCAACCCCTCGACCGAGACGAGCGCGAACTCCTGCGAGACTTCGGCGGCGAGCCGCGCGAGGGATTCGTCCGAGAGCAGCGCCAGCAGGAGGTGGCCCGAGCGCACCTTCGGCGAGCCGTAGTCGATCGAGGCGAGCATCCACGCGCCCTCGACGAGCCGTATCAGCCGGGGCGAGAGCGCGGGCGTGCGCGCGTTGCCCGTCTTCAGCTTGTCGAGCGCGGATGTCAGGTTGGCGGAGAGCCTTGAGAGGTCAACGCCGGAGTGGCGCAGGAGGCGCGTGATGTCTGCGTCGGCCGGCTCGACGAGCTTGAGCAGGTAGTGCTCGATGTCCACCTCGTAGTTGGTGCGCCCGAGGCAGAGCCCCGCCGCCGCTTCGAGCGCGTCGCGGCACGTGTCGTCGAGACGGCCGATGAGTGATTTGAGGTTCCCCGCCATGTTCGGCTACGCGGCGTCAGCGCATCCTGCGCGCATGCCTGCCTTTGCTGATGTGCCGGCGACTGGAAAAATTGCCGCCTTGATGGCTGTGTTTCGCCCGACACACCTTTATTTCAATACCAGGTGTCCAGCCTGATGCCTTGATTGATTTGAGTCAGCGTCAGTGTCCTGTACGGATTCTGCGTGGCTATCGGGTCGTAAGTGGAGATCTTCTTCAAGTCCAGCCCCGGCGGCACCCAGACCAGTACTTCGCCCTCGCCGTGAGAGGTCGCGTTGCCGACCGGCACAATATATTTGTCGTCTATCTCGAACTCCCACACTTCTTTTGCGCCCGCAACGATTTCTCTGAGGGTGCCCGACTTGGCAACGGTCTCGGGATCCCGGGCCAGCGACAGAAAGGGGCTGTCCTTGTTGTTCGTTCCCAACATATTCTGCGCGTGTAGCTCGGCATAAAAAAGGAGGGCCATCTCCTCATTGGACATCTGGTTCGAGTCTTCCCACCCCCCGATTTGTTTGGCCGCCTGGAGGATCTGAGCTTTCGACATAGGGTTCTTAGGTTTGAACGCTTCCGGCGTCTTGTCGTTCAGAAAGCGGTACAGCTTCATGCATTGCACGACCCCCCGAAAGCTCGCGATCTGCCCCGAGCGAGGGGCGGGCGCGGCGGTCGGAGCGTGGGTGGAAAAGCGTTGGACGGCAGCCGCCGATCCGGGCCGAGCGGCCACGCTCAAACCAAACGGGGTACGGAGGTGACCGGCTTGCTGCCGGACGACATGTGCCGGTTCGTGCCCCGGAAGCCGCTGCCTCTGCGCGACGTTTGGGTTGGCCCGCACCGGCGCGAAATTGGGATTCAAACCGTGCGCCCCGCCCGAAACTGCTTGGGGGCCGACGTGGACGCGATCACCCGCGTCCCTCTTGTCGGAGAGGGATTCCATTGTGTGCCGCGCGGGCTGAGGAAGGCTCGCCGGCTGGGCAACCGCCTTCGGCTTCATCTGCGCGGGAAGGCTTGATTGCGCATTCACTTGTTTCGGCTGCGGACGATAGACCGGAGGCGCGGCGGGCCGGCGCGGCGCTTGACCTGCCTGCGGGCTTGGAGATGATGAGCTTTTCGTCTGTAAAACTTTCGGCGCCTGTTGAGGACGATAGACAGGGGGCGCGACCGGCGGCTTCCGGTCCACGGCGCCATTCGCCATTTTGGGTTGGGCTGCCTGAGGCATCGCCGGCGGACGAAAGGCCGGGGGGGCGGCGGGCCGCCCGGCACTCTGCGCGGACAAATCGGTCTTGAGTTGGGCGACGCGGGGGTTGATTTGCGGCGCGTGTCCCGCCTGCCGATTGGGTGGCCGCTGAATGCCCCTCGCCCCCGGTGATTTTTTATTTCCCGAGCTCATTGCAACCTCATCCTTTCCTGCGCTTGTGCTCGCCCTTGATGACCTGCTGGTAGGTGTAGAAGTTGTCCATCGGCAGCGCGGCCTGCCGCGCGTCCTCGGAGTCGGGCTGGTAGTGGCCCGAGCCGTTCGACCACCATTCGAGCCTGCCGTTGTTGAAGAAGACCTCGCCCGCGTAGAGCACGTGCCGGCCCTCGGCGATGGAGGGGTGGCGGTAGCGGTTGTGCAGGAGCATCTGCCCCTCGACGGTGCGCACGAAGTTGTACTGCTGGTTCGGGACGTAGACGCCGTGGCCGTCGGACTTGCGGAGCCTGTACTGGTCTGTGAAGCTCTCCAGGCGGAAGACCTGCCCGGGCTCGACGCGCTCGACCGCGCCGGGGTGGAGGTTCGGGAAGAACTTTGTGGCCTGGACGACGGGCGGGCGGAACCGCTGCACGACCGCGCCGCGCGGCACGGGAGCGGGTCTGGCCGGCCCGGCCGCGCGCGCGGGGTTCGGCGTGGCCTTCGGGCGCGAGGTGGTCGGCTGTGCGACGGCGGGCGGCTTGAAAGGGAGCCGCGCGGCTCCCGGCCTTAAGACCTTCGGGTCGTGCGGCGTGGCGGGGCGCGCGTTCGGGCGCGTCGAGGGCGCGCTCTGAGGCGCGCCGCCGCCCCTCGCGGCGGGTGCGCCCGCTTTGGGCTGCGCGACTCCGTTCGGCCGGCCGGGCGGCGAAGGGCGCGCGGGC